>DASYFR010000026.1:0-152989 GCA_036498325.1 Solirubrobacteraceae bacterium
ACGCGAGCACGCCGCCGACGACGAGCACAACCTCATGGAGCCACTCCTCGACTGCGCCCGCGCACGCGCCAGCGAGGGCGAGATCATCGAATCGCTGCAGCAAGTCTTCGGCAAGTACACCGAGACACCAGTCTTCTGAGCACCGCGACACCCTCCCTCTCAGCCAAAGCCCAGCCCGCGCGGGCCGCGGAGCGAACGGCTCCGCGGAAAACTGGCAGACTTCCGACCTTGGGCGCGCCGCTGAGCTTCGATCCGATCGAGGAGGCAGGACGGCAGTGGCACCAGCACTGGGGCCCTGCGACCGTCGCGCCGATGGTGGCGGTCACGTCGTTGATGCGCCTCCAACAGATCGTCCTCGTGCGGCTCAACGAGCTGTTGGAGCCGCACGATCTCACCTTCGCACGCTACGAGGCGCTGATGCTGCTCTTCTACAGCCGCCGGGGCGAGCTCCCACTCGGAAAGATCGGCGACCGCCTGCAGGTTCATCGCGCGAGCGTGACCAACGTCGTCGACAAGCTCTCCGGCAGCGGCTACGTGGAGCGGGTGGAACATGGCAGCGACCGCCGAACGGTCCTGGCGCGGATAACGCGTGAGGGCAAGCGCACAGCGCGCGCGGCAACGAAGGTGCTCAACGGCGCCAGCTTCGGGATGGATCCGCTGAGCAAACGACAGTGCCGTGAGCTGGCTGCGCTGGCCCGGCCGGTGCGCTTGGCCGCGAACGACTTCGAGTCTCCGGGCGCACAGCGAGTGAGATGAGGCCGCGAGCGGCCGAGCGTCCGGGCGATAGTGTCGCCGCGTGAGGCTCGCTGACGGGGCGCGGATCGCGGTGATCGGAGCTGGGCCCTCCGGCATCGCCGCGGCGAAGTACGCGCTCGAGGCGGGGTTTGAGCCGACCGTGTTCGAGGCCGCTGAGCGGATCGGCGGCCAGTGGCACACGACGGGTGTGCACAGTGGCGTGTGGCCGGGGATGCGGACCAACACGAGCCGGGAGCTGACGGCGTTCTCTGACCATCCTCCGCCGCCGGATGATCCCCTGTACCCCACGGCGGAGCGGGTTCGCGAGTATCTCGAGTCCTACGCACGCACCTACGGAGTTCTCGACCGCGTCCGATTCGGCGCCCGCGTCGAGGACGTCCGGCCGGGCTGGCTCGTGGACGCCGAGCCCTTCGATGCGGTCGTGGTCGCCTCCGGGCGCTTTCACGCTCCCCGCTTTCCCTCCACCGTCACCGACTTCGCCGGCGATTTGCTTCACGCTTACGACTACCCCGGTGCGGACGCGTTCGCGGACCGCACAGTATTGGTGTATGGCAACGGTGTCAGCGGGGTCGAGATCGCCTCGGACCTCGCCGGGCACGCGCGGGTTATCTCTGCCTTTCGCAAGCCGCGTTACGTGATCCAGAAGGTCGTCGGGGGTGTCCCGTCCGACTGGCAGTGGTACACCGCGTTCGGCGCGCTCGAGCGACGTCGGCTGTCCTCGGAGGACTGGGCGCGGCGGCAGCGGGCCCGCGTGCTGCGGGTGGCCGGCCACCCGGCCGACTTCGGGGCCGCCGCACCCGACGATGACCTGCGAATCGCCGGGCTGTCGCTGTGCCAGGGCTACCTGCAACAGATCCGCGACGGAGAGATCGCGTGCCGGCCCGGGATCTCCGCCGTCGTCGGCCGGAGGGTTGCCTTCACCGACGGCACGAGCGCCGATGTCGACGCGATCGTCTGCGCGACCGGCTATGACCCCGACGTGCCCTACCTGAGCGACGTGGCAGGCGATCGCACGTGGGTCGACACCGACCTCTACCAGCGCACCTTCCACCCGGACCTTCCCGGGCTCGGCGTGATCGGGCAGTTCCTCGTTCAGGGCCCGTACTGGCCGCTGCTGGAGCTGCAGGCGCGCTGGATCTTCTCGGTGTGGAGCGGCGCCCTCGCTCTCCCCGAGCCGCAGCACATGCGCGAGGCGATCGTCACGCCGCGGCCGATCCTCGAGTCTCACAACGCATTGGCGCTCATGCTGTCTGAGGAGAGCGGCGTCTCGCCCGATCCGCTGGCGTGGCCCGCGCTGAGCGAGCCGCTGCTGTTCGGGCCGATGTTGCCCGCGCGCTACCGCCTGTCGGGACCGGGCGCGCGCGCGTCCGCCGCGCAGGACTACAGGCGAGCGCTGGCCACCGCGCCGCGCGCGCCGGTCGATCCTGCCGATGTCGAGGCACTGCGCCGCTTCGGTCTGAGCGCCGCGGCCGACCATGTGACCGCCGCGCGAGCCGCGTCCGACTGATCGAGCCGCCGCAGCGCTTCGCCCTTTTCAGTCACGCCTTCGCTTGGCGTTGTTGCAGTGCGCGCGCGCGTAGTTCAGCGGCCTCGGCCCGGCCCAGTGCCTCCGCCGCGCGTCGTCGCGCGGCCACAGCTCGTATGGCAGCCGCCCTGGCGCGATCGCTCGCATCCCGTTCCAGCTGCTCGGGGGTTCGCGGTATCGCAGACGAACCGTCACCCGGCTGATCCATGGTGTGTTGCTGGTCGTCGAGGAGCTCCTGCACCCCGTCGGCGCCTGTTTGGCTGCGCGTTGCCTGATCCTGTCGCGCGTCACTGCGGGCCTGCCGTTCGCCGATCTGCGACTGCCTCTGCGCACCACCGTCGTTCCCGGACACCGACGGTGCGTCCTCCACGGCCGCCAACTCGGAGTCGAGGCCGGCCTGCTCACGATCGATCGCCATCTGCTCACCGTCGACGATCGCCTGCTCCCGGTCGGTGATGCTTTGATCGAGGTCACGAATCGCTTGCTCCTGCTCCAGCTGATGCTGGTCACTCCAAGTTTGGTCGGTGGGCTCAGTGGTCATGGAGCTGTCCGTTCTGTTGGCGGTAGCGACCGTCACCGGCGGCCGGGATGAAAACTCGAGAGGCAAGGTCTGCGCCCACTCGCTCGACGGGCGCCGGCCTGGCTATGTGATAGCCCTGAGCGAAGTCGACGCCCAGGTCGCGCAGCATCTCCAACGCAGGCGCGTCCTCCACGCCCTCGGCCACGGTTCTCAGGCCAAACGCACGCGCAAGCGCCACCACAGCGGTCACCACGTGGCGGCTGGCCGTATTGGTGCTCAGGTCGCGCACGAATTCGATGTCGATCTTCAGGAGATCGACGGGCAGTTGCTTGAGGTAGGTGAAGCCGCCGTAGCCGGTGCCGAAGTCATCCAGCGCGAGCTTGCAGCCGAGATCGTGCAGGCGATTGGCGAAGACCTTTGCCGCTGCCTCGTCTGCGATCAGCGCCGTCTCGGTGATCTCGAGCATGAGCAAGGAGGGATCGACGTCGGCGCGCTGCAGGCACCGCTCGATCCAGTCGACGATCGTCGCGCTACCGACAGATCGCGCAGAGACATTGATCTGCACCGGCCCGATCTCGGCGGCGATCTCCGTGGCCCGCTCGATCACCCAGCGGTCGATGTCGGCGATCAGCCCATATTGCTCGGCGATGGGCAGAAACGAACTCGGGCCGATGATCTCACCATCGGTTTCGCGCAGGCGAAGCAGAAGCTCGCGCTGAACGATCTTGCCGGAGGCGAGATCGAGGATTGGCTGCTCATAGAGCTCGAAGCGATCCTGCGCGAGCCCATCGCGAATACGCTTGATCCACGAGAGGGTCTGCACGTCGCGCTCCATGTCAAGCTCACGGGCCTTGCGCTCGGTCGCGTCCTCAAAGACCACGGCGCAGCCATCGATGCCGTCGTCTGTGACAAAAGGCGCCGCCGTGTATGCCACCGACAGCCACTGCCCGTCCATGCGCCTGAACGAGTCGTCCTCGACGCGGACAGCAACACCGTCGCGGCTGGCCTGGAGAATCGGGCACTCCTCCGCGAGACATTCGCCGTCCGGCCTGCCGGCGTGCACCAGCTCGTGAAGCGAGCGACCCTTGGCCGAATCACGCGTCCATCCGAGAAGACTCTCCGCGGCCTGGTTGACAAAGACGACTCGCCCGTCGGCGTCGGTGGTGCAGAGGCCCTCCCCCATGCCGTCTGCGACCGCGCGCAGGTAGTTCCTCGCGGCGCGCAGCTCACGCTCGGAGCGCTCGCGCTCGCGGGCAAGCTTTGCCTGGGCGACGCGGCGCTCTGAGACCTCACTGCGGGCGATCACCACGCGCGCCGCGCCTGGCCCGTCATATCGCGCTCCGCGCAGCACGAACCAGCGCGCCTCCGCGAGGGAAGCCCGACCGGCGTACTCGAGCGCAAATCCGTTGCGCGCGCCGGCGATGATCTCGCGGAGCCCGGTGGCGATTTTCCCGGCCACCGGATCGCCGCTTGCATCGCAGGCCGCCAGGTAGTTGACGCCGGGACCGACGGCGATGGCGGCCCCACCGGCCTCGGTGAGCGCGCTCCATGCGGCATTGCGCATGACAACCTCACCGTCCGCGTCGAGCACCGCGATCTCGCTCGGCAGCGAATCGAGCGTCGCTTGGGCGAAGTCGCGACCGCGCGCCAGTTCGCGGGTTGCGAGGTGCTGCTCGGTTACCTCCTGGCTGGTGCCGCGCACGCACAACAGGTGTCCGTCTCTGTCACGCACGGCGCGCGAGCGTGACTCGATCCACGCTTGACCGCTCGGAAGCTCGTAACAGCAGCGCCTCAGCGACTCCTCGCGCTCACCGCGGACCATCTCCGCGAGATCCTCACGCGCCAGGCGACGGTCCTCCGGTCCCATCGCGACCAGCAACTCGTCCAGCCCCACCCGCGTGCCGGCGAGCGCGGCAGCCTCCGTCAGCGCCGCAAAGACGACGACCTCATTTGTGTCCGGCTGCCACTCCCAACTCGACAGGCGCGCTACTTCGTGGGCTTCGCGCAGGCGCTCTTGCGTTTCGAGCAGCTCCGCGTGGCGGTCGCCAACGTACCGGCGCCCGAGGGGCGGCGCCTGTGGAGATCTCGCTACCTGCATCTCGACCCCGAGTAGCGAGCGGCGCACTCGACGCCCGACGGGCTGGTGAACGCGCTGGGGGACACACGCCGCGAGGAGCTTGCTGGTGCTGCCGTGCGCTGCATCACACCCCGGTCCTGCTTCGGTAGCCACGCCGCCGTCTCGCGTGGCCGAGTAAGAACGTCTCGACCGAATCGGGGAGCTACTTGAGCGAGTGAGCCTGCACTGGCGATACGCACCCCCCGCGCGGACGCCCGGAGGCAGCGTCGTGGACGTTCGATGCTCTCACCACGAGTACCTCATGGGCTCTGGGTGGGATGTCGATGGACGCCACAGGCCGAACGAGGCCGGGGAGCCATTCCCTTTCTACCGCGGCGCCAGACGCCGCAGCGAGGAGACGCCCATGAAATGCGGCGTCCTTACCAAGCACCGCTCGCCCAGGCGCGATCGGTCCGCTCATCGTCACCCCCAGGCCGGACTCTTGGTGCTGGCAGCGCTGGTGGCGAGCCTCGTGCTCGCCAGCACGGCCATCGCCTCACCCGCGAGCGTGGGACTGGGTACGGCAGCGAGCTTCTCGGTGTTGGGCGGTTCCACCGTCACGAACACCGGACCGACGACGATGTTCGGCGATCTCGGACTGAGCCCAGGATCGTCCGTGACCGGCGCCCCGGTAGTGCTCGGGCAGACCCACGTCGACGACGCACTGGCGATCGGAGCAAAGAACGCGCTCACGACGGCCTACAACGACGCGGCGTCGCGCTCCAGCGAAGGCTCCACGGGAACCGATTTGTCCGGGCAGACGTTCGCCCCTGGTGTTCACACCGCCACCGGTTCGTTGCTGCTGGCCTCAGGCAGCGTGATCCTCAACGCGGAAGGCAATCCCAACGCTGTGTTCATCTTCCAGATCGCATCGACGTTGACAACAGGCTCCAACACCGCCGTCCAGCTCGTCAACGGCGCCCAGGCGTGCAACGTCTTCTGGCAGGTCGGCTCGTCGGCCACGTTGGGGACGGGCACCCGCTTCGTCGGGACGGTGATGGCCGCGGCGACGATCACGGCGAACACGGCCGCCACGATCCACGGTCGCCTGCTCGCGCAGAGCGCGGCCGTCAATCTCGATACCAACACGATCACGACATCTACCTGCGCGTCCAGCGGAAGCGGCAGCGGCGGTGGCACAGAAGCGAGCACACCCGAAGAAACAGCCGCGCTTGAAGCAGCGAGCAAAGGCCCCAGCGGCGGCGAAACGAAGCCAACCGGCCAGACAACGACGACGCCCACTACAAGCACGACCACCGCGTCCACGCCGGCCGTCGTCGTCGCGACGACGACGCGGCCAGTCGCTCCGCGCTCGACATCAGCGGAGCGAGCGCGAGCGGCGAGACGCAGGGCAGCCGCCCGACGTCGAGCCCTACGCGCTGCTCACAGGCGACACACGCAGGCACGGCCCGCGAGGCCTGGCCATCGGGGCGCGTTCACAGGATGACCGTTCTCAGCGCACGGGCGAGCCGGCAGCTCGTCCGTGCGGGCGAGGCGATGAGGCAACGGTCATCAGCGTCGGCGGGCGCCCCACGCGCAGCGGAATCCGGTTGCACGAGCGGACGCGCCTGCGGCCCTCTGGTGCTGACGCTCGTGTTGCTGCTCACCGTCGCGGCTGCCCCGGCTTCCGCGTCCGAGAACCGTGAAGGGCAGGCCGCAGCGGCCAGCCAGAGGCTCGCCGTGCTGCTCAGCGGACACGAGGCGCACCGCGAGCCATCGGTGGCGTCGCCGGTTGTCGCTCGGGTCCCTGCGCTGACGCCGATCACCGCGGAGCGCGCAGCGCTACCGGTGATCGGACATGCCACCGGCGCGCACGGAATCCAGTGGCTGCACGTGATGCTCCCTGGCCGTCCCAACGGCTTGACCGGCTGGATCGCCCAGCACGGAACCCGCGCCGCCGCAACCGGTTGGCACCTGTTCGTCGACCTCGCTGCGCGCCGAGTGACGGTCTATGGCCGCGGACGAGCGGTGAGGAGCTTCCAGGCCGTCGTGGGAAAGCTCAGCACGCCGACGCCCACCGGGCGGTTCTTTGTAGAGGAGACGCTGCAGATGAACGCAGGGGAGCCCGGTGGTCCGTTCGCGCTGGCGCTGAGCGCCCGCTCGAACGCGCTGCGCGAATTTGAAGGCGGTCCCGGCCAGATCGGGCTGCATGGACGCGACGGGCTCGGCGGGATCCTCGGCGCGGCCGAATCCCATGGCTGCGTGCGCCTCGCCACCGCCAGCATCGACTGGTTGGCTGAGCGCATCGGCCCAGGCGTGCCTGTAACGATCTATGGGTAGCCAAACGGCCGCACGGCCCGGTTCGCCCGACGGGCTGGACACGATCACAACTGCGCCGTTCGTGCCGTCTTCGGTGACATCCCCCAGATACGGTTCCCCGGCGCCCCCGTTTGCAAAGCACAATCACTCTGGAGGAGAGTCATGACCGACACCACCTGCCACATGTCGATCTCCCTCGACGGCTTCGTCGCCGGGCCCGAACAGAGCCGCGACGACCCGCTCGGCAAGCGGGGCCGCGAGCTTCACGGCTGGCACCTTGGCGACGAGCGCGCAAACGAGGCGGACGCCACCGTCGTGCGCCGTTTGCTGCGCCCTCGCGGCGCCTACGTCATGGGCCGCAACATGTTTGGCCCGGTTCGCGGCGAGTGGGACGAGGAGTGGTCGGGCTGGTGGGGGCCCGAGCCGCCCTATCACGCGCCCGTGTTTGTCCTGACCCACCACGCTCACGCACCGATCGAGATGGAGGGCGGGACGACGTTTCACTTCGTCACCGATGGCTTCGACGCCGCCTACGCCCAGGCCCGCGAGGCTGCCGGCGCAGACGGCATCGACATCGCGGGTGGCGCCTCGACCGTTCGCCAAGCGCTGCTGGCGGGCGTGATCGACGAGCTCTGGCTCGACATCGTCCCCGTCCTGCTCGGATCGGGCGAGGAGATGTTCAACGGCGTCGCCGAGTTCGATTTCGAGCCCGACGAGGTCCTCCACTCCCCACTGGCGACGCACGTCTGCTACCGCCGGGCCGGATGAGATATCCGCGTGGCGGCCATCCCTCGGGCAGCCGCGGGCGCAGCCGTCTGACTACGAAGTCGCGAGCGGCGCTGGACGCCCGAGGTGAAAGCCTTGAGCGAAGTCGACGCCGTAGTTCCTGAGCAACTCGAGCGTCTCGGCGTCCTCGACTCCCTCGGCGACTGTCTGACAGCCGAATCCCTGCGCAAGGCCCACGATCGCCTTCACGAGATGCTGGTTCGCCGGGTTGCTCGTGAGGTCACGCACGAAATCGATGTCGATCTTCAGATAGTCGACGGGTATCGTCTTCAGGTAGGTGAAGCTGCCAAACCCGGTGCCGAAGTCATCGAGGGCGAGCTGACAGCCGATGCCGGCGAGCCCTTGCGCGAAGGCCGCACCGACGGCGACGTCCTCCATCAGCGCCGTCTCCGTGATCTCGAAGACGAGTTTCGAGGCATCGGCGTGCGCATCGCGCACTTCGCGCTCGATCAGTGACAGCAGATCGGGGTCGCCGAGGGACGCGGCCGACAGGTTCGCCTCGACGCGCTCGCCGCTGGCGGCCAGACGGACTGCCTGGCCGATCACCCAGCGATCGATCTCGCCGATCTGTCCGTACTTCTCAGCTGCCGGCAGGAAGCTCCCGGGCGCGATGATTTCGCCCCCAGGTCCCCGCATTCTCAGCAGCAGCTCCTGGCTTGGCTGCCCGCCCGCGAGTGGGACGATCGGCTGCGAGTAGAGGATGAGTCTGTCCTGATCGAGCGCATCCCGGATGCGACCGACCCACGCGAGCGTGTCCAGCTCGCGTCTGGCTCGGTCCTCCTCGGCGTTCTCAGCGCTGGTGTCGCGAAAGACGACGACGACTCCAGTGACGCTCGTACCGCTGGTCAGCGGCGCGGCGGAGTAGGCGACCGGGCAGATCGTGCCATCCTTGCGCGTGAAGGCCTCATGGGTCATGCACACGGCTCGACCCTCTGTTCTCACCTTCAGCAGCTCGCACTCCTCCTCGGGGTGCGGTGAGCCGTCGGCATGCTGGAAATGGATCGCGGCGTGCATCGACTTCCCACGCAGCTCCTCCTCGCTCCAGCCGAGCATCTTCGCAGCGGGGGCGTTCATCAAGGTCACGCGACCCTGTGAGTCCAGCGCGTAAAGGCCCTCGACCATCGTGTCCATCACCGCAGAGCGGAACAGCTCCCCTTCATAGCGCTCGGTCACATCGACCACGACGACGCCGACGCCCAGCACTTCGCCATCGACGTTCACGGGGTAGTAGCTGGCGAGCCAGGCCCGGAAGCTCTGCTCGCCGCTCCTCTGGCGCTCGACCTCGACGTTCGCCACCGCCTCGCCGCTCTCCAGCACGTGGCGGTACACGCGCTCCATCTGTGCCCACACGTCAGGGACCATCTCGGCGATGGTCCGGCCAATGTGCTCCTCCGGCGATGCGCCGTTGACCGCGGCAAGAGTCTCGTTGATGCGAACGATGCGGTGGTTGCGATCGACGAACGCAAAGCCCACCGGCGCAGCCGATTGCAGCGTTTCCACGAGGGTGAGCGACTCGGCCGTCCGCTGTCGCGACTCGGCCAGCTCGGTCACATCTTGGACGGCGCCGATCAGCCGCCTCGGCCTGCCCTCGCGCTCGTCCGCCACGGCTGGATATGAGCGCAGGACGTGGGTCGTCCCGTCCGGCCAGACGGTTCGGTAGACCGGGTCGGGGAGGCTCTCTTTGTTTCTCGCCGATGCCACACCGCGCGCGACACGCGCGCGGTCGTCCGGATGGACACAGGAGATCACCAACTCGGGGGTGGGCGTGACCGATCCCGGCTCGAGGCCAAGCAGACGGAACATGTTCTCCGACCACAGCAGAACGTCAGTCTCGAGGTTCCAAGTCCAGGTGCCGGTCTGCACCAGTTGCTCCGCTCGTTCGAGCGCCGCCAGATCGGGTTGCTCGCGAGCTGGATGAGCGGTGCCCGCTACACCATCCGCGCCGTCGCTCGAACGACCCGAGGGCCGGGGTCGCGATGGTATGAGGAGCTTTGACTGCATGGGCGCGTTCTGCCGTTGTTAACGTCCGCATCGACCCAGCACTTGAATGCGCACCCGCACCGTCCACCATTGGGGTCGATTCGCAATCCTGCGACCGTGATGCCTCAGCCAGCCTCGCAATCGCCCAGCGAAATCGAGGAAGTCCGTTGCAAGCGACGCGGTCCCCCGTGCGGCTGGGATGCCCGCGCGAGGGGTCGCATCTCGCCGGGGCTTTCCTCAGTTAGAAAGTTGTACGTCTTGGCTTATCAGGCGTCCATGGTTCGGCCAAGATGGCCCACGTACGATGAGCGCGCGGGTGAGTGTCCAGGATCAGGCGTCGGTGCGCCCTCGTCGGCGGCCCTCGAGCGCGCGCGCGCAGGTGCGCGGCGACAGCGTTGCGGAAGTTCAGCGCGCACGGATGGTCGCCGCCGCTTTGGAGGCCGTCGCCGACGTCGGCTATGCACGGATGACTGTCGCGCAGGTCATCTCTCGTGCGCGAGTCTCGCGCAAGACCTTCGGCGAGCTTTTCAGCGACAGGGAAGACTGCTTTTTGGTCGCACTGGAACAAACGCTCGAGGAGGCACGCAGGCACGCAGCCGCTGCGTATGCCTCCCAGTCCTGCTGGCGCGACGGGACTCGTGCGGCGCTCGCGACACTGCTCGAGCTGATCGATCAGGAGCCCGGACTTGCGGGGGTATGTCTGGTGCAGGCCCTCGCGGGTGGAGAGCGCGTGCTGGACCTCCACGCCCGTGCGGTGGACGAGCTCGCGTGCGCGATCGACCGTGGACGAGCGCTCGGCCCGAACCGTGACCCCCCCAGCGTGGCCGGGGAAGCGATCGCGGGGGGTGTCCTCGCGGTGCTCCACACCCACCTGGTCGATGGCCGCGGTGAGGAGTTCAGGACGCTCCTCGGGCCTCTGATGAGCACGATCGTGCTGCCGTATCTCGGTGTCGCCGCCGCCCGCAAGGAGCTCGGGGCGGAGTGGCCCCTGGCAGAGAGCTCCAAACGCCCGCGTTCAGCGAACCAGGAAAGCGGCCGTCTCGCCGGCCTGAACATGCGCGTGACCTACCGGACCGTGCGCACGCTCGCGGTCGTCGCGGCGCATCCCGGTGCCAGTAACCGCGAAATTGGCGAACGCTCCGGGATCATCGACGAGGGTCAGATCTCCCGGCTGCTGAGCCGTCTGGCGAAACTCGAGCTGCTCGAGAACCGCGGAGCGGGCCAGCAGCATGGCTGCGCCAACGCGTGGCACCTGACGGCACTCGGCGCACGGCTCGGGCGTGCCACGAGTCCCCGCCCGCCATGGGGGGCCGCGCCTGGAGACGGCATCGGCTGAGGAAGCATCGGACTCGCTCGAGCGGCACCAGATCCCCATCGCGGTGTCGCTCGAAGGAGCCCGGGCTTCGATGCTCCCAACAGCGAGCCCGGGAGGGCGCCGCGGTCCCACCCGAGGCCGCGGCGCCCCAACGCTCGGCGCGAGCGGCTCCGCAGCGACCGTCGCGAGCGCGCAACGCCCCTTGGCGACGCCGCCACACCGTGGGCCACGATCGCCGAGTCGCTCAGTCAATTCCCTCGCCGATGTTTATTGAAGGCAACTCCGTGAGTACCGCCATGCAGGCTCGGGCCCGCATCTGCAAGCCAGGCTAGGCCCGGAGCGTCACCGGCGCGACGCTAAATTGACAGGCAAATGCTAATGCACTAGGTTGCCCGCGTACGTTTATGGTTCGTTTAGTACTCGCTGGAGGGCGAGGCATGGATGCCACCGACGCAGCGCTGCCGCGGGCGCCCGCGAGAGGCGATCAAGAACCACGCGTCATCAGCCCCCGGGCGGCGCCCGGGCTCAGCAGGTACGCGGGCGTGCGAGGCAGCGCGGGGCCGCGACCGGCAGGGCCTGTACCCGGCCCGCCTGATCAGCTGCTCAAGCAGGCCGCCTTCGACCGCTCTGTCCATGGGCTCGTGGTGGTCGATCAGGACGGGCGGATCCTGTGTCGCAACGGAGCGGCTTCAGCACTGCTCGAATCACTGGCCGACAGGTCCGCCGGGAGAACGTGCTGTGGCCTGCTCGGCTGCCAAGCCACCAGCGGCTGTCCGACGCGGCTGACACTCAGCGGTGATCGCGAGGTCGCGGAGATCAGACGCGACGTGACGACCACGGATGGCCCCCGGGCGATCTGGGTCTCGGCATCGCTGATCGCGCGCGACCCCGCCAGAGTCCTCTTGCAGCTGCGCTGCGGCGACGTCTGTGACCGTCGGCGTCAGGTCAACCCGGCGTGGCGCTCGGCGAAGCGGCTGCGCATCAACAGCTTCGGGCGAACGACGATCCTGTGCGGTGAGAGCACGCTGGAGGGGGGCTGGGTCGACCAGCGGGCCGGGGACCTGCTGCGCTATCTGATCATTCGCCGGGAGCGTCCGGTAACGGCCGACGAGATCGGGGAGGCGTTATGGCACGAACCCGGTTACCACGTCGTGCGAAACGTGCGCACGACCGTACATCGGCTGCGAAGCGCGCTGGAACCCGGTCGCGCGAACCATCAGACTCCCGCCTACCTGACCACGCGGGGCGGCAGCTATCAACTGAATCTCGAACACGTCGAGCTCGATCTCGACGAGTTCGAGCGCGGCATGCGCAGGGGGCTGGATCTGGCCGACCACGATCCCGCGGCAGCCGCGACGCTCCTCACCAGCGCCTTGGCGCTGTATCGCGACGAGTTGTTCGCCGATGCGCCATTCGCGCCCTGGGCTCTGTGCGAACGTGCACGCCTGCACGACCTCGCCTGTGAGGGACTGGTCCGGCTGGCGGACCTCGAGCAAGCATCCGGGCGGACCGGGCCGGCGCGCAGCGCCCTCGGGCGGCTGGCGACGCTACAGCCGCTCGATGAAGGCGTGTGTCGCGAGCTCGTGCGAGTGGACATCGCCGCGGGTCGTCACAGCGACGCCAAGCGTCGCTACGACCGCTTGAGCGAGCTCATGTACCGGTCGCTCGGCTACCGCCCAGGATTCACGCTCGCCGACCTCGCACCTGTAACCGAGATGAAATTCCGAAGTGAAATCGAGATGTAACTTCAGCGTGTCGCCCTCCCAGTTCACTCCCGCGGACCTTGATCCCGGGAGAGCACGGAGGGCACATGCAGAGCACGAATGGACTCGCGCCGAGGATCAGCGTGATCATCCCGACACTCAACGAGGCGGCCAACCTGCCGCATGTGTTCGCGGAGCTGCCGGAGAACCTGCACGAGGTGATCGTCGTCGACGGCTACTCCGTCGACGACACGCCTGCAGTCGCACGCCGGCTGCTACCCGAGGTGCGGGTCATCGAGCAAAAACGGCGCGGCAAGGGCGACGCGCTTCGTTGCGGCTTCCAAGCAGCCACCGGCGATGTCCTGGTGATGCTGGACGCGGACGGCTCGGCGGACCCACGCGAGATTCCGCGCTTCGTCGCGGCCCTCAGCGATGGCGCGGACTTCGCGAAGGGATCGCGGTTCTGTCGCGGCGGGGGAAGCGGGGACATCACGCGCCTGAGAAGCGCCGGAAACCGGATTCTCAGCGGCACCGTCAATCTCCTCTTCGGCACCTCCTACTCCGATCTCTGCTACGGCTACAACGCGTTCTGGCGCCACTGCCTCCCAGCGATCAGCATCGATTGCGACGGGTTCGAGGTCGAGACGCTGATCAACATCCGCATAGCGCGCTCCGGTCTCAGGGTGGCGGAGGTGCCGAGCTTCGAGCGGCCGCGGATCCACGGCCAGAGCAATCTCAACACGTTCCGAGACGGTGTCCGCGTGCTTCGCACGATCGTGCGCGAACGGCTGCGCCGCGGTGGGATGCAGACGCAGGTCCCGGCCGAGCTGTCGCTCGACGGGCTCGCCGCACCGAGCGCGATCAGCTAGCGCTCAGCTCGCCCAAGCGATGAGCGAGGCGATCCCGGTGCTGCTGTACCACAGCGTTCCGTACGCGCCAACGGGAGAAGCGCTCGCGGTCACGCAGGCGAGCTTTCAATCGCACCTGGACGCGATCCACCGCAGCGGCCGGGCTGCCGTCACCGTCTCACAGCTTGCCGCCGGCCTGCGCGGCCTGCGGCCGCTACCCGAGCGCGCCGTCGCGATCACGTTCGACGACGGTCACGCCGACAACATGCAGGCGCTCGAGACGCTCGGTGCACGCGGCCTGTCGGCAACCCTGTACGTCACCACATCCACGATCGGCGCGCACGGCATGCTCACAGCAGCGCAGCTCGCCGAGCTCGCCGAGCGACCGCATGTCGAGCTCGGAGCACACAGCGTCAGCCACCCCCGCCTGGACGAGCTACGCGAGACTGAGCTCGAGTACGAGATCCGCGCCAGCAAGGAGGCTCTCGAACAGATCCTGCGCGCAGCCGTCACGAGCTTCGCCTACCCCTACGGCGCTCACTCTCGCAGCGTCAAGACCGCGGTCGCCGCGGCCGGCTTTCGTTCGGCCGTCGCGGTCAAGAACGCGATCTCCCACGACGCCGACGACCCGATGGCGATCGCGCGCTGGACGGTCGGCGCGAGCGCGAGCGCCGCCCAGCTGGAGCGCATACTCGAAGGTCGCGGCGCGCCGAGCGCGTGGCGGGGCGAGCGGGTGCGCACGCGCACATATCGTGCGGCGCGGCGGCTGCGCCGCCGGCTCGCGGGAGCCCGCGGCTGATGGGTGCGCAGGGAGATGTCTCGGTGGTTCTCTGCGCCTACACCGAGTCGCGCTGGCACGAGCTCGTCGCAGCAGTGGCCTCGGTCGCCCGCCAGACGGTCGCACCACGCGAGATCATCGTGGCGGTCGACAACAACGCAGGGCTTCTCGCGCGCGTCGCCGAGGGGATTCGCGACGTGCGCATCGTCGAGAACGTCGGGGTGCGAGGCGCCGGTCAAACCCGCAACCGTGGCGTCGAGCAGGCCGTCGGCGAGTACGTCGCCTTCCTCGACGACGACGCCACCGCCGCACCGACATGGATAGAGAGCGCGCTGTCAGCGTTCGAGGATCCGCTGACGCTCGGGGTCGGCGGCGCGATCACGCCTGCCTGGCAGGGTCGCGTGCCCCGCTGGCTGGCACCCGAGTTCTACTGGACCGTCGGCTGCACATACGCGGGCGTGCCGACCAGCCGGGCAGCGGTGCGCAACCTGATCGCGACGAACATGTTCGTGCGGCGCGAGGCATTCAACGAGCTGGGTGGCTTCCGCGCGGGCTTTGGCAAGACGGGCGCACGCTCCGGGGCGGAGGAGACCGAGCTCTGCATCCGGGCAAGCCAGCGCTGGCCGGGAAGCAGCTGGATCTACGACCCGAGTGTCGTGGTCAGCCACGAGGTTCCACGGGCTCGCGCGCGACTTGGTTACTTCCTGCGGCGCTGCTACGACGAGGGCGTCGCCAAGGCCTCGATCGTGGACCTGCTCGGCGCCCGGGACGGGCTCGCCGCGGAGCGGACCTACGCGCGCCGCACTTTGCCCAGCGGCTTCATCGCCGGCCTGCGGAGCGTGTGTCGGACCCGTCAGAGTTTCGCGGCTGCGCGCAGCCTCTCGATACTCGTCGGGGCGGCAGCGACTGGCGTCGGCTACGCGGTGGGCCGCGCCGCGCTCACCCGCGGGCGGCTTGGGGCTCGTGAGCGAGGCGCCGAGGAGGGTTGCGAGCGGATCTTGGTCGTCGGCTCGGGCACGCACTTCATCAGCGGTGTCAGTCATTACACACGCTATGTAGCCGATGCCCTGTCCGAGCGTGTGCCGGTGTCTGTGATCCTGATGCGCCGCCTGATCCCGAGGCGCCTGTACCCGGGAAGCGCCCGCGTGGGTGACCGATCGCTGACCGAGCAGCGCTACAGCCCGGACATCCCGGTCTACGACGGGGTCGATTGGTTCTGGCTCCCGTCGATGCTCGGCGCGATCGGCTTTATCTTGCGCGAGCGACCGCGTGTGGTGCTGTTTCAGTGGTGGACTGGGGCCGTCCTTCACTCCTACCTGCTGCTCGCTCTCGTGGGACACCTGCTCGGTGCCCGGATCATCATCGAGGTTCACGAGATCCAGGACAGCGGCGAGGCCGGGATGGCACCCGCGCGCTCCTACGTGCGCCGCGTCGGGCGCCGGCTGATGGGGATGGCCGACGGCTACATCGTGCACTCGGAGTTCGACCGCGGCGAGCTCGCTCGCAGCTTCCCGGTCGCCGGCCGACCGGTGCGGGTCGTGCGCCACGGGCCCTACTCCCACTACGCCGTCGAGCACGCGCCGGCGCGGCGCGAGGCGCCGCGTGAGATGTGCAACATCCTCTTCTTTGGGACGATCCGCCCGTACAAGGGGCTGGAGGATCTCGTCCGCGCCTTCGAGGCACTGGCCGGTGAAGAAGACGACTGCTGGCTGACGGTCGTCGGCGAGACGTGGGAAAACTGGACCGAACCGATCTCGCTGATCGAATCCTCGCGCTTTCGCGATCGAATCACGCTCGTGAACCGTTACGTATCCGACGCCGAGGCGAGTGGCTGGTTTGCCGGCGCGGACATCGTTGCGCTGCCGTACCGCAGATCCTCAGCGAGCGGCCCGCTGCACCTGACGATGGACGCCGGCCTGCCGGTCGTCGTCGGCGACGTCGGCGGCCTGCGCGACGCGGCCGCCGGCTACGACGGCGCGATTCTCGTCGCCCCCCGCGATCCCGACGCGCTGCGCGAGGCGCTGCGAACCGCGCTCGCGCTGCGCGGCGTGCGCTTCCGCGATCCGAGCTCGTGGAGCGAGAACGTCGATGCGATCCTCGCGCTCGCCCAGCAGGCGCCGCCCCAGCCGCGACCGGCGCATGCATAGCAGCGCTGCGGGCGCTCCGAGCGCCGGGGGCGCTGCGAGGGTCGGCGTCCCCCACGAGCAGCCGCCACAGTCGTCCACCGTCTCGCTGATCAGACGCGCCGGGGGCGTCGCATTTGCGATCCAGGTGGCCGGGGCCGGAATCGCCTACGCGCAGCAGATCCTGCTCGCGCGGCTGCTCGGTGTCTCCCAGTACGGGCTGTACACCTACGTCTGGATCTGGGCGGGATTCCTCGCGCTGCTCGCGGGGCTGGGCCTGCCGGCGGCGAGCCTGCGTTTCCTGGCCGAGTACCGCGCCCACGGCGATCACGCGGCCGGGCATCTCTTCGTCGCGCTCGCGCGGCGTCTCACATACGCGGTCGCGGTCGCAGTCGCGGCGCTCGCCGTCGCGGTCGGGCTCGCATTGAGCGGCTTGGGCGTCCTCGGCAAACCGGCGCCACTGCTGCTCGGCGGCCTGCTGGTCCCGGCGCTCGCCGGGTCGATCCTCTGCACCGAACTCGCCAGGGCCAGCGGACGCGTCGGTGCGGCCTACCTCCCGCCACAGGTTCTCCGCCCCGCGATGATCGTTCTCGCGGTGACGCTGGCGGCGCTGCTCATGCGCGTCTCAGCGGCGGTCGCGCTCGCGGGAACGGTGACGGCCGCCTACCTTGTGCTCGCCGCGCAGGAGCTTTTGCGCGGGCGCGCGAGCGCCGCCGGCGTCGCGCGAAGGGCGCTGGCCGGGGAGCGGCGAAACTGGCTGGGCGTCGGGCTCTCGCTGTTGGCGGTGAGCGCTTTCGTCGTCGTGATGATGCAGCTCGACGTGGCGATCGTCGGGGCCGTGCTCGGGACGCGCGATGCCGGGGTCTACGCCGCGGCGAGCAAGACGGCGACGCTGGTCTCCTTCGTGATCTTCGCCGTCAACGCGATCGCCGCGCCGCGGTTCGCGTCGCTGTGGGCACAGCGACGCGTCGACGAGCTGCAGCAGCTCGTGCGAGAGCTGGCCGGAATGATCTTCTGGCCGTCGCTCGCGATCGCATCGATGCTCGCGCTGCTCTCCGCGCCGCTGCTCGCGCTGTTCGGCCCCGGGTTTGCGGCCGGCCGCGGTGCCCTGCTGATCTTGCTCGTCGGGCAGCTCGTCAACGCCGGCGCCGGGTCGGTCGGCTACCTGCTGACCCTCACCGGTCACCAGCGCGACGCCGTGCGCGCGCTGGCGTGCAGCGCGGTCGTCTTCCTGGCGCTGAGCGCTGCGGGCGCCGCGACGGCAGGGATGCCGGGCGCCGCGCTCGGCGCCGCGATCGGGCTCGCGATGTGGAACCTGTGGATGTGCCGCCTCGTCAGCGGCCGGCTCGGCATCCGCGCATCGATCATCGGCGCTCGCAGATGAAGATCCTGTACCTCGGAGCCTACCCCCGCAGCGGCAGCACGCTGCTCAGCCGGGTGCTGGGTGAGGCAGACGGCGCGATCTGCATCGGCGAGACGCGCTACCTGTGGGATCGCGGCTTGATCAACAACGTCGACTGCGGTTGCGGAGCGCCGTTTCGCACCTGCGCCTTCTGGCAGGCGGTCGGGCAGGAGGCCTTCGGCGGCTGGGAGCGGCTCGATGCGCGCGAGCTGTGCGAGCTCGACCGCCGGACGAACCTCCCCCAGATGCTGCCGTTTCACTTCGCGCCGACGCTGAAGCCCGGGATGAAGTCGATGATCGCTCGTTACACCGACGTGCTCGCCTCGCTGTACGCAGCGATCGCTCAGGTCTCCGGGGCGCGGCTGATCGTGGAGATGAGCAAGGACCCGACCTTTGCCTGCCTGCTGCGGCGCATGCCCGCCGCCGACGTGCGGGTCGTGCATCTCATCCGCGACAGCCGCGCCGTTGCGCACTCCTGGACTCGGCGGCGGCGGATGCCGAGCCCGATCGGTGCGCAGGAGTTCATGTCGCGCTCGACGCCGACGCACGCGGCGATCCGCTGGCTCGCGTGGAACGGCGGATTTCACATGCTGCACGGCGCCGGCTTTCCGTATCTGAAGCTCCGCTACGAGAGCTTCGTGCGCGCGCCGCGACCGGCGCTGGCGCGCCTGTCCGCGTTCGCCGGGGAGGATCTGCTCCCGGGCGAGGCACAGCTGCAGGCGCACGCGGTGCGGCTCGGAGCCCACCACATCTTCTCCGGCAACCCGATGCGCGCACACTTGGGATGGGTGGCGCTCGAGCTGGACGAGGAGTGGCAGACGGGCCTCGCGGCCGGCGATCGCGCCAAGGTCACCGCGATGACGCTGCCGCTGCTCGCGGCATATGGCTACCCGCTCAGCGGGAAGCGCATCGGCGCGCGCGCGCGAGCGGGCTGAGCGTTGCACGCCTACCGCGCATGGCCGTTCCTCTCCGACCCGCGGCACGTTCTGCTCTCCGCCCTGTGGGCGGTCCTGATGCACGGCACGCTCAGCGTGCTGGTGCTCGTGCCGATCCTGCGCCGAAGCGAAAGCCCGGTCCGCTACGGAGCGCTCGCGGCGATGCTCGGAGTGGCGCTCGACCTCGACCACGCGCTCGCGGCGCAGAGCCTCAAACCGCATGCGCTCGAGCAACTGCCCGAGCGCCCCGCCACGCACAGCCTGCTTGCGGCCGCGATGCTCGCGGTGCTGGCATGGACGCTGTTGGAGAGCCCGCTTGTCGGGTGGTGTGTGCTGGCGGTGCTGGTCGCGCACCTGTTGCCCGACGCAGCGGGCGGCAGCGAGCCCTGGCTGTACCCGTTCAGCAGCGTGGACTCGATCCCGTGGCTGGCTTGCCCGGTCGGCCTCGCCGCTCTGTTCGGCGCGAGCCGGTTGCTCGCCGGCCGAGCGCTGCCTCGCGCGAGGCTCGGTGGGGCCTGAGAGCTTGGGCTAGCGGCCGTCGATGACCCCGTCCAGGCCTAGCCGTCGCGCCCGCCGGCGGCCCTGCGCGTAGCGCAGTGGCCCGGTGAGCATCGCGCGCAGACGCAGGCGCTCGAGCTCGCGCGGACGCGGCGCCACCATGTCGCTCGCGCCGGCTCGAGGCGAGCCCTCCTCGCCGCCGGTGAACAGGATCGCGGGCGCGCGCGCGGCTGCCAGATAAAAGCGCGGTTCCTTCATGAGTGCGCGCGTCAGGACCGCGCCGACGCTCGTGCCGTAGCCGGAAACCTGACGGGTGAGCGCCGCCAGATCGCGGCGGTGCTCGTGCCAGCACAGCGCGCGCGGCTCATAGACGATCCGCCGGCCGCCCTGGATCACCGCGCAGAAAGCGCACGTCTCCTCCCCCGCGCCGACCGGGCTGCCGGCTCCCAGCGCCGGATCGAAGCCGCCGGCGGCGATCAGCTGCGCGCGGCGGAACGCCATGCTGTTGCCGGTTCCGACGAGCCCGTTGATGTACGGGAACAGCAAGCGTCCGCGTGCCTGGGCGGTGGCGGGCCCGAACGACCGCCGCGCGAGGCCCTTGCAGAAGCCGTCGTAGCGCTCGAAGCGCTTCTGCGCCTCGGTCTGCAGCTCGAGTGGCAGGACGAGCCCGCATGCCGCTCCGACGTCCTGCTCGGCGAAGGCGTCGAGCAGCCAGCTCAGCCAGCCGGCGTCGACCACGACGTCGTCGTCGGTGAACGCGACGATCTCCGCATCGGTCTCGGCCACGCCGCGGTTGCGAGCGACCGCGAGGCCGACGCGCGGCTCGGCGACGTAGCGCAGACGAGCGTCGGCGCCGGCGAGCTGAGCGACGACGCGCGCGCTGCTCTGATCACCGGGGCGGTTGTCGACGACCAGCACCTCGAACGCCCCGCTCTGCGCGAGCAGGGCGCGCAGGCAGCGCTCGAGCTGGATCGGGCGACCTGCGGTGCACACGATCACGGCCGCGCTTGCCGCAGCGCGGCGTGGACGCTCGCCGCCGCAGCGATCGGGGGTTCGGGCGAGCTGCGCGCTGAAGCTGCGGGGATCCTCCGGGCACCACAGGCAGTCCCAGCGTTGCGCGTGCGCGGCAATCGCGACGCGCGCATCGCGCCAGAGCGCCGCGAGCAGATCGGCGCCGTGCAGTTCACTGCAGTCTCGATCGAGATGCACCGCGGCCAGCGGCTCACCGTGCAGGCGAACAAGCACGAGCGTGTCGCGCTCACCCCCATCGCAGTTTCCGCCTGTCGGTGATCGCAGCCTGGGGTCCTCGAGATCCAGCAAGCCGACGGCCGTCGGCTCGGAGTGCGCGAAGGCGGACATCGGCAGCAGCCCAGGCGTCAGCTGAGGAGTCATTTGCCGCACGCTCCGTGCTCAGCGCGCACGCAGGAACCTCCACAGTGGCACGAGGCTCGCACAACACGCCACAGCGTTCGCTGCCAGCCAGGCGAGGGCGACGCCGTCGATGCCGGCGGCGCCCGCCAGGGGGTAGGCACTGAGGAGCACGACGACGAGGATCGACAGCTCGAGCGCAGCGAGACGGCGCCCGCGACCCTGGGCGCGGCAGATCGCCGCGAACAGCGCGAGCAGCAGGCGCAGCGCGCTCGCGCACAGCAGCAATCGCAGCACCCCCGCGCCCTGCCGCGAATACGCGGACCCGAAGGCCAACAGCACAACAGGCGCAGCGATCGCACACGCAGCCGCGGCCGGTAGGAGGTAGGCGAGAACGCGTCGGGCGAACAGCCGCGCGAGCGAGCGAAGGCGCGCCGGCTGCAGCGCGGCCTCCACCACGAGCGCGGCGCAAGCGCCATAGGCGAGGGTGTCAAAAGCGGCCACGATCGTGAACGGCATCGCGAAATAGGCGCTCGCGTTGGCGCCGAGCCTCGCAATCACGATCAGCGGCAGCACGCTCACCGTCGCCTGCGCGAACACCGAGGAGAGGTAGTCCTGCAGCATGAAGCGCGCGGCCCGCGCCGCGCCCATCAGCTCGAGGGTGGAGCGAGCCGGCGCGAGGGCGACGTGCGACGGGAGGGCCCGCTTGAAGATCATCAGGTTCACCGGCACGATCAGCAGCGCCATCGGCACGATCCACGCGAGAAACACCCCGTCGGTGGCGCCGGCCGCCACGAGCGCCGGCAGCGCGGCGAGCTTCAGCAGGCCGAAGGCGCCGTTCTCGATCGGCAGCCACGCTGCGCGGCGGGTGGCGACCAGGGCGGAGTCCTGCAGCACGAAAACGCCCCACAGTGCCAGCGCCCCGACGAAGACGACGGCGAGCGCGGTGTCATCGCCGAGAAACCGCAGTTCAGCGGAGACGCCGGGGGCGCCGAGCGCGAACAAGCTGCCGACGAGGAGCGCGACGGTCGCCGTGAGGGCATAGCTCGCGCCGAGCGCGCGTGCCGAGCCGGACCCCAGATCCGGCAGAAACCGCGCGATGCCGTTGGCGAGGTTCAACTGGCAGATTGTCGAGAGCTCGACCAGAACGGCGATCAGGGCTGCGTCGCGCCCGAGCGAGTGGGTCGCGTACAGATGGGCGGCAAGCACCCAGAAGCCCATCCCCAGCACTGACGTCACGGCGGTGTTGGCCAGCAGGCTGTAGGCACCGCGCAACAGGTGCGCGGAGGGGCGCTGCCGCTGCGCCGCCTCAGCCGCACCGACCGGGAGCGCCTGGCTCATCTCGCTTCCTCCCCCCTGCCTGTCGGCAGCGCGACGGCGCGCGGGCGCCTGGGCGCCGGCAGTGCAGCGGGCGCGAGGAGTTCGTAGATCTGCGCGTCACGGTTCGCGAAGGAGAGGCGAAACTCGGCCGAGGCCGCCACCGCCCGGCGCAGATCCTCGATAGCACCCGGCGGGGTGATGCGGAAGACTTCTGCGTACTCGGTCTCGTCGCGGCTGAACGCGATGTAGCCGTGCGCGGAGTAGAGGCGGATGCGCGCCGCCACGGCGGGCAGCTGCGGCGCGCCGAGGGAACGGCCCTGAAACGCCGGCTCGGTCATGAGGTTCGGGTTGGCATCGCCTTCCGGTCCGCGGAACTGCGGATAGGCGGCGCCGTAGCGGTAAGGGAAGCCCGGGGCCGCCAGCACGAGCACCGAGCCGCGGCGGGCGTGCGTGTAGAACCATTCGCTCGCCTGCACTTCGGCAGCGGAGACGATGTTCAGCTCTTCCTGGCCGAGATAGGAGATCACGAACAAGGGCGCGAACACGGCCACGACGAGCGCCAATGTGAACCGTCGCGCTGCGCGCGATCGCAGCGTCGCGATCGACCACGCGATCAGAGCGGCGCACCAGGGGCTGGAGAAAAGGACGATCCGCAGAGAGGCCTCGCCGCCGTAGTTCTGTCCGAACACGATCGCGACGGGAGACACAGCCAGCGCCAGAAACGGCAGCGCCTGCACGAGCAGGCCGCGGCGCATCAGCCGCACCGTGGCAGTGAGAGTGAGCAGCGCGACGAGCGCGATGAACACGAGCTCGGCGTCCGTGTTGAACACCTTGCCCGGGCCCGGGTGCTGCGTGATCCTCGGGCCCTGAACGTTGTTGAACGGGTCGATGCTCGTGAACAGGCCGTAGTTGTGGGTGATGAAGTGAAGGTTCGCGGCGAGATAGCCCAACGTCATCGCTGCCATCGCCGCGAGCAGCCACCAGGGCCGCACGCCGCAGAACAGCGCCAACAGCGCGACGCCGCCGAGCAGCATGTAGGGGGTGAGCTGATGACTCGCGACAATCACGGCGTCGAGTGCGATCGCCGCCGCCGGCGCTGCCGCCCGTGGCCAGCGCGACGCGGATGTCGGGTCGGGAGTCAGCTGGGCGGTCCGCCCGACGCGCTCGATCAGCCTCACCAGCCACCTCGGCGTCGCGGCCGTGCGCAGCTGGGCGAGGATGAGCGTGATCAGCGCGAGTCCCAGGACATATGCGAACGCCTGCGGGGAGAAGTAGGTCTGGCCGACCCAGTTGGAAAGCACCAGCAGAAGCGCGGCGCCGACGCCCACTCGCCATGCGCGGGTTACCGTGATCACCGCCGCTGTCGCCATCACCGCCGCCAGCACGAGGAAGAACAGGTCGGCCCACGCGGCGTAGGCGGCAGGATTGCCGGACCCGGCGAGCGCCGAGAAAACCGCCGCCAAGGCGAAGAAGCCGGGCCAGCGGTTGTAGATGTCGACGCTCGGATTGGCCGTGCCATGGGCCTGCAGGTAGCGCACCACACCGATGTGCTTGTAGGTCCACGCGTAATGTGGCTGGCCGGACAGCGCAGCGACGGTCCCGAACAGGATCAACGCCGTCAGGCACACATATGCGATCGCGACCGCCGGGTGCCCGCGATCGGCGCAGAGCGCCGCGAGCGCTCCCAACAGCGCGACGGCGAGGGCCAGGTACCAGGTGACGGGCAGCGCAGGCGGCAACCCGTATTCGCCCAGCGCACGTGTCGAGACGTGGAGGAGGGACACTCGCCACAATGCGGCGGCGCCGATGCCCGGAAGGCATGCTGCCGCCCAGCGGCCACGCTTGCGAACCAGTGCGAAGGTCCCGCTCATCGGCACCGCCGCGGGCGGCATGGTGCTCATGGCCCGAATGTGCGCGGCGAGCTGCGGACACCGCGCCGCACATCGACAGCCAGCGAAATACAAGCAGCCATGCCCAGCACGGCGGCCCAGGCAACGGGATGCCAGAAACCTGTCCATACCATCGCGAGCGCTCCGAGCGCCTCGACCGCCAGGCTCAGCCCCACGCACATGGCGACCCTGACGAGCGGATCCGCCGTCGGCAGAAAGCACAGCAACGCGGCCCCCGGGACGAGGCAAGCCGCGGCGAGGAGCACGAGCAGGCGAACCGCGTGCGGGGCGTTGAGGACACTCACCAGCAGGGCGGCCGCGGCAAGCGCGAGCAGGCCTAGGTTGCCCGCCACCCGCGCGGAGGACCGGACGGCTCTGGCGTTCATCGTCTGACGGTGCGGCTGATCAGATACGCAACCGGCCCGTAAAGCATTCCGGCCAGCTCGAGCAGCCTCAGCGACGCCGGGTAGCCCCCTCCCCGCCCCGCATTCTTCCGCGAGCTCGCCGACAGGTAGTACCGCGCCGCCGCCGGTGCCTTCCTGATCAGCGCGCTGCGATCCGGGCCGAAGGCGACGAACTTCGTCACCATCGCACCCAGCGCCGTGCCGTAGTCGAATGCGCGATGACGCACGCCGGCGGGCGTGGCCGGGTGGCGGTGCCAGACCGTAGCCCGGGGTTCGTACGCCAGGCGTCCACCCGCGAGCAAGAGCCTGACGCAGACATCGAGATCCTCGCAGCCGCGAGCGGGCGTGCCGGTCCCGAGCGCCTCGTCAAAGCCACCCAGGCGGCGCAGCGCCTCGGTTCGAAACGCCATGTTCGCACCGGACGCGAAGTGGCCCGCCGCGTAGGGGAACAACGGCTCATCGGCAGGAGGCCTGCAGAGCTCGTACAGGCGCGGCGCGAAGCCCTTGCCGTACCCCGCCAGGCGCTCGAGCAGGACCTGCTCGGGGCACTCGAGCTCCAGCGGGGCGATCAGGCCGGTCACGCAGTCGACGTCGCGCACAGCGAACGTCGCTCGCAGCGCGTCGATCCAGCCTGGATCGACCAGCACGTCATCGTCGGTGAAGGCGACCAGCTCGCCTTTCGCAGCGTGCAGGCCCGCGTTGCGCGCGCTCGCAAGACCGCGCCGCGGCTCCTCGATGAGGCGCACACGAGGATCGGTGCCGGAGCGCCGCTGCAGCGCCGCCGGGACGGCAGAGCCCGCCGGCCGGTTCTCGACGACCACCACCTCGAGCGGTGACTCGCTCGCCAAGATGGCCTCCACGCAAGCCGCAACGGCTCGCGTGTCCGCACACGTGGCGACGACGACCGTGAGCAGGCAATCTCGTGCTGCGGAGGCCTGCGGCTCACGGGCAAGCGGCCCCTCGGAGAGCGAGGCGCGTGCCGCCGCCACCAACCCGGTCGGCAGCCTCACGATCCCGTCCGGCGCGACCGGAACGGAGGTCCACCCAAGGGGCCGCCCGTGCGAGCGCAGGAGCGCGATCACGCGCTCATAGGGCGTCCCGCAGGGGCTAGGAGAAAGCCTGTCGAGGCAGTCCTCTCGCTCTAGATCGAACGCGCGCACGGCCGCCGGCAAGCTCCCGGCCAGACACTCCGGCAACGCTTTTAGCTCGAGGGTGGTCATACATGACTTCAACAGGGCTCCCGAGAGGCCGCGTCGTTTGCGCCGCCACTCCCACAGCCGGATTCCCTTTGCATAAACGCTGCCGTTGCTGCTAGAAGGTAGAGCACGACCCCGCGTGCGTCAAGCCATCTGGCGCACCCGACAAGGTCTAACAAACGTCGATGAACGCAGACCCGAAGCGCTCGCCTGACTCCCGCGCCGTCGCGCTTGCGCGCGCGTTCGCCGCGACAGCGCTCCCGCTCCTCGCGGGTCTGGCACTGCCGTGGGCAACGGCGGCCGACCCGAGCTCCGGCCAAGCACGGCACCAAAGCGCTCGCGTTGCGTCCACACCGGCGCGCAAGCTCGCGCTGCGCATAGGAGGCACACGGCTGCTCGACGCGAGCGGACATTCCGTGCACCTGATCGGCGTCAACCGTTCCGGCACGCAGTACATGTGCGTGCTCGGCAAGGGGATCTTCGACGGGCCCAGCGACCGCGCCTCGATCGAGGCGATCAAGACGTGGAGCGTCAACACAGTTCGCCTGCCCTTGAACGAGGACTGCTGGCTCGGCATCAACGGCGTGAACCCCGCCTACTCCGGGACCGACTATCGCGTGGCGATCGAGACGTACGTCCGCGAGCTCAACCGCGCCGGGCTGTACGTGATCCTCGACGTGCACTGGAGCGCGCCCGGGGCTCAGCTCGCCAACGGCCAGCAGGACATGCTCGACGCGAGCCACGGCTACACGCTGTGGCGTAGCATCGCCAAAGGTTTTCGGACGTATCCGGCGGTGCTGTTCGACCTCTACAACGAGCCCCACACGCTCGGTGCGACGGCTGCAGAAGAATGGCGCTGCTGGGCGGCCGGCTGCGGCGCGTACGCCGGGATGCGTCCGCTTGTCCGCACGATCCGCGCCGTCGGGGCGCACAACGTGATCCTGCTCGGCGGCCTCGCCTGGGCGTCGGACGAGTCAGGCTGGCTCGCGCACAAGCCGGTCGATCCCATCCACCAGCTCGCCGCGGCATTTCACGTATACCGCGAACACAGCGCCTGCACCGATGAAGCCTGCTGGAGCCGGACGCTGCTGGCACTCGCGCGACACGTCCCGGTCGTCGACGCCGAGTTCGGTGAGATGCAGTGCGGCGAAGCGTCCGCCCTGGCGTGGCTGAGTGAATGGATGACCTACGCGACCCGGCACGGGATCAGCGTGCTCGCCTGGAGCTGGAACGCGAAAGGCGGCCAGTGCGGGCCCGGTCCGCTACTGATCGCGAGCTACGACGGGGCCCCCACCGCGTACGGGGCGGCGGTGAAGGCGTTCTTCGTCGGGCAAGGTCGGCCGGCGCCTTAGCTGAGGCACCCGAACTGCTCAGCTGGTGGGACAGGGCGCGCGGACCGCAACTGAGACGGTTTCGGGCGTCGCGAGATCGCCTCCGCGAGCGAAGGTGAATTCTGCCTTGGCGCGGAAGCCGCCCTTGGGGCAGCTGTTCGGGACGGTGCCGTAGTAGACGGTGCGGCCGTGGCGCCTGATTGCCGCGCCGAGCGTGATGTCGATCGCCTCCACGGAGGCGTCCTGGGCACCGGGGACCGTTTCGACCAGCGGGATCGCGCCCGTGAACTCGGGGCCGAAGCCGCCCGCGCCGCCTGGATGCAGCAGCCGACCGACGGTCGGGATTTCGAGGGTCACCGGCGTATGGCCCAGCGTGAGGAACTCGAACCCACCGCCGGGAGCAAAGAAGGACAGGATTTCCCCCTGCTCGCCGACGATTTCCGAGCCGAACGCGACCACCCCGGATACGCGCCCGACCGGTCCGGCGGCCGAACCCTTCGGACAGAGCCTCGGTTCACGCATTTCGGTGATCACGCCGACAGGGCACGTCGGAAAGCCCTGCGGATGGAGGTGCACGCCGGCTGGGAGGTACACGTTGATGCCGATCAGCGGGGGCGGAAAGCCGCCGTATTCGGTGCCGGAGATCCTCACTTCAGCGCGCACGGCCGCTCCGGCGCCGAAGTAGTTGCCGGTGTGCGGAAAGCCGCGGATCGCGACGGCGCGACCTCGCACCGTCACCGTCGGGGTCGCCGCCGCGACGGCCGGCAGCACGAGCGCGAGCAGCGCGCCAGCCAGCGCGGCTACCGCCCGGTGCCGCACGGCTAGGGGCCGCGGCGTCACCGGAAATGCACGGTCGTCGCGACGAAGTGTGGAGCCGCGGGGTGTGTCACGCGAGCCGTCCCATCCGCAGCCTTGTCGCGTTCGCGACCCGCCTTCCGCGCTCGCTCAGCTCCCACGCGTTTGCGCCGCCGCTCCGCTGGCCGACGCCATGGTTCTCGATCAGCTCGAGCCCGGCCAGGCGGCCAAGCAGCTTTGAGATCTGACCCTGATCGGTAACTCCGGAGGATTCCGCGATCGTGCGGTTGCTCGCCCCCGGGTTGCTCGAGATCGCATCGAGCACACGCACCGTCCGGTAGGTCAAGCGCAGGTCGACTCCCTCGAGGTGATCGGCTCCCCCCGGCGCCTGCCGGTGCACACGCCGACGGAGCACAGGCTCGCGGAGCAGCTCGGCTCGCGCAGCGCGGACTCCCAGGTAAGGCAGCACGACCATGTACATCATCGATCCGCGCAGATCGCTGAGCGGCTCGCCCGGGTTCCGCAGCAGGCGCCGATGGAGCAGTGCCACGAGCCCGCCGACGATGCTATCCGCCGTGCCCGCCGGCGGCCCGAGGTCTGCTCGCGCGATCGACCGGCGGCCCTCGTCGATCACACTGGCCAGCGCATCCAGCGTCTGCACCCGGCGCGCGAGGATCCTCTCTTCTCCGCGCAGCGCCTCGATGATCCAGAGTCTTGCCAGGGCGGGCTGCTCGTCCATCACTTCGAGCAGGCAGCCAAGCGCTGCACGCACGCCTTCAACCCAGCACGGTGCGTCCGCGTAGGCGTCTTGAGCGGATGCCATCAGCTGTGAGAGCGTCTCGTCGAAGACGACGAGGAAGCACTCGTCGCGATTGGCGAACGCCTGGTAGAACGTCGCGCGCGAGACGCGCGCGCGACGGATGATCTTCTCGACGGTGGTCGCTGGATAGCCGATCTCACCGATGAGTCCGATCGTCGCGGCGATCATTCGATCGCGCTGGAACTGGCTGATCGGGGCGCGCGAGCGTGCACGGGCAGCGCCGCGGCCTCCTCGCGCGGACGCCGGCGCCAACGTCATCGGGTGCCGTTCATGCGGCGTCGCTCGCGGCGGCAGCGGCGAAGCCCCGCACAATTCGGTGTGAGGTCGGTTCTGTACATGGGCCCCCTGCATCGCTCGTGACTGAGCCCGAGCGGGCGCTGCCCCCCGGGTACCTGGCGAGCATTATAAACGACTACGCAGGCTTTGGTCAGTTGGAGAATACTCCTGTCGGAGCGTTTATCTCTGGCCCCGTCGTCCCGGCGCTGCCCTTTGTTTGCGGAGCTCTAGCGACAATCTGGCGTGCCCTGCGCCTGTGTGCTACTGTCGTTTATGCGGCATTGACTCGCGGCCGCTCGCGCGCCTCCCAACCCTCCTTGTGGTCAGGAACGCGAAGTAGGACGGGGAGCATTCCTCCGGTTAGCATCGGGCGTCGCGGCCCCACCTCCCGGGTCGCGGCGCTCCGTAACGCCGTGGTCGGTCCGCTCAGAGGTGCGACGGGGGTGCGCCCGCGGAGATGGCTGCGCGCAGATCCTCGTCGAACACGTGCACGAGCTCGAGAAGCGGCGTGCGAGGGCGACGCTGCGATGGCGCCCCGCCGTCAGCCGCAACGTCGGGCTCGACTTCGTCGAGAGCTACTACGGGCGCTTCGCGCAGACACGACGACGCGCGCGCGAACAGCCAGCCGGTGAGCAGCGACACGAGCGCCCACGCCTCGGCGGCGTCGAGCACCTCAGACATGTGTCGAGCCTGTCCGCGCGCGGCGCGCACCCGTAACGTGCCCGAATGCCCACTCCCTGGTCCTCACGCTGACGCCCCCGTCTCTCGCAGTGATGCCCTGACAACTCGTCGCGGCGAGTCGGCTGGGTTGTGAATAAACGCTGCCAGTGCAGACTACTTTGTTGCTCACGGCGAGTCAATAGAGCCGAATCCCGTTGGTCTTGTCCGCTCCGTCTGCTGATCGACGCCGCCCTCGCACTCCCACGAGGCAACCAAGGGGGCAAGCGGCTGAGGCGGGCAGCCACCGGGCTCACGTGGCGCAGGCGAGCGGAGATGCCAAGCGAACCGCTGCCATGGCTTTATGGGATCGTGCGTCGACCGGGCGACCAGATCATCGAAGACGGCGCCGACCCGGTCGCGGTGCTTCGCGCGGCGATCGCCGAAGGAAGGGCCCGCCTCGCCGGCACCACCGATCTCGCTGGCCACGCCGTGCAGCGGGTCGACATCCATCTCCCCCGGCAGCCGCCGGCCGACGCGCCGCCGCTTCCGCCCGGGCACCCCGTGATCCACTCCGAAGCCTGACGCGTACGTCGAACCCGCAACGTTCCGTCCGGTCGAGATCGTCTACGGCGGTCAGGTCGTCCGATTCCTCACCTACCAGCATCTACCGGCGACGAGCGCGAACCGGGCATTGACCGACATCCGCGCGCAACACCCGCGAGCCAAGATCCTCGACATCACCCAGGCACCGCTCAGGCTGCAGGTTTAGAAAGTCCGTCCTGCCTGCTCGCAACCGACAGCGAGAGGTGCCGCCGGGGCTCCTCGCGACGCTCACAGCTAGCCGGTCATCGAGTTCGCCAGGGCCACGGACGCCGCAACCAACTCGCTCTGCGTCATACCGATCCCGTGCACCGATGCGAGGTAGCCGTGCCCGGCTTGGTTGAAGAGCACGATCACGTGCCCGCCGTGTAGGCCGCCCTGCGGGTAGGGCGGCTCGCGCAGCACGAGCGCGGGCCTGCCGTGGACCGTGCTCATGCCGATGCGACTGGCCGGTCGCTGCTGAACGAACGTCCCACCTCCGCGCATAGGGATGCGAATCAGCCGGGTGGTGATGCGAAGGCCCGGATCGATTGAACGCCAGTGGGCGCCGAATGTATGCCGCTGGCCGCCGATCAGCAGATGAAAGATGTGCGGCAGCAGCTCCTGGACACCGTTGAACGCGTTGAGGAGATAGACGCCGTGCCGCAGCGTGATCCAGCGCAGTTGCGGTGGTCGCGGTGTTCGGGCTGAGGGCCACCGCGCGGGACACAAAACGGCAAACCGGACCGGCGTTGCGGCGTTACGACATGTCCGCGTGACTACCGCCGGGGCAGCAACGAACGACGGTTCTCCCGGTGGGGAACGCACCTGGAACGGTCGGCCTCCGGCAGATGTCCCGCAGCCGATGAGTAGCGGGCCCGCGAGCATGGCGCAGATCGTGGCGAGATGTCGCGCCGTCCGCTTGCCCATCTGCTCATTTTGACTCGCCGCTCGACTCCGAGGGCCTGTTGTGACCGTCTCAGAGGTTCGGATCGTTCGGTCCGAGGATCACGAGGAACCAGAACGAGAAGGCCACGACGCCGATAACCGCCGCGAAGGCGAAGATGCGCGCGAGCGCGCCGCCACGCTGATCGTGACCGGCAGCGCGGCGCACCAGGATCCACGTGCCGTCCAAGCGTCGCAGCAACGCCAGGTTACAGAGCAGCGCCGCGAACGCCGTGCCGAACGAGACGACAATCCCAGCCTCAACGTTTCCGGTGAGGTAGTTCGCGCGCGATCCGAGCCAGAGGCCCGCGACCGGGATCGGCCCCCGGCAGAGCAGGCAAAGCACGGCGATCGCGACCAAGAGGACGGCCGCGAGGAAACCATCAACGCGCGTGCGGGTGGCGCTCACCGGCTGCGGAGCGTTGCCGTAGTGGACCGGAGCTGCGCCGGGCCGCCGTCCGATGAACAGCCCTCCAGACGTGCTCGGATCGCTGCGCATCGTCCCAAATCCTACACCGCGACACGACCGTTTATATCTCGTCGAGTGCGGAAGGCGGAGCTGGCGGCCGCCCGCTCAAAGCCGGCGCGGAACCAAGCCGTAGACTCGCCCTGTGCGCGGGCCGCATCTCCTGTTTTTCGGTGACTCCCACGTGGCGGGCGTCGGAGACTCCTCGGCGCTCGGATGGGCCGGCCGCATTGCGGCGAGCGCCTTCGCCGCCGGCGTGCCGGTGACTCATTACAACCTCGGCGTCAGAGGAGAGACATCCGTGGAGATCGCTTCGCGCTTGTGCGTGGAGGCGCTGCCACGGCTTGCCCCAGGACTCGACACCCGGATCGTCGTGTCCTTCGGCGTCAACGACACGACGCAGGAGGGCGGGCGGGTGCGCGTCGAGCCCGCGAGCTCGCTGCAGTCGCTCCAATCGATCTTGAAGGACGCTCACGCTCTCGGGTGCCCGGCCATGATGGTCGGGCCAGCCCCGGTCGACGACCCTGACCAAAACGAGCGCCTTGCCGAGTTGTCGGCAGCGTGCGCCGCCGTGTGCGCGCGACATGAGGTGTTTTATGCCGCCGTCCTCGATGAGCTGCTGCCGTCGCGGCCGTGGATGAGACAGGTGGCGGCCGGTGACGGCGCCCATCCGGATGCAGACGGTTACGCGCTGCTCGCTGAGGTCGTCCTGAGTGCCGGGCTATTGGATTGGCTCCGCACGCCCGCAGACTGCAACTCAATCGTCGAGCAGCCGCGCCCGAATGGCACGGTGAGCCGCTAGACCGGGATCGAACGAAGAAACTTGTACGTCTTGGTTATCGACGTCCACGGCTAGTCCAATATGGCCCACGTACGATGAGCGGGCGGGTGAGTCTCCAGGACCGGGCGCCGGCGCGTCCCTTTCGACGGCGCCCGAGTGCGCAGCCGAGGGGTCGCGGCGGCACTGTTTCCGAACGCTCCGGCATCGCCGACCAAGGCCAGATCTCCAAGCTCCTGAGCCGCCTCGTGGCACTCGAGCTGCTCGAGAACCGCGAAGCGGGCCAGCCGCATGGTCGCGCCAACCCCTGGCACCTGACGGCCTCAGAGAGCCCGGGAGGGCGCCGCGGTCCTACCCGAGCCGCGGCGCCCAAACCCTTGGCGCGCGCAGTTCAACGCAGCGCGGTAAACGTCATCGTTGCGTTTATGGCCTAAGCACTCGCGATTCGCCGATACACATTCGCGGCTACCGCGATCAACCGCTAAAGCAGAGGTCATGGCTGCCCGATAGGGCCTGGTAGCGCAACTCGGTCGGGTCCGACTAGGCGCCGAATAAACATCCACGTGCTACGCAATGGCGCTCTTCGATCCAATCTTCCATCGCTCGTCAAGGTCGCCCGCGCCCGTGCCCGCGCCGGTGTCGCAGTCGCTGCCCGGCACGGCTCCCACGGGCGAGCTGCTGCGGCTCGGCAAGGCGCTGCGAGGCCGTGGCGAGGAGGTCTTGGCGCGCACCTTGCCGCGCACGGAGACGTCCGGACACACAGTCGATCCGTTGGTCCAAGAGAGCTTTGAGCGTCTCAGCCGCAGCTCGACGGTGGCGGTCGCCCGCTGGATGTCGGGCGAGGGATTGCACGCGGCCCGCGAGGCGGGCGAGGAAACGTGGCTGATCTTCGGTGAGCTCGCGGCGCATCGCGCCGCATCCCTCGATGAGGTCACCAGGCGCTGCCTGTTCTGGCGCGACTCGATGGCGGAGATCCTCGTCGAGGACGCCTCGCGGCTTGGCGCCGGGCCGCAGGTGCTCGCCGAGGCCCTCGAGATCCTGCAGTTGAGCATGGAGTTCAGCCTGGTGCGAATGTGCGAGTGCTTTGAGCGCGAGCGCCGGCGCACCGACGAGGAGCTCGCTCGCCGCGAGGAGGAGCTCGCGTTTCTCGCGACCCACGACCCGCTGACGGGGCTGCCGAACCGCACGCTGATCTTGGATCGCGTCGAGCAGATGCTCGCTCGCTCGGCTCGCAGCCAGACGCCGGTGGCGGCGTTGTTCATCGACCTGGACAACTTCAAGGGCATCAACGACACGCTCGGTCACGGCATCGGCGACGAACTGCTGCGCTCCGTGGCGGCGAGACTCGACGGCGTGATCCGCGGCGCGGACACACTCGGCCGCCTGGGCGGCGACGAGTTCGTCGTGATCTCCGAGAACGCTTCGCTTGCGAGCGGCCCGGATCTGCTCGCGGAGCGGCTGCTGGAGGCGCTGCGCCACCCGTTCAAGCTCGGCGCGGAGAAGCAGACGCGGGTTGTGGTGACGGCGAGCATCGGCGTCGCGACGGGAGAGGGCGTGTCGGCCGAGCAGCTGCTGCAGGACGCCGACGTCGCGATGTACCGCGCCAAGTGGGGCGGCAAGTGCCGCTTTGCGGTGTTCGAGAGCGCCATGCACGACTCGCTCCAGAGGCGCACCGAGCTCGAGATGGATCTCCGCGAGGCACTCGCCAAAGACGAGTTCTTTCTCGCCTATCAGCCGACGTTCGATCTCAGCGACATGACGCCGAACGGCGTCGAGGCGCTGATTCGCTGGAGGCACCCGGCGCGGGGCGTTGTGCAGCCCGATGACTTCGTCCCGCTGCTGGAGGAGACAGGGCTGATCGCCGACGTTGGCGCCTGGGTTCTGCGCGTGGCTTGTGCCCAGCTCGCGGCGTGGCGGGCTGCGGGATACGAGATCGGGGTGGCGGTGAACGTGTCCGGACGCCAGCTGGACTCCGATCGCGTCCTCGATGACGTGAGCACCGCCCTGTCGGCGGCGGGGCTGGATCCCGGGTCGCTGACGCTCGAGATCACCGAGACGGCGTTGATGCGAAACATCGACGAGACCGTTCGCCGGCTCGCGGCGCTGAAGGAGCTCGGTGTCCGCATCGCGATCGACGATTTCGGCACGGGGTACTCCTCGCTGGCCCACCTGCAGCGCTTCCCGGTGGACGCCTTGAAGATTGACCGCTCGTTCATCACGGGTTTGACGGACAACGAGGAGGGCGAGACGCTGATCCGTTCGCTCGTCCAGCTCGGCAAGGCGCTTTCGATCGAGACGTTTGCGGAGGGAATCGAAGGCCAGCAGGAGCTCTCGCTGCTGGTCGACGAGCGTTGCGACAGCGGCCAGGGATTCTGGTTTGCGCGACCGCTCGATGTACCCGGCGCCGAGGAGTTTCTCGAGAATTCCGCGATGGTGTCCCGCCCCCACGGGAGTGGCACATCGACGTAGCAGTGTAGGCGCGGGCCAGGGGGGTCAACGAACCAATCGGTGTAGCTTGCTGGCTACATGCTTGACAGGAAGAGCGTGCGAGTTGGGTCGCGTACCTCTGCGGCGGCCTGCAACAGCGCAGACGGGACGGCGAGCGCCGGCGCTCCCAAGTCGGATAGCGTTCCCTTCCTGTCAGCTGCAGCCGGCGTGGCAGATGAGCCGATGCCGCAGAGCACACGAAAGAGCACACAGCGGGCGCGGCTGATCGCGGGGATGATCGAGGTCACGAACCGCCGCGGCTACGCAAACGCCAACGTGTCGGCTGTGATCGGTCAAGCGGGGGTCTCGCGCCCCACCTTCTACGACTACTTCGAGGACCGCGAGGACTGCTTCAGGTCGGCCATCGCCGACGTACAGCTCCAGCTCGCAGGCGCGCTCGACGACGCGCTCGACGCGCGCGGCGAGGAGTCCCCCCATCTCGTGGCGACACGCGCGCTCGTGCAGTTCGGCGGTGCGGAGCCTGCGCGGGCCCGCTTCCTGATGGGCGAGGCGATGTCGGGCAGCGGGCCGGCGCTCGACGTACGCGACCGCGGCCTCGCGGAGATGGCACTTGCGATCGACCGAGCCGAGAACGGCGCCGACAAGCAGGCGGTGCTCGCCGACTTCGACGCACGCGTGCTCCTCGGCAGCGTCTACAGGATGGTCGCCGCGCGTTTACGCCGCGGCGAGACCACGAGCGTGCGGCTCGCCGACCAGCTCGTGGAGTGGGCGCGCTCCTACGAGCGCCCTGCGCAACAGCGACGCTGGACGAAGCTGCGCCCACAGCAGACGCCCGGGCGCTCGCCGCACGTCCCGAGCGTCCCAATCCAGCAGATGCCGGGCGTGCTCCCTCCGGGACGGCCGTGGATCCCGCCGGAGGAGATCGCCGAAAACCATCGCTTGAGGATCCTCTACGCGTCCGCCAAGCTCGCCGAGAGCAAGGGAGCGCAGGCGAGCACGGTCGCGGACATCGTCAAAGCGGCCCGCGTCGATGGTCGCGTGTTCTACCGGCATTTCGCCGACAAGCAGGAGGCGTTCGCCGCCGTTCACGAGCTCGGCTTCCAGCAGGTCATGGACGTCACGGCCAAAGCTTTCTTCTCGGTGCAGGGTTGGCCGCAGCGCAGCTGGGAGGCCGGCCGAGCCCTGACACAGCTGCTGGAGGCCAACCCCGTCGTCGCCCACGTTGGCTTCGTCGAGGCCTACGCGGTCGGGCCCGGCGCCGTGCAGCGGATCGAAGACAGCCACGCCGCCTTCCTGTTCTTCCTGCAGGAAGGGCTGCTGCAGGAGCAGGCCGATCCGGCGCCCTCGCGCGTGGCGATGGAAGCGATCATCGCCGCCGTCTTCGAGCTCATCTACATCGCCGCGCGGGCAGCGGGCAAGCCGCGCATCGCCGGCATGCTGCCCTACTTCGCCCACGTGTGGCTGACGCCGTTTTTGGGCCCAGACGACGCCGACAGCTTCATCGACAGCCAGATGCCCGCCAAGGCAAAGCGAGCGCGGCGCCCGAAGGCTCGCGAGGCTTGACCGCGATCACCTCGCGATGCGCGAGTGCAAAACCGGGTTAGCCCGTAGCCGGGCCCGCTCACGGCAGCCTCATCCAGCTCAGTTCCGCGCGCCGCCCAGGGCCCGCGAGATGAGCGCAACAGCGAGGACGTTCCCGCCGAGCCCTCCGGCATGGACGCAGCGCGGCTTGCCGCGCAGGGCCACGAGATGGTTCAAGCCGAGAACTACGGAAAGAACACGCAAGCTGTGCGCGAGCGTAAGCGAAGCTGGCTCGTCAGGATCGGCGATCGTGCGCACGAGCGCGGTCGACAGCCCCACGTTCCACAGCGCGATCTCGCGTTGCCAGCCCGCGGAATATCGCCATGTAGAGCGGCTCGCAGCGAGTCGGGGCGTGAAAGCCTGCACCCCGCAGGCGCTCACGCTGAAAGTCAGCCACCAGAGCAGGGCGGGGCGGAGCTTGCGGACGAACTCGCCGTCGCTCCACTCCATCGAGACGGGCATTCGGCGCCGGAGCCTACAGGAATCACCGCGCCATCAGAACGAGGTGGATGTGAACTAAACGACTGTGGGTCCTTTAGATCGGCCGCGCGATAGCCTTTCCGCGACAAAACCGACCTTGGCGTGCGCGGTTCCTCGCCGTGATGCCGAGAAGGAGACGCGCATGGCCTATCCGTACGTCTGCCGGCGCACGACCGAAGTGACAGCGCAGGGCGTGGGCCGGATCTCGCGATCGTGTGCGTCGGCGGCGCGGCGCGTCGATCGCGCGCTCGCGCTCCGCGACTTCGAGCTCTGGCGCCCGCGTCTGGTCCGCTTCATGCTCTTTCCAATGGCGCTGCTGTTGGCGTACTGGGCCGCTTGGTTTGGCGACCGGAGCCTCGTCGCCAGCGATCACACACCCGAGTACATTGCGTTTGAGCAGTCCTTCCCACTCGCCGACGCATGGCTGCTTGGCGCGATGGCGATGTCTGCGCTTCAGCTCTCGCGTCGGCGTCCAAGCGCGCTGCTGTGGCTGACCGTGACCGGCGGAGCTGGCGTCTATCTCGTCGCGCTGGACATCCTGTACGACCTGCAGCACGGCATATACGCCAAGCCACGAGGCGGCGTGATCGAGCTGGCCATAAACGTTCTCACGCTGACGTTGAGCGTTGGCCTCCTGCGCTTCGCGTGGCGGTTCCGCTCCAAGATCGCCCCCTCGTGATGTTGACGCGCGGCGGGCGCTCACCGTCAGCGACCGTGCGGCGTCAGTCGTCCGCACAGCCGCGTCGGTTGATCAAGGGGTGACATGGAGCGGCCGGTGCAGGCCGCGGCCAGGACCTTTGGTCCCAGAGCCCGGGGCGCCGGGGCGATGACCGCCGGCTTTCGCGAGGTGGCTGAGCACGCTCGGCCCGTTGCCGATCGTCACGGTGCCGCTCGGGCCGTTGAAGCTCACCGTGGCGGGCCAGCCGTGGACTTCCGCCATGTAGAGGTTTTCGTGGACGGGCAGCACAACCGATCCGCGGCCGTCGAGGTGGGCAGTGACACTGCTCACCCCGTCCGGGACGATCCCCGCGGTGAATACCATTCCAGGTGATTCGCGGGTCCCGGCCGTCCCTGCTGACCAGCCGGCACTTGCGGTCTCAGCGGTGGCACAGCTCGCGGTGCCGCTGGCGCCCGGAACCCGTGTGATGTTTCTCGGCGTCGAAGCGCCCGGAGCCAACTGCTCGGATGCCATTTGGACGCCCGCTGCATTGTCAGCGATCAGACACACCCGGCCGTTGCCCGGGATCAGCCACGCCGCACCGCTTGCGAATCCCTCGGCGCGACGGGAGAGCGCGGGGTTGACGCCGTTGGCCGCCATCGGGCTGTGCGTGCTGGTGAACGCATCCCACGGGAGCAGCGCGTCAGCGCTGACCCGCGGGCGGCGCAGGATCGACAGGTGGGCGCTCAGGTCCGCTGGGATCGCCCGCTGCGGCTGGACCCGACGCCCTTCGACCCATTCCTGGGGGCTGATGGTGCCCCCGTCGAAGGTGCCGGCGAGCGCGAGGCCGGCCGGCACGCACAGCAGCGCGAGCGCGACAAGTAGCCCGCGGCGGCCCGGCCGCCGCCTCGAGCCCCAGCCTACGGAGCCCTGCGGGCTTCGGGACGCGCGTCGGACATCCGCGGCGCGGCTGGCAGGGGCTGGCGCCGAGGCCACGATCTCATCGAGGAGTCGGTCAAAGAAGTCAGGCATGGCTTTCGGCCTCCGCGGCGTTGCGTTTCAATGTTCCGAGCGCGCGGCTAACGCGCTTTCGCACGACCGCCTCCGAGCAGCGAAGCTGACGCGCGATCTCGGGGTAATCACGTTCGTCGAGCACCCGGGCACATAGGGCCTGTGCCTGGTCCGCCGGCAGCTGCGCTTCAAGCTCCTCGATGAGGCTGACCCTGTGGGAGATCTCCGTGATCCGAGCGAGATCACTGTCTTCGAGCAACACGGGCCGCATCCGCAGCCGCCGGCGTGCCGTCGCTTCGACCTGCCCGCACCGGTAGCTGTCGATCAGCAGATGGCGGGCCGTCAGCAGAAGCCAGGCGACCGGGGAAGCCGGCAGCGGCCGCTGCTCGTCCTGCACGAGCTCGAACAGCGCGGCAAACGTCTCGGCGAGGAGATCGGCGGCAAGCTCCGGCTCGGCGATGCGCTTCCCCAGGAACGCCAGAACCACTGGGTACTGGCTCCGGTAAACGGCCTCGAAGCCGCGCGAGTCGCCCGCCCGAGCCTGGGCCAGTAGCGCCTCGTGATCGTGCCTCTGATGAGCTGACGGCCGATTCATACGACACTCAACGAACTTCGGGCTCGGTTTGTGACCAGCAACCGCGCTCGCGCCGCAAGGCTGAGGCAGCGACGCGGGCGTGTCACGGAAGATGGGGCTCATCCGACTCCTGTACATGATCGCGCGGTTCCGTCAGGACTTTTCGTGGCGTTGAGGGCCGAGGAGCTCGCGGAGCTCTATGACCGCTATGCGGAAGCCATCCTCGCGTTCGTGGTCCGCCGCACGTGGGATCCAGAGGTCGCGGTGGACATCTTGGCCGAGACGTTCGCCGCGGCGCTCGAGGGCCGTCAGCGCTTTCGTGGCCGTGACAGCGATGCCGCCGCGGCGTGGCTGTACGGGATTGCCCGCCACCAAGTCGCCGACTATTACCGGCGAGACGGCGCGCAACGACGTGCTCTCGCACGTCTTGGAATCGAGCGCCGCCCCTTGACCGACGTCGAGTACGAGCGGATCGAGGAGCTCGCTGGATCCCGCGAGCTGCGCGACCGCGTCGCGGGGGAGCTCGACGCGCTGCCGGTCGACCAGCGCGAAGCGGTCCGTCTGCGAGTGATCGAGGAACGGGGCTACCAAGCGCTTGCCGGGACGCTGGGAATCACGCAGGAGACCGCCCGCGCGCGCGTCAGTCGCGGGCTGCAGGCGCTGCGCGCCGCCCTCGATCCCGCAAACGCAGAGAGCGCAATCGAGCTCGAGAGGAGCACCGACCATGCCTGACACCACCAGCCGGTTCGAGCATCTACATATCCTGCGCGAGCTGCGAGGCGAGCTGATCGCCGCAGCGAATCGACGAGACGCCAACCGCCACGCGACGGCAAACATGCGCGTGTGGGTGTCCGGTCGACTGCATGCGGCTGTCGTGGCGGTCGTGCTCGTGCTGGCGGGCGCAGCGATCGCCGTGGCCGCAACGGGCGTCCTGAGCGGCAGCCCGGTGAAGCAGCAGGGGACGCAGCAGCCAAACACCGGCATCGGCGTCCCCGCGCCGGGCGGGTCGGATTTGCTGGCGCTGCGCGCCCCCGATCCGGAAGGCCGCCTGCCGTGGGGAATGCGGGTCGTCCACACGACCCGCGGAGAGACCTGCGTGCAGATCGGCCGCCTCGACGGCGACCAGCTCGGCCAGCTCGGTATCGACGGCGCGTTCCACGACGACGGGCGCTTTCATCCGCTGCCGCCGAACGTCGACCCTGAATACGGCGACCCCGGCGACGTCAGCTGCAACGCTGCCGGAGAGAACGCCGCCGGACAGATCAAGATCGGCATTTGGCCTAGCGGGGAGCGCAGCGCGGCCCCAGACGGGCCCGAACTGACCAGCTTCAAGCCGACCGCCAAGGATCTGCGAACGATCTCGTGGGGATTGCTCGGCCCCCACGCCGTGAGCATCACCTACCACAGCCCCGCCGGTGTTCGGACCGTTCCGGTCCTACCCGGAAACGGCGCCTACCTGATCGTTAGCGCCGTCAACCGCGCACCGGACTCGAACTCGATCGGCGCCGGCGGGGAAGCCCTGGGATGGACATCAGGACATGCCGTCACCGGTCTGGGCCCCAGCGGGCTCGGCGGCCCGGTGATGGCGGCGACCTTCCGCTTCGGCTCGTTCACGTGCTCGATCGGACACGGCGCGGCCGTCGCGACGAGTTGCCCGAGACTCCGGAGCTTCCGCCAGAACCCGCTTCCACCGACACGGAGGCTCAACGAGCCGGTCCGCGTCACGCTCAGAAGACAATCGCATGCAAGCTGCAGCGCGGCCTATCTGGTCGATCCCTGCTACCGCGCCGAGGTCGAATTCAAGGCGCCCTACACAATCACGAGCGCCGGCACCGAGTACCTCGTGCGGGCCAAATCGAGCTGCAAGCACGCCCGCGCCAGCAGCTGGTCGACGATCCACGACATCCAGCGGGGCGAAACGGTACGCACCGAATCATCGGGGCTGTTCAACTGCACCTCCGGCGAATTCACGGTCCAATACCTCAACGACAGCCTCCTACCGGAACGCGCCAAATCGGCGATCGTGGGCACCGCCACCCTACGCCCACCGACCAGCCGTTAGGGACGATTAGGAGCGCTCAACATCGGGTGCTGAAAGTGGAAGCCCCCAATCGGGGCCGCGCGCTACTTGATAACCAGGATTTGTGGGTGGGTGGCGAGGAGGGTCTGGGTAAAGATGTAGTCGAAGGCGCCAATCGCGGTGAAGGCGATGACCACGGCCTCGTTCACAGCCCGCCCGACGCCCTCGGCGCCACCCGAGGCGCTCATGCCCTTGTAGCAGCAGACGATCGCGATGATCGCCCCGTAGATGGTCGTCTTCAGCACCGATCCCCACAGGTCGGTCGTGTTCGCGTTGGCGAACATAGTGGTCCAGAACGGGCCGAGCGGCTGGCCGTTGGCGAACTCCGCGATCACCCCGCCGAAGATCCCGAAGAGCAGGGCGTAGATGTCGAATAGGCCGGTCGCGATCATCAGCGCGAGAAAGCGCGGCACGACGAGATTCTTGACAGGGTCGACGCCGAGGACCTGTAGAGCGTCGAGCTCCTCGCGGACCTTGCGGGCTCCGAGGTCGGCGGTAATGGCTGTGCCGGCGACTCCGGCCACAACGATGCCGGTGACGGTGGGGCCGATCTCGCGGATCGAACCGAGTACGAAGAACCCGCCGAGGCGGTCGAGCGCACCGAAGATGGTCAGGAAGTTCGCGGCCTGCAAGCCGGGTGCTGCATAGTTGATCGTGATCGTTGAGATCAGCAGCGGAAACCAACACAGCCGCAGCGTGAACAGGAACTGCGCCACGAACTCGCCGCCATAGGGGTAAGGCGGCCGCAAAGCCGACGCGACCGTTCGCCCGGTCAGGATCATCATGTCGCCGATTTCCTCGAGCAGGCCCCGAGCGGGAGCGGACACGCGAGTCGCTGCGGCTCGGATCATCGGCGGCGCTTCCCTTCTCGAGGATTCCCGGGGCGGCCGAATAGCAAGCCGCAGCAACCCGGCACAGAGTACTAGAGAACTAGTAGTCTAAACATGCGCGGCCGGTCGCGCTAGGGTTGACACATGACACGCCGGAACGACATAGGTCATGCAAGAACCCCAGCATGGCTTCCGTTGCCGGTCGATCGTGACGGTGATGTCCCGGTAGGTGTGCAAGTCGCCTGGGCTCTGCGCACGAAGATCGGGGAAGGGCTGCTTCCGCCGGGGACACGTCTGCCCGGCCTCCGCGAACTGGCAGACGCGACCGGCGTGAATGTGAACACCGCGAGGGCCGCCTACCAACGCCTCGAGCGCGAGGGCCTGGTCGACAGCCAACAGGGCACCGGGACGTTCGTCGCCGCAGCCGCGCGGCCGTCCGCGCTCAGCCAAGTGGCCGTGCTCGCCGCAGCCGAAGCGCGCGACCACGGCGTCAGCGCACGCGAGCTCGCCGCGGCGCTCTATGTCCGTCCGCAGCCGGCAGCTCGACCGCGCGGGGGCGACCTCGGGCGCCGCAAGCTCCTGCGTGGCCAGATAACCGCGCTCGAGACGGCCGCCTGTGAACTTGAAGCTCAACACGCCCTCTCAGTCCCTGTTCGTCCCTCTAGACGCTGGGAGCGGGATAGGGGCCCAAGGCTGCTCGGCCTCGCCGAACTCGAAGCTACAAGGATCGACCTCGTCAGGCGTCTCGTGGCCATCCAAGGCGCGATTGACGAAAAGTACGATGCCACGTCCCCTGGTGGATCAAGCCCCGCCCTCAAAGCGCAACCGGCAAAGCCAGCCAAGAAGCCTTCGTCGACCACCGACCGCCGACCTCGAAGCCGCCTGCTGCGCCCCGGCCTCGCCGACGCCTGACGCTTCCGCGATTTAGACGTTCAGATCGTGCGTTCGATAAGAGGTCCCATGCGGGAGACCCGCGACGGCAGGCAACGACCCGCCTTGAATATCCGCCTTCGCAGATACAGCACGTCGGGGTTTCCCGCGTCGACGACGGCGTTCCCGTCCGGCCGCGTGGTTTCGGCCAACACAACCTGAGCGCGAACAGAAACTCGGCCACGAACTCACCGCCGTAGGGGTACGGCGGCCTGAGCGCGGACGCGACGGTCCTGCCGGTGAGGATCATCATGTCCCCGATTTCCTTACAGCAGGTTCCGGGCGGGATAAACGTTCGCGCGGCGACGCTCTGACCATCTCCAGGCTCCTTCGCTCGCGCGATCCCAGTTTGAACGCCAGAGCGCTACGGGACCCGAAGGTCGGGAGAATGGTAGCCGGGGCCGTTGATGACGAAGAACCAAATCGCGAACCCAACGGCGCCAATCACCGCGGTCACCGCGAACGCTCGGCCCAGCATGCCGCCTTTCTGGTCGTGCCCGGCGGCGCGGCGCACCAGAACCCATGTGTGATCCAGGCGCTGTAGGACGGCCAAGGTCCCGAACAGCAACACGAACAACGCGGCGAACGAGGCAGCAACACCGACGGTGACATTCCCCGACCGGTAATCGGCCTCGGAGCCCAACCACAAGCACGCCGCCGGGATGGGTCCCCAGCAGAACAGGCTCACGAGAACGATCGTCCCAAACAAAACCATCGAAGCGGCCTTATCTGCCCTCAGCCGTCGAGATGACCTCGGGGCATGAAGCGCGCGATAGTGAATCGGAGCCGTCCCGGGCCGGCGACGAATAAATAGGCCTCCCGTATCACTCGGGTCCGAACGCATCAGGGGCCCATCGTCGCACAAACGGACCGCCCCAAGCTTGGCCGCGATAAACGTTGCCAGGGCCGTTCGAGCGCCACCGGTGCGTCGAGAAGATGCGCGCCACCGAAGACCTCCTCGTGTTCGCGCACGCCGGAGACGCTTCGCGTCGCGGATGCGCCGAGTACGAGCTCGGCGTGGGCATCGACTGTAACCCGGAAGTCTGTCTCCCTCACCGTGCTCGCCGGCGCCGGTTGAGCAGACCACCCTCCGCCGTGCCACCGGTGAGCGGCTCGCGTAGGCCGTGAAGCCTCGCGCTGCGTTCGACGCCCTCGACCTCCCTCGGCCGCATACCAACCGCCCATGACGGCGCGCGGCGCAGCCATGCACCGCCTCAACGTGATGCTCGTAGAGGCTGGTGAACGCGCGCAGCTGATCGCCATCCATGTACCCCGCATGGCCGGCATGGGCTGGTCATTACCGCCTGTGCGGCAAAAGCGCCCGAGCGCAGCCCTGTCACACGTGTGGCACGCGCGCAAACCTGTTGTAGATGACTGAAGGCATGGGCGATGATGACGAGCAGCTGCTGGCTGCCGCAGCCTCAGGTGACGGAGCGGCCTTCGGCGTCCTGTATCGCCGTCATCTGCCTGTCGTGCTGCGGTGGTGTCTGCGCCAGACCGGCAACCGCGAGGTCGCGGCGGATCTGGCGGCGGAGACGTTCGCGGCCGCACTGACGTCGGCGCGCCGCTACCGGCCGGAGCAGGGCGCGGTGCTGGCGTGGCTGTTGGGAATAGCGCGCAACAAGCTCTTGGAAGGTCTGCGTCGCGGTCGCGTGGCCGACACAGCTCGCAAGCGTCTCCGGCTGGAGCCGGAGCAGCTCACTGACGCCGACCTCGAGCGCGTCGAGGAGCTCGCGAGCCTCAACGAGGAGGTCTTGGCGCGACTCCAAGGGCTTCCGCCAGCGCTTCGCGATGCGTTGACCGACAGGGTCATCGCGGAACGCTCTTACGAGGAGATCGCATCGAAGCTGCGCTGCTCGGAGTCGGTCGTGCGCCAGCGCGTCAGCCGCGCGCTGAGAACGTTGAGGTCCCAGGTGGAGGAACCATGACTGACTATTTCGACCGAATCGAACAGGGCCTGCGCCGTGCCGCATCACAGCGTCTGCACATCCGGTGGTACCGGCGAATCGCTCTCCCGCGATCTCGAGCTGCGACCGTCGCGCTCGCCTGCGTGGCCATTACGGGCTCGGCGCTGGCAGCCGGAGGGGTCTTTCAGACCGGCGCGTCCGTCGGGCCGGAAGTGCCGCCCAACCCGAGGACCGACGTCGGCGTGGCGATCCCCGGCAGCGCGCGCTTGCTGGCGCTGCGCGTCGCCGACCCCGCCGGCGGACCACCGTGGGGCCTGCGCACGATCAGGACAACGCGCGGCCTGATCTGCGTCCAGCTCGGCCGCATCGTCGGGGATCGCATCGGCGCTCTCGGCCGCGATGGCGCCTTCAAGGACGACGGGCGCTTTCATCCGCTCTCGGTCGACTACCTGAACGTGGGTGGGTTCAACTGCGGCGTCGAGGACGCCCGCGGCAACGCGTTCCTCAACGAAGAGGACTTCGCGCTCCCGGCCGCGGGACTCCTCGGCGGTGGTCGCGACGTCTCGGGCGGCTGCTACACGAGCCCCAAGACGCGAGCAGGCTGCGGGCCGGGAGATCTGCGCGACGTCTCCTATGGGCTGCTCGGGCCCGCGGCGAGAGCGATCACCTCCCGCAGCAGCGACGGCAGCCTCGCCGGCAGCGCCACGGCGGGCCCCGACGGCGCCTACCTGGTGGTTCTGACGCACGTCGAACATCGATGTGCCGAGCAGACGCTGATCGACTGCGTCCCAAGCCCCGGCGGCGAGACCGGGGGCCCGGCGCTGGACGTGTCGGGCGCGGTGCGTTCCGTCTCCTATCGCGACGGGTCGACGTGTCATCTCATGACAGCCGAAGACGTCGCCCACGCGATGAAAGCCGAAGAGACGCGGTTCAGATCGGTCCTCCGCTCCCGCTATCCGGCCCTCTACCACCGGGTGTTCGTGGGGCAGAACTACAGGCCCGGCGCGCTCGCCGGGCTGACCCCTCGTGAGGCACGCGTGTTCAACGCCACGCACCGGCCGTTCTCACACGGCTTCGAACACTTCAGCTGCCCAGTCGTGGGCTATTCACCGCTCCGCACAAGCCCCGTCACGAGCTCCCAGGTCGCCGCCCCGATCCACGTGCGCTTCGAGCCATCGGCCTTCTACTGCGAAACGCCGGGCCGAGAACTCGCCCCGTGCGCTCGGCGCGCGCCGGCTGGATACAGGCGCATTCCGAGTCCGCGCGGGCACCGCGAAGAGCTCGTCGTCATCAGTTTCCGGACTCGCATCCCGATCGAGAACTACGACCGCCATTACGAGATCAACATCAGCTATCCAGGCAGCGCCGCCCGGACATGCCCGCTGGACGCGGCCGGGGAGTTCGGCCCGTCGAACTCCGACTTCGCCGCCGGGGCAGAGGTCCGCTTCGCGCAGTTCTTCGACACGCTCTGCCCGGGCGACTATCACGTGAGGATCGACCTCATCGGCACGAGCGGCCCGGCGGGCGCGATGCCCGTACCCGGCCTGCCGGGACAGAGACACGAAGGCGAGGTCGGACGCACACACATCAGGGTGCGATGAGAACGGCTGGCGCGAGTCGTCCATTGCGCAGCCGAGCGCGATGGCGACGCTCCGAGCGCCTGTTGCGACCCCTCAGAGGTTCGGATCGTTCGGTCCAAGGATCACGAGAAGGGCTGCTGCAGGAGCAGGCCGATCCGGTGCCCTCGCGCGTGGCGATGGAAGCGATCATCGCCGCCGTCTTCGAGATCATCTACATCGCCGCGCGGGCAGCGGGCAACAAGCGAGCGCGGCGCCCGAAGGCTCGCGAGGCGTGACCGCGACCATCAAGCAGGACGCGAGTGTGTCACCCGACTGTCACCAGCTCGAGCGACGCGAGCGCCGATTCAGGTCATGGCACGCTTGACGTTGCCGAGGCCTGCAGGTAGGCATCCATGAGGCCGGCCGCCTCGTCCTCCGCGCCCGGCATCAGGTGCCCGTAGCGGTCGAGCGTGATCGAGATGTTCGCGTGACCCATGAAGGTCGACAGCGCCTTTGCGTTGACTCCGGCAGCGATCATCAGGCTCGCGAACGTGTGGCGGCAGTCGTGCAGGCGGATCGGATCGAGCCCGACGCGTTTCCAGGCCCGGCGGGCGCGTTCGGCGGTCGCCGAGGCGGAGAAGGGCGCGGCACCGGAGCCGAACACGAACCGCTCGGGGTCGGTCGGTGCTGCCAGCTTCGCGGGCGCCAAGAACGCCCTGAGCGCGGCGGCGACCGGAACGCGCCGGGTGCCCGCCGCGGACTTGGGGGCGACCATCTCGTGCTCCTTGGGGTCCCACGCGCGCACGACCTCGATCACTCCGGTAGCCAGGTCGATGTCGCGCCAGCGAAGGCCCATCAGCTCGCCGCGGCGAAGACCTGCATAGATGGCCGTCGCCCACAGTGGGCGGTCGGACGCTCTGAGCGCGGCCACCAGGAGCCGCGCCTCCGGCGCTGAGGCGATGCGCGGTCGTACCAGGCGAACCGCGGGCAGCAGCAGGCCGTCGGTCGGGTTGACCGGGACCTCGCGCCGGCGCCAGCGACAGATCACGCGGAGCGGGATGACGGCGTTGTGGATCGTCGAAGGCCGCGCTCCCGTCGCCAGCAGCCGATCGGCGTAGGCCTGCACGTCATCGACGGAGATGTCCGTGAGCCGCAGTCTCCCGAGCTCGCGTAGGAGGCCGCCGTCGCCGGAGACGGGGCCTTGCAGCGCGAGCTCATAGGAGCGGATCGTGCTCGGCTTGTAGACGTCACCGGAGCGGGTGCGGATGGCGCCGATGCGCGCGGCGGCGAGCCAGCGCTCTGCCGCCTGCGCGAGCGTGAGCTTCGAGGCCGGGCGCATCTCGCGCCGACGCAGCCGACCGTAGCTCTCGGCGCGCCAGGTCTTTGCGTCCACGAGGGAGTCGAAGTGCTTGCGGATGCGCTTAGCATCGCGCGCGCTCCAGACGGCAGCCTGGTAGATCCGACGGCAGTTGCAACGCCCGCCACCCAGCGACGCGCAGCCGGCGCGGTGCTTTACGACTATCCCGACGTGGCGCGCCTGCGCGCCCGCTACGCTCACGGCCCGGTCCTCCCAGTCCCTGGCCTTGACAACAACGGTCCACGACTGTACTCCTGTGGGATCGGCGGCGCGCCGACGGGACCGTCACCGGGCTGTCACCGGCCGTCGAGGAGCCCGTAGATCCGCGCCCTACACGGTGCGTCGCGGATAAGCACACCGCCACGAACGCCCCTCGCCGCCGCCTCCACGAGGCCCGAAACTGCGTCGCGGTTTGGAAAACCCCTGCGGCCGGTGACACCAGCTGGACCCGACCCGAAGCCGAAAAGAGAGCGAGGGCCAAAGAGAGCCAACGACAAACGGAGGGCAGGGCGATGACTCGTAGCTTCGATGGGGCGTTCGTGGTGCGGCGTCTCGCGTCTGTCCTTCTGCTGGCGTTGTGTGTGTCGGCCGTGTTCGGCGCGCAGGCGTGGGCGGGTGCCGCGGCGGCGGCGGAAACGTGCCCGAACGGAGCGCTGAGGCTCGGACCGTCCGCCGCCCTCCCGGACTGCCGGGCGTATGAGCAGGTCACGCCGGTGCAGAAGGGCGGCAGAAGCATCATCGCGCATCCCCAAGTGACGCAGGCTTCGCTTGGCGGCGATTCGATCACGTTCCAAGGTTTTGGGGTGCCGGGTGGCGTCGGCGAGCAGAACCTCCCCACGTTTCTTGCGCGCCGGAACGCGGCGGGGTGGTTCTCACAGGGTTTGCTGCCCCCGCAGAACTGCGCGGGCTGTGCTGATGTGCTTGGCTGGAGTGAAGACCTGACGCAGGTCTATGACCGCGACAAGTCCGAATTCGACGAAGCGATTCTTTTGCGGGACAGCGCCACCGGCGAACTGCACAACCTGACCGGCTTCTTCGAAGCGACTTATGCCTATGATGCGACGAGCGCCGATGGGTCGAAGGTCTTCTTCGAGGGCCAGACGTTCGGAACGCCGCTCATCGCTGGAGCTCCCGCAAGCGGCGTCAACACCTATGTGTGGGATAGGAACACGGGCCTCGTGAGTCTCGTGGGTGTATTGCCGAACGGTGCCGCGCCCGAACACGGTTCTGTCGGGGGACCCTACGACTGGAAGAGCGAAAACCTCAGCACCGGCGGCGCGAGCGTCGGTTTCGGCGGCTATGAGCTGCAGCAAATGCATGCGTTCACGGGCGATGGCGCGCGTGCGTTCTTCACTGAACTGGAAGGTGGCCAGCTTTACCTGCGCGAAAACCCGGCGAGCCCAAGTGCGGCGACTGTGCAGGTCTCGGCGTCGCATAAGACGAACGGAAGCGGTGTCAGTGGGGCTGACCCGCACGGCCCGCAGCCGGCTGCGTTCATGCGCGCCACACCCGATGGCTCCGTCGCGCTCTTCGCGAGCCGTGAGGAGCTGACCAACGACGCGCACACTGGCAGCGAAGATCAGGGACGCGACCTGTACATGTTCACGTCCGCCACCGGCGTTCTCGCGGATCTCACCCCCGACGCCACGGACGCCAACGGCGCCGAAGTACAGGGTGTCGTGGGGATGAGCGAAGACGGCTCCTACATCTACTTCGTCGCGAACGGCGTTCTGGCCACCGGCGCCGCGCCAGGCACCTGCAAAGGAGAAGGAAACCCCCGCAACTTCGCGGAACAAGGCAAGTGCAACCTGTACGTCTGGCATAACGGGACGACGGCGTTCATCGCTCAGCTCAGTGCACGGCTGTCTGATCGAAGCGACTGGAACCCGTACCCCGGACAAAACGGCGCCGCAGTCATCGCGGGAGGTGCGCGGGTTTCGCCCGACGGGCAGGTCCTTTTGTTCGGGTCAACGCTGTCGCTCACAGGGTATGACAACACACAGGCGGTAAACGGACAACAGCGTGAATGCGCTGAGGAAACAGAACTGACGGGGCCGCAGTGCCGGGAGTTTTATCGGTTCAGCGCCGAGAGCAAGCAGTTGACATGTGTGACCTGCGATCCGACCGGCGCACGGCCCACAGGTAACGCCGTGCTTGCCCCGATCGAGGAAGGCACGGAAAGTGCTGTTGACACCGTCAGTACGGTCCTTGTTCGCAATTTGTCTCCAGGTGGGAATCGGTTTTTCTTCAGCTCCCCAGACCAGCTCGTTCCTGAAGATGTCAACAGCCGGTACAACGGATACGAGTGGGAGGCCGACGGGACCGGGTCATGCCGCAGCTCGTCGCAGAACGGAGGGTGCCTGGCCCTGCTGACCCCCGGTGACAGTCCGAGCAACTCGTACTTCTTGGATGCGTCGACCTCGGGTGGCGATGCGTTCGTTCTGACCGATCGGCCGCTGGTCGGGCAGGACACCGATCAGCTCGCCGATATCTATGACGCGCGTGAAGGCGGCGGCCTTTTCGCGCAGTGGCCCGCGACCGCGACCCCCTGCGCCAGCGCCGATGAATGCGCGCCCAGTTCTCCGCCGCCGCCCCTTGCCGGCCCGCCGGCGAGCGCGACGTTCTCCGGTCCTGGCAACTTCACACCAGCAGCCCCGCTCCCGCCGGCGAAGGGCACGACCACGCCGCTGACCAGAGCACAGAAGCTGGCCCGAGCTCTGAACGCCTGTGGCAAGAAGCCGAGACGCAAGCGAGCGCGATGCAGGCGCAGCGCCCACAAGCGCTATGGCTCTTCCCACGCCTCAAAGAAAGGGACAGGCCGATGACTATCCCCTCCGAGTTCACGAGGTCGAACCGCTCGCGACGCGCATTCACCGGCTCAAACGGAGCGCTTCTCGGCGGGCTGTGCCTCATCGCGATCCTCTCGACGGCCTTGTCTCTCCTAGTGGCTTCATCTGCTCTGGGCGCGGCGCGGGCGCCGGCGTGGTCAATCTCCTCGGCGGCATATCCGACGAACTTCCCGCCCGACTCGACAAGCGAAGCGAACCGGACGAAATACTTCCTCGACGTGAGCAATGTCGGCGGCGCGACGAGCAGCGGCCCGATCACTGTCACCGATGTGCTGCCGGCGGGTGTCGCGATGGATGGAACCGTGCTCGGCGAGGATGACAGCATCGGCCCCAACCAATTCGAACCGCCGTGCGCTGCCGCTGGGCAAACCGTCACCTGCACCGTGACCTTCACGCGCACGCCGGGTCAGCAGTTCTCGATCGACATTCCCGTAGCGGTCGCAGCATCGTCGGGCACGCTCGTCAATCACGCGAGCGTCGCCGGCGGGGGAGCATCCTCGGTCGCAACCACCGAACAGCCGACGCAGGTCAGCCCGCTGCCGCCCCCGTTTGCGTTCGTTCCCGAGCCGGCTGGCTTGAAATGGACGGTCACCTCGGCCGATGGGGCCACTGTCACTCAGGCCGGAGCCCGCCCCTATCAGATGACGACCGAACTGAGCCTTCCGCTCGGCGACTTCAACCCGCTGGTGTTCGAATTCGAGCCGGATCAGCAAGTCAAGAACCTGACCGTCGACCTACCGCCCGGGATGGTCGCGAACCCGAACGCCGTCGCCAAGTGCACCGAGGCGCAGTTCGAGGCCGAACCCACCACCGCAGAACCGGAACGCTGCCCGCCGGAATCGCAGGTCGGCACGATCGATGCCCTGGTGCAGATCGGCAACCCGGAACTGATAACGCCGATCGTCGCGCCCCTGTACAGCATCGTTCCGCCACCCGGAGTGCCTGCTGAGTTCGGGTTCTTCGCTCGCGGCCTCGGCGGCTACGTGCACATCAGCGGCGGCGTGCGCACGGGCTCGGACTACGCCCTGTCGGCAACGGGGAGCGATATCTACGGCGGCGCGAACCTGGTCGCGATCAAAGCCACTCTTTGGGGCCAGCCGTCCGACGCCAGCCACGACGATCAGCGCGGGAACTGCTCGCTCGAAGCACGTCCCTCGTGCGCCCATGTGCCGGTGGTCAACCCGGTTCCGTTCTTGACGATGCCGAGCGCCTGCTCCGGCCCTCCGGTCTTGACGGCCAGTGCAGAGTCCTGGCAGGGCACCGTAGCGTCCACGTCCAGCGAAGGCTCGAGCCTCTCCACTGGCGCCCCTGACAAAATCGAAGGCTGCGGACGCCTCGATTTCAAACCGACAATCGTCGCGCACCCGGATGTCAGCGCGGCGGACTCGTCCGCGGGGTTCGACTTCAACCTGCGTCTGCCGCAGAGCGAAGGGATCGAAACCCTCGCGGAGGCGACGTTGAAGAAGGCGGTCGTGACGTTGCCGGTGGGCGCCACGTTGAACCCTTCGGCCGCTGGTGGCCTCCAGGGGTGCACTGAATCAGAGATCGCGCTGCACAGCCCCGACCAGCCGTCCTGCCCGGAAGCATCCAAGGTTGCGACGGTCACCATCAGGACGGCGCTGCTGCCGAAGCCGCTGACGGGAGCGATCTACCTGGCGAGACCCTTCGAAAATCCAGACAACACGTTGGTCGCCGGGTACATCGTCGCCGAAGGAGAAGGGGCGCTGATCAAGCTCGCCGGGAAGTTCGAACTGGATTTCTCGACCGGTCAGGTCACCGCCACATTCGACAACAATCCACAGCTGCCGTTCGACGAACTCGCAGTGCATTTCTTCGGCGGGCGCCACGGGTCGCTGGCCACCCCCCAGGTCTGCGGGGTGTACACGGTCAATGCGGATCTCACGCCCTGGACCACGCCGTTTGGTGCTGATGCGCTCACGAACTCTAGCTTCTCGGTCGCCGAGGGACCCGGCGGCGCGCCATGCCCGCCGAACCCGCTGCCCTTCGCTCCGACGATGACGGCCGGCTCGGCCACCAGTCAGGCCGGCGGGTTCACGCCATTTACGTTCGTTCTGCGCCGTCCGGATGCTCAGCAGCGGGTGTCGACTGTCAGCTTCACCGAGCCGCCTGGTCTCGCCGCGACGATCTCGCACGTGACGCTGTGTGGCGAACCGCAGGCCCAGCAGGGCGCGTGCCCGGCCGCGTCGCAGATCGGGCACGCGATCGTCGAAGCCGGGGTAGGATCGAGCCCGATCACGGTGCCGCAGCCCGGCGAGCCGGAATCGCCGATCTACTTCACGGGACCGTACAACGGCAAAGGCGGCTCGTGCACACCCGGCACGGCGGGGTGCGCGCCGTTCGGGCTCTCGATCGTCACGCACGTGATCGCGGGCCCGTTCGACCTCGGTACGATCGTGACGCGGGCGAAGATCGATGTCGACCCGCACACCGCGCAGATCACCGTCACAACCGACCCGTTGCCGCAGATCATCCAGGGTGTCCCGACCGACCTGCGCACGATCGAGGCCGTGATCGACAGGCCCGGCTTCGTGTTCAACCCAACCAACTGTGCCGAGCAAAGCTTCTCCGGTACCGCGACCAGCTCCCAAGGGACGCTCGCGTCCCTGTCCTCGCCGTTCAAAGCAAGCGCGTGCCGCGAACTCGCCTTCGCACCCAAAGTCGCTGTAATGACCGCGGCGCACACCTCCAAAGCCAACGGTGCAAGCCTGCTCTTCAACATTGTCTACCCGAAAGGCGCCATCGGGACGCAGTCGTGGTTCAACGAGGCCAAGTTCGACTTCCCCAAACAGCTGCCCGCGCGGCTCACGACGCTGCAGAAAGCGTGCCTGGCGGCGACCTTCGACGCGAACCCCGCGGGCTGCCCGCCCGGATCGCTGATCGGCCACGCAGTGGTGCACACCCCGCTGCTGCCCGTGCCGCTCGCCGGCCCCGTCTACTTCGTCAGCCATGGCGGCGCGAAATTCCCCGACGCCGTGATCGTCCTGCAAGGCGAGGGCATCACGGTCGACCTCGTCGGTGAAACTTTCATCAACGGCAAAACCTCGGTAACCAGCGCAACATTCCGCAACACCCCGGACGTGCCCTTCGAAAACATCGAAGTGACCATCCCCAGCGGACCAGCCTCCGAGTTCGGCGCGAACCTCCCCGCCAACGCCCATGGCAGCTTCTGCGGCCAGAAACTCCTCATGCCCACCCTCCTGAAAGCCCAAAACGGACTCGAAATCCACCAAAACACGCCGGTCGGCGTCATCGGCTGCTCGAGCAAGATCGCCCTGAAGTCACACACGCTGCACAAGCGCACGCTGACGCTCTCCGTCTACGTCCCCGCCGCCGGCAAGCTCACCGCCTCCGGCAACGGGCTCAGCTCCTCCTCCAAGAGCACCAAAGGCCAGGAAATCGCGACGCTCACCCTGCACGCAAAGCACGCCAAGCACTTCAACACCCAGTTGAAGCTCACGTTCAAGCCGGGCAAAGGCACGAGCCAAGCAACGACGAGCAAAGTACGCGCCTAGCGACACGCCAGTACTGCCTGCTCCCACTTTGGGAGCAGGGCGGCCGCCGGGGGCGCTCAGCTGGTTCCTGGTTGGGCGCTGGCGGCCGAGGCTGCCGGTCAGAGCCGCGCCATTCACGGGGCCTAGCCGGTGTAGACCGGCGCCGGGCCTTCGTGGGTTCGATGGTTGACGATCGTCACGAGCTGCCGCGCCTTCGTTAGCGTCACGGCCGTGTCGTTCGCCTGCGCCTGGAAACCCGGCGGTGGCTGCACCTCGTGCACGGTGAGCGGCACCTCGCGTGGCACGGGCGGTGAGATCGCCCGCCCAGTTGAGTCGGTCGTGAATGTCGTTCCCACGGGCTGGCCTTCCTGGAGCGCCTGGAACTCGATGTTGCCGAGCTCGGCGAGCACTGGGGCGTTGTTCTCGTCCACCAGCTGCTTCTGCACGACGATCCGTCCGAACGCGCACGGATCGGGCGGCGAGGCGTCGAAGATGCTCGCGCCGACGAAGCGGCGGTCACGAGGGGGCGAGAAGAAGAAGCCGGCCTTCTCGATCGTGATCATCTCGGAGGCGAGCAGCGCGTCGGGTCCGGCGCCTTCGTGGGGGAAGTTCGGATTGGTGACCCACCTGGTGAAGATCGCGGCGAACTCCTCCAGCGAGCGTTGGAAGCTTACGAACTGGAGACCCGCGTCTTGGGTGCCATCGGGGTTGAGCGTCAGGTAGGGCACGCCACGACGGAAGATCCCTGTCTCATCGTGAAGCGCGCCTCGCGGCCCGGCCTTACGTACGTGTGAGTTGACTGGGCAGGTTTCGCTTTCGAACGGGCCCTCGCCAATGACCGGCGTTCCCGGCGCGAGGTCAAGGCGCGATCCGTCGGCCTTGCGCCGCCCGATCATCGCTTCCTGCTCGGGCTCGCTCTTGGCGGCCATCGCGGCGAGGTCTTGGCGGACCTTCAGGTAGGCGAGGTAGCTGCCGCCGGCCATCCAGGCGGGCTCCTCGGGGCTGCGGTCGGCGTCCAGGAACACGACTTCCGGGCGCTGCGCGGTCGGGATGTTGCGCTGCCCGTCGCGGAAGCCGAACTGTTCGCGCCCGTCGTGGCGCTGAAAGCCGCGCTCGAGGGCGTCCGCGACGATCGCCGTTCCGTGAGTCGCTGACAGGCCGCTCTCGAATGTCGCGAAGGCGGCTTCTGAGGTGCACATGATGTAGAACAGCACGTCGCCCGCGACCCGCGGGATGCCGTCGAGCGCCGGGAGGAACGGCCGCGTGGCGAGCTCGACCGGCGCTTGGTCGGCGCTCAGCCCGAAGCGCGGGGCTCCGCTGGCGGAGGTGAAGAACGACGCCGCGAAGGAGACGTTGACGGTCGCGACACGTTTTCCATTCTCGAGCGTGGCTTCCAGTTGCTCGATGAGACCGGTCACGGTCTGAAGCCAGGCCTTGACGCCTTCCTGGTCGAGCTGTTCGTTGAGGGTGACGCTCAGCAGGTAGGCGTTGGCGTCGGGGCTTTTAATCACTGGGTCGGTCAGGATGCCGGATGCGAGACGGTTGACTGGGGCGCTCATCGCACGTGCTTTCTCCCGGCCGGAGCCGGGCTCGAATGCGGACTCGGGACGAACATCGGTTCGTATCCTAGCGGCAGGGCGGACGGACCAATCAAAGCCACGCACGCGTTTATTTCTCGCGCCGATCGCGTGACGGTGCCCTCGGTTTTGCTGGTCGGTAGACTCTCGCGTGTCGTTCACGCCCAGCCGCGCGGGCAGCAGCCGAAGCGTTTATCGAAATCGCTCCGCTCGTGCGGCCGAACGAGTCCCAGCTAGTCCTCCAGAGCGACAGCAGGCGAGACCCCGGTCGCCAGATAGCCCGGGATCGCAACGATCGCCAGCGCAGCCCCGGCGACGATCAGCAGGCTGATCAGCGCCGGCACGAGCGCGACCGAGTGGACGACCGGGAAGTTGATCACGTTGGCGAGCGCCCGATCGAGCAGCTGCTGGCCGTACAGGCCGAGGATCGCTCCGGCCGCGCAGCCGACGGCCAAGAGCAGAGCGCTCTCGGTGAGGATCGTGCGCCAGAGCAGGCGCCGCGCGAAGCCCTCGAGCTTCAGCTTCGCCAGGCGCGCCCGTCGCTGCCACACCATCGAGCCGATCGCGGCGGCCATCGCGAGCACCGCGACCGCGAGGATCAGCGTCGCGATCTGGGTGAGGCGTTCGAGCCCCTGGGCCGAGAGCGCGTTCTGTTCTGCTTCGTGCGCGGTGGCGGTCTGCACCGAGAGCCCCGACTGCGCACCGAGCGCCGCGCGGATCTCACGCGCGACGGCCGCGATCGAGGCGCCGGGGGCGACTCGCACGTTGTAGGCGGACGCATCGCTGGAGCCCCACAGTCGTGCATAGTCGCTCGCGTTCATCGTGATCGCCCCGGGCGCCCAGCCGATGTTTGTCGACAGCGCCGCGACGCGCAGCGGCGCGGGGTTCGGGGAGGGGATCGTGACGACGTCACCGATGTGCAGGTGATGTTCTGTGGCGAGCGCTTGCGAGAGCACGACCCAGCCGCCTTCGCGCACCCGCCGCGTCGCGCTCGCCAGATTGCCTTCGACGATCTGTGAGGCGGCCAGCAGCGGCTGTGCGCCGGCCGGCGGCGCGATCACCCACACCCGCCGAGAGCCCCAGTCCAACAGGCCTCCACGGTAGATCGCGACGCTCCGCACTCCGGGCAGCGCCGCGAGCTTTGCCTGCGCCGTCACCGGGAACGGTGCGGTACGCAGCAGGTTGTACGCGCCGGGTGGCGAGACCCAGACGTCGGTGGACGCGTTCTCATCGCGCGCCGAGTTCTGAAGCCCTTTCAGCAGGTCGGCGTGCGCGCCTCCGATCGCGACGGCCCCGAACACGGCGACCGCGCCGGTTGCCGCGACGCCGACTGCGCGTGAGCGCGCGGCGGCGAGCTCCATCGCCGCGACATGCCCCACAGCGCCGCGTACTCGGCGCGCCGCGCGTGCGAGTGCCGCGACCGCTCCGTCCAGCGCGACGCCCAGCAGCGCCAGCAGCGCACACACCAGCAGCACCATCCCGACGATCGCGAGCTTTGGCGCAGCCAGCAAGATCGCCGTCGCGCCGGCCAGGCACGCCACGCCCACGGCAGCGCTCCAGGCGGGTCGTCGCGAGCGCGCGGCAGTCTGCGTGGCTGCGAGCGCGGCGAGGGGATCGCGCGAGCGCACCTGGCGGATCGGCGAAAGCACCGCGAGCAGCGCCGCGAGCATCCCGCCGGCGATCGCGATCGCGTAGGCCTGCCAGCCGACCACGCGCTGGCTGCCGAGCGAGAAGGCCGAGCCGAGATAGCCCGGGTTTTCGTGGAAGAGGTGAACCGAGAGCTCCTCGCCGAGCACCAGCCCGAGCACGCATGCGCCGGCCCCGAGCACGACCGCGTCGAGCGCGAGCACGCGCAGCACCTCGCCGGGGGAATAGCCGTCGCGGCGCAGGTCGACGATCAGCCGCCGCCGCTGCGCGAGCGTCAGCAGCGTTGCGTTGAACGCGAACAGGAATCCCACGAGCGCGCTGATCACGGCGAACAGCGCCGTGGACTGGTTGCTCGCCGAGGCGGCCTTCGCGAACAGCTCTTCGTCATAGGAGGTGGAGGTGACGTTCAGATGCCCGGCGGCGAGCGTGAGCAGCGCCCTGCGCACCGACGCTTCGCGCCCGAGCGCGGGCGCGACGATGATCCTCGAGACACGACCCGGCAGCCCGGCGAGTTCCTGGGCGTAGGACAGCGGCGCGATCACGACCGGGCTGGCCGAGAGGCCGCCGATCTTGCGCGGTCCGAGCGTCTCATAAAGCGGCGCCCGGGCGCCGCGCCCGTACAGCTTCACGGTCGCTTCGCTGCCGAAGTGCGTGACGCCGATCTGATGGGCGAGCGCTGTCGGCAGCAGCACCGCTCCGATCCCGGCGAACGGCTCCAGTTCGGTGTGTGCGACGAGCGCGCCGCGCAGCGTGCGCAGGGAGGAGTCGCCGCCGATCAGCGTCACCGAGCGGCCGCCGCGCGGCCCCGAGGCCTGCGCGCTCGCTTCCAGCAGCGGCGCGGCCGTCCGCACGCCCGGGATCGCACGGACCTCTCTGAGCATGCTGTCGGGCACACCTTGCGTGTCGCGCGCGAGCAGCTGCAGCGACGCGTCGCCGACGACGCCCTTGGAGAGCTGGGCGAGCGAGCCGGTGAGGCTCTCCGAGGCGACCTGGGAGGCGAACAGCAGCGCCACGCCCGCGGCGATCCCAAGCAGCGCGAAGCACTCGCCGACGATCCGCGCTCGCAGCCGGATCCGGTAGAGGTGCAGCAGGTTGGCGAGGCTCACGTCTGCGCGGCGGTGGGGCGCTCGCGCACGGCGTGCTCGCTGAGCTTGCCGTCGCGCAGGTCGAGCACGCGGTCGGCGTAGCCGGCGGCGAGCGGGTCGTGGCTGACCAGCACGGTCGCGACGTTGTGCTCGCGGCAGAGCTCTCTGATCAGCTCGAGCACCTCTTCGGAGCGCTGGCTGTCGAGGCTGCCCGTCGGCTCGTCGGCGAGCAGAAGGCTCGGGCCGGTCGAGAGCGCCCTGGCGATCATCACGCGCTGGCGCTCGCCCATCGAGAGGGTCTCTGAGCGGTGCTGCAGGCGTCCGCCGAGGCCGAGGCGCTCGAGCAGCGGGGTGATCTGGCGCTGCGCCTCGCGCCAGCGCACGCTCGCGAGCAGCTTCAGCATGGCGTTGTCGATCGCTGAGACGCCGGGAAGGAGATCGAAGTTCTGGCGGATGAAGCCGAGCTCTCGCAGCCGGAAAGCCGAGGCCTGCGCGTCGCTCATCGCGGCGATGTCGCGGTCGTCGATCTTGACCTGCCCGCTTGTGGGGGCCAGCAGCGTCGCGATCATCAGCAGCAGGGTCGTCTTGCCCGACCCCGAGGGGCCGTAGAGCGCAACCAGTTCGCCGGGGCGGACGCGCAGGCTGACGCCGTCGACCGCGCGCACGGGCTCGCCAGCGGCGCTCGGGTAGTGCTTGACGAGCTCGTGGACCGCGAGCACGCTAGCTGTAGCAGCGCCCGCGGATCGTGTGCGCGAGGCGGCGGGCGCGGAACATCGCCACGGAGAGGGCGAGTGCCGGCCCTAGCGCTCGCGCCAGCGCCCTGTGGATCGTCCGCGCCTCGGCGGGGTCGCACTGCGGCGCGGAGAGGTAGTAGCTGCACATCGCGGTCACGATCACGCGGTGGTGCGCGGGCCGTTCCAGCGCCGCGGCGGCCTGCACGCTGCGCCGCGCGAGCGTTCCGAGCCGTGCGGCGGCATATAGAGCGGAGTCGTAGTGGTCGAGCAGGCAGGCACGGCCGCCGCTGTGATCCTCGTCGCGGTCGACGAGACTGTCGAGCAGCGAGTGAAGCGCCCCCGCGCACGGGAAGTAGACCGCGTCGATCAGCCGCGCGTCAGCGGCGTGCAGGCCCGGCGTGGCGGCCGCGGCGATCAGCGCGTGCACCGACAGCGAAGAGCCGGCCGCGGCCGCCGTCTCCCACCACAGCAGGCCGCTGCGCGGCGGCGTCGCTTCGTGGGCCCAGCGGCGCATCGCGCCGTGGCCGCCGTCGCGCTCTGTGAGGTTGACGGTCTGGAAGTCGACGATCCGCGCCGCGGCGACGCGCGCCGTCACCGCCAGGGCCGAGAAGGAGGGCAGCTCGGCGAGCGCGTCCCGGCACGCGTCGAGCATCGCGACGAGATAGCCGCCGTCCTCGTAGCGCGGGTTGTGCGCGTAGTAGTCGCCGTGCTCGGCATCCCGGTGGAGCGCCGCGAGCAGCGCTTGGTGCAGCTGGTCGGCGTTGCCCGCGGGATCCTCGCTCGGCTGCTCGGAGAGCGCATCGAGGTAGTTGTAGGCGCTCTGGAAGGCGACGAGCGCTCGGATCGCCCCGGCGCGCCGTGCGGCGGGGGCGAGGACGGCGAACAGAGCGGCGCCCTCGATGTTGCCGCACTTGGCCAGCGACTCATATGCGGTGCGACGCAGCTCGGGGTCAGGAATCGCGGCGGCGCGGTCGTGCCAGCGCGCCTGCTCGGCGCGGGCTACGGGCAGGACGAGCACGAGGTAGCGCAGGATGACCTCGGCGAAGGCGCGCGGCATCTCGAGCCGAGCCACGAGCGCGGCGAGCTGGGTGCTGGGCGCCTCCGGTGCGATGGCGATGGGCAGCAGGCGAGCGGGCGCGTGACCGTTTCGTTTGTGCGTTGTGGCGCTCATCGGCTCAGTGGTGGCGGGGAGGGCACGGAACGGTGGTCGTGGCCGTCGTTGCGCTGCCGTCGAGGAAGGAGAAGGCGGCGGCGAACGGGAAGCCGCCGCGGGGACAGCGTTCGGGCACGGAGACGCCGCGGGGGCGGAACGCGACCCGCCGACCGTGTACGTGCTTGTAGTAGGTCAGGTGGCTGGGGCCGATCGTCGTCGAGACGTTCACGATCGACACGTCAGGGCCGCCGGGGACGCTCGTGACGAGCGGGATCGTCGCGGCGAGCTGCGAGCCGTAGCGGCCGCTGTCGGGGAGCACTTCGCCGGCGAAGGCGATCTGCGCGTCTACCGGGTAGAGGCCGTTGGCGTAGAACAGGACCGCCAGATTGCCGGTGCTCGAGGGCCCGGCGACGGCCTGGATTTCGGGGATCTCGTGCCCGGCGCCGGTGCCGAAGGGGACTTCGACGAGGGCACTGCCGTAGCCCAGGCGCGAGTTCGCCGGGCAGCCGGCGAGCCCTTGCGCGGACAGCGCAGCGGGCTTGCAGAGGGCCAGGCCGAGCGTGGTGCGGGTGTAGTTCATTCCGGCGGGCATCCGCAGGTCCATGCGCGTGAGCGGGGGCGGGGCTGCGCCTTCCGGCGTGGAGAGATGGAAGCTGAAGGCGATCGTCGTCGGCGTGGCGAGGCGGTTCGGGCTGAAGGAGGCATGGAGGGTTGCGTTCTCGGTCGCAGCGACAGCGAGGGGCGAGGCCAAGGCCAGCACGAGCGCGCTGGAGAGCAGCGCGCCGCCGAGGAGCGAGACAGTCACCGGCCGGAGCACCGCGCAGCCAGCCGCTCAGACGGAGATGCGACCGTTGACGTGCACGGTGACGGCGTCGTTTGAGCGCTGCACGGTGCCGGTGAAGCTGAGCCCCGAGCCGTGCGCGTGGCTGTAGCGCCCGGTCCCGCGCGCGAGCGACATGGTCCCGCCGAAGCTCGCCACCGCTCCGGACGGGTGATAGCTCGCGCTCGCGTAGCCGGTCAGCGAGCCGTCGTGCGGGTAGATGTTGACTTCCGCGGTGACGTGGTTTGTCGAGACGATGTGGAGGTGGATGTAGATCGTCCCGGAGATCGTTCCGCTTGCCGAGCCCTGCTCGTTGAGCGTGAAGCCGTGGTGGCTCGTCAGGCGCAGGTGGCCGGTCTCGCTGAGCGTCAGCGCACGGTCGACGTGAGCAGTGGGGGACGGGGACGAGGCCACGGCAGAGGACGCGAACAAGGCGAGTGCCGCCGCGCCGATGGCGGCCATCGACACCGGGATCCGGCGAGCGCGCGGCCGATCGACGGTCGTCCTCGCCCACTTCGAGTGGCCCTCGTTCCGCGGCATCCGTACTCCCCTCTCGCGTTCCTAAATAAACGTCTTCGCGCAGGCTAGCGCCAGGGCCCTTGGTTCGTCAAGCCGGAACTGCCTGCGTTGCGACAAACACATACAAGGGCATTGCTAGCCCCGCACCCTGCTCGTCATCCTCTGTCCGGTGCCTTTGCCCGCTTTGAACGTTAGCTTCAAACGGGTGTTGAAGTGCTTGGCGTGCTTTGCGTGCAGGGTGAGCGTGACGATTTCCTGGCCTTTGGTGCTCTTGGAGGAGGAGCTGAGCCCGTTGCCGGAGGCGGTGAGCTTGCCGGCGGCGGGGACGTAGACGGAGATCGTCAGCGTCCGCGTGTGCAGGGTGTGGGAGCGAATCGAGATCTTGCTCGAGCAGCCCGAGACGCCGACGGGGGTGTTCTGGTGGATTTCGCGTCCGTTTTGGGCTTTGAAGGCGGTCGGCATCACGAGCTTCTGGCCGCAGAAGCTGCCGTGCGCGGCCGCGGGCAGGTTCGCCCCGAACTCTGAGAATGGGCCGGTTGGGAGGGTCACTTCGATGTTTTCGAACGGCACGTCGGGGGTGTCGCGGAAGGTCGCGCTCGTGACGCCCGTTTTGCCGTTGATGAACGTTTCGCCCGTCAGGTTGATCTTGACCCCGTCGCCTTCCAGGACGAGCACGGCGTCGGGGAACTTCGCGCCGCCATGGCTGACGAAGTACACGGGCCCTTCAAGCGGGACGGGTAGCACGGGGGTGTGGACGATCGCGTGGCCGATGATCGACGCCGCGGGGCACGCCGCCCGGTTCGTTTCAAAGGTCGCAACCAGGCAGGCCTGCTGGAGCGTCGTCAGGCGGGCGGGCAGCTGCTTGGGGATGTCGAACTTCGCTTCGTTGAACCACGACTGGCTGCCGATCGCGCCCTTCGGATAGGCGATCTTGAAGCTCAGGCTCGCCCCGTGGGCTTTCGTCGGCGTCGCCGCAGTACTGGTCGTCAACTGCGGCGTGAACGCCAGTTCGCGGCACGAGCCGATCCCGAAGTGGCTCGAGATCGCAGCGGTCGCTCCCGGGCCACCGGCGCCTGGCGGCGGTGTCCCCCAGGCGGTCCCTTCGAAGGCTGCGGGCGTGCAGTTGGTCGGGTTGAACAGGAACCCCGGCCGGTCGATCACGCTGTCGATCAGGCGCAAATCGGTCGGGACCCCCGCCACAATCTGCGGAAACGGGTCGGTCGTGACCGTGATCTGCGCCGTTCTAGGGTCGATCTCGATCTTCGCCCGCGTGACGATGTCACCCAGGTTGAACGGCCCCGCGATCACGTGCGTGAGGATCGACAGCCCAAACGGGGCGCCCTGATATGGGCCGGTCAGGAAGATCGGCGATTCGGGCTCACCAGGCTGGGGGATGGTCAACGGATACGGCCCGGGGCCCGAAGCGACCGCCGCATGCCCGATCTTCGAGGACTCCGGGCAGGCGCCTTGCGAGGCCTGCGGTTCGGGGCACAACGGCACGCTCGAGATCATCCCCGCCAAACCAGCAGGCTCGCGGAACTGGAGCTTTTCGATGCGCTGCTGCCCATCACCACGCTGCAACAGCAAGCTGAAGTTCGTGAAGGCCCCCGCCTGGTCGGTCGTCGAACCAGCGGTCAGTTCCGGATGGAACGGCAACGGGCTCGACGGGCAGGGGCCGCCGTTGGGGCCGCTGTTCAGCGCGAATTCGGCGCTCGGGAAGAAGTCGGCGATGAACGGGCTCGCCCACGAGTTGAAGTCCGCGGCAAACCCCTGGGCCGGGCCATAGGTCCCGCACTGCGCGGGTGTTGCCAGGGCGGCCTGCGCGCCGCCGGAGAAGGCCAGCTTGAAGTTCGTGAACGGCAGCTCCGGGGTGCCTTCGAACTTCGTCGTGATCTGGCCGGTCTGAGTGTCCAGGTGCACGATCCCGACGAGCTTCACGTTGACGCCTTCCCCGGAGGCGGCGACCAGCAGCTTGACTTCGGGCGGGTTTGACTGCAGGACATAGACCGCGCCCTTCAGCGGACGAGGCAGCAGCGGCGTTTCGATTTCCGCTTCGCCGACTTTCGCGGCACCCGGGCACTGCGGAGCTCCATCGTCTTCTTCGCCTTTGGCCCGTTCTTCAGCTGTCGTGAGCGCGTCGCCGGGGCGCCCAGGCCCCGGACGGCCATCCGGACACGACGCAAGCCCCGCGGCCTGCCCCGGGTTGATCACAAAGCCTGCGGGCAGCCGCACCGTCGTGTTCTGGATATCGGCGGTGGAGAGGCCTTCGCCGGCCATCAGCCCGCCGACCGGCGGCTTCACTTCGACCGTCAGCCCCGCGGGATGATCGGCCTGCGTCGTGTCCGGCTCCATCGTGACCGTCGGGCCGAACGCAAGGTCTCCACAGCCCGTGAACCCAACCGGCTGACGGTTCGCGTCGTGCGTCAGGAAGCTCACGCGCGAGAATTCGCCCGGGCGCTCCCACGAGTTCACGCTCGCCGAGAATTCCTGCGGTCCATTACACGACGTCGGCAGCGTCAGAAACGGAGCCGACGGGAATTCCGATTTCCCCTGGTTGGCGCGATAGTGATCGTGGCTCGGATCGCCCGGCACACCCCACAACGTCACGAAACTGCCTGTCACGTCACGCTGGGGGATGTCGTTGACCTGGCTCTTGATCGCGTAGTTGCCGCCGCTGCGCACACCCGTTCCGATGAAACTCTGCACACCAGCGACCAGGAAGCCGAACTGCGCCGGCTCACCCGGAGGCGGCACGAGGTTATAGACAGGCACCGCCTCGACGAGACCGTTCGAGCCGAGCATGTCTTCGCCGAGGACTTCGGGGTCAGCGATCCCCACCTGGGCGGCGGCCGGGCAGACCTGCGCGTTGAACTGGGCCAGCGCGCACTTCGGCACTACGTTGGGGTTGCCGACGAACCCCGGCGGCAGGTTGAACGTGACGTTGCGCGCCTCCGCTTCGGCGCGTTCGGCGAACGCGAAGTTTTTCAACACCGTGTTGAAGTCGACCACGAACGTCGCCTCATACGGATGCGACCCCGCCTGCGTATCGATCGAACCGTCGGCGTTCGAGAACCACGCATCAGCGTGTTCGAAGCCAAACGGCGTCGGCTGGCTGGTCACCGTGACCGGGTCGCTCGCGCTCGCGCCGGCCGGCGCGCCGCCGCCGATCATCGTCACACGGTTCGGTTCGCCGAGCACACCTTCACTCGCGGGGAGTCTCACACCGATCGCTATCTCCGGATCAAGAAATTGCAAATATTCGCTGAGTTCGACTTCGCCGGGGCCGGTTGGCGTGCCGCCCCCGCCCGTGAGGCCCGGCATCACGGCCGGATTGTTCACACACGTCACGACCGTCGCCCCCGCGACCGCGCCTTCCGGGCCGTTACCCGAGCAGCTCCACGCTTCCTTCGGGCCCAAACGCAATTCGGGCTGGCTTTCTTCCGGTTCAGCCGCACCCACCACGAGCTTATTGGTCCCCGCGCTCGTGGCCGTCACACCCGTCGGCAACGTATCCGTCACCGTCACCGTCCCCGCGCTCGTGGAAGAGCCGACGTTCACCGGCTTGATCAAGATCGTCCCCAGCCCGCCCGGCCGCAGATGGCTCGGCCTGCTGACGACGTCAAGCCCCCACCCCGCCTGCGCCGACGCCGACGCGCACAGGGCGCCCAGCACGCCAAGGCCCAGCAGCATCGAAACAAAGGCGAGAGTGCCTCGCCGGCCAAGCCTCAAAACAGGCATGCTAGTTCCCACCCTTGCCGCCGAAGTTGATGGCTCGCCTGGCGTGGCGCGCCCCCCCCTTGACACAGCGACCCCGCGACCTGTGCGCACCCCGCCTGCACGCCGCCCTGCGCGTCACGCAACGGCCGTGCAGCCGGCGAGCACCACGCTTGCACTGCGCAGGCTTGGGCTTCGGTTTGGACGCGGCACCCGACGGCACGGGCGGGTAGTTGCCGGCACCGCCGAACGTGGTGCTCGCCGGCGTCGAGAAGGCCGGGGGCGCCGGGGGAACGCCCTGGCACCCCGTGCCCGTGCACGCCTGTGAGACTTCCGAAAAGCCGCCGTCCACGCGCGCGTCATACAGCTTCAACGTTTCACCCGTTGCCGACGGGGTCAGCTGCGAGCGGGTCGTCAAGAACACATCACGGCCATTGCCGCCGGATTCGATGAAGTAGGAGTTGCTGAGCGTACCGGCGTCCGAGACCAGCGAGAGGCAGCCCGCCGGCTGGCTGCAGTGACCCGAGCCGTCGCTCTCCCACTCATACACATCCTGCAAGCCGTTGCGGTCAGACGGCACCAGCGCCTGGTTCGTCATGAAATACACCTGGATCCCTTCACGTTCGACGATCCAGCGCGGCTGAAACGACGGCCTACCGCTCACCGCCACGAACCCACCAAGCAGTTGCGTGTCAGCGGGGCGTCTGCCCAGCGAGAAGTTCGGCGGCGCGCCCGACGGGTCACACGACACGCACGCAAGCCGCCCCGAACCAGCCTGGTAGACGAAGACCTCGGGCAGGCTCATGCTGTCATAACCCGTGAGGTGTTCTCTGGACTCAAACGCCACCGCACCTCCATCCGAGCTGACCTGCGCCGTGCGAAAACCGACCGGAGGCGCCCAGTCAGCGAGCGGGGGAAGCGTCGTGGTTCCCGTTACTGGGGTCCCTCCTGTGCCGCGAGAATTGGTGTTGTTGTCTAGTGGGGCGAGCGTCGCAACGAACGTCGTCGTGGGCCCATGCGCCAAATACAGGTTCGGCTGGCCGGACACCGGCACCCGCCCTTCAATGTTGGCGCCCGCCAGAACCCCATCGGCGACGAAATACACATCCGCGGCATCCTGGCTGACACCGATCACGCCCTGCACGTCGGCTCCGAGCGTGTCACCCGGGTTGTGATCCACCGTCAGATCCACCACGCGCTGCCCAACCGGACGTTCGAAATCGTATTCGTACAGGTCACTGCCAGTGAAAACCGGTCCACCTACCAATGCGGATTCTTCCCCACCTTCAGTCAGAGGCTCGTGCAGGCAGGCTTTTTCAGAGTTGGCGGTCGAGTCCGCAGTCAACCTGCTGCAGTCGGTGAAGAAAACCTTCGACCCCCCCTCGTTAGCGCCCCAGAAGAACCCGCCACCGCCCGCGCCCGTTCCACCCTGGGTCGCATCGAGCTGCACCGTGCACGCATCGCTCGCCACCGTGCAGCGGCCTTCCACAACAGGGCTCTGCGGCTGAGCGTCGTTCTCACGCACATACAACGCCTTCGGAGCACGGTATTCTTCCCCGAGACTCGACCACACGACCCGCGAACCATCACGGGAAAGCGCGCCGTCGAAGTTCGACGACGCATGTTCGTTGAAGAACAGCGTCGCGCCGAATGTCGCCCCCGGCGACTGTTCAGCTTCCCCGCTCGGCAGAACATTGACCTGGTGCAACGAGCCGCCGACAGAATCGTAGAGATTGCGGTGGCGTTCGTTTGAGCCTTCCGCGGCACCTGGGGTGTACGCGCCACGCGAATCGAGAAGAATGTGCGAGTCATCCGCGGAGATAACTGCCGGCCATGCGTCGCATTCAAAAGACCCCGGCTTGATCGCGGTGATCAGTGAATGCAATCCTCCGGCCGTTTGCGAATAGGTGCTCGCCAGTTGGTTTTCAACGCATTCAGGCGCCACTTCCGGCGAGGCGCTGACGCGTTCGGCAGGCGTGGAAAGCAACCCTTCGACCGTCCGCAGCGACAGATCGGGCGAGAACACGCCGGACGTCGGCAGCGCAACGATGCCACCTGTGGCAAGCGAGATGTCGCTCGCCTGCCAGCCGCTCGGGCCGCGCACCGCGAGATACTGGTTGCCGAACCCATCCGAGGTGAACCCGTTACCGCCTTCGCCGGAGTTTGATTCCCCTCCCACAAAGGCGAGCTTTTCACCATCGAGGGCCGCTTGAAACGGCAGTTCTTGGCGCTGCGTGTCGCCTGACGTGTATTCCCCGGTGGTGTCTGCGCCGCCGCCGCCGGTGGCCTCGCCGTCGGGCCCCGGGACATAGGTTTCGTCGATCGGGTTGGACACGAGCTCATACGCCCGGCAGTCGGGCAGCGCCGGGCTGAAACCCGGGAACGTCTGGTTCGGGCACGACGCCGGCGGTTCCTCGCCGATCGCGTTGCCGGTCCCGAAGGCCATCAGGCTGAGCAAGGCGGCGACCAACCCCAGCACGACGCGGCGGGGCTTCGAGACACGCTCGCAGCGTCGCGGTTTTCCAAACCGCGACGTTCCCGGCGGCGCTCCGGTCTAGTTGGCCCAGCAACGAGCTTTGCTCGAGCCCGGGGCTACCCGGCCGCGGTTCGCACGCGATGCCGCAGGCCCAAATATGGGTGGTAGGTGGCGGGTGGTACCATACGGCTCATGAAGAAGACAAGCCTGTACATAGACCCTGAGGTGGATCGAGCGCTTGCGCGCCGGGCCGCGGCGGAGGGGACGACCAAGGCCGCCGTGATCCGGGAGGCGCTGGCCACCGCTGCCGGTGAGAACCCGAGGCCTCGGGCCCTCGGCGTTTTCAGTGGGCCGCCCGACCTATCGCGCAACATCGACGACTACCTCGCCAAAACTGGCTTCGGCAGCACGTGATCGTCCTCGACACGTCGGTCGTGATCGCTGCGATGAACGACCGGGACGACGATCATGAGCTCGCGCGCCCCTGGATGGAAACGCAACGCGAGCTGCTGCTCTGCACACCGCTCGTCGTCGCCGAGCTCGACCACATGGTTCTCGCGCTCGGGGGAAGAGCCGCGGCGCGAGGTCTGCGGGAGGATCTCGCCAGCGGCGCCTACCAGGTCGAGTGGTGGGCGACGGCGATCCACGAGACGATCGCGCTAGCCGAACGGCACGAGTCGATGGAGCTCGGGCTCACCGATGCGTCGCTGCTCGCGCTCGCGGCGCGTCTGGACACCACCCGTATCGCGACCCTCGACGAACGGCACTTCCGGGCGCTTCGCCCGCAATCCGGAGCGGACGCCTTCACCCTGTTGCCGGCCGACGCCACGCCCTAACGTCGTCGCTAGGCGCGTACTTTGCCCACGCCCTAACGCCGTCGCTACGCGCGCACCCTGCTCGTCGTTGCCTGGCGGGGGCCCTTGGCTGGTTTGAATGTGAGGTTGACCCGCGCGTTGAAGTGCTTGGCGTGCTTGGCGTGCAGGGTGAGCGTGATGATTTCCTGGCCTTTGGTGCTCTTCGAGGAGGAGCCGACCTGGTTGCCGGAGGCGGTCAGCTTGCCGGCGGCGGGGACATAAATGGAGAGCGTCAGCGTGCGTTTCTTGAGCGTGTGGGAGCGGAGCGAGATCTTGCTCGGGCAGCCGCTGACGCCGACGGGGGTGTTTTGGTGGATTTCGCGTCCGTTTTGGGCTTTGAAGGCGGTTGGCATGACGAGCTTTTGGCCGCAGAAGCTGCCGTGCGCGGAGGCGGGGAGGTTGGAGCCGAACTCGCTGTAGGGGCCGGTTGGGAGGGTCACTTCGATGTTTTCGAACGGCACGTCGGGGGTGTTGCGGAAGGTGGCGCTCGTGACGCCCGTTTTGCCGTTGATGAACGTTTCGCCGGTCAGGTTGATCTTGACCCCGTCGCCCTGTAGGACGAGGACGGCGTCGGGGAACTTCGCGCCGCCGTGGCTGACGAAGTAGACGGGCCCTTCAAGCGGCACGGGCAGCACGGGGGTGTGCACGATCGCGTGGCCGATGATGGAGTGTGTGGGGCACGCCGCCGGGGTTTTTTCGAAGGTCGCGGCGAGGCAGGCTTGCTGGATCGTGGTCAGGCGCGCGGGCAGCTGCTTGGGGATGAAGAACTTCGCTTCGTTGAACCACGACTGGGTCCCGATCGCGCCCTTCGGATAGGCGATCTTGAAGCTCAGGCTCGACCCGTGGGCTTTCGTCGGGGTCGCCGCGGTCCTCGTTGTCAGCTGTGGTGTGAACGCGAGTTCGCGGCAGGAGCCGATACCGAAGTGGCTCGAGATCGCGGCGGTCGCACCAGGCCCGCCGGCGCCCGGGGGCGGTGTGCCCCACGCGGTCCCTTCAAAGGCGGCGGGCGTGCAGTTGGTCGGGTTGAACAGGAAGTTGGGGCGGTCGATCACGCTGTCGATCAGCCGCAAATCGGTCGGGACCCCCGCCACGATCTGCGGGAACGGGTCGGTCGTGACGGTGATCTGGGCGGTGCGCGGGTCGATCTCGATCTTCGCCCGCGTGACGATGTCACCGAGGTTGAACGGGCCGGCGATCACGTGGGTGAGGATCGACAGGCCGAACGGCGCGCCCTGATAGGGACCGGTGAGATAGATCGGCGATTCGGGCTCACCCGGCTGGGGGATCGTCAGCGGATAGGGCCCAGGGCCCGACGCGACCGCGGCGTGGCCGATCTTCGAGCTGTCTGGACAGGCGCCCTGGGAAGCCTGTGGTTCTCCGCACAACGGGACGCTCGAGATCATCCCCGCCAGGCCCGCGGGCTCGCGGAACTGCAGGCGTTCGATGCGCTGCTGCCCATCCCCGCGCTGCAACAGCAAGCTGAAGTTCGTGAACGCGCCCGCCTGGTCGGTCGTCGAACCCGCCGTCAACGATGGGGCGAACGGCAGGGGGCTGGGCGGGCAGGAGGTGCCACTGGGACCGCTGTTCAGTGCGAATTCCGCGCTCGGGAAGAAGTCCGAGATGAACGGGCTCGCCCACGAGTTGAAGTCCGCGGCAAACCCCTGGCCCGGGCCATAGGTCCCGCACTGCGCAGGTGTCGCCAAGGCGGCCTGCGCGCCGCCGGAGAACGCGAGCTTGAAGTTCGTGAACGGCAGCTCCGGGGTCCCTTCGAACTTCGTCGTGATCTGACCCGTTTGGGTGTCCAGGTGCACGACGCCGACGAGCTTCACGTTGACGCCTTCCCCGGACGCGGCGACCAGCAGCTTCACTTCGGGCGGGTTGGACTGCAGCACATAGACCTCGCCCTTCAACGGACGAGGCAGCAGCGGCGTTTCGATTTCCACTTCGCCGACTTTCGAAGCGCCCGGGCACTGCGGCGCTCCATCGTCTTCTTCGCCATTGGCGCGTTCCTCAGCTGTCGTGAGCGCGTCACCAGGGCGCCCCGGGCCCGGACGGCCTTCCGGGCAGGACGCAAGGCCAGCCGCCTGCCCCGGGTTGATCACAAGCCCTGCGGGCAGCCGCACCGTCGTGTTCTGGATGTCGGCCGTGGAGAGGCCTTCGCCGGCCATCAGCCCGCCGACCGGCGGCTTCACTTCGACCGTCAGCCCCGCCGGATGATCGGCCTGCGTCGTGTCCGGCGCCATCGTGATCGACGGGCCGAACGCAAGGTCTCCACAGCCCGTGAACCCAACCGGCTGGTGGTTCGCGTCGTGCGTCAGGAAGCTCACGCGCGAGTATTCGCTTGGGCGCTCCCACGAGTTCACGCTCGCCGAGAATTCCTGAGGGCCCTGACAGGATGTCGGCAGCGTCAGGAACGGAGCCGAGGGGAATTCAGATTTCCCCTGGTTGGCGCGGTAGTGGTCGTGGCTCGGGTCGCCCGGCACACCCCACAACGTCACGAAACTGCCTATCACGTCACGCTGGGCGATGTTGTTGACCTGGCTCCTGATCGCGTAATTGCCGCCGCTGCGCACCCCCGTGCCGACGAACGTCTGCACACCAGCGACCAGGAAGCCGAGCTCCGCCGGCTCACCCGGAGGCGGCGCGAGATTATAGACAGGCACCGCCTGGGAGATGTTGGTCGAGGGGTACATCACTTCGCCGAGCACTTCCGGGTCAGCGATCCCGACCTGGGCGGCGGCCGGGCACCGCTCCGCGTTGAACTGCGCCAGCGTGCACTTCGGCACCACGTTCGGGTTGCCGACGAACCCGGGCGGTAGGTTGAACGCGACGTTGCGCGCCTCCGCTTCGGCGCGTTCGGCGGACGCGAAGTTTTTCAGCACCGTGTTGAAGTCGACGACGAACGTCGCCTCATACGGATGCGACCCTGCCTGCGTATCGATCGAGCCGTCGGCGTTCGAGAACCACGCATCCGCGTGTTCGAAGCCAAACGGCGTCGGCTGCCCGGTCACCGTGACCGGCTCGCTCGCGCTCGCGGCCGCAGGCGCGCCACCCCCGACCATCGTCACGCGGTTCGGTTCGCCGAGCACACCTTCACTCGCGGGGAGCCTCACACCGATCCCTATCTCCGGATCCAGGAATTCCAAAAATCCGCTGAGTTCGATTGGGCCGGGGCCGGTTGGCGTGCCGCCCCCACCCGTGAGGCCGGACATGACGGCCGGGTTGTTCACACACGTCACGACCGTCGCCCCCGCGACCGCGCCTTCCGGGCCGTTGCCCGAGCAGCTCCACGCTTCCTCAGCGCCCGAACGCAATTCCGGCTGGCTTTCTTCCGGTTCGGCCGCACCCACGACGAGCTGATTGGTGCCCGCGGTCGTGGCCGTCACACCCGCCGGCAACGTATCCGTCACCGTCACCGTCCCTGTGCTCGTGGAAGAGCCGACGTTCACCGGCTTGATCAAGATCGTCCCCAGCCCGCCCGGCCGCAGATGGCTCGGCCTGCTGACGACGTCAAGCCCCCACCCCGCCTGCGCCGAGGCCGACGCGCTGAGCGCGCCCAGGACGCCAAGACCGAGCAGCACCGATACGAGGGCGAGAGCGGCCCGCCGGCCAGACCTCAAAGCACGCACGCTAGTTCCCACCCCTGCTGCCGACGTTGACGGCTCGCCTCGCGTGGCGCGCCCCGCCCCTGACACAGCGACCCCGCGACTTGTGCGCACCCCGCCTGCACGCCGCCTTGCGCCTCACGCAACGGCCGTGCTTCCTGAAGGCACCTCGCTTGCACTGCGCAGGCTTGGGCTTCGGTTTGGACGCGGTGCCCGACGACACAGGCGGGTAGTTGCCGGCGCCGCCGAACGTCGTGCTCGATGGCGTCGAGAAGGCCGGGGGCGCCGGAGGCACTCCCTGGCACCCCGTGCCCGTGCACGCCTGTGAGGTTTCGGAAAAGCCACCATCCACCCGCGCGTCATACAGCTTCAACGTTTCACCCGAGCCGCTTGGGGTCAGCTGCGAACGCGTCGTGAGGAACACATCACGGCCACCACCACCAGATTCGATGAAGTAGGAGTTGCTCAGCGTGCCCGCATCCGAGACCAACGACAGGCAGCCCGCCGGCTGGCTGCAGTGGCCCGAGCCGTCGCTCTCCCACTCATACACATCCTGCAAGCCGTTGCGGTCAGACGGCACCAGCGCCTGGCTCGTCATGAAATAAGCTTGGAGCCCTTCGCGTTCGACGAGCCAGCGCGGCTGAAACGACGGCCTGCCGCTCACGGCCACGAACCCACCAAGCAGTTGTGTATCAGTGGGGCGTCTCCCCAGCGAGAGGTTCGGCGGCTCACCCGACGGGTCACACGACGCGCACGCAAGCCGGCCGGAACCCGCCTGATAGACGAACACCTCGGGCAGGCCCATGCTGTCATAACCCGTGAGGTGTTCTCTGGACTCAAACGCCACCGCACCTCCATCCGAGCTGACCTGCGCCGTGCGAAAACCGACCGGAGGCGCCCAGTCAGCGAGCGGGGGAAGCTGCGAGGAGCCGCTGTTTGGGCCCCCGATTTCGCTTTCGTCGCGAGTATTGGTGTTGTTGTCTAGTGGGGCGAGCGTCGCAACGAACGTCGTCGTGGCCCCATGCGCCAGATACAGGTTCGGCTGGCCGGACACCGGCACTCGCCCTTCAATGTTGGCACCCGCCAGCACCCCATTGGCGACGAAATACACATCCGCGCCGTCCTGGCTGACACCGATCACGCCCTGCACGTCGGCGCCGAGCGTGTCACCCGGGTTGTGATCCACCGTCAGATCCACCACGCGCTGCCCAACCGGACGTTCGAAATCGTATTCGTACAGGTCACTGCCAGTGAGAACCGCTCCACCTTCGAATGGGGATTCTCTCCCACCTGGGGTCAGAGGTTCGTGCAGGCAGGCTTTTTCAGAGTTGGCGGTCGAGTCCGCAGTCAACCTGCTGCAGTCGGTGAAGAAAACCTTCGACCCCCCCTGGTTAGCGCCCCAGAAGAACCCGCCACCGCTAGCGCCCGTTCCACCCTGGGTCGCATCGAGCTGCACCGTGCACGCATCGCCCGCCACCGTGCAACGGCCTTCCACGACAGGGCTCTGCGGCTGAGCGTCGTTCTCACGCACGTACAGGGCCTTCGGAGCACGGTATTCTTCCCCGAGACTCGACCACGCGACCCGCGAACCATCAGGCGAGAGGGCGCCGTCGAAGTTCGACCACGTATGTGTGTTGAAGAGCAGCGTCGCGCCGAATGTCGCCCCCGGCGACTGTTCAGCTTCCCCGCTCGGCAGGACGTTGACCTGGTGCAACGAGCCGCCGACAGAATCGTAAAGATTGCGGTGGCGTTCGTCTGAGCCTTCCGCGGCACCGAGGGTGTACGCGCCACGCGAATCGAGCAGAATATGCGAGTCATCCGCGGAGATAGCGGCGGGCCACGCGTCGCATTCAAAAGACCCCGGCCTGATCGCGGTGATCAGGGCATGCAATCCCCCGGCCGTTTGCGAATAGGTGCTCGCCAGTTGGTTTTCGACGCATTCAGGCGCCACTTCCGGCGAGGCGCTGACGCGTTCGGCAGGCGTGGACAGCAACGCTTCGACCGTCCGCAGCGACAGATCGGGCGAGAACACGCCGGACGTCGCCAGCGCAACGATGCCACCTGTGGCAAGCGAGACGTTGCTCGCCCGCCAGCCGCTCGGGTCGCGCACCGCGACATACTGGTTGCCAAACCCATCCGAGGTGTCCCCGTTACCGCCTTCGCCGGAGTTTGATTCCCCTCCCACAAAGGCGAGCTTTTCACCAGCGAGGGCGGCTTGGAACGGCAGTTCATTGCGCACCGAGTCGCCTGACGTGTATTCCCCGGTGGTATTTTTGCCGCCGCCGCCGGTGGCCTCGCCGTCGGCCCCCGGGACATAGGTTTCGTCGATCGGGTTGGACACGAGCTCATACGCCCGGCAGTCGGGCAGCGCCGGGCTGAAACCCGACAACGTGGAGTTGGGGCACGCTGCCGGCGGTTCCTCGCCGATCGCGTTGCCGGCGCCGAAGGCCATCAGGCTGAGCATGGCGGCGACCAACCCCAGCGCCACGCGGCGGGGGCTCGAGACACGCTCGCAGCGTCGCGGTGTGCTTATCCGCGACGGGGTCGAGGACAGCGTGAGGCGAGTAGGAGCGAGCCTTGGTGCGAGCTTCCCCACCAGCGCCTTGGCGCCCAATCTACGTGCCGTCATCCTCTACCCCACTCCTCTACTGCGGTTGGTGCGCCCCTCTCCCCTGGGGCGGCCCGCCGAGCGGTCCGCAGTGAGAGACGTGCCTGAATAAACGTTGTAGAGCACGCTATAGCACCCTGCCGCCGAGTGTCAAGCGGGAACGTGTTTTGAGCACGGGCAGACCGGCCGTACCCGTCGTCATTGCAGGAAAGTTGGCAGTTGCGTGGTCGCATGCGAGCTCGCGGGTATGGACGCCGGCGCCACCACGCATACGCCCGTCGCAAACACTTGAAGAGTGGCAGCGCTCGCACGCCAGGCCGCTCGCTCGACCAGGGTCAGCACGGCGAACAACGCGCTGCGCGAGCATCGCCGAGCTGTGCGGCCACAGGCCGTCGAGGTTCCTCTCCACGTGAGGGATAGTGACCCGCTGCGCGGCCGCTGATAAGTCAAGGGTTGGAAGGAACCTCGGAACGTCGGAGGGTCATGCCGCGCGGGGCGAACGTGGCCGACCGCCTAGACGTATTCCCAGGTGCACAGCTCGTGATCGCGTTCGCCCCAGCGCATGCACGGCGCGAAGGTCGTTCCGGCCACCACCTTGTCGCGAATGCCGCCGTGGTGCGTGCACTTGACTTCGCCGGTCCTGGGGACGGTATCCCCGGGCTTGTATGTCTCGGCCGCCATCTTGCGTGCCTCCTTCGAGGAGCGTCTGGGATGCCGTCGGGGCTGATGCTGCCGAGCCAGGCCCATGGCAGGCTCCGCTGGTAAACGAACACAGCAGGTTAGCGCCGCGTCGCAGAACACCGTCACTACGGGCCATCCGAGCTGGTATCGGGAGGTCATAAACGCGCGTCGTTGCGCTCGGGCATCGAGAGCCGCTCGTACCCCGTGTCAACGGTTTGCGCTAGTCTCCGGAGCGTGGGAGCAGGGAGCGCACGGGAGGCGCAGGTGCCGATGCACTCGGCCGTGAACTGGGCGCTGCTCGGGCTGATCATCGCCCGCCCCAGCTACGCCTACGAGCTCGCGCGACGCTTCGAACGCACGTACGAAGGCGCGCTTTCGATTTCGAGCGTGTCCCATGTCTACACGGCGCTCGCGACGCTGCGCGAGCGGGGTCTTGTGCGCGAAGTGCCCGCGACCGGCGGGGCGCCGCGCTCGCGACGCCCGTATGAGGCCACCGCCGCAGGCCTCAGCGAGCACGCGGACTGGCTGGTGGCGCAGGCCTCCGAGGAGCGCCGGCGCCAGCGGCTCGTGGTGACGCAGCTGGGTGCGCTCGCAAGCAACCCGGAGCGCGCGCTGGAGGTTCTCGACGCCTACGAGCAGGCCTGCCTCGCCGAGCTTGCCGCCGCCCCGCCCGCCGGCGAGAGCACCCCGGGCACGACCGGCTTCGTCTCCCGCCTCGTCGGCGAAGACACGCGCCTGTCGATCGCCGCGAAGCTCCGCTGGGTCCAGTACGCGCGCGCGCAGCTGGCGGGCGCTCCACCCGCAACACGCCGGGCGCCTGTGGGGCCCTCGGCGTGACTTTGCTCAGCATCCGCGACGTCAGCAAGCGCGCCCGCGAGGCGCAGCGAGAGCGGACGATCCTCACCGACGTCTCGCTCGATATCGAGGCGGCGGAACTCGTCGGGATCTGGGGCGCACGCCGCTCCGGGCGCACGACGCTGTTGCGGATCGCCGCGGGGATCGCGGCCCCCGACGCTGGCAGCGTCCACTTTGAAGGCCGCGACCTCGCCCGCTACCGCGACGAGACGCTCGGACGAGGCATCGGCTACGTCACCAAGACGCTCCGCGCCGGCGAAGAGCAGAGCGTGCTCGAGCAGGTCGCGGCGGTGCTGCTGGCGCGCGGCGTGCCGGTCGGACGGGCTCGTGAGCACGCGCGGGGCGCGCTGACCCGAGCTGGCGCGCTGGAGTCGGCGGCGATGCGCGTCGGCGAGCTCGCCGGGGTCGAGGCCGTGCGCGTGGCGATCGCCAAAGCCCTCACCCTCTCCCCCGCCCTGCTCGTCATCGACGAGCCGACGGCGAGCGTCGAGCTCGCGGAGCGAGACGGCATCCTCGCCTTGCTGCGAGAACTCGCGAGCGAGGGCACGGCGGTGCTCGCGAGCACCGGCGCACCCGAGGAGCTCGCGGGCTTTCACCGCGTGCTCACGCTCGGCGAAGGCGAACTGCGCGGAGCCAGCAGCGCCGGACTTGCCGAAGTGGTTGCGCTACGCAGCCGCGCCGTGTAGAAGCGCACCGATGCTCACATTGGAGCGGGTGGTCAAGCACTACCGGAGCGCGAGCGAGGAGATCCGCGCGCTCGCCGGCGTCAGCCTGAGCGTCGCCCCGGGTGAGATGCTCGCCCTGCAGGGGCCGAGCGGCTCCGGCAAGACGACGCTCCTGCTCCTCGCGGCCTGCGCGCTGCGCGCGGATGAGGGAACGGTGAGCTACGGCGGCCGCGACCTCGCGCGACTGAACGAGCGCGAGGCCGCCCAGTACCGGCTAGGCGAGGTCGGGCTGATCGCGCAGAACCCGCACCTGATGGCGCGCGTCTCCGCGGTGGAGAACGCCTCCACAAAGCTCCTCCTGGGAGGCGTGGCGCTGCAGCAGGCGCGCGCGCAGGCGCTGGCCTGGCTGGAGCGGGTGGGAATGGCCGGGCAGGCGAATCGAACGCCCGAGGAGCTCTCCGGCGGGGAGCGCCAGCGGGTCGCGATCGCGCGCGCGCTGGCGGGCGAACCGCGCCTGATCCTCGCCGACGAGCCCACCGCAAACCTCGACAGCCACCGCTCCCGGGAGATCGTCACGCTGCTCGCCGGCCTCGCGCGCGAGCAGAGCGCCGCCGTGCTGCTCGTAACCCACGACGCCGAGGCGGCAGCCGCGGCCGACCGCGTGTTGGAGCTGCGCGACGGTCAGATCGAGAGCGAGACGGCGGCGCAGCCCTCGTGACTCCCGAGCGCGGCCAGCGGCTCGTCTCGCGGCGCCTGCTCAGCCCGCGTACGCTCGCCTACTTCTACCGGCGACGGCTGCGCGCCCACGGCATGCAGGAGCTGCTCGCGGCCATCGGCGTCGCGGCCGCCGTCGCACTCGTGCTCGCCGCCGGCGTCGCGCAGAGCAGCATCGCGGGGTCCAGCCGCAAGGTCGTCAGAGCCGTGATCGGCCCCGCGAGCCTGCAGCTCCGGGCACGCGGGACGGAAGGGTTCCCCGAAGCCAAGCTCAAGCAGGTCGAAGCGCTACAGGGTGTCGCGCAGGCGGCGCCGGTACTGGAACGCTCGATCCGAATGGTCGGCCCCGGTGGACGCGAAGCGGCCGTATACCTCGCCGGTACCGACCTCAGCCTCGCCGTGCTCAACGGCTTGGCGCGCACCCTCCCGGTGGACGCGCTGACGAACGGGAAGCTCGCGCTGAGTGCGGCGAGCGCCGAAGCGCTCGGGCTTGGCCCTGCAGGCGCGGGCCAGGTGGTGAGCGTGCTCGTGGGCGGGGTCCGCCGCGCGACACCGGTCAGCGCCGTGCTCGGACGAGAAGCCGTCGGGATCCTCTCTGGTGCGCTCGTCGGCGTCACGCCGCTTGCCAGCATGCAGCGGCTGCTCGGCGAGCGTGGCCGTGTCACGCGCATCCTCGTGGCGCCCAGGCGGGGTCAACGGGGGCAGGTCAGGCGCGAGCTCGAGCGCATCGCCGGCTCCTCCCTGATCGTCGGTGACGCCGAAGAAGACGTCGCGCTCCTGAAGCAGGCGCTCAAACCCAGCGGCCAGGCGAGCGCGCTGTTCGCCGTGATCGGCGCGCTGCTCGGGTTCCTCTTCGCGTTCAACGCGATCCTTCTGACGTTGCCCGAGCGCCGCCAGGCGATCGCCGATCTGAGGCTGTCGGGCACGACGCGCGGGGCGATCGTGCAGCTGCAGAGCTTTCAGGCGCTGTGCCTGGGGGTGGGCGCCTCCGCGGTCGGGGTCGCCGTCGGCTACGTGCTCTCAAGATGGGTCTTCCACCAGTCCACCGGGTATCTGCAGGAGGCGTTCACGCTCAGCGGCGGAACGCTCGTGGGCCTCGGCAGCGTGCTGGTCGCCGGCGTCGGCGGGATCCTCGTCACCTTTCTCGCCTCTGCCATTCCGCTGCTCGATCTCCGTCCCGGGCAGGCGCCGGACGCCATCTACATGCACGACGGGGTGCCGGGGAACGCGCTCGCACCTCGTCCCGCGATCGTGCTGTTCGCGCTCGGCGTCGGCCTGCTCGCAGGCGCGAGCGCGCTATGGGCCGCCGCTCCCTCGGCTGCGCTGTTCGCGAGCGTGGCGCTTGCCTTGGCGACCGTGCTCGTGATACCGGTCGTGTTCGCCGGCGTACTGGCTGCGGCGAGGGCACTGAGCGAACGAGCGCCCCGCCTCTCGACGCTCGCGATCGCGCTCGGCGGCGTTCGCGGCACGACCGTTCGCTCACTCGCGCTCGCGGCCACAGGTGCGGTCGCGCTGTTCGGCAGCGTCGCGCTCGGCGGCGCGCGTGCGAACCTGCTCAGCGGGATTCAGCGCTTCGCGCACTCCTACGCGGCCGACGCGCCGATCTGGGTCGGCGAACCGGGCGACAACCAGGCGGTCGACGCGCTCGCCGGCGACGGCGAGGCGAAGCGGATCTCCCGCGTGCCCGGAGTTGGCAGCGTGCGCTCCTTCCAGGGATCGTTCCTCACGCTCGGGCAGCGACGTGTGTGGGTGCTCGCGCGAGCACCCGGCGACGCGAGGCACGTGCTGGAGACCCAGGTGATCGGCGGCAGCGACGCCGTCGCGCGCGCACAGCGTCGCCTGGCCGAAACCGGGTGGGTCGCGGTCTCACAGCAGATCGCCGCCGAACACCACACGGGCGTCGGCGGCACGCTCGTGCTGCCCACACCCACCGGAAGCCATCACTACCGCGTGGCGGCGCTGACAACGAACCTCGCGTGGAGCCCCGGCGCGGTGTTCATGAGCACGGCGGACTACACGAAGGCCTGGGGCACGAGCGCGCCCAGCGCGATCGCGGTGTATCCGAGCGCCGGCGCGAGCGTGCAACGGGTCGCCGACGCCATCCGCGCAGCGCTCGGCGCCGGCAGCGGTTTGGAGGTCGTGAGCGCGGCGACGCGCCAGGCGCGCATCGAAAGCCTCACGAGCGAAGGGCTCAGCCAGCTCGGCCTCGTCTCCACCCTGCTCGTGCTCGCCGCGATTTTGGCGCTCGCCGCGGCGCTCGCCTCGAGCATCCACCAGCGGCGCAGAGCGCTCGCGGCGCTGCGCCTGGCAGGCGCGCCACCGGCGCGCCTGCGGCGAATCCTGCTGCTGGAAGGCAGCCTGATGCTCGGTGCGGGCTGCGTCACCGGCGCCGCAGCCGGGGTCTACGGGCAGTTCGTGATCGACGCCTACCTGCGCCACGTGACCGGCTTCCCGGTCGCGAGTGCGGTCGCGGGCGCCCGCCCCGTCGCGATCTTCGCGATCGTGCTCGCGGCGGCGCTCGCGCTCGTCGCCGTGCCCGGCTGGCGCGCGTCGACCGTCGCTCCCTCGCTCGCGTTGGCGGAGGAATAGACGATGGGCGAGCAGGAGCACGGTGGAGCGCTGAGGGCGCTGGGGGTTGCAAACATGCGCTTCTGGCCGACCGTCGCGCCGGTGGCGTGGCGTTCGCTGGCCCACTGGCGCAAGGGCGCGGCCCAGATCGAGGATCGCGGGCTGCGCGCGCTGGCGCTCGAGAAGCTCGAGAGCGAGGCATTCAACGCCGAGGTCGCGGCGACGCTCGCGACGCTCGCCCCCCGAGAAAAACGTGCACGCGCGGTCGAGAGCATCGTGGCGCTCGAGGTCCTGTTCGACTACCTCGACGGTCGCACCGAGCGCCTCGCGCCGACCAGCGACGCGGTGCCCGAAGCAGAGCGCCTCCTCGGCGCACTCGCCGCCGCGCTCGGTCGCGGGGACGCGCTGGCAACGCTCGCGTCGGAGCCCGACGGCGAGTATCTGAGCGCGCTGTCGAGCTTCGTCGCAGATCGGGTCGTTGGCCTGCCGTCGTTCGCGGCCGTCCAGGAGGTTGCGATCGCGGCGGCCGGCCGCTGCTCACAGGCTCAAGCGCGGCTCAACGCCTTGTCCGGCACCGGCGAGGAGCCGCTGCGCGCGTGGGCGCAGGAGGCGTGCGTGGGCAGCGGACTTCGCTGGCCCGAGTTCGTCGGTGGCGGTGCATCCTCGGTGCTTTCGATGCACGCGCTCATCGCGGCTGCCGCGAGGCCGGGCGCGAGCGCCAGGGACGCGCAGCGGATCGACCGGGCCTACATGGCGATCGGCGCCCTCATAACGATGCTCGACAGCGTCGTCGACGAGGCCGCTGATCACGCGGGCGGCCATCCCAGCTACGTCGGGCTGTTCGCGCCCGACGAGCGCGCCACCCGCGCCGGGGAGCTCGTGCGTGAGGCGCTCACACGCGCGAGGCACGCGCCCGACGCTGGACACCACACGATGACCCTGGCGGGCGCCGTGGCGTACTACACGACCCATCCCGCCGCGCGCAGCGCCACCGCCCGCCCGGTGGCCGCGGCCGCGCGCCGCGAGCTGGGGCCTGCGATCTGGCCGACCCTGGCGGTGATGCGCGCCTGGCGTTCAGCCAAGGCGATGCGGAGCGCCGCCAGGCAGGCGGGATGCCGGCGCGGTGCGAGGGGCCGAACCGGCGAACTCGGAGGGCCGGGCGACATACAATGAGCGCGTGGGGAGAGCGCGTGCAGGACAACACCGCAAGCCATGAGCAAGACAGCGATGACTCGAGCCGGTACGGCGCTGGCGCTCGCCGTGGCTCTCGGGACGACCGCGAGCGCCCAGGCCACTGGACCGATGGCGAAAGCGGCACACAGGCTGAGCGCGAAGGACGAAGCGAAGCTCCATTACGTGCGAGCCTCGGGGTCGTCGCTGATCGACGAAGGAAAAGCGAGCGGCACGATCCCGGGAACCGTCAGGATCGACTTCACGTACACCGGCAGCCCGAACGTGGGGGCGCAGTTCACGATCTACGGCTCCAGCGGAAGCCTGCGCGTGCACGCGTCGGGGAAGCTCTCGAGCCCCACCAACCCGAAGCCGAGCTTCAAGGGCAACCTCAGCATCGTCGGCGGCAGCGGGCGCTACGCGCACGCGCACGGCAGCGGGACGCTGTACGGCGTCTTCTACCGGCGAAGCTACGGGCTCGTCGTGCAGGTGCAGGGCACCGTCTACTACTGACGCCGAGCGTGCCGGCGCTCGGGCGGACGGCGAGCTGCGCGCTCGGCGGCCTGCTCGTGATCGCCGCGTTCGCTGTGGGCGTGTCCCACGCGGCGGGCGCGGCGCCCACCTCGAGCGTCGCGGTGCGCAGCTCACTGTTGGGGCCGCCGACGCAGCTGTCCGCGGCGTTTCTCCCCGAGCGCCTGGGCGCTCCGACCTCGATTTATTTCACCGTCGACATCGATCCGCCCGCGCTGAGCGTGCCTCCCCCACTCTCTGCGATCGACGTCAGCTATCCGAGCGGGCTCGGCTTCGCCACCAGCGGGCTCGGGCTCGCCTCGTGTGACCCCGCGCGGCTGCAGGGCGGCGGGGCGGGCGCATGCCCGGAGAACTCGAAGATGGGTGCGGGCACTGCCGTGGTGCAGGTCGTGTTCGGCACCGAAGTGGTCCCCGAGCCTGTGAGCCTCGGCCTGTTCGCCGGACCCTCGCCGGACGGCTACCTGCACCTGCTGATCCTCGCGAGCGGCAAGGCACCGGTCGAAGCGCGCATCGTGATGACTGGCGTCCTGCTGCCCGGGCACCTGCACATCACCGTGCCCCCCGTGCCGGGACTGCCCGGGGCTCCGGACGTCGCCCTCACGCAGATCCGAGCCACGCTCGGGGGAGCACTGACCTACTACGAACGCGTGCGCGGAAAGCTGATCGCCTACCGGCCGCGGGGGATCGGGCTTCCGGCGCGCTGCCCCCGCGGGGGCTGGCGGCTGGCGGCGAGTCTCGCGTTCAGCGATGGCGGCGTGAGCCATGCGAGGGACGTGATCGCGTGCCCGGCGCACAGACGCCCTGGGAAATGACCTCGCCCGTCAGCGGCGTCGCTGCGAGCTGCGGGGCGCCCGCAGGGGCCGCGCGAGCTCTTCGCGCGCGTCCTCGTCCCCCAGGGAGGGCATCACCAACACCCCCATCAAGGGACCGATGAGCTCGCGCAGGGGCGGCAGGGGGTCCTCGAGCAGCCGCGCGTGAATGATCGAAGCGGCCGCAGCGATCACGGCCTCGGCGCCGAACGGCGGCGGCAGCACGTCGCTCGGGGCGGGCGGGCGACGCGCCTCGAACGCCCGCGCGAGCTCGCTCAGCAGGTTGTTGCGACGCGCCAGCATCGCCGGGTCCCCCGCGACGCTCGCCTCGAAGAGGAAGCGGGCACGCGGTGGACTGGCCTGCAGGAAGTCGAGGATGATGAGCAGAGCCGCGCGCACGCCGTCGACCCAGCGCGCGTGTTCGCCACAGGCGACCGCCGCCGCGCTCGTCAGGCGAGCGCTGATCGCGTCGAACACCGCGAGCAGGCAGTCGTCGAGATCCGTGAAGTCCTCGTGGAAGCCCCTACGCGAGACCCGCGCTGTCGCCGTGACGCCCCCGAGACTGACGCCCTGCACGCCCTGGTCGCAGATCAGCGCCTCGGTCGCGTCAAGGATGCTCGCGCGTCGCCGCTCCCCCAACGCGCCGCGGCGGGAGCGGCGCTGCCTCACATTCGTGGCACGCAAGCGAGGATTGGTCCTCGGCCCCGACATCACGGCGCCCTCTCCGCCAGCAACCGGGCGGAGAGAGCGGCCGGGACTCGGGAGCCATACACGGTTGGGAGTCGGCCACCCATCGAGGAGCGATCATCGGGAACTCGCGCGGTGACGACCAGTCAAGGGGTAGAAAGTTCGCGCTGGAGAAACCCCTCCCTGCGGGTTTACGATCAGCGCACGATGCGCGCCGGAGCATCAGCCGAGAGCGCGCTCGCCGCGCCCAACGAGAACGGCCACCACGCGAGCCGAGCGAGATACGTCGCGATCGTCAGCGACGGGAACGCGCGCTGGGCAGCCGCACATGGCGTCTCGATCGAAGACGGGCACGACGCAGCCGCCGATACGGTGATCGCGCGGATCGCCGACGCGCTCGAGCTCGGCATCCGCGAGCTGACGCTGTACGCGTTCTCCACCGAGAACTGGGCGCGCCCGGAGGAGGAGGTGCGCACGCTGCTCGCGATGCTCGCGAGGCGAATCTCCGCCGACACGCCGGAGCTCGACGCGCAGGGCGTGCGGGTCAAATTCATCGGCCGGCGCGAGCGGGCGGGAGCAGAGCTCGCGAGCGCCATGCTCGCAAGCGAAGCGCAGACCGCGGCGAACGACAGGATGACCGTCTACGTCGCGTTCGACTACGGTGGGCGCGACGAGATCCTCCGTGCCGCCGAGCGCTACGACGGAGGCGGCGAAGCCGAGTTCGCGAAGCTCCTGCACTGCGGTGAGATGCACGACCCGGACCTGCTGATCCGCACCAGCGGAGAGCGGCGGCTGTCCAACTTCCTGCTCTGGCAGGCCGCCTATTCCGAGCTCGTCTTCCGGCCGGAGCTGTGGCCGGACTTCGGCAGGGAGGCGCTCGAAGAGTGCCTCGCGGAGTACGCCGAGCGGAGCCGGCGCTTTGGGCGGCGCGAGGTAGGCAGCGCCGCCGCGCCTGTGAGCTGAGACTGCGCGGCCCGCACGACGAGCAGTCTCCTGGTGCTGCGCCTGCACGAGCCCGTTGGCGTTGCGATGCTCAATCGCTGCCGCTGCGTTTATCTTCAACGGTATCGGAGCAGTGCGAATGCGGACACCGGGGCCGACGCACGCGGGCCGACGCCGCGCGACCCGAGCTGTGCTTCCGGAACGCGCGACCTCACGCCGTCTCATGGGGACGAGGAAGACCGCGTTCTCGGGGGAATTGAGGGCGCGGTCGGCGCTCGGTCGCGCGTTCCGTCGGCGGGCGGAGGGTAGCCGGAAAGTCGTGGTGAAGTCAATAGCAGTGCTCTCGTTTATGCATGCCTCGTCCTCGCCGCCGCGTACGGCTTCTGCCCGTCGGTCGACGCGGCCTCGGCGAGCTCCGGCGATCGCGACGCCACCTCCGCGTACATGCGCGCGAACGACGCGCTCGTCCCAGGCCATCAGCGCCCGCCTGCGGCGTCCCAGACCCGCTTTCCGGCCTGCTCGCACAGGTCCGTCGAGACTGCGCCCATGCTGCCGTCGGCTCGTCGCAGAATCCGGAATCGACGCAGATGAGCAACGAGGTGATCGGTGCGATGGTCCTTGCCGGCGGCCACTCGAACGTGAACGCGATCCACGCCTTCGTCAGGGTCGTGAGGCGAATGCGATGGAGCAGCCGACCGTTGACGAGGGGGATCCAGAGCTACGCGGGCTCACTGCGGATCCTCGCGGGACTGGCGCCTCCGCACCTTTGCGACGACGTCAAGGCGTGCGCGGCAGGGGGCTTCAAGACGCTTCCGCCGAGCACCACGCACTTCGCACCCCTGTTCATGGCCCACCGGGTGAGCGGTGGCGAACAGCCAGCGCGGCTGCGAGCGCTCGAGCAGCCGGCGACGCGAGCCTTGGCCCGGCGCGCCGCGCGCCTGGAACAGGGCATCGCGGACTTCGAAGCCAGGGCCGTGGAAGACTGGGGCGACATCATGGACACGATCGGTTTGTGGCCGTGAGAGGCTCCAGTGGGGTCGTTGCCCGGGCTGTATGGCATCGTCCGCGGAGAGCTCGTAAACGAGGCGCGGGCAGAGCGAGCCGACGCGGCCGCCCGACCACGAAAAAGCCCCGCCAGAGCGAGGCTTTCCTCCATAGCGGGGGCGGGATTCGAACCCGCGACCTTCGGGTTATGAGGAGTCCAGCGGGTCTACACCACGGTCCTCCACCCCCATGTTTATTGCGTTTCGTGCCTCCGGGTACCCCCCAGTTCCGCTCAGTTCGTTACCCGCTTCGTTACCCACGGCGGGGCTCGGGAGACGGTTTCGACCATTCCTACGAGGCGCGATAAGTTCGAGTCGAGATTGACGACCCGACCAAGACCAGGACGATGCCGGCGGAGCGCCTCCTCAATGCCGAGGAGGTCGCCCGCCACGTCGGTATGACGCCGAACTGGATCTACTCAGAGACGCGGAACGGCCGCATTCCGCACATCAAGCTCGGGCGCTACCGCCGCTACCGGCCGTCGGCGATCAAACGTTGGCTAGAGGAGCTCGAAGCTGGCCCGATGGCTGACGTGCCCGTGGGTGGATCAGCAGACGAGCTTGGGCCGCCTCCACGGGTGCACTGATCGACCGAGCTTGACGGTCCGGGCTCGAGGGCTCGGACCGATCGCATCAACCCCGCGTCTGGCAGAGTCCCAGGCGACATGGGACTGCTGCGCTACCGACCGCCGCTGGTGGCCTACCGCGTCATCAAGACTCGCAAGCTGACCGCCTACCAGGCGCAGTACCTTGCCCGCAAGTCGCGCGAACTCGGGCGCAACCCACGAGACCAGGGCGGCGAGGGTGCAAGCTGGGGATTGGAGCCGATGCGGTGGCGCGCGCTGCGCCTCCTGGCACTCGGCGGGTTGCTCGTCGCGGCACTGATCGTCGTGGCCATGCTGGCACTGCTTACGTGGGTCACGATTCTGCTGATTGAGGCGATCCTCTGACCGAGGCGGGCACCGTGATCGTGATTGGAGCTCCGGCTTATGTTCCGTTCGAACCGCGGCACGATCCAGCCGCGGCCGTGGTCGGCGTCCTCGCCGTCGCGACGTACGTCATCGCTGCGACGCGTTACATGCGTCACGGCCAGACTCGCTGACCGCTCGGGCGCCCGTGACGATAAACGACGAACTCAGATCCGATCCCCGCTCCACCCAACGGCGCTACGACGAGCTCGCCGCGTACATGCACGATCACGTGCTGTCGCCCGAGGGCTTCTGCTGCGCGAGCGAGGCGTCGTGTCGCGGATCGCTTGGTGCCGCTGACGCGTTCGCGGCCGGCCAGCTCTCCCACGTCGGACACCACTACGACCTGTTCGCGGGCGAGCGGCCGCTTCGAGTCCTGGTGTTGGGGATGGACACCGGGCGCCCGGACGGTGGGGTGACGCTTGAGCAGAGGCGGCAGCAGGTCTACGATCGCGTCCCCGAGCCGTTCAGCCGCCGCAACCCGCACATGCGCGGCACCACCCTGGCGCTGCGGGTGCTGCTCGGCCGGGAGCAGTGGGACGACCGCGCCGAGGAGTCCCTCGTCGGTCTGGGCCGTGAGCCCGTTCACCTCCTGGACGCGTACGCGATGGCTAACTCGCGGCTCTGCTCGGCGTTCAAGCCCGGCAGCACGAAGAGCCGGGGCACGCCGAGGATGAGCGCGAACTGCCTGCGCCACCTCGACGCCACGTTGGCGATCCTCGTGCCGCAGGTCGTCGTGATCCAGGGCGCGGCGGTGCGCACCGCCATTCAGCCGCTCGTCCGGCGCGCCGAGGCGCTCGGCCCGAGCCTGGAGCGCGCGGAGCTTCCCAACGGCGAGGTGCTGCTCGCCTCCTTCGCTCACCCGTCGTACCCCGGACCGAAGTTCAACTGGTCCTGGCCGTCCTCGCCGTACTTCCAGGCCGTCGTGCTGCCCACTCTCCGGCAAACCCGTCGTCTCGCGCTCGGCTGAGCGTGACCGCCGACGCCGGAGGCATCGGTTCAAGCAGGGCGAATACGTCCCCGATAAGACGCTATGGAGTGGTTCGGCTCCCGCAAACGCAAGGCCCTCGCCGCGCTCGTCGTGTTGCTCGTCGCCGTCGTCGTGGTCGGCGTCGTCGCCGACAACAACACGTCGTCCCCAAGCGGCTCAGCCAACGGGAGCGGCGCGAGCAGCAGCGGTTCCGGTAGCGGTTCGGCGCAGGGCACAGAAAACACGAACGGGCCGGCGTCGTTCATCGGCCACGCCAGCAACGCCGTCATGTTCATCCAGTGGACCCGCAGCGGCCCCAACGTCACCGGCAGCCTCCGCGAGGCGATCACGAAGACCAGCTCACTCGGCCTTGAAAGCGACAGCAAAGCGTTCACCGGCGTGATCGCCGGGAACGGAATCACTCTGAACGTCCACGGCGCCCTCGGCGAAGGGCCGGCGTACGTCGGCGAAATCAAGCAAAACGGCTTCATGCTGACCGTGCCCGGCCAGGGCAGCAACCTCATCACGATCAGCTTCGCCCCCGGCGAAGTCTCGGGCTACGACGAAGCAACGAAGCAGCTCCTCCTCTCCCGCTACCCCTCGCCCTGCACGCTCTACGTCAGCGGTCACGAAGTCCGCGTGGCCTTCACCGGGCCGAAGTCGGCGGAAGACTGCGCCGCTTTCGTGCAGAAGGCGAGCGGGGGCACGGAATGGACCACGGCGCCCCAGGAAGGCGCGCAGAACGGCGGTGTGGTCTGCGAAGTCACGAACCTTGCGAACGAAAAAGCCGTCGTCACCGACAACGGCGGCCAGTCGTACGGGAAGGAAGCCTGCACACAGCTCTCCGGCGAGGGCTGGGGCTAGACCGTCGCCGGCGCCTCGCAGCCAGGATGACGCGGCCCACGCTCACGGGCCGCGCCACCAGCACCGTCGTCAGGCCGCGCGCGCGGCCGACTCCACCTTCTCCTTCAGGCTGCCGAGCTTCGTGCCAAGCACCCGCGAAACCTGCTGGTACAGGTTGTACCTCGGCATCACGACCGAGGTCAGCGCCTCCTCCGACAACGCCTTCTCGACGAGGTTCGGCGGCCACTTCGCGCTGCCCCTGACCGCGATCACGCCGAGCACGGCCTCCACGAGCTGCTGCGCGTACCACTCCTTGATCACCTCCGGCACCGTCTTCTCCACACCCGGGTAGCCCTCGTACAGGCGCACGAAGTGCTTGACGAGGTCGGTGTAGACGCGGAAGTCCTCGTTGACGAGCAGAACGTTCTGCGAGCTGTTCGCGTACGAGGCCGCGCGGTCCTCGAGCAGGTCGTCGACGGAGCGGGTGCCGTTGGCGACGGACACCCACTGGATGTCGGGGAACTGCGTTTTCGGGTTCACCGGCTCCGCGGGCTCGCCCTCGTCGTCGTCGACGAAGGCACCGTAGAGGTCGGCCTGCGTGCCCCCACTGCCGCCGGGCGGACGTTTGCGCGTGGACTCTTCGGCTTCGCCCTCGCCCGCGCCGCCGCCGGTGGCTTCGCCCGCCGCGTTGGTGGAGCCGCTGGGGGTGCGGCGGTACCGGGTGGTGCGCATCAGCTCTTCGATGCGCTTCAGGCGCTCGCGGATCGCCTGTTCGTGATTGCCGTCGCTGTCCTGGCTGAGGAGTTCCTCCATCATCAGCTGGATCGCGGCGGGGAGTTTGTCGCGGAACTCCGCGGCCCACTGCTCCCACGGCAGCGGCTCGCCGTTGGCGAGCAGCTGGCTCCTCGCGGTGTTCGGCGTGATCTGCTGGCCCTCGTCGGGCTTCACGTAGATCACGACGCGCCGCGGCCCGAACAGCACGCCGAAGTGCATGAGCTGGCGGGTACCGGCGTTGCCATCCCGGAGCTCGTACAGCTCGTCGTGGAAGAGCGCGGCGATGTGGCCGCTGCTCAGCCAGTACGACGGGTCGCCGATCTTTTCCTCGTTCAGCAGCCACCAGTACGCGGTCGCGTTGCCGCCGTCAAGCCGCACCTCACCGGAGTCCTCCGCGTTTTTGTCGAGGTAGCTGGCCTGGCCGACGGCCTGGCGCATCATCCCGCCGTCCCGCGCGTACGTCGTCGGCTCCGTCGGCCACGCCGCGGGCTCGCTCTTCGCGAACTCCCTCACCCGCACCGTCACGCCCTCGGGGAAGCCGAGGAACCGGCGGTTCAGGTAGCGCACCAGCCAGCGGACGCCGCCGACCGCGCCGTCGGGCGCCTCCATCGTGTTGCCTTCGGCGTCGCGGCCGAGGAGGGTGACCATGGTGCCGTGGCCGGCGTCGCGGATCTCCTTCGGCAACACCTCCGGCTTGAGTTTGCGCCAGTGGTGGAACGTGCCGTCCCGGTGCAGCAGGTACGGCTTGATGCCGTACTCGTTCGTCTGCGGGTCGCGCCAGAAGTGGATCTGGTTGACCTCGCCCTTCTTCAGCGACGTGTAGATCAGCCCCACGGGGTTCCCGACGCCGGCGGTGATCTTCGCGCCGACGCCGAAGTTCCGGTCGAGCGCCTGCACGCCCGACGAGGACGCGAGGTGGTTGATGTACTCCACCATCTCCTCCCCGGTCATGCCGTCGCCGGTGTCCCAGATGCAGAGCTTGTACACGGGCTTCTGCCCGGCCTCCACCTGGGCCCCGAGTGCGCCCCACTCCACGTCCCACGTGACCTTGTGGCCGCCGGGCGGGGGCTTCGCGCCGGTTGCTTCCTCGGTTTCCTCCGCTCGCTCGATCGCCTCCAAGGCGTTCTTCGTGAGCTCGCGGTACTCCTGCAGCGGCGCTGAGTCCGCGGCGAGGCGTTCGAGCAGGAATGCGGCGTGCCGCAGTTCAAGCGGCATCGTGCTGCCGGTGATGACATCCGTTTCCACGGAGTCCCTCCATTCAGTCAGGAGCAGCGCGACCCGCGAGGGTTGGACCGCTCTATCTATGGGTGCCAGCGAGTCGCGGCGCTGCCTGCGAGGCCCAAGGGCCCGGGAGGCGTGCGCCGCGGCACGCGGCAAAGGGAACGTAGCACCTCGCGCGCCGGAAGCGGTGGCGCGTCCCTACGAGCGCGACTTGGCTGGCCGCGAGGGCTTCGCGAGCCCTGAAGGCTTCGCGAGCGCCGCGGGCACGGGCACGCGCTTCAGCTCGCCGGGCTCCAGCTTGTGCGAGCCGCCGTGGTAGCGCCGGCTCGCGCGCAACAGCGCCTGTTGGCCGTCGTCGGAGCGGAGCCAGTCAGCGAGCGCGCGGGCGCGCGTGCCGTTGCGCATCGTGATCCCGTAGAGGTTGTTCGACGGCACGGCGCGCACCGTGTTGACGACGACCTTGAAGCCGGTCTTGGATAGCGGGCTGATCAGCAGGTCAGGCGTGCCTAGGCCGGTGAGCGCGTACCACGGCTCGCGCTGGGACGGGAGGAACCGCGTGCTGACCTCGGCCTCGAACCGCGAGAGGTAGGCGCGAAGCGCGCCGCTGACCTTGTGGTCGGCGGGGATCGCGAGCAGCCACCGCTTCGCGTCGTCGCCGCCCCAGGTGCGGTGCGCGGCGCGGTTCAGCTCCGCCTTGGTGAAGCGCTTGAGCGTGGCCGCGCCGGGCACGACGACCTCGGCGGGGAGACGCGCGGCCTCGGCGTCGGTGAGGAAGAAGACGGCGTTCGCGCCGGTGGCGACGCCGCGGCACACGACCGCGAGCTCGGAGAGCGGCACGGTCCCGTCGGGCTCGGACTGCTCCGCCTGCGCGGTCCAGAACCAGTTGGCTGGTTCGTCGGCGTCGCGATCACGCTCCCAGGCGTCGATCATGACCGCGGCGTCGTCGTCGAAGCGCACGCGCGCCAAGCGCACCGGCGACTGCTCCGCGGTGACGGGACCGACGGCGACGACGGCAGCCTGCACGCAGTTGCCGGTGAACGGCCTCGACGACGCTGGCGTCCTCTGCATGACGACCGGCCGCCGCGAGTTCCAGAGCGCGCTTCTCAGCCCCCGGCTCGCGCGGGTGTAGCCGATCGAGCCGGGCAACACCATGCACGACGCGTCGCCGTCGCGCAGCTGGCGGAGCGTCGCGGCCTGGAAGAGCACGGCGAGGTTGGCGTGGCCGCTGTCAACGATGCCGTCGCAGAGGCTCATGGCCTTGGCGCGGTAGTCGGCGGGCAGCTCCTGGACGCGGGTGTACGGCGGATTTCCGAGGCAGAGGAGCCGGCCGTCTCCGGCGCCGAAGCGGTCGCTAAGCCCGTCGAGGTAGTCGCCGTGGACGAGCTCGATGCGGCGCAGCGCTGCGGCGTCGGCGAACTCCGCGTCGATTTCGAACGCAATCCGTGCGGCAAGCAGCCCGAGCGTAACGACGTTGACGTCGACCGCTATGACGCGGGCTTTCGGCCAGCGTCTTGCTGCGGCGACCGTGAACGCTCCAACGCCGGCGCCAGGATCGGCGACGCTGTCCGGGGCGCCCCGCATCACCTTGGCGGCGAGGTCGAGCATGTGGTCGACGACGGGCGCGGGCGTGAACACGGTGCCGAGACGGCGCCGGTGCGCACGGCTGATGCTCGCGTCGTAGAGCGTCGGCAGTGGATCGATTCCGGCGCCGAGCGCCTCACAGACGCCGTCGGCGAGCTCCGCGGGGCACGGCGGCGCGCGTTCCGCCCACTCGCGCACCGGCTCAGGCCACGTGGCGACGTGCTCGTTACCTACGGCCGCGGCGACAGCCCCGAGCGCCCCGAGTACCCGCCGCTCGTCCGCGGTGGCCCCGGCCACGTCCGGCGCGAAGCGGGGACCACCGGCCCGGCCCCAATCGCGGAAGGACCGCGCGAGGCCGGGGAGCGTCTTGAAGCGCAGGACTTGGTCGTTCGCGGGCACGGCACGTCACGGTACATACGCCTTGGGATGCCTTGTCCGCTTCGCTTGAGAGCCTGAGCGGGTGAAGGAGGATGTGCTTGAGCAGGTCGTCGACGACTACCTTCAGTTCGAGGGGTACTTCACGATCCACAACCTCCGGTTCCGGCCTGGCCGCGAGCACACCGAGTACCGGGCTGCGGACGATTCAGTCCCTTCAGACGTAGACGTTGTTGGCTATCACCCGGGCCTCGACGGTCGAGGTCGCGTCGTCGTAGTGAGCTGCAAGTCCTGGCAAGGAGGTTTCGATGCGACTGCGAAACTGGCCGAGCTGCGGGGCGAAAAGAAGAACCCTAAGCGGGCAACGTGGCGACACTTCCGCGAGCTCTGGATCCCGAAGTGGAGTGAAGCGTTCCGCGACGCTATCCGGCAGCGAACTGGGCAAGCCGACTTCGACTACAGGATCGCAGTGACCCGGTTGAAGGGCGATGCTGCCGCCTGGAATGAGGACCCAACAATCGCCGCAAACCTTCACGGATGCTCAGTCGGCTTCTTGACACTCGAACAGATGTGGGGATCCATGCTGGAGCGGCTAACAACTACTCCCGCGCCAAGCGAGATAGGTCGCCTCGCACAGCTGCTGAAGGCAGCCGGGCTAACGGCGGACACGATGGTGGCCGAGCCTGCTGGCCCAGCTCCGGGTTCCGAGGCCGCGGCCGTCGACGACGCTGAAGCGTCGGCGGAGTTGTGACGGCCGAACGCTGTGCAACCTTTGGTGCAGGGTCCGCGAGGACCGGGCTGAAGTCACCCAGCGACGCGACGAGGACTCCCCGCTGCGCTGGTTCGCGGGCAAGCACGTCGCCGTGTGGGGCTGCGGCGCCCTCGGCGCGCCCATCGCGGAATGGTTGGCGCGGGCCGGCGTGAGCAAGCTCACGCTGTACGACAACGCCAGCGTGTCGCCCGGCGTGCTCGTGCGCCAGCCGTTCGCCGACGCCGACATCGGCTACGCAAAGGCCGCCGTGCTCCCGGCAAGCCGGGCCCTTTCGGGGATAGCGGGGGCGGGATTCGAACCCGCGACCTTCGGGTTATGAGCCCGACGAGCTACCAGACTGCTCCACCCCGCGACGCTCCTTTATGTTCTAGCACACGCCCGCGCTGCTTGAGCGGACCGTCGCTGACCCTCTAGCATCCCGCCGATGCGCGTGGCCGTCGTGGACATCGGGACCAACTCGACGCGCCTGCTGATCGCCGACGTCGACGGTTCGAGCGGGGCGCTTGTGGAAGTGCTGCGCCGCTCGAATGTCACGCGCCTCGGCGATGGCGTCGATGCAACCGGCGCGCTCAGCGAGGAGGCGAGCGCGCGTGTGTTCGCGGTGCTCGACGAGTACCGCCGCGAGATCGTGCAGCGCGATTGCGAGGCCAACATGGCTGTGCTGACCTCCGCCGTGCGCGATGCGAGCAACGGGGCCCAGTTCGCCGCGCGTGTGCGCGAGGAGTACGGCCTGGACGCGCGCGTCTTGCCGGGCGAGGAGGAGGCGCAGCTCACGTTCCTCGGCGCCATGGCAGGACGTTCGGCCGCGAGCGAGCCGACGGTCGTCGTGGACATCGGTGGAGGGTCCACCGAGTTCATCATCGGCGTCGGCCGCAGCGCCGGCTTCCACGTCTCCTTGCATGCCGGCGTGGTCCGCATGAGCGAGCGTCACATCCGTTCGGACCCTCCGGCCCCGGCCGAGCTGCGGGAGCTCGCCGACGACGTCCGCGCCGTCTTCCTCGAGGGGCTGCCCGCGGACGAGCGCGCACCCGTCAGGCGCGGCATCGCAGTCGCCGGCACCGCCACCTCGGCGGCCTCGATCGAGCAGGAGCTCGACCCCTATGACCCCGAGCGCGTGCATGGCTATCCGCTCGAGCTCGCCACCGTCGAACTGCTGCTCGCTCGCCTGGCCGAGATGGATGAAGCCGCGCGCCGCCGCGTCGTCGGGCTGCACCCCGACCGTGCGCCCACGATCGTCGCCGGGATGATCCTGCTGGGCGAGGCGATGCGCGCGTTCGCACTCGAGCAGGTGGAAGTCTCCGACCACGACATCCTTCACGGCGGCGCCCTGCGTCTCGCCGGCAGCAGCGGCGGCGGTGGCAGCCCCGGCACCAGCGGCAGGAGCGGCGGCGACGGCGGCGAGGCGGCAGCAGCGCCGGCGGCTTAGCCTCAGGCGAGGTTGGAGCGGCGGGGGTAGACGACGGTGGGGTCCGTCAGCACGTTCACGAGCGCCGGCTTCCCAGCTGCGAGGGCGCGCTCCAGCGCAGGGACCACGCCGTCCGGCTCGCGCACGAGCTCGCCGTGGCCGCCGAGCGCCTCGACGACCTGGTCGTAGCGCGTTTCCGGGCGCAGCTCGGCGGCGACGGAGTAGCCGTAGAGGAACTCCATCGGGTGCTTCTCGAGTGCCCAGATTCCGTTGTTGCCCATCAGCCCCACCACGTTCACGCCGTGACGGGCGAGCGTGTCGAACTCCATGCCCGAGAACCCGAAGGCGCCGTCGCCGATCAGCAGCACGACCTGGCGCTCGGGGCGAGCGAGCTTGGCGGCCAGCGCGTAGCCGAGGCCGGCGCCGAGGCAGCCGAAGGGTCCCGGGTCGAGCCAACAGCCGGGCTGGTAGCTGTCGACCAGCCGGCCGGCGTAGGAGACGTAGTCGCCGCCGTCGCCGATCACGATGGCGTCACGGTCGATCACCTTGGCGAGCTCCGCATACAGCCGCATCGGGTGCAGCGGCGAGCGATCGTCGTCCATCTCGACGCGCTCGGCGGCGCGCTTCTCATCCTCGCCCGCGCGCAGATCGGCGACCCAGGCGTCGCTCGCCAGCGCCTTCGCGCCCGCCGCGCCGCGCAGCCCGGCGAGCGTCGGCGCGAGCGCGCCGTAGCACTCCACCGCGACCGGCCGCGGGTGGCGGCGCTCGGGTTCGGCGACGTCGACGACGATGATTTCGGTGTCCTCGCCGAAGGCCGCGCCGAAGGCCAGGCGGAAGTCCATCGGCACGCCGATCACGATCGCCACGTCGGCGCCTTTGAGCGCCTGCGAGCGCGCACGCGAGAAGAACAGCTCGTGGTCGGCGGGTACGCACCCGCGCGCGAGCCCGTTCAGGAAGACGGGAATCCGCAGCGTCTCGGCGAGCTCGAGCAGCTCCTGCTCGCCATGCCCCCAGTAGAGGTCTGTGCCGGCCATGATCACCGGGCGCTCGGCCGTGCGCAGCAGCTCGCCGGCGCGCTCGATCGCGGACTCCTCAGCGCCGCGCTCGCCCGCGCGCAGGCCGGCGAGCGTCTGCTCGCTGTCGGGCTCGGGAGCGTCCTGGAACACGTAGTCCATCGGGAAGTCGAGGAACGTCGGGCCACTATGAGGAGCCATCGCGCTCGCAAAGGCGTCGTCGAGCAGGCCCGGGATCTCTGCGGTGCTGCCCGGCGTGGCCGCGAGCTTCGTCAGCGGGCGCACGAAGGGGACGTGGTCGATCTCCTGCAGCGAGCCCTGGCCCCAGCGCATCGCCGGCGCGCGACCGCCGAGCACGACCATCGGCGAGTGGTTGGACTGCGCGGAGGCGATCGCGCTCATCCCGTTCGTCACTCCCGGGCCGGCCGTCAGCGCGCACACGCCCGGCTCGCGCGTCACCTTCGCCCAGCCCTCCGCGGCGAACGCTGCAGTCGACTCGTGGCGCACGTCGACGATGTCGATCCCCTCCTCGCGGCAGCCGTCGTAGATCGAGAACAGGTGCCCACCGGAGAGCGTGAAGAGCTTGCTCACGCCGTGGGCCTTCAGCCGGCGGGCCACCAGCCGGCCACCGTGGAAGGTCGCGCCGGCGGTCTGCTCTGCGTTCTCCGTCGCCATTCGGCGCGAGACTCTACATAGTCGCGCTCCGATCGGCATCGGCGAGTCGCGCTCCGATCGGCATCGGCGCGTCGCCGACCGGCATCGGCGAGCGCGCTCGGATCGGCATCGGCGCAGCGGCGTGCGCGAGGCGCGCAGTGCCTGGGACGGGAGTCGAACCCGCAAGCCCTTGCGAGGCGGCAGATTTTAAGTCCGCTGACTTTTCCAGTTTGTCCACCCAGGCGCTCCGATCGTAGCGGCGCAAGCCGCCCCGGGACCGCCCGCCGCCGACGAAATGGGGCCCGAAGCGGCTCTCGCAGCTAGTGGCAGAGGCCACGAAAACGCAACTTCTGCGCTGCTACCGTGTCATTTGGAGAGTCGGCAGCACCGCACCTTCATGGAGGCCTCAGCCCTCACACACCGCAGCAGCATGCCGGGCCTGCGTGGGCCCTCTGCCCTGCTGCGCCTGCAGTCCGACGAGCGCCTGATCGCGCTCACGCGGCGTGGCCAGCCGGCCGCCTTCGAGACGCTCTGCGGGCGCTACTCCTCACGTCTGCAGGCCTTCTGTCGCCACATGCTGGGCTCGCGCGAGGACGCCGAGGACGTGCTCCAGGAGGTCTTCGCGGCGGCCTTCAACGCGGTGCTCGCCGACGACCGTGAGATCAACGTGCGTCCCTGGCTGTATCGGATCGCGCGCAACCGCTCGCTCAACCACCTGCGCCGCGCGGCCGCCATCGGCGTGGACACGATGGACACCCACTTCGCCGAGAACGGCATCTCCACGAGCGACAAGGTGCTGCGCCGCGAGAGCTTCCGCGAGCTGATCGCCGACGTGCACCAGCTGCCTGAGACCCAGCGCACGGCGCTGCTGCTGCGCGAGATCGACGCGCTGTCCTACGACCAGATCGCACAGGCGATGGACACGACTGTCCCCTCGGTCAAGTCGCTGCTCGTGCGCGCCCGCATCTCGCTGGCGGAGGCCGCGGAGGCGCGCAAGCTGAGCTGCGAAGAGGTGCGACTCGAGCTCGGCGAGGTCGCCGAGGGTCTCGCCAAGCTCAGCACCCCCGCGCGTCGCCACGTGCGCGGCTGCGAGCGCTGCGCCTTCTTCAAGCGCCAGCTGAAGGTCAACAACCGCGCGCTCGCCCTCGTGATGCCGGTGGGACCGCTGCTGCTGGCCAAGCAGCTGCTGCTCACAAAGCTCGGCTCGACCGCCTCGGCCGGCAGCGCCCACGTCGCCGGCGGGGCCACGATGGGCGCCGGAGCAACCGTGGGAGCGGGCGCAACGATCGGCGCGGGCGCCGCCGCGGGCGGAGGCGGTCTCGCCGGGGGCCTGATGACCGCCGGCGCAGGCGCACTCGCCACGAAGGCCGTCGCCGGCCTCGCCGCAGCTGCGCTCGTGACCGCGGGAGCCGTCGCGGCGGACCATTCCGTCGGCGCCCACCCGCATCGCGCGCACGCCGCCGGCGCATACGCGAGCGTGCCCGCGACCCACTACGCGAGCACGCCGACGGTCGTCGCCGAGCACGCCCAGCCGCTCACCGCGGGCAGGCTCGCGGTGCACCGCCCCGCTGTGGGGGCGCTCGCCCGCGCCAGAGCGCGCCGGCTCGCTGTCGCGAAGGCGATCGCGGCCGCGCCCGCACTGAGGAGCGCCGCCGCGCCGCTGACGCCCCCCGTGCCCGTGAGCGCGCCGGGCGGCGCCTCCGCCACGCCCACCGCACCGCCGAGCGCGCTGCAGGTCACGGAGGTCACGAGCGAAGCCACCCAGTTGCCCGCCGGCGCCACCACCACCCCGCCGGCTGCGAGCACGCCGACCAGCACGACCCCCGACCCGACGACGGTGCCGCCGGGCACGACGACCGCGCCTCCCGTCACGACGACGGCGCCCCCCGGCACGACGACCACGACGACGACGCCGCCGACGACCTCCCCACCGCCGCTCGCCACGACCCCCTCGGCGGGTGCGCCCGTGCAGCCGGCCAGCGCCGAACCAGTCGCCGCGCCGGAAACTGCCGCAGCTCCCGTCGAAGCGCCCGCGGCGAGGCGCTCGCTGCACCGCACGCTGAGCACGGGCGGCACCGAAGCACCGCCGCCGCGCCGCTCACAGGAGTGGGCGTGGCACTGGACTATCCGAAGGTAAACGTCTTCAGCGGGCGCAGCAGGACCCCCAGCGAGGCGACTTCGCTCGGGGCCTTCACTTCGCGGGTGGCGTCAGCCGCGTTGAGCATCACGATCACGACGCCTTCACGAGCGCCTTCGCGGGGCGGCACGAGCAGAACGTCGCGGTCGAACATCTGGCGACCGTCGAGCAGCTCGGTGTAGAGCACCTGGTAGCCGGGCACGGTGTTGACCCGCGTCTTGCCCTCGCCACGCAGCACGAAACCGTGCGTGCGCGCGCGCAGACGGGCGATGTAGGCGCTCGCATAGATCGGTAGCGCGCCGGACGGCGAGCCCGCGTAGGGGGCAAGCGTCAGCGGGTAGACCTCAAACGAGTAGCGCGGGGCGCCCGCGGCGTCGAGGCTCCGGACCTTCACGTACGCGCCGGGGTCGGGAGCGGCGCGATACAGGCCCTTGTACTTGAACGCGAACGGAACGCGCCCGCCATGGGCATAGCTCGAGCTGAGCAGCTGCAGGACGAGCGCAACGGCGAGCAGCACGAGGGCCGCGACGCCCGCGAGCAGCGCCGCGCGCGCCGGCCGCGTGGCCGCGCGCCAGCGCGGCTCGAGCATGCGCCCGAGCGTGGGGCCGTACTCCGGCTTGATCGGGACCGCCGGCACCGTCCAGGGCTTCATTCGCCGATCGAGAACAGCGATTCGAGGTCGTGGCGCGAGAAGGCCGCGAAGGCGACCATCGTCTGCGTCCGCAGGACGCCGTCCAGCCCACCGATCGCCGTCGTGACCACGTCTGCGAGCTGCTCGTGGTCGGGGACGCGCACGATCGCCACGAAGTCCCACTCGCCGGTCACCGAGTAGGCCTCCGCGACGCCCTCGATGTCGGCCAGCGCGCCGCCGAGCGTCGACAGCGCGTCGCGCTCGGCCTCGATCAGCACAACTGCGTTGGTCATCGACATTCGCCCACCATCATGCCTCCCTACTGCTCCCGCTCGCCGAGCCGCTGCAGGCCGAGCCCGACGAGCAGCCCGAGCGCCGCGCCGACGACGCCCGCGAGCCAGCTCAGTTCGGAGAAGGTGCGCGCGAACGGCATCACCAGCAGCAGCGCCGCGATCGCGCCGGCGCCGATCAGATCGCCCTCCCAGTACCCGCCCGAGCGCGCCGCGCGCAGGTCGGGTGCGGCCCATGCGGCCAGCAGCGCGAGCGCCGGAGCGTTGCCGCCGCTGAGGATCGGGAGCGGGTAGACGGCCTCCGCGACGAGCGCACCGCAGACGCCCGCGCCGAAGAACAGCGCGACGACGACCCAGGGGGCGTGGCGCTGCTCGAGCAGCCAGCCGAAGAGCGCGATCGTGACGATCGCGAAGAAGGCATACAGACCGTACCCATAGGCGAACTCGTTCGTGAACAGCTTCCACCATTCGCCGTGGATCGGCCCGATCAGCGCCATGTGCGCGTACAGGCTCGGTTCGGCGTGAAAGACGACCCACGCGGCGCAGCTCGCCGCGACGAGCGCGATCGTCGCGTACGGGCGGGTGCCCGACCAGCGGGCGGGCGCATAGGTGGCGCGCGCGCGGCCCGAGCTCGCGCCGCTGCGCGGGCGCCGCAGCAGCGCCGAGAATCCAGCGCGCCGCGGCGCGCGGCTGGGGACGTGCGCGCGGGGAAGCTTCGGGGCGCGCCGGCGCAGGCGGTTGCCGCAATAGGGACACTCGGTGACGTACGGGCTCACCTCCGATCCGCACTGCTTGCACACGACGAAGAGATCGGCGCCCGAGGTCATCGTCGATCCATTCTAAGGACCTACCGACGCCGGCCGGCGTGGCTCTGGAATACTCAGGCCCATGAACCTTGGATACGACCAGAAGCTCTACATCCTCGCGTTCGACCACCGCGGCTCCTTCCAGAAGAAGTTCTTCGGGATCGACGGTGAGCCGGATGCCGAGCAGACCGCGATCATCGCCGACGCCAAGCACCTCATCTACGAGGGCCTGCTGCAGGCCGCCGGCACCGGCGCAGACCCCGCGACGATGGGCGTGCTCGTGGACGAGCAGTTCGGCTCGAGCGTCCCCGGCGAGGCCCACGCGCGTGGCCTGAAGCTGGCGATGCCCGCCGAGCGCTCGGGCCAGAGCATGTTCGACTTTCAATACGGCGAGGACTTCCCCGCCCACATCGAGCGCTTCGACCCCGACTTCACGAAGGTGCTCGTCCGCTACAACCCCGACGGCGACCGGGCTGCCAACGCCGAGCAGGTCGGCAAGCTCAAGCAGCTGAGCGATTGGCTGCACGCCAACGACCGCAAGTTCCTGTTCGAGCTGCTCGTGCCCGCCGAGGACGCGCAGCTGGACAGCGTCGGCGGCGACAGCGACCGCTACGACGCCGAGCTGCGGCCCGAGCTGATGCGGCGAGCGATCGCCGCGATCCAGGAGGCGGGCGTCGAGGCGGACATCTGGAAGATCGAGGGCGTGGACGAGCGCTCGGACTGCGAGATGCTCGTCGCCCAGGCCCGCAGCGGCGGCCGCGACGGCGTCACCTGCGTGGTCCTCGGCCGCGGCGCCGACGACAGCAGGGTCGACGTCTGGCTGAACGCCGCCGCTCCTGTCGAGGGCTACATCGGCTTCGCGATCGGGCGCTCGATCTGGTGGGACCCGCTGAAGGCATATGTGGACGGCAAGATCGAGCGCTCCGCCGGCGCGCGCAAGATCGCCGAGAACTACCTGCGCTTCGTCGCCGTCTACGAGCGCGCGAAGACGCCCGTCAACTCCTAGCCCGCCGGGCGAGCGCCATGAAGATGCGTCAGAGCCTCGCCGACTGGGAGCGCGCGTTCGTGCGGGAGATCACGCTCGACCGCAACCGCCGCGCGTCGCTGCAGAAGACGACGCAGCAGCGCGCGCTCAAACGCGAAGTCCACAGGCGCAAGAAGCGCGGGTCGGTGCGCTTTGCGATGCTCGTGCTGATGTTGATCCTGACCGCGGTGATCGTCACCGTGGTGATGTTCCGCACCCTCTACCTGCTGCTCGGCTAGCCCTGCCGGCCGGCTGGGCGGCCGCCCGCCGCGCACCCACGCACGGCCTGCGACGGCCGCGTGCGCTGCTGTGCGTCGGCTAGGCGCCGTCGCCGATCTCGCGCAGCGACTCGTCGATCTCCGCGGCGGCCGTACCGGAGGGAGTGTCGCCGTCGCCGTCGACCGCTGCTGCGGCTTCGCCGTGGATCTCGAGGTAGATCTCCTTGCGGAACACCGGAACCTTCTGCGGCGCCTGAATGCCGATCCGAACCTTCTCGCCCATCACAGAGAGCACCGAGACCTCGATTTCGTCCCCGATCATGATGCTCTGGTTGGACTTGCGTGTCAGAACCAGCATTCGTGGGTGCACCTTCCTCTTGCCAGATTGGCCAGCCGGCGCCAGCCCCAACGACCGGCCGTGCAAGCATAGTCCCAGGGCCGGGGGAACGCGATCCCCCGCGCGCGGCGCAGACCGCGGCGCACGGCGGGGCCTTTACGCTAGTCTCCCGGACCGTCCATGCCGAGGAAATCATTGCGCCCCCACCTCAACCAGATCCGCGCCTGGGTACGCCAGGGTCGCACCGACGCGTGGGTCGCCCATCAGCTCGAGGTGAGCGTTCGCGACATCGAGCAGTTCAAGCGCCAGAACGAGCTCGTCAGCGACGAGGAGCTGCCGGAGGGCACGAGCGCGAGCGACTACCCCGAGGAGATCGACCTGCGCGCGGAGGATGACGCGCTGATCGCCGCCGAGCTGGAAGCCGCCGAAGCGGAGGCCGAGCGCGTGCGCGCCGAAGCGCCGCCGGCTGAGCTGGAGGACGAGGACGAGGAGGACGACGGCGAGGAGACGAGCGCTCCCCGCACCCGCGCCCGCAGCCGCCGGGGAGGGCGCGGACGGCGTTCCTCCTCGCGCAGCGCGCCGCTCGAGGGGACCTTCGACCACGGCGAGGAGGGCTACGGCCTGTGGCTCGACCCGGCGATCCAGGAGAACCCCGTGTACGCCGAGCACTGGGCCGGACACCGCCCCGTCGAGGTCTCCGTGGAGGAGGACAGGATCGTCATCCGCCGCGTCGGCGAGGAAAGCTAGGCGCCGATCTCGCGGCGACCGCCGGCGTAGTCGCTGGCCTCGCGCAGGTAGCGCGCAAAGGCGGCATCGGCGACGAGGCCGGACTCCCACGCCCACGGATGCGCCGGCGCGACGCGCATCGCGACCTGCAGGCACCAGCCGGTGCCCGAGTCATACAGCTCGACGAGCTCCTGCGCCGAGAAGCGCCCACCGAGGCGCCTGCGCAGTTCCGCGACGAGCGCTTCGATCACCCGCTCGAGCAGCTGCGCGCGCTCGCCGGGGGCGCGCTGCAGCCGCCGCTCGCCCTGCTGCCACTGGTAGATCGCGTTCTCGAACGACACCGGCCGAGGCTAGCAGCGGCCGGTTGGCGATCGTTTGCAGTCCGGGCGGCGCATGCGCCGCCCGGTGGGGCCGCACATGTGCGGCCCCAGGGCAGGGCCGCATGCGGCCCTGCCGAGACACGGAGGACAACTGGCGAGGCTCAGTTGCCGGGCAGGCCGCTGATCACGTAGGGCTGCTCGTTCTTCTTCATCATCCCCAGCTGACGAGCCTCCGCTTCGAGCATTCCGGGCTGGCTGAGGCGTTCATGCTGGCGCTGCAGGGTCCCGTGTTCGTGTTCGAGCGTGGCGACCGCCGCGCTGTCCCGGTGCGCCTGGCGCCAGGTCGAGAACATGTGGATTCCGGCGCTGAGGTAGAGGTAGACGAGTGCCGCCATCACACCCAGCATCGCGATGCGCGCGAGCTGATCCCAGCGCACGCGCGGCGGCGTGCGCCGCGCCGCGCGCCGGCGGGGGCGCGCCCGCGGGATGCTGTGGGCGTTGGGGGTGACAGCCATCTCCCCAGGCATTCGCGCTCGCGCGCCCGGCTCCTGCCGGCGGGGCTCAGCGCCCGGCGAAGGCAGCGCGCCCGGGAAACTCCGCGGCGTCCCCCAGCTGCTCCTCGATCCGCAGCAGCTGGTTGTACTTGGCGACCCTGTCCGAGCGCGAGGGCGCGCCCGTCTTGATCTGCCCGCAGCCCGTCGCGACGGCGAGGTCGGCGATGGTGACGTCCTCGGTCTCGCCCGAGCGGTGGCTCATGACGGCCGTATAGCCGGCCGCGCGCGCCATCGCGATCGCCTCGAGCGTCTCGGAGAGCGTGCCGATCTGGTTGACCTTGATCAGGATCGAGTTGGCGACGCCCGCCTCGATCCCGCGCTGCAGGCGCGCGGTGTTGGTCACGAACAGGTCGTCGCCGACGAGCTGGACGGCGTCGCCGAGTCGCTCGGTCAGCGTGCGCCAGCCGTCCCAGTCCTGCTCGTCCATGCCGTCCTCGATCGAGACGATCGGATACTCCCCGAGCAGGTATGCCCAGTAGTCGGCGAGCTCGGCCGCGCTGAGCGTGCGGCCCTCGTGCTCGAGCACGTATGCGCCGCCGCGGTGGATCTCGCTGGTGGCGGGGTCGACGGCGATCGCGACGTCCTCGCCCGCGGTGTAGCCGGCGGCCTCGATGCCGGCGAGCAGCATCTTCAGCGCATCCTCGTTGGAGGCGAGGTCCGGCGCGAAGCCGCCCTCGTCGCCGACGGCCGTGGAGAGGCCCCGCTCGTGCAGCGTGCGCTTGAGCGCGTGAAAGACCTCCGTGCCCATGCGCAGGCACTCCGAGAAGCTCTCCGCCCCGCAGGGCACGACCATGAACTCCTGGAAGTCGACCTTGTTGTCGGCGTGTGCGCCGCCATTGAGCACGTTCATCATCGGCACCGGCAGCACCCGCGCGTCCTCGCCGCCGAGATAGCGCCACAGCGGCAGGCCCTCCTCCGCGGCCTGGGCATGGGCGCAGGCGAGTGACACGCCGAGGATCGCGTTGGCCCCGAGGCGGGACTTGTTGGGGGTGCCGTCGAGCTCGACCAGGGCACGATCGAGCGTCGCCTGGTCACTCGCCTCCATGCCGGCGATCGCTGCGGCGATCTCGCCGTTGACATTCGCCACCGCGCGCGTCACGCCCTTGCCCTGCCAGCGCTCGCCGCCGTCGCGCAGCTCGGTCGCCTCGAACTCGCCGGTCGAGGCGCCGGAGGGCACCGCGGCGCGGCCCTGTGCGCCCGACTGCAGCGCGAGCTCGACCTCGACCGTGGGGTTGCCGCGACTGTCGAGGATCTGGCGAGCGTGGACGCGCTCGACCCGGCTCATGCCGGCACCGCTATCCGGCGGGGGTGGTGCCGGTGGCGGCGCCGGTGGAGCTCGTTTTGGGAGCTTTGTACTGCTTGCAGTCTTCCACCACGAAGCCGGCGCGGCAGTCCGTTTTGGCCGTCCACTTCTTTTTGAAGTCCTTCACGAACGTGCTCAGCGCGGTCTGCTGCTGGGTGGCGGTGAGCTGCTGCTTGATCGCCGCCTGCACCTGCGAGAGGCTCTGCTGGCTCCCGGCCTTCGTGCCCAGCACCTCGAAGACGTAGAAGCCGAAGGAGGTTTTGATGGGACCGCCGAGCGTGCCCTTCTGCGCCGAGAAGATGGCCGTGTCGAGCGCCTGCTCCTCCTGACCCTTGGTGACTTCGCCGAGCAGCCCGCCTTTGCTCTTGCTCGTCGGGTCGATCGACTTGCTCTTGGCGACACTCGCGAAGCTCTTGCCCGATTCGATTTCTTTCTTGGCGCTGTTGGCCGCCGCTTCGGTTTTCGTCAGGACGATCTCGACGCTGCGCTTTTCCGGCACGGAGTAGCGCGACTGGTTTTCGTTGTAGTACTTCTGGATCTGCGCCTGCGTCACTTTGACTTTCGATTTCGCGATCTTCTGCTGAATTTTCTGGGACAGCATGTTCAGCTTCACGCGCAGCAGCAGGTCGGACACCGTCTGACCCGAGGTCGTCAGGAATTTTTCGAATTCGGCGGTACTGGGGAACTGCTGGCTGCGGATTTTCAGGAACTGCTTCTTCACTTCCGCGTCGCTGACCTTCACTCCCAGTGACGCCGCTTCGCCGATGATCCACTGCGAGGAGATCAGGAAGCCCATCACCTCGCGCTTGAGCGATTCGTACTGCTGCGCGCACTGGCTCTTGAGCGTCGCCTTCGCCGGAATCGACTTGATTTTCTTGGCCGACAGTTCGTGTTCGGCGACTTCGTCGAGGTGACTGATGCAGGCCGTGTATTCGGGTGGTTCGGGCGCCGCCGGCTTGCCTACGGCGAGCTGGCCGATCGAACCCGAGACAGCGGCCACGGTGATCCAGTGTTTGAACGTCGGGCGCGTGATCGCCGTGCCGCCCACATCGACGACGGCGTTTCCGGGAATGCCGCCGCCGCCGCACGCGGCGAGGCCGGTGAGGGCAAACAAAACGGCGCCTAGCGCCGAGGTGAGACGAAGAGCCTTGGTCACGACGCGGGCACTCTAGCGGATAGGAGTAAGGCTGTGCTTAACGAGCGGGCGGCCCGTCGCCCACGCCGCCTCGCCGGCCACCTAGGCCGCCTCGCGCACGATCGCCAGCAGCGCATCGGCCGCGGCGAGGACGCTGGGGAAGCGTGCCGTCCCGTCCTTCGGAACGCGCACCGAGACCTGCGAGCGGCTCGCTTCATAGAGCGCGTCCGGCAGCTCCTCGTGCAGCCGCCGCGCGCGTACGGAGTCGAGCTCGATCGGCACGACCGCCAGGCGGTCGCCGTGAAAGCTGACCGTGCGCGCGCCGGCCTGGCCGAACTTGATGCGCGCGCGCTGGAGCGCCAGCATGTTCTCGACCGGCGTCGGCATTGGCCCGAAGCGGTCCTCGAGCTCCTCGCGCAGGCGCTCGACGTCGGCCAGCTCGAGCGCCCCGACGAGACGGCGGTGGACCTCGATCTTGGCCTGCTCGTAGGGGACGTAGTCGGCCGGCACGTAGGCGTCGACGCTGACGTCGAGGCGCACCGGCTCGGCCGGCTCCTCGCCCTCGGCGAGCGGCTCCGCGGCGCGCACGGCCTCGTCGAGCATCTGCATGTAGAGCTCGAAGCCCAGCGCCGCCACGTGCCCGGACTGCTCGTCGCCGAGCAGGTTGCCGGCGCCGCGGATCTCGAGGTCGCGCATCGCGATCTTGAAGCCGGCGCCGAGCTCTGTGTAGTCCGACAGCGCCGACAGGCGCTGGGCGGCCTCGGCGGTGAGCGCAGCGGCGGAGTCGTAGAGCAGGTAGGCGTAGGCGCGCTCGCGGCTACGCCCGACGCGCCCGCGGATCTGGTAGAGCTGGGCCAGCCCGAAGCCGTCGGCGTGCTCGACGATCAGCGTGTTGGCCTGCGGGATGTCGATGCCCGACTCGATGATCGACGTGCACACGAGCACATCCGCGCCGCCGCGCAGGTAGTCCATCATCACGGCCTCCAGCTCGCCCTCGGCCATCTGCCCGTGGGCGACGGCGAAGCGCACGCCGGGGCACAGCGCGCGCAGCCGCTCAGCGGTCTGCTCGATCGAATCGATCCGGTTGTGCAGGAAGAAGGCCTGGCCGTCGCGCTCGTGCTCGCGCTCGATCGCGCGCTTGACGAGCTCCTCCTCGTACTCGCCGACGTAGGTCTTGATCGGACGCCGCCCCTCGGGCGGAGTCTCGATCACGGAGATGTCGCGCAGCCCCGCCAGCGACATCTGCAGCGTGCGCGGGATCGGGGTTGCGGACATCGAGATCACGTCCACCTTCAGCTTGAGCTGGCGCAGGAGCTCCTTCTGCTTGACGCCGAAGCGCTGCTCCTCGTCGACGATCAGCAGGCCGAGGTCCTTCGCGCGGACATCGCGCGAGAGCACCCGGTGGGTGCCGATGAGAATGTCCACGCGCCCTTCCGCGAAGCCCTTGATCGCGGCTTTCTGCTCGGCGGCTGTGCGGAAGCGGGAGGCGTGCTCGAGCGTGAACGGGTAGTCGGCGAGGCGCTCGGCGAACGTGCCGTAGTGCTGCTGGGCGAGGATCGTGGTGGGCACCAGCATCAGCACCTGCTTGCCCTCGGCGGCCGCCTTGAAGGCGGCACGCAGGGCCACCTCCGTCTTGCCGTAGCCGACATCGCCGCAGATCAGGCGATCCATCGGTCGCGGCGCCTCCATGTCGGCCTTGACCAGCTCGATCGCCTCGCGCTGGTCGGGCGTCTCGGTGAAGGGAAAGCGCTCCTCGAAGTCGCGCTGCCAGTCCGAGTCGGGCCCGTAGGCGTGTCCGCTGCGCCGGCGCCGCTCGGCGTACAGGCTCAGGAGCTCGCCCGCGAGCTCCTGCGCGGCGCGCCGGGCGCGCGCCTTCATCGTCTCCCAGCGGGTCCCCCCGAGCTTGCTCAGGGGCGGGTGCTCGGCTCCGGCGCCGACGTAGCGCGAGATCTTCGCGAGCTGGTCGGTGGGGACGAACACGCGGTCATCGCCCTGGTATTCGAGGTACAGGTAGTCGCGCGTGACACCCGCCACGGTGCGCGTGTCGAAGCCGGCGAAGCGCGCCACGCCGTGGTCCTCGTGGACGACGATGTCGCCCGTGCGCAGCTCGGTGAACGAGCGCAGCGCGCCGCGCCGCGCGGGAGCGCCCGGAGCGCCGCGGCCCGGGCGCTCGGCGCGGCGACGGCGCAGCAGGCGATGCTCGGGAAAGACCGCGAGCTTCAGCTGCGGCGCGACGAAGCCCTCGCGCAGCGACGCCGCGGCGAAGCGCAGCGAGGGCTCGAGCACCTGATGCCCGGCGTCCACGTCCTCGCCCAGCCAGGTCGCTTTCAGACGCCCGAGGTTGTAGGCCGCGCGCTCACCCTCGCCACGCCTGGGAAAGGCCACGACGGTGCGGTAGCCGGAACGCACCAGCTTCTCCAGCTGCGGCTCGGCCTCGCCGAGCGAGCGCGCGGCGGTGTCGGCGGAGGAGGCGCGCAGCTCGATCTCCTGATCGCCCGCCAGCGCCGACAGCCAGATCCGCGTGCGCTCGGCCAGCGTCGCCGAGATCGCATCGGGGCTCACGTACAGGTGATGGGCATCCTCGTCGCCGAACGCGGCGCAGACGTCGCTCCAGTGGTCGCGCAGCGTCGGCGCGATCTCCTCCTCGGCCGCGACCATCAGCTCGGTCTCCTCGCCGACGAGATCGAGCAGCGCGCCGAAGCGCTCGACCGGCAGCAGTTCGGCGATGTCGGGACGCTCGCCCTCGCGCTGCTCGGCGGCGGAGAACGCGCCGGTCGCCGCGGCGATCTCCGCGAGCTCGCGATGCTCGACCGCGAGCTCGGCCGCCGGTGCGATCTCGACCTCCGCGACGCTCTCCAGCGAGCGCTGGGTGAAGGTCGAGAACCAGCGCAGCGATTCGATCTCGAGATCGAACATGTCCACGCGCACGGCCCGCTCCTCGGTCGCCGGGAAGACGTCGAGCAGCCCGCCGCGCAGCGCGAACTGGCCGCGCTCCTCGACCTGGTCGACGCGCTCGTAGCCCGCGCCGACGAGCTCGGCGGCGCAGTCGTCGAGGTCGAGCAGCTCGCCGACGCGCAGCGTGAAGGAGTGCGGGCGCAGCTGCGGATCGGGGACCTTCTCCGACAGCGCCACGGCGCTGACGACGACGACCGGCTGACCGTGCTCGGCCGGGGCGCGCGTGCCGCCGTCGCCGAGCAGGGCGTCGAGCGCCGCCACGCGCAGTCCGACGAGATGCGGCGGCGGTGCCAGATGCGACTCGTAGGCGACCCCGCGCGAGGGGTAGTAGCGCACCCGTCGCGGGGCCAGCCAGGCGCGTAGGTCGCCGGCCACCTCGCGCGCCGCGCGATCGTCACCGACGACCACGAGCGTGGGACGCTCGCGTGCGTTCGCGTCGATCTCGGCGAGCGCCGCGATCACATACGGGCGCATCGCGCTCGAGACGAACGCGTGGCCGCCCTCGCGGGCGAGCCGCAGCGCCTGCTCGTCGTCCTGCACGAGCCCGAGCAGCGTGCGCAGGGCCGCCGCGCGCTCGGCCACTACGCTGCGCCGTCCCCGCGCGCGGTCTCGCTCGTGGCCGGCGCCCCGTGCCTGTTCTGGCCCGCGAGCACGGCGGCCTCGACCTGCGCACCGGCGCGCTCGATCAGATCGCGCACCTGCTCGCGGCTCTCGCTGAAGCGCCCCAGCACGTGCGCCGAGACGATCTCGGGGTCGGTCGAGTCGGGGCGCCCGACGCCGACGCGCACGCGCATGAAGTCGCCGCCGCCGAGCTCGCGCTTGAGCGACTTCAGGCCGTTGTGGCCGGCGAGCCCGCCACCCAGCCGCGTGCGCACCTCGCCGAACGGCAGATCGATCTCATCGTGCACGACGAGCACGCGCTCGAGTGGGAGCTTGTAGGCGCCGCGCGCGGGTCCGGCGGAGCGTCCCGCGTCGTTCATGTAGGTCTGCGGACACAGCACCGCCACGCGCGGAGGCGCCGGCGCGCCCGGCTCGCGGAAGCCGGCGCGGCCCTCGGCGAGACGTCCGCGAAAGCGATCCTTCGCGCGCCCCAGGCCCCAGCGCTCGATCAACTCCTCGGCGACCATGAAGCCGACGTTGTGGCGGGTGCCGGCGTGCTCGCGGCCGGGGTTGCCCAACCCGACTATCAACCAGTCGACGGCTCCGCCACCGCCGAACGGGCGTCGCAGCTCAGCCCTCCTCTGAGGAGCCCTCGGCCTCGCCGGACTCGGCATCGGCCTCGCCCTCGCCCGCACCGTCGCCCTCACCCTCGCCGACGAGCTCTGTCTCAGCCTCGATTTCCTCGGCCGTTTCAGCCTGCAGGCGCGGCGCTGAGAGCGTCGCCACGACCGTCTCCTCGAGGTCGTCCAGCAGCGTGACATCGGCGGGCGCGGCAAGCGCGGACAGCAGGATCGTGTCGCCGATCTCCATCTCGCCGACCTCGTGCACGATCGACTCGGGGATCGCGGTGGGCAGCGCTTCGACGTTCACCTCGCGAGTGATCTGCTCGAGCACGCCACCCTGCTTGACGCCGGGCGCCTCCTCGATGCCGGTCAGCTCGATCGGCACGGCTGCGCTGATCTTCTCGTCGAGGCGCACGCGCAGCAGGTCGACGTGCGTGGTCTCGCCGCGAACCGGGTCGCGCTGAGCTTCCTTGAGCACGACGGGCGTCGGCTTCTTGCCGTCCACGCTGAGGTCGAGCACGGCGCCGCTGCCGGCCAGCGCCAGGCGCAGCTCGCGCGCATCGGCGTCGAACCCGATCGCCTCGGCGCCGCCGCCGTAGAGCACGCCGGGAACGCGGCCGCTGCGGCGCAGGCGTCGCACGGCGCGCGAGCCCTCGGCAGCGCGGCTGTTGACGTCGAGTTTGCTGGTCGTGGTGGCCATCGCGGGAGAGGAGACTCTAGCAATCGGCTTCGTTGGGGATCGGGGCGCTGAGCGAGGTCAACGTCACCTTGATGCCCGACAGCGGGTTGCCGCTGCGGCGAACACCGATGCATTGCACGACGGGCAGCTGCCCGGTCACCGTCCAGGCCAGGCGTGTCTTGCCCGAGGAGCCGGTCAGCGAGTACGCGGTCGCGGAGGTCAGCTGCAGGATCTCGACGCCGCCGGCGCGGCGCAGCCGGGGGTTGGCCACGTTGGCGGCGACGGAGCGCAGGCAGGCAGGGCTCGTGCGGCAGCCCGCGATCCGCGCGATCATGCCGCGCGCGTCGCCGCGTGCCTGCGCTTGGATCAGCGCGAGATCGGCGTCGCGTTCGCTGTTCTCGACCGACAGAAAGCGCGCGAGCAGCGCGCTGATGATCACGAACAGCACGACGCCGAGCGAGATCAGGACGATGCGCTTCAGAACAGCTGGTTCTCGCCGCCGAAGACCTCGCTGACGGAGTCGTCGACGAAGATGCGCCGGATCGAGTCCGTCAGCAGCTCGGCGCACGGCAGCACCCGGACGTTCTCGGGACGATCGGCGCGGATCGGGATGGTGTCGGTGACGACGATCTGCTCGAGGTCCGATTCGCGCAGGTTGGCGAACGCGTTGCCCGAGAAGATCGCGTGGGTGGCCGCCGCGAAGACACGCGTCGCACCTTCTTCGGAGACGGTCCTGGCGGCCGCCTTGAGCGTGCCGGCGGTGTCGATCATGTCGTCCACGATCACCGCCGTCTTGCCCTTCACGTCACCGATCACGTAGCCGATCTCCGCGACCTGCTGCGCGGGGCGCTCCTTGTCGAGGATCGCCAGCTCGGCGCCGATCTTGGAGGCGAATTTCTTGTTCAGCTTCACGCGGCCTGCGTCGGGCGCGACGACGACGAGGTCCGGCAGGCCGAGGTCTGTGAAGTACTGGGTCAGCATGAACAGCGCGGTCATGTGGTCGACCGGTTTCTGGAAGAAGCCCTGGATCTGGCCTGCGTGCAGGTCCATCGTCAGCACGCGGTCCGCGCCGGCAGCCTCGAGCATGCGTGCGACGAGGCGCGCCGAGATCGGCTCGCGCGGCGCGGACTTCTTGTCCTGGCGCGAGTAGCCGAACCAGGGGGTCACGGCGATCACCCGGTGCGCCGATGCGCCGACGGCGGCGTCGATCATGAACAGCAGCTCCATCAGCGAGTCGTTCGCAGTCACGCCCGTCTGCGCGTTGCCGCAGGTGGGCTGCACGATGAACACGTCCGCGCCGCGGATCGAGTCCTCGTAGCGGCAGTAGACCTCTCCGTTGGAGAACGTCTTCAGCGTGACCGGCCCGAGATCCACGCCTAGCTTCTCCGCGATGTCGATCGCGAGCTGCGGGTTCGCACGCCCGCTGACGATCATCAGGCGCTTGTTGTAGTCGATCGGCAGGCTGGCCCGCGAGGCCTCCGTGCGCGTGTCCATCGCGCTCATCTCCCCGCGGAGTGTAAAGCTCGGCGCCGTCGCTGACCTCGCCGCGGCGTCGCTCATCGGGCCTGCTCGCGCCGCTGTGCGTAGCCCTCGACGTTGCTCTGGCGCTCGCGCGCGATGCCGAGCGCCCCGGGCGGCACGTCCTCCGTGATCACGGAGCCCGCCGCCGTATAGGCGCCGTCGCCGACCTCGACGGGAGCCACGAGCGTCGTGTCGACGCCCGTGCGCACGCCGCTGCCGACGCTGGTGCGGTGCTTTGCGTGGCCGTCGTAGTTGGCCGTGATCGTCGCCGCGCCCAGGTTCGCGCCCTCGCCGATGTCGGCATCGCCGATGTAGGAGAGGTGGGGCACTTTCGCGCCGGCGCCGACGTCGGAGTTCTTGACCTCCACGAACGTGCCGACCTTGGCGCCCCCGCGCAGCACCGTGCCGGGGCGCAGGTAGGCGAACGGCCCCACGCTGACGCCGTCCTCGAGCGTGCAGTCCTGCAGGTAGGAGTGCCTGATCGTGCAGCCCGTGCCGATCCGGGTGGCTCCGCGAATCGTCGTGAAGGGCTCGATCGTCGTGTCCGGCCCGATCTCCACGGCCACGTCGATGACAGTCGCCTCGGGGTCGATGATGCCGACGCCGGCGCCCATGTGGCGCTCGTGGATCGCCAGCTGCGCGAGCGCGCGCACGCGCGCCAGCGCGGCGCGGTCGTTGATGCCGAGCACGAGCCGTTCATCCTCGACGAGGTGCGCGGCGACCCTCGCCCCTTCGGCGCGCAGCACGTCGAGCACCTGCGGCAGGTACAGCTCGCCCTGGGCGTTCTCGGCACGCAGTCGCGGCAGCGCCTCGCGCAGGGCGCGTGCGGCGAACACGAAGATGCCGGTGTTGACCTCGCGGATCTCCCGCTCCGCCTGGGTGGAGTCGCCGTGGCCCTTCGTCTCGACGACGCGCAGCACCTCGCCGTCGGGGTCGCGCACGACGCGACCGTAGCCGGTCGGGTCGGCGAGCACCGTCGTCGCCATCGTCGCGGCCGCGCCGCTGCTCTGATGCGCGTCCACGAGCTCCTCGATCGCCTCCGCGCTGACGAGCGGGACGTCGCCGCTGAGGACGACGATCGACGCTGAGGCAGCGAGCGCCGAGGGAGTCGCCTCGGCCAGCGCGGCGATGCCGGCCGCGACCGCTCCGCCGGTTCCGTCCGGTTGCGGCTGAACCGCCAGCTCGACGCCGTCGGGGAGCACCGGCGCGAGCGCCCGCTCGGGCGAGTCCACGACGACGACACGTTCGGCTCCCGCTGCCCGCGCGGCGGTGACGGGCCACAGCACCATCGGCCGGCCGCACAGCTCGTGCAGGACCTTCGGCGTCTGCGAGCGCATCCGCGTGCCCTGGCCCGCGGCGAGGATCAGGACGATGGGGGCGCTCACCGCCTAGATGCTATTCCAGGGCACCCGATCGCCCGGGGCCGGCACGGCCAGCTGTGCGAGCTGCGCCGCGACTGGGGAGCCTGGACTCGAACCAGGACTTGAAGAGCCAAAGTCTCCCGGGCTGCCAATTACCCCACTCCCCAAGGCGTCCTAATCGTCGCAGGTGCCGGCACCGCCGACCGGCTCGAGATGGACTTGACCTGCAAATCGCAGGGTTCGCGGCGCGGCGGCGCAGCCGTCTCGCTTGCCTGCAAGGATGCCCCACTCTGTCAGCGTGCAAGCCGAGACCGGGCAGAAGGATTTCGGCGTTGCTGGTTGTGGGCCTCACGGCCTGCGCCGGCGCGCTCGTCGTCGAGCCGACCGCGGCCGGCGCGAGTGCCTCGTGCGCGAACGCGGGGCTGCAGGCGGACGCCGGCAATGCGCCGGCCGTGGAGCGCGCGACGCTGTGTCTGATCGATCGCCTGCGCTCCCACCACGGCCGCCCGACCCTGCGCCGCAACGCCGAGCTGAAGACCGTTGCCGACAGCCAGGTGGCGAGCATGCTGCGCTGGAACTACTTCGCCGACGTGCGGCCGTCCGGGCAGACGCCGTTCGCGCTCGTCGGCGTCACCCCCTATCGCGCCCACGCCGCCTTCATGGCGGTCGGGCAGAACATCGCCTGGGCCAGCGGCAGCGCGGCCACACCGGCGCACATCGTCGCCGAATGGATGGCCTCGCCGCCGCACCGGGCGATCATGCTCGCCGGCAAGTTCCGCGACGCCGCGGTGGCCGTCGAACCGGCGCTCCCGAGCGTGCTCGGCGCCGGCAGCCGGGGCGCGGTGTGGGCGGCCGAGTTCGGGGTCCGTCGCTAGCTGCGCCTGCCCGAGCGCCGCGGCACGCGGCCGCCTTCGGCGCCCGCCTCCGAGGCGGGGCCGCCGGCCGAGGGAATCCCCAGCACCCGCATCGACTTCAGTCCCAGGCTGAGCTTCTCGCGGCCGTCGCTGGAGCTCACGTCGAGGCCCGAGAGCTCGCGCACGCGCTCGAGCCGGTAGTAGATCGTGTGGCGGTGCGTGAACAGCCGCTGGGCCGTCCCCGCGACGTTGCCGTCGGCCTCCAGGAACGTCTCGAGCGTACGCACGAGGTCTGTCTCGTACTGCTCGTCATAGGCGACCAGGGGCTCGACCGTCTCTGCGTAGAAGCGCTGGAGCTCACTCGGGTTCTCGCTCATCGCCGACAGCAGCAGGCGGTAGGCGCCCGTCTGCTCGAACGCGAGCGCCGAGTCCTCGCGGGAGCCCTGGGCGACGTTCGCCGCCAGCAGCGCCTCGCTGGCGGCGCGCGCAAGCTCCCCGGGATCGGCGGTCACGCGGCTGCGCCCGAGCGCGAAGGTGTAGCCGCCCAGCCCCGCCTGCATCTCGTGCAGGACGGCCTCGGCGGCACGCGCCGCAGTCGCGTCCTCGGGCCCGGGAACCAGCAGCAGCACCTCGGCGCCGACGATCCCGTCGCGCTCGGACAGCGCCGCGATCGAGCGGCTCGCGACGGCCCGCGCCCCGCGCTCGGCGACAGCGCGAACGCGGCCTCGCCAGCCCTCGTCCGTCGGCGCCTGCGGGTGCGCGCGGGCGACGATCATGCTGACGCCCTCCTCGATCGCCAGCGACAGGTCGCGGGCGCGCGCCTGCACCTCCTCGCCGCTGGTGAGCTCGCGGCGCAGGATCGCGCGCAGAAAGTCGCCGGAGGCCGTTTCCGACACGCGCTCGGGGGCGCGCACCCGCTCGACCTCGGAGGCGATCATCGTCAGCAGCAGCCGGCGCATCGGCGCGCTCGGCTCGGTCTTGGCGCGGATGTGCAGGGTGCCGACGACGGTGTCGGCTACGCGCAGCGGCTGACTGCTGACGCCCTCGCCCGCGGACAGCAGCGAGCGCTCCTCCGCCGGCGAGCGCGCGGCGACGGCCAGCGTCGCGCCCCATGCGTCGGTCACGGCGAGGCTCGCCTCGAGCGCGCGCGCGGCCGCGCGCACAACCTCGGGGAGGCCTGCCCCCGACTCGACCGCGTCGGTGATCGCGTCCAGCGCGGCCAGGTCTGACACGCGCTCAGCCCCAGAAGTAGACGGCTGCGAGCGCACCGGCCACCCCGACGCCGACGAGCACGGCGAGAACGTAGAGCGTCAGCACCGTCGCCGCCATCCGCTGCCACAGGCGCGAGTAGGCGCTCCAGGCGGGGCGCAGGATGAGCCCGCCGTAGAGGCCCAGGCCGAACACGCCGGCGCCGCCCGCGACCAGCTCGTTGATTGTCGCTCTGCTCATAGCTCGATCGCTGCGGATTGTTGCGCACGCGGGTGTCGCCCAGCCGCGCGCCCGCGCCCGCGCCGCGTACCTAGCCGATCGCGGGCGCGGCGTCCGCGAGCGTGACGGCGCACGCGAATCCGGCGTCCACGGGCGCCGCGCTCAGCGCTGCCGGCACCCGCTCGCCGAGCGCGGCGGCAGCCTGCCCGGCCAGCGCCGGTCCGCCGTGCGGGGAATCGCGCGGCCCCGTGAACAGCCCCAGCACGGTGGGACCGGACCCGCTGAGAAGCTGGCGCTCGGCGCCCGCTTCGCGCGCCTCGCGCAGTGCTCCGGCGATCTGTGGCTGCAGCGAGACGGCGGCGCGCTGGAGGTCGTTGTGCAGCAGGTCGCCCGCCGGCGGCAGCGCATCGCCGCGAGCGAAGGCGGCCGCGAGCGCATGCCTGCGCTCGCGCAGCGCGCCGCTCGTGCGCGCCAGCCCGAGGCGGTCCGCCTCCGCATAGACGTCCGCGCTCGAGAGGCCTCCGCTCGCCGCCAGCACGAGCAGGCCGAAGGGCAGGCGGGGGTCCGGCAGCGACTCCAGCTCCTCCCCCGCCCCGCTCGCCAGCCAGCGTCCGGGCGAGACCTGGGCGGGCACATCGGCGCCGAGCTCGCCCGCGAGCTCGCGCAGCAGCCGCTCGTCGCCGAGCCCCGACGCGTGCCGGGCGAGGCGCAGCGCGGCCGCGGCATCGGCCGAGCCGCCACCTAGTCCGGCGGCGACCGGTATCCGCTTGAGCACGCGCAGGCACAGCGGCGGGGCGTCCCAGCCGGTGCGCTCGCGGAAGGACCGCAGCGCCCGCCACGCGAGGTTCTGCTCCGCCGGGCCCTCCACGCCGGGGCAGACGATCACGTCCGTCACGCTGCCCGCTGGCGCGGGCCCCAGCGTCAGCTCGTCGGCCAGCGAGATCGACTGCATCACGCTGACGAGCTCGTGCCTCCCGTCCGCGGCCCGCACCGGTCCCACGAACAGGCCGAGGTTCACCTTCGCGGGCGCAAGTGCGCGGTGCACGCTCATAGCTCGAGGATTCGGGCGAGCGTGCGGAAGTCCTCGGGAGAGAGCCGCTCGGCGCGGGCGTCGGCGGGCGCTCCGAGCAGCTCGAGCGCCGCCCGCACCTGCTCGCGCGAGCGTCCCGGGGCGCCCCCCGACAGACCGAGCGAGCCCGCCAGCGTCTTGCGCCGGTGCGCAAAGCCGCCGCTCACGAGCGCGCGCAGCGCCGCGCTGACCGGCTCGGCCGAGCTGCGCCTGCGCATGCGCACGAGCACCGAGTCGACGTTCGGAACCGGCAGGAAGACCGTGCGCGGGATCGCACGGAGCACCTCGACCTCGCAGCTGAGCTGCGCGAGCACCGACGGCGTGCCGTAGGAACCTCTGTCCGCGCCCGCCGGCGTGGCGGCCAGCCGCTCGCCGACCTCGCGCTGCACCATCGCGACCCACAGCTGCACGCGCGGGAGCTCCTCGAGCGTGCGCAGCAGCGCCCCGGCAGCGATCCCGTAGGGGAGGTTCGCCACGACCTTGGTCGCTTTCGGCGCGAGCGCGGCGAGCTCCAGCGTCATCGCGTCGCCCCAGTGGACGCTGATGTTCGCGTGCGGCGCGGTGGCGTCGAGCAGGGCCTCGCGCAGGCGCTCGTCGAGCTCGACGACGTGGACGTGGGCGACACGCTCGGCGAGGTGCTCCGACAGCACCCCGAGGCCGCCGCCGATCTCCAGCACCACGTCGTCGGCTGCCAGCGCGGCGGCGCGAGCGATCACGCCGAGGATGTTCGAATCGATCAGGAAGTTCTGGCCGAGGTCGCGGTCCGGGCGCACCGCGAAGGCCCGCATCCGCCGCAGGCTCGGCTGCGCGCGGGCGTCGGGCGCCTCACTCATGCCCAGCCGAACACGCGCGCGGCGTTGGCGCTCACGCTCGCGCCGAGCTCGCTGGCGGAGACGCCGCGCTGCTCGGCGAGGAAGGCCAGCGTGTACGCGACGAAGGCCGGCTGGTTGGGCTCCCTGCGCACCGCCTGCGGGGTCAGGTAGGGAGCATCGGTCTCCACCAGCAGGCGCTCCACGGGCACGAGCTTCGCGGCCTCGGCCAGCGCGGCCGCGTTCTTGTATGTGACGTTGCCGGCGAACGACAGCATGTAGCCGCGATCAAGGCACTCCTCGAGGTGCTCGGGCATCGAGAAGCAGTGCATCAGCACGCGCACGCCCTGCGCTTCGGCGGCGAGCTGGTCGAGCGTGTCCTGGGCGGCGGCGCGCGTGTGGATCGCGAGCGGCTTGTCCGTCTCGCGTGCGAGCGCGATCTGCGCGGCGAACGCGCGTTTCTGGTCGGCGCGGGGGGCGCCCTCGCGGTAGTAGTCCAGGCCCGTCTCGCCGATCGCCCTGCACCGCTCGTGCGCCGCCAGCGCCCGCAGCTCGGCCAGGTCCGCGGCGTCGAAGCCGTGCGCCGCATTCGGGTGGCGACCGATCGCCGCGTACACCTGCGGGAAGTCCTCGGCCGCGGCGAGCGCCGCACGGCAGGACGCGCCGTCGATGCCGACGCTGAGCATGCGCGTGACCCCGGCGCGGTCCGCCGCCGCGACGAGCTCGGCGTTGGCCGGCTCACACAGGTCGAGGTGCGTGTGGGAGTCGATCACTGGACCGGCGCGAGCTCGCTCACTGTAAGTCCTTGGGAAAGAGCGACTCGATCGGCTCCACGCGCGCGAGCGAGCCGGCCCCCAGCACGGCCGTCTGCAGCCCCAGCTCGGGGGCGCCGAGCGCCGCCAGCAGCCGCTCGGCGCTGCTCGGCATGTAGGGCCACAGGAGGACCGTCACGACGCGCAGCCCCTCGGCGAGGGTGCGAAGCACGCCGTCGAGCTCCTCGCCGCGATCCTCCTCCTTGGCCAGCCGCCAGGGCGCCTGCTCCTCGACGTAGCGGTTCAGCCGCCGCACGCGCGCCCAGATCTCCTCGAGCGCGAGATGCAGCTCGGCGCGGTCGAGATGGGCGCAGACGCGCTCGCGCAGGCCGGCGAAGTCGCCCGCCAGCGCTGCGTCCATCGCTCCGGCGGTGAGCGCGCCGTCGCGGTAGCGCATCAGCATGCCGATGCTGCGGCTGGCGAGGTTGCCGAGGTCGTTGGCGAGCTCGCTCTCGTAGCGCAGCTCGAAGGAGGCCGTGGAGACGGAGCCATCCTGGCCGAAGGGCACCTCGCGCAGCAGGTAGAAGCGCAGCGCGTCGGCGCCGAAGCGCTCGATCACGGCGAACGGGTCGAGCACGTTTCCGAGCGACTTGCTCATCTTCTCGCCGTCCATCAGCAGGAAGCCATGGACGAACACGTGGCGTGGCAGCTCGATCTCCGCGGCCATCAGCAGCGCCGGCCAGTAGACGGTGTGGAAGCGCAGGATGTCCTTGCCGATCAGGTGGTAGCTGGCGGGCCACAGCTCGGCCGTGCGGTCCTCGCCGCCGGCGTAGGAGAGCGCCGAGTAGTAGTTCAGCAGCGCGTCGAACCAGACGTAGAAGACGTGCTCGGGATCCCACGGTACGGGCACTCCCCAGCTCAGCTTGTGTCGCGTCAGCGGCACGTCGCGCAGGCCCGAGCGGATGAAGGACAGCGACTCGTTGTAACGCGAGCGCGGGGCGACGAAGTCCGCGTTCTGCTCGTACAGGCGCTCGAGGCGCTCCTGGAAGGCGGACAGCTGGAAGAAATAGTTCTCCTCCTGCTCACGCGTCAGCTCGATGTGGTGGATCGGGCAGCGATTGCCGGGGTCGATCTCGTTGTCGGCCTTGAAGTCGGCGCAGCGGGGGCAGTACCAGCCCTCGTAGGTGCCCTCGTAGACGTAGCCGTTCTCGCGCACCAGGCTGAGGACCCGCTGGACGACCGCTTCGTGCTCGGGGTCGGTCGTGCGGATGAAGAAGTCGTTGCTCGCTCCGAGCCGCGGCGCGAGTGCCTCGAAGCGCTCGGCGTTGCGGTCGGCGAGCTCCTGCGGCTCGATGCCGAGCGCGTGCGCGGCGTCGGCGACGGGCTCGCCGTGCTCGTCGGTGCCGGTCAGGAAGAACACGGACTCGCCGCGCTGGCGGTGGTGACGCGCCATCACGTCGGCCGCGATCGTCGTGTATGCGTGGCCCAGATGAGGCGCGGCGTTGACGTAGTAGATCGGCGTGGTGACGTAGAAGGACATCCGGCCCCAGGCTACTGTCCGGCGCGCGTGAGCTCGCGGTAGAGCTCGTTCGCGGCGAGCCCCGTCAGCTTCGCCACGGCCGTCGCGGCGGCACGCGGCCGGGCGCCGGCCGCGGTCAGGCTGCGCACGGCCGCGAGCGCCTCCTCGCGCGCCGGCGAGCCCGGTGGCGCGGCGCCGATCACGAGCACGAGCTCGCCCCGCACCGGCTGCCCGCCGTAGTGCTCGGCCAACTCGCCGGCCGTTCCGCCGCGGACCTCCTCGTGCAGCTTCGTCAGCTCGCGGCAGACTGCCACTGGACGGCCGGGGTCGCGCGCCGCGAGCACGGCCAGCGTCGCGGCCAGCCGCCGGGGGGACTCGAACGCCACGAGCGTCTCGGTCGCCGCGGCCAGCAGCCTGTCGAGCTCTGCTCGCCCGCGCGGCAGGAAGCCGACGAAGCACCACCGCTCGGCGGGCAGGCCGGAGGCCACCACCGCAGTCGTGACCGCGCTCGCACCCGGCAGCACCTCGATCGCCAGCCCCTCCTCACGACAGGCACGCAGCAGCGCGAACCCGGGGTCCGACAGCAGCGGTGTGCCGGCGTCGGAGACGAGCGCGACGAGCGCGCCGGCGGCGATCCGCGCGCCCAGCTCCGCCGCGCGGGCGCGTTCGTTGTGCTCGTGCAGGCTGACCAGGGGGGCGGAGATGCCGTGGCGCTGGAGCAGCACTCGCGTATGGCGGGTGTCCTCGCAGGCGATCAGGTCGGCGCGGGCGAGCGTGTCGAGCACGCGCAGCGTGACATCCTCGAGGTTGCCGATCGGGGTCGGACACACGACCAACCGCCCGACTGGCGCCTCCGTGGGGGTCATCTCGCAAATATAGGCTCCCCGCCATGTCCAGCAACCATGAACAACCGCCGCAGTACACGCGCTACCGCGCGCGCCGCCGCCTGCTCGGCGAGCGCGAAGAGGAGATCGCCCCCGGCGGGCAGCGGCGTGTGGCGCTCGGACGTGGGGGCCGGCGAGCAGGGCGCGAGGGCCGCTCGGGCGCCGCCGGCTGGCGGCGCTGGGCAACGCCGCGTCGCATCCTGCTCGGCGTCCTCGCGCTGATCGTCGGCTGGCTCGTGCTGTCGCTGCTGCTGTTCCTGGCGAGCTCGCATTTCAATCGCATCTCTCCGCCCGCGGATCTCGCCGCGACGCTCGATGCGGCGGGCTATCCGCTGACGTCGGTCAACAACATCCTCGTGCTCGGCTCCGACCGCCGCCAGAAGAACAGCAAGGAACCGGGCGCCGAAACCTCAGGTCCGGGCCGCTCGGACTCGATCATGCTGATCCGCACCGGCGGCGGCCACGCGGCGCGCCTGTCGATCCCGCGCGACACGATCGTCGAAATACCGGGCCACGGCATGCAGAAGATCAACGCCGCCCACGCCTACGGAGGGCCGGCCGAGTCGGTGCGCGTGATCAAGCGCTGGCTGAACATCCCGATCAACCACGTGGTCGAAGTCAACTTCGAAAACTTCCCCCAGCTGATCGATGCGATGGGCGGGATCGATTACACGGGCGGTTGCGTGATCGCCCGTATCGACGGCGGCTTCAGCCAGGGCGGCTACACGCTGCGACTGCCCGCCGGCACGCATCACCTCAACGGCAAGCAGGCGCTCGCCCTGGCGCGCACGCGCGAGAACCTGTGCGCGCCGAACCAGAACGACATCACGCGCCAGGAACACCAGCAGGCGCTGTTCAACTCGATGAAGACGCGCCTGCTCTCGCCCTCCAGCTTCCTGCGCCTGCCGTGGATCGCCTGGAACGCGCCGCCGGCGATCATCTCGGACATGAGCGGGCCGACGCTGCTCGGCATGTTCGCCGCGCTGGCCGCCGGCGGCACGCCGCCGACGCGCGTTTTCAAGCACCCGCAGGGCATCACGATCGCCGGCGTCGGGGAAGGGCTCGAGATCTCCGAATCCGAACGCCGCGCCGCGGTCGCGCAGTTCCTCGCCGGCTGAGCGACGCCCGACCCGCGACGGCTTGCACGGCGGCTGTTGCGGCGGGTCAGCCCTTGGCGGCGAGCGGCTTGGCGTCCTTGGGCTTGGCCGCGCTCTTCTCGCCCTTGCTCTCACCCGCGGAGCTCGAGCCCGCGCCGGAGGACGAGTCCGACGACGAGCTCTTCTCCGCGCCGCCCGTCTCCGCGGCGGAGGCCTTCTCGCTCGATGACTTCTCCGCCGCCGTCTCGCGCTGACGGTTACGGGTCCCGTAGTCGGTGTTGTAGAAGCCCTTGCCCTTGAAGTGAACGGCCGGGGCGTGCAGGACGCGCTCGACCGGCACCCCGGTGTCGGGGTCGACCGTGAGGGCGTCGTCGCTGAACGACTGCTGCATCTCGAAGGTCGTGCCGTCCGGGCGCCTGTACTCGTAGATCGGCATTCGGCCGCCGATTATAGGTGCGTCAGTCTGTCAGCAGGGCGCGTGCACAGGTGATGCCGGCATCGATCGTCGCGGTGAAGTCGCGGTCCGGCTCGCTCAGCATCCTCAGCGAGAAGCCGTCGCCGAGCGAGAAGAGGATCTCCGCGACCGCCTCGGGATCGGCGTGCAGGTGCAGGATGCCCTCGCGCTGGGCGAGCGCGAGCATGCCCGCGACCTGCTCGCGCATGCGGCGCATCAGGCCCGCGTACTCCGCCGCGATGTCCGCATTGCGACGCGAGAGCGTGAACAGCTCGAACACGAGCGTCACGAAATCCGGGTCCGCGCGCACCGTGTCCTTGAGGTTCTGGGCCATCAGCCCGATGAAGTCGTCCGCCGTCGTGGCCGTCGAGAGCTGGCGCTCGAGGCGCTCCAGGCGCAGCTCGCAGTCGCGCCGCACCGCCTCGACCAGCAGTTGCTCCTTGGTGCCGAAGTAGTAGTGCAGCAGCCCCCGCGAGACGCCCGCCTCGCGGGAAACATGGTCGAAGGTCGAACCGGCCGTTCCCCGCTGCGCCACGCTGCTGCGCATCGCGTCGATGATTCGCTGGGCCTTCTCACCCGAGAGCGAGCGCGGGCTCGTCGCCTGCGACTCGCTGTCGGCGTCGACCTCGACGGCCGTGACGTCCACTGCCGCCATCTCTGCCTGCTCGCTAGCCGCCGGCGACCGGCGCCGGCGCGGGGGTCGGCGGAGCGGTGCTGGAGCTGTAGTCGAACTCCTCCTCCGCGCCGAACAGCAGGTCGAGCACCTTCGAGCGCATGCCCTCGTTGAGCGCGACGGCGAGTATGCCGCCGACGCTCAGGAGCAGCAGCGCGCGCCCGATCCCGCGCCTGCGACGGGTGCGCCCGGGGGGCTCGCGCAGCGAGCTCGAGGCATCCTTGAGCGCGTTCGCCGCGCTCTTCAGCTGGCCCTGCAGCTTGCGGTCTTCCAGCAGCGCCTTGTGCGGCGGAGTGCCGTTGCTCATGCGCCCGTAGGCGTTGCGTGCGGCGCCATACGCCGCCAGCAGGTTGGCGCGGAGATCCTCGTCCTCGACCAGACGCTGCAAATACTGGTTGTTCTGGGCCGCCTTGGCCGCCTGCTCGGCCTTGCTCAATTTGCCCTTCGCTGCCATCGTCGCCACCGCCTCCGCTGAGAGCTTTCAGATCTTGCCCAATATACCCCGCAAGCGCCGAAACAATGCGGCTACGGGCACGGCGGGCGGCGGCTAGGCGTGCAGCGCGGCCTGCTCCTGGGCTGAGCGAAACGCCCACGTCGGGCGCGTCGGGCGCTCCTGGCGGAAGACGAAGCGCAGCTGCGACGGCGGCTTCAGCTGAGCCTCCGCGGGCCGGAACGTCGTGCATGGCTCGGCGAGCTCCAGTGCACACAGCAGGTTGACGCTGAAGAAGCACTGCTCGCAGCTAACCTTCGGCGTCGCCCGCTTGGGCGCGCGCCCGCTCGGCGTTCTCTGCACCTGCACTTGCCCCCCAAACGCGGTTGACTTGAGTTGACCTGGAGCGATCAAAGCACCATTCGCGGGCTCGCTCAAGGCGCCGCGAGGACGCAGGCCGCAAATCGCAGGAAAACAGTTTTGCTACTCGCAAATAGCTCACCGAGCGTCACTTGAATGTGACGATCTCCCTGGATAGCCCGCACTTTCCGGATGTTCGCGCGGATCCTCGCGCGGCGGCGTCATCATGCCTGCGATGCGCATCCTCGTCACCGGCGCCAGCGGCTTCGTCGGGTCGCTGCTGACCCCGCGGCTGTGTGCCGAAGGCCACGAGGTGCGTGCGCTCGGCCGCGACCCGGCGCGCATCCGCCGCGCCCTCTCCTCGCCGCCGCCCGGCTGCGCACGCGCTCCAGCGGAGCTGCTGCGCGGCGACCTGCTGACGGGCGCCGGACTGGAGGCTGCGCTGGACGGCGTCGAGGTCGCCTACTACCTGGTCCACTCGATGGAGCGCGTGGTGCACTCGATCGAGCGCGCCCCCGCCGCGAGTGCCTCCTTCGCCGTTCGCGAGCGTGTCGCGGCGGAGAACTTCGCCAGCTGCGCGCGGCGCGCCGGCGTCGCGAGGATCGTCTACCTCGGCGGTCTCGTGCCGCACTGGAGCGCGCCCGCCGGCCGCCGACAGATGCGCGCGGGCATCCCCTCCTCGCGACACCTCGCCAGCCGCGAGGAGGTCGAGGGCGTCCTGCTCGCGGCGGTGCCCGACTCGATCGCCCTGCGCGCCTCGATCGTGATCGGCGCGCGCTCGCGCTCCTTTCGCCTGCTCGTCAGGCTGGTCGAGCGGATGCCCGTGCTGACCTTGCCCGCGTGGCAGCGGTTTCGCACGCGGCCGATCGATGCGCGCGATGTGATCGAGATGCTGGTGGCGTGCGCCGACGCGGCGCCCGGCCGACGGCGCCTCGAGATCGGCGGACCCGACGTGCTCAGCTACGGGGAGATGCTCACCCGCATCGCCGAGCTGATGCTGCTCGGCAGGCCCCCGCTGCGGCTGAGGGTGAATATGACAGCGCTGAGCGCGCGCATCGCCGCGGCGATCGCCGGCGAGGACCCCGAGCTCGTGATCGCGTTGATGGAGGGACTGCAGGGCGACCTGCTGCCCGCCGAGGACCGCGCCGCAGAGCTGCTCGGCGTGCGGTTGCATACCTTCGATGCCGCCGTCGAGCACGCGCTCGCGGAGTGGGAACGCAGCGAGCAGCTAGCGGCGCGGTGATCATCGAGCTGGGGTCCGCCGTCGTTCAGCAGCTACGGTTCCAGCGACCGCCCGTGCCGGTGGCCTGACCCAATGAGCCTCGTAACAGCCTCCACCCGCCTCTCAGCGGCCCCCGCAGACGTGTGGAAGGTGATCATGGACCCGGCCTCGCTGGAGAAATGGGTCACGATTCACCGCAAGCTCGTACACGCGGACGGGGGGCCGCCCCGAATCGGGTACAGGATGGACCAGCAGATACAGATGCGCGGTGTCCACCTGGAGGTTCACTGGAAGCTGATTGGCTGCCGGCCGTGCGAGCTCGCGATCTGGGAAGGGCGCGGGCCGGCGCGCTCGCGCGCGCTGAGCGAATACGTCCTCACACCTGAAGACGGAGGCACCCGCTTCGATTACCGCAACGAATTTCGGCCGCCGCTCGGGCCGGTCGGTGCGCTCGTCAGTCGCGCGCTCGTCGGCGGCATGCCCGAGCGCGAGGCCCGGCGAACACTCGACCGTCTGGCCACGGAGATGGAGCGAGTTACGAAACAGAACTAGTGTAGGGTGACTGACAAACAGATGTGAGAAGCAAACGCATCGAAACTAGTGAAGAGGATTCAAACCGTGACCGACTTTCTTGACGAGAAGCGCCGCGAGATCACCGACCGACTGAAAGAGCTCAAGCCGCTGGTCGACGAGTACAACCGCCTCGAGGCCGCGGCATCGGCACTCGCCGGCGTGGGCGGCTCCTCCGCATCCAACGGCGGTGGCGCGACCCCGACGCGTCGCCGCGGCCCCGGCCGTCCGCGCAGCTCGGCGACGCGCGCGAAAGCTGCTGCCGCCACCCCCAGAGCTGCACGCAAACCCGGCAAACGCCGTGCCGGCCGGCGCAAAGGCAGCGGCACGCGAGCCGCCGAGGCGCTCTCCTTCGTACAGGGGCAGCCCGGCATCACGATCCCCGAGCTGGCCGCCAAGATGGGCATCAAGCAGAACTACCTCTACCGCGTGCTCCCCGGCCTCGAGCAGGAAAAGAAGGTGGAGAAGAAGGGCCGCGGCTGGCACCCCAAGGGGTAGCTTCGTCGGCCTGATCCTGCGACGGGCCGACAACGCTCACTCTCGTGAGCGGGAGAGGCTGAGCGGGAGGAGGGCCTGAGCGTGAGCGAAGGCTGAGCGGAAGAAGGGCGTGAGCGGGAAGAAGGCGTCACAGACAGGGGGCGCGGTCGATGTCGACCGCGCCCCCTGTCGTCTGTTGCGATTGACAGTCCGCCCGATGGCGGCATGGCGCGTGACTGGAGAGCTCTAGATCAACCCCTGCTCGGTGACCGTGTCGCGCTCGTCGGTCAGCTCGGCCACCGAGGCGTCGATCTTGGCGCGCGAGAAGTCGTTGAGCTCGATCCCCTCGACGATCTCGTACTCGCCTCCGGCGCAGGTGCAGGGGAAGCCGCTGATCAGGCCCTCCGGCACGCCGTAGGAGCCGTCCGATGCAACGCCCATCGAGACCCATGCCCCATCCGTTCCCGCGACCCAGTCACGCACGTGGTCGATCGCCGCGCTCGCCGCCGAGGCAGCCGAGGAGGAGCCGCGCGCCTCGATGATCGCGGCGCCACGTTTGCCGACGTTGGGGAGGAAGTCGTTCTCGATCCAGGCCTGGTCGTCGACCGCGCCGGCCGCCTCGCGCCCGCCGACCTTGGCGTGGAACAGGTCCGGGTACATCGTCGGCGAATGGTTCCCCCATACGCCCATCTCCGTGACCTCGGGGACGGGGACGGCGAGCTTGGCGGCGAGCTGGGCGATCGCGCGATTGTGATCGAGGCGCATCATCGAGGTGAATCGCTCGCGCGGGACGTCGGGCGCGTTGTTCATCGCGATCAGGCAGTTCGTGTTGGCGGGGTTGCCGACGACGAGCACCTTCACGTCCGCGGCGGCGACCTCATTCAGAGCCTTGCCCTGCACGGTGAAGATCTCACCGTTGGCACTGAGCAGCTCGGCGCGCTCCATGCCCTTCGTGCGCGGCCGCGAGCCGACGAGCAGCGCGATGTTCGTGCCGTCGAAGGCGTCCGCCGGGCGGTCGTGGAGGTCGAGGCCCGCCAGCAGTGGGAATGCGCAGTCGACGATCTCCATGGCGACGCCCTCAAGCGCGCCCATCGCCTGCGGGATCTCCAGCAGGCGCAGGTCGATCGGCTGGTCGGGGCCGAGCAGCTGCCCACTGGCGATCCGAAACACGATGCTGTAGCCGATCTGTCCGGCTGCGCCGGTGACCGTCACTCGTACGGGATTGCTCACGAATTCATCTCCTCCATGGGTGCTTTTTCGGTGGTGGAAGGTCGCGTCAAGCGGCTTTCTCGATGGTCGAAGGTCGTGTCGAGCGCCGTGGCGCTCATGCGGCGGCGCTCCTGAGGTTCTCGTCGATGGCGGCGAGGAACTCCTGCGTGGTCTGCCACGGCTGCTCGGGGCCGACGAGCAGCGCGAGGTCCTTTGTCATCTGGCCGCTCTCGACCGTCTCGATGCAGACACGCTCGAGCGTGTCTGCGAACTCGATCAGCTCGGGTGTCCCGTCCATGCGCCCGCGCGCGGCCAGCCCGCGCGTCCAGGCGAAGATCGAGGCGATCGGATTCGTCGAGGTGGGCTTGCCCTGCTGGTGCATGCGGTAGTGGCGCGTCACCGTGCCGTGGGCGGCCTCCGCCTCGACGGTCCTGCCGTCGGCGGTCATCAGCACGCTCGTCATCAGACCGAGCGAGCCGAAGCCCTGGGCGACCGTGTCGGACTGGACGTCGCCGTCGTAGTTCTTGCAGGCCCACACGTAGCCGCCTTCCCACTTCAACGCCGCCGCAACCATGTCGTCGATCAGACGGTGTTCGTAGGTTATGCCGGCGGCCTCGAAGTCCGACTTGAACTCCGCCTCGTAGACCTCTTCGAAGATGTCTTTGAAGCGCCCGTCGTAGCGCTTGAGGATCGTGTTCTTGGTGGACAGGTAGACGGGGTAGCCGCGCTCCATGCCGTAGCGCAGCGACGCGCGCGCGAAGTCGCGGATCGAGTCGTCGAGGTTGTACATCGCCAGCGCGATGCCGCTGCCGGGGAAGTCGTAGACGTCGAGCTCGATCGGCTCGCCCCCGCCGGTCGGAGTGAACGTCAAGGTCAGCGTGCCCGCGCCCGGCACGAGCATGTCGCTCGCGCGGTACTGGTCGCCGAACGCGTGGCGGCCGATCACGATCGGCTTCCGCCAGCCGGGAACGAGCCGGGGGATGTTCGAGATCACGATCGGCTCGCGGAAGATGACGCCGCCGAGGATGTTGCGCACGGTGCCGTTGGGCGAGCGGTACATCTCCTTCAGGCCGAACTCCTTCACCCGCGCCTCGTCGGGCGTGATCGTCGCGCACTTGACCCCCACCCCATGGCGCTTGATCGCCTCGGCCGCTTCGACGGTGACGCGGTCGGCGGTCTGATCGCGGTGCTCGATCCCGAGGTCGTAGTAGTCGAGCTTCACATCGAGGTAGGGGAGGATCAGTTGCTCCTTGATGAACGTCCAGATGATCCTCGTCATCTCGTCGCCGTCGAGCTCGACGACGGGGTTCTTCACCTTGATCTTTGCCATGTGCTGATCCTCGGTATCGCTGCGTTGGGGGGCGCCGATGCTATCGCCCGCGCGCCGGCGGCCCCGCCATCTGCTTGACTGCTGGCATGGCAACCGTCTCGCCATCGACGCGCGAGGACGCGGCGCCGTGGCAGACGCATACCGTCTTCAACCAGCCGCCGCCGCTCGTGGGTGTCGACGTGTTCGCGAGCAACACGCCGCTCGTCGAGGCGGTGCAGCGCGAGGGGGCCGGCTGGGTCAGCGAGCGCGCCTCCGCGCTCGGACGCCTCGTCGGCGGAGCGCCGCAGCAGGAGTGGGGTCCGCTGGCGAACCAGAACCGGCCCGTTCTGCGCACGCACGACCGCTACGGGCACCGCATCGACGAGGTCGAGTTCCATCCCGCATGGCACCAGCTGATGAGCATGGGCGTCGAGCACGAGCTGCACTCGCTGCCGTGGACGAGCACGGAGCCGTTCGCCCACACCGCTCGGGCGGCCATGTACATGACCGCGATGCAGGCCGAGGCCGGCTTTGCGTGCCCGATCACGATGACCTTTGCGGTCGTGCCGGCGCTGCGTGCGCAGCCCGAGCTGGCCGCCGAGTGGGAGCCGCTCCTGACGGCGACGAGCTATGACCCGCGCTCGATCCCCGCGGCCGAGAAGGGCTCGGCGATCGCGGGCATGGCGATGACCGAGAAGCAGGGCGGCTCGGACGTCCGGGCCAACACGACCGTCGCGACGGCGCTGGACGGCGGCGGGGCCGGGGGCGAGTACGAGCTCGTCGGGCACAAGTGGTTCTGCTCGGCGCCGATGTCGGACATCTTCCTCGTGCTGGCCCAGACCGAGGAGGGCCTGTCGTGCTTCCTGCTGCCCCGCATCCTTCCGGACGGCAGCCGCAACGCCTTTCACATCCAGCGACTGAAGGACAAGCTCGGCAACCACTCCAACGCCTCCTCGGAGATCGAGCTGCACGGTGCCTGGGCGAGGATGGTCGGCGAGCCCGGCCGCGGCGTGCCGACGATCATCGAGATGGTCGGCCACACGCGCCTGGACTGCGTGATCGGCAGCGCAGCCGGCATGCGCGTGGGGGTCGTCGGCGCCACCCATCACGCCGCCCACCGCAGCGCCTTCGCCAAGAAGCTGATCGACCAGCCGCTGATGCGCAACGTGCTCGCCGACCTGTGCCTGGAATCGGAGGCCACGACAGCGCTGGCGATGCGCCTGGCGCGCGCCTACGACGAGGCTCACGCGGACGCCGAGAACGGCGAGGACTCCAGCGACGCGCAGCTGTTCAAGCGCCTGGCCACGGCGGTCGGCAAGTACTGGACGTGCAAGCGCGCCCCCAACCACGCCTTCGAGTCGCTGGAGTGCCTCGGCGGCGCCGGCTACGTCGAGGAGTCCGGCATGCCGCGCCTCTACCGCGAGGCGCCACTGGCCTCGATCTGGGAGGGCTCGGGCAACGTGATGAGCCTCGACGTGCTGCGCGCGCTGACGCGTTCGCCGCGCTCGCTCGAGGTGTTCGTGGCCGAGGTCGAGCAGGCCGCCGGCGCCGATCCCCGCCTCGACGAGGGCGTGCGACGGCTGAAGGACCAGTTCGCCGACCCCGCCACACTCGAGCAGCGCGCCCGCCGGGTCGTCGAAAGCATGGCTCTCTGCCTGCAGGGCTCGCTGCTCGTGCGCAACGGCCCTGCGGCCGTCGCCGACGCCTTCTGCGCCTCGCGCCTGGACGGCGACGGCGGCCGCGAGTACGGCACGCTGCCGGCGGGCGTTGACTTCGCCGCGATCATCGAGCGCTCGCGGCCGTCCGCCTAGCGCCGCGCAGTGCGGCGGCGGCGCCGCCGCGCGGTCCCGCGCGGCCGGCCCGCGGTCGGCCTACCATGGACTGATGCCGACCCGCACGAATCTCCAGCTCGCGCGCATCTTCGGCATCCGCATCGGGGTCAGCGCGAGCTGGTTCCTCGTGCTGTTCGTGTTGATCTACTGGCTCGCGCACGACTACTTCCACGAACTGATCGGCAGCTCGCCGACGACTGACTACCTCGTCGCCGTCGCAGGCGCGCTCGGCTACTTCGCCTCGCTGATCCTGCACGAGCTCGGCCACGCGCTCGCCGCCCGCCGCGTCGGCATACCGATCGCCGGCATCGACCTGTGGTTCTTCGGCGGCCTGTCGCACATGCGCCGGGAGCCGGAGAACGCCGGCGAGGAGTTCAAGGTCGCCGCCGCCGGCCCAGCCGTGACGCTGATCCTGTTCGGGCTCTGTGTCGCTGCTGCCACGCTGCTCAGCAGCACCGGCAGCTTCACCGACGTGGCGCTCCCGCGCGGGGGCTTCACGACCACGCCGGCGCTCGCGCTGGTCGGCTGGCTGGGGTTCATCAACGCGATGCTGTTCGTCTTCAACATCGTCCCCGCCTTCCCCCTCGACGGCGGCCGCATCGCCCGCGCGGTGATCTGGTGGCGGACCGGCGACCGCAACCGCGCGACGCTCGCCACCGGCCGCGCAGGCCAGGCCTTCGGTGGCCTCGTCGGGCTCGCCGGGCTGTGGAGCTTCGCCGCGACCGGCTCGGCGCTCGGCCTGCTGACGATGCTGCTCGGCTTCTTCCTCTACCAGGCCGCCGGCGCCGCTGTCGTGCAGGGCGCGCTCGGTCGCCGCATCAAGGACATCACGGTCGCCGACGTCATGGACCGCGAGCCCGTCACGATTCCCGCCGCCGCCACGCTGCTCGACGCCCAGGAGGAGTTCTTCCTGCGCTATCGCCTGCCGTGGTTCGCCGTCGTGGACCCAGCCCGCCACTTCCTCGGCGTCGTGCGCTCACAGCGCGTCGAGAGCGAGATCGCCGCCGGGCGCCCCGCACTGCCGATAATCGACGTGCTCGAGATGGACCTGCCGGTGAAGATCGGCGAGGAGGCCCCGCTGGAAACCCTGCTGGGCTCCGAGGGCATCGGGCGGCTCGGCGCGATGGTGGCGGTGGACAGCGACGGCGTCGTGCAGGGCGTCGTCACGCTCGCACAGGTGCGCCAGGCCCTGCGCCCGGCGACCTGAGCTCGAGGCCGCCCGCTCTCGTGGCTCCTCGCGCGCGGCGTTATAGAGTCCCCCGCGCAGAACCCGCCCCCCTTCCCCCACTCGACCCCAGGGAGCCATGCCAGCACACGACGTCTTGATCATCGGCGCCGGTCTCGCGGGCCAGCGCGCCGCGCTGGCCGCCGCCCAGAAGGGCGCGAGCGTCGCGATCATGAGCAAGGTCCACCCGGTCCGCTCGCACTCGGTCGCCGCCGCAGGCGGCATCAATGCGGCGATCAGCGTCGACGACGACTGGCGCTCTCACGCCTATGACACGGTCAAGGGCTCGGATTTCCTCGGCGACCAGGACGCGATCGAGATCATGTGCTCGGAGGCCCCCGCGGAGGTCATGCACCTCGAGCACATGGGCGTGACCTTCCACCGCAACGACCGCGGGGAGATGGACCTGCGCGCCTTCGGCGGCGCCTCGATGAAGCGCACGGCCTACGTCGCGGACATCACCGGGCAGGCCCTCCTGCACGTGCTCTACGAGCAGCTGATGAAGCACCACGAGACGGTCGAGCGCTTCGAGGAGTGGTTCACGACGTCGCTGCTGCTCGATGACGCCGGCGGCTGCGCCGGGGTGCTCGCACGCGACGTGCGCAGCGGCCGGATGGAGGCGTTCACCGCGAAGAACGTGATCCTCGCCTGCGGCGGCGCCGGCCAGGCCTACAAGCCGACGACCAACGGGCTGATCGTCACCGGCGACGGCATCGCGATGGCCTACCGCGCCGGTGCGCCGCTGATGGACATGGAGATGGTGCAGTACCACCCGACCTGCCTGGTCGAGACCGGCATCCTGATCACCGAGGGCGCGCGCGGAGAGGGGGCGCACCTGCTCAACGCCAACGGCGAACGCTTTATGGAGAAAGCGGCGCCGAACAAGATGGAGCTGGCCTCCCGCGACGTCGTCTCGCGCGCCGAGCAGATCGAGATCAACGAGGGGCGCGGCGTCGGTCCGGAGAAGGCGGGCATCTTCCTCGACGTGACGGTCGTGCCGCGCAAGCGCACGCTGGAGGCACTGCGCGAGATCGTCAACCTCGGGCGCGACTTCGCCGGCGTCGACATCACCCACGAACCGATCATGATCCGCCCCGGCCAGCACTACATCATGGGCGGGGTGAAGACCGACGTCGACGGGCGCACCCCGATCGAGGGCCTGTATGCGGCCGGTGAGGTCGCCTGCGTGTCGGTTCACGGCGGCAACCGACTCGGCGCCAACTCGCTGCTGGACACGCTGATCTTCGGCCGCCGCGCCGGCGAACACGCGGCGGCGCGCGCCGCCGCGATGGCGATGCCGGCGATCGAGCCGCGCGCGCAGCTGCGCGATGACGCCGGACGGCTCGACGCCATCATCGCCCGCCCGCACGAGGGCCGGCGCGTGTCGGAGATCAAGAACGAGCTGGGCGAGCTGATGAACCGCCACGCTGCGGTGTTCCGCGACGAGGCGGGGTTGACGAGCGCCCTGGAGACGATCGCACGGCTCAAGGAGGAGGCCGGCAGGGCGTGGATCGACGACCGCGGCACGGTCTTCAACCAGGACGTGCTCGGCGCGCTCGAGCTCGGCTACATGGTCGACTGCGCCGAGGCCACCGTGGTCGGCGCGATCGAGCGCAAGGAGTCCCGCGGCGCCCAGTTCCGCACCGACTACCCCGAGCGCAACGACGAGGAGTGGCTCAAGCACATCGACATCGCGCTCGTGGACGGGTCGCCGACGGTCAGCTACTCGCCCGTGACGATCACCCAGTGGCAGCCCGAGGAGAGGAAATACTGATGGCCGAAGCACACGACAGGCCAGCCGAGCCGTTCACCCTCAGGCTGCGCCGCTACGACCCCGAGTCCGGCGAGGCTCCCTACTGGGACGAGCACACGATCGAGCTCGAGCCGCACCGGTCGGTGCTCGAGGCCGTGCTGCAGGCGAAAGACCGCTTCGACGGCTCGATCGGCATCCGCTGCTCCTGCCGCCAGGCGATCTGCGGCTCCTGCGGCATTCGCGTCAATGGGGAACCGGCGCTCGCCTGCCACACCCACCTCGACGCCGCCAAGGCGGGCTCGCGCGACGGCGTGATCGAGATCGAACCGATGGGCAACATGCCGGTGCTGAAGGACCTGATCGTGGACATGGACGCGGTGCACTGGAAGAAGATCCAGCGCGTCACGCCTTGGCTGCTGGCAAAGCAGCCAGTGCCCGAGCGCGAGTACATCGTCTCGAAAGAGTCGATGGTGGACGTCACGCAGTCGATGGCCTGCATCCAGTGCGGCGCCTGCGTGTCCGACTGCCTGGCGATGGAGGTCGACCCCGGCTTCATCGGGCCGGCGGCGCTGGCGAAGTCCTACCGCTTCGTCGGCGACCCGCGCGACGACGAGCAGTTCGAGCGCCTCAACGATCTCGCCCAGGACCCGCAGGGCATCTTCGACTGCACGCACTGCTTCAAGTGCGTCGAGGCGTGCCCCAAGGACGTCAACCCGATGGGCCAGATCATGCGCCTGCGCCGGATCGCCACATCCGACCACCACATCGTCGACCAGAACAACGGCGAGCGTCACGAGGCCGCCTTCGCGACGCTGATCAAGGACAACGGCCTGCTGTGGGAGGCGGAGCTGCTGCCGCGCTCCTACGGCGGCAACTCGTGGTTCGGAAAATTCGCACCGCCCGCCGGCAAGGAGCTGCTCAGCTCGCTGCCGGCGATCGTCAAGGCACTCGTGCGCGGCAAGGTCAAGCCGATGGGCGCGCTGAAACCGCACAAGATTCCCAGCGCCGACCTCAAGAGCGTGCAGGCGATCTACGAGAAGATCGAGGCGCGTGAGCAGCGCTACGAGCTGAACCTCTACATCAGCGGCGAGGACGAGGCCGCGGCCGCGCCCAGCGACCCCGTCGCCGCAGGCGTGACGGTCGAGCCCGGGGGCGCGGACGCGCCACCGCCGGACGCGACACCACCGAGCCCCGAAGGGAGCACCACCGCATGAAGGTCGCCTACTGGCCCGGCTGCGTCAGCCGCGGCTTCACCCCTGAGCTGCACGGCTCGATGGCAAAGGTCGCGCCGCTGCTCGACATCGAGCTCGTTGAACTCGACCGCGCCTGCTGCACCGGCGCCGGGGTGATCGCCGAGCACAACCAGGAGCTCGCCGACACCCTCAACGCGCGCACCTTCGCGCTCGCCCAGCAGGTCGAGGGGGCGGAGATGATGATGAACATCTGCTCCACATGCCAGGGCGCCCAGAGCGAGTGCCAGGAGCGGCTGGACGCGAACGCCGAGTATCGCGGCCACGTCAACGAGACCCTCGCCGACGAGGGCCTCAGCTACGAGCAGGGCCTGACGAACAAGAACTTCCTCTGGCTGCTCGTCGAGGAGATCGGCCTGGAGAAGCTCGCCGCGATGGTCGAGCGGCCACTGACGAACCTGCGCGTGGGCCCCTTCTACGGCTGCTACATCGTGCGTCCCCGCGAGCGCCTCGGGATCGACTCCGAGCGCCCGCGCGACCAGTACCTCGACCGCGTGATCGAGGCGCTCGGGGGCACCGTGATCGAGTACGCGGGAATGCGCAAGTGCTGCGGCTTCCCGATCATCACGATGAACAAGGAGGCTTCGCTGAAGCAGGCCGGCCGCCACCTCGGCGATGCGATGGACGCCGAGGCCGACTGCCTGGTGACGCCGTGCCCGCTGTGCCACCTGAACCTCGACCTGCAGCAGCCGCTCGCCGAGCGCGTCGTCGGGCGCGACCTCGACATGCCGGTCCTGCACCTGCCGCAGCTCGTCGGGCTCGCGCTCGGCCTCGACCCGAAGGAGCTCGGCTTGAACCGCCACGTCGTGCGCCCGACCTCGGTGATCGACTGGTCGAGCAGCGTCGTCGGCGCCGCGGCGTAGTCACACCACGAGCGTCCGGCCGGCCTGCCGCGGCGCGCATCTTTGATCCTCGCGCGGGCGATGAACCGCTGCTCGCACTTCGCCCGTGATGAATCGTGGCGGCGCGCGTAGTTAAGGTGTGGCGGGAACCTTGACACTGGCGCTCGGGGAACCGAGGACGGCCGTGACACGGCAGCGGCGACTCGAGCTGCTGTACGCGACGTGCCGGGACGACCTGTACGCCTACATGGCCTCGATGCTCGGCGACGGCGCCGCCGCCGAGGACGCGACCGCGCTCGCCTTCGAGCGGGCGTTTCGCAAGCATCGCCTGTTCAACGCCAGGCGGGGCAGCGAACGCTCATGGCTGTTCGGCATCGCACGCAACGCGGCACTGGACGAGCTGCGTAGCCGCCGGCGCAGCGCCCCGCTGCTCGGGGACGTATCGCACGAGGACGGCGCCGGCGCGGACGAGGCCGAGCACTCGCTGCGCCGCGCGACGGTGCAGGCGGGCCTCGCGACGCTGACCCCGCGCGAGCGCGAGCTGATCGCCCTGAAGTTTTACGCCGGCCTGAGCAACCCCGACATCGCCCGGGTGCTCGGCGTGAGCGAGTCCAACGCCGGAACGCTCCTGCACCGCACGGTCACGAAGTTGAGGAAGGCATGTGATGAGCAGACATGAGAACACGCAGATGAGCGCCGAGATGGAGCGTGAGCTCGAGGCGCTCGACGCCGCGCTTGCCGGCGAGAGCGTCCCCTCCGCGCAGGCCGCGCTGGCCGACTTCGCGCGGGGCGTGAGGAGTCTGCGCGCGCGGGCGCAAGCGGACTTCGTGGAGGGGCTCGACGCACGCGCGGCGAGCGGGTTCGCGCGCCGTGATGCCCCGCGGCGCCCTGCGAGCTCCCCCCGCCGCCGCGCGCAGATTCCATTGCGATGGCGCCAGCGCCCGTCGGGCGGTCCACGCCACCGGGCGATCCTGCTGCTGCCGGCCGCCGGCCTGGCACTCGCCGTCGTCGTCCTCGCGATTTCCCTATCCGGCCAGGGCCGCGGCTCGACGCGCGCGCCGCACGCGGCGAGCGTCCCCGTGCAGGCGGGCCCGGCGGCGGCAATCGCCACCGCTCCGGCCAAGGGGCAAGCCGTGCCCGCCCCGAGCGGCGAGAGCTCCGGCGCCGGGGGCACCGGCGGCGCAGCGCCCGCGCGGCAGGTCGAACGGACCTCGACGCTCGACATCGGCGTGGCGCCGGGGTCGATGCGCTCGGCGTCACAGCGTGTGTTCACGCTCGCGAGCGCTTTCGGCGGCTACGTGCGTCAGTCGAGCGTCAGCTCCGGCCCCGTCGGCCCGGGCGGCGCAAGCTTCGACGTGCGCGTGCCGAGCTCCAACCTCTCGGCGGCGATCGCGGGCCTCTCGCACCTGGGACACGTGCGCTCAGAGAGCGACACGACGAATGACGTGACCACCCAGCTCGACTCGATGCAGCGCTCGCTCACCGGACTTCAGGCTGAGCGCGCCGGCCTGCTCAGACAGCTGGCCGCCGCGTCCGAACCTCAGCTGGCGGCGGCGCTGAAGGCACGCCTGCGTGCGGTGGAAGGGGGCATCTCTCGGCTGAAGGATGCGCTTAGCGGGCTGCGAAGCCGCGTCAGCTACACGAGCCTGGCGCTGTCTCTGACCCCGGAAGCGTCGGCCGGCGCTACGACGGGAGACCTCACCCCGGGGGGCGCCGCGCGCGACGCCGGCCAGATCCTCGAGGCCGCGCTGGCCGTGCTCGTAATCGGCGCCGCCGCGGTGCTTCCGCTCGGGCTGGTCGTGATGGCCGGCTGGATCGCCGTTGCGCTCACCCGGCGCCGGCTGCGCGAGCAGGCGCTCGACGCGAGCACGTAGCGCCCGGCGCGCGCAGATCACCGCACGGCCGCCCAGGCCCGGCGATCAGCCAGCGAGCAGCGAGCCGACGCCGCGGGCGTCGGGAACAACGTGCCTGATCGCCCCGGCGTCCGCGAAGGCGATGTCGGCGGACACCAGAGCGCTCGCTCCGCTCGCGGCAGCCGCCGCGAGCAGCACCGCATCGAAGCAGCCGAGGTGGTGGCTGCGTCCGAACAGCTCGAGACCGCCGTGGAGGTGCTCACGTGTGACGCCGAGTAGCGGCGAGAGGAGCTCGGCGTAGTTACGCCCCAGCGCCGCCGCGTCCTCCCGCCCGCGCCTGCGGGCGCGCACGTGAACGAGCTCCTGGATCACCTCGACCGAGGTCGTCGCCTGCAGGCGCCCATCGGCGATCGCCTCGATGAGGGCACGACAGGGTCCGCGCAGCGGATGCTCGGACCCCTTCGCGTATACGAGCACGGTCGTGTCGAGCACGATCATGCGCGACGCGCCCGCAGCGCATCCAGCTCGTCCCTCAGCGTGGCGGAATCCGGGACGTCCATGTCGGGCGCGGCGAGCAGCCGGCGTCCCGCGTCCCGGCGGCGGTCGGAGGGATCGGCGACACCGCGATCGATGGCCTCCCTGACGACCGTTGCCACGGAGACGCCCCGCTCGCGCGCGACGGAGGTGATGCGCGCGTGACGCTCCTCGTCGAGCAGGATCTGCAGCCGGTGCTCCAACATGCACATACATTAGCATGTGCAGGTCTGTCGATTGCACGGCGCCATCGCACTCGCCCGCCCCCCGCGGGTGCGAATGCGCGGCCGACAAGAACGCGTCAATAGGCTACGCGCGTGCGCATCCTCACGGTCGTGGGCAACCGCCCGCAGTTCATCAAGGCGGCGGCCGTGTCGGGGCCGCTGCGCGCGCGTCACGAGGAGATCCTCGTGCACACCGGCCAGCACTACGACGACTCGCTCTCGCAGGTCTTCTTCTCCGAGCTCGGCCTCGCGCGTCCGGAGCGCGAGCTCGGGATCGGCGGGGGCTCGAACACCTCGCAGACCGCGCGCATGCTCGCCGCGCTGGAGCCATTGCTGGGCGAGCTTCGCCCCGACGCGGCGCTCGTCTACGGCGACACCAACTCGACGCTCGCGGGCGCGCTCGCGTCAGCCCAGGCCGCCGTCCCGGTGGTCCACGTCGAGGCGGGCATGCGCTCGTTCGACCGCAGCATGCCGGAGGAGCTCAATCGCGTGCTCGCAGATCACCTCGCCGCGCTGCTGCTGTGCTCCTCCGATACCGCCGCCCGGAACCTGCGGGCGGAGTCGGTCGCGGGACGCGTCGAGGTCGTCGGCGATGTGATGGTGGACGTCGCGCTGCGCCTACAGCCGGCCGCGCGTGCGGACAGCGCGGTGCCCGCAGCCCACGGCGTGCAGCCGGGTGCCTACCTGCTGCTGACCGCCCACCGAGCCGGCAACGTCGATGACCCGGCGCGCCTGCGCGCGCTCGTGGAGCTGATCGGTGCGATGCCCGGACCGGTGCTGTTCCCGGTTCACCCGCGCACGCGCGCGCGCCTGGCGGCGGCGGGCCTGCTCGAGCGGCTCGAGCACGCTCCCCACGTCCATCTGAGCGAGCCGCTCGGCTATCTCGAGTTCAGCGCGCTCGTCTGCCAGGCCCGCGCGGTGCTGAGCGACTCCGGCGGCGTCCAGAAGGAGGCGTACCTTGCCGGGGTGCCCTGCGTGACATTGCGAGCCAACACCGAGTGGACAGAGACGGTGCTCAGCGGCTGGAACACGCTCGTGGACCTCGACTCCGCCGCCGCGCTCGCGGCACTCGAACGCGAGCACCCGCGCGAGCGGCCCCCGCTGTACGGCGACGGCCATGCGGCGGAGCGCTGCGTGGAGGCGATCGGAGCGCTCGGCGAGGGCGCCGGAGCGCCGCCGCAATGAGCACGGATACCGCCCGCTCGGGCGGCGCAGACGCCGCGGACGGCCCCGTCCGCGTCGGCGTAGTCGGGCTCGGCTACTGGGGACCGAACCTCGCGCGCAACCTCGCGGCGATCCGCGGCTGCGACCTGGCCTGGCTGTGCGACGCCTCCGAGCCGGCGCGCGAGTCGCTGCGCGCGGCCTTTCCCGCCGCGCAGGCGACTGCCGAGCTCGAGGACCTGCTCGCCGACGACGCGCTGGACGCGGTGGTGCTCGCGACGCCCGTGCCGACGCACGCGGAGCTGGCGATCGCCGTTGCGCAGGCCGGCAAGCACTGCTTCGTGGAGAAGCCGCTCGCGACGAACGCCGCCGACGCCGAACGGGCCGTCGCTGCGGCGCAGCAGGCCGGACGGCTGCTGATGGTGGGGCACCTGCTCGAGTACCACCCGGCGGTCGCCAAGCTGAAGGAGCTGATCGACGGCCAGGAGGTCGGCGACCTCTACTACATCTACGGCAACCGCCTCAACCTCGGCAAGCTCAGAGCCGACGAGAACGCGCTCTGGAGCCTCGGCGCGCACGACGTCTCGGTGGCGCTGCACCTGATCGGGGAAGAGCCCGAGGAGTGCCTTGCGCACGGCGCCTCATACGTGCGCGACGGCGTTCAGGACGTCGTCTTCTGCTACCTGCGCTTCCCCTCGGGGATCGTCGCGCACCTGCACCTGTCGTGGCTGGACCCGCACAAGGAGCGACGCATCACGGTCGTGGGCTCGCGTCGCATGGCGACCTTCGACGACATGCTGATCGAGGGCAAGCTGACGCTCTACGACAAGGGCTTCGACGAGGACACGCGTTCGTGGGGCGAGTACATCGCGCGCTCCGGCGACAGCTTCTCGCCGCACATCGCCAACCGCGAGCCGCTGCGGATCGAGTGCGAGCACTTCATCGAGTGCATCCGCACCGGCGCGACGCCGCGCTCGGACGGACACAGCGGGCTGCGCGTGGTGCGCGTGCTCGAGCGCCTCCAGCAGGCGCTCGACGCCTGAGCGAGCAGCCCGAGGCCGGTGACCGACGCGGGGGCGGGCGTCAGGAGGCCGGCGTCAGGAGGCGGGGCTGGCGCGGAAGGGCTCCTCGGCGAGGACGGTGTCCTCACCGGCGAGCCCGAATGCGCTGTGCAGCGCCTGCACGGCGAGCTCGACGCGATCGAGGTCGATGACGCAGGAGATCTTGATCGGCGAGGTCGAGATCATGTCGATGTTCACGTTCTCCTCGGCGAGCACGCGAAAGACCTTCGCCGCGACGCCCGGATGCGAGCGCATGCCGGCGCCGACGATCGAGACCTTGCCCATCGCCTCGTGCGTGCTCAGCTCGAGGAACGCCTCGCCGGTCAGCGGCTCGAGCGCAGCGCGCGCCGTGCGCAGGTCCGCGCGCGGCACGGTGAAGGAGATCTCCGCCTGCCCGCCCGCCGAGACCGGCTCGTTCTGGACGATCATGTCGACGTTCACGTTGGCATCGGCCATTGCGCCGAAGATCCGTGCGGCCGCTCCGGGCGCGTCGGGGACGCCGGTGAGCGTCAGCCGCGCCTCGGCGACTGAGTGGGTGACGGCTGTGATCAGCGGCTGCTCCATGGTCTCTGCCTCGGCCAGCACAACCGTACCGGGCTCGTCTGAGAATGACGAGCGGCAGTGGATGCGCACGCCGTGGTTGCGGGCGTACTCGAGCGAGCGCAGCTGCAGCACGCCGGCGCCGGATGCTGCCATCTCGAGCATCTCATCGAAGGAGACCGTCGGGAGCTTGCGGGCGTCGGGCACGATCCGCGGGTCGGCCGAGTAGACACCGGCGACGTCGGTGTAGATCTCGCAGACCTCCGCCCCGAGCGCAGCGGCGACCGCGACGGCGCTCGTGTCCGAGCCGCCGCGGCCGAGCGTGGTGACGTTCTTGGCGGTCTGCGAGACGCCCTGGAAGCCGGCCACGAGGACGATGTTGCCCTCCTCGAGCGCCTTGCGGATGCGATCGGCGCGGACGTCGAGGATCAGCGCCTTGGTGTGCGACTCATCGGTCACGATTCCCGCCTGCGAGCCGGTCAGCGAGATCGCACGGTGGCCGAGATCGTTGATCGCCATCGCGCACAGCGCGCAGGAGATGCGCTCGCCCGAGGACAGCAGCATGTCCATCTCGCGCGGATCCGGCGCCGGCGAGACCTCCGCGGCCATCGTGATCAGCTCATCCGTCGTCTTGCCGCGCGCCGACAGCACGGCCACTACGGGATAGCCCTGTTCGCGCTTCTCGACGATCCTGCGCGCGGCGCGCTTGATGCGCTCGGCATCGGCGACTGACGTGCCGCCGAACTTCATCACGATCAGTGCAGGCATTGCCAGCAGGATATTGCGGGCCGGCGGCTCAGAGGCTGCGGCGCCCGGCGAAGGCCTTGCCGAGCGTGATCTCGTCGGCGTACTCCAAGTCCGAGCCGACCGGCAGGCCGCTCGCCAGGCGGGTGACGGTGAGCTCGGGGGCGCGCACGCGCAGCTCCTCGGCGATGTGCAGCGCCGTCGCCTCGCCGGTGGTCGTGGGATTGGTCGCGAGCACGATCTCGCGTACCGCCGCCTGCGGCGCGGCGAGCCGCGCGAACAGCTCGGCGATCTTCAGGTCCTCGGGGTCGATGCCGTCGATCGGCGAGAGCGCTCCTCCGAGCACGTGGTAGACGCCGTGATACTCGTGCGTGCGCTCCATCGGGATCACATCGCTGGGCTCCTCCACGACGCAGATCAGCTCGTGCTCGCGGCGGGGGTCCTGGCAGATGCGACAGCGCGTCTCGTCGGTCAGGTTGAAGCAGACCTCGCACAGGCGGATGCGCTCCTTCACCTCGCGGATCGCCTCGGCCAGCGCCGTGGCATCCTCGAGCGGCGCGCGCAGGATGTGGAAGGCGAGCCGCTGCGCGGTGCGGTTGCCGACGCCCGGAAGCTTTGAGAGCTCTGCGACCAGGCGCTGTACGGGCGGAGCGTAGGAGGTGCTCACAGGCCCGGCATGCCCAGGCCGCCGAGGCTCCCGAGATCGAGGCCGGCGGTTGCCCCGCCCATCTTGCGCTCGGCCAGCTCCTGGGCCTTGCGCAGCGCCTCGTTGACCGCCGCGAGGACCATGTCGGAGAGGATCTCGACGTCCTCCGGATCGACGGCCGCACGATCGAGAAGCACCTCGCGCACGACCAGATCGCCGCCCACGCGAACCGTCACCATCCCGCCGCCGGCGGAGGCCTCGACGATCTCGTTCTTGAGCTCCTGCTGGGCGAGCTCCATGTCCTTCTGCATCTTCTGCACCTGCTGCATCATCTGCTGCATGTTCGGCATCCGCGGCTGCTTTCCCATCAGGCGCCTTTCTCGTTGCTGGTCGCGGCAGGGGTGCCGCGCTCGCCGTCTGCCGCGGAGGCGGTCGGATCGGGCTCCCACTCCTCCGGCACCTCCTCCGCGTCGAACTCATCCATGAACCGTCTGACCCAGTCCTCCTCCGAGCGCTGCTCGGGCTCGGCTTGCTGCGCGCCGCCGAGCGCTTCGCGCAGCTCGTAGGAGAGTCGCCAGCGACGACCGGTGACGGCCCGCAGGGCTTCGCCCACGATCATCCGGTTGTTCGGGTCCTCCGCCTTCTTCTTCAGGAACGGAGCCGTCGTGGCGAACGCCAGCGTGAGGTCATCGCCATCGACCCCCACCGGGCGTGCTTCGCCGACGACCGCGCCGACGAGGGCGTTCTCCCCGCGCACCAGCTCGACGACGGCCGGCCACATCGCCGCCACCGCCTCGAGGTCCCCGGCGATCTCCGCGACGGGCTCCGCCGTCGCCAGCGCAGCGGCGACGGCCGCGTCCGGGGGCGCCCCAACGGGCGGCGCGGGCGCGACGGGCGCTGTCGATGCGGCGGACGCGGTCGCCACGGCGGCCGGCGCAGACCCGGCGTGCGCGTCCTGCGGTGGGCCGGGCGCGCGCGCGGCTCCCTGGTCGGCACGGCCGGCCTCCAGCCGCACGATGCGAGCGAGCAGGGCGCGCATCGACGGATCGACCTCCGGGCGGGATGCCTTGACGAGCGCGAGCTCGAGACGGGTGCGCGCGTCGGCGCCGGCGCGCACCGCCTCCATCGCCTCGCCGAGCAGCTCGAGCAGGCGCACGACCGTGGCGTGCTCCACGCGCCCCGCCTGCCCGGCCAGCGAGCTGTCGGCCTCGGCGGTGAGCGAGAGCTCGTCGGGGACCTCGCCAAGCGTCTGCACGACGAGCAGCTCGCGCGCGCGCACCTCCAGATCGGAGGCGAAGGAGGCGGCGTCGCGGCCCTGCTCGACGCACGCGTCGAGTGTCTGCAGGGCGCGGCGCGCGTCCCCCGCGGCGACCGCGTCGACGGCCTCTTCGAGCAGGCGCGAGTCGGCCACGCCGAGCACCGCGAGCACGTCCTCGAGCGCGATCTTGCTGCCGCTGTAGGTGACGAGCTGCTCGAGCGTCCCGAGCGCATCGCGGAAGCTGCCGGTGGCCGCGCGGGCGAGCGCGGCGACGGCGGGCGCAGGGATCTCGATCGACTCCGCCGCGGCGACTCGCCGCACGACGCTCGCGAGCTGCTCGACGGTGGGGCGGTGGAAGTCGAAGCGGTGGCAGCGATCGACGACCGTCGCCGGGACCTTGACCGCCTCGGTCGTGGCGAGGACGAAGACGGTGTTCGGCGGCGGCTCCTCGAGCGTCTTCAGGAATGCGTTCCAGGCGGCGGTGGAGAGCATGTGGGCCTCGTCGAGGATGTAGACCTTGCGCCGTCCGCTGACCGGCGCGTAGGCGACGCTCTCGCGCAGATCACGGATGTCATCGACCGAGTTGTTAGAGGCGGCGTCCATCTCGATCACGTCGAGTGAGGTGGCGCGCGCGATCGACAGGCACGAGTCGCACTCCCCGCACGGCTCGATCGTTCCCCCGGCCGCACCATGCTCGCAGTTGAGGCAGGCCGCGAGGATCTTCGCCATCGAGGTCTTACCGGTCCCGCGCGAGCCGACGAACAGATAGGCGTGGTGGACCTTGCCGCGCTCGACGGCGTTGCGGAGGGTCCTCACCACCGGCTCCTGCCCGACGACCTCGGCGAATGTGCGGGGCCGGTGCCTGCGGTAAAGCGAGCGCTGCTGCTGTGAAGAGTCCTCTACCGGCACCGTTCGCCTGAGTCTATCCACGCGGGTCGGTGGGCTCAGAGCAAGCTCGGCACGCGTCCGAGCGGGTAGCGTCCGGGCTGATGACCGCCGCGATCAAGCGCTCGGCTGCGCGCGCCGGGGCCCCGCTGTCGATCGCGGTGGGGGCGCTCGCGCTGCGCCTGATCGCGGGCGTCGGGTTCGTCAACTACGACACCCTGTACGCGCTCGCCTGGGGCGGTCAGCTCTCGCGCGGGCAGCCACCCGCCTACGACGTCGCGATCGCACCGACCCCGCACCCGCTGCTGGAGCTGCTCGGTGTGGTGCTCGTGCCGCTCGGCCCGCGCACCGCGCGGGATGTGACCGTTGCACTCGGCTTCCTCGCTCTGGCCGCCTGCGGCTGGGTCCTCTACCGGCTCGGCGCACGCTGGTTCAGCCGACCGGCCGGCGCGCTCGCGGCGCTGATCTTCCTGACCCGCGGGCCGGTGCTGTCCTACGGGGTGCGCGCATACGTCGATGTGCCCTACGTCCTGCTCGTGCTCGGCGCCCTGCTGCTCGAGTCGCGCCGCCCGCGCGCGGGTGCACCGGTGCTCGCGCTGCTCGCGCTCGCAGGTCTGCTGCGCCCCGAGGCGTGGGCCTTCTCGGGGCTCTACTGGCTGTACGCAAGCGGCTGGCAGCCGGCGTTCGTGCGCCGCCGCCGCGGCGGCCCGGTGCGCGCGGAGGCGCTGCGGCGCTCGCGCCGGGAGCTCGCGCTGCTGGCTCTGCTGGCGGCCGCCGCACCGCTCGTGTGGGTGCTGAGCGACCTCGCGATCACGGGCGACGCGCTGTGGTCGCTGAGCAACACGCGCCACACCGCGGCGACCCTGGGGCGCATCAAAGGCATCGCCAACGTGCCCGAGTACATCCCGCGCCGGATCGGCGAGATCCTGCGCCCGCCGGTGCTGCTCGCGGCGGCGCTTGGCGGCGTTCTGTCGTGGAGCTGGCTGCGCCGCCGGGCGCTGCCGGGAGCAGCCGCCGGGGTCCTCGCGGTGCTCGTGTTCGCGTTCTTCGCGGCGCTCGGGCTGCCGATCGACACCCGCTATGCGTTCCTCGCCTCGGCGATCCTGTGCGTGTTCGCGGGCGCCGGCGTGTTCGGCTGGCTCAACCTCCCCCGCGAGGACACGCGCCGGCGCTGGTGGATTGCCGCCGGCGCCGTGGCGCTGGTCGCGCTGCTCGCCTACGCCCCCTCGCAGTACCACACGGCGCACGGGGAAATCGACGAACTCGCCCGTCAGCAGCGCATCGAAGACGACCTGCTCGCGCTCGTGCAGAACCACGCGATCAACCTCGCCTGCGGGCCCGTCGGCGTCCCCAACCACGCGCCGATCCCGCTGCTCGCCCTGTTCCTGAAGACGAGCCCGCGCAATGTGGTCAGCCTGCAGGTCGGCCACATCGCCGCGGGTGTCTACCTCGACCCGGCGAACAGGGAGGTCGAAACGAGCTACGTGCTCGACAAGAAGGACCCCGTCGCCAAGGTCGTGACGGTGCCGCCCGGATTCACCGAGACGAGCGCCAACCGCTCGTGGCTGATCTTCCACCGCTGCGATTGACGGACCGTGCACCCCGCGTCGAGATCCCGAGCACCCGGCGCCTGCCACCGCCCACGACTCCGGTCCGGGAGCTCCCGCTGCGCCTGCCGGTGATCGCTTAAGGCTGCTTCCTTCCGGACCTGACCTGGTTCGCAAGCCGACACCGCGCGGGACCCGAACCATCGACGCCCCGAGCGACGGAGCGACCGAGGCCAGAACCCCTCGGAAGGGAGTTCAGCCCCGCTAGAGCGGATTGCGGATTCAGGGCACCGCTACCTCCCCGCCTAGCACGGTCCGCCGCCGATCCTAACGCACGGGCGGCGCCCGCTCCGGCAGAGCTTCGCCTGCTTCCCGCGCCCCGGGCTCCCTGCTTCCGGTAGGCTGCGCGACCGTGACCTACTTCAACGGCCTCATCTCCCCCCTTCGCGCGCGCCGCGCCCTGACGCTCGCGACGCTCGCCACGACAGTCGTGATCGTCGGCTGCGGTGGTTCGAGCAACTCCAGCACGATCACCGTCGGCGCGGAGAACTCGGCCGACAACGCGCTCGCCAAGCAGGCTGAACCGAGCGCCAAAAAAGCTACCGAAACGGCGACGGCGAAAACGCCGACGAGCGGACCGCTCTCGAAACAGCCGACGGCCACCCCGCCCGCGGGGCCGGCGCCGACGAAGCTGGAGATCAAAGACCTGATCACGGGGACGGGCCCGGAAGCAAAAGCGGGCCAGACGGTGACGGTCAACTACGTCGGCGTGCTGTTCAAAGGCGGCAAGGAATTCGACTCGTCCTGGAAGCGCAACGAACCGTTCAGTTTCGCGCTCGGCAAAGGTCAGGTGATCGCCGGATGGGATCAGGGCGTGGCCGGCATGAAGGTCGGCGGACGGCGCGAGCTCGTGATTCCGTCGGCGCTCGCCTACGGAGCGAAAGGCTCGGGCTCGGCGATCCCCCCGAACGCGCCGCTCGTCTTCGTGATCGACCTGCTCGGGACCTAGGCGGCCCACGCAGGCTCCCCGCAAGAGGGCTCTGCGCGGCGCCGGCCAGCGACGGACGCTCCTCCGCCGCCGCTCGCTGCTCGCGATCGGCTGCGCGCTCGCGCTCGGCGGCTGCGGCTCCAGCCGGACCCCCACGCCCGCGGCGACGCAGCTCGAGCGCGAAGACTTCGCCGCCGTCTGCCACGCGATCACCGGCCTCGCAGTGCCCGCGGCCAGGGAGGTCGTGACGACGCGCGCGGCGTGGCCGCTGATCGCCCACGGGCTCGCGCGCACGCGCGGCGCCGGAGCGCCCGGCGCGATCACGGCGGCGGCCGCGAGCGCGGCCGCGCTGCGCCTTCCGGCGCTGTTCGGGGAAGTCCAGGCGACTTCGCTGACGGGCCCGGCGTCACGGATCGTGGGGCTGATCCGCAGCTACGCGGGGCTCGCGGCGCGTGGCTGGCAGATGATCATGGCGGCGAGCGCGCAGATCGAAAGAGGCCCGCGCGCCGCGAGGCGCTTCGCGCGAGCCAACGTCGCGCTGTACATCGAGAGCGTCTACGACGCCCAGTTCACGCTCGCGCAGGTCGGCAAGCAGCTGGTTGACGGCTACCGCAAACTCGGCGGCCCGGTGGCATTCGGCGCCGCGCTCCCGCAGAGCGAGATCGACACGCTGGCGCAAACCTACTCGGAAGCCAACGACCGCCTGCACCCCCACGTCGCGGTTCGCCTCGGCTCATGAGCGCTGCGAGCGCTCGTGAGCAGCCCGGCGCCCACGGCCGCCGGGGGGCGCCGGCTCGCACCGGGCCCCACGGCTACCGAGATGCTCAGCCGGCCTGCGGTGGCTGCCCGCTCGGCGGGGCCTGGCCCGAGTAGGCGCCCGGCGCGGGCTGGCCTGCGCTCGGCCCGCCGGACGGGTGCGTCTGGACTTTGAACGAGCTGTCGAGGTGAACGGTGCTCTGCGTTCCGTCGGTCTTTGTCACGGTCACCTCGTAGCCGCTGCCGCGAAAGTCGCTCGTCACGGCTCCGGCTTTGCCGCCGCTGACCGTGGCGAGCGCCGCTGCCTGAGCCTTTTCGGCGGCTTCGCCGGTGACGGCCTTCTCGGCGTTCTCATGCGCTGCCGTGCCCGGCGCGTCGGCGGCCGAGAAGCCCCCCGGCGGTCCGCCGCCGCTACCGCGCGGCGCTGGTGTGCTCGTGGCGCTCGACGTCGAGGTGCTGCTCGTGGCCGCTCCCGCGAGCGCCGCACCGCCGCCCGCCAGTGCTGCAAGTGCCAGCACCCCCATCAGGGTCTGCTTGATTCGCTTCTTCATCGCTCGGTCCTTTGCTGTCGTCCCGGTGCTCCCGGGGTTCGACCACCACGATCGCCGCGACCTCTAAGAGCAGCGCGACAGGGATCTAACGATTTCTAAAGCAGGCCGGCGGGGGCGCCGGCCGGCGGGGGCGAGCGCCGCCCGGGTGCACCGCGTGTCGCCCTGCAGCGCTGCCCACGGTGCGGACACGTGCGAGCGCCCGCCATGGAAATCTTTCCAGAGACCCCTCAAGCGATCGCATCCTGTGCCGATAGGGAGCCACACGTATTAGTCCGAACGAGGTAGGCCGCCAGGGCGGCGACCGCGCAGCTCGTCCACTGAAAGAGGCTTCAGACATGACCACCACCCGTCTCCACCGCACAGCATCGCGAGCGTTCTCCGCTGTTTTGCTGGCATGCGCGACGAGCGCACTGCTGGCGGGCGGCGCGCTCGGCGCGACGCAGGAAGACAAAGCCGAATTCTCCGTGAAAGCCGGCTCGCTGTCGTTCTCGAGCACACCGTCGATGCCGGCGCTGAAAGAAGTCACGCTGACGGGCGGGTCCCAGACGACGAACACGACGATGACCAACTTCGGCGCCCAGGACGCCACCGGCAGCGGCTCGGGCTGGAACGTCACGGTCGCCGGGCAGAGCGGCAGCGAAAAGAGCGCCGTGTTCGCGCAGTACTGTCCGACGGCCACGTGCGGAACCGACGTCAAAGGCTACGTCGCCGCCGGTGCCGCGCTCCCAGCGGGCTCGCTGACGCTCAACAGCACGGGCGCAACCTTCTCTGCCCAGAACGGCTCGACCGGCACGGCACCGACGCTGCAGTGCGCTGCCTCGTGCAACATCGACAGCGCCTCCGCCGTGAAGATCGCCTCGGGCGCCGAAAAAGCAGGCATGGGCACCTGGCTGACGACGGGCTTCAGCGCCACGAGCCTCGCGCTCGCCACGTCCTCGACGCTGAAAGCGCTCGCGAACGGCGAGATCTACCGCGTGAACCTGCTGTGGACGCTCAGCACCGGGCCGTAGCCGCCGGCACAGTCCACCACAGGCAGGAGCGCGGTGAGGACCGCCGAAAGGGAAGCACCATGAGACGATCCGCCGGGCCGCGGCCTGCACGCCCGCGCCGGCACGCGCGGATCAGCCAGCGAGCATCGACGGTGGCGATCGCGGCGCTCCTCGTCGGGCTGTGCGCGGCAGCGCCCGCGCGCGCCGACTCGGCGCCATCGCTGATCGTGCTTCCCTCGCCGGCCTCGGGACCGTCGCTGAGCTACTTCAAGCTCTCGGTCGAGCGCGGACGCCTCGCACGGGCGGGCACGATCGGCCTGCGCAACCCGACCGACCAGAGCCTGCGCGTCGTGCTCGACCCCGTCGCCGGGGAGACGATCGACACGCTCGGATCGACCTACGGCGTCGCGGGGTCGGCCGGCGCGGGGTCCGCGCGCTGGGTGCGGCTGGGTCAACGAGCGATCACGCTCGCGCCCCGTGCCACCGCCGTCATCCCCGTCTCGGTCAGGGTGCCCCCGACCGCCACGCCGGGCGACTATCTCGCCGGCATCGCCGTCGAACAGCTCGGTCAGCGTGCGCGCAGCAGCCGTCGCGGAGGCGTCGCGGTCGCGAGCGTCGTGCGCTACGCGATCGGCATCGAGACCTCACTGCCCGGGCCGCGTCAACCCCTGATCGCGTTCACGGGCGCGCGCCTGGAACACCAGCCGTCCGGGCTGGCGTTCCACCTGGACGCCCGCAATCCGGGCAACGTGATCCTCCAGAACGTCACCGGCGAGGCTGTGATCACCCGCGGGTCCCGGGTCGTGGCGCGCGCCGCGCTCGGTCCCGGGACGTTCGTGACGGGTACCTCGATCGCCTACCCCGTTCTCGCGACCCGCGAGCACCCGAGCGAAGGCACCGTCTATCGCGTTCGTGCCTACCTCCGTTACGCCGGCGGTGTCGCGAGGCTCGACACGCTCGTGCGCTTCGGACACGCGGCCGCGCTGGGTCAGCAGCTATACGGTGGCCCGGCGGCGGGCACGGCCTCCGCCGTGCCGGGCTGGCTGGTGGCGCTGGTGGGGGTGCTCGCAGCCGCCGGGCTCGCCTTCGCGGCGCGGCTGCTGCTGCGCGGCCGAAGCGGAGCGGGCCGCTCGCCCGTGCGAACGATCGAGTCTGCGCTCGAGGCTGCGCGCCTGAGCGGCGAGCCGATGGGTCTGATCAGCGTCTCGGTGCTGCCCACCGCAGGCGCGGCACCCGAGCTCGCGAGGATCCTGCGCTCGCGCATGCGACAAGCAGACCGGATCTGCCGGCTCGACGCCCACCGCTTCCTGGTCGTGGCACCGGACACCGACCCGCAGACGACGGAAGTGCTCGCGGCCGACCTGCGCCGGCACGCCCAGCGCGGGGACGGCGCCGGCGCTGCGGTGGAGATCGAGGTGCAGGCGACCACCGGGCAAGCAAGCGCCGCCGAGGCGCTCGAGCGCATCCGCACAGCCACGCAGCCCGCGCATGCGCCGGCGCCGAGCGACTAGCCGGGGAGCGCTCGCGCTCGGGCTCCTGGCGCTCGCGCTGCCGGCCGCGGCCAGCGGCAGCCTAAGTTTCGGCACGGCGCCCAAATTGCCCGCGCTGCCCGCGGTCACGCTGAACGCCCGCACGCAGACTGTGACGACGACGATGAGCATCTTCTCGATCGCCGACACGCTCTCGAAATCCGGCTGGAACCTGACGGTCGCCGGGCAGTCGGGCACCGGCAAGAGCGCCGCCTTCGCGCAGTACTGCCCGAAAGCGAAATGCGGAATCGACGCCGAAGGGTATGTCGCCTCGGGCGCGACCCTGGCGGCCGGCTCCCTCCAGCTCACCAGCTCCGGCGCGAGCTTCACCGGCGGCACGGGCAGCACACCGAAACTGCTGTGCGCGACCACCTGCAACCTCGACAGCGCGACGGCCGTCAAGATCGCATCGGCGGAAACGAGCGAAGGCACGTGGACGGCCGGCGGTTGGTCCACGACGAGCCTGAAATTGAACACGTCGACGACGCTGAGGGCGCTCCCCAGCGAACAGGTCTACCGCGTCAACATCCTCTGGACGCTCGGCAGCGGGCCGTGAGCGGACGCTGAGGCGGCGGGGCCCTGAGGGGGCCCTTACAAGGCGCCGCCGGTGCCGTTGCCCTCGGAGCCCGCGACGACGCGGTCGGCGAGCACCTGGGCAACCAGCTGCGCCCGCGTGTGGGCGCCCGTCTTGGCCATCGCGTTGCGGACGTGACTGCGGATCGTGTCCGGCGAGAGGCAGAGGTCCACGGCGACCTGCCGGGTGGTGGAGCCGAGCGCGACGAGCCTCACGACCTCGCGCTCGCGCACCGTGAGCTTTGACTCCGCCCCGTTTGGGGCCTCGAGGGGGACGGAGCCGATCATCTCGGGCCCCCCGGCGTGAGGGCGGGCTGAGAGCGCGACGACGAGCGCCAGCCAGCGGCGGCCCACCGTCATGCCGTGCGCCGCAAAGGAGACCTGCAGCCGCGAGCCGCTCGCGTGCTCGACGACACGCTCGCCATACAGCTCGTTGGCGCGCACGAACTGCTCCCAGCGGTCGTCTATCCCCTCGCCCTCGACGACCATCGGATCGCCTCGCCCGGCGACCGCTCCGACGAGCTCGGAGCGGGGATGCTCGTAGAAGTTGACGAGGGCATCGTTGACCTTGAGGTAGCGGCGGTCGCGGTCGAGCAGCGCCATCGGGATGAGCGACTGATCGAAGATCGACAGGAACGGCTCCTCGAGGAGCCCGTCAGAGTCGCTGGTGTTTGAGTTGGAGTGCCGCATCTGCCCCCGGCGCAATGAGTCAGGCGCCCTGTCGCAGCCTATGGGACGACCGTTCCGCTGGCCATACGCCGTTTGGAGGACGAGATATCCTCGCCATCCCCCGCACGTCGCTGTCTGTGGAAGTTCGATGCTGCCTGCGGCATTCCTGCACGGCGCAGGCGCGCTCGAGACCGCCGGGATTTGCGATTCGGTCGACAAAGCCTGCGAACATTTGCCGCACAGGGCAACTATGATCCGCCCTCCTGACCGGCCCCGCGGAACACGGGTGTGGCCGAAAGCCCAACGGGACTCCAGGGCGCGTAGCTCAGTGGGAGAGCGCTCGCTTCACACGCGAGAGGTCGCAGGTTCGAAACCCGCCGCGCCCATCATAAAGTTCCCTGCAAATGAGCTAGCTCATCGGCGAAGCGCATGAGCTCCCAGATTCCGAGATCCAATGGGGGTCGCGCCCGGCCTGCGCGGCCAGCATCGCCCACGTGCGCCGCAGCGAATGTGGCGTGATCCGCGGCAGCGTCGGAAGACCCTGCTCGAGGCGTTTCTCGCTCGCGCGGCTGACAGCGCGTGCGAGCACACGATCGCGGAAGCGATCGGGGTCGCGCCTCGAGCAGCCAGATCACGGCCTTTCGAGTTAGGTCAGATGTGCCTTCCTAGGGGCAAATCGCGGACCTCGGTTCGAACCGATTTGCTCAAAACAGACCACGAATGGAACATGAGCGTCGAGCGACGCCGGGGACCGGGGCCAGAAACGAGCCGCTGGAAAAGCTTCACTTTCGGCCTTGCGATCCAGCGGCATATCCCATCGTCAGCGGGCGTCAAACGCCGGGGAGTTCGGCCAGTGCGCCGCCTTCCGCGACGGAATAATGGCCCCACGTGCTGCCGTTGAAGGCCTCCCCGTAAACCTTGCCGTCTTCGCCGACGTAGTAGACCCACTGGTTGGCGCCCCCGCCGCCGGCTTCGCGGACTACCGTCGGACTCGTGTTCGCAGCCGCTCTCGGCGCACCGCTAGCCAACGGGTAGCTTCCCCACGTGCTGCCGTTGAAGGCCT
>DASYFR010000027.1:0-22331 GCA_036498325.1 Solirubrobacteraceae bacterium
CGTGATCCTCGTGCCCGTGTGTAAGGACGATCGCCTCGATGTCGGCGGCCCGTTCGCGCAGGTAGGTGAAGTCGGGCAGGACGAGGTCGATCCCGAGCTGGTCGGGTGCCGGGAACATCAGGCCCGTGTCGACCACGACGATGCTGCCGTCGTACTCGACGACGGTCATGTTCTTGCCGATCTCCCCGAGGCCGCCGAGCGGGAGCACGCGCAGCTTCGAGCTCACGCGGGGGTGCTCGCTGGCTGACCTTCGATCGGCATGCCGTGGCGCTCGAGCATCGCGCGCACGGCCGCTGTCTCCTCGACGGTGGCCTCGACGAGCGGCAGACGCAGGCCGCCGACGTCGTGGCCGAGCAGGTTCAGAGCAGCCTTCGTGCACGTCGGGTTGGACGTCAGAAACAGCGTCTCGTAGACGTCGTGCAGGGAGGCGTCGATCTCGGCGCGCCGCTCGGGCTGCGCGACCATCTGGTGCATCTCGTTGCCGACGATGTGGCTGGCGACGAGGATGCCCCCGGCACCGCCCATGTCGAGCGTGCGCGCGAACGTCGCGTCGTCGCCGGCGTACAGGTCGAGGCCGTCGATCGGCTGCAGCTCCGCGGCGTTGGCCTGCTTGACGCCGCTGATGCCCTCGATCTGCGCCAGCTCGGCGAGCAGGTCGGGGGGCATGTTGGTGGCGGTGCGCCCGGGGATGTTGTAGAGCAGCGTCGGTTTGTCGGTCGCGGCCGCCACGGCTTCGTAGTGGCGCTTGATGCCGAGCCGGCTGGGCTTGTTGTAGTAGGGCGTCACCGACAGCATCGCGTCGGCGCCGAGCTCGCTCGCGCGTTCGCTCAGGTGGATCGCCTCGCGCGTGTCGTTCGTGCCGGTGCCGGCGACGATGCTCTTTCCCGGCGGGCGCTCGGCGACCGCCAGGCCGATCAGCGCGAGCTGTTCCTCGTGGGTCAGCGTCGAGGCCTCGCCGGTGGTGCCGGCGACGACGAAGCCGTCGGAGCCGTTCTCGGCGAGGTGGCGCATGAGCGCGACGAAGGAGTCCTCGTTGACCCTTCCGCGCTCATCGAACGGCGTCACGATCGCCGTCAGAATGGTGCCGAGGCCGCTCATCGGGTGCAGTATCTCACGCGCTCGAAGATTGGAAGAGCACGTTCTCGAGGCCCACCACGAGCGGCTCCGCGAGCGTTCCGACGCGGCGCACGGCGAGCAGGACGCCCGGCATGAAGGACTCGCGGCTGATCGTGTCGTGGCGGATGCTGAGCGTCTGGCCGAGATCGCCGAGGATGACCTCCTGATTGGCGACGATGCCGGGAAGGCGGACCGAGTGGATCGGCGGCGGCTCGCCACCGCCGGCGGCGGCCATCAGCTCGGCGGTGCGCGCGGCGGTGCCGCTGGGCGCGTCGAGCTTGCCGTCGTGGTGCAGCTCGATGATCTCCGCCCTGCTCATGTGGCGGGCGGCCTCGGCGGCGAAGCGCATCATCAGGACGGCGCCGATCGCGAAGTTGGGCGCGACCAGGACGTTGGCCCGCGGGCGCCCGGCCGCGGCCTGCCGGGCCGCCGGCTCGCCCAGCGCAGCGGGGTCGAAGCCGGTCGTGCCGATCACGACGTGGACGCCCGCGCGCAGGCAGGCGAGCGCGTTTGCGAGCGCCGTGTCGGGGCGGGTGAAGTCGACGACCACGTCTGCCTCCGCGAGCACCTGCTCGAGCGCGGTGTCGAGCAGGGGGTCGGCGCGACCCACCAGCTGCATGTCCTCGGCGCCCTCGACGGCGCTGCAGACGGTCTGCCCCATGCGCCCGGCGGCCCCGGCGACGGCCACCCGGATCATCGCGCGAGCTCGCCGACGGCGGCGGTCGGTCCGCTGCCCTCGAGCGGCGCGATCGCGGCGCGAAAGCGCGCCTCCTCGGGCCCGACGCCGGCGACCGACAGGGCCGTGGGCGCAAACAGGGCGCCGGCGAGCTCGCGTACGTGCTCGAGCTCGACGGCGTCGATCCGCTCGATCATCTCATCGACGGACATGATCGGCATGTCGTTGAGCAGCGAGACACCGAGGCGGCTCATGCGCGCGCCCGTGGACTCCAGGCCGAGCACGACACGGCCCTTGAGGTTCTCGCGCGAGCGCACGAGCTCCTGCTCGCTGGCGGGATCCTCGACGCAGCGCTCGAGCTCGGCCGCGACGACGGACAGCGCCTCGGCGAGGTTGTCCGGACGGGTGCCGACATAAACGCCAACCTCCCCGGTGCGCGCGTAGAGGTTCGAGTAGGAGAAGACCGAGTAGGCGAGCCCGCGACGCTCGCGGACCTCCTGGAACAGCCGCGAGGAGGAGGTGCCGCCGAGCACGCCTTCGAGCACCCGCAGGGCGAAGCGGCGCTCGTCGTCGCGCGCGATCCCCTCCCCACCGACGCACACGTGGTACTGCTCGGTGTCTTTGGTGAGGAAGCCGACGCGCCGCTCGAAGCTCGGCGGGGCGGGAGCCGCCGGCACCTGCGCGGGCGCCTCCGCGGCGCTCGAGTCGCGCGTGGCCGCGCGCGCGGACTCGACCTCGCGGGCCAGCCGCACGAGCAGATCGTGATCGACCGAGCCGGCCGCCGCGATCACGATCCGCTGCGGCTGGTAGTGCTCGTCGTGGAATGCGCCCAGCTGCTCGCGCGTGACGGCGCCGATGACCTCGGCGGTGCCGATCACGGGGCGCCCGAGCGGGTGCGAGCCGAAGATCGCACGGCCGAGCGCGTCGAACACGCGATCCTGGGGATCGTCTTCGTACATCGCGATCTCCTCGAGCACGACCTCGCGCTCGGCCTCCAGCTCGCCGAAGCGGGGATTCCAGATCATGTCGCTCATCACGTCGAACGCGTGCTCGAGGTGACGGTCGAGCACGCGCGTGTACAGCGACGTCGCTTCCTTGTCGGTGCCGGCGTTGATCTCCGCGCCCATCGCGTCGAAGATCTGGTCGATCTCCTCCGAGCCGTAGCGCTCGGTGCCCCGGAAGAGCATGTGCTCGAGCAGGTGCGAGATGCCGGCCTGGCCGGGGTGCTCGGAGGTCGAGCCGTTGGCGATCCAGAACCCGAGCGCCACCGAGCGCACGCTTGGCACGCGCTCGGTGACCACCCGCAGGCCGCTGTCGAGGCTCGTGATGCGGTGCTCGGCCGTCACGCCGGCCCGGGGGTCGGGGTCAATCGCGGTCACGCCCGTGGCGCGGGCGGCCCGAGCCGCGCTCGCCGCCGCGGCGCGGACGATCGGTGCGATCCGAGCGCTCACGGCCGTTGCGTCCGGCGCCCTCGCGCGGGCCACGTCCGCCGCCGCCACCGCCCGTGCCCACGCCGGCGAGCTCCTCGACGGACTTGCCGGCGATGTCCGGGTCGTCGGCGAGCCGCAGGCCGATGCGGCCCCGCTCGCGGTCGACCTCGACGACGCGGACGTTGACCTCGTCGCCCTTGTTGAGCACGTCCTCGACGGCCTCGACGCGCTGGCCGGGCGAGACGTTGGAGATGTGCAGCAGCCCGTCTGTGCCCTTGGCGAGCTCGATGAAGGCCCCGAAGGTCGTCGTCTTGACGACCTTGCCGGCGTACTCGTCGCCGACCTCGACCTCCTTCATCATCATCCGCACGTGCTCCACGAGCGCGTCGCCGAGCTCTCCGTTGGCGGAGTAGATGAGGACCTGACCGTCGTCGTTGACGTCGATCTGGGATTCGAACTCCTCCGACAGGCCGCGGATCGTTTCGCCGCCCTTGCCGATCAGCAGGCCGATCTGGGAGGGGTCGATCTGGATCGTCTGGATCCGTGGCGCGAACTGGCTGAGCTGCTCGCGCGGCGTGCCGATCACGTCGGCCATCTTGCCGAGGATGAACGTGCGCGCCTCCTTGGCCTGGCTGAGCGCGTCGCGCAGGATGTCGAAGGTGACACCGGTGATCTTGATGTCCATCTGCAGGGCCGTGATGCCCCGCTCGGTGCCGGCGACCTTGAAGTCCATGTCACCGAGGTGGTCCTCGACGCCGGCGATGTCGGTGAGGACGATGTAGTCATCGCCCTCCTTGATCAGGCCCATCGCGATCCCGGCGACCGGGCGCTTGATCGGCACCCCGGCGTCCATCAGCGACAGCGAGGAGCCGCACACCGATGCCATCGAGGAGGAGCCGTTGGACTCGAGGATGTCCGAGACCACGCGGATCGAGTAGGGGAACTCCTCGATCGAGGGCACCATCGGCGCGAGCGCGCGCTCGGCGAGCGCGCCGTGGCCGATGTCGCGGCGCTTGACGCCGCCCATGCGGCCCGCTTCTCCGACCGAGAACGGCGGGAAGTTGTAGTGGTGCCAGTAGTACTTTTTCGTCTCCAGGCCGAGCGTGTCGATGCGCATCTCCTCCTTCAAGGTGCCCATCGCCACGACGCTGAGCGCCTGCGTCTGCCCGCGCGTGAACAGCGCCGAGCCGTGCGTGCGCGGCGTGACGCCGACTTCGATCGAGATGTCGCGGATCTCGTTCTCGCTGCGCCCGTCCGGGCGCTTCTTCTGCACGGCGATGCGCTCGCGGATGATCGACTTCTCGAGCTTGTCGAAGGCGAGCTGGACCGCCGCGCGGCGCTGCTTGGCGGCGAGCAGCTGCTCCTCGGAGGCGCCCTCCGGCGCAGCCGGGGCGTGCTGCTCGAGGATCGCCGCCTCGACGGCCTTGGTCGTCTCCTGGCGCTCGAGCTTGTCCTCGACCTGCGTGGCGTCGTCGAGCGCAGCGCCGTGGGAGCCGCGGATCGCCTCGAGCAGCGATTGATCGACGGGGACCGTCTCGAAGACTTTCTTCTGCTTGCCGACCTTCGCGGCGAGCTCGCGCTGCAGCGCGCACAGCTTCTTGATCTCGGCGTGGGCGATGTCGAGCGCGTCGAGGATCTCGGCCTCGGGAATCTCGCTGGCGCCCGCCTCGACCATCAGGATGGCCTCCTCGGTGCCCGCGACGATCAGGTCCAGGTCCGAGCCGCCCTCGTCGGCGCTTGCGAGCAGGTCGGCCTCCTGGGGGTTGACGACGAAGTTCCCGTCGATCTTGCCGATCCGCACCGCGCCGACGGGCGTCGGCAGCGGAATATCGGAGATCATCAGCGCCGTCGATGCGCCGTTCATCGCGAGGATGTCGTAGGGGTGAACCTGGTCGATCGACAGCGGGATCGCCACGAGCTGGGTGTCATAGCGCCATTCCTTGGGGAACAGCGGGCGGATCGGGCGGTCGATCATGCGCGCGGTGAGCGTGCCCTTCTCGCCGGGGCGGCCCTCGCGCTTGAAGAATGAGCCGGGGATTTTGCCGGCGGCGTACATGCGCTCCTCGACATCCACCGTCAGGGGGAGGAAGTCGACGTCGCGGAGGCTGCCGGCGACCGCGGTGCAGAGAACCATCGTGTCGCCCTGGCGGACGACGACGGCGCCGGAGGCCTGCTTGGCCATCCTGCCGGTCTCGAACGAGATCTCGCTACCTGCGATCTCCACGGAGACCCGCGTAACAGCGTCACTACTCATATTCACTGCCTTCCTGTTCCGCCCGTCGGTCGGCGGTCCGTTTCTTTTTCTCTTTTTTCCGAACCGATTGAGCTTAGCGAAGCCCGGCGAGCGCGTCGCGCAGCAGCTCGACGCCGGGCAGATCGCCGGGCGAGTCGGCCTGATAGCTCCAGCGCACGACCCCGTCGGGGCCCGTGATGACGAGCGCCCGCTGCGCGAAGCCGCCGTCGTGGAGGACGCCGAAGGCCGCGCAGGCGGCGCCCTTGGGCTCGAAGTCCGACAGCTGCTCGCTGGAGACGGCGAGCTTGTCCTTGAACGCGGACTGCGCCCAGCTCGAGTCGCAGGAGACGCCGTAGAGCGCGTCTGCGCGCCCTGCGAGCTCCTTCGTCAGCGGCTCATACAGCTGCAGCTGGTCAGTGCAGACGGGGCTGAAGGCGAACGGATAGAAGACGAGCACCGTCGTGCGCCCCTGCAGGTCGCGCTCCGTGAACGGCTCCCCGTCGGCGCGCGCGAGCGTGAAGCTCGGCGCGGGCGTCCCTGCGGGCAGGACGCTCATCGAGCTACTTGCGCAGGCCGAGCTCTTTGATCAGCCCGCGGTAGCCCTCGATGTCCTTGCGCTGCAGGTAGTCGAGGAAGCGCCGGCGGCGGCCGACGAGCATCAGGAGGCCGCGACGGGAGTGATGGTCTTTCTGCGCTCCACGGAGGTGCTCGGTGAGGTGGTTGATGCGCTCGGTGAGCAGCGCGATCTGGACCTCGGTGGCGCCCGTGTCGTGGTCGCTGGAGCCGAACTTGGCGGCGATCTCGCGCTTGCGCTCGCTGGTGATGGCTGGCATTGCGGGGACGGTAGCAGACGTGCAGCGGCGCTCAACTAGCGGCGACGATCTCCCGCGTGCGCTCCACGTCGCGGCGCATCTGCTCGACGAGCGCGCCAGGATCCTCGAAGCGGCGCTCGCCGCGCAGGCGCGCGAGGAACTGCAGGCGCAGATCCTGGCCGTAGATGTCACCGTCGAAGTCGAGGATGTAGGCCTCGATCAGCTCGCCGCGCCCGGTCTGGAAGGTCGGGCGCACGCCGATGCTCACGGCCGCCGGGCGCGGACCGGCGGGGTCGTGATGGGAGAGGCACGCATAGACGCCGTGGCCGGGACAGACGAGCGCGTCGTCGGGCACCAGGTTGGCGGTCGGGAAGCCGAGCTCGCGGCCGCGCTTGTCGCCGTGCACGACCTCGCCGACGAGCTCGAAGGTGCTGCCGAGCAGGCGGTTGGCCTCGGCCACGTCGCCGGCCAGGACGAGCCCGCGGATGTGGCTGGAGGAGACGATCTCGCCGTCGATTTCCAGCAGCGGGTGCACGACCGTCGCGAAGCGCTCGTCGGCGAGCAGCAGGCGGGGATCGCCCTGCGCCTTGTGCCCGAAGCGGAAGTTCTCGCCGATCGCGACCTGCCGCGCGCCGAGCGCGCCGACGAGTACGTCGTCGATGAACTCGGCCGCCGAGCGACGCGCGAAGGCGGTGTCGAAGGGGATCACGATCATCTCCTGCACGCCGAGCTCGGCGACGAGCTGAGCCTTGCGCGCGAGCGTCGTGAGCAGCTTGGAGGGGTGCTGCGGGGCGATCACGGAGACGGGATGGGGATCGAATGTGAGCACGCTGTCGGCCCCCGCGATCACCTCGCGGTGGCCGAGATGCACGCCGTCGAAGGTGCCGACCGCGACGTCGCGCTCGCGCGAGCGCTCCACTTCGGGCAGCCGGATCACCTTCACGGGCGCAAGCCTAGCCCCGCGCGAGCTCGAGTGCGCGCCCCACGGCGATCAGCGGCGCATCGCCCCAGCTGGTTCCGCGCTGCGGCGGCGCGACGGCGTCGGCGACCGTGAACGGGCCGATCGCGGTGCGCCTCAGCGTCAGGCAGTAGGCATCGCCTAGGTCGGCGATCAGCGAGCGGACGTACGTGCCCGAGCCGCACTCGATCTCGAACGCGGCTCGCGCGGGCTGCTCGGGGTCCCCCGCGACGCCCGGCTCGCGCCAGAGCTGACGGAAGCTGTGCACGGTCACGAACCGCTCGGGCATCTCAAAGCTCTCACCCCGCCGCGCGCGCTTGTAGGCGCGCTCGCCCGCGATCTTGACGGCCGAGTGCGCCGGCGGGCGCTGACGCAGCTCGCCCGTCGGCAGGATCGGCGGGTCGGGCGGGATCTGCCCGGTCTCTGTGATCTCGCCCTCGGTGTCGCCGGTGCTCGAGACGGCGCCGAGGCGGGCGATGGTCTCATAGCGCTTGGGCAGCGCCATCAGCTCGCGCTGGGCTTTCGTGGCGCGTCCGACGAGCACGAGCAGCAGGCCCGTCGCGAACGGATCGAGCGTGCCGGCGTGGCCCGCCTTCGCGCCGCCGAGCGAGCGGCGCACGGCGGCGACGGCGTCGTGCGAGGTGATCCCGGCGGGCTTGTCGATCAGCAGCACGCCCTCGACGCCGCGCTCCCCGCCGGCGGCCGGCGCAGCGGTCACTCAGGCGACCGTCGCGGCCGCGCGCCCGTCCGAGCTGGGGTGCAGCTGGGCGGTGATCGCCGCACGCAGGAACTCGACGAGCTCCGCGACCGTCAGCGTCGTCGAGAAGCCGGCCGCGCGGCGGTGGCCACCGCCGCCCTGGGCACGGGCGATGATCGACACGTCCACGTCGTCGTCGGTGGCGCGTAGCGAGACTTTGTGCTGGCCCTTGCGCTCACCGCTGCAGAGCTCGCGCACGAGCACCGCGACCTTGGTGGCGTGCAGCGCACGGAGCTGGTCGATGATGCCCTCGGAGTGGCTCTCCTCGGCTTCGGCGCGCGCGAAGTCCAGCGCGCTGAGCGCCACCAGCGTGACCGTGCCGGAGTCGAAGCGCTGCAGCTGACCGAGCGCGAGCGCGAGCAGCCTCAGCTTGCCCTCGGGAACGTCCTCGTACAGGCGCCGGTTGATCGCCGAGACGTCGACGCCGGCCTGCAGCAGCTCGGCCGCCATCAGGTGGGCGCGCGGCCCGGTGCTCTCGTACATGAACCGTCCCGTGTCCGTGATCACCCCGACGTACAGCGCCTCGGCGACCGCCGGCGTCGGCTGCACTCCGAGCCCGTGCATCAGCTCCCAGACGATCTCCGCCGTGCAGGAGGCGTCGGGCACGACGTGGTTGAGCGTCCCGAAACGCGTGTTGTCGTGGTGGTGGTCGATGTTCAGCAGATGCGCGCCGTCGCGCAGCACGGCGGCGGAGTTGCGGTCGATGTTGCCGCAGTCGAGCAGCACGACCGTGCGCTCGGCGATGTCCACCGGCGGCTCGCGGATCAGGCCGTCGAGCTCGAAGAAGCTGTACTCCTGCGGGAGCGGCAGATCGTGCGGGGAGATGAACATCGCCGTGTCCTTGCCGAGCGCGGTGAGCACGCCGTGCATCGCCACGAGCGAGCCGAGCGCGTCACCGTCGGGGTTCTCGTGCGTGGCGAGGACGAAGCGCTGGTCCTCGCGGATGCGTGCGAGCACGAGCTCACGAGTGAGGGCGGGAGCGGGATCGCCCATCAGCGCAGCCCCTCGTCGATCAGCTCCTCGACGCGCAGCGCCCGGTCGGTCGTGTCGTCGTAGAGGAACTCCAGCGTCGGCGTGCGCTTGAGGCGGAGCTCCGCGGCGACGCGCCCCTGCAGGTAGCCGTGCGCGCTGCGCAGCCCCGCGAGGCTCGCCTCGCGCTCCTCGGCGCTGGAGGCACCGCCGTCGGCTCCGAGGACGCTCGCGTACACGCGGGCATGGCGTAGGTCTGGGCTGGTCCTGACATCGGTCACGGTTACGAATCCCACTCGAGGGTCCTTCAGATCACCTGCAACGGTGTCCCCGATCACCTGACGGATCGCCTCGTCGACCCGACGCATACGTCCCGTACTCATCCTAGCTCTCCAATTCCGCGCCGAACGCCGGGTCCCTGCCGAGCGAGCAGGCGCTCAGGAGGACAGCTCTCGCTCCACCTGGCGCGTCTCGTAGGTCTCGAGCACGTCGCCCTCGCGGAGGTCCTGGAAGTTGGTGAGCACGATCCCGCACTCGAACCCGCTGGCGACCTCGCGCACGTCGTCGTTGAAGCGGCGCAGGCTCTCGATCGTGGTGTCGTAGATGACGGTGCCCTCGCGCACGACGCGCACACGCGCACCGCGCGTGACCTTGCCCTCGGTGACGAACGAGCCGGCGATCGTGCCGATCCGTGAGGCTTTGAACAGCTGGCGCACCTCGGCCTGTCCGAGCGGCGTCTCGACCTCGGCCGGCTCGAGCATGCCCTGCATCGCCGCGCGCAGCTCCTCGATCGCGCGGTAGATGACGGCGTAGGAGCGGATCTCGACTCCCTCGCGGTCGGCGATCTGGCGCGCGTCGCCGACGGGGCGGACGTTGAAGGCGAGGATCACGCCCTCGGAGGCGGAGGCGAGCATCACGTCGGACTCGTTGATCCCACCGACACCGCGGTGGATGATGTTGACCTTGACCTCCTGCTGAGGCAGCTTTGCGATCTCGTCCTCGATTGCCTCCAGCGAACCGGCGACGTCAGCCTTGACGACGAGCCCGAGCTCCTTGACGGTGCCCTCCTGTGCGAGCTTGAAGACGTCCTCGAGCGAGACCTTGCGACCGGAGCGGCGCGCGAGCGCCTCGGTCTTCAGGCGATTCGCGCGCTCACCCGCGAGCTGACGCGCGCGGCGCTCGTTCTCGACGACACGCACGGGCTCGCCGGCCTCGGGGACGCCGTCGAAGCCGAGCACCTCGACCGGCTGGCCGGGCATCGCGCGCTTCATCTTGTTGCCGGTGAAGTCGTGCATCGCGCGGACGCGGCCGAAGTGGGCGCCGGCGACCAGGGCGTCGCTGACGCGCAGCGTTCCGCGTTGGATCAGCACGGTGACGACGGGTCCGCGTCCGGGGTCGAGCTTGGACTCGATCACGGTGCCGGAGGCCTCCGCGCCGGCGTTGGCCTTGAGCTCCTCCAGGTCGGTGACGAGGAGGATCGTCTCGAGCAGCGTGTCGAGGCCGTCGTGGGTCTTGGCGCTGACGTCGACGAACTCGATCTCCCCGCCCCACTCCGACGGCTGCAGGCCGTGCTGGGTCATCTCGGTGCGGACGCGCTCGGGCTGCGCGCCCTCCTTGTCGATCTTGTTGACGGCGACGATGATCGGGACTTCGGCGGCCTTCGCGTGATCGATGGCCTCCTCGGTCTGCGGCTTGACGCCGTCATCGGCCGCGACGACGATCACCGCCAGGTCCGTCGCGCGCGCCCCGCGGGCGCGCATCGCCGTGAAGGCCTCGTGACCGGGCGTGTCGAGAAACGTGATCTCCTTGCCCGCGTGGCGCACCTGGTAGGCACCGATGTGCTGGGTGATGCCACCGGCCTCGCCGGCGACGACCTCGGTCTCGCGGATCGCGTCGAGCAGCGAGGTCTTGCCGTGGTCGACGTGCCCCATGATCGTGACGACGGGCGGACGTTCGATCAGGTCCTCGTCGGCGTCCTCGAAGACGGGCTCGACCTCGACGTCGTCGGCGGCGTGGACGATCTCGATCTGCTTGTCGAACTCGTCCGCGAGCACCTGGATGGCGTCGTCGGACAGCGTCTGCGTGAGCGTTGCCATCTCACCCAGCGACATCAGCTTCTTGATCAGCTCGGGGACTGCCACGCCGAGGTACTCGGCGACGTCCTTGACGGTCGAGCCGGAGTTCACGCGGATCAAATCCGTGGCCTCCATCGCGGCGGTGTCGATCGGGGCGATCGTCTCGTCGTACGTTCCGCGCCGGCGCCGTCCGCGGCGGGGGCGGCGCTGGGGCTGGTTGGACGGTCCGCCCTGCTGACGGCGCGAGGCCTGCGAGTCGATCACCACGCGCCGGCGGCCACCTGGACCGATGTCTCCGGGGGTGCGCTCGCCCGTGCGCGAGTCGCGGGTCGGACGTACGCGCTCGGCGCCTGCAGCCGTGCCGGGCGCCGGCGCCTGCTGCGGGGCGCCCGCGGCAGCGGTGCCGGTGGACGCGCTCGGCGCCTGGGCGGGCGGGGCAGCGGGCGTGGCCGGCGATGCCTGCGCGACGGGGGCCGTTGCGGCGGGAGTCTTCGCGGCGGGAGCCGTCGCGGCGGGTGCGCCGGCGGCCGGCGCAGCGGGCGCCGGGGGGGCGCTTGCTGGCGCGGCGTCGGCGGGCGCCTTCGCCTTCGCCTTCGGGGCGGGCGCAGGCTTGGCTTCGACGGGCTCGGCCGCGCTCGCGCCGTTGGTGCTCTGGGCTCCGTTGGCGGCGGCGACGCCGAGCGCCTTCAGCGCGGCACCCTCCTCGACTGAGGAGGCGGCGGCCTTCGCCTCGACGCCGGCAGCCTTCAGCTTCTCGAGCAGCTCCTTGCTCGAGACACCGTGCTCCTTGGCGATTTCGTGTACGCGCTTCTTGCTCATCAACTCACGGATTCTACGAGCTTGGGATCGAGCGACACCGCCGAGCGCAGGGCTCGCGGGATCGCGCCGCGTTGCAGGGCGCGCTGGAGGCAGCCCGCCGCGGGCGCATCCGGCCGCTCGCCGGCACACAGATAGGCGCCGCGTCCGGGCATCCTCATGTCGCGGTCCTGGACTGCGCGCGCGTCCCGGCCGACGCCTGCGCGCACGAGGCGAACGAGCTGCGACTTGGCGGCGCTGCGGCCACAGCCGATGCAGCGACGATGCGGCGTCGCGCGGCGCGGGCGGGCGCCAGGCGTCGTCGTGCCGCCGGGTCGAGCCCCTATGTCGCCTGCTCCTCGGCCGGCGTCGGCGGGAGCTCGCTCGCGAGCTCGGCGGCGCTCGGCGCAGCGGTCGGCTCGCCGCCGGCCTCGGCGGCGCTCGGTGCAGCGGTCTGCTCGCCGCCGGCCTCGGCGGCGAGGTCGCCGACGTTGTCGCTGGCGATGTTGGCGAGCGCCTGATGGCTCTCGATCCCGCAGTAGCGTGAGCCCGGCAGCGCGGCGTTGGGGCAGCGGCGGCCGTTTGAGAGGACCGCGGCACAGCGGCCCTGGACCTCCTCCTCCTCGAAGCCGTGCTCGGCCTCCTCGGCCGCGAACTCGGTCTCCGAGCGGATGTCCACGCGCCAGCCCGTCAGGCGGGCGGCGAGGCGCGCGTTCTGACCCTCGCGCCCGATCGCCAGCGAGAGCTGGTCGTCGGGCACGATCACGGTTGCCTGCTTGGCCTCGTCGTCGACGAGCACCTCGCGCACGCGGGCCGGTGAGAGTGCCTTGGCGACGAAGCGTGCGGGCTCGTCGTTGAAGGGGATGATGTCGATCTTCTCGCCGCGCAGCTCGGATACGACCATGCGCACGCGCGAGCCGCGCGGACCGACGCAGGCACCCACCGGGTCGACGCCGTCGGTGTGGGAGATGACGGCGATCTTCGAGCGATAGCCGGGCTCGCGGGCGACGTTGGCGATCTCGACGAGGCCGTCGGCGATCTCCGGCACCTCGAGCTCGAACAGCTTCTTGATCAGCTCGGGGTCGCGCCGGGAGACGATGATCGCGGGGCCCTTCGTCGACGGCGAGACCTCCTTGATGACGGCCTTGATGCGCTGGGAGTGGTCGTAGCGCTCGCCCTCGACCTGCTCGGACTTCGGCAGCAGCGCCTCGACGCGTTCGCGCAGCTGCACGAGCGTGTAGCGCGAGTCGGACTGCTGCACGATGCCGGTGATCAGCTCGCCGACGCGGTCGCGGTACTCCTCGTACATCATGTCGCGCTCGGCCTCGCGGATGCGCTGCAGGATGACCTGCTTGGCGGTCTGCGCGGCGATCCGCCCGAAGTCGTCGGGGGTGACGTCGCGCTCGTCGATCTGATCGCGGTATTCGGCGAACTTCTTCGGATCGATTTCCGGTTCCTCGGGTTCGCGCATCTCCCCCGTCTCGGGATCGATCGTCGTTTCCTCGTCGATCGTCTCGACGATCAGGTGCGCCTCGAGGCGCTCCGGGATGATCAGCTCGATGACCCTGAAGTCGGCTGTCTCGCGGTCCATCTCCACGCGTGCGTACTTGGCCGAGCCGGGCTGCTTCTTGTAGGCAGACAGCAGCGCGTCCTCGAGCGCGATCATCAGCTTCTCGGGCTCGATTCCCTTCTCGCGGGCGAGCGCGTGCATGGCCTCAAGGATTTCGCGTGACATGAGCTCTACTCCTCGATCAGATTCGAACGGCGGATCTCCGAGTAGGGGATCGCGATGACGCCCCCGTCGGCCGCGAGGGTGACCTCCTCGTCGGATGCTCCGACGAGCTCCCCGGTGAAGCTCTGCACCGGCCGCTCGCCGATCGGCAGCGGATGGCGCGCGCGCACCCGAGCGCGCCGGCCGACGAAACGGCGGAAGTGGGCCGGCTTGGTCAACGGGCGCTCGCTGCCGGGCGAGGAGACCTCGAGCGAGTAGCGCTCGCGCAGCTCGTTCAGCTCCCTCGTGACAAGCTCGCACATCTCCAGCGTGACGCCGTCGGGATGGTCGATGAAGACGCGCAGACAGCGCCCGCCGAGAACCTCCGCGAGGAGGACCTCGATCTCGGGCCGGGTGGCGGCCAGGCGCTTCTCGATTTCTGTCTGCAGCGGGCTCATCGTCCTTCTCGATCTGGGTCCTTACGCAAAAAGAGCGGGCGGGCGCCCACTCTCGGTACTGCTACCGGCACCTCGGCACCGGTACGAAAGCTGTCAATCGAGCATAGCATCGGCGCGCCGCCCCATATGCGGCTCAGGCGCGCTCCGCGTCGCGTCGCGCGCGATCGCGGTAGCGCCGGTAATCCTCGCGCTCGGGGCGCAACGAGCAGGCCAGCGCGAGCGGCTTGCAGGCCTCGCGGTGGCGCCCCAGCAGTTGCATCGAGCGACCCAGGCAGAACTGCGCGTAGTCGTTCGTGGGCGTCCTCGCGGCGATCGCCCGGAACTCCTCGGCGGCATCTTTGTAGTGGCGCGCGTGAAACAGCGCGCGGCCGAGCGCCTCGCGGATCGAGGCCTTGTCGGGCTCGAGGTCGCGGGCTTTGCTGAGCGGGACTATCGCCGCCTGGTGGTCGCCGTGCTCGAGCAGCTCGCAACCGCGCTGGTAGAGGTCGTACACACTCTCCATCGGCCCAAGTTTATCCGCTGCACGCGAGCCGCCGACGGCGCGCCGGCCGCGATGCGGGCCTGCCTTGGCGCAGCCTCTAGGCGCGCTCGCGCAGCGCCTCGACCGCGTCGAGGATCGCCTCGGCGACGTGCGCCTTGCTCGCCCGCGCCACATCCTCGCGCTCGATCTTCGCGCCGTCGCCGTTGATGCTCAGGATCGTGACCTCGTTGGCGTCGACGTCGAAGCCGATGTCCGCGCGCGAGATGTCGTTGACGACGAGCGCGTCGAGCCCCTTGGCGGTGAGCTTCGCGCGCGCGAGCTCGACCGCCGCCGCGCCGTGCTCGGCGGCGAAGCCGACGAGCGTCTGCCCGGCGCGCCTGCGCGCGGCGAGCGCGCTGAGCACGTCGGGGGTCGGCTTCAGCGCGAGCTCGAGCATGCCCCGCTCGGCCTTCTTGATCTTGCCGTTCGCCGGCTCCGCCGGCGTGAAGTCGGCGACGGCGGCTGCCATCAGGAGCACGTCGCAATCGGCGAAGGCCTGCTCGCACGCGCGCTCCAGCTCGGCCGCGCTGCCGACGTCGCGGCGCTCGATCCCGGGAGGGTCCGGAAGCGAGACGTTGGCGGCGAGCAGCGTCACCACGGCTCCCCGTCGCTGCGCCGCCTGCGCGAGCGCGAAACCCATCCGCCCCGAGGAGCTGTTGCCGATGAAGCGCACGCTGTCGATCGGCTCGCGCGTGCCTCCGGCGGTGACGAGCACGCGCAGCCCGCGCAGGCCGTGCCCGGCCGGAGCCTCAGCCTCGCGCGGGGAGCCTGAGCCGCCGTGCTCGGCGATCGCGTGCTCGCAGGCGGCGAGCAGGGACTCGGGCTCGGCCAGGCGCCCGACGCCGTGCTCGCCCTGCGAGGCCAGGCGCCCGACGCCCGGCTCGACGATGTGCACGCCCCGCTGCGCCAGCGTGCGCAGATTCGCCGCCGTCGCCGGGTGCTCGTACATGCGGTTGTTCATCGCCGGGGCGATCACGAGCGGGCAGGCCGCCGCGAGCGCGCAGCTGCACAGCAGGTTGTCGGCCATGCCGGCGGCGAGCTTCGCGATCGTGTTGGCGGAGGCGGGCGCGATCAGGAGGACGTCGGCGTTGGCGACGAGCTCGAGATGGCTGAGGGGGTCGTGCCGGGGCTGGGGCTGGTCGGGGAACGCGCCGTGCGCGGGATCGCGCTCGAACTCGCTGTGCAGCACCGGCGCGCCGCTCAGCGCGCTGAAGGAGGCAGGCCCGACGAAGCGCAGGCTCGTCGGCGTCTGCACGACGCGCACGGCGTGCCCGGCGCCCGTCGCCAGCCGGACGAGCTCCAGGGCCTTGTAGGCAGCGATGCCGCCGCTGACGCCGAGCAGGATGCGGGACATGACCTCTGGGCTTTAGAGCGCTTCGCCTGATCTAGCGGTAGTGGTACTTCATCTTTCCGCCTGCTACCTCCTCGAGTGCGATCGTGAGGTAGTTTTTCGACGCCGTTTCGATCATCGGCGGGGGAAACTCGTCGAAGGTGCCCTCGCCGAGGTTGTGGTAGTAGCTGTTGATCTGGCGCGCGCGCTTGGCGGCGACGATCACACCGGCGTAGTTTGAGTCGACCTGCTCGAGCAGGCGGTCGATGCGGGGAGAGATCACGGGTTGCGCTTGCCTTTCCTGGTTTGAGCTCTGAGTGTAGTCGCCCGCGTGCGCGCTCCCGCGCGCGCTCGGCGTGGCGGTGCGGCGCGCGCGGGCTTGCCAGGCCGCGCCCCGCGGCGCGATCCGCTCGCTCAGTCGAGGTTGCTCGAGACGATCTCGACGAGCCGCTCGAGCGCCTCGTCGAGGCGGTCGTTGACCACCACGTGCGCGAACTCGGGCTGCGCGTGCAGCTCGTGCTCGGCGACGAGCAGCCGCCGCTCGACCTCCTGGGGGTCGTCGGTGCCGCGTCCGATCAGGCGCGTTCGCAGCGCGCTCAGGGAGGGAGGCGCGATGAAGACCTGCACGGCCTCGGGCATCGCCGCGCGCACCTGGCGGGCGCCCTGGACCTCGATCTCGAGCACGACGGGAATGCCCGCCTCGACGCGATCCTCGAGCTCGCTGCGCAGCGTGCCGTAGCTGCGACCGGCGTAGTCGGCGTGCTCGACGAACTCGCCCGCCTGCACCCGCCGGTCGAACTCCTCGCGCGAGAGGAAGTGGTAGTCGACACCGTCGCGCTCGCCCGCGCGCGGCGCGCGCGTGGTGGCGGAGACGGACAGCTCGAGCGGCTGGACGCGCTCCATCAGTCCACGGATCAGCGTGCCCTTGCCGACCCCCGACGGTCCCGTGATGACGAATACGCGCGCGATCACCGGACCCTATTGACGGGTGCGGTGGGAATCGTCTAGTGGTGCAGCAGGGAGATCAGCTCCGAGCGCTGGCGCTCGGACAGGCCGCCGATCGTCTTGCTGGGGGCGATGCGGCAGTGGGCGAGGATCTTGTTGACCTTCACGCGCCCGTACTTGGGCACTGCGAGCAGCATGTCGAAGACCTTGGCCGTCTCGACGTACTCGGGCGGGTCGAGCAGCAGCGAGTGGATCGAGCGGCGCCCCGCCTTCAGATCGCGCTTGAGCTGGGCGCGCTGAATGCGAATCTGGTTGGCACGCGCGAGCGCGTCCATGCGCTGGTTGAGCGAGCGCTCGGGGGCGGTCGAGGTGCTCGAGGACGTCGTACCGGTCGCCGTCGCCATGGGCGGCGAGTCTACACACCGGGGACGGGTGATGAAGGAAATCTGCCGAATTCACCTGTACCTCGACCTGAGGTGCAGATAAATCGAGGCTGGTGGACGGTCCGCGCGTGTGTTTGCAGGGATTTCAGTGCTCTTTGAGGCGAGCACGACACACCGATCGCGGCGTCCGCGGCCCTCGGCGGAGGGTCAGCCGCCAACCGTGCCCGAAATGGTCGTGCGCGGGCCCTCAGGGGCCCGCGATCGCGTCGAGCTCGCGCGCGATGCGTGCGCCGGCGGCGGGGTCGAGGAAGCTCTCGGTGCCGACCGCGACGAGCCGCGCTCCGACGTCGAGCAGCTCGCGCGCGTCGGCGCCGCTGCGGACTCCGCCCATGCCGACGACGGGGATCTGCACGCGGGCTGCGACGGCGGACACCTGCGCGAGCGCCACGACGCGCACGGCCGGCCCCGACAGCCCGCCCGTGACGCCGCCGAGCCACGCCCGTCCCGGGCCGCGCCCGCCGGCGCGCTCGCTCGCGCCGGCGGTGGCGTGCGGCGCGAGCGCCAGCGCGCGCAGCGTGTTGATCAGCGAGACGGAGTCCGCGCCGGCGTCCTCGGCGGCCTGCGCGCAGCGCGCCACGTCGGCCGTGTTGGGTGTCAGCTTGACGATCAACGGCTTGCCGGTGTGGGGGCGCACGGCGCGCACCACCGCCTCGAGCTGGCGCGGGTCGGCGCCGATGTCCAGGCCGGTCTCGACGTTCGGGCAGGAGACGTTCAACTCGATCGCCGCAATCTCGCTGCGCGCCTCGCAGGCGGCGACGAGGCGGGTGAGCTCGGTGGCGCTCGCACCCATCACGTTGGTGACGAGCGGCACGCCCGCCCCTGTGCCGGCGCGCGAGCAGATCTCCGCGAGCCGCGGGAGATCCTCGCGCAGGTAGCCGTCGAGCCCCTTGTTGGGGAGCCCGATCGAGTTGACCAGCCCGGCCGAGGCCTCCCACAGGCGCGGCGGCGGATTGCCGGCGCGCGGCTCGAGCGTGATCGTCTTGGAGACGTAGGCGGCGAAGGGGAACTCGCGCACGAGCTCCTCCCCGAAGGCAGCGTGCGCGGCGATCGCGTCGAACGTGCCGGAGCCGTTGACGATCGCATGCGCGAGCTCCAGGCCACAGAAGGAGACGCTCACACGGGGGCTCCGGCGGGCTCCTCGACGCGCTCGAGCTCGTGCGCGTCGAGCACGGGCCCGTCGACACACACCCGCAGATAGCCGCCGCCGCGTCGCGCCACGACGCAGCCGAAGCACGCTCCGAAGCCACACGCCATCCCGGCCTCGAGCGCGAGCTGGGCGGGCACGTCGCGCGCGGCGCAGATCGCCCGCACCGACTCGAGCATCGCGACCGGCCCACAGGCGTACACGATCGCGTCGCGATCGCGCGCGAGCTCCTGCTCGAGCAGGTCGGTCACGCGGCCGTGATGCCCGACCGAGCCGTCGTCGCTCGCCACGCGGGCGCCGTCGAGCAGCGCCGCGCCCTCGGCGCGCGCGCTGTCGCGAAAGCCGAGCAGCACCGTCGTGGCAGCCGCCGTCAGCCGGTCCTGCAGGATCGCGAGCGGCGCGATGCCGACGCCGCCGCCGAGCAGGATCGCGCGTCGCCCCGCGGCCGGTGCACGAAAGCCCTGCCCCAGCGGACCGAGGACCCAGAGCCCGTCGCCGGCGCCGAGCTCACACAGTCGCCGGCTGCCGGGGCCGACGTCCTCGAGCAGGAAGTGCGCCTCTCCACGCACCTGGCGGGCGAACGAGAAGGCCCGCGCGAGGAACGGACGCTGTTCCTCCCCCCCGCCCCAATCCTCGGCGGCTGCGAGCATCGCGAACTGGCCGGGCTCGGCATCGGGGCCTTCGTCGGCGACGCGCAGCACCCGGTAGGCGCCCAGCTCATCGACTCCGATGACGCTCAGCAGGCGGCGGGCGAACGGCGCCCGGCTCACGCCACGCCGGCTCCGTCGCGCCCGGCCGAGCGCTCACGGTTGCGAGCGCCGTGGAGCTCCTGCAGGCAGAGGACCTCGGGCTCGCCGTCGCGCTGGGCGCGGGCGATCGCGCGCGCCGCCGAGATGCCGGCCGCGAGCGTCGTCAGGCAGGGGATCCCGTGGCCGACGGCGGCGCGGCGGATCTCGTAGCCGTCGGTCCGCGCCCCCACCCCGGTGGGCGTGTTGACGACGAGGTCGACGTCTCCGCGTTCGATCCAGTCGAGCACGTGCGGGGAGCCCTCGGCGATCTTGTTGAGGCCCTGGACGGGCACGCCCATGCGCGAGATCGCCTCCGCGGTGCCGCGCGTGGCGACGATGCGAAAGCCGCATTCGTGCAGGCTGCTGGCGACGAAGAAGGCACCGGCCTTGTCGGAGTCGGTGACGGTTATGAAGACCGTGCCGCCGCTCGGCAACGGCACGCCGGCGGCCGCCTGCGCCTTCGCGAAGGCGGTCGGGAAGTCGCGCGCGATGCCCATCACCTCACCGGTCGAGCGCATCTCCGGGCCGAGCAGCGCATCGGAGCCGTCGAAGCGGTCGAACGGCAGCACCGCCTCCTTGACCGAGACGTGATCGCCGAAGCCCATGCCCTGGCGGTCCTGCGGGAGGTCGAGCTCGGCGAGCTTCTCGCCGAGCATGATCCGGCAGGCGAGCTTGGCGAGCGGCAGGCCGATCGCCTTCGACACGAACGGCACGGTGCGCGAGGCGCGGGGGTTGGCCTCGATCACGTACAGCTCACCGGCGTGGACGGCGTACTGGACGTTGATCAGCCCGACGACGCCGATCGCGAGGGCGATCTCGCGCGTCGCTGCGCGGATCTGCTCAAGCATCTCCTCTCCGAGCGAGTGCGCCGGCAGCACGCAGGCGCTGTCGCCGGAGTGCACGCCGGCCTCCTCGACGTGCTGCATGATGCCCCCGATCCACACGTCGCTGCCGTCGCACAGCGCATCGACGTCGACCTCCGCGGCGTTCTCAAGGAAGCGGTCGAGGTAGATCTCCCCCGCGCCGTCCTCGCCGGCCTCGCGGCGCAGGTAGTCGGCGAGGCCCGCGCTCGAGTAGACGATCTCCATCGCGCGCCCGCCGAGCACGTAGGAGGGGCGCACGAGCAGCGGGAAGCCGACGCGCTCGGCGCTGTCCAGCGCCTCGGCGACGGACCGCGCGGTCGCATACGCAGGCGCCTTGTAGCCGAGCCGCTGCAGGAGCGCGCCGAAGCGTCCGCGGTCCTCGGCGAGGTCGATCGCCTCGACGCTGGTGCCAAGCAGCGGGACGCCGGCGGCGGACAGGCCGGCCGCCAGCTTCAGGGGCGTCTGGCCGCCGAACTGCACGATCACACCGACGGGGCGCTCGACCGCCACGACGGCGAGCACGTCCTCGAGCGTGAGCGGCTCGAAGTAGAGGCGGTCGGAGGTGTCGTAGTCGGTCGAGACCGTCTCCGGGTTGCAGTTCACCATCACCGCGTCGCGGCCAGAGGCGCGGACGGCCTGCGCGGCGTGCACGCAGCAGTAGTCGAACTCGATCCCCTGCCCGATCCGGTTCGGCCCGGCGCCGAGGATGACTACGGACGCCCTGTCGCCGCGGCGGACCTCGTGGCGCGGCCCGTACGGCCCCGGGCGCTCCCAGCCGGAGTAGTAGTACGGGGTCTCTGCCTCGAACTCGGCCGCGCAGGTGTCAACGGACTTGTAGGTCCGAACCAGGCCTTCCTCGCGCTCGTTGCCCGCGGCGAGCTCGGCGAGCTCCGCGACGAACCAGGGGTCGATGCCGGTGCGCCGCACGATCTCGTCGTTGGGAACGCCTCGCTCGAGCCCGGCGAGGATCAGTTCGAAGCGATCGGCGGACGGCTTCTCGATCCGTTCGAGCAGGACGTCGGTGTCCACCGGCGGGTTCGCGTCGACGTCGAGCTCGCGCGAGCGCTTCGCCTTGGCGAACGCCTGCCGGAAGGTGCGCCCGATCGCCATCGCCTCCCCTACGGACTGCATGTGGGTGGAGAGGCGGCCGTCGGTGCCGGGGAACTTCTCGAACGCGAACCGGGGCCACTTGACGACGACGTAGTCGATCGTCGGCTCGAAGCTCGCGGGCGTGCGGCGCGTGATGTCGTTGTCGATCTCGTCGAGCGCGTAACCGACCGCGAGCCGGGCGGCGATCTTCGCGATCGGGAACCCGGTCGCCTTCGACGCGAGTGCGGACGAGCGCGACACGCGCGGGTTCATCTCGATCACGACGATCTCGTCCGTGCGCGGGTTGACCGCGAACTGGATGTTCGACCCCCCGGTCTCGACGCCAACGGCGCGGATCACGGCGAGCGCCTGGTCGCGCAGCTCCTGGTACTGGCGGTCGGTGAGCGTCTGCTGCGGCGCGACCGTCACCGAGTCGCCGGTGTGCACACCCATCGGGTCTACGTTCTCGATCGAGCAGACGATCACGACGTTGTCGTTGCGGTCGCGCATCACCTCGAGCTCGAACTCACCCCAGCCGATCACGGACTCCTCGACGAGCACCTGCCCGATCGGGCTCGCGGCGAGCCCCTCAGCGACGCGCTGGCGGAACTCCGCCTCGGTGACGGCGATCCCGCCGCCCTCGCCGCCCATCGTGAAGCCGGGGCGGAAGATCGCTGGGAGGCCCACCTCGGCGAGCGCCCGCTCGCCGTCGGCCATGCTCGACACCGTCATCGACTTCGGCACCCGCAGCCCGGCGCCCTCGACGGTCTCCCGGAACAGCTGCCGGTCCTCGGCGCGCAGGATCGCGTCGTAGTTCGCCCCGATCAGCTCGACCCCGTAGCGTGCCAGCGTCCCGGACTCGTGCAGGGCCCGCGCGAGGTTGAGCGCGGTGCCGCCGCCGAGCGTCGGCAGCAGCGCGTTCGGCCGCTCGGCGTCGATGACCTGCTCGACGGCCTCCGGGATCAGCGGCTCGACGTAGGTCGCCGTCGCGAACTCCGGGTCGGTCATGATCGTCGCCGGGTTCGAGTTGACGAGCACGACCTCGTAGCCCTCTTCGAGCAGCACCTTGCAGGCCTGGACGCCGGCGTAGTCGAACTCGGCTGCCTGCCCGATCACGATCGGGCCCGAGCCGATCACGAGAATCGACTGCAAATCGTTGCGACGTGGCATTAACGCGCCGTCTCCATCAGCTCGCGGAATGACTCGAACAAGTAGTGCG
>DASYFR010000028.1:0-50885 GCA_036498325.1 Solirubrobacteraceae bacterium
TCGACGGCGTCGACGTGCCCGAGCTCTACGCTGGCGCCGCCTCGATGGCGGCGGCGTGGAAGACGACCGCCCCCGAGCTGCAGGCCGCGCTGACCACCGCGGCCGGCCGCATCCGCGACTTCCACGCGCTCCAGCGCGACACCGCGGTGCGCGGCACCGCCGACCTGGGGCTGCGCCCGGTGCCGCTCCGCCGCGCCGGCTGCTACGTCCCCGGGGGACGGGCCGCCTACCCGAGCACGGTGCTGATGAACGTCATCCCCGCCCAGGTGGCCGAGGTCGACTCGGTGGTGGTCGCCACCCCGCCCGGCCCCGACGGGCGGGCCCATCCGGCGGTGCTCGCCGCCGCCCACCTCCTCGGCGTCACCGAGGTCACGGTGATGGGCGGCGCCCAGGCGATCGCCGCGCTCGCCTACGGCACCGCGACCGTGCGGCCCGTCGATGTGATCGTCGGGCCCGGCAACCTGTATGTCCAAGAGGCCAAGCACCAGCTCTCCACGACCGTCGGCATCGACGGGTTCGCCGGCCCGAGCGATCTGCTCGTGGCCCTTGATGCAAGCGCCGCGCAGGAGCTGACGCTACCCGCGCTCGACATGCTCGCGCAGGGCGAGCACGGCGACGGGAGCCTCGTCGTGGCGGTCTCCCCGAGCGCGGCGGTCTGCGACTCGCTCGATCAGACGATCAGGCGCCTGATCGTCGAACGACCGAGTGTCGGCGAGGCGCAGTTCGCGATCGTCGAGGTCGCCGACGCGCGCGAGGCGATCGCCTTCGCAAACGCGTTCGCGCCCGAGCACCTGGAGCTGATCGGAGCTGAGGTCGAGGCGCTCGCCGCGAGCGTGCGCAGCGCCGGGTGCCTGTTCGTCGGCGCCGCCAGTGCGACGGCCTTCGGCGACTACCTCGTCGGCTCCAACCACGTGCTGCCGACCTCGAGCGCCGCACGCTTCGCCTCCGGCCTCGCGCCGCGGCATTTCCGCCGCACGATGGCCGAGGTGCGGGTGGGGGAGGCGGCCGGGCGGCTCGCCGCGGCAGGCGCCCCGATCGCGCGCGCGGAGGGCTTCGAGGTGCACGCCGAATCGATGGAGGCGCGAGTAGGGGAGAATCCAGCGTTATGAGCCGCACCGCCACGATCGAGCGCCGCACCGGCGAGACCGCAGTGCGCCTGACACTCGGCCTCGAAGGCACGGGCGCCGGCACGCGCGCGACGGGCGTGGGGTTCCTCGACCACATGCTCGACCTGCTCGCCCGCCACGGACGCATCGACCTCGACGTGGAGGTCAGCGGCGACCTGCAGACGGGCGCGCACCACACCGTCGAGGACACCGCGATCGTGCTCGGGCAGGCACTCGACCGGGCGCTCGGCGAGCGCACCGGCATCGTCCGCTACGGCGCCGCCACGGTGCCGATGGACGAGGCTCGGGCGAGCTGCGCGATCGACATCTCCGGGCGTCCCTTCACGCTGTTCGAGGCCGCCCTCCCGCCCGGCGCCACCGGCGACTTCGAGCACGAGCTGACGGAGGAGTTCTTTCGTGCGCTCGCCAACAGCGCGAAGCTCACCCTGCACCTGCGGGTGCAGGCCGGCAGCAACGCCCACCACATGATCGAGGCAGCCTTCAAGGCGTTCGCGCGCGCCCTGCGTGCGGCCGTCGCGATCGACCCCGGCGAGAGCGGCGTGCCGAGCACGAAGGGGACCCTGACCGGATGAGCGGGCTGCTCGGCGGCGCCGTCGACATCGCCGTGCTCGACTACGGCATGGGCAACCGCCGCTCGGTCGAGAAGGCGATCGAGCACATCGGCGCGCGTGCACTCGTCACTCGCGATCAGGCCGAGCTGCGCGCCGCCGCCGGCGTCGTGGTCCCGGGCGTCGGCGCCTTCCCGCGCGCGATGGAGCGCCTGCGCGAGCTCGGCCTCGACGAGCTGCTGCGCGAGCGGGTCTCCGCCGGCGTGCCGGTGCTCGGGGTTTGCCTCGGCATGCAGCTGGCCTTCGATCACTCCAGCGAGCAGGGCGGGGCGGACGGGCTGGGGATCCTCGCGGGCGAGGTGCGGGCGCTCGACACGCGCGGGCTGAAGCTGCCGCACATCGGCTGGAACGAGGTCCGCTTCGCGGCCGCCGGCTCGCCGCTCGTGGCCTCGCTGGCGCAGCGCGCGTCCTTCTACCACGTGCACTCCTTCGCCCCCGTGCCCGCCGACGAGCACGACATCCTCGCCACCGCCGACTACGGAGCGCCGTTCGTGACCGCCGTGCAGCGCGGCTCCTTCTACGGCGTCCAGTTCCACCCCGAGAAGTCCTCGGCCGCCGGCCTGCGCCTGCTGGCGAACTTCGCGCACATCTGCCTCGCGGCGAGGACCCCGGTCGCCGGTTGAGGCTCTACCCGGCGATCGACATCCTCGGCGCCAGCGCGGTGCGGCTCGTGCAGGGCGACTTCGACACCCGCAAGGTCTACGACGAGGACCCCGTGGCGGCCGCCCGCGGCTGGGTGCAGGCCGGCGCGGAGCAGCTCCACGTGGTCGACCTCGACGGCGCCAGGAACGGCGAGCCCGCGAACATCCCGACCCTCCGGCGCATCGCCCGCGAGCTCGACGTGCCGCTGCAGTATGGCGGCGGCCTGCGCACCGCCGCGGCCGTCGCGGAAGCGCTCGCCGCTGGGGCGACCCGCGTGGTCATCGGCACCGCCGCGTTCACCGACCCCGAGCTGCTCGGCGAGGTTCTACGCGTGCACGGCTCAGAGCGGATCGTCGTGGCCGTGGACGTGCGTGGCGGCCTGGTCGCGACGCACGGCTGGCTGCAGACAACCGAGCTGCGAGCCCGCGACGCCTTCGCGCAGCTGCGGGAGCGCGGCGTGCGTCACTTCCTCTTCACGAACATCGACCACGACGGGATGCTCGACGGCGCCAGCCGCGAGGAGGTGCTGTCGGTGGCGCGGGCGGCGGGAGAGGGGAGCCTGGTCTTCTCCGGCGGGATCGGCTCGCTGTCGGACCTCGCCGCGCTCGCGAGCCTGCGCGAACAGGAGGGCCTGGAGGGCCTCGCCGGCGTGATCGTCGGCACCGCGCTGTACGAGCGGCGCTTCACCGTCGCCGAGGCCAAGGCGGCCCTGTCCGACTAGCTTCACTACGGTGAGCGGGTGCACTTCAAGCGCGTCATCCCATGCCTCGACGTCGACGGCGGTCGCGTCGTCAAGGGCGTCGAATTCCTCGACATCCGCGACGCCGGCGATCCCGTCGAGCTGGCCGCCCACTACGACCGCGAGGGCGCCGACGAGGTCGTGTTCCTCGACATAACGGCAACGCACGAGAAGCGCGAGACGATCGCCAGACTCGCCCGCGCCACCGCCGACGAGGTCTTCATTCCGTTCACGATCGGCGGAGGCGTGCGCTCGGTCTCCGACGCCCAGGCGGTGCTCGACGCCGGTGCGGACAAGGTCTCGGTCAACTCCGCGGCGCTCGAACGCCCCGAGCTGCTCGACGAGCTCGCCGGCGTCTTCGGCGCCCAATGCGTCGTCGTGGCGATCGACGCCAAGGCCACGGCGCCGGCGGCGCAGGACGCGCACGCGCCCGCCTGGGAGGCCTACCTGGCAGGGGGGCGAACGGCCACGGGGCGCGACGTCGTGGAGTGGGCGAGCGAGGCCGTCGAGCGCGGCGCCGGCGAGATCCTGCTCACGAGCATGGACCGCGACGGCACCAGCGAGGGCTATGACCTCCCGCTCACGAGCGCCGTCAGCGAGGCCGTCGGCGTGCCCGTGATCGCCTCCGGGGGAGCGGGGGAGCTCGAGCATCTCGCGGCCGCCCTGCGCGCCGGGGCCGACGCGGTGCTGTGTGCCTCGATCTTCCACTACGGCCGCTTCAGCGTCGCCGAGGCCAAGGCACACCTGGCGAGCGCCGGAATCCCGGTGCGCCGGGGGTGAGCGAGGAGTCGGCGCGCATGCAGGACAATCGCCACGGCGAGCTCGCGCGTGACGGGGGGGACGTTCTCGCCGCCGTCGCGGAGCTCCCCGGCGGGCGCGAGCTGCTCGAGCTCGCGGACGGCCGCGAGGACGTCGGAATCGTCGGCGGCGCCGTGCGCGACCTGCTGCTGGGGCGACAGCCGCGAGAGCTCGACGTCGTCGTCGCCGAGGGCGCGGGCGAGCTTGCCACGGCGCTCGCATCGCGGCTCGGCGCACGCGCCGACGAGAGCGCCGACGAGCGTTCCGGGTCCACCTTCAACGAGCGCTTCCGCACGGCGCGCGTGTGCTGGAGCGGCGGCACGATCGACATCGCGACGCGGCGGTCCGAGAGCTACACGAGCCCCGGCGCACTCCCGCTCGTCGGTGACGGCACGTTCGCGGAGGACCTCGATCGCCGCGATTTCACCGTCAACGCGTTCGCCGTGGCGCTCGGCGGTCGCCGCCGCGGGGCGCTGCTGGCGGCCGAGCACGCACGCGAGGACCTCGCCGCCGGATGGCTGCGCGTGCTGCACGACGACAGCTTCGTCGACGACCCCACGCGCCTACTGCGCCTCGCGCGCTATCGCGCGCGGTTGCAGTTCGAGATCGAGCCGCACACGGCCACGCTCGCCCGCGAGGCGCTCCAGGGCGGCGCGCTGGCGAGCGTCTCACGCGCACGCACCGGTGCCGAGCTGCGCCTCGCGCTGGGCGAACGCGATCCCGTGGCTGCGCTCGCCTCGCTGCAGCAGCTCGGTGTGCTGGCCGCGCTCGGCGCCGGCCTGCTGTTCGACGCGAGCCTCGCGGCCACGGCGCTCGAGCTGCTGCCCCCCGACGGTCACCCGCAGGCGCTGCTGCTGGGCGCCCTGCTCGCGCCGAGCACGCAGGCCGCCGCCGGCCAGAGCGGCGCGGGCCTGCGCGCGCTGCTCGACGAGTTCGAGTTTCCCGCCGCCGAGCGCGAGCGTGTCATCCGCAGCGTCCTCGCTGCGCCGTTGCTGATCGAGCTGCTCGAGCGCCGCCAACGTCCGTCCCAGCTGCACGACGCGCTCGCCGCACATCCGCCGGAGGCCGTCGCGCTCGCCGCCGCGCTCGCGGGTCGCGCGACCCCCGCCTGGGAGGCCGCCCGCGAGTGGCTGGGGAGGCTGCGAACCATCGGCCTCTCGATCGGTGGCCAGGATCTGCTCGACGCCGGCATTCCCGCCGGCCCGGAGATCGGCCGCCGGCTGGCTGCGGCGCTCGCCGCCAAGCTCGACGGCGAGATCGAGCAGGGACGCGAGGCCGAGCTCGCCGCCGCCCTCGCGGAGCGCGCATGAGCTGCGACGGACAGCCGCTCGAGCTGGCGGGCGCGGGCCGCGTGCTCTTCACGAGCCGCGCCGAGGGCAACATGTCGAGCGTGGGCGGTGACGGTGCCCAAGACGGTGCGCTCGCGCGCGAGCGGTTGCGCAGACAGATCGGCGTCCGCGCGCTCGCCCGCGGCCATCAGGTGCACGGCACCGCGGTCACGCGCGTCGTCGAGCTGCCGGCGCAGGACGCGGACGCACCGCCCGTCAGCGCCGACGGGCAGGCGACGGCGCTCGCGGGCGTCGCCGCGATGGTGCTCGCGGCGGACTGCCTGCCGGTCGCACTCGGCACGCGCGGCGCCGTCGCGATGGTGCACGCCGGCTGGCGCGGCCTCGCCGCCGGCGTCCTCGCAGAGGGCGTGCGGGCGCTGCGCGAGCTCGCGCCCGGCGCGCGCGCGGGTGGGATTGTCGCGGTGATCGGCCCGGGCGCCGGAGCTTGCTGCTACGAGGTCGGGGCGGAGGTCCAGCGCGCGTTCCCCGGCGCGCACCACCGCGCGCGCACGATCGATCTGCGCGCGATCGCGCGCGAGCAGCTGGATGCGGCCGGCGTCAGCGCGGTGCGCGCGGTCGGGGGGTGCACGATCTGCGACGAGCGTTACTTCTCACACCGGCGCGAAGGCGTGCGCGCGGGCCGCCAGGCGGGGGTCGCGTGGTTGAGCTGATCGGCGGCCTCGACGCCGAGCGGATCCGCGCGAATCTCGCCCGCATCGCGGCTGAGCTCGACGGCGCCTGCGCGCGCGGCGGTCGCGCGCCCGGCTCCGTCGAGCTGCTCGCCGCGACCAAGTACGTCGCGCTCGAGGAGCTCCCCACGCTCTCGCAGGCCGGCGTGCGCGTCGTCGGCGAGAACCGTGCGCAGGAGCTGGCGCGCAAGTTCGACGCGCACGGCCCGCTGTTCGAGTGGGACTTCATCGGCCAGCTGCAGAGCCGCCGGGTGCGCGCGATCGTCCCGCACGCGCGCCTGATCCACTCCGTCGCCTCCGACTCCGCGCTCGCTGAGCTCGAGCGTCACCGCGAGCTCGCGCGCCCGGGGTTGCGCATCCTGATCGAGGTGAACCTCGCCGGGGAGTCCGCCAAGGCCGGCGTTGCGCCGGAGCAGCTCGACGCGTTCATCGCCCGGGCGCGCCTACCGGTGGCCGGCCTGATGACGATGCCTCCGCTGTCCGCGCGGGCGGAGGACAGCCGACCGTGGTTCGCCGCGTTGCGCCGGCTGGGCGCCGAGCGCGGCCTCGAGCACCTCTCGATGGGCACCTCCCAGGATTACGTCGTCGCCGCGGAGGAGGGCGCGACAATCGTGCGAATCGGCACGAAGCTATATCATTGAGGGCGTGCGCGGTACCGCCTGCGCGCTGGACACCGACTAGCATTCTGCAGGGAAACCGGCTCGCCGGGCGAACACGATCAACACAGATGGCTTTCCGTGACTCCTGGCACAGCGCGCTCGTGTACTTCGGCCTTGCCGAGGAGTACCACGACGACTACGAGGACGACGTCGCGCCCGAGGCGGAGATCGAGGACCGCTACCGCGAGCGCCCCAACGTGCGGCGGCTGCGACGGCGACGCGATGAGTACGACGACATCTTCGCGGAGGACGAGGCCGAAGCCGGGTCGCGCTCGCGTGGACGCGCCACGACGGTCCTGAAGCCCGTCGGCGGCCGCGGCAACGGCGACGTGCAGGTGCACCTCGTCGTGCCCAAGTCGTTCAACGACGCCCAGCAGATCGCCGACAAGTTCAAGGACTCGATACCCGTCATCCTCAACCTCCAGGGCTCCGAAACCGACCTCTCCAAGCGGCTGATCGACTTCGCCTCGGGGCTGACCTATGCGCTCGACGGCGGCATGCAGAGAATCGCCGACAAGGTCTTCATGCTGACGCCCCGCAACGTCGAGATCTCGGCCGAGGAGAGAGCACGGCTGATCGAGAAGGGCTTCTTCAACCAAGCCTGACGCGGCCGCTAGCCTGACGCTCTCATGGACATAGGTCTGATCGGTTGCGGCAACATGGCCCGTGCGCTTGCGCGGGGGTGGGGGCGTCCGCTGGTCTGCTCGGACCCGCTCGCCGAGCGCGCCGAGGCGCTCGCCGCAGAGGTGGGGGGGGAGGCGCTCGCCGACAACGCAGCCGTCGCCGCCCGCGCGGACCTGCTGGTGCTCTGCCACAAGCCCGCCCAGCTGCGCGCGGTCGCCGCCGAGGTCGCGCCCCACGCTCGCGGCGCCGTCGCCTCGATCCTCGCCGCCACTCCACTCGCGGCGCTGCGCGAGGCTTATCCCCAGCGCGCCGTCTACCGCTTCATACCCTCGCTGCCCGTCGAGGTCCGCCAGGGCGCCGTCGTGCAGGCCGCCGGCGAGGTTCAGGATCCCGGCCAGGACGCGCAGGTCGCGGCGCTGTTCGCCGAGCTCGGGACGCTCGTCGTGCTCGACGACGCGCTGGTGGACGTCGCAATGGGCCTGATGTCCTGCGCGCCGGCCTACGTCGCGCTCGTCGCCGAGGCGCAGATCGACGCGGGTGTGCGACGCGGCATCCCCTCGGCGCAGGGCGCCCAGCTCGTCGTGCAGACCCTCGCCGGCACCGCCGAGCTGCTGCGCGTTCGCGGCAACGACACGATGGCGGTCCGCCGCGAGGTCGCCTCGCCCGGCGGCCTCACCGCGCGCGGCCTCGACGCCCTCGAGCGCGGCGGCCTGCGGGCCGCCTTCAGCAACGCGCTCGACGCCGTCCTGGAGACGGGCTGATGGTGCTCGCGAGCGCGCGCACGCAGATCGCTGACTTCCTCTCCACGGTGATCTACGTGTACACGCTGCTGATCATCGTCTACATCGTCGTGCAGTTGCTGTTCGCCGCCGGGCTGCGGCCGCCGTATTCGCGTGCGAGCGACGGCATCCTCGGGTTCCTGCGCGACATCTGCGAGCCGTTCCTGCGTATCTTCCGACGCCTGCTGCCGCAGTTCGGCGGCTTCGACTTCAGCCCGATCCTCGCCCTGATCACGCTGTCGATCGTCAACAACGTCGTGGTCGAACGCCTCATCCACGGCTGAGCGCGCGTGCGTCGGCTCGCAGACCGGCCGGCGGGTGCCTGGCTGCTCGCGCTGCTCGTCGCGGCCTGCGTGGTGGCCCTCGACCAGCTCAGCAAGCAGGCCGTCCGACATTCGATCGCGGCCGGTGAAGAACACAAGCTGCTGCCCGGCGTGCAGCTCGTCGACACTCGCAACCACGGCGTCGCCTTCGGCTTCCTGCCCGGCAGCCATCTCGCCGTCACGATCCTGATCGCGCTCGCGCTGCTGGCGCTGCTCGTCTACTTCGCGCTGCACGTCGGCAAGCCGATGATGTGGCTGCCGACGGGGATGCTCGTCGGCGGTGCGCTCGGCAACATCTTCGATCGCGTGCGCGAAGGATCGGTGACGGACTTCATCAAGCTGCCGCTCGGCTGGCCACCGTTCAACCTCGCGGATGCGTCGATCACGCTCGGCATACTGATCCTGTTCGTGCTCATCGACAGCTCGCGCCGCAGCCACACTTGACCGACGCGCCCGCGTTCACGGTCGCCTACGAGGACGAGCACCTGATCGTCGTCGAGAAGGGCGCCGGCCTCGTCGTGCACCCGGCGCGCGGGCATCGCGAGGACACGCTCGCGCAGCTGCTCGCACCGCAGCTCGCCGGCGGCGAGGGTGCGTGGGATTCCGATCGGCCCGGGATCGTGCATCGGCTCGATCGCGACACCTCGGGCTTGCTCGTCGTGGCGCGGACGGAGGAGGTTCTTCGCCGCCTGCAGACGGCACTCGTCGAACGGCGCATCGAGCGGGAGTACCTCGCGCTCGTCGAGGGACGCCCGCCGGCCCGCACGGGCACGATCGAGGCGCCGATCGGACGCGACCCGCGCGTACGCACACGCATGGCGGTCGACGGCTCCGGTGCGCGCGAGGCGCGCACCAACTTCACGCTCGAGCGCGCCCTGCCCGACACCTCCCTGCTGCGCCTGCGCCTGGACACCGGGCGCACCCACCAGATCCGCGTGCACCTGCAGGCGATCGGACATCCCGTGTGCGGGGACCCGGACTACGGAACGGCCGGGCGGCTCGGGCTGGAGCGCCAGTTCCTCCACGCCACCCGTCTGGCTTTCGAGCATCCGATCACGGGCGAGCATCTCGAGCTGCGCTCGCCGCTTCCCGCCGACCTCCAGGCGGCGCTGGCCCGCGCCGAACAGCTATCCTGAGCACTCCAATCCGATCTCGACCGCGTGGCGGTGGATCGCGGCCCTGCCCGGGCGATAAGTAGATCCCCGGGTCCGCGCCACTCATGCGGACGTAAAACGCACACATACAAGGGAGTAGCCCGTGGCCGACGTAGGCATTGCGGAGCTGCTGGAGGCCGGCGTCCACTTCGGTCATCAGACGCGCCGCTGGAACCCCAAGATGCGCCGCTTCATCCATGGTGAGCGCGGCGGCATCTACATCATCGACCTGCTGAAGACCCAGGCGCTGCTCGCGCAGGCCCAGGAGTTCGCCAGCTCACTCGCCCACCGCGGCGGCACCGTGCTGTTCGTCGGCACCAAGAAGCAGGCCCGCGACACCGTCAAGGAGGTTGCCGAAGCGGCGGACATGCCGTTCGTCAACCATCGCTGGCTCGGTGGGCTGCTGACGAACTTCCAGACGATCAACCAGCGCATACGCCGCCTGCACGACCTCGAACGCTACGAGGCCGAGGGCCAGCTCGCGCTGCTGCCGACCCGCGAGCGAATGGCCGCGCAGGCCGACCTCGAGAAGCTGCGCGCGAACCTGGGCGGCGTCAAGAACATGCAGCGCGTGCCCGATGCGATGTTCGTGATCGACCTCAAGACCGAGGAGATCGCCGTCAAAGAGGCCCGCCGCCTGCGCATCCCGATCATCGGGCTCGTCGACACCAACTGCGACCCCGACGGGATCGACTTCGTGGTCCCCGGCAACGACGACGCGATCCGCTCCTGCGCGCTGATCACCCAGGCGGTCGGCCAGGTGGTCTCGGAGGGCCACTCGATCTTCCGCGCCGAGGAGGAGCGCGCGCGCAAGGAGGCCGAGGAGAAGGCCCGCATCGAGGCGGAGGCACGCGCCAAGCGCGAGGCCGAGGAGCAGGCCAAGCGCGACGCGGCGGAGCAGGCCAAGAAGGAGGCGGAGGACAAAGCCGCGGCCGAACGAGCCGCCGCGGCTGCGTCGACCCAGCAGCCGGCACCGGAGACGACGCCCGTGCCGCCCGCCACCGCCGATCCGGCCACGCTCGAGCCGGGCAGCGCGACGGTCACGCCGATGAGCGCCGGTGCCGACGCGCGCCAGCCCGCCAACCCCCAGTCCGCGCCCGCCGAGACGGCGGCCGAAAGCGCCGACGGCGATGCACCAGCGCCGGATGTGACCGGCGCGGAGCCGGTCGCCGTCGCGCCCGCGGCCGATCAGACGGCGCAGAGCGAGGCGCCCGCGAAGGAGGCACAGCCGAAATGAGCACGACGGAGATCCCGGCAAAGGATGTCAAGGCCCTGCGCGAGCGCACGGGCGCGGGAATGATGGACTGCAAGAAGGCGCTGACGGAGGCCGAGGGGAACATCGAGAAGGCAATCGAGATCCTCCGCGTCAAGCAGGGCAAGAAGATCCAGGACCTCGGCGAGCGCGCCGCGACCGAGGGCACGGTGCAGTCATACGTGCACGCGGGGTCGAAGGTCGGCGTGCTGATCGAGGTGGACTGCAACACGGACTTCGTCGCCAAGAACGAGGATTTCGTGACCTTCGCGCGAGAGGTGGCGATGCAGGTCGCGGCGACGCCGACGGTGAGGTACGTCAGCCGCGAGGACGTGCCGGAGGAGCTGCGCGCCGCCGAGGCGCGCATCTACGAGCAGGAGGCGGGCGAGAAGCCGGAGAACGTGCGCGAGAAAATCGTCACCGGCAAGCTCGACTCGTGGCTCGCCACGATCGTGCTGCTCGAGCAGGAGATGCACAACCCCAAGTTCGACGGCAAGACCGTCCAGCAGCTGCGCGACGAGCTGACGGCGACGACCGGGGAGAACGTCGTCATACGCCGCTTCGCGCGCTTCGCCATCGGCCAGTAGGGCCCACCGGCGGGGACGGGATAGGCTGCCGGACAGATGGCCCCTGCCTTCGAACGGATCCTGCTGAAGCTCTCGGGCGAGGCGCTGATGGGCGAGCTGCCATACGGCACCGACCCCGAGCGCGTCGCGGCCGTCGCCCAGCAGGTGACGGCCGTGCGCGACCAGGGTGTGGAGGTCGCGATCGTCGTCGGCGCCGGCAACATCTTCCGCGGAATGCAGGGCGCGGCTGCCGGAATGGACAGGGCGACGGCCGACTACATGGGCATGCTCGCGACCGTGCTCAATGCGCTGCCGCTGCAGGACGCGCTCGAGAAGGCCGGCACCGACACGCGCGTGCAGTCCGCGCTCGGCGTCGCCGAGGTCGCCGAGCCCTACATCCGCCGCCGTGCGATGCGTCACCTCGAGAAGGGACGCGTGGTGATCTTCGCGGCCGGCACGGGCAACCCGTTCTTCACGACCGACACCGCCGCCGCGCTGCGCGCCGCGGAGATCCACGCGGAGATCATCCTGATGGCCAAGAACGGCGTCGAGGGCGTCTACACGGCCGACCCGGCGCTCGACCCGCGCGCCGAGTTCATCCCCGAGATCACCCACATGGAGGCGATCGAGCGGCGCCTGCGAGTGATGGACTCGACCGCGCTGGCGCTGTGCATGGAGAACGGCATGCCGCTGAACGTCTTCAACATGGACGACGACACGAGCCTCGCGCGGATAATCTCAGGCGAGCGCGTTGGCACGCTTGTATCGACAGCCGGAGGAGAGGGCGATGGCCGCTGAGACCCTGATCGACGAACTGCTCGAGGATGCGACCGAGCGCATGAGCAAATCGCTCGAGTCCGCCCAGCACGAGTTCTCCACCGTGCGCACCGGACGCGCCAGCCCGCAGCTGCTCGATCGCGTGGTCGTCGACTACTACGGCGCGATGACGCCGCTGAACCAGCTCTCGACGATCTCCGCACCGGAAGCCCGGCTGCTCAACGTGCAGCCCTACGACAAGTCCTCGATCAAGGCGATCGAGAAGGCGATCAACGAGTCCGACATCGGCCTGACGCCCTCTAACGACGGCAATGTCGTGCGGCTGGTGGTACCGGAACTGACCGAAGAGCGCCGCCGCGAGCTCGTCAAGGTCGTGCGCACGCTCGCCGAGGAGGGACGCGTCGCGATTCGCAACGTGCGCCGCGACACGATGCAGCACCTGCGCGAGCTGAAGGCCGACGGTGAAGCCTCATCCGATGACGAGCACCGCGCCGAGGTCGAGCTGCAAAAGCTCACCGACGGGCGCATCGGCGAGCTCGACACCGTGCTGAAGGCCAAGGAAGAGGAGATCCTCGCGGTCTGATGGCGGCTGCCGGGGAACGGGCCTCGGCGGCCGATCGGCGATCGAGCAGCGCCGTCGCGCGGTATGTCGCCGTCATCACCGACGGCAACGGCCGTTGGGCGCGCGCGCGCGGGCTCGCGATCAACGACGGCCACAGCGCCGGAGCCGACACCGTCAAGGCGCGTCTGCGCGACGCGGCCGAGCTCGGCATCGAGGAGTTCACGGTCTACTCCTTCTCGACCGAGAACTGGTCGCGTCCCGCCGAGGAGGTCCAGGGGCTGATGGAGATGTTCTCGCAGCGGATCGCGGGCGAGACCCCGGAGCTGCACGAAGAAGGCGTGCGGATGCGCTTCATCGGACGGCGTGAGGGGATCGGCGAGCGCCTCGCCGAGCAGATGGCGTGGGCCGAAGAGATGACGGCGGCGAACACCCGCATCACGATGTTCGTGGCGTTCAACTACGGCGGCCGCGCGGAGATCGTCGACGCCGCGCGCCGCTTCACCGGCTCGAGCGAAGAGGAGTTCCGCGCCTGCCTGTACGCACCGGAGATGCACGACCCCGACATGATCATCCGCACGAGCGGCGAGCGACGGCTCTCCAACTACCTGCTGTGGCAGTCCGCCTACTCCGAGCTGATCTTCCGCGATGAGCTGTGGCCGGACTTCACCCGCGAGGCGCTCGAGCAGTCGCTCGCCGAGTACGCCGAGCGGCGTCGACGCTTCGGCGGGCGCTGAGAGCTCGCTGATGGCCAGCAGCGGACCGCAGACCCCGCATGGAGGCCGCCGCGCCCAGCGGGCGCGAGCGGACACGCGGCGTACCCGGCGCGCCCCCGCGGCGCGCTCGTCGCGCAGGCGCCGGCGGACTCGCGCCGCGCCGCGCTCGGAGCTCGGCGCCCGCACGATCGCGGCCGTCCCGGCGATCGCGCTGGCACTGTTCCTGGTGATCGAAGGCGGCCTGATCTGGGCGCTCGGGCTGTTCCTGCTGGGCGCCGCCTGCCTGCACGAGCTCTACGCGATGTACGAGCGCGCGCGACCCGTGCGTCTGGCGGGGTTCCTGGCACTCCTCGCGCTGCTGCTCGCCGCGCTCTACGGCGACCAGTTCCAGGTGCTGCTCGTCGCCGTCGTCGCGCTCCCGCTGACGTTCGGGCTCGCGCTGATGCAGCCGCGCCCCTCCGTCGGCGCGATCGCCGTGACGCTGCTGGGGATCTACTGGATCGGCTTCGCCCTCGCCCACGCGGTGCTGCTGCGCCAGTTGCCACACGGGCTCGGGATCGTGATCGACGTGCTCGTCGGCACCTTCCTCGGCGACACCGGCGCCTACATCGGCGGGCGCATGTTCGGGCGGCGCCCGCTGGCCGCCGCGATCTCACCGAACAAGACAGTCGAGGGCCTCGTCATCGGCATGCTGTTCGCGGTCGCCGGGGTGTGGATCGCCGGGCGCTACCAGGAATGGCTGCCGGGCACGCACGCGCTCGTGCTCGGGCTCGGCGTTGCCCTGCTCGCGCCCGTCGGCGACCTGTTCGAGTCGTTCGTCAAGCGCGACGCCGCGACGAAGGACTCGGGCGGCCTGTTCGGCCCGCACGGCGGAGCACTCGACCGCCTCGACGCCGTTCTCTTCACGGCCGTCGTCGGGTATTACATCTGGTCGGCGTACGTCTGAGGACCGCCGCCGACATCACGGCGGGTCTTTGAGAACCCGGACGAGCGACCACGCGAGGCCGAGGACGACCACGAATCCCGCCAGTGTGACGAGTACGGCGACCACGAGGTGGCCTACCCGCCCGCTCCGACAGCGAGATCCGCGGCGCGATCAGGCTGCAGGCCGGGCACCAATTCCACGCTCTCCTGTGAACATCTCCCGCCTACGCCTCCAGGCCGAGGTCGTCGAACGCCCGCGCACGGTCGAAGTACACCACGATCCTCGTCACCTTGCCGGCATGGATCTCGAACACCTGTGCCACCTGCTGGTGGACCTCCAGGCCGCTGGCCCTGCCGCGCCCGCGGAAGCGTCCGAGCACGAGCACCCGCGTGGCGTCCACCTCGCGAAACAGCTCAGGCTCGTCGCGCCAGGTTTCCATCACGCTGAACGCTCTGCGCATCGTCTGCGCGAGCTCCTCCAGTCCCCGGGCGGTAGCCGGTTCGACCCCGTCGGCGACGACATATTCGATGTCCCGGCTCGCCCACGCCGCCGAGCTGTAGTCGCCACTTCCGACCGTCGCGTAGATCGAGCGCACGAGATCCACGTTCGCCGACATCGCCTCTGGCTCGCTGCTCAGACCGACGGCCTGCCGGGCCTGCTCGAGGGTGGAATAGCTCGTCGCCGAGACCACCTGACGATCCCGGAAGCGAAAGGCGTAGGCGTACTCGAGCGCCACCGGGACCCGGCTGCTCGTACCGGTGCCAGTCACAGACACCGCCGCGACGACCGTGTCGCCCGCGTCGATCAGATCGGTCGCCTCGATCTGGACCTGCTCGAACAGCTCCTGTGCGGCCGCCATCCAGGCGAGCATCCCAGCCGGCCCTCTCGTCGCGGCGTAGTCCGGCGTCGTTCGTGAGAAGTCGATCTCGGCCTCCGGGTGGTAGACCGCCGCCATCTCCTCCAGAGCCTCCCGCCGGCGCATGGGAGAGGTGTCGCCCACCGCAAGGTTCCACAGGGCAAACCCGGCCCGGATCGCATCGACGTTCTCCTGCGACATCGCCCGACCATTATCGGGCAGAGCGGATCTCAGGTCCTTCCGACGTCGAGGTAGGACTGCACGCGCTTGACGAGCGCGGGCAGCGCGACGCCTGCGGGCCTCGGGCCGTTGGCGGGGTTCGGGCGCGATGGGACGCGCGCCACTCGCGCTCGCTGGGTCCGCCGGCTCGTGCGAGCCTGCGAAAGTCCGCTGACCGTGGAGAGCTTCCCGCTCGCGGACGACTGCCGCTGCTGCGTGGTGCTCATCTTGTCCTCCCGGGTAGAGCCGCTGCCCTTCACTTGTACACCCTGGACGACAGCCGTGGGCCACGACTGAAGGAAAGACACGCAAATTGGGACAAGTTGCGGACGCCCTGGCCACCGGCGCCCTCGCCACCCACGCCCTGACTCGGGCGCCCGCTCAGACGCGCGGAACGCGGCGCGTCAGCGGCGATCCCACAACCATTTGAGCGTCAAGAACTCGAACAGTTTGCGAAACATCTCAACCTCCCTTTCTTCCCCACAGATACCCCTTCGGGCGCGCCCGCAAGCAGGCTTCTGGGCGGGCGCGTGCGAAAGCCCTCGGCATCCATCTGGACTGTGGCAGGCTGCTCGTCCCACGCGCCGCGCCGCCGTTGCCGATCCGACGCTCACGCTGGACAAGATGCGCTCGAGCGCCTACCGTTGGCGTCGCACAGGGGGGAGCCCGGGAGAAGGAGCAAGGACATGGACCGACCGACCAACGTCATCGTGCGGCCGCGTGACGGCCGCGAGAACGCTCACACCCGCCAGCGGGTGCCGCGCCGCGGCGCCGCTCGCGCCGCGCAGGTCGGGCTGTGGCTGGCCTGCGCCTGCCTGCTGCTCGCGGTCGCGGCGGCCAGCGCCTCCGCGGTGGTCGTGCAGCTCCCGAACGGCAAGACGATCAGCGTCCAGCCGCGGCACAGGGCCTTCGCCTTCGGCGGCGCGACGCTCGGCGGCGGCAACCTCGTCTACCACGGCGGCCCGGTGATGACGTCGAACAGCAACTACGCCTTCTACTGGGCACCCAGCGGCTCGCCGGCCTATCCCGCCGAATACGAGTCGGGGGTCAACCAGTTTTTCGAAGACCTCGCCCACGACAGCGGCGGCAACCAGAACGTCGATTCGGTGGCCACCCAATACGCCAACGGCGCCGGGGAAACGGTCCACTACGAATCGCATTTCGCGGGCGCGCTCGTCGACACCGACCCGTATCCGGCCAACGGATGCAAGCGCGCAGCCATCTGTCTCACCGACGCGCAGCTCCAGGCCGAGCTGAGCAAGTACGTGACGGCGCACGGGCTGCCCCGTGATCTGGCACATGAGTACTTCCTGCTCACGCCGCCCGGCGTCGAAGACTGCTTCGAAGCCTCCGGCGCCGAATGCTCGGCGGGCACGGCGGCGGGGAACTACTGCGCCTACCACAGCAGCTTCGCCGCGGGCACCGGCGTGATCGTCTACGGCAACGACCCCTACGTGACCGGGATCGAAGGCTGCGACTCGGGCGAACACCCCAACAACAAACCCTCCGACGGGGTGATCATGGGCGGACTCAGCCACGAGCACAACGAGTCGGTCACCGATCCCGAACTCAATGCCTGGTACGCCTCCAACGGCGAAGAGAACGGCGACAAGTGCCGGACGTTCGTGGAATCCAGCGAATACGGTGCGCCGCTCGGAACCGCGCCGGATGGATCGCGCTTCAACCAGCTGATCAACGGCCACGAGTACTGGTACCAGCAGGAGTGGAGCAACGAAGGCAGCGTCTGCAAGCAGCGTCGCGCGTTGAGCCAGCCGGCCGTCACGAAAGTGGCGCCGACCAAAGGCCCGGCCGGGGGAGGCACGGCAGTGACGATCACAGGCACCGGCCTCAGCGGGGCCAGCAGCGTGCACTTCGGCTCCCAGGAAGCCACCTTCACGGTCAGCTCGTCCACGAAGATCGTGGCAACCGCGCCCGCGGGCGCGGTCGGCACGGTCGACGTGACCGTCACCAACGCCGTCGGAACGAGCGCCATCACGACCGCCGACCGCTACAAATACACGCCCAGCGTCACCGCGCTGAGCCCCAAATCGGGCTCGACCGCAGGTGGCACGAGCGTGAGCGTGACCGGGACCGGCTTCGCGCTCGGGTCAGGCACGGTGTTCAAATTTGGCGCCACGAAATCCGGCACGGTCAACTGCACCTCCACGACGCAGTGCACGGTCCGCGCCCCCGCGCATGCTGCCGCCACCGTCGACGTGAAAGCGACCGTCAACGCGATCAGCAGCTCGAAATCCGCCGGCGACCAGTACACCTACTCCTGAGCCGCGCGCCGCGGCGCTTCTGAGCAACGCGCCGCCCACGACGGCGAAATCCCCTCGCGGGCGCGGGCGGCCTATGATCGGCGCCATGTCCCCGACCCGGCAGCGGCGGCGCCGCGCGGGCGCCGATCGAGCAGCAATCAGCCGATGAGCGAGCGCAAGCGACTGCTGATCCTCGGTTCGACCGGGTCGATCGGGACGCAGGCCCTCGATGTCTGCACGCGCAGCTCGGAGCTCGAGCTCGTCGGGCTGTCCGCGGAGCGCTCGTGGGAGGCGCTCGTCGCGCAGGCCCGCGCCCACGGCGTCGCCGACATCGCGCTCGCCGATCGGGACGCCGGGGCCCGCGCAGCCGAGATCTGGACCGATGGACGCGTGCTGGCGGGCCCCGAGGGGCTCGTGCGCCTCGTCGTGGAGTCGCGCGCCGATCTGGTGCTCAACGCCCTCGTCGGCTCCGCCGGGCTCGGTCCGACCGTCGCCACGCTCGGTGAGGGCATCGACCTGGCGCTCGCCAACAAGGAGTCGCTGGTCGTCGGCGGCGAGCTGGTGACCGCGCTCGCGGAGGCGACCGGCGCGCAGATCGTTCCCGTCGACTCCGAGCACACGGCGCTGCACCAGCTGCTCGCAGGGCAGCAGCCGGGAGCCGTCGAGCGCCTGACGATCACCGCCAGCGGCGGCCCCTTCCGCGGGCGCGCGCGCGACGAGCTCAAGGATGTGACCGTCAAGCAGGCGCTCGCGCACCCGACCTGGGCGATGGGAGGCAAGATCACGATCGACTCGGCGACCCTGATGAACAAGGGCCTGGAGGTGATGGAGGCGCACCACCTGTTCGGCACGCCGTACGAGCGGATCGACGTCGTGGTCCACCCCCAGTCGCTCGTGCACGGCATCGTGCAGCTCACCGACGGCGCGATGCTCGCGCATCTCGGTCCGCCCGACATGCGGATCGCGATCTCCTATGCCCTGCACGGCGGCGAGAGCGCACCGTTGCCGATCGAGCCGCTCGACCTCGCGGCCGTCGGTGCGTTGACGTTCGAGCCGGTCGACCTCGACGCCTTTCCCTGCCTGCGTCTGGCGGGCGAAGCGGCCCGCGCGGGGGGGACGGCGCCGTGCGTGCTGAACGCCGCCAACGAGATTGCCGTGCACGCCTTTCTCGCGGGCCGGCTGCGCTTCCTCGAGATCCCCGCCGTGATCGAGCGGGCGCTGTCCGAGCTCGGCAGCGAGCCGGTGCGCTCGTTCGAGTCGCTCTACGAGGCAGACCGGCGCGCGCGCGAGCACGCCGGAGAGGCCGTGGCGGCCCTCAGCTGAGCGGTTGGCGGGGCGGTGAGGGGGCTCGACACGACGGCGAGGCTGCCACACTGAGCCGATGAGCCTGCTCTGGACGCTGCTGGGGATCATCGCGCTGATCGTGCTGCACGAGCTCGGTCACTTCACCGTCGCGAAGGCCGTCGGCATGCGCGTGGAGCGCTTCTCATTGTTCTTCCCGCCGACGCTGTTCCGCATCAAACGCGGCGAGACGGAGTACGCGATCGGGGCGATCCCGGCGGGCGGCTACGTGAAGATCACCGGCATGAACCCGGAGGAGCTGAAGGACCTCGCTCCGGAGGTCACGCGCCGCGCCTACTACAACATGGCGCCGTGGAAGCGGATCGCCGTCATCCTCGCGGGCCCGGGCGTCAACATCGTCATCGCCTTCGTGCTGTTCTGGGCGATCCTCCTCAGCGGCAACCTCGACGGCGCGGCCACGCTCGGGCGGCTCGACCCGAACGTGCCCACGCTGGTTGCCAACTCCTCCGTCCTCGCGGTCGAACGCGGGGCCCCGGCGGATGGCGTGCTGAAGCCGGGCGACCGGATCTTGCTGGTCGACGCTCGCCACGCCACCGTCGCCTCGACCAAAGCCGCGATCGCCACGCACACCTGCGCCGGCACGCCCACCGGCGGATGCCGTGCGAGGACCCCCGTACACCTCCTCGTCCGTCGCGCCGGCCATGACGTGGCCCTGTCGATCTTTCCGCGCTACAACAGGGAAGCCAAACGGATGCTGCTCGGCTTCGGCTTCGGCTCGGTCAAGTCGTTCGGGGTCCTCGCCGCGGCGGGCGCCGCGCTGAGCGAGATGTGGCACACGACCACCGGCACGATCACCGGTTTCGGGCACGCGCTGACGAGCTCCAAGGTCCGCAGCGAAGTCCACAGCATCATCGGGATCACCGAAGTCGGCAGCCAATCGGTCAGCGCGGGCCCCGGGGACGCGCTCGTGTTCCTCGGCTACCTGTCGCTGATCCTGGCAGTCATCAACCTGTTCCCGTTCCTGCCGCTCGACGGTGGCCACGTGCTCTGGTCGGTCGCCGAGAAGCTCCGCCGCAAGCGGGTCTCGCTGCTCGCGATGTACCGCTTCAGCTCCGTCGGCATCATCCTGCTGCTGTTCCTCGTCGTCAACGGCGTCTCGAACGACATCAGCCGCCTGGCGGGCTGACGCAGACCCAGCTCTTCGCCAACGGGCCGATGCGCTCGGCCCGCGCCGGGCCGAACAGCCGCTCCATCTCGGCGCGTCGCAGGAGCGCGATCTGCTCCCACTCGCCGGCCGCCCCGAGGCGCCAGTAGGGCCGGCGCAACCACACCGGCAGCCAGTGGGCGCCGGGCAGCAGCGAATGCGGCTCGATCGGGAAGGAGAAGGCCGGGGTCTGCACCAGCCAGCCGCGTCCGACGCGCCGGATCTCGGCCGCGAACGCGGCCCGCCGGGCAGGAGGGACGTGCTCGATCACGCTCGAGCAGTACACGAGGTCGAACTCGCCGTCGGCGAACGGAAGCCCGTCCGCGGCGTCGGCGCGCACGAACGGACCCGGATAGTCCGGCCGCGCGGCCAGATCGACGCCGGTGATGTCGAGGGCCGGCTCGAGGCCGCGCAGCCCCAGCGCCCCGCAGCCGACGTCGAGCACGCGCGCATCGCCGGCCACGCCGGTGAGACCGAAGAACTCGGCGTGCCGGCGCGCCCGTGCCCGCGCCGCGAACGGGGCCGCGAGGCGCGCCAGCGGTCCGCGGGCGGTGGCATAGACGCCGGGCATCTAGAATCAGCCTATGGCCTCAGAGCGGCAGATCAACGTCGGCGGCGTGCCCGTCGGCGGCGGCGCACCCGTCGCCGTGCAGACGATGACCAAGACGGAGACCGCCAACCTCGCGGCGACGATGGACCAGATCCTCACGGTCGCCGAGGCGGGCGCCGACATCGTCCGCGTGGCCGTGCCGCGCGAGCAGGATGCCGAGGCGCTGAAGACGATCGTGGAGCGCTCGCCGATCCCGATCATCGCCGACATCCACTTCAACCACACGCTGGCGCTGAAGGCGATCGAGGCGGGCGCGCACTGCGTACGGCTGAATCCCGGCAACATCGGCGGCCCCGACAAGGTCGCCGAGGTGATCGCGCTCGCCAAGCAGCGCGGCACCCCGCTGCGCGTCGGCGTCAACTCGGGCTCGCTGCCCAAGCACCTGCGCCAGCTCGAGTACGAGGCCCCCGTCGAGGCGCTCGTGACAGCGGCGCTCGAGACGGTCGCGCTGATGGAGAGCCTCGATTTCACGAACTTCAAGGTCTCGATGAAGTCGACCTCGGTGCCGAACACGATCGCCTCCAACCGCATGCTCGCCGCGCGGATTCCCTACCCGCTGCACCTAGGCGTGACCGAGGCGGGCACGAAGTGGTCGGGGTCCCTGAAGTCCGCCGTCGGGCTCGGCACGCTGCTCGCCGACGGCATCGGCGACACGATCAGGATCTCGCTCTCGACGTTTCACGCCGAGGAAGAGGTCAAGGTCGCGTGGGAGATCCTCAAGGCCCTGAAGCTGCGCGAGCGCGGACCGGTCCTGATCGCCTGTCCGACGTGCGGGCGCCTGCAGTTCGACATGGACACGGTCGTGGCGGAAGTCGAGCAGCGCCTGGAAGCCTACGAGGACCCAATCGAGGTGTCGGTGCTGGGCTGCGCGGTCAACGGCATCGGCGAGGCGCGCCACGCCGACTTCGGGATCACCGGCGCGAAGGACATGGGGATGATCTACTCCAAGGGCGAGCCGCTCAAGAAGGTCCCGACCGACCGTCTCGTCGATGAGCTGTTCAAGGAGATCGACCGCTACTACGCGGCCGGCAAGAGCATCCAGCGCGACGAGGCTGCCGCCGCCGAGGCGCGCGCGTGGCTGGCCGAGAACGAGGACGAGACCGCGATGACGCCCGAGCGGATCGCGGCGCTCGAGGCCGCCGCCGCGAAGAACGACGAGCTTGCGGGAGCCGTGCTCGAGTCGATGCTGACGCCCGCCGCCGCCGGCGAGCAGGAGTCGGCCGTCGTGCTCGACGAGGCCGCCTCCCCGGTCGCGGGCCGACGCTTCAGCCGCAGCTGAGCGCCGACCCGGCCCGGCGGCCGCTCAGCCGGCCGCCGTGAAGCGCTCGGCGACCGCACCCCAGTCGACGACGTTCCACCACGCGTCGATGTAGTCCGGGCGGCGGTTCTGGTACTTCAGGTAGTACGCGTGCTCCCACACGTCGACGCCCACCAGCGGGGTCTTGCCGTCCGACAGCGGGGTGTCCTGGTTGGCGGTGCCGAGGATTGCCAGCCCCGAGCCGTCGTGTACCAGCCACGACCAGCCCGAGCCGAACTGGTTGACGCCCGTTTCCTTCAGCTTGGCCTGGAAGTCCGCGAACGAGCCGAACGTCGAGGAGATCGCCTCCGCCAGGGCGCCGTCGGGCTCGCCGCCGCCGTCGGGACTCATGCTCTCCCAGAAGAGCGTGTGGTTGTAGTGCCCGCCGCCGTTGTTTTTGACGGCCCCGCGCTTCGCCTCGGGCACCTGCCCGAGGTCCTTCAGGACGTCCTCGATCGGGGCATCCGCGAGCGGCGTGCCCTCGAGCGCGGCGTTGGCTTTGTCCACGTAGGCCTGGTGGTGCTTGTCGTGATGGAACTCCATCGTCGCCTTGTCGATGTGCGGCTCGAGCGCGTCGTAGGCGTAGGGCAGCGGTGGGACGGAATAGGCCATGGCAGGCTCCTTGATCGGGGTCAATCGAAGTTCTTTAGCTGAGCGCTGTTCTATCAAAGGGCGGCTGGGCGCCTTGTGCCCTGCCGGCGGCTCGCGTGAGCGCCGCGGGGAGCGATCGGAAGGCGCACCGTGGGCGGCGGTGGCGCCGGCTGACGCCGCGCCACGCGGGCGTATACGCTCGACCCGATGCCGCGGCTGTCCGAGTACCTCCTGCCGACCGAGAGGGAGGCGCCCGCGGACGCCGAGGCGATCTCGCACAAGCTGATGGTGCGTGCCGGGCTCGTCAGGCAGATGGGCGCGGGCATGTGGACGTGGCTGCCCGCGGGCTGGCGCGTGCACCAGCGCGTCGTGGCGATCATCCGCGAGGAGATGGATGCGATCGGCGCACAGGAGATGCTGATGCCCGTCCTGCAGCCGGCAGAGCCGTGGCGCAAGACCGGGCGCATCGACATCGAGGAGCTGTTCAAGCTCACCGACCGCAAGGGCTCGGAGCTCGTGCTGGCGATGACCCACGAGGAGGCTGTGACCTTCCACGTCGCCCAGACCGTCCGCTCCTATCGCGACCTGCCGCTCGTCGTCTACCACTTCCAGGTCAAGGAGCGCGACGAGCCGCGCCCGCGCGCCGGGGTGCTGCGCACGCGCGAGTTCGTGATGAAGGACGCCTACAGCTTCGACCGCGACGAGGCCGGGCTGGAGGAGCGTTACGCCCTGCACGTGGGCGCCTACGACCGCATCATGGGGCGGACCGGCCTGCGCTTCTACCGCGTCGAGGGCGACGTCGGCATGATGGGCGGCCTCGGCGCCCACGAGTACATGGCGCCGTGCGCGGCCGGTGAGGATGAGGTCGTGCTCGGCGATGGCTACGCCGCCAACGTCGAGGTGGCGCTGGCGAGCCCCGGGGTGGAGAAGCTCGGCGAGCAGTACCGCCGCAATGGGCAGCCACTGACCGTCGAGCCGGCGATCGAGATCGCCAACATCTTCAAGCTCGGCACGCGCTACTCCGAGCCGCTGGGCGCGCGCTACCTCGACGAGAGCGGCGCCGAGCTGCCGATCTGGATGGCCTCCTACGGGATCGGCCCGGCTCGGGTCGTGGCGGCGGCGGTCGAGCAGTTCGCCGATGAGCACGGGATCTCATGGCCGCGCGCGCTGGCGCCCTTCGCCGTGCACCTCGTCGCGCTGGGCAAGCCGGGGAGCGCGGAGCGCGCCGCGAGCGACGAGCTGTATGCGACGCTCGCCGGCGGCGGCGTCGAGGTGCTCTACGACGAGCGCGACCTCGGCGCGGGGGAGAAGTTCGCCGACGCCGAGCTGCTCGGCTGCCCGCTGCGGATGACGATCGGGCGCCGCTCGCTGGAATCGGGCGAGATCGAGGTGCAGGTGCGTCGCGGGCGCCGGCAGGGCGCCCCCCTGCCGCTGGGTGGCGAGCGCGAGCAGCTCCTGCGAGCGGTGGACGAGCTGTGGCGGAGCCTCCCGTAGAGCGCAGCTCGCCGCGCCTGACGGTGAGGCGGCTGTTCGGTCTCGACCGCTCCGGGCCGCCGCCGCCGCAGACGCAGGCCGGCGCGCCGTTGCGGCCGTGGACGATCCCCAACGCGATCGGCTTCGCCCGGCTCGCGTTGATCCCGGCCTTTCTCGCCCTCGCCCTCTCCAGCCGCGACGGCACCGGCGCGCTCGCCGCGACGCTGTTCGCGGTGATCGGCTGGGGCGACTACGCCGACGGCATCGCCGCGCGCGTGACGCGGCAGTACAGCCGCCTCGGGGCGCTGATGGACCCCGTCACCGACCGCCTGCTCGTCGTCTGCGGCGTGGTCGTCACGTGGCGCTTCGCGCTGCTGCCCCGCTGGGCGCTCGCGGTGCTGGCGACACGCGAGCTGGCGATGCTCGCGCTCGGGCGCTACGCCCTCGGGCGCGGGATCGAGCTGCGCATCAACTGGCCGGGCCGGCTGTCGGTGGCGCCGGTGATGGGCTCGTTCTTCTTCGCGATGGCCGCCCTCGGGGGCTTCGCCGAAGTTCTCCTCTACATCGGGCTCGCACTGTCCCTGCTCGCCACCGTGCTGTACGCGCGCACGGGCCTGCGCGAGCTGCGTCGCCACGGCCCGACCTAGCCTCAAGCTCAACCTGACAGTTTGGTCTATAATGGCTGCCCTGGCCGGCGCTGCGGGCACCTCGCCCTCCACCGGCGGCACAAGCCCGAGAGAGGAGAGCACACGATGGACGAGACGTTTCCCGATCTCGGCTCACTGACGGATCTAGAACTGAAAGACGTGATCCGCGAGCTGACCGAGGAGGAGACCGAGATCTCCTACAAGCGGCGCATCCTGCACGGCAAGATCGACATCCTCCGCGCCGAGCTCGTCAACCGCCTGCGCAGCAAGCACGACGGCGGCGAGGCGATCATCACGGGCGAGGACGTCCAGCGCCTGACCGACATCCTGGCCCACCGCGGGCCGGACGCGGCGCAGTGAGCGCGGCGCCCACAACCCGCGCTGCTCGCCGGTGCGACCGTGCGCGCACACGCACGCTGCGGTGGGCGAGCTAGGGGCACGGGAGAGCCATGGCCCTGCACTGCACCGAGTGCGGCTTCGTCAACACCGAGGGCGCCAACTACTGCCAGCGCTGCGGCGCGCTGCTGGAGCGCGGCGAGACGGTCGCCGTGGACGGCGATCCGGTCACGGCCACCTACCGCATCGATGAGACCGGCGAGCTGATCCCGGTCGAGCCGGGCGAGGTCACCGCGCACGGCCCCGCGCTCGTGATCCGTGCCGGCGGCGGGCGCGTCGGTGAGAGCTTTCCCGTCGAAGGCGAGCGCATGAGCATCGGACGGCGCCCGGACTCCGAGGTGTTCCTCGACGACGTCACGGTCTCACGCGACCACGCACTGCTGATCCGCCGTGGCGAGGACTGGTATCTCGACGACTGCGGCTCGCTCAACGGCACCTACGTCAACCGCTCGCGGATCGAGTCACATCGCCTGCAGGAGGGCGACGAGGTGCAGGTCGGCAAGTACAAGCTCACGTTTCACGCGCGCTGATGGCCACCCAGGCGACACCCGCGGAAGCCGCCGCGCTCGAAGTCGAGCTGGCGGCGCAGGAGCCCACTGCGCCGGGGGAGCTCGCGAAGCGCCAGAAGTCGCTGACGATCGGCGCCGTCTGCAAGGCGCTCGCCCAGGAGTTCCCCGACATCTCGATCTCCAAGATCCGTTACCTGGAGGACCAGAAGCTGCTGACGCCGAGGCGCACGCCGGGCGGCTATCGCCTCTACACACAGGGCGACGTCGCGCGTCTGCGCACGATCCTGCGCATGCAGCGCGACGAGTTCCTGCCGCTCCGGGTGATCCGCCAGGAGCTCGCCGCCGGGCGCTCCGGCGACAGCGCGCCGGTACCCGGTCGCGTCGGCCGCGAGGGCGCCCGCACGTGGCGCCCGAGCGTCAGCGTGCGTGAGGCCACGGGAGCCCTCTACTCGATCGAGGACGTGCTCGAGGAGACGAAGGCCGAGGGCAAGCTCGTGCGCGAGCTGGAAGAGTACGGCGTCGTCAAGGGCGAGATGCGGGGGGGCGTGCGCTACTTCGACGAGACCGAGCGCGAGATCATCGCGGCCGTCGCGGAGCTCGCCCGCTACGGCGTCGGCGGGCGCAACCTGCGCGTGTTCCGCTCCTCGGCGGACCGCGAGGCCAACCTGCTGCAGCAGATCCTCGCCCCGGCGCTGCGCTCGCGGAACCCCGAGCGACGCAAGGAGGCGGTCGAGGCGCTCGAGAACCTGGCAGCCGTCGCGACCCACCTCAAGCACCTGCTGCTGATTCGCGATCTGCGCAAGATCGTCCGCTGAGCGCATGCCGGCGCCGGTCGATCTGCGCTCGCTGATCCGCGACATACCCGACTTTCCCCGGCCCGGCATCGGCTTCAAGGACATCACGCCGCTGATGGCCGACGCCAACGCACTCGCGGAGTCCGTGCGGCAGCTGGCCGACTACGCGCGCCCGCTGGAGGTGGAGTGTGTCGTCGCCGCCGAGGCCCGCGGCTTCCTGCTCGGCCCCGCGCTCGCACTCGCGCTCGGCGCCGGCTTCGTGCTCGCGCGCAAGCCCGGCAAGCTGCCATACGAGACCGTCAGCGCCGAGTACCTGCTCGAGTACGGCAGCGGCCAGCTCGAGCTGCACAGCGACGCCGTCGCCAGCGGCCGGCGGGTCCTCGTGCACGACGACCTGCTCGCGACCGGCGGGACGGCGGCGGCGCTGTGCGAGCTGGTCGAGCAGCTCGGCGGCGAGGTCGTCGGCTGCGGGTTCCTGATCGAGCTCGCGTTCCTCGACGGGCGCCGGCGACTGGCCGGCCGCGACGTCCACGCGCTGCTGAGCTACGAGTCCTAGGCTGCTCGCGTGCCGAGGACCCGCCGCACGCGCACGATCGCCGCGCCCGTCCAGCAGGTCTGGGAGATCGTGCGCGATCCCCACCACCTGCCGCGCTGGTGGCCGCGCGTGGAGCGCGTCGAGGACGTCAGCGCCGATGCCTTCACGGAGGTGATGCGCACGAGCAAGGGTCGCGTCGTGCGAGCGGACTTCGAGCGCCTGCGCGCCGACGAGGCTGAGCGGGCGCTGAGCTTCTGCCAGCGCGTCGAGGGCACGCCGTTTGCGCGCGTGCTGCGATCGGCCGAGACGGAGATGCGCGTCTCCGCGGTGGCCTCGCCGGACCCGGCGACGATCGCCGAGGCGACCGCGGTGACGATCGAGGTCCGCCAGGCGCTGAGCGGGTTCTTCCCCCGCTTCGGGGGCTTCATGGTCAGCCGCGCGGCGGCGGCGACGCTCGACGACGCGCTCGACGGACTCGAGCGGATAAGTGCCTGAGGCTGGGCTCGCACCGGCGATGCGGTGGTGGGGGTGGGGGGACCCCACGCAGCCTCCGGCGCTGCCCGCGCACGCGCTCGACTTCCTGCGCGCCGGCGTGGGCGTCGCGCCCGAGGCGCGCCCACCCGTCGCACTCGAGCGCGTGCGCCTGGCGCCCACGCGCCTGACGGAGTCGTTGCTCGACGAGCTGCGTGCCCTGCTCGGCGCCGAGCACGTGCGCGAGGATCGCGAGGATCGCGTCGTGCACGCGGCGGGGAAGGGCTACCCCGACCTCGTGCGCCTGCGGGCGGGGGAGCCCGAGGGCGCCCCCGACGCGGTCGTGTATCCGGGCGCGCACGAGCAGCTGCGCGCCCTGCTCGAGCTCTGCGCACGCTCCTCGCTGGCCGTCGTGCCGTTCGGCGGGGGCACCAGCGTGGTCGGCGGGGTCGCGCCGCTGCGCGGCGCGCACCGTGCCGTCATCGCCCTCGACATGGGCCGAATGGGGGCGCTGCTCGGGCTCGACCGCGAGTCGCGCACGGTCACCGTGCAGGCGGGCATGCGCGGACCGGCGCTCGAGCGTGAGCTCGCCGGCGCCGCGCTCACACTGGGGCACTTCCCGCAGTCCTTCGAGTACGTCTCGCTCGGCGGCTGTGCGGCGACGCGCTCGGCGGGACAGGCCTCGACGGGCTACGGCGCGATCGAGGAGATGGTGCTCGGGGCGCGCCTGGCCGCGCCGGCGGGGGACATCGCGCTGCCGGCCGTTCCCGCGAGCGCCGCCGGCCCTGGACTGCGCCAGCTGATCGTGGGCTCGGAGGGCACGCTCGGGGTGATCAGCGAGCTCGCGCTGCGCGTGCGCGAGGCTCCCCGCCAGCGGATCTACGAGGGCCTCTTCTTCGCGAGCTTCGCGGCGGGCGCGCAGGCGCTGCGCACGCTCGCCCAGGAACACGCGCTGCCGGACGTCACGCGCCTGTCCGACGAGGCCGAGACCCGTATGTCGCTCGCGCTCGCCGGCAGCGGCGGCGTGAAGGGTCGCCTCGGGCGCGCGTACCTCGGCGCGCGCGGCTACGACCCGGGGTGCGTGGCGATCTTCGGCTTCGAGGGACCCGAGCAGGAGGTCACCGACAGGCGCGAGCGCGCCCTCGCGGTGGCGCGCGCCTGCGACGCCGTGCGGGTCGGGCGCTCGCCGGGGCGCGCGTGGCTGCGCGGGCGCTTCGCCGCGCCCTACCTGCGCGACGAGCTGCTCACACACGGCGTGATGGTCGAGACACTCGAGACTGCCGTGCAGTGGTCGGGCCTCGGCGCGCTGCACGGGAGGGTGACCGAGGCGATCTCAAACGCGCTTGCAGGCTTCGGAACCCCGGCGCTGGTGATGTGCCACGTCTCGCATGTCTATGAGACAGGCGCCTCGCTGTACTTCACCTTCATCGCCCGTCAGCACGAGGCCGATCCGCTCGCGCAGTGGCGTGCTGCCAAGCACGCCGCGAGCACGGCGATCGTCGACGCCGCTGCGACGATCACCCATCACCACGCCGTCGGGCGCGACCACGCGCCGTGGATCGAGCGGGAGCTCGGTGGCGAGGGAGTCGCGGCGCTGCGCGCGCTGAAGGCCGAGCTGGATCCCGCCGGGATCATGAACCCCGGCAAGCTGCTGCCCGTCAGCCGCCCAGGTTGAAGGCGCCCCGCAGCACGACGGCGCCGGGTTGCGTTGGGTGGCTATTGGTCTCGCGTGTGAGCAGGATTTCGTGGTATTCGCCGGCGTTCGTCGGCAGCGCGGAGCCACCCGCCAGCTTGTGCGTCGTGCCGACCGCCGGCCCCTTGCTCAGCGCCCGCGCGCTGGTCGGTGAGTTGTACAGCCAGATCGCGTAGTAGAAGTTGTGTGTGGCCGGCAGGTGCTGCGCTTCGATGTAGAAGGCGTGCTTGCCTTTTTCGCTCAGCACGGCAACCACGCCGACCGTGCTGCTGCCGGGCGAGGGGGAGCGCAGGGGCAGCGTCGCGCTGAGCGTCGGCCCCGCTTTGCTGGCCGCGGTCGTGCTCGTCTTGGCCGCGTTGCTCTTCGCGGAGGAGCCGCCGCCGCTGGTCGTGATCAGGATCACGGCAACGACGATCGCGACGACGAGCGCCGCCAGCAGCAGTGCGCCCCCGAGGCGGGAGCTCGGCGCGGACATGCCCGCCGTCGATGGCGCGCCGGGCGGGGCGTCGGGCGCCTCGCCGCGATCGCGCACACCGGAGCCAGTCGCCGGCGGGATTTCCGGCAGGGCGCCGTCGGCGAGCGGCGCGAGCTCGGCTGCAATCGCCTGCGCCCACGCGTGGGCAGGCTCGGAGCTGCCCAGCAGTGTGCGTGTGCGCAGGCGCTCGGCGACGCCGGGCTGCTGGCCGAGCAGGTAGTCGCCGACGTCGGCGCGCTGCGCGTCGGTGAGGCCGCGCGCCTGACGCGGGGCGAGCACCGCGAGCGCCGCGTGCGCGCGGTCGTGCACCGCCCGCTCGGCGATCCCGAGCAGCGTCGCGACCTCACCGAAGCTCTTGCGCCGGCGCAGGATCAGGGACAGCGCGGCGCGCTGGTCGGGGGGGAGCTCGTCCAGTCTGCTCATGTCTGAGGGCTCCGCCGCCTCGGATGGCCGGGAGGGGCCAGGCGGAGGAGCGTAGGCTATCGTGGCGCCGGCATGAGCACAGCCATCGCGGAGCAGATCAACGGCGCGATGCGGGGCTTCGACAGGCTGTACGGGCTCGAGCTGCTGTCCTGCTCGGACTGCGAGGTGCGAGCGCAGGTGAGGGTTCGCGAGGAGATCAAGCAGCCGGCCGGCCTCGTGCACGGAGGCGTGTACGCGTCGCTCGCCGAGTCGATGGCCTCGATCGCGACCGCGCTGGCCGTGCACGAGCGAGGCGAGACGGCGGTGGGGCTGTCCAACAACACGAGCTTTCTCCGCCCCGTCACGGGCGGCGTCGTGCACGCCCGCGCGACGCGCGTCCACCGCGGCCGCACGACGTGGGTGTGGGACGTGCGCTTCAGCGACGACGCCGATCGCACGTGCGCCGTCACACGCATGACGATCGCCGTGCGCCCCGCGCCCGACGGCGCCGCGCCGCGTGGCGCCGAGCGCGGCGAGCGCTGAGCGCGGGCACCGCGCGCGCGCTAGCCGACGGGGTGCAGCGGGGCGGGCATCTGCGAGGGCAGCGGCCGGCGAGCGAAGCCCGTGTCGGGCAGGCCCGCCGGCAGCGGCGCCCCCGGCGTCCCGGGTTCGTTGATCGGCACCATCGCCCGCGCGGCTGCCGCGGCGAGGGAAGCGCGGTCGGCGTAGATGTCCACGACGATCGCGCCGGTCGCGAGGATGATCGTGTGACCGCGCTGCGCAACGACTGCGCGCAGCGAGCGGATGCTCGCGGCGCGCGTCCTTGCGCCACCGCCGGGGAGGAAGCTGTTGTCCGGCGAGCTGATCACGCGCAGCGGCGGCACGCAGGTGCCCTGGCCGCCCTCCAGACAGGCGCCGTACTCGACGCTGTAGGCGCCGCTCGGATCGCGCGTGGCTTCGGTCAGCGACATCCCCTCGAAGGTGCCCCCGAGCCAGTAGACGGTCCGGGGCGCCAGGATCAGCGTCTCGAGGATGTTGTGCGGGATCGGGCGCTCCTGGACGGTGTCGCCGCAGGCCGCCAGCGCCAGCGCGCAGAGGGCGGCGAGCATTGTGACCCCGAGACGCACCCGCGCAGGGTAGCCGGGTGGCCAGCGCGGCGACGGCAGGCCGCTCAGCCGCGGTAGCGGTTGGTGATCGGCATGCGCCGGTCGCGCCCGAAGGCGCGAACGCTGATCTTGATGCCCGGTGGCGCCTGGCGCCGCTTGTACTCGGCCAGGTCCACCAGCCGTATCGTGCGCTCGACGTCCGCCGCCGGCAGGCCCCGGGCGATCAGCTGTTCGCGGCTGAGGTCGAGCTCGACGTAGCCCTCGAGGATGCGGTCGAGCAGCTCATAGGGCGGCAGGGAGTCCTCGTCGCGCTGGTCGGGACGCAGCTCGGCGGAGGGAGCGCGCGCGATGATCGAGCTGGGAATCGGATGCGCCGTGCCGGCGCCGGCGTCACTCCCGGCGGGCGAGTTGCGCCACTCGCACAGGCGATAGACGAGCGTCTTGGGGACATCCTTGATCACGGCGAAGCCGCCCGCGAGGTCGCCGTAGAGGGTCGTGTAGCCGACCGACATCTCGGACTTGTTCCCGGTCGTGAGCACGAGCCAGCCGAACTTGTTCGAGAGCGCCATCAGCAGGTTCCCACGGATCCGCGCCTGCAGGTTCTCCTCCGCGAGGTCCTGCTCGCGCCCGGCGAAGTCGTCCGCCAGCAGCTCTCGGTAGGCCTCCATCACCGCCTCGATCGGCAGCTCGCGCGCGCGCACGCCGAGCGCCCCGCTGAGGTCGCGGGCGTCCTGCTGGGTGGCAGCGGAGGAGTACGGCGAGGGCATGATCGTCGTACTCACGCGCTCGGCTCCGAGCGCGTCGACGGCGAGGCACGCGACGAGTGCCGAGTCGATCCCACCGGAGAGGCCGAGCACGACGTGCGCGAACCCGTTCTTGATCACGTAGTCGTGCAGGCCCAGCACGAGCGCCCCGTACACCTCCGCCTCGACGGGAGCGAGCGGCTCGCGCAGTGCCGGGGGCGCCGGTGCAGGCGTGGGCTGGGGGGCGGCGGCCGCGGCGCGGGGCGCGGGCACGGCCGCCAGCGCCAGCGCGCGGCGCTCCGCGCGGCGAGCTGCAGGGCGATGGCCGGCATCGCGCAGGCGCGCGGCGGCGGCCGCCTCGAGATCGACGTCGCACAGCAGCATCTCCTCGGCGAACTGAGCGGCGCGCGCGAGCGTGCGTCCGGTGTGGTCGATCACGCACGAGTGGCCGTCGAAGACGAGCTCATCCTGGCCGCCGACGAGCGCGCAGAAGGCGACGCAGGCGAGGTTCTCGCGCGCGCGCTGCGCGAACATGCGCTCGCGCTCGGCGCCCTTGCCGGCGTGGTAGGGGGAGGCGGAGATGTTGACGATCAGCGTCGCGCCGGCGAGGGCCTCCTCGCTGGCGGGCGCCCCGGGCTCCCAGAGGTCCTCGCACACGGTCAGCCCGAGGCGCTCCACGCCGACGTCGATCACCGCTCCGGCCGTCCCGGCCTGGAAGTAGCGCTGCTCGTCGAATACGCCGTAGTTGGGCAGGTAGACCTTGCGGTACACGGCGTGGACGGCACCCCCGGCGAGCACGGCGGCGGCGTTGTAGACGTCCTCCGCGCGCTCGGGAAAGCCGACCACGGCGACGATGCCCTGCGCATCGGCCGCGAGCGTCTCGAGTGCGGCGGCCGCGTCGGCGAGGAAGTGCTCCTTGAGCAGGAGGTCCTCGGGCGGATAGCCGGTGAGAACGAGCTCGGGGAACAGCACCAGCTCGGCGCCCGCCTCGCGCGCGGCTCGCATGCCCGCGCCGACCCGCTCGGTGTTCCCGGCGATATCGCCCACCGTGGCGTTGATCTGGCAGAGGGCAAGGCGCATCGTCAGGACTCCCGTCGCGGGAGCGACGATGTTAGTGCGTCCGCGGAACGGCCCAGGCGCCGCCCGCCCGGGCGCTTCGGGCTGCTGCCTGCGGTCGGCTTTAGGCGGCGCCGGCGGGGCGCTTGGCAGCGCCGCGGCCGTTGCTCTCGGCGCGCCCGGCGGAGTTGCGCGGCGCCCGTTTCCGCGTGGCCGGCGGACGGCGTACCTGCACCCCGGCTGCGCGGCACAGCGCGGCGATCGCCCACTTCAGATCGAGGACGATGCCCTCGATGTCGGGGAGCGCGTCGTAGTCTCCGAGCAGACCGAAGCCGAGGTGCCCGTCGTAGCTCATCACGGCGATCCCGAGCGCTTGGCGCTGGGCGATCGGGACGACGGGGTAGAGCACCTGCAGGCGTCGACCGAGCAGGTACAGCGGGAACTGGGGACCGGGCACGTTCGTGACGACGAGGTTGAAGAACGGCTGGCGCGCCTGGAGGCGTGCGGCCTGGCTGAGGATCGTCGGCGGCGCGAAGCCGGCGAGGTTCGTCAGCACCTGCGCGCCGACCGCCTGGCCGGATTTCTTCAGGTCCTCCATCGCGGCGGCGATCTTGAGCAGACACTCGGCCGGGTTCTCCACCCCCACGGGCAGGGGCGCCCACATCGCGGCTACCTGGTTGCCGAGCGCGCCGCGCTGTGACTTGGCGCGCACCGAGACGGGCACCATCGCCTTCAGCACGAGGCCGTCGGTGTCGTGCCCGTGCCTGCGCAGGTAGCGGCCGAGCGCGAGGCTCACGGACGCGAGCACGGTGTCGTTCAGCGTCCCCCCGAGCGAGTCCTTGACGGCTTTCAGGTTGCCGAGGTCGGCGTCGAGGAAGGCATATCGCCGGTGCGGCCCGATCTCGACGTTGAACGGGCTGGGCGGTGCGGGCGCGTTGATGCCCGCCAGGGTCGTGGCGCCGACGCTCGCGAGTCCCTCCTTGAGCTGCCCGAGCGCGCGGCGCGGCGCACGCAGCAGCGCGCGGCCGCCGCGGAGCATCTCGGCGGGCACGGTCGAGCGCTCGATCAGCGCCTCGCCGAGCAGCTTCGCGGGGCCCGGCAACGGCTTGGCGCTCCACGGCGAGGCCGGCCTCGAGGCCGCCGTCGGTTCGCGTGCCGTGTCGAACAGGACGGTCGTGATGTCCACGCCGGAGATGCCGTCGACGAGCGCATGGTGAGTCTTGGCGACCAGCGCGAAGCGCCCGCCGGACATGGCCTGAACGAGCCAGATCTCCCACAGCGGCTTCGAGCGGTCCAGGCGCTGGGAGAACACGCGCCCGGCGAGCCGCTTGAGCGCGGTGTCATCGGCGGGCCGGGGCAGCGCGGTGTGGCGAATGTGGTAGGCGAGGTTGAAGTGCGGGTCGTCCGTCCACACCGGCCGGCCCTGACCGAGGGGCACGGTGGCCAGGCGCTGGCGGTAGCGCGGCACCAGGTGCAGGCGCCCCTGCACATGCTCGATCAGCTGCGCCAGCGTCGGAGCCTCGCCTTCGAAGACCATCACCGAGGCGACGTGCATGTGCGCGGTGGAGTGGTCCTCGAGGTGCAGAAACGTCGTGTCTAGCGCGGTCAAGCGGTCCGGGTTGGCCATGCGTGCGATTCTTGCTGCTCAGCACGCAGGAGTCAACGACCTGCGCGAAAACATCTCCTCGCTTAGGCACCGCGGCGGGCCTCGACGCGCGCTCGCGCCCGGCGCCGGGACCCCCCGGTTATAGGGCGACCCGGAGTCAGGGAGAATGAGATAGACCTGCGCCCCGGGTCGCCTTTCCCCGTTCGGCGTTAGCCGCAGCGCAAAGTTTACATGGCTTTCACGGCCGCAGAGCCGACTTCTTGGGGGCGCAGGATCCTCCGGGCACGACGCCGCGCTGGCGGCCAGTCATGATTGGCGCACGGATCTCGAGCGAAGGGGATGAGGATGGCCAGCGCAGAAGGCGAGGAGGCAGGACACGAGGCGGGCGCCGATCCGCGGGCGAAGCTGATGGAAGAAGTCGCCGCCCAGATGGATGCGATCGAAACGGACTTCGGCGACAGTTACGAGATCGGCGCCCTCGTGACGATCGTGGAAGTCAGGAAACCGGACGGCAGCGCCGGCATCCGCGTGCGCTGCAACGCCCCCCCGTGGGTCGGTCTGGGCATGTTGCAGGTGGCCGAAAAAGCGCTCGAAGCGCAGGGAGCGGGGGGGTAGGGCGCTCGCCAGGTCGGCCCTCAGCCGTCGGTTGCGGCCCTCAGCCGTCGGCTGTCTCGTCGGGCTTCAGCCGCTTGCGACCCTTGTGGTCGGCGCGCCCCGTTCCGATGCACTCGCGGCAGACGATCCACTTGCCCTCGGGCTCGCCGGCAAACCACGTCCAGCCGGCACCTCCGCAGCTTGCGCATCGATCCTTCTCGGCGATCAGCCGGTCGCTCTGCGTCATCGGCTAAGCCTACCTCGCCTCGTGCTTTGTGCGATTTCGCACACGTGTGTGCGCACAGTCACACAGCAAGCGATCTGTGACCGCCTACGCTACGAACAGTTGTTCGACTCGCCGAGTCGCTTCCGTATGTGGGAGCGAGCGGGGGAACCGGTGCCGGATCGCGCGGAGCGCGGCCCGGATGGGGCGAATCGGCCGCTGCTGCGGCCATAACGCCCGGGGGACACGCGTCCATGCGCGTGCCCGCGGCCGTGAGCCCGACAGCTAACCCCGTAGGCGCGACGCAAGGAGGTTCGATGGTCGCTGTCCCCGCAACGCCTGCGCTGCCTGCGCAGACGCTGGCCCCGCCCGGCATGCTGGCGCTCGCACCCGCGAGCGTCGCCGAGGCCTCGCACACCGACTTCGTGGTGCGTGGCGCGCAGCTCAACGTGCTCGCCGCCCACCGGGTGACGGTCCGCGGCGCCCTCGCCGAAGCTCACCGCGCCGGGCGCGCCGGTCGCGTCGTCGATCTGCAGGCGCTCGGACGCCACGGCTGGCGGACGATCGCCGCGACGCGCACGCGCGCACACGGTCGCTTCCACGTGAGCTATGTGCCGCACGGACTGCTCAGCGAGCGCGTGCGCCTGCGATTCCGCGGCGACGCCCTCGGCCGCTCGACCCGCCGGGTGCTCGGACGCCTGAACGTGTACCGGCTCGCCGGGGCCTCCTGGTACGGCGGCGGCGGGGGACTGGCCTGCGGCGGCTCGCTGTCGAGCTCGACGCTGGGAGTTGCCAACAAGACGCTTCCCTGCGGGACGATCGTGACGCTCCGTTACAACGGCCGCTCCGTGCGGGTGCCGGTGATCGACCGCGGGCCGTATGTGGCGGGACGCGAATTCGATCTCACGGAAGCAACCAAGCGCGCGCTCGGCTTCGGCGACACGGGCGAGGTGTGGAGCACCGGCTGAGCGCTGGGCCCGGCACAGGGGCGCGGAGCCGGCTGATGTGGGCGTGTTCGTGCAGGGGTTGGCTTTCGCGCCCGCGGTTCCGTTGAATCTCCTGAATGTCGATGGCAAGCAATCCCTCGCGCGCCCACGTCTGGATGGACAGCCTGGGCGAGTGGAGCTGGCCCGGCCAGGGCGCTGCCGGCGCTGTTGAGGTGCTGCCGCCCGCCTGGGTGCCCGCATTTCCGCCCCGGCGTGAGGCCGTCGCGGCTCCGTCCACGCCCAGCTTCGGGCGCGGACGCCGCCTGCTCATCGCCGGACTGCTGAGCGGCCTCGTGGCCGTCTGCGCCGCCCTCGCGGCGCGCGGCCAGCTCAACATCGAAGGGCTCCTGGGGGTGCGCTCGCACCCGGCCGCAGCCGCATCACTCGCGCCCCCCGCGCCGGCGCCGGCGCCGCTTCCGACGCTCGCCAACCTCAGCAGCGACGCCGCCGGCAGCGCAATCGACGAGAGCCACTACGCCTCCGTGGCCCTGCACCGAACGGGCTCGTTCTACGTCTACCTGCCGCCCGGCTACGCCAGCACCGACCGGCGCTATCCCGTCCTCTACCTGCTGCACGGCAACAGCCAGCCCGCGAGCGCATTTCTGGAACTCGGGCTGCAGGAAGAACTCGACCAGCTGATCGCCCGCCACGTGATCCCCCCGATGATCGCCGTGATGATCCAGGGGGGACCCGGTTCGAACAACTGGCGCGACATCGGCGCGATGCACTATGAGAGCTACGTGCTCGAAGTCCAGGAACTGATCGATCGGATGCTGCCGACGCTCGCCACACGCGCCACGCGCGCGATCGCGGGCGACTCGATGGGCGGCTACGGCGCCATGAACGTTGCGCTCGGCAACCCCTACCGCTTCGGCGTCGTCGAGAGCTGGCTCGGCTTCTTCAACGGCCTCGGCCAGGAGCTGCGCGAAGACCGGCCGATCATCTCGCGCCTGGGGCTGCGCGCCTACCTGTACGGCGGCGCGGCCGACCGCATCGCCGATCCCGGCGAGGACGCGCCATTCGCGGCCGCTCTCCGCGCTGCCGGGGCGCGCGCGCACAGCGCCGTGTATCCCGGCGGACACACGATGGAAACGCTGCAGGCCCACCTCGGCAGCATGCTCGCCTACGCCGGGCGCGCCTTTGCGCCGGTGGCGGCCGACGCGGCGTCGGGCGGGGCGGCGAGCGCAACTGCCACTGCCACGACGCGCACGAGCGCGGCGCCCACCGGCCGCGCCCACGCGACCGGCGCCCTCTGACCCGCGTACGCGGGTCTCACACGAGACCGCACGCGCCGTCGATCCTGGCCGCGCAGCCAGTATGATCGCCCGGCAGCCCGGTGAACGATCACGGAGGTCCACGATGGCGAGTGTCCGCAGCGATCTCGAGAGCGTCAATGTCGGCGATCGGGAGTTCTGGCCCGACGGACCTCCACACGAGCTGTTCAAGCAGCTCCGCGGCGAGTGCCCCGTCCACTGGACGCAGAGCATCGAAGAATTCCCCGACGAGGCCGGGTTCTGGTCGGTGACGACGGCCGAGGACGTGCACACGGTCAGCCGTGACTGGAAGACCTACTCCTCGGAACTCGGCGGCATCACCGCCGCAGGCGTGATTCCGCTCGAGCTGACACGCGCGATGTTCATCGGCATGGACCCGCCCAAGCACGACCGCGTCAAGGCGCTCTTCCAGGCCGGCTTCACACCCAAGCGCATCGCCGACCACGAGGATCGCATCGGCGTGATCGTCGGTGAGGTGCTCGACCGGCTCGAGGGCCGCGAGACGTGCGATCTCGTCAGCGACGTGGCACAGCCCGTCGTCGCTCGCGTGATCGGCAGCTTCATGGGCATCACGCCCGAGGAAGACGCGATCTGGGCCGAGCTGATGAACGCGACGCTCGGAGGCGGCGACGAAGACCTCAACCCAGAGGGCATCGAGGCGATCATGGGCAGATACGTGCCCGAGATCTTCGAGCGCTGCGGGAAGCTGATCGCCGCGCGGCGCGAGCACCCGACGGACGACCTCACGAGCGTGCTCGTGCACGCCGAGGTCGACGGCGAGAAACTCGAGGAACACGAGATCGTGATGGGCTTCTTCTTGCTGATGGCCGCGGGCAACGACAGCACCAAGGCGACCTACTGCAGCGGGATGCGGGCGCTGCTGGAAGACCCCGAGCAGAAGCAGCTGCTGATCGACGACCCCTCGCTCGTCGGCGACGCCGTCGAGGAGTCGCTGCGGATGTTCCCCGCCTTCGCGCACTTCCGGCGCACCGCCTCCGTCGACACCGAGCTCCACGGCCAGCAGATCAAGGCGGGGGAGAAGGTCGTCATGTGGTACGTCTCCTCCAATCGCGACGAGACGCGCTACGAGGACCCCGACCGCTTCGATCTGCGACGCAGGGCCGAGCACCAGGCCTTCGGTGCCGGCGGCCGGCACTTCTGCCTCGGCACCGCGCTCGCGCGCCTGGAGCTGCGCATCCTGATCGAGCAGACGCTCGAGCGCTACCCGCAGATCGAGATGGCGGGCAGGCCGACGTACGTCGAATCGCCCTTCATCAACCAGCTCAAGACGCTGCCGGTCAGGCTGCGCTGAGCCCACGCCGCGGCTCAGCCGCGGGCACGCACGTTCGCACGGGTGAGCCGCGTCCGCGCATATGCTCGTGGCATGTGCGGCCGCTACACCAACACGAAGGGCCCAGAAGAACTCAACGACCGCTTTCGCGTGCCGATCGCGACGAGTGAGGGGACGCGTCGCTACAACGTCGCGCCAACCGAGAACGTGCTCGCGATCGTTGCACCGAAGGGGACGCGCGAGGCACGCCTGCTGCGCTGGGGGCTGGTCCCGCACTGGGCCAAGGATCTGAAGTCCTCCGCCAAGATGATCAACGCCCGTGTCGAGAGCGTCGCGACGCGTCCCGCCTATCGCGAGCTGATCCCCAAGGCCTCGCGGCGCGCCCTGCAGATCGCCGACGGCTACTACGAGTGGCTGAAGCCCGAGAAGCGCTCCGAGCCGCGCCAGCCGTTCTTCTTCCAGCTCGACGGCGGCGTGCCGTTCGCGTTCGCCTCGCTGTGGACGCCCGCCAAGATCGACGGGGAGTGGATCGCAAGCGTGGCGCTGCTCACCTGCGACGCCGCGCCCAACCGCATCGCCGCGCCGATCCACGACCGCATGCCGGTGATCCTCGCCGACGAGGAGGCCCAGCGGGCATGGCTCGACCCGGCGCTCGGCACCGACGAGGCGCTCGCTCTGTGTGGCGCGCTGCCCACCGAGCGCCTCAGCGCGCGCCCGGCCAACCCCGCCGTCAACAGGGCGGGCGTGGAGGAGCTGGAGGGGCCCGGGCTGTTGAGCGCACCCGTCTGAGCGCCGGCGCGCGGGGGAGGGCCACAGAGCGCCCCGGGGCCCGGTGGGCGACTCAGGCGGTCAGCCAGCGGCGCGGGTTCTCGACGAAGATCGTGTTGAAGGCGGCGTCGTCCATCGCGCCGCGCTCGCGCAGGGCGGGCACGACCTCCTCGAAGACCAGCGTCATCGACCAGTTGCGAATCGCACCGGCCTCTTCGAAGGATCCGGCTGCCTCGGGCGGGAACCAGTCGATCGAGGCGCAGAAGTCCTGGGAGATCATCAGGCGCTCGGCGTGGCCGTGTTCGAGTAGCGTCGCCGCCGTCGCGTTGCGCCGGTCGATCGGCAGGTACATCTCCAGGCCGTAGCGGTCGAGGCCCACATACACGCCCTCGGCGATCAGGCGCTCGATGTAGGACACCTCGTCGGTGTCGCCGCAGTGCGCGATGTGCACCTTGGCCATGTCGACGCCCTCCTGCTTGAAGATCTCGACCTGGCGGGGGGCCGTCGCGACGGCGGGCATCGAGTGCGCCATGATCGGCGCGCCCGTCTGCAGGCTCGCGCGCGCGACCGCACGGTGGATCTTCTCGACGTTCTCGGTCACCCCCGCTGCGTCCGCTGCGCACTTCAGGAACGCCGCCTTGATGTCCGTGCCCTGGATGCCGCCTTCGATGTCCTCGACGAAGTGGTCGGCCATCACGTCGACGTCGCGGTTCTCGAAGTAGTGGGGGAGGTGGTCGTAGCTGTAGATCCCCGTACACGCCACGATCTGCACGCCCGTCTCCTCGGCGACGCGCCTCATGAAGCCCACGTCGCGGCCGCCGAACATCGCCGTCGGGTCGACGATCGTGCGCACGCCGTGCTCACGCGCGGCGTTGACCGCCACGAGCGCCGCGTCGAGCTCGAGCTGCTCGTCGTAGCGGCTCGGCCACTGGTTCGCGACGGCCTCGTCGCGGAAGCGCACGTGCTCGTGCACCAGCACCAGGCCCAGCTCCTCGGCGTCGATCGCTCCCTGCACGGTCTCGATGCTCGGCATCTGCTTCTCTCCTCGGTCGGTGGCGTGTCGTTGTCCCGGCTGCGCGGCCGGCTGACGCGAAGGGCTCGCTCAGCCAAGCGGTGCGGCCGGCTCGTGCGAGGGCTCGCTCAGCGAAGCGGCGCGCCCCAGTCGGTCTCCTCGCGCAGCTGCTTCTTGAGCAGCTTGCCGCCGGGGTTGCGCGGCAGCGGCTGCGAGCGCGTGGCGATGTACTGCGGCACCTTGAAGTCCGCGAGCAGGCTGCGGCAGTGAGCCAGCACGGCCTGCACGTCGAGCTCGCCCCCGCCCGCCGCGACGATCACCGCTCCCACCTTCTCGCCCATCATCTCATCGGGCACCGCCACGACCGCCGCCTCGCCCACGCCAGGCGCTCCGGCGAGCACGTTTTCGACCTCGATCGAGTAAACGTTCTCGCCGCCGCGGTTGATCATGTCCTTCTTGCGATCCACGATGTAGAGCAGGCCGTCCGCGTCGACGCGCGCGAGGTCGCCCGTGTGCAGCCAACCGTCCACGAACGCCTCCGCGCTCTCCTGGGGCTTGTTCCAGTAGCCGCGCACCACATTTGGGCCGCGCACCAGCAGCTCGCCGACTCCGCTCTGGGGGTCGGCTTCATCGATCGCCAGATCCACGACCGGCATCGCGAAGCCGACCGAGTCCGCGTGCTCGGCCGCCTCCTCGTGGGGCAGGAAGGAGGTCAGCGAGGAGGTCTCCGTCAGCCCGAAGCCGTTGCCCACGCGCGCGTTCGGGAACGCCTCCATGATCCGGTGCACGAGGCTCTCGGCGATCGGCGCGCCCCCGTAGGAGATCCAGCGCACGCGGCTGACATCCAGCTCGGAGAAGCGCGGATGGCGCAGCACCGCGTGGTAGATCGCCGGCACCGACACCAGCTGGTTGACACCGTGCTCGCCGACCGCCGCGAAGAAGCCGTCGAGGTCGAGTGGCCCCGAGAGGATCTCCACGCGGCCGCCGAACTCCAGCACGGGGATCAGCTGGCTGTTGCAACCCGTCACGTGGAACAGCGGCACCGACACGAGCGTCGAGATGCCCGGGCCCTCCGAGCGCTCGGTGGCCAGGCAGCGAAACGCGTTCTCGCTGTTCGTCAGGAAGTTGCCGTGCGAGGTCATCGCGCCCTTCGGGAAGCCCGTCGTGCCGCTCGTGTAGAAGATCGCCGCCAGATCCTCCGGCCTGAGCTCGGCCGCAGGCCCCGGCTCGCCGTCCGGGAGGGGAGCGTCGGGCACGAAGGCGAATCCCGCTCCGGAGTCCTCGAGCACGTAGCGGACCTCCTCATCGGCCAGGCGCGTGTTCACCGGCACGACCACCGCGCCCAGCAGCTGCGCGCCGAAGAACGCGAGCACCCAGTCGATGCCGTTGCCCAGGCGGATCGCCACGCGGTCCCCCCGCGAGACACCCTCGCCGCGCAGCCCGCCCGCGACTCGCGCGGCGCGCTCCCACAGCTCGCCGTAGCTCAGCGAGGCGCCGCCGACCTCGACGAGCGCCGTCGACTCGCCGTCGCGCTCGACGCTCGTCCGCAGCATCGCAACGAGCGAGTCGGGCCGCTCGGAGTAGTGGGCCACGCCACGCGCGTCGCGCACCACCCCTGAATCATCGAACGGGTTGCGACCCCGAGGCAACGGCTCCACCATCGATCCCTCTCCTGAGCTGGCTGTGCCAAGCAGCCTATCCACACCCGGCCGCCCGCAGGCGCGTTGAGGGGTTCGCCGCGGGCCGGCCGCCGTCAGGCGTCGAAGTGCTTTGCCGCGAGCTGGTCGACCGTCGCCTTCGTGCGCATCGTCATCTCGCCGAGCGCGCTCGCGAGCTTCTGCATGTCCAGCGCCGAGTCCAGCACGCCCGCACAGGGCAGCCAGTAGAGCTCGCAGCCCGCGAACGCCACGCGGTCCTGATCGCCCTCGAGCGCGGCCAGCCGGCGCTGAGCCGCGCGGGGCGGCGGGCCACGAAGGAGTCCGACCTGCAGCTTGCCCGCCGAGGCCGCCAGCGCGCTCGCCGGGAACGGCTCGGCCGAGGCGATCGCGGCGATCTCCGCCGCCGAGCGCACGAACGTCGGCACCGCATAGCCCAGGCGCTCGTGCAGACCCGGCTCGATCGAGCTCCTCAGCGCCTGCGGGCTGCGCCGGGGCGCATCGAAGACGACGTTGCCGCTCGCCCTGAACGTCCGCACGTCCTGCAGGCCCAGTGCCTCGAAGTGCGCCTGCAGCTCCGCATTGGTCAGCCGGTGCCCGCCGACGTTCATACCGCGCAGGAATGCCGCGAAGCGTGAGATGGCGCCCCCGCGAGCCGTCAGGCGGCGGCCGAGGCGCCGACGCGATCGGCCATGATCGTCGCGAGCCGGGCGCGGTGATGGCCTGCGCCGCCGAGCAGGACGGCGTCGAGCTGAGCCCGCTTGAACAGCCAGTGCACGTCCGCCTCCCAGGTGAAGCCGATGCCGCCGTGCGCCTGGATCGCGCTTGCCGTGACCTCGCGCCCCGCGTCCGAGGCGGCCGCCTTGGCCATCGCCGCGGCCTCCGCCAGGCCATCGGGATCGGCGTCCGCGCTCCACGCCGCGAAGGCCGCGGTCGCGCGCGCCTTCTCGGTTTCCAGCAGCATCTGCGCACAGCGGTGCGAGACGGCCTGGTAGGCCCCGACGGGGACGCCGAACTGCTTGCGCTCCTTGACATAGGCGACGGTCATCTCGAGCGCACGGTCGCACACGCCGACGAGCTCGGAGCTGACCGCGACGAGCGATCGCCCGATCCCGGCGCAGGCATCGCCGAGCGCTTCGCCGGCGTCGTCCGCAGCGACGATGCGGGCGGCCGAGCGGGTCGGATCGATCGACTCCAGCGGGGTGACGTCGGCCTCCTCGGCGGCGAGCACGCGGCCGCTGCCGTCCTCCTCGACGAGCACGAGCACGTGCGCCTCGGCACCGGAGACCATCAGATCGACGACACCGTCACCGGCGACGGCGAGCGCGCCGACCGTCTCGCCGGCGGCGAGACCGGGAAGCCAGCGCTCGCGCTGCGCGGGCGTGCCTGCGTGCTCGATCACGGTCGCCGCCATCACGCTGGCAAGGAACGGCACCGGCGCGAGCGAGCGACCGAGCTCCTCGCACAGGATCGACAGCTCGATCCGGCCGAGACCCTGGCCGCCGTACTCCTCGGCCACTGCGATCCCGGGCCAGCCGAGCTCGCACAGCTCGCTCCACAGGGCCGCGTCGGTGCGCCGGGCCTCGGCGTGCTCGCGGACACGCTCGGGGCGCGCGCGCTCGGCCAACAGCTGGCGCGCGGTGCGCTGGATCTCACGCTGGTCGTCGGTGAAGCCGAAGTCCATCGCTACGCCGCCACCTTCAGCCGCGGCAGCCCCAGGACGCGCTCGGCGATGATGTTCTTGAGCACCTCCGTCGTGCCGCCCTCGATCGTGGTGCCGCGGGCGCGCAGGAGCTCGTAGCTCCAGCTCTCGCCCACGGTGAGGGCCTCGGCGCCGATGATGTCGACCGCGAGCTGGGTGAGGCGCTGGTTGGTGTCCGACCACAGCCACTTCACGAGTGAGCCCTCGGGTCCCGGCTGGCCGTAGCGCTCCACATCTGTCAGTCCCTTCCAGGCGAGCAGCCGAATCGACTCACAGCGGACGTGCAGCTCCGCGAGGGCGTCGCCGAACTCCTCGAGCACCCCGCGCGCGGCGGCCTTCGCGATCAGGTCGTCGAGCAGCTGGCGCAGGCGAATCTGCAGCGCGAAGCCGAGCCCGGCGCGCTCGTTCATGAGCGTCGTCAGCGCGACCTTCCAGCCGTTGCCGACGCCCCCGACGATGTTCGCGTCGGGGATCCGCGCCTCCTCGATGAACAGCTCGTTGAACTCCGCCTCGCCGGTGATCTGGCGCAGCGGACGCACCTGCACGGCCTCCTGCTCCATGTCCATCAGGAAGTACGTCAGGCCCTTGTGCTTGGCGGCCTCGGAATCGGTGCGCGCGACGAGCATGCACCACTTCGAGTACTGCGCTCCGCTCGTCCACACCTTCTGTCCCGTCACGACCCACTCCTCGCCGTCCTTCACAGCGCGGGTCTTCAGCGACGCCAGATCCGAGCCGGCGTCCGGCTCGGAGAAGCCCTGGCACCAGATCTCCTCGGCCGAGAGGATCGGCGGGAGGTAGCGCTCCTTCTGCTCGGGGGTGCCCCACACCATCAGCGTCGGGCCTCCCAGCAGCAGGCCGAGGGTGTTGGCGGCGAACGGCACGCGCGCGCGGCCGATCTCTTCGAAGTAGATCGCCGACTCGGTCAGCGAGGCGCCGCGGCCGCCGTACTCCGTCGGCCACGCGGGCGCGGCCCAGCCGGCGTCATAGAGCCGGCGCTGCCAGTCGCGCCGCCACGCGTAGCGGGCGTCGTCGCCGCCGTCGGTGGGCTCAGGGCCGGGCTGGTGCGCACTCAGCCAGCTGCGCAGCTCGTCGCGGAAGGCCGTCTCCTGTGGGCTGAACGTGAGATCCATGGCTCCCGGCAAGCCTATCTCCTGGCGTCGCTCGGCGGGTCGCCGCGATGCCGGCCCGAGGCGCCCGCGCGCCCGTCCGGGACGCCGCGTCGCCCGCTAGATTCGACCGACGGTGCCCGCAGAGCAGTCATCCGCGCGCGTCGCGCACCTCGACGCCGACGCGTTCTACGTCTCGGTGGAGCTGCTGCGCCATCCCGAGCTGCGCGGCAGGCCCGTCGTCGTGTCGGGGTCGGGCCCGCGCGCTGTCGTCACGACCGCGAGCTACGAGGCGCGCCGATACGGCGTCGGCTCGGCGATGCCGGCGGCGCGCGCGCGACGGCTGTGCCCGGACGCGGTCTTCCTGGCGCCGGACTTCCCCGCCTACCGCAGCGCCTCCGCCCGGATCATGGAGGTACTCCGCGCACACGTCGATCGCGTCGAGGTCGTGGGACTCGACGAGGCCTATCTCGACCTCACGGGCCTGCTCTCGCCGCGCGCCGCGATGCGCCGCATCCTCGCCGAGATCAGCGCGCGCACCGAGCTGACCTGCTCGGTGGGAATCGGCCCGAACAAGCTCGTCGCGAAGGTCGCATCGGACGCGGAGAAGCCGGCGGGCTTCCTCGCGCTGACGCGCGCCGAGGCGTGTGCCCGCTTCGCCGCGTCGCCGCCGGGGATCGTGCCGGGGATCGGGCCGAAGACCGAGGCACGGTTGGCCGAGCTCGGCGTGGCCTCGCTCGGTGCGCTCGCCGCCGCGCCCGAGCAGCTGCTGGTCGAGCGCTTCGGCGCGAACCTCGGGCGCGAGCTGCGCCGGCGCGCGCGCTTCGAGCACGACGGCGAGGTCGGCGCGGCCCGGAAGGTCGTCTCGGAATCGCGCGAGCGCACGTTCGACCGCGACGTCTCGGATCCCGCCGAGCTGGAGCGCGCGCTCGCGACGATGGCAAGCGAGCTCGGAGCGAGCCTCGCGGCGCGCGGTCGCAGAGGACGCACGATCGCCATCAAGGTCCGCCTGGCGGACTTCACGACCGTCACCCGCGCGCGCACGCTCGCCGAGCCGACGTGCGACGCCCACCTGATCACCCGCCAAGCGCTCAGACTGCTCGAGCAGTACGCGCCGGCGAGACCCGTACGGCTGCTCGGCGTGCGCGTCGCGGGTCTCGCGCGGGCGGGGGCGCCGGGCGCGGAGCGCCGCGAGCACGAGGACGCGGAGGCGGCGCAGCTCGCCCTGCCGCTGTAGCGGCGCGCGGCTCGCTCGCGGCGCGCGAGCGCCACGCGCGAGCCGGTAGCATGGCCGCGAGATGAGCCTCGTGCGGGTGGGGGAGATAGAGCTCGACTTCGAGCGCGGCGGCTCCGGGCCGCCACTGCTCGCGATCATGGGCATGGCCGGCACCGCCCTGCACTGGGGCGAGCCGTTCCTGGCGGCGCTGCGCGAGCACTTCGACGTGATCGTCTACGACCATCGCGGCGTCGGGCGCAGCTCCCGGCTGGAGGGCTCGGTGACGACCGCGCAGATGGCCGCCGACGCCGCCGGGCTGCTCGCCGCCCTGGAGCTCGACTCGGCGCACGTGCTCGGGATCTCGATGGGCGGCATGGTCGCCCAGGAGCTCGCGCTCGCGCATCCTCAGCTCGTGCGCACGCTCACGCTCGGGTGCACGTACTGCGGCGGGGAGGGCGCGAGCCTCAGCGCACCGGAGGTGACCGAACGCCTGACCGAGGCGATGATGTCCGGCGACCGCCAGCGGGCGCTGCGGGTCGGCTGGGAGCACAACGTCTCCGCCGGACTCGTCGACGACGCCGCGGCGTACGAGCGCTTCCTCGCGATCGCCGAGCACTACGCGGTGGGGGTTCCCGTCGTGATGGCCCAGGCGCAGGCCTGCATGGCGCACGACACCAGCGCGCGCCTGGCCGGGCTGAGCATTCCGACGCTCGTCATCCACGGCACCGACGACGAGATGCTGGGGGTCGCCAACGGCCGTCTGATCGCCTCGCTGATCCCCGGCGCGCGCCTGGAGATCCTCGACGGGGTCGGCCACCTGTTCTTCTGGGAGCAGCCCGAGCGCGCGGCCGCGCTGATCGCCGAGCACGCCGCGGTCCACGTCTAGACGCGCTCACGGCGATGGGGGACAGCGAGGGCTGACCGCGAATAGCGCCTGCTAGACCTTCAGGCGTGCACGACGCCGCCACCCCGCTGAGGATCGATGCGGGCGCCGTCGCGCTGTCGGGTGAGAGCGCCGGGGAAGGGCCGCCGATCGTCCTGCTGCACGGTCTCACGGCCACGCGCCGTTACGTGGTGATGGGATCGCGCTCGCTCGAGCGCGCAGGCCACCGCGTGATCGCCTACGACGCGCGCGGGCACGGGCGCTCCTCACCGGCGCCGCAGGCGGGCGCCTACGGCTACGAGCTGCTCGCCGGGGACCTCGAGTCCGTGCTCGACGCACTCGCACTCGAACGGGCCGTCCTGGCCGGCGCGTCGATGGGCGCGCACACAGCGCTGCGCCTCGCGCTCACGCGCCCCGAGCGCGTCGCCGGGCTCGTGCTGATCACGCCCTCGTTCGACCCGACCTCGCCGCGCGGAGACGAGTCGCTCGCCGGCTGGGACGCGCTCGCGCGCGGGCTGCGGGAGGGGGGCGTCGAGGGGTTCCTCGGGGCGTATGACCTGGCCGCCGTTCCGCAGCCATGGCGGGCGACCGTCGAGACGGTGTTGCGCCAGCGCCTCGCCGCCCACGAGCATCCCGCGGCCGTCGCGGATGCGCTCGAAGCGGTGCCGCGCTCGCGGCCGTTCGAACGCCCGCAGGAGCTCGAGGCGATCACCGTCCCGACCGTCGTCGTCGCCAGCCGCGACGAGGCCGACCCGGGCCACCCGCTCGCCGTCGCCGAGCGCTACGCCCAGCGGATCCCGGCCGCACGACTGATCGTCGAGCAGGCCGGCCCTCCCGCGCGCTCGCCGCTCGCCTGGCAGGGCGGTCAGCTCTCACGCGTGATCGCAGAGCTCGCCGCGCGAGCCCATACGTGATAACGTACGTTCGTATGCCGGAGACGCGCGTGTGGGACGGGGCCAGCTACGACCGTATCTCGGCGCCGATGGAGGCGCTCGGTCGCGAAGTGCTCGGGCGCCTGCCGCTGGGCGGCGAGGAGCTCGTCCTCGACGTGGGCTGCGGGTCGGGACGCATCACCGAGGCGCTGATCGAGCGGCTGCCGCGCGGGCGCGTGATCGCGATCGACGCCTCCGAATCGATGGTGCAGGCCGCGCGCAGGCGCCTGCCGGACGCGGACGTGCGCCTGATGGACGCGCTCGAGCTCACGCTCGAGGAGCCCGCCGACGCGATCCTCTCGACGGCCACCTTCCATTGGATCTCAGACCACCCGCGCCTGTTCAGGAGCCTGCGGGCGGCGCTGGCGCCGGGCGGATTGCTGGTCGCCCAGTGCGGGGGAGAGGGCAACATCGCCGAGCTGCGCGGGCGGGCCGGCGCGGTGGTCGCGCGCGAGCCCTATGCGGAGCACTTTCGCGGCTGGCGCCCGCCGTGGAACTACGCCGGCGCGAGCGAGACGCGGGCGCGCCTGCTCGCGGCGGGCTTCACCGCGGCCGAATGCTGGCTGGCGCGCGCACCGAAGGAGCCCGAGCAGCCGCGCGAGTTCCTCTCGACGATCGTGCTCGGGCCGCACGTGCAGCGGCTGCCCGAGGCTCTGCGCGAGCCGTTCATCGACGATGTGCTGGCGGCGCTCGGCGAGCCCGTCGTGGTCGACTACGTGCGCCTGAACATCGACGCGACGGCCTAGCGCGGCTCAGGCCGGCGCGGCGCGCGAGGCGCCGGCGAGCGGGTCCTCGGTGACGGCGGCGCCGCTCAGCAGGGCCGCGTAGCGTCCGCCCTGGTCGAGCAGCTGCTCGTGGGTGCCGCGCTCGACGATGTAGCCGCCGTCGAGCACGAGGATCTGATCTGCGTCGCGGATGGTCGAGAGACGGTGCGCGATCGCGATCGTCGTGCGCCCGCGCGAGAGGTCGTCGAGTGCGAGCTGCACGGCGCGCTCGGTCTCGGTGTCGAGCGCCGAGGTGGCCTCATCGAGCAGCAGCACGGGGGGATTGCGCAGAACGGTGCGCGCAATCGCGATGCGCTGCTTCTCGCCGCCCGAGAAGCGGTAGCCGCGCTCACCGACCTGCGTGTCGTAGCCGGCGGGCAGGCCGGCGATCAGGCCGTGGATCTGGGCGGCGCGCGCGGCATCTTCGATTTCCGCGTCGCTGGCCTCGGGGCAGGCGAAGCGCAGGTTCTCGCGAATCGACGCGTGAAACAGGTAGGTCTCCTGCGAGACGAGTCCGACGGTGGCGGCGAGCGAGTCGAGGGTCATGTCGCGGATGTCGACGCCGTCGATCGCCACGCGGCCGCGCTGGGGCTCGTACAGGCGCGCGACGAGATAGGCCAGCGTGGTCTTGCCCGAGCCGGTCTCGCCGACGAGCGCGGTGCGTGTCCCGGCCGGGATCTCCGCACCGATCTCGTGCAGCGTCCAGGGCGCATCGGGGGTGTAGCGGAACCACACGTCCTCGAGGCTGACCTCGCCGCGCACGCCGCGCAGCACGCGAGCGCCTGGACGCTCGACGATGTCGATCGGCAGGTCGAGGTACTCGAAGATGCGCCCGAACAGCGCCAGCGAGGTCTGCACTTCGAGGCCGACGGAGAGGAGCTGCTGCATCGGGAAGAGCAGGCGCGTCTGCAGCGTCGTGAACGCGACGATCGTGCCGATCGAGATCGCGGTGCTGCCGTGGGCGATGCTGTAGCCGGCGAACCAGTACACCGCCGCGGGCATGATCGCGAAGCTCATCTGCACGGACGCCATGCGCCAGCGCCCGGCCATGCGCGCGCGCACCTCCAGGTCGGCGAGTTCGCCAGACTCCGTCGAGAAGCGCTCGACGAGCTCGTGCGAGCGCCCCATCGTCTTGCCGAGCAGGATCCCGGACACCGACAGCGACTCCTCGACGAGCGTCGACATGTCCGCGAGGCGGCTCTGGCGCACCGACTGGATCCGGCGGCGCTCGTTGCCGACACGGCGGGTCAGCCAGACGAAGAAGGGCAGCAGGAACAGCGAGAAGAGCGTCAGGCGCCAGTCGAGCGCGACCATCGCCACGACCGTCGCAGCGACCGTTGCGACGGTCGAGACGGTCGAGGTCGCCGTGCTCGTCACGACGTCGTCGATGCCGCCGATGTCGTAGGCGATCCGCGCCTGCACCTCGCCCGAGCGCGTGCGCGTGAAGAAGGCCAGCGACATGCGCTGGAGGTGCGCGTACACCGCAGCGCGCAGATCGTGCATCACGCGCTGGCCGACCTGGTTCGATATCAGCGTCTGCACGACGCCGAAGACGCCGCTGACGATCGACACCGCGATCATCCCGCCGACCAGCAGCGAGAGCAGTTCGACGTTGTGTTGCGGGATCGCTTTGTCGATCACCCCGCGCAACAGAAACGGCGATACGACGCTCAGCAGCGAGGTCAGGCAGATCAGCGCCAGCAGGCCGCCGAGGCGCGCGCGGTAGGGGACGAACAGCCGTCCGACGCGGCGCAGGGAGACCAGCCGGTCGGGGATGTCCTCGGGGCGAAGCTCCTTGCGGCGGCCACCGCCTCCGCGGGAGCCGCCCTGCCCTTCGCCGTGAAAGGCGTTCACAGGCCTTCTGCTGGCGAGATTCTCATCCAGATGACTGTATCGGGCACCATTGGCGCCACCGCGGCGACCGTGGTGCATTCCAGCCGACCGACGGCGACGCGCGTGGCCCACGGC
>DASYFR010000029.1:0-24647 GCA_036498325.1 Solirubrobacteraceae bacterium
GAAGATGACCAAGAAGGGCAGGGAGTTCAACGAGATCTACGACCTCACCGCGATGCGCGTGATCGTCGGCTCGGTCAAGGACTGCTACGGCGCGGTCGGGGTGATCCACTCGTTGTGGAAGCCGCTGCCGGGACGGTTCAAGGACTTCATCGCGATGCCCAAGGCGAACATGTACCAGTCGCTGCACACGACCGTGATCGGGCCCGAGGGCAGGCCGCTCGAGATTCAGATCCGCACACGCGAGATGCACGACCTGGCGGAGTTCGGGATCGCCTCGCACTGGATGTACAAGGAGATCTCCGGCGCCGACGGCGTCGCGCCGTCCACCCAGGACCCGGAGGGCAAGCTCAAGTGGCTGCGGTCGCTGCTCGACTGGCAGCAGGACGAGGCAGACCCGAAGGAATTCATGGAGACGCTGCGGGTCGACCTGTTCGAGGACGAGGTGTTCGTGTTCACCCCCAAGGGTGAGGTCAAGTCGCTGGCCGCCGGTTCGACGCCGCTCGACTTTGCCTACGAGATCCACACCGATGTCGGCCACCGCTGCGTCGGCGCGAAGGTCAATGGCAAGATCGTGCCGCTCTCGAACCAGCTGCGCTCGGGCGACATCGTCGAGGTCCTCACCTCCAAGCGGGAGCGCGGCCCGTCGCGCGACTGGCTCGCGCTCGTCAAGACGACCCGGGCGCGGAACAAGATCAAGGCCTGGTTCAAGGCGGAGTCCCGCAGGGACACCGAGCACACCGGACGAGAGCTTCTCCAGGAGCACCTGCGAAAGCAGGGCCTGCCGGCACAGAAGATTGTCGGCTCCTCGCTGCTGGCCGACGTGATCCGCGAGGTCGGCTTCCGCAAGGCAGATGACTTCTACATCGCGCTCGGCGCCGCCAAGGTCTCGCCCAAGCTGGTCGTCGGGAAGGTGCTCCAGCGACTCAAGCAGGGCGAGTCCGCTGACGGCGAGGACACGGCCACGGACCTGCTGCGCGTCGGGCGCGCACGCCGGCGCCCGACGAAGTCCTCCGGCCAGTACGGGATCCGGGTCGACGGCGTCGAGGACGTGATGCTGCGCCTGGCCAAGTGCTGCCGCCCGGTGCCCGGCGATGCGATCCTCGGCTACATCTCGCTGGGGCGCGGCATCACGATCCACCGCGAGGACTGCCCCAACGCGACGATGCTGCGCAAGAGCCCCGAGCGCTTTGCGAACGTGTCCTGGGAAGGAGACCAGTCGACCGGCTTCATCGTCGAGATCCAGATCGATGCATGGGACCGCCACCGGCTGCTGGAGGACCTCTCGCGCGCGTTCTCGGAGTCGGGCGCCAACATCATGGAAGCGCGTTGCCTGTCGATGGGCCCGATGGTGAAGAACCGCTTCGTCGTCGAGGTCGCCGACACCCACACGCTGAAGGGCGCGATCACGCGCCTGCGCAACATCGACTCGGTCTTCGACGCCTACCGCGTGACGCCCGGCGCCGCGGCCGTCTGAGGCGCTCGCGGCTCAGGCGACGACGTTGAGCGCCTGCGGCAGGATCGAGTAGTGCGCCTCGAGCACGTCGCCGAGATAGTCGCCGTCGACCTGCAGCGGCAGCGCACGCTCATCGGTGCTGCGCACGGTCAGCTCGCGCAGGTCGCTCAGGCCGCTCACCTGACGATGCTCGGCGACGCGCGCCCGCGGCGAGAAGGCGCGCCAGGCGATGAACGGCATCGCCAGCGGCGTGGCCCGGTGCAGCACGCCGCCGGCGAGCGCACCGGAGTCCAGTGAGGCGCCGTCGACAATCTCGATCGGGCGGTCCTGGAAGTAGGTAAAGGGGGAGCCGTTCTGCACGACCGCGGTGACCCCCGCGAGCCTCTGTCCGCCTGCCTGGACCTCGAGCCGCGGAGGCTTGAGCAGATAGCGGCGCACGAACGTGTTGACGGCAACCCAGGTGTAGAAGTAGGCGCCCAGACGGGCCTTCATGCGCGGGTTGGCATCGACGCGCTCGACCACGCTCGCGTCGAGACCGAGGCCGGAGGCGAACGTGAAGCAGCGCCCGTTGACGACGCCGAGGTCGACCTTGCGCGGACGCCAGTCGTCGGCCATCCCGAGGAGATGCTCGGTCGCGTCGACGACGTCGCCGGGGATGCCGAGCATCTTCGCGAACACGTTGGCCGAGCCGCCCGGCAGGCAGCACAGCGGGGTGGGCGAGCCGAGCAGGCCGTTGGCGGCTTCGTTGACCGTGCCGTCGCCGCCGAAGGCGACGACGACGTCGTAGCCCTCGTGCGCCGCCTCGCGGCAGATCTCCGTCGCGTGCCCCCGCGCCTCGGTGTCCACCGCGTCCACCTCGAAGCGTCCCTGCAGGGCGTAGAGGACGAGGTGACGCAGGCGGTCCGACACCGTCGTCGCGTACGGGTTGACGATGATCAGCATCCGCCGGCGGACCGCCTGGGAGGCGAAGCGGAAGGGCTCCTCGCCCTCCGCGGCACGATCGTCGCGCTCGCCCTCCGCGGCGCGATCCTCGCGCTGGTGCTGCTCGCGCTCGGCACGCTCACGGGTTGGGCTACTCATCGCTAGGCCTACACCGGCGCCGCGACGCCGTTACCCGGGTGTCCAGAGGTGTTGCAGCGAGTCTTCCCGTTCGCCGAACCGGTTGCTAGACTGCCGCGTTACATCGACGTACACATCGAGAGGGGTGGAGGGCCTGGCCCTGCGAAACCCCGGCAACCACCGCCAAGTCACAGGCGGGAAGGTGCCAATTCCAGGTGATGTGTGGCCGGGCTTCGCGCTCTTCGCCACACGTGACAAGGCGAAGGGTTATAGCGAAGGAGCCCCCAAATGGCGGTAAGTCATCTTCAGTGCAAGGAGTGCAAGACCGAGTATCCGCTCGAGGCGCTGTACGTGTGTGCGGAGTGCTTCGGTCCCCTCGAGGTCGTCTATGACCACGGCGCGAGCACCGGCGACGTGGGCGAGCTGCGCCGGCGCATCCAGGGCGGCCCGCAGAACATCTGGCGCTACGCGGACTTCCTGCCGACGGCGGCCTATGGTCGCGGTGCCCCCGGCGGCCCTCCCGGCCCGTTCGGCGGCGGCTCGACGCGCGTGGGACTGCCGGCCGGCTGCACCCCGCTGATCCGTGCCGAGCGCCTCGCCGAGCGTCTCGGCCTGCGCGAGGTGTGGGTCAAGAACGACGCCGCCAACCCCACGCACTCCTTCAAGGACCGCGTCGTCTCGGTGGCCGTGGCGCGCGCCCGCGAGCTCGGCTTCGAGACGATCGCGTGCGCCTCGACCGGGAACCTCGCCAACTCCGTCGCTGCGCACGGGGCCGCCCTGGGGATGGACTCCTACGTCTTCATCCCCGCCGACCTCGAGGAGCAGAAGATCCTCGCGACCGGCGTCTACGGCACCAACCTCGTCGGCGTCAAGGGCAACTACGACGACGTCAACCGCCTGTGCACGGAGCTGTGCGCGGAGCGCGACTGGGCGTTCGTGAACATAAACCTGCGCCCCTACTACGCCGAGGGATCCAAGACGCTCGCCTTCGAGATCGCCGAGCAGCTCGGCTGGGAGCTGCCGGACCGCTGCATCGTGCCGGTGGCGTCCGGCTCGTTGTTCACGAAAATTGCCCGCGGCTTCGAGGAGTGGACGGAGCTCGGTCTGCTCGAGGGCTCGCTCCCGCGCATGAACGGCGCCCAGGCGGACGGCTGCTCGCCGGTGGCGAGCGCATTCGCCGCCGGGCAGGACGTCTGCCGCCCGGTCAAGCCGAGCACGATCGCCAAGTCGCTCGCGATCGGCAACCCCGCCGACGGACCCTACGCGCTCGACCTCGCGCGCCGCACGGGCGGCGGCGTGGACGCGGTCAGCGACGAGGAGATCCGTGCCGGGATCAAGCTGCTCGCGGAGACGACCGGCGTGTTCACCGAGACCGCCGGTGGGGTCACCACGGCAGTGCTGGCGAAGCTGGCGGCGCGTGGAGACATCGACCGTGACGAGCGCGTCGTGCTCGTCATCACCGGCGAGGGCCTGAAGACGCTCGACGCGGTGCGCGGGACGTTCGAGACGCGCACGATCGAGCCGACCGTCGAGTCCTTCGAGGCGAAGCTCGGCGAGCGGATCAACGCCTGATGGCGGTCGTCGTCAAGATCCCCACACAGCTTCGCGCTGCGGCGGGGGGAGAGGCAGAGACCGTGCTGGACGGGGCGACGGTGCAGGAGGTCCTCGACGGCCTGTTCGAGCGCTTCGAGGAGCTGCGCGCGCGCATCTCCGACGAGGACGGCTCGCTGCGGCGGTTCGTCAACGTGTACGTCGCGGGCGAAGATATCCGCTTCCTCGACGGCCTCGCGACGCCGATCGCCGACGGCAGCGAGATGACGATTCTCCCCGCTGTCGCGGGGGGCTGAAAACGCGCTAACGGCTCGCGTGAGCCGCGCTGGCCACGTGGGCCGCGGCCGCGGGCGGCGTGGAGCCGCTGACACCGACCGTCGAGACGAGGCCGGCCGCGCACATCGCGGCGAGCGTCAGGGAGCGCATCCGCCGCGGCGTCAGCCAGCCGAAGTGGTGGGTCTGAAGCCAGGTCCTGAAGCCAGTGGCCGCCGAGGCGGCCGCCATCGCGCATCCGGCGCACACGTCTCCAGGGTAGCGCGCTCGCGCTAGAGCCGCTCCGGGGCAGGCTCGGCGCCGTGCTCGGGCAGCGGGACGTCGGGAGCCGGCATCGGCGCGGCTCCCGCGTCGGTCTCTGCGCGGCGTTCCAGGCGCCTGCGCAGCTCCGGTCCGCGGCCCGCCGCGACCGCGCGGGCGGCACGCGCGTCGGTCAGCTCGAGGCCCTGTGCGCGAGCGAAGTCCAGCAGATCCTGGCGTTCCTCGGCCTCACGGGCGGTGCGCAGGAACAGCCAGCAGAACAGCGCGAGCGTGAGGATCGACTCCTCGACCATCATGATCGCGCCGGCGAGGTTCTGGTCGGCGATCGGAGAGATGCGATAGATCGCGTCGCCGGGCAGGTAGAAGGGATAGAAGACGGTGCCAGACCACAGGAAGATGTTGCCGAGGACGGTTGCCGTCAGGCGCACCGCAACGATGTACAGGAGGCGCCCGAGGTTGCCGAACCAGCGCGGCATTGGCAGCGGCCCGAACAGGCACATCCACATGTTGACGCCGAGCGCGACGAACATGACGTGCTCGAGCGCGTGCAGGGCGCCGTGACGCAGCGCCGCCTGGTAGAGCGAGGGAAGGTGCCACAGGTAGAGGTCGAGCGCCCACAGCGGGAAGGCGATCGCGGGGTGGGCGAGCAGGCGCAGGCGATCGAAGAAGCGGATGCGCAGCACGGGAGCGAGCAGCGGCCCCGTCAGCCCGAGGACGATCAGCAGCGCCGCGATGTCGCCGAGCAGCAGGTGCTCGATCATGTGCACGTAGAGCAGTTCGTCGCTCAAGCTCCCGAGCGCCGTGAGCGCGATCGCGATCGTGGCGCAGCCGCTGTAGAAGCTCGCCTGGCGCCAGCGGGAAACGGGATGCCCGTCGCGGGCGAGCGTGCGTGCGCGGCGCGCGTAGAGGCCCGCGAGGAGGACGAGCGGGCCGAGCTGGATGGCGGTGGAGACGGTCTCCGCGACGGCGAGCGGCAGGGTTGTCATCTGCCCGGCAGATTACGTGAGCGTGCCGGGCGCGGCCGCCGGGCGCCGGTGGGCGCACGGCTCGCCACCGCCCCCGAGCGACGCGAATGGTTCGGTGAACCGTCCTTTCGAACGTTTCGAAACTTCTTAACGGACGTTGATCTGCACGTCAGTAGCATGCCGTTAGCTGGCCGTATGACCTCACAGATCCTCATTCGCGAGATTGCCGGTGGACAGACAGAGAGGTTCGACCCGACCTCTTGCCTGGACGAGCGCGTGCGCCATCGCGCGGCGCTCGCCGATCCAGTCGCGCGGGGGCGCTACCTCCAGGTCGACGGCCCGGAGCGCTCGCTGATGATCCCTCTCGGCAGCGAGCCGATCCACGTCGGCCGGGGGCTCTCCGCCGACCTGCGCCTCGACGAGAGCTCGGTCTCGCGGCGCCACGCGATCCTCGTGCCACGTCCGACCGGCGCACGCATCCTCGACGACCGCAGCTCCAACGGCACGTTCGTCAACGGCCGGCGCATCCAGCAGGCAGAGCTGCAGAACGGCGACGTGATCGTGCTCGGGCGCATCATGCTGCGCTACCTCGAGGTCTAGTCTCGAGCTCGCGCGCCGTCGCTCGGGTGCGCGTGGCTAGGGCACGGGGCCGGCGTGAGCGGCCGGTGCGGCGAGCAGCTGCTCGCCGGTGAGCTGTTCGGCAACCGACCACAGTCGCGCGGCGACGGCCTCGTCGCGCGCGGCTGCGCTGGGGGAGACGAGGCGGGGGTGGCCCCTGAACTCGCCGAGCCCGTCGGGGCCGATGTAGCTGCCGCCCTCGACGCCGGGCGCGGTGGCGGCATACAGGGGCGGGAGCGCGCCCATGTCGGCGTTCTGCGCGAGCACGAGGTTGGTCGCGCGCATGACGAGCCGGTCGAGCAGCGGCGGGGCGGCGGTCTGGAGATTCGTCGCGGCATAGCCGGGGTGCGCGGCGATGCTCTTGATCGCCGATCCGCTCGCGCGCAGCCGCCGGTCGAGCTCGAGCGCGAACATCAGGTCGGCGAGCTTGGACTGGCCGTAGACGGCCCAGCGGCGGTAGCGGCGCTCGGACTGGAGATCCTCGAAGTCGATCCGGCCCATCTTGTGCGCGTTGCTGCTGAGCGTCACCACGCGCGCATCGGTGCGGGCGTCCATCGCGCCGATCAGGCGCGCCGTGAGCGCGAAGTGGCCGAGCAGGTTGGTGCCGAGCTGCAGCTCGAAGCCGTCCGCCGTCTCGCTCCGCGGCGGCGCCATCACGCCGGCGTTGTTGAGCAGCAGGTCAAGGCCCGCGTGGCTCGCGCGGAAGCCCTCGGCGAACGCGCGCACGGAGGCCAGGCTGCCGAGATCGAGCTCGGCCAGCTCGAGCTGAGTGTGCGGCGCGGCGGCTTCGATCTCGCGCTGCGCGCGCAGGCCCTTCTCCTGGTTGCGGCAGGCGAGCACGACCGTCGCGCCCCGGCGCGCCAGTTCGCGCGCGCAGACGAGCCCGAGTCCACTGTTGGCGCCGGTCACGACCGCAGTGCGCCCGCTCTGGTCGGGGATCTGCTCGCTGGTCCAGCGCTCGCTCATCGAACCTTCCCCTCGTCCTCATCCTCGTCGCGGAACGGAAGCACGTCGATCAGCCCCGTCAGCTCGAACAGGCGCTGCGTGGAGGCGGCGCCGCGGATCAGGCCGAACCGGTAGCCGTTGGTGTCGCAGACCTTACTCGCGAGCACGATCGCAGCCAGCCCCGTCGAGTCGATGAACGTGAGACCGCGCAGGTCGAGGGTGATGCTGGTGGTGGCATCCGCGCACATCCGCTCGACCGCACGCTGCAGGACGGGGACCGAGGCGATGTCGAGTTCGCCGAGGAGCTCCAGCGTTCGCCGCCCGCCGTCGGCTTCGTGCTCGCGAACCTCGAGCTGCGCGGGCGGGCGCGAGGACTCGCTCATCGTGGCGGGCCGGACGAGCAGTGGGGGTCGGGCGATACAGCCATCGGTTCACACATCACAACCTCCGTGGTGGGAGTGGCCTGCGAGAGTTCCCCCCGGCTGCATGGCCTGAGCTCCGCACGCGTGCGGAGCGGCCCCGCTGTCGCCGGCGTGCACTACCGCCGATAGTGCGGTCCACCGAGGCATAGAACCTGACGGACCGCAGGGTGCACGTTAGCGCACGCCTGTCGCGCGCTGTGCGCACGCGCGGCGTGAGATAGTGGCGCATGCCTTCCCCAGCCAAGGAAGCTCCTGCGGTGCTCGTCCTCGGCGAAGGCGGCGGGCTCGCCGCCGCGGTGCTGCTGCGACTCGAGCAGCACGGGATCGCCGCCGAGTCGGCGACGATGTTGAGCGACAGCCAGCTCGCGGCGATGCTCGCGCAGCCTCGCTGGAGCGCGGTCGCGGTGATCACGCGCGACGACGTGCTCGCGTTGCGCCTCACGCTGCTGAGCGCCCACCTGCGTCCGGACGTGCCGCTGTGGGTGACGATGTTCGATCACACGATCACGCGGGAGTTGCGACACGTCGCCCCCGCGGTGCACGTGCTCTCGCCGACGGAGCTGGTCGCCGCGGATCTCGCCGAGCACTGCCTGGCCGCGGCCGGTGCACCGGTCCGCGGGCGGCGGGGCATCCGCCTCGTCGACGACGCGCTGCGCCTGCTCGCGCGCGCAGGAGTCGGCGTTCTGCTCGCCCTGGCGTTTGAGGCGGGGATCTCGATGCTCGCGCTGCACGAGGGCCTCGTCAACGCGCTCTACTACAGCACGCGCTCGGTCGCCACGGTCGCCGGCACCCCGGGTGCCGCCTCGGGCGCGGCCTGGTTCAAGCTGCTCTCGGCGCTCGACACGCTCGCGGCGCTGCTGCTCGTCGCGGTCTTCACGGCGGCTCTGGTGCGCCGCCTGAGTCGTCCCCGCCTGACGACGCTGCTCGGCGCGCGGGCTGCGCCGGCGCGGGGACACGTGCTGCTCGTCGGCTTCGGGCAGGTCGGCTTTCGCCTCGCACAGGAGCTCTCTGAGCGCGGCTTCCCCGTGCTCGGCGTGGAGCAGGATCCGAGCGCTCCGTGTGTGCGCCTGGCGCGCGCAGCGCGGATCCCGGTGGCGATCGGGCGCGGCGATGACCGCGAGACGCTCGAGCGCCTGGGCATCCGACACTGCGCTGCCGTCGCCGCCGTTACCTCCTCGGACCTCGTCAACGTCGCCGTCGGCCTGGCAGCGAGCGACCTCGCGCCCGGCACCCCGCTGGTGCTGCGCCTCGGCGATGGCGAGGTCGCCACCGAGACCGATTCCCTGCTGCACCTCGGGCGCATCTGCGACGCCCACAAGATCGCGGCTGAAACACTCGTGCGCGGCCTGCGCGAGTCGCGCTGATCTCAGGCCGGGCCGCTAGCCGTAGCGCGCATACGCGGAGATCCAGTTGCCGGCGATCACGCGCTGAGCCGCCGCGAGTGTCATCTGCCCGCTGCACACCAGCCTGTTGAGCGTTCCCTCGAGGCGATCCTTGGGGTTCAGGTAGAAGCCGCTGCGAACCGCGTAGTCGGGCTCCGGCCAGAGGTTGCGCGGGTCGTTCACCGCGCCGCCCAGCTCGAGCGAGACGAGGTGGTCGTACTCGAAGCCGCGGGCGTGTGCGCCGTGACCGTAGGCGGACATGCTCGCCGCCTTCTCGCGCTCGGTGATCGAGGCGGGCGGGCGCACCGTCGAGGTCCATCCGCTGCGGCAGATCGTCACGCCGATGCGCGCCTGTGTGACCGCCGGGTTCAACGCGCCGGGCGTGCATCGCGGGTCGGGCAGCGAGTCCAGGCCGCCTCCCCGCGAGTGACAGGAGCCCGGCGCGGGCTGGCGCTGGTAGACGTTCGCGCCGGCGGTGCTGTACGCGAGCGCCCCCGCCGCGATGCCCGCGAGCGGCCCGCCCGCGCTGCTCGCGCCGGCACCGCTCGCGACGATCGCGCTCGCGCCGGCGAGTGGCAGAGGGACCGCGACCGCAGGGCCGGCGATCGCGGCAAGCGTCGCGATCAAGCGTGGAGGGGAGAGCAACAAGCGCGGGCGGCGCACGAGCGGGGAGTGTAGGCGCGGCCTGGGTCGGGACTCACGGCGCCGTCGAGCTTGCATCGATTGACGCAAGCCCTCGCGTGCCCTAGCGTTACATCAGCGCGGTGAGAAAAGGGAGCTGGGGCCGCGCCCTACGTTCAAGGAGGGACGGAGATGGGGGACAGAAGGGGAGATGCGCAGCGGCTCGTGGGCCGGGTCGTTGCAGCCGTCGCCGTGAGCGACCTTGCCTACCGCCTGTTCGTGCGCGCACCGCTGCGCCGGGCGCTGGGCATCGAAGTCAAGCACGCCTGAGGAACGTTGCTTGACAGCGCGCGCCCCGGCGATCTCGCGCCGGGGCGCCGCGCGGGCTCGCGCCCACGGCGGCGAGGAGCTCTGAGATGATGGACGGGTGGATGACACCTGGCAGACTCGCATCGCCGAGAACGAGGCCGCGTTTCGTCTCGTCAACGAGGCGATCGAGCGAGGCCACTGGCCCGGCACCGAAGACGAGCCGACCGCGTACCGCTGCGAGTGCGCGAGGCTCGGCTGCAATCGCATGGTTGCGCTCACCCCGCACGAATATGAGGCGATCCGCGCGAATCCCCGCCGCTTCTTCGTGCTGCCCGGCCACGAGCTCGCCGAGGTCGAGGACACCGTCGCGGTGCGCGAGGGATACCTGGTCGTGGAGAAGCGCGATCAGGCCGGCGAGGTGGCCGAAGCCACGGACCCGCGGCAGTGACCGTCGCGCCCGCGGGCGCCTGCCAGGGGAAGGGTGAACTGCAGGCGAGCCTCGAGGCCGCCGGCGGCGCGCTCGGCGAGCATGAAGCCGTCGCTCATGCTCTCCATGATCTTCAAGCCAAGTCCCAGTCCGGGGTTGGGCGTAGCTGCACCCAGGCCGCGCCCCTGGTCGACGACCAGCACCCACAGCTCACCGCCGGCGACCGCCGCCATCACGTGGATCGTCCCCGGCTCGTGGGCGTAAGCGTGTCGCACCGCGTTGGTGACGGCCTCGGAGACGACGAGGCGCACGCGCTCGAGCTGCTCTCCCTCCAGGCCGGCACCGGCGGCGAAGTCGGTCACAGCTGACCGCGCCCCCCCGACCGACTCGGCGACGGCGCCGTACGACTCACTGAGGTAACCAACGACCCCATCGGACTCCATTGGACTGAAGGATAGGCCAAACAACGGCCTTTACACGAGCAATCGGTTTTGCGGCGCTGCCAGAGGAGTAGTGTCGGGCGCAACTTCGAGGAGAGGACACGGTTATGGCGGTCGGAATCAGGCTCAAATTCGCAGGGGGGACGCAGCAGCAGTACGAGAGGGCGCACCACGGGATGGACATCGAGACGAACCCGCCGGACGGCCTGATCGTGCACGCCGCGGGTCCCGTCGATGGTGGCTGGGGCGTGATCGACTACTGGGAGTCGCGCGGGCAGTTCGACGCCTTCGTGCAGGAGCGCCTGATGCCTGGCCTGCAGGGTGTCGGCGACGAGGGTTTCCCGAGCCCGCCCGACGTCAAGGAGTTCCCGGTCCACAATCTGCAGGTGGTGTGAGGACACCGTCGAGCGACCCCGTCCGCGTCCCGTCCGGGTCGTGGCAGAGGAGGCTCAGAACCTGGCGGCCGCGCGCTGAGCGAGCCAGATCACGAATCGCACGAGCGCCGTGAAGACGAGCCAGAGCATCACGCCGGCGGCGATGCGCCCGGACAGGTGCGCCGCCCTGTAGTGGTGTTTGTTGATCTCGATCAGCACGGCGATCGCGCCTGCGATCGCACCGGACGCGAGCCACGGCCAGGCGTCGAAGAGCAGCTGCGAGGGGCGCGGCCGGCTTGGGCTCGTGCCGGGACGTAGACGCGTCGATCTGCCGCGGAAGGGCGCGCGCAAATCGCTCTCCGCGAACCCACCCACGGCCCCTCCCGTCACGGCATAGCGGTAGAGCACCACATTGAAGGTCTCGCGCACCACGGCGCTGACGGCAATCACCGTGACGAGCACGACCGCCCCGACGGCCAGCAGTCCGACACGCACACCCGGGTGTCCGCGGCTGGCGGCCACGCCTATGCCGATGATGAACGCGGCAGGCAGCATCGCAACAGCGGCCCACGCCGTGATCGTCACGTTCCCGCTGACGCCCTCGCCCCAACGCTGCTTGACTAGCTTGGCCGAGCGTCGCAGACACTCCGGGGCCGAACACCCGTCGGTGGCGAGGATCGGCACGGCGAACAGGCTCGCCACCGACCAGCTCAAGCCCACCAGGCGCGCCGCGAGCCCTCCCAACAGCGGCAGCCGACTGGCAATCTGCCCGATGATCACGCCGACGAAGCTCGTCAGCAGCGACCACAACGCGACCTGGCCGATGCGCCGCAGCGGCACGGCCAATGCTTCGCGCAGCGACAGGCGCTCACCCGCGAGAACCCCGGCGGCAGCCGCCGCAATCGCCGTGTTGAAGAACACGCTCACGAACGTCAGCGGAAACGCGAGGATCAGCGTCACAACGGCCAGGTGCGTGCCGCCACGGTGGCTGTGGCCGGAGAAGACCCCCGTGAGGTCGTAGGTCAGCGCCAGCCCGGCCGCGGCGAACAGAGTCGAGAGGACAGCGAGGATCAGGATCGCGCGATCCGAACGCACGATCCCCCACGCCACACGCGACAAGCGCCAGGACCGTGCGATGCGTCCCTCCGGCTCGCCGTCTCCGTCTCCTGCTGCCCGGACGGCCATCACAGTCTCGCTTACCCCGCGATCCGGGCCGTAAACCCGCCCCGGGTCTCAGTGGCGGCCGCACTGGTGGGGCGTCCCAGAGCCAGGAGCGACGCCGGCTCTCAGCGCGACGCGCGTTCTTCCCAGGCCTCGGTCATCGCAATCCGTTGCGCCAGCGTGGGGGTACGCGCGTAGAGCACGTACGCCCATGCCGGCGGGTCGGGATCGCTGAGGTTGGTGCTGGCCAGGCGCTCAAAGACTCGCCGCGTTGCCGCAGGTTCGTGGGTTGCTCTCAACTCCGACCAGTCAGCCTCGGTCTCATAGCGCCGCGTGACGAGCGTGAACAACGGAACGGTCACGAGCCCGAGAACGACGAACACGAAGAGCGCTACCGGTACCGCCTCGGGCCTGGCGAGACCGCCCCGCCGCCGCGTTGCGAGGGCGACCAGCGCGGTGGCGGGGATGAGGAAGAGCGCGATCCAGCCGATCTGCTTGAGCACGTGCGCGCGCGCGACGTGGCCGAACTCGTGGGCCATCACGACTCCTGTTTCCGCGCGGCTGAAGTGGCCATCGAGCAGGGTGCTCCAGAGAACCACGCGCTGGCTCGGACCGATTCCGGTCGTCTCGGCGTTGACTTCGCTGGTCGTGCGCGAGCGATTGCGCACGAGCACAGGCGTCCCGTTGATGCCCTCTCGCGCCTCGAGCGTTCTCGCCTCTGCAGTAAGCACCGGGTTGCCAAGCGCGTGCGTTTTCGCGATCAGATAAGGGCTCACGAATGCCGACAGGAGCGCGAGCGCGGCGAACACTGGCGCGGCGGCGATCCACCATCGGCGTCGCATCCATCCCGCCAGCGCCATTGCGACGGCGACGGCGAGCGCGATCCATATGAAGCTCGCGCCGAGTCCGAGGAAGCTGCCGATCAGCCCAGCGACATATCCCTCGTGTATCACGTGGTAGCGGCGCTCCCACCACAGCGCCGCGACATCGAACGGCGCCTGTGAGAGCCACACCAGTGCGAATCCGAGCAGGGCGAGCATGATGCCCGTCCCAATCCGGCCGGCGGCCGACTCTTTCATCAGGCGGTGGCCGTAACACGCGTACACCCCTAGTACGACGACCTCCGCAAGGCTCCCGAGCACGCCGGCGATGTCGAGGAAGCGATCGAACGACGAGGTGCGGCGAAGCAGCGACGCGCTGAAGAATCGACGCGCGTCGACGTGCGGTAGGTGCAGGTTGCCGGGCACGATCGTGCCCCAAAGCAGATGCGCGCACCACGCCCAGGCGCACGCGCTCGCCAGCAGCGCCAACGCCCAGACGACCCGCCTCGACGCGCGCGCGGGTGTGCCGCTTCCGCGACGCGCGCCGTGTCGAGTTGAAACCCACGCCGGCATGGGCGCCGCTAGCCGAACGCGCCCGGCGCTGCCGGCGGCGTCTCCGCTGCCTCCTGACGACACGGTCCGCTGTAGGGGTAGGCGTCGCTCAACACGAGCAGGTAGCCGTTCAGCTGGATCATGTAGCGCAGCGCCTGCGCGGCCGGGTTGAGCAGCCGACGCGGCATGGCGCCGGTGATCAGCGATGCAAACCACCCCAGGAACGAGCAGGTCCACAAGAGCGACCCGAAGACCGCCGCGAGGAACCAGGCCGGAAGCGCCAGAAGCAGGCGGAAACCGACGCTCCAACGATTCTGCCGCTCGGGCGGTGCGATCGTCGCTTCGGCATCGTACGATCGAGCCGCGCCGGCGAAGCCGGGGAAGCGGTCGGCGATGAGCCCGACGAAGGCGTAGACATGGGCCTGGTAGCGCAGGTACGCGGACAGGAAGCGGTGCAGCGCCGCCGGCGAGCGGCCCGTCACCAGCGTCGAGATCCAGTTGGCGATCGCTGCGACGATGGCCAGGATCGACCACAACAGAAGCCAAACGAGGTGTGGGATTGCCAGAGGCAGCCGGAAGAACACGGTCAGCCGGCTACGGCGCCGATCCTCGCCCGCCTCAAAGCCGATCGGGTCGCTGCGCCGGGGCAACTCGCCCAGCACGACCGCTGGGTCGAGGTCCGGGTAGGAGCTCGTGAGCACGAGCACATACGCCCACAAATCGGCGCCGAAGCCCACCCCCCACACGACGCAGTCACGCAGCCCGCGCGGCATCCGAGCGCGCGCCACACAGGCGAACCAGCCGAGGAACGCAGCCGCATGCGCCAGCCCTAGCGGACTGAAGTCAAAGAACTGCCCCGAGCTTCCGGAGTTTGTACTCATAAGGCCGAACACGGCGGCGGCGAGCAGAATCGCCGGCAGGGCCAGCACGATGCGCAACGCGACTGTCGGCCGGCCCTGTGCCGCGGGCGGGTCGATTTCCACGTCCACGGGATAGCCCGGCCGTCCATCGAAGGGCGGATACGGGTCTGCGCCGAGTAGGAAATACCCGTACACCTGCGTCGCATATTTCACATACAGCGAGAGGAAGTTGTGCAGCGCCGCGGGAGAGCGCCCGGTCGCAAGCGTCACCAGCCAATTCGCCACCGCTGCGAAGAACGCGCCGATGCTCCAGATACCGAGCCAGACGAAGTGCGGGAGGACGAGCAGCGCGCGAAATCCCACCGTCATCCGCTTGCGCCCGAGGTCGTCGCTCAGGACCAGCCGAACCGGCCGTCGCCCCGGTTGCCCGTTGTCCGCTGAGGTGTTCACGCCCATGTCCTCGCCCGACAATCGGGCCGAGTCGCTTCCCTGACCACGACCCTACTGGAGAGCGCGGAGCGACAGCCGGTCGCGGCTGTCTCCGAAGGCCCGAAGCGGTGTGCTAGAGGCGGCCGCGAGCGGAAAAACTCGAGCGCGCCCGGCAAGATTCGAACTTGCGACCTCTCGCTCCGGAGGCGAGCGCTCTATCCACTGAGCTACGGGCGCCTAACGCTGCAACACGGCATCTTCGCTGCTACGTCCACCTTCCGGAAAGTGGCCGATGCGCCCCGGTCTCGCCCCTGTTCGCCCAATTCTCCCCTGCGTGCGGACGGGAATCTGGGCCTGCCGGGTCTCGTCGCGGCGCACGGCCTTGAGCGTACACGCAGCAGCCGAGTCGGATGTTGTGGTGGAACGGCGGCTCGCCGGTGGAGGCGCTCGCTGCTCAGTCCGCCAGCCCGAGATCGGCCAGTGCGCGGGCGCGCTCCCAGTAGAAGACCAGCCGCCGGACCCTGCCACCACGGACGTGAAAGAGGTTCGCGGAGGGCTCGCGCAGCTCGAGTCCACTCGTCTTGCCTCGCCCGCCACGTTGGGTAGGCTGACGAGCTCGAGGACAACTGCGCGATCGCCTACCCCTTGTGCCCCGCAGCCCGCAAGGCCTCTTGGCGGTCGAGGAAGATCCGAATGCGGCGGATCCTGCCGTCGAGGATGTCGTAGACATTGGTCGCGTCCGCCGCCGTGGGGATGCCACTGACCCGCCCGCTGGAGCTGGTGCGCACGAACGCCACGACCCGGTCCTCGCCGACCGCCTCGACCCGCTGGACCTCGATCCGAAAGTCGGGTCCCGCGTCCGCGATGTCCACCAGAAACCGCGCGAGGCCATCCGCGCGCTCGTAGACGCCCGCCACCGCATCGAGCGGGGTCGATAGCTCGATGTCCGCCGTGCAGCAGGCCAGATAGCCCTCGAGATCGCGCGCGTTGACCGCCGCGATCGCTCTTTTCACGAGGGCGACGTTCTCCTCGGAGCTCACCCGCCGATTATCGCTCGCGCGCGCCGCCGGAGCCGGCGCCCGTCGCCCGCATCGGAGCGCCGCTACCGTTGCGAGCATGGATCTGTCGCTGTTCTTCCTCGGCACAGCCGGCTCGGTTCCGAGTGCGCGCCGCGGGCTCCCCGCCGTGTTGGTGCGCCGCGGGGGAGACCGGCTGCTGTTCGACTGCGGCGAAGGCACGCAGCGCCAGCTCCTGCGCTCGGTCGGGCTGCTGGAGCTCGACGCTGTCTTCATCACCCACTTCCACGCCGACCACTGGCTCGGGCTGCCGGGCATGCTCAAGTCCTTCGCGCTGCGCGAGCGCACCAACCCCCTGACCGTGTACGGGCCGGCCGGCCTGAAGGAGCTGATGGGCGTGATGCGCGTGGTCTACGGACGCCTTCCCTACGAGCTGAGCGTCGTCGAGCTCGAGCCGGCCGAGGCGGTCGAGCTCGACGGCTATGCGATCGCGACGGTTCCCGTGCGCCACAAGGCTCGGCGCGCGTTTGGCTACGCGCTCGTCGAGGCGCCGCGTCCCGGTCACCTCGACGCCGCGCTCGCCGAGCGCCTCGGCGTCACGCCGGGCCCCGACTTCGGGCGCCTGCAGCGCGGTCAGACCGTCGCCGGCGTGAGCCCCGATCAGGTGATGGGCGCAAGCCGCGAGGGGCGCAAGGTGGTGCTCTCGGGAGATACCGCGCCGTGCGAGGCGCTGCAGGTGGCGGCGCGTGGCGCGGACCTGCTCGTGCACGAGGCGACCTTCGCCGAGGAGGAGGCAGAGCGCGCCCGCGACACCCAGCACTCGACGGCTCGCCAGGCTGCCGAGCTCGCGCGCGAGGCCGAGGTGGGCATGCTCGCGCTCACGCACGTCTCCAGCCGCTATGCCGGCGGTGAGCTGCGCGACCAGGCGCGCGCGATCTTCCCCGCGACCGAGGCACCGCGCGACTTCGACACGGTCGAGATCCCGTTTCCCGAGCGCGGCAAGGCCACGCTCGTGCGCTGGTCCGAGCGTCAGGCACGCGAGCGCGCAGAGGGCCTGGGCGAGTCGCCCGAGGCGGCCGGCGAGCTCCCGGAGCCCGTCGCGTCGCCCTGATACATTCCCGCTGCTCCTTTAATCCGGTCCCGAGAGGCCAGGAAGGAATCGATGACGGGCAACGAAAAGATCGTCCTCCGCGAGGAGGAGATCGGGCGAGCGCTGACGCGCATCGCGCACGAGATCCTCGAGCGCAACGCTGCCGATGCCGTTCCTGCGCTCGTCGGCATCCACCGTCGTGGGGCCCTGCTCGGCCGCCGGCTGCACCTCCTGCTCGAGGAGCTCCTCGATGCCGAGGTCCCGCTCGGCGACCTCGACATCGGCTTCTACCGCGACGACGTCTCCAGGCGCCCCGATGCCCCCGTGCTGCACGCCTCCCACATCGACTTCGACATCACCGGGCTGACCGTCGTGATCGTCGACGACGTGCTCTTCACGGGGCGCACCGTGCGCGCCGCGATCGAGGGGCTGTTCGACTACGGGCGCCCCGAGCGCGTGCAGCTCGCCGCGCTCGTCGATCGCGGTCACCGCGAGCTGCCGATCCGCCCCGACTACATCGGCAAGAACCTGCCGACGGCGCGCGCCGAGCACGTCCACGTCCGGCTGCGCGAGCTCGACGGCGTCGACGAGGTCGCGATCTCCAGCCCGGCCGTGATGGAGGCCTCCGCATGAGCCGCCCGCTCGCGAGCCTGGGGGAGGCCCACGCGTGAACCACCTGCTCTCGATCGAGCAGCTCGACCGCGAGGCGATCGAACGCATCGTCACCCAGGCCGAGCGCTTCGCGGAGGTCTCCGACAGGGAGATAAAGAAGGTCCCGGCGCTGCGCGGACGGATGGTGCTCAACCTCTTCTACGAGGCCTCCACGCGCACCCGCAGCTCCTTCGAGCTGGCCGCCAAGCGCCTGTCGGCCGACGTCGTCAACTTCGCCGCCAGCGGCTCGAGCGTGGAGAAGGGCGAGTCGCTGAAGGACACCGTGCTCACGCTGAGCGCGCACAAGCCCGACGCGATCGTGCTGCGCACCCCGTGGGTCGGCGCCGCGGAGCTCGTCTCGAAGTGGTGCAGCGCGGCCGTCGTCAACGCGGGCGACGGCAAGCACGAGCATCCCACGCAGGCGCTGCTGGACGTGTACACGCTGCGCCGCCGGCTCGGCAGCATCGATGGCGCCTCGATCTGGATCGTCGGCGATGTCGCACACTCACGCGTGGCGCGCTCGAACGTGCTCGCCTTCCAGCGGATGGGCGCGAAGGTCACCGTGGCAGGGCCCCCCACCTTGATCCCGCGCGGGATCGAGCAGCTCGGCTGCGAGGTGCGCTACGACCTCGACGAGCTCGGCGGCGCCGACATCGTCTACGCCCTGCGCATGCAGCACGAGCGCATGAGCGAGACGTGGGTGCCGTCGATGCGCGAGTACGCCGCCTGCTACCAGATCAACGGCCGGCGCCTCTCGCCGCGCCAGATCCTGATGCATCCGGGCCCCGTCAACCGCGGCGTGGAGCTCTCGGGCGAGGTGGTCGACTCGCCCCAGGCCGTCATCACCGCGCAGGTCGAGGCCGGCGTGGTCGTGCGCATGGCCGTCCTCTACGAGCTGCTCGCCGGGGCCCGCGAGCCGCGTCCGGCGCGCGAACGCTCGCGGATCACAGACCCCGCCGCGGTCAGCGGCGCAGGCGCGTGAGCGCCCGCGAGCCGCTGACCGCCGGCCCCGCGCCGGGCGCTGAGATGCTGCTGCGCGATGTGCGCGTGCTCGATCCGCGGGCCGGCGTCGACGCGCGCCTGGACGTGCTCGTCAGCGCGGGGCAGATCGTCGAGCTGGGCGAACCCGGAACGATCGCCGCGCAGGAGGAGCGGGAGCTGATCGAAGGAGGCGGACGCCTGCTCGCCGTGCCGGCCTTCTTCGACCCCCACGTGCACCTGCGCACGCCCGGGCACGAGCACAAGGAGGATCTCGAGAGCGGCACCCGAGCGGCTGGCGCCGGCGGATTCTGTGGCGTCATCGCGATGGCCAACACGGACCCCGTGCTCGACTCCGCGCCACTGCTGCGCTCGCTGCGCGAGGCGGCACGCGAGCAGGCCCGTGTGCCGGTCGGGTTCCTCGCGGCGATCACCCGGGGCCTCGGCGGCGAGCAGCTCTCCGAGATGGCCGAGCTGCGCGCGGACGGCGCACTCGGCTTCAGCGATGACGGCAAGCCGGTGCAGAGCGCCGGGATGCTGCGCAAGGCGCTGCAGTATCAGCGCCTGTGCGGCGGCGTGCTCGCCCTGCACGAGGAGGACCCGACTCTCTCGCGCGGCGGCGCGATGAACGAGGGCGCCGTCAGCGCCGCGCTCGGCATCGCCGGGATCCCGACCGTCGCCGAGTCCACGATGCTCGCACGCGACGCAGCGCTCGCCGGCTACGAGGATGCGCGCGTGCACTTTCAGCACCTCAGCTGCAGCGCGTCCGTCGATGGGGTCGCGCACGCCAAGGCCCACGGCTGGCGCGTCAGCGCCGAGGTCACCCCGCACCACCTGCTGCTCACCGACGAGGACGTGCGCGGCCTCGACACGCGCATGAAGATGCATCCTCCGCTCACCTCCGAGGCCGACCGCCAGGCACTGCTGGAGGGGCTGCGCGCGGGCACCGTCGACTGTGTCGCCAGCGATCACGCACCGCACGCGCGCGAGGAGAAGGAGGTCCCGTTCGAGCAGGCGCCGATGGGCACGACGGGCCTGGAGACGGCGTTCGCGGCCCTGTATACCGGGCTCGTGCTCCCGGGCGTGCTCGAGCTCGGCGTGCTGCTCGAGCGGATGACCGCCGGCGCCGCGCTGTTCGGGCTGCCGACCGCGCGGATCGCCACGGGCGAGCGTGCGAACATCGCTCTGCTCGACCTCGACGCCGACTGGGTCGCCGGCGAGCACGGCTGGGAGAGCCGCTCGGAGAACTGCTGCTTCGCCGGGCGACGGCTCCAGGGACGCGTGCTGCTGACGCTCGCCGCCGGAGCCGTTGCCCATCGCGACCGTGCGCTCGCGCTGGTGGGAGCCTCGTGAGCCTGCTCGTGCGCGACCGTGCCGCGCTCGTCGTCGTCGACGTCCAGGAGGGCTTCCGCCCCTACGCGGCCTTCGCGCCCGTGGCGAGCAGCTGCGCGAAGCTGCTCGAGGCCGGGCGCATCCTCGGCCTGCCCGCGATCGTCAGCGAGCAGTACCCCAAAGGCCTCGGTCCGAGCGCCCCCGAGCTCGGGCTGAGCGGCGAGCCGGTGATCGAGAAGAGCGTCTTCTCCGCCGCCCGCGCCGACGGCTTCGACCTCGGTGAGCGCGATCAGGCGATCGTCTGCGGGATCGAGGCGCACGTGTGCGTCAGCCAGACCGTCCACGACCTGCTTGCGCAGGGCATCGAGGTTCACGTCCCCGCCGACGCCGTGGGCTCCCGCCACGAGGTCGACTACCAGCGCGGCCTCGAGCGGATGGAGCGCGCCGGGGCCGTCGTCGGCACCGTCGAGGCGGCGCTGTTCGAGCTGCTCGAGCGCGCCGGGACGCCAGAGTTCAAAGCAGTGCAGAAGCTGATTCTTTGACCCGCACCGCCCACTCATGACGCGCATGGATGCCCCCACCGCCTACGTCCTGCTGGAGGACGGCACGCGCTTCGACGGCGAGGCGTGCGGCGCGGAGGGACACGCGGTCGGCGAGGTCGTCTTCACGACCGGGATGTCCGGCTATCAGGAGTCGATGACCGACCCTTCCTTCGCGGGACAGCTGATCACGTTCACCTACCCGCATATCGGCAACTACGGGGTCAACGCCCGCGCGATGGAGTCCGAGCGGGTGTGGGCGCGCGCGGCGATCATGCGCGAGGCCTGCAACCGCGAAGACGCGCCCAGCGCCGAGCGCGGCTGGCTGGACTGGCTCGCCGACTGCGGCGTGCCCGCGATCAGCGGCGTGAACACGCGCGCGCTCGTCCTGCACATCCGCGAGGCGGGCGCCATGCGCGGCGGCATCTTCCCGGCGGCTGTCGAGGAGTCTGCGGCACGCGAGCTGATCGCCGCCGAGGCGCCGATGGCGGGGCAGGATCTCGCGCGCCTCGTGACCCCGCGCGAGGTCAGCCGCCACGGCAGCGGCGAGGGGCCGGCGATCGCGATCCTCGACACGGGCATCAAGGGTTCGATGGTGCGCGAGCTCGTTGCGCGCGGAGCACGGGTATCGCTGCATCCGTGCTCGAGCTCGGGCGCCGATCTGCTCGCCGAGGAGCCCGACGCGATCTTCCTCGCCAACGGACCCGGCGATCCGGCGGCGCTCGGCTACATCGTCGAGACCGTGCGCGAAGTCGTCGGCGTGAAGCCCGTGTGGGGGATCTGCCTCGGTCACCAGCTGCTCTGCCGCGCCGTCGGGCTCGAGACGTTCAAGCTTCCGTTCGGGCACCGCGGCGCCAATCACCCGGTCAGGGATCTGCAGACGGGGCGCGTGGAGATCACCTCCCAGAACCATGGTTTCGCCGCCCTCGGCCCCGGCGGCGGGCGCACGATCGACAGCGACGAGCCGGTGCGCTGGGAGACCGACTTCGGCGCCGCGGCGCTCTCGCACGTCAACCTGTACGACCGCACCGTCGAGGGGCTCGAGCTGCTCGACGTCCCCGGCGGGACCGTCCAATACCACCCCGAGGCCGGCCCCGGCCCGCACGACAGCCTGTACCTGTTCGACCGCTTCCTGGAGCGCATTGCCGCGGCGTAACGACATCCACAAGATCCTGATCCTCGGCTCCGGGCCGATCGTCATCGGCCAGGCAGCCGAGTTCGACTACTCCGGCGTGCAGGCCTGCAAGGTGCTGCGCGAGGAGGGCTACGAGGTCGTGCTCGTCAACTCCAACCCGGCGACGATCATGACCGACCCGGAGTTCGCCGATGCGACCTATATCGAGCCGCTGCTGCCCGGGCCGGTGGCGCAGGTGATCGAGCGCGAGCGCCCCGATGCGCTGCTCGGCACGCTCGGCGGCCAGACCGCCTTGAACCTGTCGAAGGAGCTGCACGACGACGGCACGCTGGAGCGCTTCGGCGTCGAGCTGATCGGCGCCAACTACGACGCGATCGCCTGCGCGGAGAACCGCGACCTGTTCCGCGCGGCGATGGCGCGGGCCGGGCTGCGCATGCCCCGCAGCGTGATCGCCACGAGCCGAGCGGAGGCGGCGGGCGCGCTCGCCGAGCTCGGCCTGCCGTGCATCGTTCGTCCCGCCTTCACGCTCGGGGGGCGCGGTGGCGGGATCGCGCGCAGCGCAGAGGAGTTCGAGCGGATCGTCGCCCAGGGCATCGAGGCGTCGCCGATCGACCAGGTGCTGCTCGACGAGTCGGTGATCGGCTGGGGCGAGTTCGAGCTCGAGGTGATGCGCGACGGCGCCGACAACGTCGTCATCGTCTGCTCGATCGAGAACGTCGACCCGATGGGCGTGCACACCGGCGATTCGGTCACCGTGGCGCCTCAGCAGACGCTCACAGACCACCTCTACCAGCAGCTGAGAGACCAGGCGATCGCCGTGATTCGCGCCGTCGGCGTCGAGACCGGCGGCTCCAACGTCCAGTTCGCCGTCAATCCGGAGACCGAGGAGATCCTCGTCATCGAGATGAACCCGCGCGTCTCGCGCTCCTCCGCGCTCGCATCCAAGGCGACGGGCTTTCCGATCGCGAAGATCGCCGCGCGCCTCGCTGTCGGCTACCGGCTCGATGAGATCGACAACGACATCACGGGCGTCACGCCCGCCTGCTTCGAGCCGACGATCGACTACGTCGTCGTCAAGTGGCCGCGCTTCGCCTTCGAGAAGTTCCCCGGCAGCTCCTCGACACTCACCACCCACATGAAGTCCGTTGGCGAGGGGATGGCGATCGGGCGAACCTTCCAGCAGGCCTTCGCCAAGGCGCTGCGCTCGCGCGAGCTCGACAAGCCGCCCTGCCTCACCGACCTTCCCGAGGACGAGCTGCTCGTGTCACTCGACACGCCCGGCCCGGAGCGCTTCGAGACGGTGCTCGAGCTGTTCGGCCGCGGCGTCGAGATCGAGGCCGTGCACGAGCGCACGCACGTGGACCCGTGGTTCCTGCGCGAGCTGCGCGAGCTCGCGCTCGCGCCCGAGGCTCCCTTCGCCGGCGAGCGTCTGTTCCGCTCGGTCGACACGTGCGCCGCCGAGTTCCCCGCACGTACGCCCTACTACTACTCCGGCTGGGAGCGCGGGGGGGCCGACGAGGTACGCCGCGGCGAGCGCGAGGCGGTCGTGATCCTCGGCTCCGGGCCGAACCGCATCGGGCAGGGGATCGAGTTCGACTACTGCTGCGTGCACGCCGTTCAGACCGTGCGCGAGTCGGGCCGCGACGCTGTGATGGTCAACTGCAACCCGGAGACGGTCTCGACCGACTACGACACCTCCGACCGCCTGTACTTCGAGCCGCTGACGCTCGAGCACGTGCTCGCCGTCTGCGAGGTCGAGCGTCCTGAAGGCGTGGTGGTCCAGTTCGGGGGCCAGACGCCGCTGAAGCTCGCCGCCGGGCTCCACGAGGCCGGGGTCCCGATCCTGGGAACGAGCATCGACGCGATCGACCTCGCCGAGGACCGCTCCCGGTTCGGGGCGCTGCTCGACGAGCTCGGTTACCAGGCGCCGCCCTACGCGACCGCGTCCTCGCCGGAGGCGGCGCTCGAGTCCGCCGAGACGGTCGGCTTCCCGCTGCTGGTGCGCCCGAGCTACGTGCTGGGCGGCCGCGCGATGGAGATCGTCTACAGCGTCGATGGGTTGCGTGACTACCTGCAGCGCGTCGGCACCGAGCCGGGGGCGGCGATCTTCCTGGACCGGTTCCTCGAGGATTCGATCGAGGTCGACGTCGACGCGCTCAGCGATGGCACCGACGTGTGGATCGCCGGGATCATGCAGCACGTCGAGGAGGCCGGGATCCACTCGGGCGACTCGGCCTGTGTGCTCCCGCCGCACACCCTCGGCGAAGAGGTCCTCGCGCAGATCCGCGAGCAGACGGTCGGGATCGCACGCGCGCTGGGGGTCGTCGGGTTGCTCAACGTGCAGTTCGCGATCCACGGCCAGCACGGGCTGCACGTGATCGAGGCCAACCCGCGGGCTTCGAGGACGGTCCCGTTCGTCTCCAAGGCGATCGGCTTGCCGCTGGCGAAGCTCGCCTGCCGGATCGTGCTCGGCGAGCGGATCTCGGAGCTCGAGCTGCCAGAGCACACAACCAACGGACACGTGTGCGTGAAGGAGGCGGTGCTCCCGTTCAACCGATTCATGGGTGCCGATGCCCTGCTCGGGCCTGAGATGCGCTCGACGGGCGAGGTGATGGGGATCGCCCTCGACTTCCCGACCGCGTTCGCCAAGGCCCAGGCCGCCGCCGGCGCGGAGCTTCCCGACGGCGGCACCGCGTTTATCACCGTCGCCGATGGCGACAAGGCGGCAGCCACCGGTCTGGCCGCGCTCCTGGACCAGCTCGGCTTCCGGATCATCGCCACCAAGGGGACCGCCCAGGCGATCCGCAGACAGGGGATCCGCGCCGAGGCGATCAACAAGATCGGCGAGGGCTCCCCGCACGTCGTCGACTGGATCGAGCAGGATCGGGTCCAGCTCGTGATCAACACTCCGGTCGGGACCGGTGCGCGGACCGACGGTTGGGAGATCCGTGCGGCCGCCGTGCAGCGGCGCATTCCCTGCATC
>DASYFR010000030.1:0-35876 GCA_036498325.1 Solirubrobacteraceae bacterium
ACGAGTCAGCGGGTGGGCTCGTGCGCTTCGGCGTCCCGGATTTCAAGATCGAGAAGTGGATCGTGCAGCGGCGCGTGGACCAGCTGATCGAGGAGGGCGTCGAGCTGCGGCTCGGGGTCGCCGTGGGCACCGATGTCACCGGCGAGGAGCTGCGCGCGGAATTCGATGCGATCGTGCTCGCGACCGGCTCGCGGGTGCCGCGTGACCTCGAGGTCGAGGGCCGGGAGCTTGCGGGGACGCACTTCGCCATGGAGTACCTCTACGCGCGCAACCGCTGGGCGGCGACGGAGCTCGGCCCGGCGCCGCTGGTGCCGGCGCCGCCGGTGAGCCGCGTCAGCGGCGCCGGCAAGCGGGTCATCGTGATCGGCGGCGGCGACACCGGCGCCGACTGCGTCGGCAACGCCGTGCGCGAGGGCGCCCGCTCGATCATCCAGCTCGAGCTGCTCCCCGAGCCCCCGGCGCGGCGCCCCGACGAGCGCACCCCGTGGCCGGAGTGGCCGCTGAAGTACCGGCTCAGCTACGCGATGGAGGAGGCTCTCAAGCAGGGCGTCGGCGAGCAGGACTTCTCGATCACGACGACGAGATTCGCCGACGACGGCGACGGCGCCGTGGCGTCGCTGCAGATCGCCCAGGCCGAGCCCCAGCCACCGTTCGCGCCCGTCGCGGGCAGCGAGCGCGAGTTCCCTGCTCAGCTCGTGCTCCTGGCGATGGGCTTCCTGCACCCCGAGCCGGGCCTGCTCGACCAGCTCGGCGTGGAGAAGGATCCGCGCGGCAACGTCAAGGCCACCAAGCCCTACACGACCTCCCTCGACGGCGTCTTCGCCGCCGGTGACGCCCGCCGCGGGCAGTCGCTGATCGTGTGGGCGATCAACGAGGGACGGCAGTGCGCGCGGATCGTCGATCGCTACCTGCGCGGGCTCGGCGGCGACGCCCCCGAGGACGCGGGCGTCGCCGGGCACGCGGACGCCGACGAAGGCCCCGAGGGCCCCCCGCAGCACGTCGGTCCCGGCATCGGCGCGAGCTAGCCGCGTCGGCCCGATGCCGACCTTCTGCCGCCACAATCGCTTCCTCGAGCGCTGCCCGATCTGCAGCCGGACGCTGCCCGATCCGACAGCCGGCGGGAGCGGCGCCCCGCGCGCGCCGCGTGCGCGAAAGCCAGCCGCCGGCCCCGCCGCGGGGCGCCGGCGCGCACGGGGCGCCGACGTGCGCATCCATCGCGAGGGGCGCAGCGCCGACGACGGCTACCGCTCGGCGCTCGTTCCCGGCGTACGCGCGAGCGCCGACGCCACCAGGCTGGCCGCGGAGATCGCCTTCGCCGGCGCGCGCCTGCGCGCGCTCGCAGGCGACCCGCCCGGGCTCTACGGACAGGCGCGCTCGCTCGCCACCGAGGACATCGAGCGGGCCACGTGGTCGTGCTTGCTGATCGCCTATCTCTCACCGCTTGAGGAGGTAGAGGATCCCTTCGCCGGGATCCGGGCCGTGCTCGACGCCGCGCCGACGCTCGCCGCCGTGCAGGAGCTACCCGACCTGGCCGGCGTCCCGCTCGGCCCGCGCAGCTCACACGAGCCGGGCCGTGGCGCCGAGACGCTGCTCGCCTACCGCGACTGGATCGCGCGCGCCGGTGGCGAGCACAGCGCACAGGCGGTCGCCTTCGCGGGCGACCCCGAGTGGAGCCCCGACAGGCGCTTCGAGCGCCTGTTCGAGCGCCTCGCCCTGCCCGGGCTCGGACGCACCGGACGCTACGAACTGCTCGTCACGCTCGGCCGGCTCGGCCTCTACGAGCTGCGCCCGGACTCGCTGCACCTCGCCGGGGTGCGTGGCGCGAGCGCAAGTGATGCGACGACCCTCGCCGCCAAGCGCGTCTTCGGGATTGGCGATCCGCTGCTGCTCGACCGGCGCGCGGCGGCGCTCGCCGAGGCGGCGGGCGTTCCCGTCGAGGCGCTCGATCTCGCGCTCGCCAACTGGGCCGCGCCGGTGCGCGCGAGCGTCGGGGTGGCACCCGAGCTGAGCGACCCCGAGGCGCTCGCCCACGCCCGCGAGGCCCTCGGCGTCTAGCGGCGCCCGCTCGCCGGTCACCCGTGCAGGCGCGCCCAGTCGGGCGGCGCGCGGGGCTGCGCGGAGAAGGAAAGATGCCGTCCACACGGACACCTACAGTCCTTGCTGTCAGTCGTTCCGAGCCCACCGGGAGTCGCGATGCCACTCTGCTTCATCGAGCCACAGGACGCGATCCGCGTCATTGCCGAGTCGGTCGGCCGCGAGGCGCGCCGGCAGCTCGTGGGTGAGGTCGTGCGCGCCTGGGTCGATGACATCCCCGACCAGGAACTGTCGGTTCACTACGCCAAGGCGATCGCCGACCTCGACGAGGACGACCTGCACCTGCTCGCCGCCTGGCACGCCTCCCTCGAGGTCGGCCAGCCGATACCGAACACCGAGTTCCTCGTCGGCGTCTTCCCGAGTCTCGGCGACAACCGCCGCGAGGCCCTCAAGATCGCCGCCGGCTTTCGCGGCGAGGAGGCCTTCCAGGCCGGCGTCGCCGAGGACGAGGCACTCGACACAGTGCTGCCGCGGCTATCGACCGAGCGCGCGACAGAGCTCGCCAACGAGTGCATACAGCTCTACATGTGGGACCGCTTGGGCTGCGACAACTAGGACGTCGCGGGCGCGGCGCGAGGCTGTGTCCTCGGTCGCTCGCGGCACGGCTAGACTGGTCGCTATGTCGGAGCCCACCGCTGTTCCCACGCAGGAAGACGTGATGGATGCGCTTGCGAACGTGATCGACCCCGAGCTGGGGCTGGACTTTGTCGAGCTGGGGCTGATCTACGGCGTCGAGGTCAACGATGGCGCCGTGAGCGTCACGTTCACGCTGACCACCCCGGGCTGCCCGATCGGGCCGCAGGTGACCGAGCAGATCGAGGAATTCGTCGGTGAACTCGAGGGCGTCACGACGGTCGAGTCGCAGATGGTCTTCACGCCGGCGTGGTCGCCGGAGAAGATGAGCGAGGACGCCAAGTTCGCGCTCGGCTACTGAGCGGACATGTCCACCGGGGCAGCGATCTCGGTGATGCTGATAGTTCCTGAGGCGGGCGCGGCGGTGGCTTGGTACAAGGACGCGCTCGGGGCGACAGAGCTGTGGGACCTCGGCGGCGTGGCCGGTCTCGAGATCGACGGCGCCCCGTTCTTCCTGCACGAGGTCAACCCGAACAACCCGACCGAGACGAGCCCCGGCCAGGCAGCGATCACGAGCGTGCGCGTCGAGGTGTTCGTTGATGACCCCGACGGCTTCGTTGAGCGCGCCCTCGCCGCCGGGGCGGTGGCCGGATCCGCGGTGGAGGATCACAAGGTGCCCTGGGGAACGCACCGCCAAGGCGGTTTCAGGGACCCCTTCGGCCACAACTGGTCCGTCGGTGACAGGTCCCCGCTGAGCCCCTCCCAGCACTAGTCAACTGGCTGCGGTGGCCTGCCGTTCGCCGCCGCGAGGCGGCGTCACGCCTACTCCGCCAGCCCGGCCGCGCGCAATGCCTCGGCGCGGTCCAGGTAAGAACGAGTGCGCGAGATCTTCTCGCCGCGAAGATCGACAATGATCGCCTGCAGGGCGTCGACGGGGATGCCGCTTCCCCGCCCCCGGCCCTCCACGCGCATCAGCACGAGCACGCGGTCGCCGAGATCGTGGAACTCCTCGCCGATCACCCGGAACTCCTCCCAGGCATCGTGGAGCTCAGCGAAGTAGCTCTCGACTCCCGCCCGTCCCCGGAAGCTCGTGCCGGCGAATCCGGTCATCGCAGGCAACAGCTCGTAGTCAGGGGTCGTGAGGTCCACGAAGCGATCGAGATCACGGCGGTTGAGTGCGTCGATCGACCGCCCGACGATCTCCACGTTCGCCTGCGACATCTTCCCAGTATCCCGTAGCGGCGTTGCGGCCCGTCCCCTACGGCCCAACTCCTCGGGGGCGCCCGCAGCCTCAGACGTTGGCGGGGGCCGACTCGCGGGCGAGCGCGAGGAGCTTTGAGAGTTCGGCCGCGATGTTCGCGCCGATCGTGTCGATGTCCGGGAGGGCGTCGAAGTCACCGAGCAGGCCGAAGTTCATCTGCCCGTTGTAGGACATGATGCCGATCGCCAGCGCATGGTTTTCGGGCAGGAAGGCGATCGGGTATGCCTCGAGCATCTCGCGGCCGAGCACGTACAGCGGGAACTGCGGCCCCGGGACGTTCGTGACGATCAGGTTGAACAGCCGGGTGGAGAAGTTCAGGCGCGAGGCCTGGGCGAGGATCGTCGGCGGCGCGAAGTTCTGCGCGCCGGCGATGACCTCGGCCCCCAGCGCCTGCTTGGACTCCTTCAGCCCGTCCATTGCGTTGGAGACGAAGCGCAGACGGTTGAGCGGGTCAGAGATGTAGACGGGCAGCGGTCCGCGCATCACGACGATGCGGTTGCCGCTGCCGCCGCGCTCGTCCTCGGTGCGGACCGAAACGGGCACCAGCGCGCGCATCTCGACTCCGGCTGTGCGCCGCCCGCGGGAGATCAGAAACGAGCGCAGCGCCCCCGCGACGACCGCGAGGACGACGTCGTTGACGGTCCCACCGAAGGTGTTCTTGATGATCTTCAGGTCCTCCAGCTGACTGTTCACGCCGATGAAGCGGCGGTGCGGCCCGATCGGCACGTTGAGCGGCGTCTCGGGGGCCGGGTTCAAACCCGCCCAGATGATCTCGCCGACGCCCTCTGCCGCTTCACGCGCGTGGGCGAGCGCGCGGTCGGGGTGGGCGATCGCCTCGATCGCGCCCTCGGCCAGCGTCATGCCCGTGCGCAGCGCGCCCTGCAGGCCCGAGGCGAGCAGGTGCGCCATGCCGGGTTCGTGATGGGGACGCCAGGGACGGCCGGAGGTTGGCAGCGGCGGCGGGTCGGGGGAGAGGTCGAACAGCACCGTCGCCAGGTCCACTCCCGCGATGCCATCGATCAGCGAGTGGTGGGTCTTCGTGATGAGCGCGAAACGATCCTCCCGCAGGCCCTCGATCAGCCACATCTCCCACAGCGGCTTGGAGCGGTCGAGCTGCTGGGAGAAGATCCGCGCGGTCAGGTCCTGCAGCTGCTCCCAATCGCCCGGAGCCGGCAACGCGGTGTGGCGCACGTGGTAGTCGAGGTTGAAGCTGGGGTCGTCGATCCAAACCGGCCGTCCGCTGTCGAGCGCGGTGTGCGCGAGCTTGTGGCGGTAGCGCGGCACCATGTGCAGGCGCCGGCGGATCTGTTCGAGGAATTCCTCCATCGTCGGCGGCGGACCCTCGATGATCGTCAGGCCGCCGATGTGCATGTGCGAGACGGGACCCTCCTGGTGGAGGAACGAGGCGTCCACGGGGGTCAGGCGATCGAGGTGGCGCTGGGGCATCAGCGCTTAGCGTACCTGGACGCCCCCTACAATGACATCCATGCGCAACACCGTCGAGAAGCTGCTGCTCGCCGCGCCCCGCGGCTACTGCGCGGGCGTCGATCGGGCCGTGCAGACAGTCGAACGGGCGCTCGAGATGCACGGCGCGCCGGTATACGTGCGCAAGGAGATCGTGCACAACAAGCACGTCGTCGAGGCGCTGCGCCAGCGAGGCGCGATCTTCGTCGAGGAGGCCGGCGAAGTGCCCGAGGGCGCCGTCTGCGTGTTCTCCGCGCACGGCGTCGCGCCGAGCGTTCGCGCCAGCGCACAGGCGCGCTCGCTGGAGACGATCGACGCGACCTGCCCGCTCGTGACGAAGGTCCATCGTGAGGCCGTGCGCTTCGCCGAGCAGGGCTACACGATCGTGCTCGTCGGCCACGACGGCCACGAGGAGGTCGAAGGCACGCTGGGGGAGGCCCCCGAGCGCATCGTGCTCGTGCAGGACGAGCGCGACGTCGATGCGCTCGAGATCGAGGATCCCGAGCGCGTCGCCTACATCACCCAGACGACGCTGGCGGTCGATGAAACGAGCTCGATCCTGGCCCGCCTGCGCGAGCGCTTTCCCCACATCGTCGGTCCGCGCACCGATGACATCTGCTACGCGACCACCAACCGTCAGGCCGCCGTCAAGCAGATCGCGGCGAGCTGCGACCTGCTGCTGGTGATCGGCTCGCGCAACTCCTCGAACTCGGTGCGCCTGGTCGAGGTCGCGCGCGACTGCGGCACGGCCTCGCACCTGATCGACAATGCCAGCGAGGTCCGCGAGGAGTGGCTCGAGGGGCCGCGGGTCGTCGGCATCTCCTCCGGCGCCAGCGCCCCGGAGAACCTCGTCGAGGAGCTCGTCGAGCTGTTTCGCGCGCGTGGCGTGAGCGACATATCCGAGTACGACGTGGTCCGCGAGGACGTCCGCTTCATGCTCCCCAAGCAGATCCGCGAAGCCGTCGCCTCCGGCGGGGAGTCCTGAGCCGAACGGGTCGCCGCCCGCTGCGCGACGGGCGCGCGGGGCATCATCGCGCCGGCCAGCGCAGCCAGCCATGCGCACGCTGATCATCTCCGACCTGCACCTCGGCAGCGTCGCGCGCACCGACCTGCTCCGCCGTCCCGAGCTGCGCGCGCCGCTGCTTCGCCAGGCGCGCGAGGTCGACCGCGTCGTGCTGCTCGGCGACGTGCTCGAGCTGCGCCACGGCCCCGTGCACGAGGCAATGCTCGCCGCACAGCCATTCCTGTCCGAGCTCGGACAGGCGCTCGCGGGCCGCGAGCTGGTGATCACCGCGGGCAACCACGACCACGCGCTCGTGGAACCGTGGCTGGCGGCCCGCGGAGTTGACGCGGAGCCGGCGCCGCTCGCGTTGGAGCAGCTGCTCGAGCCCGAGGACGTCTCGCCGGCGCTCGCGCGGATCGCGCAGTGGGCTTCGCCGGCGCGCACCCGCGTGGCCTACCCGGGCCTGTGGGTGCGCGAGGACGTCTACGCCACGCACGGGCACTATCTCGACTGTCACCTGACGGTGCCCACGCTCGAGCGGCTCAGCGTCAGTGCGATGGGGCGCCTGCTCGGACGCGGCCCCGCGAGCCTGACGAGCGTCGATGAGTACGAGGGCATCGGCGCTCCCGTGTTCGCCTGGCGCGACGCCGTCGCGAGGGACAGCCACACGGGGAGCGCCCTCAACGGCCTCGCCACGGTCAACGCCTGGCGCGCGCTGCGCGGCGGCGGCGACCTCGGCGGCCAGGAGACGCTGAGCCCCTCGCGTCGTGCGAGCGGCCTGCGGGCGTTGCGCTCCCTGCGCATGCGGGCTCTCGTGCTCGGCTTCCCGCTCGCCGTGGCCGCGCTCAACCGGGCGGGTCTCGGCCCGCTGAAGGCCGAGGTCTCCACCGCCGAGCTGCGTCGCGCGGGACTGCGGGCAATGGGGGAGGTCGCCGCGCGCCTGGGGCTCGGCGATGCCTTCGTGGTCTTCGGTCACACGCATCGCGCCGGGCCGTTGGAGGGGGACGATCCGCACGAGTGGACCGGCCGCGGCGGAGCCCGGCTGTTCAACACGGGCAGCTGGACCTACGCGGCGATCTTCATCGGCGATGAGCCCGGCGCGAGTCCCTACTGGCCGGGCAGCTGCGTCCTCGTGGAGGACACGGGGCCACCGCAGGTCGTGCGTCTGCTGCAGGATCGCACGCGAGCGCAGATCCGCCCGTCCGCCCAGGCCCGTTGATCGCGCCTTCGCGCACCCGGGTCGTGCTTCAGGTGCGGCGCGCCGCGTCACGCCACAACGCGCGTGGCGCTCAGGCGAGCCCAGGCGTGAAGCATGTCGCCAGGCAGCGCGCGCCCGCCAGGGGCTCGAGCTGGAGCTCCGCGCAGGTGTGGCGCTCGTGCTCGATCACCAGGTGGGCGCCGGCGTGCTCCACGACCATCTCCCTGCCGCCCGCCGCGGCGCCGCCGTTGAGCCTGAGCGTGCCCGCACCGTCGAGCACAGCCCACACGGCGCCGGCCGCGTATGGACCGCTGTAGGCGCCCGCCTGCTCGGGGGTGGGGAGGGCCAGGAGCGCGTGCTCGGCATCCTCGGGGCGCAGCGGCGCGAGCGGCTCGCGCTCGACGCCGAGCAGCTCCTGGATCGCCAGCTCGGTCTCCCGATAGGCGCCCTCGCCGTAGTGGTAGTCGAACAGGCGCGCGTGGCCGTCGAACAGGTAGCGCGCCGGCCAGCCCGCATTGTCGTACTCGCGCCACAGCGCGAGCTCTGAGTCGATCAGCACCGGGTACTCGATCCCCAGGCGAGCGACCGCATCTCTCACCGCCCGCTCCTCGCGCGAGGGGTCGAAGCCTGGACAGTGCACGCCGATCACGCGCAGCCCCTGCTCGCGGTAGCGCTCGTGCCAGGCCTTCACGTAGGGCAGCGTGCGCAGCGAGTTGGGGCGGCAGAAGTCCCAGAACTCGACCAGCATCGGGCGTCCGCGCTGGAGGATGCTCGCCTGCTCGCCCTCCACGTTGACCCACGGTAGCTGCCGCGGGAACAGCGGCGCGACGATCGTGTCTACAGGAGCGCGCATCCGGTCACGAGCTCGTTTCAGATGCTGTTCCGGCTGGCGCATGCGCCGGCCGGCGGGGCGGCACATGTGCCGCCCCGAGCCTGGCCGCATGCGGCCGGGCCACCCGGCGAGACAACGGTTTGCCGAACCCGTCGATCTGGGTGTCGAGGGTCAAGGCTGGCAAGGACGCACCGAGCATGGCGTGCGCTAGCACGCGAGCGAGGGAGGACGCCGCCAGGCGCCGGCCATCGGCGTCCAGATCAGCCGATGGAGCCGACCATCTCGAGCTGAATCAGCCGGTTGAGCTCGACGGCGTACTCCATCGGCAGCTCCTTGGTGACCGGCTCGATGAACCCGTTGACGATCATCGCCGCAGCCTCGTCCTCGGTGAAGCCGCGCGAGCCCATGTAGAAGAGCTGCTCGTCGGAGATGCGCCCGACGGTTGCCTCGTGGGCGACGGTCACGTGCGGGTTCTGGATCTGGATGTCCGGCCACGTGTCCGAGCGCGATTCGCCGTCCATCATCAGCCCGTCGCACTGCACGCGCGCTTTCGAGCCGGCCGAGTTGTGGCCCATCTTGACGAGGCCGCGGTAACCCATGATGCCGCCGTCCTTGGAGATCGACTTGGCGAGGATGTTGGAGGTCGTGTTGGGCGCGAGGTGGACGACCTTGGCGCCGGTGTCCTTGTGCACGCCCTTGCCCGCGACGCCGACGTTGAGGTGGTCGGCGCGCGCTCCCTCGCCCATCAGGTAGGAGCCGGGGTAGAGCATCACGTACTTGGCGCCCATCGAGCCGCCGACCCACTCGACGGTGCCGTTGGCGTCGACGATCGCGCGCTTGGTGTTGAGGTTGTAGACGTCCTTGGACCAGTTCTGCACGGTCGTGTAGCGCGCCTTGGCGCCCTCGTGGACGAAGATCTCGACGACGGCCGAGTGCATCGAGTTGACGCTGTAGGTCTGCGCGGTGCAGCCCTCGATGTAGTTCACCTCGCTGCCCTCGTCGGCGACGATCAGCGTGTGCTCGAAGGTGCCCTCGCCGGCGCCCTCCATGCGGAAGTAGGACTGCAGCGGAAGGTCGCACTTGACGCCCTTGGGGATGTAGCAGAAGGCTCCGCCCGACCACACGGCGCCGTGCAGCGCCGAGAACTTGTTGTCCTGCGCCGGCACGCACTTGGTCATGAAGTATTTCTGCACCAGCTCGGGGTACTCGGTGATCGCGGTGTCCATCGAGCAGAACAGGATTCCCTGCTTGGCGTACTCCTCCTTGAGGCCCTCGTAGACCGGCTCCTGGCGCCACACGCCGACGACGCCGGCGAGGTGCTCGCGCTCGGCCTGGGGGATGCCGAGATCCTCGTAGGTCTGCTTCATCTCGTCGGGGACGTCGTCCCAGCTGTTGAAGCGCCCGGCCGTCGGGGGCGAGTAGAGCACGAGGTCGGCGAGATTCAGGCCGCTCAGATCGGGACCCCACGTGGGGACCGGCTTGCGTTCGAAGATCTCCAGCGATTTGAGCCGTTTCTCGGCCATCCAGTCGGGCTCGCCCTTGATCTTCGAGAGCTCGCTCACGACCTCGCGGGAGATGCCCTGGCGGGCTCGCAGCTGTCCCTGGTCGTCCTCGACGATCGGGCTCGGTTTGGCGATGGTTGTGCGCTCAATCGTGGCCATGAAGCTCCTCGTTTGCGGCTCGCTTGCGAATCCTGTGCTGCGAAGTAGGAATTGTATCGCGGGGCGAGGCCGACCTACGCCGGCCAGGCGTCATCGCCCGTCACCGCTCCGCGCACGGCCTTGAGGTTGAGCAGGGCGCACTTGCGCCGCGTGGCCGACACGGGGATGCCGAGCAGCTCGATCATCCAGTCGGCGTCGAGCTCGCCGACCTCCGCGAGGCTCATGCCCTTGAGCTCTTCGGAGGCGATCGAGGCGGAGGCCTGGGAGATCGCGCAGCCGTGGCCGTGGAAGCGGAGGTCCTCGATGCGCTCGTCGCGCACGCGGATGTGGACGCCCAGCTCGTCGCCGCAGAGGGGGTTGTGCTCGAGCGCCTCGAGGTCGTGCGGATCGAGCTCGCCGAAGTTCCGCGGACGCTTGTAGTGCTCGAGGATGTAGTCGCGGTAGAGGTCGTCCATCGTCAGGCCCTCACAGCCCGAACACCTCGCGCCCGGCCATCAGCGCGTCGACCAGCGCGTCGACGTCCGCGGACTCGTTGTACACGCCCAGCGACGCGCGCGCCGTGGCGCCCACGCCGAGACAGCGCATCAGCGGCTGCGCGCAATGGTGCCCGGCGCGTATGCACACGCCGCCGCGATCGGCGAGCTCGGCGACGTCGTGGGGGTGGATTCCCTCGAGCGTGAACGAGGCCAGGGCGCCGCGGCGCTCGGCCTCCGGCGGACCGACGACCCGCAGGCCCGGCACCTCGGCCAGGCGCTCGAGCATGTAGGCGGTGAGGGCACGCTCGTGCGAGCGCACCCGCTCCATGCCCAGCTCGCTCAGATAGTCGACGGCGGCGCCGAGCGCGACGGCCTCGGCGATCGGGGGGGTGCCCGCCTCGAACTTGTAGGGCAGCTCGTTCCAGCTCACAGATTGGAAGTCCACGGACGCGATCATGTCGCCGCCGGTCAGGAACGGCTGCATCTGCTCGAGTAGCTCGGCGCGGCCGTGGAGTACGCCGATGCCCGTGGGGCCAAGCGCCTTGTGTCCCGTCCATCCATAGAAGTCGGCGCCGAGCGCCTCGAGGTCGACGGGCATCTGCGGGACGGCCTGTGCTCCGTCGACGAGCGACAGCGCACCCGCCGCGCGGATCCGCGCGGTCATCTCGGCGACCGGGTTGATCGTCCCGAGCACGTTCGAGACGTGCGCGAAGGCGACCAGCTTGACATCGCCGCGCGCGAGCTCGGCCTCGAGCGCCGCCAGCGAGAGCTCGCCGCGCTCGTCGACCTCCAGGTAGCGCAGCTCGGCCGCGCGTTCGCGGCACAGCAGCTGCCACGGGACGAGGTTGGCGTGGTGCTCCATCTGCGTGATCAGCACCGCGTCGCCCGAGCCGACGTTGGCGCGCCCCCACGAGTAGGCAACGAGGTTGATCGCCTCGGTCACGTTCTTGGTGAAGATCGTGCTGCGCGGTTGCCCGTTGACGAACGCGGCGATCCGCTTGCGCGCCGAATCGTAGGCCGCGTCGGCCTCCTGCGCGAGCGCATAGACGCCGCGGTGGACGTTCGCGTTGTGGCTGCGCAGATGCTCGGCCTGCGCGTCGATCACGACCTGTGGCTTCTGCGAGGTCGCCCCCGAGTCGAGGTAGATGAGCTCGCGGCCGTCGAAGCGGCGCGCGAAGATCGGGAAGTCGGCCCTTACGCCCAGCGAGCTCTCAACGACTGGTGGCATAGGCCTCGATGTCCTCGCGCGCAGCGGCGAGCTTCGCGGCCACCTTCGCGCGCACGAGCTCCTCCAGCGGCTCGTCCTCGAGCTCGGCGATCAGGGGCTCGAAGAACCCCTCGACGATCACCCGCACCGCCGCCGGGCGGTCGAGGCCGCGCGTCTGCATGTAGAAGATCGACTTCTCGTCGAGCTCACCGACCGTTCCTCCGTGCGAGGCGGAGACGTCGTCGGAGGACACCAGCACCGAGGGGATCGCGTCGATTCGTGCTTTGGGGGAGAGCATCATCGAGTGGAACTGCAGGTACGTGTGGGTCTGCTGGGCTCCCGGGTCGATCTGGATCAGTCCCTCGAAGCTCGCGCGGCTCGCGCCGGTCGCCGCGCCGCGCCAGTGCACGTCGCCGCCCGAGGGCCCCGTCTCGTGCAGGTCGACGGCGAACACGTCGAGGTGCTCGTCCTCCTCGGTGAAGAGCAGGCCACGGAAGGCCATGTCGCCCCCGGGCTCGGTTACGGCCAGCTCGAGGTGCTGGCGCACGAGGTGTCCGCCGAGCAGCGCCGGCAGCCAGTGGCAGTGGGCGTCGCGCCCGACGCCGACGAAGCGGGTGGAGACGTCGAACACCTCGCCCCGGCCCCAGTCCTGCAACTGGGCGAGCCGGCAGCGGGCACCGTCCTGGAGGTAGAGCTCGAAGGCGCCGGCGTGCAGCGCCTGGCCCTCGAAGTCCTCGGCGAGGTCGTACTCGTGCACGCGGAAGTCGCTCGTCGGAGCGCCGAGTACGAGCGTGCGCCCGTACTGGGCGATGCCGGGCTGCTCGATCGCGTAGACGATCTCGAACGGCTCCTCCACGACGACGCCCTCGGGGACGTGCAGGAAGGCGCCCCCCGTCCAGAACGCCGCGTTCGCCGCCTCCAGCTTGTTGCGGTCGATCGTCAGACGCTTCGAGTACCACGGTGCGACGAGCTCGTGGTGGCGCAGGAAGGCCTCCTCGAGCGAGCACAGGATCACGCCGCGCGCCTGCACCGCAGGGTCCAGCTCCAGGTGAACGACGGCGCCGGCGCTCTGGACGATCCTGCCCGCGCGCGGACGGTCGGGGAGGGTGCGCACGACGACGTCCGGGACAGCGGCCGGCGAGGGAAGCTCTGAGTGCGCCGCGAGCGCCTCCAGCTCGAGGTCCTGCAGGCTCGTCGTCCAGAAGCCCGAGCGCCGCCAGACCGGCAGCTCCGCGCTCTCAAACGCCCTCAGGGCCGCCTCGCGCAGCTGCGCGAGCGTGCGTCCGTCGCCCGCCCCGACGCCTGCCAGCGCGTGGTAGAGCGTGGCCTCGCGGTGGCGCCCGGCCTTGGCCTGGACGGGGGCGGCGCCATTGCTCGCCTCGGCGGGTATCGCTGCTCCGGGCTCAGGCAACGCTGTCACCGGCTGCGACGGCGGCCTCGGCCGCCTCTGCGCCGTCATCGGATGCGCCAACCTCCTGGCGGATCTGGTCATAGCCCTCGCGCTCGAGGCGCTCGACCAGCTCGACGCCGCCCTCGAGCACGATCCGTCCGTTCATCAGGATGTGCACGAACTGCGGCTTGACGTAGTGGAGGATGCGCTGGTAATGGGTGATGATGAGCGCGCCCAGGCCCTGCTCGTCGTGGAGTCGCTGGACACCCTCGGCGACCGTGCGCAGGGCGTCGATGTCGAGGCCGGAGTCGGTCTCGTCGAGGATCGCGACATCGGGCGAGAGCATCGCCATCTGCAGGATCTCCGCGCGCTTCTTCTCGCCCCCGGAGAAGCCGTCGTTCAGGTGTCGCGAGGTGAACGCCCTGTCGACGTCGAGGAGCTCGATCGCGTGCTGCAGCTGGGTGCGGAACTCCTTCACCTGGATCGGCTCCTCGCGCTTGGCATTGATGGCCATGCGCAGGAAGTTTGCGACCGACACGCCGGGGATCGAGACGGGGTACTGGAACGCCAGGAACAGGCCCGCCTTGGCGCGGTCGTGCGGCTCGGCCTCGGTGATGTCCTCGCCCTTGAAGCTGATCGATCCCGCCGTGATCTCGTAGGAGGGGTGGCCCATCAGGGTGCTCGCGAGCGTCGACTTGCCCGACCCGTTGGGCCCCATCAGGGCGTGGATCTCGCCGCGGTTGATCTCGAGGTCGACGCCGCGCAGGATCTCGCGCTCCTCGATGCGGACGTGAAGGTCTTTGATCTCTAGGTCGGCCATGTTCTGTGATCAGGCTCCGGTCGGAATGGGATGCCCGCCCACATCGATTTGCAGGGTTGGCAGGATCGCTCCGGTGGGCATGGTTGGAGCGAGCAGGTCGGCGAGCGTGGTCTCGCGCAGGGTGCTGACGATCGACATACGCACGCGCGTCCACAGCAGCTTGGTCGGGCAGACGTCGTGCGCGCCGGACTCGCGCGAGCACACGATCGAGCCGTCGGCGGCCTCGGAGATGCACTCGATCGGTGCGATCGAGCCCTCGAGCGCCTCGACGACCTCGGCCATCGTGATCTGGGCGGCCGGCCGGGCGAGCATGTAGCCACCGCGCGAGCCGCGGCGCGAGCTGACCAGGTCAGCCTTGCGCAGGCGGGCGACGAGGTGCTCCAGATACGCCAGCGGCAGGCCGTCGTGGGCGGCGATCTCCGCGAGCGGGATCGGCTCCGCGCCCGCGCGCCGAGCGAGCTCCACCATCACGCGTACGCCGTACTCGGCCTTGGTTGAGAACATCATCGCAAGATTTCCTACCTGCGAGCTAGGGTATCAGCCGCCCTGCAGCAGGCCGATGTCGTGGGCGAGTCCCTCGGGGGTGAGCTGTTCGGGGCCGAACAGCACGCGCTCGCGTCCACGGGGGTCGATCAGGAGCACGAAGGCGGCGCGTGCGAACGCCGCGGCGCCCGCCGCGGCGGGCGTGACGCGATAGGCGCGCCAGATCCTCCGCAGCCCTCCCGGCGGGCCCGTCAGATAGCTGGCGCGGCCCGTCAGCGAGACCTGCGCGAGGAAGCGGCGCACGCTGGCAGCCGTGTCGCTGCTCGGGTCCGCGCTGACGATCAGCACGTGCGGCGGGCGGGCGAGCTGGTCGAGCGCACCGCGAATCTGCTGGGCGATGACGATGCAGGGGGCGCCGCAGTGGGAGTAGAGGAACGCCAGCACCGTCACTGCGCCGCGCTGCGCCCGCAGCGTGACGCGCCGCCCGCCCAGGTCGAGCAGGCTAAAGCTCGGCGCCGCGACGGTGGTGGGGAGCGCGGCGCCGTCGAACTGCGCGCCCGCACGCGCGCTCACCGACGCCGTGCCCGAGCGAGGTGCGGGGCCGGGGAGGACGAGCACGATGATCAGCGCGAGGAGCAGCATGCCGGCGAGGAGCGCCAGCGCCATCCGGGTCAGCGGCCGCATCGGCGCAGCGTACGGTGCCCGTGCGCGAACGGCCACGCCGCGGGCCTTCAAACGCCCACCGAGTGGCGCTACACTTTCTGAAGTCCATAAATCCCGACTGGGTTTAGGAGTTTCAAATGAGTCCGTCCGGCGCGGAGCTTCTGCGGCAGGTCAAGAGCCAGATCGATGAGGTCGATCCCTCCGAGGTGCACGAGTTGATGCACGAGGGCGTCGCCGTCGTCGACGTGCGCGAGACGGAGGAGTTCGCGGCGGGCCACCTGCCCGGCGCCAAGCACGTGCCGCGCGGCTATCTGGAGTCGCGCATCGAGGGCGTGGTGCCCGACCGGGCGACGCAGGTGATCCTGTACTGCCAGTCGGGCAACCGCTCGGCGTATGCCGCTCGCACCCTCACCGAGGAGCTCGGTTACGAGCACGTGCGCTCGATGACGGGGGGGATCACGCTGTGGAAGGACCGCGGCTACGAGGTCGACGTGCCGCGCGCGCTCTCCAGCGAGCAGCGCGAGCGCTACTCCCGCCACCTGCTGATCCCCGAGATCGGCGTGGAGGGACAGCAGCGCCTGCTCGACGCCAAGGTCCTCCTGCTCGGTGCCGGCGGCCTCGGTTCGCCCACCGCGCTGTATCTCGCGGCGGCCGGCGTCGGCACGCTCGGAATCGTCGACGACGACGTCGTCGACCTGTCCAACCTGCAGCGTCAGGTCATCCACAGCACCGAGCGCATCGGCGTCGCCAAGGTCGACTCGGCCGAGGAGGCTATCCGTGCGCTGAACCCGGACGTCAACGTCGTCAAGTACAAGACCCGCGTCGACGCCTCCAACATCATGGAGATCATCGAGGGCTACGACGTGATCGTCGACGGTGTCGATAACTTCCCCACGCGCTACCTGCTCAACGACGCGACCGTGCGCTTGAAGATCCCCGTCGTATCCGCCTCGATCCTCGGCTTCGACGGGCAGCTGTCGGTGTTCAAGCCCTACGACGGCCCCTGCTACCGCTGCCTCTTCCGCGAGCCGCCGCCGGCCGAGCTCGCGCCGTCGTGTGGCGCCAACGGCGTGCTCGGCGTGCTTCCCGGCACGATGGGCCTGCTGCAGGCCACCGAGGTCGTCAAGCTCGTGCTCGGCATCGGCGAGCCCGCGATCGGGCGGCTGCTCCTATACGACGCCCTCGGGGCGACGCTCACCGAGGTCAAGGTGCACCGCGACCCCGAGTGCCCGATCTGCTCGCGCGACCCAGAGGAGATCGGCGACGAGGAGATGGGCGTGTTCCCCGATTACGAGGCGTTCTGCGCCGCTGCCGGGTAGTCTGACGCTCGCCGATGGCCACCGTGAAGATACCGCCCGTGCTACGGGCCTCAGTCGGCGGCGAGAAGCTGCTGAGCGCCTCCGGTGAGAACGTCGGGGACGTCCTGCGCGACCTCGCCTCCAGCCACCCCGCGACGGAGAGCCAATTGTTCTCCGCCGACGGTGAGCTCAACCGCTACGTCAACGTGTATCTCAACGACGAGGACGTGCGCGTGCTCGACGGCCTGGACACGGCCGTCGGCGAGAGCGACACGCTCGTGATCCTGCCGGCGATGGCCGGCGGCTCACGCTAAGCGACCGGCCGCGGGCGCACATCCACCTCGCGCTCGCCGGCAGCGGTGCGCTGGTGCTCGGGCGCGGCGGCCGCAGGGCCGGCTGGTGCGAGTTGGCTGATCGCGTGCTCGGCCAGCGCGGCGATCGTCAGGGACGGGTTGACGCCGACGTTGGCCGGGATCGCTGAGCCATCGCAGACGAGCAGGTTCTCGTACCCGAACACACGCTGGCCGGCATCGACGACGCCCGCGCTGGGGTCCGCCGCGATCACGGCGCCGCCGAGGATGTGAGCGGTCGTCGGGATGTTGAAGAGCGCCTCCGTCACGGCGCTCTGCGCGATCCCGCCGGTGCGATTGGCGAACCATTCGGCCGTCTCGTTGGCGATCGGGATGAACGTCGGGTTGGGGCGCTCGGGGTCCTGCTCGGTCTGCAGCCAGAAGGAGCCAAACGGCCCTTTGCGAGGACGCAGCGCGATCGCGTTGTCGAGCGTCTGCATCACGAGGATGATGATCGTGCGTCGCGACCAGTGCTTGGGGAACATCACCTTCACCAGCCGGACGGGGTGGCGAAGCACCTGGCCCAACAGCTTCAGCGGGCGTGTCAGGCGCGTGCCGTCGCCCACGAGCAGCGTGTACAGGCGGTGCATCGAGTCGCCGTCGTCGCCGTAGGTGACGGTCTCGATGTGCGTGTTGGGGTCGGGGTAGATCGACGAGCTGATCGCCACCCGCTTGATCAGGTCATCGCGATAGTCCTCGGGCACCGTCACAGTCAGCACCGCCTCGGAGTTGGTGCGTACGAGCTCACCTAGCCGGCTGGAGATGCGCGGCAGCGAGCCGCCCAGCCGGCAGCGCTGCAGGAGCTTGTTCGTGCCCAGCGGGCCGGCCGAGACGACGACACCGCGGGCGCGGTGCACGCGACGATCCCTGCGCAGCCAGGACCCGGAACGCACGCTTTCGACCTCATAGCCCTCGCTGCCGTCGGCGCCTCCGAGCGGGCGCACGTCCACGACGGTCCGTTCGGCAGTGACCTCCGCGCCGCCCTTCTCGGCGAAGTACAGGTAGTTCTTGACCAGCGTGTTCTTGGCTCCGTGGGGGCAGCCCACCATGCAGCGTCCGCACAGGCTGCAACCGGTCCGTGCCGGTCCCTCGCCGCCGAAGTAGGGGTCCGGCACGGTCTCGCCCGGCGTGCCGAAGAAGATCCCGACGGGCGTCTTTTTGTAGGTGTCGCCGACCCCCAGCTCCTCGCCGAGCTCGCGCAGCAACTGGTCGGCGGGATCGTCGTGCGGGTTCTGCACCACACCGAGCATCCGCTGGGCCTCTGCGTAGTGGGGCGCCAGCGCGGCCTCCCAATCCTGCATCCCGGACCACTGGCCGTCGGCGAAGAACGCCTTCGGGGGGACGTACAGCGTGTTGGCGAAGCCGAGGCTTCCCCCGCCGACGCCGCAGCCGGAGACAACCGCGACGTTCTTGAACGTCGTCAGCCGGAAGATGCCCTTCATCCCCACGCGCGGGTTCCAGAAGTAGCGCTTGAGATCGCCCGTCGAGCTGGGCAGCTCGTCATCGGCGAAGCGTCGCCCGCACTCCAGCACGCCGACGCTGTAGCCCTTCTCCGTCAGGCGCAGCGCGGAGACGCTTCCGCCGAAGCCCGATCCAACGATCAGCCAGTCGTAGTCGAAACCGTCGCGCGCCTCAGCCATGTTCGGATCCCCCCTAGCGGTGCTCTGGCGGGGATCCTAGTGATGACTGGCTGTGCAGCCAGCGCACGTGCCAAACACGAGCCGGCGCTGGGCTGAACCTCCGGGAGATCGCGAGGCCGCTCGATTAGGCTGCCTGCGTGCCCTTGGCGAGCGCGATAGGCGTGGCCCGTGTGCTCTTGGGCCTCATTCTCATCGGGGGCCTGTTGACTGCCGCAGTTGTCTGCGCGATGAAGGGCAAGTGGGTGTTCTTCGCATTTGGCTGGTTCAGCGGCGTGTGGTGGATCGTCGGAGCTATGCGCCTCGCGAAGCCGCAGTCACGGTGGGCCAAGCGTCGATACGGGGACGTTGATCTCGAACGGGCGCGGGAACGCTTCTCGCGGCGGCCGCTCGCCCGGCTGCGCCAGAAATCAAACTGACCCACCACCGCTCGATGGGTGGTGTCTCAGTTTGACCCGCGCGGCGCCGCGGCGCCAAAGTGGGTTCGCAGCTCGGCGCAGCTCGCGGCGAATACCTGCGCCATCGCGGGCGCGACCGGCTGGGTGTAGTCGAAGCTGTCTTCTGCGGCCACGAAATCCGTCTGGCGGAGCTGGTGGGTGTAGTCGTAGTGGGGGAGCAGGATTGTCCGCCCGCCATTGAAAACGGCGGCCTCGACGCTGACACGTGATCGAGCAGTTGCTTGATGAGTCGCGCGGGCGGCCTCGCACAGGTCGTTATCGGACGAGACGATGACCGCCACGTCCATCGCACCCCGAAGGGCGAGGTCTATAACGTCGAGTCCGATCGACAAGTCAATGCCCTTCTCACGCGCTCGCTGGAAAGGCGTGACGGTCACCTGCACCTGCTGGCCTTGGTTCTTCATCGGGTCGGGCAGGAGCCTTGGGTCGAAGCCCCATTCCCATCTGTACCGGAGTGGGCGCTCAATCACCGTCACGCCAACGGTCCGCATCATGTTGTGGCGGCGGTCGGCCCGGCTACGGGCGCGGCCGTCGACCGTAGCGTCGTGAACTCCGCTGTAGTACCGAACGCCAACGAGCCTACGGCCCGCACGTACGCGGTCGGCGAGTAGCAGCGGGTGGCAGGCGCCGTGTCGGAATAGGCGCTCGCACGCCTTGTAGGCGTTCTGCCCGTCCACGAATACGAGGACGCGCGCATCTGGGCTGAGGTTGCGAGCCATTGATTGCGGCTGCGCGAAAAAACCCCCGGACATCCCCCCACAAAGGAGGATGCCGGGGTCGAAAGTCGCTACAAGCCTAGTTTACCCCAGTATGGCCCGTCAATCCCCTGCAACCGACATTTCAACATGCACTCAATCAAGCCAGCGCCGCAATTTCGGCCGGGGTCCAAACGTGATCCGCGATTCCGGCGGCCATTGCGGGCGTGCGCGGATACGGGGCCGCAAGCGTCCGGTGCGGCCTTGCGAAGTTGTAATGGAGGAAGTGCAGGGCGATGGCGGCCATGTGGTTGTCGAGCTTCTTTGAGAACCCATTGGTCAGCCGCGTGAATCGGCGCATGCTCATCCTCATCGTGAGGTTCTGGCGCTCGACGTAGCTGGTCGAGATCCGGTCGGGGTCCGGGTTGCCGCCGTCTGCACGGACGCGAGCGCCCGTGCAGACGGCGGGGCTGTAGCGCACCTGTCCTTCACGGGGTGGGGAGGCGTACTGCTTGACGAACTGCGCGAAGTCGATGTTGTGACGGAACGCCAGCCCGACCGCGTTTGGGTAGGCGGCGTTGCCGTCCGTCGTGAGCTGAATGCGTCCGGTCACGCGCTCGGACAAGTCGACCATGAATGCCTCGGCGTCCTCCACCTGGCGGCCGCCGACGAACCAGGAGACGATCAGCTTGGAGTCGGCGTCGAGGGCCGTCCACGTCCAGACGTCGCCGACCCCGAACTGGCCCTGCATGTCCTCGGGCACGTTCTTCTGCTTGCTGTAGACGAAGCTCCAGATCTCGTCCGCCTCGATTGCCTTGCAATCGAGATCGCGCAGGGTCGCGTCCTGGTAGGCGGCGCATGCCTCGCCCACGTCCAGGAGCAACTTCGTGACGGTGTTGATCGAGCAGCCGACGATCCGGCTTGTCGCTCGAAGGCTTGTGCCCTCGGTGAGCAGGGAGATGATCTGCGCCCGCTTCTCCGTGCTCAGTCGGTTCATACTGAATATTATGCCAGAGCGGTCACGCTCCGTCAAGCATAAGTTCAGTTTGGCGGGCTACGCCTTGGACTTCGTTCCAGGCTGTTCGGCGAGCTTCTCGACCCAGCGAGGTACGGCGGCAGGATGCCGCCGAATGATGTCCTCCCAAGTGCTGCGGGGTTCCTGCTTCACAAGGTCCGCCACAGTTCCCGGCGCGTTTTCGGCCTTGGCGGGTGGATCAGATTGCGTTCTTGGCATCGAACCTTCCCAGGGCAACTAGGTGATTATCGGCCAAAAAGTCCGCGAGATCCGAGAGCGCCATTGCTGCATCCTCCGACGGAGCAGCCTCCATCGGGATGAATTCGGCGGCCTCCTCGCGGTCGATCACGAAGGAGTGGTCTGGATACCTGTTGACAAGCCTCGATGGTATTTCCTGAGCGGTCCCTTCATCCAAGCCGGCACGTTGGAGTAGACGAACGGCGTAGTCCTCCGCCTCCTTCAGTACCCGTGCCTGCTGGGTGTAATGAACCGTGTCGAGCTTTTCAAGCAGCGGCGACTTCATCGACGCCACAAAGTCGAGAACCATCGGAAGAAGCGTCGAAATTTTCTTGCGCGTGCGGCCCTGGAGGAGCGGCATCATGAGATCGACCTCCTCCACCGCTTGGAGATGCAGGCGCTCAAGAGCCTGGACCTCGTTGAGCGCAGACAGCATTTCCTCGCGCTCCGGATCGAAGATCTGCGCATCCAGTGGTCCCAGCTCCGCATCCTCGCCCATAATCAGCGGGCCGCCAAGTACGAGCAGCGTCGCCGCGCTCTTTGCGTATCGCGGGACGATCGACTTAAAGCCACCGCAATGGCGCTGGAACAACCGCGCTATCTCATACGCGCTTTCGGCATAACCGCCAGGGGAGTCGATCAGCAGCGCCGCGCCAGTGCAGCTCGCAAGCTCGCGACGTGCCCGAAAGAACTGGTTTCTGATGGCCAAGCCGAGGCTCCCAAGCGGATCATCCCGGTCGGATGTGTTCTGGACGAGGAGCCAAAGAGGGACACCAAGCGCGTCCTCCAGCCGCTTGCAGGCTCCGGCAAACGCGTCCGGCAGAGCATCGTCAGGGCCAGGATGGAAGCTCGCCACATACTCTGGCGCAAGCGGTTCCGCTGGGACGGCCGCGGCAACGGTGTCGGCCGGGGAAGGGCTCCCGTTGCTCCCACCAGGGTCTGCGGCTACCTCTTCAGTCACTCCGGGCCTTCTCCGCCCACCGCGCCCTCGCGGCGTGCCGGGCTGCTTCTTTGCGCTCCTCAGCAGACATCTTCGCCGCTCGCGCCTTGCCGCCACGGAGGCCTCCCTTGCGTCCGAGCGCCACCGCCGCAGGGTCCTTCGCCTCGGGCGGCAGCTCGTCAGCCTCGCCGGTGGCAATGTCCACGACGAGCTTCCCGAGCTGACTGGGGTCACGGGGTCGCTTGCGGGAGCGGTCAGGCATGGGCCCATCGTACCGGATACTGCGGGCCGCCCTCCCCAACACTCTCTGGCCTGGCTCGGGAGGACGGCCCCTGCTCCGAGAAGCACTTCGCAATCTACCCGCTCGCGGCGACGCCGGCGAGGGCGTCCGGCACGAACGAGAAGATGACGAAGCTAGGCGAAATCTCGGCCCGACCATTGGCCTGGCCCGGACCGGGTTCCGCGCAACCGAGAAGCAGCACCCGAGGAGGTGATTCGATTGCCCAGCACGGGTCAGAAAGCGCAGGTCTCCGGGATCTACGCAAATGACTGCCACGCGAAGCGCATTGCGCTCAGCAAAGGGGAGACCTTTCCCCCTTGCTCGCACTGCCATCGCGCGGCGAACTGGCGTCTTGTCCAGGCCACCTAACGGCCTGAGCAAAACGCCGACCTGAGCCCTGCTCCTCGTGACGCGAGATTGCGGGCGTGCCGTACCCCAGGAGTAGGCCCACGATCCGGTGACGCTGCTCTTGGGGTACGGCAGGGTCCTTCATCGCCCATTCGTAAAGATCGAGCGCCCATCGGGACTCTGCATAGCCAAAGCTCGCAACGCCGTCGCCGTGATCGACCACGAACGGGACCGCGTTCGGCTCCGCATGCCGCTCGACCTCGGTTGCGACCGTCAAGAGGGCGACCTCGGCCGCTTCCTCGGGCAGATGCAGGTGACCAGCGAGCGACATGCGCCGCACGCCCCGTGCGACCAGGTAGGCCTGCTCAGCGAGGGCGTCGGGCGAGGGCAGCGCATCGGGCATCGCCCCACCGGAGTTCGACTGAGTCAAGACGGGCCCTCCTTTTCAAACTGAGACACCACCGCTCGGTGGCCTCGCTATATTCCGTAAAGTAATGGCGGCTGAGCGGCTCAGCAATCGGCCCTGCGGAGGGCGCTACGGGGACGTCGTGCAGTCGATCGGCAACACGCCGCTGGTCGAGTTGCCGACTCTCAGCCCGAAGGCGGGTGTGCGTATCTGGGCGAAGCTCGAGTCGCGCAACCCGACCGGCTCGGTCAAGGATCGAGTCGCTCGCGCGTTGATCGAGGACGCCGAGGCGAAAGGCGCGATCACGAAGGGTCAGACGATCCTCGAACCGACGTCCGGCAACACCGGGATCTCGCTCGCGCTGATCTGCAGGCGCAAGGGCTACAGACTCAAGGTCGTGATGCCCGAGAACGTCACGCCCGAGCGCACGCAGCTGCTGCGCATGTACGGCGCCGAGATCGTCTACTCCGAGGGCTCCAAGGGATCCAACGGCGCAGTCGCCAAGGCGCTGGAGATGGCCGCCGAAGACCCGTCCTGCTACATGCCCTACCAGTACGGCAACCAAGCCAACCCCAACGCCCACTACAACGGCACGGCGCTGGAGATCCTCGAGGAGCTCGACGACGTCGCCGCCTTCGTCGCCGGCTTGGGCACGGGGGGAACGCTGATGGGCAACGGCAGACGGCTGAAGGAGGCCTTCGGCGACGCCGTCAAGATCGTCGCCGCCGAGCCGATGCAGGGGGAGCCCGTGCAGGGCCTGCGCTCGCTCGACGACGGCTTCATCCCCCCGATCATCGACATCTCGCTGCTCGACCGCAAGATCTTCGTGACCAACCACGACGCGATCGTGTGGACTCGGCGGCTGCTCGACGAGGAGGGCGTGTTCGCGGGTGTCTCCAGTGGCGCGATCGCGAGCATCGCCGTGCGCATCGCAGGCGAGCTCGACGAGGGCAATGTCGTCTTCGTCGTCGCCGACGACGGCTGGAAGTACCTGTCGAGCGGCATCTACACTCTGCCGGTCGAGGAGGTCGAGAACCTCGAGTCGACCGTGTGGTGGTAGCGCCCGTCCTCGCCGGGGGAGGCTGGGGCTGACGTGAGGATCGCACGAGGCCTGCTCGACGAGCTGATCGCACACGTCCTGGAGGATCCCGCGAACGAGATCTGCGGGGTCGTTGCCGTCGACGCCGCGGGCCCCGCGGCGCAGGCGACGCGCGTGTATCGCGCAGCGAACCTGCACGCGAGCCCGCTGCGCTTCGAGATCGAGCCGAAGGAGCTGCTCCAGCTGACCAACGCGATCGACGCGCTCGGCTGGGAGATCGGCGCGATCTACCACTCCCACGTGCGCAGCGCCCCCCGCCCGTCGCAAACGGACATCAACTACGCCGCCAACTGGCCGGGCGTGGAGTGGATCATCGTCGGCCTGGCAGGCAACGACGGGCCCGAGGTGCGCTCGTACCTGATCGAGGATGCAGACGTGCGAGAAGTGGCGCTCGAGCTCAACTGATGGACGCCGAGCGCGTCGTCTGTCCCACCTGTGGTCGCGGACACGCTCCCAGTGAGCGTTTCTGCGAGTCCTGCGCGATGCCGCTCGTGCACGCCGACGGCGGCGAGCAGCAGGCCGGCGAGCGTCGCCGCCAGGCGCGTAAGATCAAGCCCCAGTACGCGGAGGGGCCGCTCGTGAAGGTCGCCCAGGTCGGCAGCCAGCCCGAGGCCGAGCTCGTCGCTGGGCTACTGCTCGAGGAGGGCATCCCGAGCATGCTGCGCCGCGCCGGAGGCTTCGACGTCGCCGAATTCCTCGCAGCGGGGCCGCGCGACGTGCTCGTGCCCGAGTCCGGCGCCCAGGCCGCGCGCGAAGCGCTCGCCTACGAGCGCGACTAGACGAGAACGGGCTGGCCGGCGGCCTCGGCGGTGATCGTGCGGATCTCCTCCGAAGCGCGCTCGAACTCGGCGTCGGAGAGCACCGGCGTGCCCTCGAACGGCAGTTCGCGCTGCAGCTCGACCCACGCGTGCGGGCCGGTGTAGTCGTCCTTCACCTTCACCGTCACCGGGCGCGGGATGCGGTAGCTGCGCAGCAGCAGCACGTGCAGCGGCTGGCGCCCGCGCCAGCCGAGGCGCTTTTCCGCGTAGTCCGGCGTCCACACATAGAACGGCGAGAGGGCGTCCACACAGCGCGGGTCGACGATCGTGAAGTGGTCGGTGACTTCGGCCCAGGCGCGGATGCGCACGCGGTCGGGCTGCTGCAGCGGAGCGCCGGAGACGAACGTGTGCAGCGGCGGCTCGCCGTCGCTCCAGACGCCCTCCTCGAGCGCACGGCGCAGCTCGGGCTGGTGGGACTCGCGCACCAGGTCGCCCGGCTGGTGATCGAAGGTGGGGTACAGGAAGAAGCGCTCGTGGGCGAGCCGGAAGGGCTTCTCGCCCTGCGGCAAAACGCCCTTGCGCAGGGTGAGGAGCTGCTCACCTTCTGCGAGGGCGCGGACGGTGACCGCCCATTCTTTGAGAGCAATTGGCATAAATAGGACGAACGGAACGACGAGGAGAAGTCTGAACTCCACAGCGCGTTTCTCACGGGAGACGCCGCCGACGCCTTAAAGATACGAAACCTGGGCGAAAATCCCAAATCGCCTGCAAATCACGGGTTTTTTCGCGCAGTGTGACGGTGTGCGCAGTGATCAGCGACGCTACAGACGGCGTCCCGCGAGGCCCTCGGCGGCCTCGATCAACGACGCGTAGTCCTGCTCTCCGTGACCGCGCGCCATCGCCGCTGTCAGCAGGTCACGCGCGTGCGCCGCCGACGGGAACGGCACCCCGGCGCTCTGCGCCTCCTCCAGTGCCAGCCGCACGTCCTTGAGCATGTGGGCCGTCTTGAACAGCGGCGCGTAATCGTGGCTGCGCATCGCCGCCGACTTCAGCGTCAGCTGGGTCGAGCCGCCGGACCCGGCCGAGACGATCTCGACGAAGGCATCCAGATCGATGCCCGCGGCGCTCGCGAGCAGCAATGCCTCGGCGACGGCTGCCGCGTTCGCCGCGCCGAGCGCGTTGTTGATCAGCTTCAGCATCTCGCCCTGGCCGAGCTCGCCGACGTGCGTGACGAGGGTGCCCATCGTGCCCAGCAGCGGGCGCGCGCGTGTGTAGTCCTCAGCCGCGCCGCCGACCATGATCGTCAGCGAGCCGTCCTCCGCGCGCGGAGAGGAGCCGGTCACCGGCGCGTCCAGCATGCGCACGCCCGCCGCCTGCAGCGCTGCGCCGATCCGCCGGGTGTCCGGTGGGGCGATCGTGGACATGTCGACGCACAGCAGCCCCGGTCTGGCCGCCTCGATCACCCCGTCGGCCTGCGTCAACACGGAGGCGACCTGGGAGCCATCCACGACCATGCTCACGACGATGTCGCTCTCGCGTGCCACCTGCGCCGGCGTGTCGGCCGGCTGTGCGCCGTGCTCGCTCGCCCAGTGGGCGGCCTTGCCCGCTGTGTGCGTCCAGACGGTCAGGGGAAAGCCGGCGCGGGCGACGTTGGCCGCCATGCGCGAGCCCATGATCCCGAGGCCGAGAAAGCCGATGCGCTCACGCGTGTCGGTTGCGGGCATCCCCGAATCCTCCACCACCGGGCGTTTCTATGCGCAGCCGCTGCCCCGCTCGCAGCTCGCCCGTCAGCTTCGACCCCACCGGGCGCCCGTCGAGCAGGTCGCGTCCCGGCGCCCCCTCGCCACCGCCGGCGGCTCCGCGTGGTCCGTGCCGGCGGCGCTCGGCGATCAGCGAGAAGCTCATCGCGGTGAGCGCCTCGATCTCGCGAATGACGCCGTCGCCACCCCGCCGGCGTCCCTGCCCGCCCGAGCCGGGGCGCAGGGCGTACTCGGTGACACGCAGCGGGAATTCCCGCTCCAGCGCCTCGATCGGGGTGTTCAGCGTGTTGCTCATCGCGACATGCACTGCGCTCGGGCCGTCCGCCTCCGCACACGCACCCTGGCCGCCGCCGAGCGTCTCGTAGTAGGAGAAGTCGGCATTGCCGAGCGTGAGGTTGTTCATCGTGCCCTGTCCCTGGGCGCGGCCGAACGCGCTCAGCACGAGGTCGGCGACGCGCGAGCTCGTCTCGACGTTGCCCGCGGCAACCGCTGCCCCGGGCCGCGCGTTGAGGACGCTTCCCAGCGGCGCCCAGACCTCGATCGGCCGGTGGGCCCCGGCAGTCGAGGGGATGTCCGCGTCGGTCAGGGCGCGCACGGCGAACAGGCACGCTGAGCGAGTGACGGCCAGGGGACAGTTGAGGTTGCCCGCGTGCTGGGGGGCGCTGCCCGAGAAGTCGAGCAGCAGCCGCTCTCCCCGCAGCTCGGCGCGCAGGCACAGCGAAAGATCCTCGGCGCCGGCCTCGAGCACGTCCTCGGCGTGGCGGACACCGTCGGCGAGGGTGGCCAGGGAGGCCCGCGTGCGACGCTCGGAGTAGTCGAGCACCGCGTCGGTCGCGCGGCGCAGACGATCGACGCCCAGCCTCGCGGCGAGCTCGGCCAGGCGCAGCACGCCGCTGCGGTTGGCGGCGAGCTGGGCACGCAGGTCGGCGCGACGCTCGAGCGGCTGGCGCATCCGCTCGCTGAGCTCGGCGATCGCGTCCTCGTCGAGCACTCGTGGCGCGATCACGACGCCCTCCTCGGCCAGCTCACGGCTGTCTGCCGGCATCGAGCCGGGTATCCGCCCGCCCACATCGGCGTGGTGCGCGCGGCTCACGGCGAAGCCGATCGGCTCGCCGGCGGCCGCGAACGCGGGCGTGATGACCGTGATGTCGGGAAGGTGCGTGCCGCCCGCGAAGGGGTCGTTGAGGATCCAGGAGACGCCCGCCCGGTGTCGCTCCCCGAGCACCGCTGCGACCGCCGCCGGCATCGCGCCGAGGTGCACCGGTATGTGCTCGGCCTGCATCACCATCTGCCCGTCGAGGTCGAACAGCGCGGTCGAGGCATCGCGGCGCTCCTTGATGTTGGAGGAGTGCGCAGAGCGGATCAGGACGACGCCCATCTCCTGACAGGCGGCGCGCAGCGCGCCGGTGACGACCTGGAGCTCGATCGGGTCGAGTGTCACGCTGCCTCCGCCGAGCGCAGGTGGATCGTGCCGTACTCGTCGATCTGCGCGCCCCAGCCGGGGGGCACAAACAGCGTCGAGTCGCCCAGTGCGCACAGGGCCGGGCCACCGAGCGTCGTCGCGCGTGCCGGCTCGCCGTGCAGGATGCTCGCCGGCAGCCACTCACCGGCGAACCGGACGCGTCCCGCCTGCACCTGCGCCTGCGCCCGGTCGGACCCGGCCATCCGCAGTTGCGGCGCAGACCCCCAGACCGACACTCGCATCGTGACCAGCTCGACCTCGGCCGCCGCGTCGCTGTAGCCGTAGCGGCGCTCGTGCTCGCGCGCGAACGCGGCACGCAGCCCGGTCGGCTCCAGGCCCGCTGCGCCGAGCGCCGCGAGCTCCTCCTCGACGCGCAGCTCGAACGACTGGCCGCAATAGCGCAGCTCGTACGCGACCCGCACGCGCGCCGGCCGCGCGCCCAGCTCCTCCTCTGCCTGAGCGAGCAGCTCGCCGCGCGCGCGCCGCACGGCTTCGCTCGAGAGCCGATCGCCGCGCAGCAGGACCGAGCGCGCGACGTCCCGCCGCGGGGGCGCCGCCGCCAGGCCGAGGGCACTGAGGACGCCCGAGGCCCGCGGGCAGAGCACCCGGTCGATCCCAAGCTCCCCGGCAAGCGCCGCGGCGTGCAGCGGCCCGGCGCCGCCGAACGGCATCAACGCACACGCGCGCGGGTCGATGCCGCGCTCGATGCTCATCACGCGCAGCGCGCCGAGCATCTCGGCCTCCGCCACGCGCACGATCCCCTCGGCGCAGTCGAGTGGGGCCAGCCCGAGCTCCTCGGCGAGACGTCCCACCGCACGCTCGGCGGCGTCGCCGTCGAGTGAAACCTCGCCGGCGAGCGGCGTCGCGAGCGGCAGGCGTCCGAGCAGCAGGTTGGCGTCGGTCACCGTCGGCTGCGTCCCGCCGCGGCCGTAGCAGGCGGGCCCGGGGCGCGCGCCCGCCGAGGACGGACCCACGCGCAGGGCGCCACCCGCGTCGCGCCAGGCGATCGAGCCGCCGCCAGCTCCGACGGTGTGGATGTCGAGCGCAGGCAGTGACAGTGGTCGCCCGGCGATCTCCCGCTCCGCCGTCTCGCCGACTGCTCCTGCGTCGATCAGGCAGACGTCGCACGAGGTTCCCCCCATGTCGAAGCACAGCACCTGCGGCTCGCCGGCGAGCTGCGCGAGCATCTGTGCGCCGGCGACCCCGCCGGCAGGCCCCGACAGCACCGTGAGGGCGGCATGCTCGGCCGCCCGCGCCGCCTCCGTCAGTCCACCCGAGGACTGCATCACGAGCGGCTCGGGCAGACCTGCCTCGCAGGCCTCCTGCGAGAGGCGGCCGAGGTAGGAGGCCAGCAGCGGCGAAAGGGCGGCGTCGAGGACCGTCGTCGCCGTTCGCTCGTACTCGCGGAACGTCCCCACCAACTCGCACGACAGGGACAGTTGCGCGTGCGGCAGCAGCTCGGCCACGAGCGCGCCCAGCCGGTGCTCGTGGGCGGGATCGCGATAGGAGTGGAGCAACGAGATCGCGACGGCCTCGGGCCGGGTGTCCGCCAGGCGCTCCACGAGCTCGCGCGCCGCTCCCGGCGCGAGCGCCCGCAGCGAGCCCTCCGGACCCATCCGCTCCGGCGCCGCGAAGCGCAGCTCCGCCGGGGCGAGCGGAGCGGGGGGCGCCACGCAGAGGTCATACAGGTGCGGGCGATTCTGGCGTGCCAGCTCGAGAACGTCTGTGAAGCCCTCGGTGGCGATCAGCGCCGTGCGTGCCGTGCGGCCCTCCAGCAGGGCGTTCGTGGCCACGGTCATGCCGTGCGCAAAGCGCTCGAGCGCCCCCGCCGTCAGCCCCGCGCGAGCGAGCACCAAAGCGACCGCAGCGAGCACGCCGACGGACTCCTCGGACGGCGTCGAGGGGACCTTCGCGGTATGCAGCGTCCCGTCTGCGGCGACGAGCACCGCGTCGGTGAACGTGCCGCCGACATCGACCCCGAGGAGCATCCTTATGCCGGCGCGACGTTCCCCTGTGACATGGCCGCCTGAGTATTCCCCAGACGGCGGTTGCGCCGCGCGCGCTCGGCCGCGCTAGGCGGCGACGAGCTCGCGATCCTCGGTGTCGGCGAGATGCTGATGGGACGGGCAGTAGCCGTTGTGCGGCAGCGGCGTGCGCTGGCATGCCGAGCCCTTACGCGTCGTCGCCCGGCATTGAGGCGGCGCGCCGCTGACGGCCGTGTAGCCCTCGTGCGGGTGCTCGACGAGGAACTGCTCGGCGTACGTCATGTAGCGGTTGACGACGGCGTGGACGTGTCCCTGTGCCCACATCGGGAAGTAGCTGCGGATGTCGCAGAACAGGGTGCGCGCGGGACGCGCGAAGTAATGGCGGTCGGTCGCAAGGCGGGTGATGACCTGCTCGCACGCACGCAGCACGGCCTCGTGATTGCTCGTCGCGGTGGCGCCGTTGCGGGGCTCGAGAATCTCGGGGGCCAACTCTCGATATATGGCCCGACTGAACTGATACATGGTGCTGGCTCCTTGCCCTCTCTCTGCCTGGATCTGTGGTCTGGGAGCACACCCGCTGTTCCATCAGACTCCGACCCCCCGGAGACCTTTCCCAGTACCCCCAAAACACTTGCACGCGATGAAAAGACCGACATAAAGATCGGCCACGCGAACTTCTTATGAAGCGCCCGCACGCGGATCAGGTGCGCGCGAGGTGCGCGCGGCGCCGGCAACGCGGCGTTGTCGCCGCTCAGGTCCACTGCTCCCACGAGATGGCCTCGTCGGCGGCGACGATCGCGTGGCGCAGGTCAAACGCGGGGTCACGCTCGGGATAGTCCGCCCGCAGGTGAGCACCGCGGCTCTCCGTGCGCGCCAGCGCGCACGCTGCGATCAGGCGCGCGAGCGGGTGCCGCGCCGTGAGCAGCCGGGTCAGTCCCTCTTGTGAGCGCACGATGCCGGCGTCGCGCCACAGGGCCGTCCGCAACGCCGAGTCCACCAGCGCAGGCGCCGGGATCGCATCGAGGTCCTCGAGCTCGGACTGCGACGCGGCGGGCAACTGCTCGGCTGGGCTCGCGAGTGCCGCATCGACCGCCCGGCGCGCGAACACGAAGCACTCGCTGAGCGAGTTCGAGGCCAGCCGGTTGGCACCGTGGAGTCCCGTGCAGGAGGCCTCGCCGACGGCATAGAGGCCCGCGACGCTCGAGCGCGCGTGCAGGTCGGCGACGATCCCGCCCATCATGTAGTGGGCCGCGGGGGCCACCGGGATCAGCTCGCGCGTCGGGTCCAGGCCGGCTTCGCGCAGCGCCGCGACGACGTTGGGGAAGTGGGCCGGGTCGATCGCGCGCATGTCCAGGCCCACGGAGCTCGCGCCGGTCTTCTCCAGCAGCGCATGGATCGCGCGCGAGACCTCGTCGCGCGGTGCCAGCTCCTCGACGAAGCGTTCGCCGTCGGGACCGTGCAGCGTCGCCCCGTCGCCCCTGATCGCCTCCGTCACGAGGAAGCCCTCGCGCCCGCGCACGCCGATCACGGCGGTGGGGTGGAACTGCATCAGCTCGAGATCTGCGAGCGCCGCGCCGGCGGAGTGCGCGAGCAGCATTCCGATCCCCTGCGAGCCAGGCGGGTTCGTCGTGCGCGACCACATCGCAGCTGCGCCGCCCGTCGCGATCACCACGGCGCGCGCCGTGATCACGCGGCCGTCCTCGCAGATCAGCCCGCGACAGCGCTCGTGCGAGCGCCACAGCGCTCGCGCCCGCGCTCCCTCCAGCACCGTGATGCGAGGCTCGGCGACGACGAGCGCCGAGAGCTGGCGCACGACCCTGCGGCCGGTCGCGCTGCCGCCGGCGTGTACCACACGCCGCACCGAGTGGCCCCCCTCGAGTCCGAGCGCGAGGTGCCCGAAGCGGTCGGCGTCGAAGCTCACGCCGAGCGCCTGCAGGTCGCGCACGCACTCCGGCGCCTCGCGCACCAGCACCTCTGCGGCCGATCGCCTGACCAGCGCGCGCCCCGCCAGCACCGTGTCGCTGAGGTGCAACTCGTTGCTGTCCTCCGCGGACAGCGCCGCGGCGAGGCCGCCCTGCGCCCAGTAGCTGGCCGTCTGCGCGAGCGGAGTAGCCGAGATCAACACCACGCTCGCGCGCGCGCGCGCCGCGCACAGCGCCGCGTACAGGCCGGCCGCACCGGCGCCGACGACCACCACATCGGCCTCCTGGATCGTGGCCGGGGGAAGCGCGGACATCGGGCGAACCGTATCTGGCCTCGTCCTGCTGCCAGCGCCCGGTGGCCCGGCTCGCTCGCGCGCTCGGCGCGACGGGTGCGACGCTAGCCCGTCATTTACCGTTCGCGCTCTGCTGGCGGCGCAGTTCGGCCAGCCGTTTTTCGAGCCCCGGCGTGAGGCCGTTACCCGCGCCGGCACTCCTTGGAGCTGACACGCCGGTACTGGTGGTGGGCGCTTTGCTCGGCGTGCGCGCAGCGCCGGGTTTGCTCGTCGAAGGCGTCGCGCCGGCCCCCAGCGTCGTCGATGTGGGCGTCGAGGCCGGCGGTGGCGCGGCGGCGCTCGGCGTGCTCGCGCCGGGCACCGTCGCGGCCGTCGATGACGTGAGCGGCGCCGCGGCACTCGTGACCGTGGTCGTGCTCACAGGGGTGCTCGGGCCCGAGCCACCCGCCAGCTTCACGAGGGCGGCGGCGAGCACGCCGAGCGACAGGACCGCGACGGCGAGCGCGGCGAGCAGCGGCGCGCGCCAGTTGGGCGAAGCCGCCAGGCGCGTGCGCGCCGCCGCGCCGCAACGCAGACACCACTCCTGCTCACGGTGAAGCGGAGCGCCGCACAGCGGGCAGGCTTCGCCGGGCGCCGGCCCCGGCGCCGGGGCCGGGGCCGGCGAGGGTGCGGCGAGCGGCGTCTGCGGCGGCGCGGGGGGGCTGCTCACGGTCGCGGCACGTCGGGGCGCAGGATCTCGGTCGCTTCCTCGCGACCGGAGCCCGCCGCGCCGGCGCGTGGATGCGCCGGCACCGGCGCGTGTGACGCCGTCGCCGGCGGTGGGGCGGACGGCGAGGATCCGAGCGCCGGGGCTGGCTCGGGGCCGGCAGGCGGCGTCGTGGGCGGCATCGAGCCGGCCGCTGCGCCGGCGGCAGCCGGCGAGGGGCCGGCCGGCGGCTGTGCCGGCGTGGCCGCGCTCGGCGCCTGCGCCACTGCGGCGGACGGCGATTGCGCGGCTTGGCCGGCGTTCCCGGCGGGCGTGGCCGGACCCGCGGGACCGGCGATCGGCAGGTCGACGTTGCGCGCCATCGGCAGTCCGCAGTTGGGGCAGAAACGGTCTTCGCTCGAGTGAATCGCGGCGCAGCGGGGACAGGCCGTGATGCCCGCCTCGCGCAGCACGGTGACCGGCTCGCGCTCTCCCAGCGCGTCCTCCAGCGCGCGCAGCTCTGCGTCGAGCTTGCCCAGCGTCGTCAGCTTGGCGAGCACCAGCGCATCGTTGCGCTGGCCGAAGCGATGGAGATTGAACACGAGCCCGCCGAGATCCCGGTAGCCAAGCTCGCGCGCCTTGCGCAGAAAGCGTGCGCGCCGCCGTGCCCGACCGCGGGAACCGAATCCGGGCCGTGCGCCGTCGTGCCGCTCGGCGGAGTCGATCGCATCCGCCGGCTGGCCGCCATCCTGCGCTCGCGTTGGGTCATCGGTGGGAGTCGTGCCAGATATCTGATCCACGCCCGATCCATGCTACCCAGAGCGTCGCCCGGAGCGCGACAGCGGCCTACTGTGAACGCCTGGCGGAGCGCGACAGCGCACCCCGCCAGGCGTCGGCCACGCGTTTGGCCATCGCGGCAGCGGAGAAGCGCAGCGCGGCCTCGCGTCCGGCCACGCGGGGGTCCGGGGAGAGCAGGTGTCCTTCGAGCACCGCCTGCCAGCGGGCGAGCTCGAAGGGCTCGCACAGCGTGCCGGCGACGCCCTCGAGCGCCTCTCGGTGGATCCCGACGGGTGTCGCGAGGACCGGCACGTCGCATGCCAGCGCCTCGAGCACAGCCAGACCGAAGCCCTCGCGCTCGGACGGCACGAGCACCGCGTTGGCGCCGTTGACCCACAGCGGCACGAGCGTGGGATCGATGCCGCCGAGCGCCACCAGCTCGGCTCCCGTGGCGTGGGCGAGCGCGCGCGCGCGCTCGTAGCGCTTCTCCGCCCGCTCGGGGTCGGCCGGGAACAGCACGTAAGCGCCGGCGGGGTCGCGGCCGAGCTCGGCGCGCGCCCGCGCGCGGTCGATCACGTGGAAGCGCTCGACATCGACGCCGCAGGGCAGCACCCGGGCGCGGGCGCGGGCCGCGCGGGGAAGCTCCTGCACCAGCGCCGTCGAGACCGCGGCGAGGAGCTGCTGCGAGCGCAGCACGGCGACGGTCGCAAGCCGCGTGCGCGGGTGGCGCAGGTCGGTTCCGTGGACGGTCAGCGCGCGTACCCTGGCCGGCACACACAGCGCCGGCCACGCCGTCAGCCCGAAGTGCGCGTGCACCACATCGAGCGGCGGGCGCGCCGGGCGTCGCGAGAACGTCGACGGACCGGCGAACCGCGCGCGCAGCTCACGTGCAGCGTGCGTCAGGGCGCGGGCGCCGGGGGGGAACTCGTACAGCTCGACCTCCACCTCGGGGAGTGCGTCGAGCGCCGCCACCTGGTCACGCACGAAGCGCCCGCGCTCGGGATGCGTCGCGTCGGCGAGCATGTTCGAGACGACGAGCGCGCGCACGATGCCCCGACCGTAGCGCTCTGGAATGATGGCCCGCGTGCAGGCGATCCGCATCCGCAGCTACGAGCGCTCCACCGACGAGCTGCGCCCGACGACGATCGAGCCCGGCTTCATGCGCACCGCGACCGGCTCCGCGCTGATCTCGGTCGGCGAGACGCGCGTGATCTGCACGGCCTCTGCCCAGGACAGCGTGCCGCGGTGGATGGCCGGGCGTGGACGGGGCTGGGTGACGGCCGAGTACGGGATGCTGCCGGCGTCCACGGGCGAGCGCAAGCAGCGCGACGCGACGCGCGGGCGTCAGGATGGCCGCACGGTCGAGATCCAGCGGCTGATCGGTCGCTCACTGCGCGGGGTGGTGGACTTCGAGGCGCTCGGCGAGCGCACCATCTACCTCGACTGCGACGTGCTGCAGGCCGACGGCGGCACGCGTTGCGCGTCGATCACCGGGGCCTACGTCGCGCTCGCCCTCGCGTGCGCCAACCTGCGCTCCGCGGGGCGCCTCGAGCGCTCTCCGCTGACGGGCTCTGTCGCGGCGGTCTCCTGCGGCATGGTGGACGGGGCGGCGCTGCTGGACCTCGACTACTCCGAGGACTCGACCGCCGAGGTCGACGCCAACGTCGTGACGACCGGAGACGGCGGCCTGGTCGAGGTTCAGGCGACGGCGGAGCGTACGCCGCTCTCCCGTGCGCATCTCGACGAGCTGCTCGGGCTCGCGGCGGGTGGGATCGAGACGCTGCGTGCGGCTCAGGACGAGGCGGTCCAAACCGCGGCCCGATGAGTCCGCCCCAGGTCTCGTCGCTGGTTCTAGGGACCCGGAACCCGCACAAGATAAGAGAGCTGGAGCGTCTCCTGGCGCCGGCCGGGATCGCCGTGGAGCCGTTGCCCGAGGAGGTGGAGCTACCGCCGGAGAACGGCTCGACGTTCGCCGAGAACGCAATCCCCAAGGCACGGGCGGCGGCGGCCGCGACGGGGCGCGCCGCGATCGCCGACGACTCGGGCATCGAGGCTGCAGCGCTGAGTGGCGGCCCCGGGGTGCGCTCGGCGCGGTACGCCGGCGATCGCGCGAGCGATGAGGAAAACCTCCGGAAGCTGGTCGAAGAGGTGCCGGCAGGCGATCGGCTTCGCTACGTGTGCGCGCTCGCCTACGTCGACCCCGCGAGCGAGGTCGAGGAGGTTTTCTTCGGCGAGTGCCGGGGCACGCTGGCCGCCCAGCCCCGGGGCGAGGGAGGCTTCGGCTACGACCCGGCGTTCGTCCCCGCGGACGGCGACGGCGACCGGACGATGGCCGTGCTCCGTGAG
>DASYFR010000031.1:0-2581 GCA_036498325.1 Solirubrobacteraceae bacterium
TGGTCGAGGAAGCCGAGCGGGTGCGTTGCGATGTGATCTATTGGTCGACGATTCATGCGCCTGCGGGTGAGCAGCGGATCGGGCCGACGGCTGTGTATCTGCTCGGCAAGCGTCCCTGCCGCGTCATCATCGAGACCGACACCTCGCCCGAGCGGGTGCCGTCCGTGGCCTGAGGTGGCCGCCGCGCGGATCCTCGTCTGCGACGACGATCCGCACATCCGTGCGGCTCTGGGCGCGCTGCTGCGGGACGCCGGCTACGAGGTCCTCGCGGTTGCCACGGCCGAGGAGGCGCTCGACCAGGCCGCGCTGTGGCGCCCAGAACTGGCGATCCTCGACCTGATGCTTCCCGACGGCGATGGCGTCGAGCTGTGCCGCAGCCTGCGCGAGTGGAGCGACATGCCGATCGTGATCCTCTCCGCGATCGACGAGGAGCAGACCAAGATTGCGGCCCTCGAGGCGGGCGCCGACGACTACGTCACGAAGCCGTTCGGGGCGGGGGAGCTGACGGCGCGTGTCCAGGCCGGCCTCCGCCGCGTCGGCGGCGAGCCGTCGCAGCCGCGCGTGCAGGCAGGCGATCTGCTTCTCGACCTGCATGCGCACACGGCCTCGGCGCACGGGAGCGAGGTGCGCCTGACGCCGACCGAGTTCGCGCTGCTGCGGGTGCTCGTCGTCAACCGCGGGCGGCTGATGACCCACCGCCAGCTGCTGACCGAGGTGTGGGGCCCTGCGTACGCCGACGCGATCCCGGTGCTGCGCACGCACGTGGCCAATCTGCGCGCCAAGCTCGCCGCGGCCACCGGCGAGCCCTCGCCGATCCGCACCGACGCCGGGATCGGCTACCGCTTCCTCGCCTGACGGGGTCTTTGTGAAATCTGCATGCCTGCGCGCGTGATCGTCACGTGTTCGTCACGGGGGCGCGCCTAGCCTCGAGGTCGTGGAGATCGCGGCCGTGGCGATCAGGCGTGCCGTCCAGGTCCGGTGCGCATGGCGCGCCTGAGCGAGCAGGGACTGCGCCGCTCGGTCGGCGTGTCGGGACTGTTCGCGACCGCCTACGGCAACGTCGGCTCCTCGATCTACTACGCGCTCGGTCTCGTCGCCGCCCACGCGCTCGGCCTCACGCCGCTCGTCTTCCTGTTCGCCGGCGGCCTGTTCGTGCTGACGGCGAAGACATACGCGGAGGGGGCCTCGATGTTCCCGGAAGCGGGCGGCTCCTCGTCGTTCGCGCGCCATGCCTTCAACGAGTGGGTGTCGTTCTTCGCCGGCTGGGCGCTGACGCTCGACTACATCATCACGATCGCGATCTCCGCGTTCTTCGTGCCGCACTACCTCGGCGCGTTCTTCCCGGCCCTCACGCACAGCCCCGGCGACATCATCGGCGGCCTCGTCGCGATCGTGCTGCTCGCGGCGCTCAATATCCGCGGGCTCGGCGAGTCGGCGAAGCTCAACCTGTTTCTCGCGATCGCCGACCTCTGCACGCAGGTGCTGCTCGTCGGCCTCGGCATCGCGCTCGTGCTGAACCCCTCACTGCTCGTCGATCAGGTGCACCTCGGAACCGCGCCGAGCTGGACGCAGCTGATCTTCGCGCTGTCCGTGGCGATGGTCGCCTACACGGGGATCGAGACGGTCTCGAACATGGCCGAGGAGGCAAGGGACCCCGGCCACGACGTCCCCAGGGCCGTCAACCTCGTGCTCGTCGCCGTGCTCGGCGTCTACGCCGGCATCTCCGTCGTGGCGCTCTCGGCGCTGCCGGTCCTCCACCACGGGATCGGCTACAGCCCGGCGCTGGGCGCGAGCTACACGCACGCGGGGTACGCCACGGCGCTCGGCGGCCATTTCGAAAACGACCCCGTGCTCGGCATCGTCTCGCGCCTCGGCCTGCACGGCACGCTCCTGACGATCGCCAAAGGCTACGTCGGGGTGCTCGCGGCGACGATCCTGCTGATCGCGACCAACGCCGGGCTGATCGGGATCTCGCGGCTGTCGTGGTCGCTGTCCGAGCACCGCCAGCTGCCGTCGCTGTTCTCCAGCCTGCACCCGAGGTTCCGCACGCCGTGGTTCACGATCATCTTCTTCTCGGCGCTCGCCGGCCTGCTGATCCTGCCGGGCGAAACGACGCTGCTCGGCAACCTCTACTCGTTCGGGGCGATGCTCTCGTTCACGACCGCGCACGTGTCGGTCGTGGTGCTCCGCTACAAGCAGCCCGACCGCGAGCGCCCCTACCGGATGCCGTGGAACGTCAACCTCCGTGGGCGCGCGCTACCGCTGACGGCGGTGCTCGGGGCGATCGGCACGTTCGCGGCGTGGTGCTCGGTCGTCGTGCTGCACGGCGAGGCCCGCACGATCGGCATCCCCTGGATGCTCGCGGGCATGGCGGGGTACTTCTACTACCGCAAGCGCCAGGGCCTCGACGCCCGCACGACCCACAGGATCGCCCGCCCGCAGCGTCCGGCGGATTTTGAGGAGTTGGAGTATCGGACGGCGTTGGTGCCGATTTTTGGGGATGACGTGAGTGCGTCGGCGTTGAAGAGTGCGGCGAAGTTGATTGGTGAGGATGGGGTGGTGTTCGCGATTTTCGTGTTGC
>DASYFR010000032.1:0-412085 GCA_036498325.1 Solirubrobacteraceae bacterium
ACGCGAGCACGCCGCCGACGACGAGCACAACCTCATGGAGCCACTCCTCGACTGCGCCCGCGCACGCGCCAGCGAGGGCGAGATCATCGAATCGCTGCAGCAAGTCTTCGGCAAGTACACCGAGACACCAGTCTTCTGAGCCCGCCGAGCTCCTTCGGGAACCGGGCGAAAGTCCGCTCTATTCGCAACTTCTTACGGCTCAGTCGTGTCCACAGCCTAGGATTTCGGCTTCCTCGAGCTAGCGCACCCCGCCCATCCGGAGGCTCCCGTTGACGACCGCCATGCGCCGTTGTGTCCTTGCCCCGCTCGCGCTGGGGCTGTTGTTGGCGCTGCCCGCCGCCGGCCGGGCGGCGAGTGTCATCGTCTCGCCGCTCCCGGGCACACCGACGGCTACCTCGCAGACGCAGATCAGCTTTCTCGGGGCCCCCCGCCGCTCGCTCGTGACGATCACGGTCCGCGGCTCGCGCAGCGGGCGCCACGGCGGGCGGCTGCGCGGCTACTCCTCCGCCACCGGCTTCAGCTTCCTGCCGAGCAGGCCGTTCATTGCCGACGAGCACGTCAGCGTGCGTGCACGCCTGCGTGTCGGCAAGCGCACCGTGGCGGTCGCCACGCACTTCAAGGTCGCCCGGCAGGTCGCGCCCCCGAGCACCGAATTCCCGACTGCGGCGGGTACCGCCGCCGACGTCCAAAACTTTCAATCACTGCCCGAAATGCATCCTCCGCGGGTGTTCGTGCACCAGGCCGCCGGCTCCGCCAGCGCGCCCGGCTACGTGTTCGCCGCGCCCTTCCTCGGCCCCGGCCAGCACGGGCCGATGATCTTCGACAGCGCCGGCAACCTCGTGTGGTTCCGTGCGCTGCCGGGCAACCAGGACGCCACCGACCTCCAGACCCAGGTCTTCCACGCCAAGAACGACCTGACCTGGTGGCAGGGCAAGACGATCAGCCTCGGCTATGGCCTCGGCGAGGGCGTGATCGCAAACGCGAACTACAAGACGGTCGCCGTCGTGAAGGGCGGCAACGGCCTGCCGATGGACGAGCACGAGTTCACGGTGCTCCCCGGCGGCAGCGCGATCATCACCGCCTACGACCCCGTGCGTGAGAGCCTCGCAAGCGTCGGCGGCAGCACAGCGGGCACGGCCGTCGACTGCGCCGTCCAGGAGATCGACATCCACACCGGACTGGTGATGTGGGAATGGCACAGCCTCGGCAACGTCGACATCGCACAGTCCTACTCCAGACCCCCGGCCGGCCCGGAAGGCTTCTTCGACTACTTCCACATCAACTCCGTGCAACCGCTGCACGAAGGCAACTTCCTGATCAGCGCACGTAACACGTGGAGCGCCTACAAGATCAGCGCGCGCAGCGGCCGCATCATCTGGCAGCTCGGTGGGCGCAGGAGCAGCTTCGCGCTCGGCGCCGGAGTGCGCTTCGCCTACCAGCACAACGTGCGCCTGCTGGGCAGTGACGAGCTCAGCGTGTTCGACGACGAGGGGGCGCCGCCCGTCGCGCCGCCCTCGCGCGGCGAGCTCATCCGGCTCGACACGAAAGCCCACACTGCGACGCTCGCCGGGCAGCTCGTGCGCACGCTCGGGCCGCTCGCCACGGGCAGCCAGGGCAACGTCCAGGCGCTGGCGAACGGCGGCTGGATGGTCGGCTGGGGCGGGCTGCCGAACTTCACCGAATATGGCGCCGACCAGCAGATCGACTACGACGCCCAGTTCCCCGCCGGGGAGAACAGCTACCGCGTCTATCGCGAGCCGTGGGCCGCACAGCCAAGCGAACCGCCCGCGCTGGCCGCGAGCACGAACGGCGCGAGCACGACGGCGTACGCGAGCTGGAACGGCGCCACGACCGTCGCCTCCTGGCAGCTGCTGGCGGGTACGAGCGCGAGCCACCTCAGCGTCGTCGGCGCGAGCCCGCGCCTCGGCTTCGAGACGACGCTGACGACGAGCGCCGCGCCGTTCGTGCAGGTTCGCGCGCTGAGCGCCTCGGGCAACCTGCTCGCCAGCTCCAAGACGATCGCCCCCGCGGCCGGTTGAGCGGGCGAGCGGGAGCGACGGCGATGCGCATGCGCAGGTTCCTCGTCGTGGGTGGGGTCGTGGTGATCCTCTCCTGCGCGGTCACGCTCGCGATCGCCTCACAGCGCATCGTCTCCGAGGAGGCCGCCTTCTCGGCGCCGAGCGCCGGGCGCTGCGAAGCCGCGCAGATGAACCGCTCGGCGGTGCTGCCCGGCACGACGCTGGCAGTGACGCCGCTGCCCGATTCCTACGACGCGCCGCCGCGCACCCAGATCAGCCTGCTCGGCGCGCCCGCGAGCTCGCTCTCGGCGATCCGCGTCAGTGGCTCGCGCAGCGGCAGCCACGATGGGCGCCTGAGCGGCTACTCGCAGGGCGACGGCGCGAGCTTCCTGCCCTCGCACCCGTTCCTCGCCGGAGAGACCGTCACCGTGCGCGGACACCTGCGCAGCGGCCGCGGCGAGCGGAGCTTCGCGTTTCACTTCGTCGTGGCCTACCAGGACACGCATCTGTACTCGGCCACGGCGCACGTCGCCAGCAGCGCGAATCAGGTCCAGCACTTCCACAGCCGCCCCGCCCTGCAGGCGCCGTCGCTCGTCGTCAGCGCCACCTCGCCGCAGGCCGGCCCCGGCGACATCTTCGCGGCGCCCTACTCGGGAGCGGGACCGGCCGGCCCGATGATCTTCGACGAAGCGGGCAACCTCGTGTGGTTCGATCCGCTGCCCAGCGGCGCCGCCGCCAACCTGCAGGTGCAGCAGTACGCGGGTAAAGCGGTCTTGACCTGGTGGCAGGGGCGCATCACGACGCAGGGCTTCGGCCAGGGCGAAGAGGTGATCGACGACAGCTCCTATCGCCAGGTCGGGCGTGTACACGCGGGCAACGGCCTCAAAGCCGACCTGCACGACTTCCACATCACCGCGCAGGACACCGCGCTACTGACGGCGTTCGACCCGGTCGACTGCAACCTGTCATCGCTCGGCGGCCCCGCCGGCGGTGCGGTGACCGACACCGTGATGCAGGAACTCGACCTCAAGACGGGCCTCGTGCGGCGCGAGTGGCACAGCCTCGACCACATCCACATGAGCGACTCCGACAGCAACGCCAACCACGCCAGCGAGGAATGGCCGTATGACTACTTCCACCTCAACTCCTTCCAGCAGCTCGCCAGCGGGCGCACGCTGATCTCCGCGCGCAACACCTCGGCGCTGTACGAACTCGACACGCAGAGCGGGCAGGTGCTCAGCGAGATCGGCGGCCGGCACTCGACCTTCACACTCGGCGCCGGCGCCTCGACCGCCTACCAGCACGATGCGACCGAGCTGCCCAACGGCACGATCAGCATCTTCGACAACGGCGGCGTGCCGCGCGTGCACCAGCAGTCGCGCGGCATCCTCGTGACGTTGAACGCGGCCGCCAAGACCGAGACGGTGCTCGCTCAGTACGAGCATCCCAGCGCGCTCTCGGCCGACAGCCAGGGCAACCTGCAGACGCTGCCCAGCGGGGACCTGTTCATCGGCTGGGGCTCCTCGCCCTACTTCTCGGAGTTCAGCCCGTCCGGCCAGCTGCTGTTCGACGCGCACATGCACGGCAGCTACCAGTCCTATCGCGCGTATCGCTTCCCGTGGAGCGCCAGCCCTGCCGAAGCGCCCGCGATCGCCGCCACGAGCGCGAGTGCGAGCTCGCCCGTGACGGTCTATGCGAGCTGGAACGGGGACACCCGCACCGCCGCCTGGCGCGTGCTCGCCGGTGCCACCGCCACGCAGCTCGCGCCCGTCGCCGGGGCACCGCGCAGCGGCTTCGAGACGGCGATTCCGACGCCCGCAGCGGAGACCTACGTGGAGGTCCAGGCGCTCGACGCGAGTGGCGCGGTGCTCGCCAGCTCGCGAGTCATAAAGGGGTGATCCGCAGGAGCGCCCGCGCTCGATTGCCAGGCCGGACCGTTTGATAATCTCGATTTTGCTTGGAGTCGAGGAGAGGTTCCGACATGGCGGCCGGCGGTGGCGAGGACGGCCCGCTCGACGATGACGCCGAGCGCTACCGGCCGCTGCCGACGGGCAGCCACGGACTCGATCCGGAGCTCGTCAAGCTGGACCAGCGCGAACGCTTGCGCAAGGCGATGATCGAGCTGATCGCAGCGAAGGGCTATCCCGCGGTGAGGATCCTCGACCTCGCGAAGCTCGCGCACGTCTCCCAGCCGACCTTCTACAACCTCTTCCGCGACAAGGAAGACCTGTTCCTCAGCGCCTACGACGAGATCGCCCAGCAGACCGGGCGCACCGCGCTCGCGGCCTACGCCGGCGAGGGCGCCCAGGACGAGCGCCTGCGCGCAGCGATGCGCGCCTTCGCCGAGCTCGCCGTGTCCGAGCCCACGGCGATGTCGCTGCTGATGCTCGGCGCCTTCGGCGCCGGCGCGAGGGCCCTCGAGCAGCGCCGGCGCATGCTCGCGACGCTCGAGGCGCGAATCCTCGCAAGTCGCGACGGCGGCCCCGCCCGCGGCGACGCCGACCTGATCGTCAAGGCCGTCCTCGGCGGCATCCGCGAGGTCACCGCGGAGCGCCTGCGCAGCGGCCGCGTCGACGAGCTCCCCCGCCTCGTCGACGAGCTCGCCGCCTGGGCAGCCTCATATCCGCGCAGGATCCCCGACGGCCTCGCCACGCCCGCGATCACCCGGCGCGAGCCGCGGAGCGGCCGTGCCTCCGAGCGGGCGCGCGCAGCCGAGGGCCGGCTGCCGAGCGGGCGCAGCGACATGCCGCGGCAGTTCATCGTCAAAAGGCAACGCGAGCGGATCGTCGACGCAACCGCCGCGATCGTCGCCGAGAAGGGACTCGCCGCGCTGACGATCCCCGAGATCGCTCGCCGCGCGAACGTCTCCAACCAGACCTTCTACAGCATCTACGGCTCCAAGGACGAGGCGTTCCTCGGCGCACAGAAGATCGGCATGCACCAGGCGCTCGGCGTCGCCGTGGCCGCCTACGGTGCGGCCGGCTCCGACTGGCCACGCGCCGTCGCCGCCGGGCTGCGCGCGCTGATCGACTTCCTCGCCTCCGAGCCGGTCTATGCCCACCTCGTGCTCGTCGACACCTTCGCCGCGAACCCCCAGGCGATCGCGATCCGCAACGAGTCGATGCGCGCCTTCGCCTCCTACCTGCACCCCGGCCACGCCCTCGCCGGCACCCCCGGCGCCGTTCCCGCGATCGCCGAGGAGGCCGTCGTCGGCGGCATCTGGCAGGTGCTCCACCACTACGTCGAGAACGAGTGCATCGATCAGCTCTCCCAGGCCGCTCCCCAGCTCACTTACATGGCGCTGACGCCCTTCATCGGCCCCCAGGCCGCCGCCGATGTGGCCCGCGAGGCCACGGCCGAGGCGCCTGCGACCGGCAGCACCCTTGCTTCGGGGTAGTGGCGCGTGAGCTGGGCGCGGCGTCAGGACGTCTGGCCCTCGCGCGACCCGTGCAGGTAGGCGAGCACCGCGAGCACCCGACGGTGGTCGTCCTCGCAGGCGGGCAGGTCGAGCTTGGCGAAGATGTTGGTGATGTGCTTCTCCACGGCGCCGGGCGTGACCACGAGGGTCTCGGCGATCGCCGCGTTCGAGCGCCCCTCCGCCATCAGCGCGAGCACGTCGCGCTCGCGCGCCGTCAGAGCCCCCAGTGGCGACGCCGCGCCGCCGCCGGGAGGGAGCAGCTCGGCGACGACCTGGCGGTCGAGCACCGTGCCTCCGGCCGCGACGCTGTGGAGCGCATCGAGGAACGCCCTGACGTCGCCGACGCGCTCCTTCAGCAGGTAGCCGATGCCGGCCGTGTCCTCGCCGATCAGCTCGCTCGCGTAGGCCGTCTCGACGTACTGAGAGAGCACGAGCACCCCGAGCGCAGGCAGGCGGCGGCGCGCCTCGATGGCCGCCAGCAGGCCCTCGTCCCGATACGTCGGCGGGAGTCGCACGTCGACGATCGCGAGGTCCGGCCGGTGCCCGGCGATCGCCCGCAGCAGGCCCGGGCCATCCTGCACCTGCGCGACGACGTCGATGTCGTTCTCGCGCAGCAGCGCCACCAGTCCCTCGCGCAGGAGCGCGAGGTCCTCGGCGATCACCACGCGCACGACAGCTCGATCCCCTCGGCGGCGTGCCCTAGCCGCATGGCAGCTTGACCTCGACGACGGTGCCCTCGCCGGCAGGGCTGTCCACGCGCAGGCTGCCGTCGAGCGCCTCGACCCTCGCGCGCAGGCCCGCGAGGCCCGCGCCGTCAGGGTCGGCGCCGCCGCAGCCGTCGTCACCGATGCGCACGACGAGGACGCGCTGCTCGTCGTCGATCAGCACCCAGCTGCGCGCCGCCTGCGCGTGCTTGGCGGTGTTCGTGAGCGCCTCCGCGACGACGAAGTAGGCGGCGCTCTCGACCGCCGGGGCATGCGTGCGGTGCGAGCTGGCCTGGACCGCCGTGCCGAGGCCGTAGCGGGCGGCGAGCGACTCGACCGCCGCGAGCAGCCCGCGATCGGCCAGCAGCGGTGGCACGATCCCGCGCGCCAGATCGCGCAGCTCGCCGATCGCGTGGCGCGCTTCGCGCTGGGCGTCGCTGATCAGGGCCTGCACCTCGGGCTGCTCCTGCACGCGCAGCTCGGCGCGGCCGAGCTGCAACGTCAGCGCCACCAGGCGCGCCTGCGCCCCGTCGTGCAGGTCGCGCTCGATTCTGCGCAGCTCGGCGGCCTGGGCGTCGAGCGCCTGATGGCGCGTGCGCGTGAGCATGTCGATCCTCGCGCGCAGCGCGCGCCGGCCACGGGCGACGAGCACCCGGTCCTGCAGCGCGACGAGCGAGTAGCCGGAGCCCGCCGTCGCCAGGCCGAGCAGCGCCCACGCCGGCCAGAACTCGTGCACGCCCGCGAGCAGCCAGGTCAACAGCCAGGTGAACACGAGGATCACGGCGGCCGCGCCGACCAGCGCCCACACGCACGCCACGCGCCTGACCGGGCCCGGCGGGTGGCGCCAGACCCAGCCCGCGCTCGCGTCGAGCAGGACGAGGTCGCCGAGGCCCAGCCACGCCCACGCGGGCCACAGGTAGCCCTGACCGTCGAGCGCCCAGATGCCGGCCAGCACGACGGCCGTCAGGAACGCCAGGCGGCGCACGAGCGAGCGCGCGTACTGCCCGAGCGACAGCCCGGCGGCAAGCGCCGGCATCCAGCGCCGCGGCGCCGCGGCCGGGGGCATCGAGATCTCGGGCGAGAGCCCCGCGCGCTCCATCCCGGCAATGGTCGCACGGCCGCGCAGAATCCTGCTGCCCAGCATTCCCCGCGCGAGCGCGCCCTCAGGAGCCCAGCGCCTTGGCGGCGCGGCGCTCGGTGCCGATCCGCTGCACCCCCCACGCGAGTCCGGTGCGCTCGAGCGCCGCGATCACGAGCCCCGACAGGTCGATCTCGCGACGCCCGAGGCCGTGGAAGGCCGAGGTCGGGAAGGCGTGATGGTTGTTGTGCCAGGCCTCCCCGAACGACAGCGGCGCGAGCCAGCCGAGGTTGCGGGAGTGATCGTCGGTCTGAAATCTGCGCCTGCCGAAGAAATGACAGAGCGAGTTGATGCTGTAGGTGACGTGGTGGAGCAGGAGGATGCGCACCGCTCCTCCCCACAGCATGCCGTCGAGGCCGGCCGCCAGCGTCCCTCCGAGCAGCGCTCCGAGGCCGAACGGGATGGCGAGCCCGAGCAGCGACCACAGCAGGAAGGTCCGATCGACGAATGCGACGAACGGATCGGCCAGCAGGTCGGGGGCGAAGCGCTCGCGCGCGCCGCGCTGGCTGTGGTCGAAGAGCCAGCCGACGTGCGCGTGGGCGAGCCCGCGCAGAGCGCCGCGCCAGCCGCCGCCGTGGTCCACGTGCGGGCTGTGCGGATCGCCCAGACGGTCGCTGTAGGTGTGGTGCTTGCGGTGGTCGGCAACCCACGAGATCACCGGGCCCTCGACCGACATCGTGCCGAGCACCGCCAGCAGCCCGCGCAGCCACCGCCCGGTCTCGAAGCTGCGGTGTGTCAGCAGGCGGTGAAAGCCGACAGTCACGCCGAGACCGACGGGAACATAGAGGACGCCGAGAATCGCCAGGTCGCGCCAGCGCAGCTCGCGATCCCACAGCTGCCAGGCGGCGAGCACGAGCAGCAGGGGCGGCACCGCCGTGATCACAGCTGTCAGCGCTCTGTCGAGGTTCTCGAGCACGGGCACCTGGATCTCCTCCGCCGTCGGGCCCGGCGCGGGCGGTGGGGGCTGCCGCCCCGGCCCGGGGCGGGCGGCGGAGTCTTCGGCGGCGGCGCTCATCCTCTGGCATCTTGCGCGCCGCGCGCACCGCTGTCGATACGGACGGCCACCGGGCAGCGGGGGGCCGCCCCCCGGCCTGCTGGTGGGGTCAGCCCGAAGTTTAAGAATCGCTCGCGCGGCCCATACCGGGGCCCGCGAGCGCTACTGTCTCAGCCACGATGACTGTGCGGAGCGTGACCCCTGAGGACCCGCTCGAGCTGCGCGAGCTGGTGCTCCACGGCCATCGCGTCGCCTACCGCCAGGCCGGCAGCGGACCTGTCCTGGTGCTGATCCACGGGATCACCTCCGACTCCCGCACGTGGCGGCGCGTGATGCCCTACCTGGCGCGCCGCTTCACCGTGATCGCGCCCGATCTGATCGGGCACGGCGGCTCGGACAAGCCGAAGGGCGACTACTCGCTCGGCGCGCACGCGAGCTCCGTGCGCGACCTGCTCGTGGCGCTCGGCCACGATCGCGCGAGCTTCGTCGGGCACTCGCTCGGCGGCGGCATCGCGATGCAGCTCTCCTACCAGTTTCCCGAGCGCTGCGAGCGCCTGGTGCTCGTCGACAGCGGCGGCCTCGGGCGCGGCGTGAGCCTGCTCCTGCGGGCCGCCACCCTGCCCGGCTCGGAGCTCGTGCTGCCGCTGCTCGCCGCCAGCCGGCTGCTCGAGGCAGGGCGGCTCGTGGGCGGCCTGCTGGGGCGCCTGGGCCTGCGCGCGGGAACCGATATCGAGGAGATCGCGCGCGGACACGCGACGCTCGCCGACAGCGAGACGCGCGCCGCGTTCGTGCAGACGCTGCGCTCGGTCGTCGATCCGGGCGGTCAGCGCGTGAACGCCGCCAACCGCCTGTATCTCGCAGAGCAGCTGCCGCTGCTGTTGATCTGGGGCGAGCACGACTCGCTGATCCCGGTCGCCCATGCGCACGAGACCCACGCGCTGCTGCCGGCCAGCCTGCTTGAGGTGTTCGCCGACTCCGGCCATTTCCCCCAGCTCGACGAGCCCGAGCGCTTCATCGACGTGCTCGGGGCCTTCATCGATTCGACCGAGCCGGCCCAGCTCGACGCCGAGGGCTGGCGCGAACTGCTGAAGATCGGCTAACGCACCTCGAGCACGATCTTGCCCGTCGCGCGCCGCTGCTCGAGCGCGTGCAGCGCGTCCGCGGCGCGCTCGAGCGGGAAGCGCTCGCCGACGATCGGGCTGACGAAGCCCTGCTCGATCATCTCTGCGATGGCGGCGCCGATCTGCCTGTTCAGCTCCGGCCTGGCCATCACGTAGGCGCCCCAGCCGGCGCCGATCACCTCGGTGTTGCCGAGCAGCAGGCGATTTACCTTGACCTCGGGGATCGAGCCGGCGGTGAAGCCGACCACGATCACGCGGCCGCCCTCGCGCAGCGAGCGCAGGCTGTCGGTGAAGCGATCGCCGCCGACCGGGTCGAGCACCACGTCGACACCGCCGCCCGAGCGCTCCTTGACCTCCTCCCTCCACGCGTCCGAGAGCACGACCACCTGATCGGCGCCCGCAGCGCTCGCCACGCGCCCCTTCTCCTCGCTCGAGACGAGCGCGACGGTGCTCGCGCCGAGCGCCTTGGCAACCTGCAGCGAGGCGGTGCCGACGCCCCCGGCGGCGCCGTGCACGAGCACGCTCTCGCCGGCCCGCAGACGTCCGCGCGTGACGAGCGAGAAGTAGGCGGTGTGGTAGTTGAGGACCAGCCCGGCGCCCTGTGCGAAGTCCATCGCGTCCGGCAGCGGAAAGGTCAGGAAGGTAGGCGCGACGGCCGTCTCGGCGAAGCCACCGAGCGCGCTGAAGGCCGCCACACGATCGCCGGCGGCGACCGGGCCCCCGTCGGGCGCGCTCAGCACGACGCCCGCGACCTCGCTGCCGGGGATGAATGGCAGCGGCGGTTTCACCTGGTACTGGCCGCGCGTCTGCAGCAGCTCCGGGAACGACACGCCGGCGGCGTGCACCTCGACGAGCACCCCCTCGCCGGGGGTGAGCATGTGCGACGGCTCCGGCTCGGGCACATCGACCAACGCGAGCGCGCTGTCGGGCCCGGACTCGTCGACTATCTGGATCGCTCGCATCGCGGTGGAGATTATCTGGACGCGACGAATGCGGGCCGCGCGGCGCTTGCTCATAATCGTGACCGCGTTCAACGCCCGGCCGAGCCGGACGGCAAAATCGAGGGAAGGGTTCATCCATGGCAAAGGTCCTCTGCGTCCTGTACGACGACCCGGCCGACGGCTATCCGCCGACGTATGCACGTGAGAGCATCCCGGTGATCGACGGATACCACGATGGCCAGAGCGCACCGACGCCGGCGGCGCTCGGCTTTCGCCCGGGCGAGCTGCTCGGATGCGTCTCCGGCGAGCTCGGGCTGCGCGACTTCCTCGAGCAGCGCGGCCACGAGCTCGTCGTGACCTCCGACAAGGACGGTCCCGACTCGGTGTTCGAGCGCGAGCTCACCGACGCCGAGGTCGTGATCTCCCAGCCGTTCTGGCCCGCGTACCTGACGGCAGAGCGGATCGCCAAGGCGCCGGCGCTGAAGCTCGCGCTGACAGCCGGGATCGGCTCCGACCACGTCGACCTGCAGGCCGCCATCGAGCACGGAGTGACGGTCGCCGAGGTGACGTACTCGAACAGCATCAGCGTCGCCGAGCACGTCGTGATGATGATTCTGGCGCTCGTGCGCAACTACATCCCCTCCTACCAGTGGGTCGTCGAGGGCGGCTGGAACATCGCCGACTGCGTGTCGCGCTCGTATGACCTCGAGGGCATGCAGGTCGGCACGGTCGCCGCCGGGCGCATCGGCTCGGCCGTGCTTCGGCGTCTGCAGCCGTTTGAGGTCGGGCTGCACTACACCGACCGCCACCCGCTGCCCGAGCAGACCGAGCGTGAGCTCGGCGTCACGTTCCACGACAGCGTCGAGTCGCTCGTCGAGGTCTGCGACGTCGTCACCATCAACGCCCCCCTGCACCCGGAGACCGAGAACATGTTCGACGCCGAGCTCCTGGCTCGCATGAAGCGCGGCTCCTACCTGATCAACACCGCACGCGGCAAGATCTGCGATCGCGACGCTGTCGCCGCGGCGTGCGCGAGCGGGCAGCTCGCCGGCTACGCGGGCGACGTGTGGTTCCCGCAGCCGCCGCCGCGCAACCACCCGTGGCGCTCGATGCCCCACCACGGCATGACGCCGCACACATCCGGCACGAGCCTGTCGGCACAGGCCCGCTACGCGGCCGGGACGCGCGAGATCCTCGAGTGCTACCTCGACGGGCGACCGCTTCGCGAGGAATACTTGATCGTCGACGGCGGCCGGCTCGCCGGCGCCGGCGCGCACGCCTACAGCGAGGGCGATGCCACGGGAGGCTCGGAGGAGGCGGCGAGCTTCAAGCGCGGCTGATCTCGAGGTCGCTCAGCCGACCCGCAGCACGACCTTGCCGGCGACGCGGCGCTCCAGCAGCGCATCGATCGCGGCGGGCGCGTCGCGCCAGGAGACCTCGCGGTCGACCGAGCAGTCCAGCTCGCCGTCGGCCACCAGCTGCGCCAGCCGCTGCAGGTCGCGCGTCCCCGTACGCTCGCGCTGCAGCTGGGCGAACAGGTAGAACGCCTGCAGGCGCGCGCCGGGGGCGCGGTGGAAGAACGCGCGCGCGGGGAACTCCACCGCTGCGCCGTCGCTGGAGGCGAACGACACGACCGTCCCGAAGGCGGCCACGCGCTGGAGCGCCGCGCCCAGGCTCGCACCGCCGACTCCCTCGACGATCGCGTCGAAATCGGGCCCCTCGGTCGCGAGCTCCGCGATCACCTCATCGGCGCCCAGCTCGCTCAGCCCGCGCGCCCGCTCGGGGCTGGCCGAGACAGCCGTGACGTGCGCCCCGGCGCGCTTCGCGAGCTGGACGGCGAAGCGACCGACGCCACCGCTGGCGCCCGTAACGAGCACGCGTCGCGCGAGCACCGTGCCGATGATGTCGAGCGCCTTCAGCGCCGTCAGGCCCGCGACCGGAAGCGTCGCCGCCTGCGCGTCGCTGACCGACTCCGGGAGCGACGCGAGCACGGAGGTGTCGAGCGCGGCTAGCTCCGCCCAGGCGCCGGCGGTGCTGAGCCCGACGACGCGCGTGCCCGCCGCCGGGCCGCTGCCGTCGGCCGCCGCCTGCTCCACCACGCCCGCTGCATCCCAGCCTGTGATCTGCCCGTCGTCCATCTCGGCCAGGCGCCTGGTCTCCCCGCGGTTCAGCGAGAACGCGCTGACCCGCACGAGCGCCTCGCCGGATAGCGGTCGCGGCTCGGGGACATCGCGCAGCGCGACGTTCCCCGGCGCTCCCGGGGAGGCGGTGAGGGCGCGCATGCCGCGATGCTAGCTGTCGGCGTAGCGCGCGACGGTGAAGGAGATCAACACCGGGACGTGGACCGCGAAAACCAGCAGCGAGAGCGTCAGCACGACGAGTGGGCCGCCGCTCAGATGGTTGCGCAGGAACGCGTACTCGATCATCGCGGCGATCAGCACGTAGGCGAGGAACGCCCAGCGGGCGATCGCGAAGAAGCGGGCCCACGCGAAGCCGGATACGCGCGCCAGGGCAGCGAGGTTGCCGCCCAGCAGGAGCGCCGACGCGCACAGCAGCACGATCGCCGGAGCGAGCGAGACGTGGTTGGGAATGTGCGAGGACAGGTAGATGCCGCCGGCGACGATCATCGCGAGCGAGAGCATCCCCACCTGCGTGACCGGCGGCAGCCGACGCTCGCTCATCCGGCCGCGAGCTTGGTCATGATCACGAACGTCGCGACCTGCATCAGGCCGGTGGCGCCTGCCGTGTAGATGAAGCGTTTCATCAGCCGCTCGATCACCGCCGGGTTCGGCCGCGGCTTCTTCATCTCGACGAGCACGGCGATGTTCGCGGGCTCGAGCAGCCCGAGGGCGATCACGGCCATCACGCCCACCACGATGTAGCTGGCGACGATCCAACCGTGCAGCGCGTAGCTGCTCTGCGTGTTGCCGAGCCTCGTCGCCAGCTGCCAGCCGGCCGCCAGCGTGACCGTCACGACCGTCGGCATGATCAGCACCATCTTCGGCATCAGCCTGGTCGTGAACTCCGTGCGCGCCGCGATCGACATGCCGCCGATGATCGGCCCGAGGACGAAGCCGAGGAACAGGTCGATGATCGTCCAGGCGGACCCGCCCACGACGTGCAGGAAGATCAGCGGCCATGTTTCGTTGACGGCGATCCCCGCGATCGCCAGGCCGAGGACGAGCGCGACGATCGGCAGCCCGGCACGCGGCACGATCTGGAAGTCCGGTTTCTCGATCGCGGCGGGCGGGCCCCCTACGAGCGCCTCGGGTGTTGAGACAGCTGCCATGACGAAAATCTAACGCGCGGGCGGGCGGAATGCGAGCACGCCCGACGCATCGTCCTCGCGCGTGTCGGCGCGCACCCACACGACCGCACCGGTGAAGGCCGCGACGATCAGGACCGCCGGCCAGCCGCCGACGAGCAGCGCCAGCACGTGCGAGACGACGAACGCCGCGAACGCCACGCTCGCCAGCGTGATCGCCGTGCGCGGCCCGTGGCGCTGCGTCCATGCGCGCACGCACCAGACGCCGCCGAGCACGAGCACCACCCCGCCCAGCGGCCGTGAGCCGCTCGCGACCGCGACGGCGAAGCCGGCGATCAACGATCCGGCGGCCACCGGTGCAGTCGGGACGCGCGCCATCGCGCCCAGCCTAGTGGCTGGACGCCCGCGCCCGCGCCGGGCGGAGCCGGCCGGCGGACTCGTCGGGCGGTCGCGGCACCCTGGTGTCGCGGCGTTCGGCGTAGCATTGCTGGAGTGCCCCAGGAGTCGTCGGCTCGCGAGCCCGAGCGCTTGAGCGGAGATCGCTCCGATCCACACCCGCCGATGCCCCGCGACAAGCGGGGCTGGCACGTGGCGCCGGCGCCCGACGGGCGCGGCATGCCCGAGCAGGCGCCGACGGGGCCGCCCGCGCACCGCAGGCGTGGCTTCCTCTGGTTCGTGGCGATCATCATCGCGCTCAACTGGCTATCGCTGCTCGTGTTCCAGCCCAGCTCCGCGCAGCCGCGGATAACGGTGCCCTTCAAACCGTTCTTCCTGCAGGAGGTGCAGAGCGGCCAGGTGCGCTCGATCTCGGCCAAGGGCGACACGATCCAGGGGACGCTGAAGGCGAAGGTGAAATACCCGGCCCACGAAAAGAGCGCGAAGCCGACGACGCTGTTCGAAACCCAGGTCCCGAGCTTCTGGAACGACGCACAGCTCTCGGCCCTGCTCAAAGAAGAGAACGTCACGATCAATGCCAAGTCCACGAGCGAAAGCCGATCGCTGCTCGCCGAGCTGCTGCTCGGCTTCGGCCCGACGCTGCTGATCGTCGGGCTGTTCGTGCTGCTCGCGCGTCGCGCCGCGAAAGCGGGCGGCGGGATGGGGGCGCTCGGCGCCTTTGGTCGCTCGCAGGCGCGCCGGGTCGATCCGGAGACGATCCGTGTGACGTTCGCCGACGTCGCCGGCATCGACGAGGCGAAGGCGGAGCTCGCGGAGGTCGTCGACTTCCTGCGCAATCCGGAGCGCTACGGGCGACTCGGCGGGCGGATGCCGCACGGCGTCCTGCTGTCGGGCGCCCCGGGCACGGGCAAGACCCTGCTGGCGCGGGCCGTTGCCGGTGAGGCGCATGCGGCCTTCTTCTCGATCTCCGCCTCGGAGTTCATCGAGGCCATCGTCGGCGTCGGCGCGTCGCGCGTGCGCGACCTGTTCGCGAAGGCCAAGGAGGCGGCCCCGGCGATCATCTTCATCGACGAGCTCGACGCGATCGGCCGCTCGCGCCAGGGCTCGATCTCCGTGACGGGGGCCAACGACGAGCGCGAGCAGACGCTCGACCAGATCCTCACCGAGATCGACGGCTTCGAATCATCCGAGGCGGTCGTGGTGCTCGCCGCCACCAACCGCCCCGACGTCCTCGACCCGGCGCTGCTGCGGGCGGGTCGCTTCGACCGCCGCGTCGCCGTGCAGGCACCCGACCGGGCCGGACGCGCGGCGATCCTCGAGGTCCACACCCGCACGATCCCACTCGATGCCGGCGTGGACCTCGACGCGCTGGCCGCGAGCACGCCGGGCATGGTGGGTGCGGATCTGGCGAACCTCGCCAACGAGGCTGCCCTGCTGGCGGCGCGACGGGAGCACGAGAAGGTCATGATGAGCGACTTCACCGACTCGCTCGAGAAGATCATGCTCGGCTCCCCCCGGGGCATCCTGCTCTCCCCCGCCGACCGCCGGCGCACAGCTCACCACGAGGCCGGACACGCGCTCGTGGGCATGCTCACGCCGGGCGCCGACCCGGTCCGCAAGGTCTCGATCATCCCGCGCGGCATGGCCCTCGGCGTGACGCTCTCGACGCCCGACAGCGACCGCGTCTCCTACTCGCTCGAGGACCTCCAGGGCAAGATCAAGGTCGCGCTCGGCGGTCGCGTGGCGGAGGAGATCGTCTACGGCACGATCACCACCGGCGCCGAGTCCGACATCCAGCAGCTCACCCAGATAGCCCGCCAGATGGTCGGACGCTGGGGCATGAGCACGGCGATCGGCCCCGTCTCGGTGATCGACGACGACGGCCAGAGCGCCTACTTCCCGGGCGCGAACGGCACCTCCGAGCACACCCACCGGCTGATCGACGATGAGGTGCGCCGGATCGTGGAGGCGGCGCACGAACAGGTCACGAGCCTGCTCGGCGAGCACCGCGAGCAGCTCGAGGCGCTCGCGCGTGCACTGCTGGCCACCGAGACGCTCGACGCGCCCGAGGCCTACGCTGCCGCCGGTCTCCTCGTCCCGCCGCGCCTCGAGCCGGCCGCGGCGCCCGTCTGAGCACACGCGATCCCCCGCCGCTCGCGCCGGGGGATCGCTGATGTGGGCTCGAGGCGCGCGCTCGGGGCTAGCGCAATGCGGCTCGACGGCTGCGTTCGATCCGCAGCCCTCCGCGCCCGAGCCGGCGAATGAAGCCGGCGAGGACGGAGCCCACGAGCAGATACACGAGCAGCGCGATTCCCCAATCGACGGTGATCGCTCGCTTCGCGTGCCCGCTGAAGCTGATCAGGCCGGTGAACGCACCGGCGAAGAAGTTCGCACCTTCGTGGATACCTTTGACGATCGAGTTTCCTGCGTTCGCGTCGACGTCGCGCAGCACGATCGCGAGCGCGATCAGCAGCGCGATCAGCGTCGCCACCGTCATCACGAGCCGGGCCAGCATGATGAAGCCCGCGCCGACCGCGCCGGCAGCCGCCGCTCCCGCGTCCCGGGTCCGCCAGCCGATTCCGCGGCGTTCCCGGCGCGCCGCGACGCCACCTTCGCCCCCCGCACGTTCGCCTGCCGGGGCGGGGCGTTCGCCTGCCCGGGCGCCTTCCGGCCCGGCTGCGAGCGGCCCTTCCGATGCCCGGCCCGGCGCTTCCGCCGTGCGGGTCCCGTTGGCGCCTTCACCTTCCTGAGTTCTGCGTATAAGCCTCATATCTGGGAGTTACCCGCCCCGGCGCGATGCACACACCCGATTGAGGACATCGGTCGTTCGGGGAGATCGGCTGGGTTCGAGGATCCGGTGCCTCGAGGAGGGCCGGTGGTTCGAGGAGATCGGTGGTTCGCGCGCCGCCACACGGGTAGCGCTGAGGAATGAACGCAAGCGCTGAGGAATGAACGCAAGCGAGATCGCGAGCGCGACAGATCGAACGGCGTCGGAGCTCGCGCCGGGGCGCGGTCCGGCGGCGCCGCCTACGCCGGACCCGGTTCCCCCGACGCCCGCCCCCGATCCCGGCCCACCCGTGGGGCCACCCGATCCGCTGCCACCCACGCCGCGCCCGGAGCCCGCCCCGCCGGGCCCCGCGCAGCCCGTGATCTAAGCGGCGCGCCGCGCGTCGGAAGCGGCGCGCCGCGCGTCGGCGGGTGCCGCGTCGGCGAGCAGCTCCAGCACCGCCGCCTCGACCCGCCGGCGCACGCGCGGGTCGGCGAGGTCCGGCCCCGTCCGGGCCACCGCGCCGATCGCGGGCGCGATCGTGACACCCGCGAGGTAGCGGTCGATGACGCGCGGATCGATGTAGGAGGCACGCGCGACGGCGGGCGTGTTGCCGAGATAGGCGGCCACAGTCTTGACGGCGGCGCTCACGCCGCGCTGGCTCGCCGCCGCGCGTCCCGCCCGCTGCCCGGCCAGTGCCACGGCGCCGAGGACCGTCGCGTTCCAGGTGCGGAAGTCCTTGGCCGTGAAATCGCCGCCCGTGTGGTCCTTGATGTAGGCGTTCACGTCCTCGGGGCGGATCTCGACCCAGCCCCGCGCTCCGCGGTGGGCGAGCAGCTGAGTACCGGCGCGCCGTCGCTTGAGCGTGCTCACGATCGCCAGCGCGTCCCGGTCGGCGATCGCCTGAACGCGCCGCTGGCCGGACTTCGCGGGAAAGTCGAAGATCAGCTCGCCCGCCTCGATCGAGACGTGCTCGCGGAGCATCGTGGTCAGCCCGTAGGACTCGTTGCGCTCGGCGTAGTCCTCGGAGCCGATGCGGAAGAAGCCGACGTCGAGCAGCCGCACGGCGCAGGCGAGCACGCGGCCGCGCGAGAGCTCTAGCGGCTCCCCCCCGTTGTCTCCAGAGGCCGCCGGCGCCAGACGCAGATCCCTCGTCACCCGGCGCCGCAGGCGCGGGAGCGCCTCGCCGAAGGCGATCATCGAGTCGAACTTGAGGCGGTCGCGGTGTACGCGCCAATGCTCGTGGTAGAGGTATTGCTTGCGGCCGGCGTCGTCGCGTCCGGTGGCCTGCAGGTGTCCGAGCGGATCCATGCAGATCCACACATCGCGCCAGGCCGGTGGGATCGCGAGGGCCGCGACCCGCTCGAGCACCTCGGGATCCTCGATCCGCGCGCCAGCCGGATCGCGGTACTCAAAGCCGCGGCCGCGACGCCGGCGCTCGATCCCGGGGGCGGCGCAGCTCGAGCGGCGAAGACGTGGCATGGCCGACAGATATACCGCGCCGGCGGTCCGTTTGCCGGCCACGGCCGCGGGGTACCGAAGGGTTGTCCGGGGGCCGAGACCAGGGCTCGCACGAGCACCCCGGGGAATCACAGCCGACCGCCCGCAAGAGCGGAGTCCGAGTCCGCCAAGCTCGGCATCCGGCCAGCCAGCTTCCAGCCTTTCTGAAACCAGAGGAGACCGTGCGCAGCGGATCGATCAGCATGACCTTCGACGACGGCCCCGACGGCAATTGGACCGGCGAGGTGCTCGCGGAGCTGCGCCGGTGCGGTGCGCGAGCCACGTTCTTCGTGCTGGGCGAGCGCGCGCGCGCGGCGCCGGAGCTACTCGCGCGGACGGTCGCCGAGGGACACGAGGTGGCTCTGCACGGCCACCGTCACGTCCGCCACACCGACCTGAGTGAGCGCGAGATCGAGGAAGACACGCGCGAGGCGCTCGCGGTCCTGGCCGGCGCCGGCATCCGCCCGACGCGCTGGCGCACGCCGTGGGGGATCTGCACGCCGGCGAGCGTGGCTGTGGCCGAGCGTCACGGGCTCGAGCTCGTTCACTGGACGGTCGACACGCACGATTGGCGCGGCGACTCGCCCTGGCAGATGCTGAGCGTCGCCGCGCGCGAGGTGCACGACGAGGCGATCGTCCTGATGCACGACGCGCTCGGGCCAGGCGCCGCGCGCGCGGGGTGCGAGGGGACCGTCGCGTTGATCTCGCCGCTGTGCGCGCTCGCCCGCGCACGCGGCCTGGCGCCCCGCCCGCTGCGGGAGAACGCCCGCGACGCCGGCGCACGGCCGATGAGGACGGCCGGCTGACATGCACGCGGTCGCGATCCCCGCGGGCAGCGCGCGCGCCGTCGCGCTCGACGTCGCGCTCGAGCAGATCGACGCGTGCGCGGACGCGCTCGATGCCCGGCCGCGGTTCCCCGCGGAGAACCTCGCGAGCCTGCGTTCGGCGGAGGTTACGCAGAGCGCAGCCGATCGGAGCGGCGCGAGCCTGCGGCGGGAGATCGACCTGATCAGGGCCGTGGCGGCGGCCGACGGCTCGACGGCCAGGATCCTCGACGGTCACTTCAACGGCGTCGAGCGCCTCGCGCTGTGCGCTCCGCCGGGACTGCGCGAGCGTGAGCTGCAGGACATCGCCCGCGGCGCGCTGCTGCTCGGCGTGTGGGGCGCAGACCCGGTCGGCGGCGAGGGCGCGCCGGCACGGATCGAGCGCGCCAAGGACGGCGCCCTGCTGCTCGGCGGGGTCAAGACCTTCTGCTCGGGCGCCGGTGGCGTCCAGCGCGCCCTGGTGGTCGCGCGCGGCCCCGACGACGACGCCCGACGGCTCGCCTACGTCGACACGCGCGTGGGCCTGGAGATCGACCGCGACTGGTACCGCGGTTCGGGCCTGCGCTGCTCGGAGAGCCACCTCGTTCGCTTCCACGACACGCCCGTGCTCGCGATCCTCGGCGGCCCCGATGAGCTCCTGCGCGAGCCGTATTTCTCCCGCGATGGCGTGCGCACCGCCGCCACCTGGGCGGGCCTCGCCGACCGCATCCTGCGCGAGGCCGCCTGCGCGCCGGCGGCACGCGGCGACGAGCTGCGCCTGCACGCGCTCGGCAAGATGCGCGTGGCGCGCGGCACGATCGACCGCTGGCTCGAGCACGCGGGCGCCCGCCTGCGACACGGGGCCGAGGCGCCGGACGCGCTGGCCGGCGAATGCCGCGTCGCGATCGCCCAGGCGGCCCGCGCGATCTCCGCCGAAGGCGCGCGCGTGGGGGGAGCTCGAGCGCTCGCCGCCGGCGGCGCGCTGGACCGCGCGCGGCGCGACCTCGACATCTTCCTGCTCCAACACCGGCTCGAGCCGAGGCTGGTCGCGCTCGGCCGCGAGGAGCTCGGCGGGGACTGCGCGTGAGCTCGCCCGCGAGGCCGGGGGCGCGCGTCGGCGCGGAGCGCTTCGAGCGGCTGTTTGCGGCGAGTCCCGACCCCTGGGACTACCGCTCGAGTGCGTACGAGCGCGAGAAGTACGCGGCCACGCTGGCAGCCCTCGACGGACGCCATTTCGCGCGTGCGCTCGAGGTCGGCCCCGCCAACGGGGTCTTCACCGCGCAGCTCGCGGAGCGCTGCGAGGAGCTCGTGGCGATCGACTACTCGCCGCGTGCGCTCGCCCTCGCGGCGAGGCAGCTGGAGGGACGCGAGAACGTCGAGTTGGTGCGCGCCAGCTTCCCTGAGCAGGTGCCGGACGGCACCTGGGATCTCGTCGTCTGCTCGGAGGTCCTCTACTACCTCGACCGCTCCACGTTCATCCTCGCGCTCGGCTGGCTGCGCGAAGCGCTCCTGCGCGGCGCGAGCGTACTGGCGGTGAGCTGGCGCGGCCCGGGCACGACCGAGCCCCTGCGCGGCGACTGGGTGCACGACCGGCTCGCGAGCGAGCTCGCCCGCTGGCACGCCCTCGACGACCGCACGGCGGGCTACCGTCTCGACCGCTTCGACCCCGATGGGCTTTGAGCGCGTCGTGATCGTCGGCGCCGGGCCCGCCGGGCTTGCCACGGCGCGGGCCTATCGCGAGCACGGCGGCAGCGGCACGGTGACGCTGATCGGCGAGGAGCCGCTGGCGCCCTACCGGCGTCCCCCGCTGAGCAAGGACTTCCTGCGCGGCGAGCTCGACGCGCGCGAGCTTCCGATCGAGCGGCTCGACTGGTTCGACGCGCGGGGGATCGCACTGCGGCTCGGCGCGCGCGTCGAGATGATCGCGCCCCGGCACGACGGCGTGGCGCTCGCAAGCGGCGAGGAGCTGAGCGCCGACGCGATCGTGCTGGCCACCGGCTCGGAACCGCTGCGCCCCCCGATCCCCGGCGCCGAGGACGAGCGCGTGCTGACGCTCAGACGGCTGCCCGACAGTCGCGCGATCGCCGCTCACGCCCGCGCGGGTGAACACGTGGTCGTGGTCGGCACGGGCTTCGTCGGCTGCGAGCTGAGCGCGTCGCTGGCGCTGAAGGGCGCCGAGGTGACGCTGATCGGCCGCGAGCGCCTCCCCCAGCTCGAGCGCCTGGGGGCGGACGCCGGCGAGCGCATCGCAGCATGGCTGACCCGGCTCGGGGTGGTGCTGAAGATGGCTGCGAGCGTGGCGGCGATCGAGCAGGGGCAGCTCGTCGAGCTCGACGACGGTGCGCGCATCGCTGCGTCGCTGGTGGTGCTCGCCGCCGGAGTGCGCCCGCGCGGCGAGCTCGCCGGGTCGGCAGGCCTCGAGACCAACGAGGGCGCCGTCGTCGTCGATCAGGAGATGCGCAGCGCCGCCGACGGGACCGTGCTGGCGGTCGGCGACCTCGCCTTTGCCCACAACGCGAGCGCCGGCCGGCATCTGCGCGTGGAGCACTGGGGCGATGCGCTCGAGCACGGCGCCGTCGCCGGCGGCACGCTCGCCGGCGCCACGCGCAGCTGGCGAGAGGTGCCGGGTTTCTGGTCGTCGATCGGAGCGCGCACGCTGAAGTACGCGGCCTGGGGCGACGGGCACGAGGAGACCCGCCTCAGCACCGCGGGCGAGGACGATGGAAGCTTCGCCGTGCACTACCTGCGCGACGGTGCGACCGTCGGCGTGCTGACCCACGAGCGCGACGATGTCTACGAGCAGGGGCGCGAGCTGATCCTGCAGGGGGAGCCCCCGCGATGAGCGCACGCGAGCCGCTGCGAGCGCTTCCTTGCCCCAACGAGCGGCTGCGCGCCGTGGTCGTGATCCCCGCCCGCGACGAGGCGCTGCGCATCGGCGCGTGCCTGCGCGCCCTGCAGGCCCAGCAGGGGCTCGAGCCCGGCGAGTGGGAGCTGATCGTCGTGCTCGACGGCTGCCGCGACGCGACCGCGAGAATCGTGGCGGCGGCGGGGATCGCTACCCCCGGCACGCCGGTCCACGCCGTCGAGCTGGCGCGGGCGGCGGGCGTCGGGCGGGCGCGACGTCGCGGCATGGACCTCGGCCTGCAGCGCCTCACGAGCATCGGTCGCGACGACGGGCTGATCGCGAGCACGGACGCCGACAGCACGGTCGCACCCGACTGGCTCGCCCGCCAGCTCGAGCTGGTTCGTGATGGTGCCCGCGCGATCGGCGGCCACATCGAGCTCGACCCAGGCGAGGTCGGGCTGATCAGCGAGGAGGTGCTCGCCCAGCGCGAGCTGCGCCGGCGCGAGCGGATGCGCAGCGTTCTCGCGCAGCGCCCGCAGCGCGGAGCGCTGACCGAGCACCATCAGTTCAGCGGCGCGTCGCTCGCGTTGACAGCCGAGACCTACCGGGCCTGCGGTGGCCTGCCCGTGCGTGCGGCGCTCGAGGACGAGGCGCTCGAGCGCGCGCTGGACACGCTCGGCATCCCGATCCAGCGCAGCCGCGCCGTCTGCGTTCGCACCTCTGCACGCACCGAGGGACGCGCGCCGCGAGGACTCGCGCGCGATCTCGCGGTCGCCGACTGGCGCGCGCGACGCAGCTACAGCGCAGCGGCGTTCCCGCTCGAGCGCCTGCTCGAGGCCAAGCGCACGACCGTCGCACTCGTGCTACCGGCACGCGAGGTCGCGCGCACGCTCGCACCGATCGCCGAGCGGGCCGCCGCCCTGCGCGAGGCCGGGCTGCTCGACGAGGTGCTCGTCATCGACGCCGCCTCCGGTGACGGCAGCGCGCGGATCGCCGCCGACGCGGGCGTCGGCGTGGTGCAGCAGGACGAGCTCGCCGCCGAGCTCGGCCCGGCACAGGGCAAGGGTGATGCGATGTGGCGGGCGCTTGCGGCGGTCGACAGCGAGATCGTGGCTTTCGCGGATACCGACACCGAGCTGTTCGGCGAGCATTTCGTCACGGGCCTGCTCGGACCATTGCTGTGCGACCCCGAGGTGCGGCTCGTCAAGGGTCACTTCCGCCGGCCGTTTCGCGCCCACGACAGCGTCGCGCCCGAGGGCGGTGGCCGCGTCACCGAGCTGCTCGCGCGACCGCTGCTCAACCTGCATGCACCGGAGCTGGCCGTGTTCGACCAACCGCTCGCGGGCGAGATCGCAGCAAGGCGGGAGCTGCTCGAGCAGATCCCCTTCAGCGCCGGCTATGGCGTGGAGATCGGCATGCTCATCGACGCCTGGCGCATCGCCGGCCTCGACGCGCTCGCCCAGGTCGATCTCGGCGTGCGCCAGAACCGCCATCAGTCCCTCCGCGAGCTCTCGGCGATGGCCTACGCGGTGCTCGTGGCAGCCTCGACGCGGCTGCTCGGGGAGGAGTTCGCCGACGCGCACGCCTGCGGCTCGCTGTCGCTACCCCCGCTACCGGGCGAGCGGCAGATGGAGACCCGCAGGGTGCCGATCGAGGAGCGCCCGCCGCTGCGCCGCTACCGGCGCGAGCGCGCCGGCCCCGCGGGCAGCGCGCCGATATGCGCCGTTTGAGCCCCCTGGGGCGGGGTAGACGAGACGACATGGAAATCGGAGCGTTCTCCGAGCAGCCAACCGAGCTCGTCCACCCCCGCTAAGCCGGCGGCGGGGCGATGCCCAGCACCACGCATGCGTACACGCATGTGGAGCGCGTCTACTTCCCGATCGCGATCGGGGTGTTCGCCGTCATCGTCGGCGTCCTGTTCGTCCTGCTCGTGCTCGGCGCACGGCGCGCACGCCCCGGCAAGCGCTCGGAGGCACTGAAGCTCGAGAGCGCCTACGCGATCGCGCTCGCCGGCGTCGGGGCGTTTCTGCTGTGGACCACGTTTCGCGCCGAGGCGCCGATCGACCGTACCGTCGCCGCCCCTGGGCTGCGCATCCACGTCGTCGCGGCGCAGTGGAGCTGGCGACTGGAATACCCCGACGGCGTCACGATCGACGCTGTCTCCTCCTGGCAGCCGCCGGCGGCTGCCGTACCGACCGGGACGGAGGTCGAATTCAGCGGCACCTCGGCCGACGTGATCCACGGCTTCTGGGTTCCCCAGCTGCACTTCCAGCGCCAGCTGCTGCCCGGCTACACGACGAGCTTCGACCTGATCTTCGAACACGGCGGCATGTACGGGGGCACGTGCTCGGTCTTCTGCGGCGACCAGCACAGCCAGATGCACTTCCGCCTGCAGGCGCTCGCGCCCGCTAGCTTCAGGCAGTGGCTGGCGGCCCGGTCGGCCGCCCAGGCCGCAGCCGCGACGAGGTTGGCGGGTAGCGCGCGCGGGCCAACGGCCAGCGCGGTGAGCGAGCGAACAGTCGAGCCGCCCGGAGCGCGGGCGGCGTGAGCACCGTCGCACTCCCCGCGCGCGGCGCTTCGCTGCGCACGCTGGCCTCGACCGACCACAAGCGGATAGCCCTCGCCGCCGGTGCTCTCGCGTTCGTGTTCTTCCTCGCCGGCGGCATGCTGGCGCTCGTCATGCGGACGCAGTTGGCGGCCGACGGCGGAGTCGTGTCGCAGAACACCTACAACCAGCTCTTCACCATGCACGGCTCCACGATGGTGTACCTGTTCGTGGTGCCGGTCGCGCTCGCCGCGGGGCTGTACTTCGTGCCGCTGCAGGTCGGCGCTCCCGCCGTCGCCGGATCGCGCGCCGCGCTCGCCGGGCTGTGGCTGCTGGCGCTCGGCGGCGCGAGCATGTGGTCGGGGTTCCTCACCAGCGGCGGTGCGGCGAGCGCGTCGTGGTGGGGCTTCGACCCGCTGTCGGACTCGCTGCACTCGCCCGGCAGCGGCATGGAACTGTGGATATTCGGCGTGATGATGGTGACGCTCGGGCAGATCCTGTGGGCGGGATGCGTGCTCGCGACCGCCCTGCGCCATCGCGCGCCGGGGATGACGCTGATGCGCATGCCGGTGTTCACCTGGTCGATGGTGGCGACGTGCCTGCTGACGATCTTCGCCTTCCCCGCGCTGATCCTCGCGCTCGCGCTGCTGTGGGCGCAAAGGCATTTCGGCGGGGTGCTGACGGGCGGCCTCGGGGCGGTCGACTACCAGCAGCTGTTCTGGTTCTACGGCCACCCCGTCGTGTACGTCATGTTCTTCCCGTTCGTCGGCATGGTCGGCGAGATCCTCGCCACGTTCTCCGGCCGGCGCTTCTTCGGCCACAGCGCCTTTGTTCTCGCGCTGCTCGCGTTTGCGGGGCTGTCGATGACGGTCTGGGCTCACCACATGTTCAGCATGGGCCAGGCGACGAACAAGTACTTCTCGCTGACCTCCACGGCGCTGATCGTGCCGGCCGGAATCGAGTACTTCGACTTCATCGCGACGATCTGGCGCGGGGCGCTGCGCTTCACCACGGCATTTCTGTTTGCGCTCGGGTTTCTCGTGCAGTTCCTGATCGGTGGGCTGACGGGCGTGATCGTCGCCTCGCCGCCACTGGACTACGGGCTGAACATGTCCTACTTCATCGTCGCGCACTTTCACTACACGATCTTCGCGGGCAGCGCCTTCGGTCTGTTCGGCGGCATCTACTACTGGTTCCCGAAGCTCACCGGCGTGCTGCTGCGCGAGCGTCTCGGCAAGCTCCACTTCGCGCTGATGGTGATCGGGACCAACCTCACCTTCTTCCCGATGTTCATCCTCGGCGCCGAAGGGATGACGCGGCGCATCGCGCGCTACCCGGCCGCCACCGGCTGGCAGGGACTCAACGAACTCGAGACGGTGGGGTCCTACGTGATCGCGCTGGCCGTGCTCGTGTTCCTCGTGAACGTCGCGGTCTCGCTGCGCCGGCGGCGCCCAGCCGGGCCGGACCCATGGCAGGGGCACACGCTCGAGTGGGCCGCCAGCTCACCGCCGCCGCACCACAACTTCGACTCGCTGCCGCCGATCCGCTCGCACTCGCCGCTGCTCGACGTGCGCGAGGCAAGCGAGGGAGCGCCGGCGTGAGGGGCGCCGCGATCGTGCTGCTCGCGTGGGGCGGCTGGCTCGGCCTGCTGACGGCCGTGCAGGCGCCGTTCGGGCCGCGCGCGATCGAGGTGGAGATGCTCGGCAGCGCCTCGGCCGCGTGCCTGCTGGCGGGGGCCGTCCTGTCGCTGCTCGACGCGCGCACGGCCCGCGCGCGAGGGCAGCGGCGCGCGCCCGAGCGAGAGCTCGTGAGCGACAGCTCAGTGGCGTCGGCCGCCCTCGTCTGCGGGCTCGCGCTCGCGCTGCTCGGAGCGGGCTTTGGGCTGTGGCTGGTGCTGATCGGCGCGGGGGTGACGAGCCTCGGCGCCGGCGGGCTCGTTCGCGAGGCGCGGGCACGCCGGCGCGCGCTCGCGCGGCGAGGCTCCAGGTGAGCGCGCCGGCACCCACGCTCGGCCGCCTGCTCGGCTCCTGGACGCCCCAGTGGGGAGTCTGCGCCGGCCTGTTGCTGGCCGCCGCCGCGTACCTGCTCGCGCTGCGTCGCTCGCGCCGGAGGTGGCCCCGGCAGCGCGCGGCGCTGTGGCTCTGCGGGCTCGTCGCGCTCGCGCTCGCGACGATGTCGGGGATCGATCGCTACTCCGAGCTGCTGCTGTCGGTGCACATGCTCCAGCACCTGTTGCTCGCGCTCGCGGCACCCGTGCTGCTGCTGGGCGGCAGGCCCGTCGGGCTCGCGCTGGCGTGCGCACCGCCCGCGACGCGCCGGCGTCTGGGCGTGCTCTTGCGCTCGCGCGCGGCGCGCGCGGCGAGCACGCCCGTGGTGGGTTTCCTCGCCTTCAGCGTGGTCATCCTGGCGACCCACCTGACGGGCGTCTTCGAGCTCGCGCTGCGCGAGCCCGCCGTGCACGCGCTCGAGCACGCCGCCTACCTGGCCGCGGGGCTGCTGTTCTTCGCACCGATCCTCGCGGCCGACCCGCTGCCACATCGCGCGGGCGCGATCGCCCGCTTCTGCTGGCTGATGGGGGCGATGGCCGTGATGGCCGTGCCGGGGGCGCTGCTGACGTTCGCGACGAGCGTCCGCTATCCCCACTATCTCGCTCCCGCGCGCGCGCTCGGGCGCTCGGCGCTGGCCGACCAGCAGCTCGCCGGCGTGATCATGTGGATCGGCGGCGGTATCGCGATGTTCGCGCTCGCGCTCGGCCTGACGATGCAGGCGATGCTCGCCGAAGACCGCCTTCAGCGCCGCCGCGAACGCCACGCCGGCGCCGTCGACGCGCTCGCGCCGGGAGCGCCGCGATGAGGCGCGCGCTGCTCGCCCTCGCCGCGTTCGTGTGCGCCGGGCTGGCGCTGATCGCCTTCAGCGCCGGCGGCGGCCCGCAGGCCAGCGGCGCCGGGGCGCCGGCCAGAGCCCCCGCGCCCGCGACGCCGGCCGGGGTCGCGGCGAGCGCGGGAGAACAGGCGGCGGCGAGCGTGGCGCTGGCGCGCGGGCGTGCTCTGTTCGTGTCCTCGTGCAGCGCCTGCCATGGGATGGGCGCGGGAGGCATTTCCGGGCGCGGACCGAGCCTGCACGGCGTCGGTGAGCTCGCCGCGGACTTCTACCTGCGCACGGGGCGCATGCCGCTTCCCTCCCCACGTGCACAGCCGATGCGCACGCGCCCGGCGTTCGCCGCGGCGCAGATCGCCGATCTGGTCGCGTACGTCGGCTCGTTCGGGGGGCCGGCGATCCCGACGGTGCAGCCGGCGGCCGGGTCGCTCCAGCGCGGGCACAGCCTGTTCGCGCTCGACTGCGCCGGCTGCCACACGATCGCGGCGCAGGGTGGGATCGTGACGGGCGCGGTCGTGCCGTCGCTGCAGACGGCGAGCGCGCGCGAGATCGCCGAGGCGATCCGCGTGGGCCCGTACGTGATGCCGCGCTTCGGCGCCGGCGAGCTGTCGGCCGGCGATGTGAACTCGATCGCCCGTTACGTGCAGAGCACCGACTCGCCCCAGGACAGCGGCGGTTGGGGGATCGGGCGCATTGGCCCGATCCCCGAGGGAATGGTCGCCTGGCTGCTGGCCGTCGCGGCGCTGCTGGCGATCGCGCGGCTGCTCGGGGAGCGCACCGGCGACACACCGCCGCCGCCGCCGCGCGGCGGGCAGGGGACGACGTGAGCGGGTCCGAGCGCGAGCGTCCCCGCCCGAGGACGCGCCTGCGCGGTCTGCTCACGATGCTCGTGCTGTGGCGGCTCGGCGCGCTGCGGCGCCTGCGCCGAGCACCGCGGGGCGCCCCGGAGGACCCGAGCGAGCGCCACGTCGGCGCCGCCGCCTGGGCGGAAAGCCTGGTGCTCGCGCTGCTCGCCGCGGCTGGCCTCGCGGGCCTCGGCTTCGTCGCGCTGTTCATCCTCGAACCGGACACGCAGCTGCTCGGCCTGTCCCTCGGTCTCGCGCTCGCGCTGGCGGGCGCCGCGCTGGCGCTCGCCGGTCGCCGGCTGGTGCCGCAGGAGACGAGGGTCGAGCACCGTCCCCGCTACGGGGATGACGCGGAGGTCGCAGCGGTGCGCTCGCAGGCGAAGGCGGGCCTCGCGGGAATCACGCGGCGGCGGCTGTTGGCGGGAACCGCGGGCCTCGCCGGCGCAGGCCTGACGGCGGCCGTTGCGATCCCGCTCGCGGCGCTCGGCCCCGGACTCGAAGAGCAGCTGCGGGTCACGCCGTGGCACAGCGGGCGGCGGCTCGTCGATGACCAGGGGACGCCGATCCTCGCAGCCGATGTCAACGAGGGCAGCTTCCTGACGGCCTTCCCGGAGGGCGCCGACCACGAGCAGCTCGGCTCGCCGGTGGTGCTCGTGCGCGTCGCGAGCTCGGCCTTGCGACTGCCCGCCGCGCGCGCGACGTGGGCGCCCGAGGGAATCCTCGCGTACTCCAAGATCTGCACCCACGCGGCCTGCGCGATCTCCCTATATCGCTCGCCCCTGAGTCCCTCGACGGAGTCGCGCGGACCGGCCCTGGTGTGCCCCTGCCACTACTCGACCTTCGACGTGCGCGACGGCGGCAGCGTCGAGTTCGGACCGGCCGGGCGGCCGCTGCCGCAGCTGCCGCTGCGGATCGACGCGAGCGGCGCGCTGACGGCCGCGGGGCCGATGTCGGGACCGGTCGGACCGGCCTGGTGGGGAGACAGCCAGTGAGCGATCCCGTCGCCTTCTTCGACGAGCGCCTCGGCGCGGCGCGGGGGATTCGCTTCGTGCTGAGCTACGTGTTCCCCGACCACTGGAGCTTTCTGCTCGGCGAGATCGCGCTGTACTCGTTCGTGACGCTGATCGCGACGGGGACGTTCCTGGCGCTGTTCTTCGAGCCGAGCCTCGGTCACGTCGTCTACCACGGCGGCTACGTCGCGCTGCAGGGCGAAGCCGTCTCCAGCGCCTATGCCTCGACGCTGCGGATGTCCTCGAACGTGTCGGGAGGTCTGCTGATGCGCCAGACCCACCACTGGGCCGCGCTCGTGTTCGTGGCGGCGATCACCCTGCACCTGCTGCGCATCGTCTTCACCGGCGCCTTTCGCAAGCCGCGCGACGTCAACTACTTCATCGGCGTGACGCTGCTCGCGCTCGCGATCCTCGAGGGGTTCGCCGGCTACTCGCTGCCCGACGACCTGCTGTCGGGGATGGGCCTGGCGATCGCCTGGGCGGTGGCGATGTCGATCCCCCTGATCGGCGGTCCGTTCGCGACGGCACTGTGGGGCGGGCGCTTCCCGGGCACGACGAGCTTCGAGTCGCGGCTGTACATCGCGCACGTCTTCGTCATCCCGATGATCCTCGCGGCACTGATCACGGTGCACCTCGCGATCATCATGATCCAGCGCCACTCCCAGTTCCCGGGTGTGGGACGACGCGAGGACAACGTCGTCGGCACGCCGCTGTGGCCGGGCTATGCGCTGCGCTCGCTCGGCCTGTTCGCGGCGGTCGCCGCCGTGCTCGTGCTGATGGGCGGCCTGATCCAGATCAACCCGGTGTGGCTGTGGGGGCCCTACCACACCTACGTCGGCACCAACGGCGCCCAGCCCGACTGGTATCTGGGCTGGCTGATCGGCGCGCTGCGGCTGATGCCGAACCTCGAGATACACGTGTTCGGGCACACCCTCGTGCCCAACCCGTTCTTCGGCGGAGTGCTGTTCCCGTCGCTCGTGTTCGCGCTGCTGTACGCGCTCCCGTGGCTGGACAGGCGCTGGATCTCACGCGACCACGCGCGCCACGACCTGCTCGAGCGGCCGCGCGAGAACCCTCGCCGCAGCGGCCTCGCGGCGGCGGTGTTCGCGGCCGTCGCCGTCGTCTTCGCAGCCGGATCCGCCGACCGTCTCTTCTTCCAGTTCGGCTTCGGCTACGAAGGCGCCGTGTGGTTCTTCCGTGGCGCCTTCCTCGTCGTGCCGGTGATCGTCTATGTGCTCGTCAAGCGCGTCTGCCTCGCGCTGCTCGCGAGCGAGGCCCACCCGCTGCGCGGCTGGAGCGGAAGCATCCTCACGCGCAACGCGCGCGGCGGCTTCGACACATAGCTCCGCTCAGCTCGAGCGCCCGATGCAGCTGATCTTGCCGTCGTCCTCGAGGATCGCCCAGCGCAGATCGGCGATCGATGTGATCTGCGCCTGACGTGCCTGCTCCTCGATGTCGTGCAGGGTGAGACGCTCACGGCGCATGTTGCGCTCGATCGGACGGCCGTCGCGCACGAGCACGATCGGTTCTCCCTCGGTGATCATGCTGATGCGCCGCGAGCGGAAGGACGCCCAGCCGACGATGACCGACAGGATCGCGATCGTCGCGATCACGATGAACGTGCCGGTGACCGACTCATCGCTCTGGGTGATGCCCTGCTGGACGAGGTCTCCCATCACGATCAGCAGGATCATGTCGAACGGCTCGAGCTGCCCGATCTCGCGGCGCCCGACCACGCGCGTGACGATCAGGACGAAGAAGAACACGGCGCAGGCGCGGAATACGAGATCCATTGGTCAGGGAAAGATCGTCGCGGAGCGGTGGATGCGCACGAGCAGCTTGTTGTTGTCCTGGATCGAGATGTCCTCGCGCCGCTTGCCGACGTTCGTCGGGTTGACCTGGAAGTAGACCCACGCGATCAGCGTCTGGCCGGCGGGCAGGTTGCCGTAGCCGAGCACGACCTGCCCGTTGTGGGAGGTCTGGTTGCTGGGGTTTGGCTCGATCGAGTTGACGCTCATCGATTCCCACCAGCCGGTGTCGAATGCGATCTGCAGCTGGCTGATTTCCTGATGGGCGACGACCTTCACCTTGACCTGGAAGATCAGGCCGCTGCGCAGGCGCGCGGGCGCTGTGACACTGAGCGTCGCCACGGGGCTCGATGCGGTCGAGGTGGAGGGGTGCTGTCCGAAGACGTTGAGCAGGGCGAGCACCGGCAGCGCCCCGATGCAGCCGAGCAGCGCTCGGCGCAGCCAGGGGCTGCGCAGGCGCCCCTGCAGCTCGAGGTGTCGCTCGAGCGATATGCCGTCGGGAACACTCGACACATGGGCGTCTTCGCCCCCGGCGCCCGCGCTCCTCCATCGCCTACGCGAGCGCGGTCTCGCCGAGCGCTTCGCGCAGCTCCTCGACCGAGCCGAACACCCGCTCGGCGCCGGCCTCGAGGAGCTCCTGGCTGGAGAACCCTCCCGTCAGCACAGCCAGCGTCGCGACGCCCGCGCGGATCGCGGCCTCGGCGTCCCAGCTGGAGTCGCCGACCATCACGGCGTCCGCCGCCTGCGCGCCGGCGCGCGCGAGGGCGACGTTGACCAGGTCCGGCGCGGGCTTCGTGCGCTCGACATCCTCGGCGCTGGTGCAGGCGTCGACGAGCTCGCGGGCCTGCAGCAGATCGAGGTAGTGCTCGAGCTCGGGCGGCCGGGCCGAGGAGGCCAGCACGACCGTGTGGCCGCGCTCGCGAAGGTCCTCGATCAGCTCGCGCGAGCCGCGCAGGGGCTGAACTTCGTCGATCAGCTCGCGGTAGCGCTCCTGCTCGGCGGCGCGGACCTGCTCGCCCAGCCGCCGCTCGGTCACCTCGTCGGTGAGCGCGGCGACGAGCTGGTCGCCCCCCATCCCGATGTGACGGTGAATCCGCCAGATCGGGAGCTCGATCTCGTGGCTGCGAAACGCGCGCGACCACGCGATTGCGTGCTGGTAGTTGGTGTCGACGAGGGTGCCATCGACATCGAGTATCGCCAACGCCAATTCGTGTGATCCTTTCGCTTGCTCGCGAGGCCTGTGGGGAGAGCTACCCAGTGGCACGCGAACGAACCGCCTGTACGGTGGGCGGCCGTTTCACGCTCTGCGCTGCGGGTAGCCACCAACGGGTCGAGATGGCTGATCAGCACACGCAGACTTCGAGCGACGACGGTCGCGACGAGACGCCGCTGGAGCGCCTGGATCGCAACCTCGACGAGCTGACGGGCGAGCTGCGGGTCATCGTGACCGGGGTGCAGGTGCTGTTTGCCTTCCTGTTGATCGTGCCCTTCAACAGCGGCTTCCGCGGCATCGGCGACTTCGAGCGCACCGTGTACTTCGTCACGCTGCTGCTCGCGGCGACGGCGGCGGCGTGCACGATCGCGCCGTCGGCGCAGCACCGCTTCCTGTTCCGCCACGACGACAAGCAACGGCTCGTCTTCTTCGCCAACCGCGTCACGATCGCCGGCCTCGCCTTCCTGGCGCTGGCGATGTGCGGCTGTGTGCTGCTCGTCACCGCCAAGCTCTTCGGCGTGACGGCGGGCGTTCTCACGCTGGCGGGCGCCGCCGTCCCGTTTGCGCTGCTGTGGTTCGCGCTGCCCCTACGACGCCGGCGCATCCTCGACGACCGCGAGCCCCGCTGAGGGCCGGCGTCAGCTGCGCTTGCGCCGCGCGACGGCAGGGACCGGCGGGTAGCGCTTTTTCTCCTCGCGCGTCATCTTGCGGATGGTCAGCGACCCTTCTTTGACCTGGCGCTGCACGTCCTCTAGTTTCAGACGACGCCTCTCGGCCGCCCGATCTGCCTGCGTGACCATCTGTCAAGGGTAGCGCGCGCCCCGGCGCGCCACGTCGATCACCCGTGTGAAAGCGCGGGCGCGGGCAGCGCCCTGGCGGCCTCCGCGAATGTGACCATGCGCCCGCGGTCCTCGTCCCACAGCTTCAGGCGCACTGCGCGCATACCGTCCCAGAAGGTCAGTGTCGGCACGTCGTGAAAGATCGGGTTCTCGTCGTGCGCGCGCTGCAGGTTGTAGTTGGGGATGCGCGCGCTGAGGTGGTGGACGTGGTGCAGCCCGATGTTGCCGGAGAAGAACTGCAGCAGCTTCGGCAGGCGCAGGTAGGAGGAGCCGCGCAGCGCCGCATCGGCGTAGCTCCAGCTCTCGCCGCTTTCCCAGTAGGCGTCCTCGAACTGGTGCTGCACGTAGAACAGCCAGATCCCGGCTGAGCCGGCGAGCAGCACGGTCGGGGCCTGGACGAGCAGGAAGTTGCTCCAGCCGACCAGCCAGCAGAGGGCCGCGACGAGCAGCGCCAGCGCGATGTTCGTGCCGATCACGCTGCGCCGCATCCGTGGTCGCGCCGAGCGAGCGACGATCCGCGGACCCACGAGCAGCGCGACGACCGGCCCGATCCCGAACATCACGAGCGGGTTGCGGAACAGGCGGTAGGCGAGCCGCGCGCGCGGCTCGAGGGCGTGATATTCCGCGACCGTCAGCGTGCGAACGTCGCCGCCGCCGCGCCTGTCGAGGTCACCGGAGGTCGCGTGATGGATCGCGTGATCGTGGCGCCAGCGCAGGAAGGGCGCGTAGACGAACAGGCCAAGCGTGGTGCCGAGCCACACGTTCGCGCGCTTGGAGGGCAGGAACGAGCCGTGCGAGCAGTCGTGAAAGAGGATGAACGTGCGGACGAGAAAGCCGGCGGCGGGAATCGCGATCGCGAGCGTCAACAGGTAGGAGACGCCGAGCGAGTAGTACATGAGCACGGACAGGCCGAGGTACGGCACGACCGCGGTCGCCAGGTCGAGCATGCTGCGACCGAGGTGCGGTCGCGCGTAGGGGGCGAGCGTCTCCCGCCAGTACGCGCCGGTGGGATTTGATGTCCCGGCATTGGCGGCGCGGGTCGCCGGTGCTGCTTCGCTCAAGATAAGTGCCTTGCCACCACGTCGCGGCGGGATCGTGAAGTGCCCCTGCCACAGCGTGGCCGGTCGCGCCCGAGTTCCGGGGCGGCCAGGGTCAGCCGATCATACCTCGCGCCGAGGTCGCGCACGCCGGCAGCCGACGGATGTTCGCGCGACGCGCCCCGGGCGCGCTCGGCTACTCGCTCGGCGTCAGTGAGCGGCCCATCCAGACGTGCGCAATGCCGGCTTCCTCGAACGGCTCGGACTCGACGCGGAAGCCGGCCTGCTCGTACACCGCGGTGGCGCGCAGCTGCGCGGCGAGGCGCACCTGCACGAAGCCTTCGCGGCGCGCGCGCTCGAGCGCGAGCGCGAGCATCCGCGCGGCGATGCCGCGCCGGCGCCAGCGGCGATCGACCGCGACCCGGCCGATCTTCGCCGGGTGCTCTTCGAGCATCAGACGCAGCGTGCCGATCACGCGGCCGCTCGCGGGGTCGAGCGCGACGACGTGGTGGGCGTCGGCATCGCGCCCGTCGATGTCCTCCTCGCGCGGCACGCCCTGCTCACCGTAGAAGACCTCCTCGCGCAGCGCGAACGCACCCGCGAGCTCGGCGGACCCGCGCAGCCAGCGGACCTCGGCCGCATCCGTGTCGGGCCTCATCGCGACCCGAGGGCGAGCGCTGCGCGCCACGCGCCGCCCCTCAGGCGCCGCAGCGCGAGCAGGCCGAGCGCCGCCACGAGCAGGCAGGCCCCACCGCCGAGACCGAGCCCGGCCCGCGCGCCCGCCCACCCCATCACCCATCCGACGAGCGGGCCCCCGATCGGCGTCGAGCCCTGGAAGGCGACAAACCACAGCGACATCACGCGCCCGCGCATGCGCGGAGCGCAGGCGAGCTGCAGGGTGGAGTTGCCGCCGGACATGAAGGCGATGCTCGCGCCACCGGCGAGCGCGAGGGCGACGAGCTCGACGGGCAGGTTCGGAGCGGCGCTCGCGAGCAGCAGCACGATCCCGAAGGCGCTCGCGGCAGCCACGAGCATCGGCAGCCCGGTACGGCCCTTCATCGCGACGAGCAGACCGCCGATCACCGCGCCGAGTCCCATCGCCGCGGTCATGAAGCCAAAGCCCGTCGCCCCGACGTGCAGTCCCTGACGAGCCATCACGGGCAGCGTGACCTGGAACTCGTAGGCGAGGCAGCCGGCGAGGGCCATCATCGACAGCGGGACGGCCAGTTCGGGGTTGGCGCGCACGTAGCGCAGCCCCTCGCGCAGCTGGCCCGGCTCGCGGCCGCTGGGCGGGCTGGGGGCGAGGGCGGCGCGGTCGAGCAACGTCAGCGAGGCGACCACGGCGGCGAAGCTGGCGGCGTTGACGAGGAAGCAGACGCCCTCGCCGACCGTCGCGATCAGCACGCCGGCGACGGCCGGGCCGATCACGCGGGCGACGTTGACGATCACGGAGTTGAGGCTGACGGCATTGCGCAGGCTCTCGCTGCCGACCAGCTCGAGCATGAACGCCTGGCGGGCGGGGTTCTCGAAGGCGTTGTTGAGCCCGAGCAGAGCGGCAAGCACACCGATCTCCCACAGCTGCACGGCGCCGCCGACCGTCAGCAGGCCGAGCACGAGGGCCTGCACACCCATCGCGATCTGCAGGCACACCATCAGGCGGCGCTTGTCGACGCGGTCAGCCACCACTCCCCCGTAGGGGCCGAGCAGCAGCACGGGCAGCGTCTGCAGCGCGACGATCAACCCGAGCGTCGCCGCGGAGCCGGTGAGTGTCAGCACGAGCCAGGACTGCGCGGCCATCTGCATCCAGGTTCCGACCAGCGAGATCGACTGCCCGGCGAAATAGCGTCGGTAGTTGGGGATCGCGAGCGCCGCGAACGTGACGCGCCCGGCGCCCATCAGCCGCGTCATCGACGACCGCCGGGAAGCCTGTCGGCGAGCTCCTCGAGCACCGGCAGCGCCCGCAACAGCGCCTTCAGCTGCGGACCGTCGAGTGCCTCGACGTGCGCGCTCAGAGCCTGCGTGCGCTCGCGTTGGATGCGCTCGCGCATCCGCCGTCCCGCGGCGGTCGCCTCGACGAAGGCCGAACGCCGGTCATCACGGTCGGCCGAGCGGCGAATCAGCCCCGCCTCGGAGAGCTGTGCGGTCACCCGCGAGAGCATCGTCGGGTTCAGGGTCTCGGCCTCGGCCAGCTCCGACAGACCGACCCTGCCGATCCGCACGACGGCGAACAGGACCGCTGTCTGCGAGGGCGTCAGGCCGTAGCCGGCGACGGTCGGGCGCAGGCTCCGCGAGAGCTTGCCGATCGCTGCACGCAGCCGCGCGCTGGGGTCCTCCTCGGAGGCGCAGCTGGGGTTGCGTTCGACCGCGGGCCTACGTTCCGTGGCGGCCATCGCCGCTCCTTAATAGTTGCTTGCCGGCAAGCATTATAGAACGGCGCGCGCGCAGAGACCGTCGTCGCCTCGGCAATCGTCCTTCCGCCCCGAGCGTCTGTGCTTCAGAGCGTGTGTTCAGCCCCGACGCCTGTGCTCAGCGCGTGTCTCCACCACGACGCCTGTGCTCAGAGCGTGTGCTCGAGCTTGACGTAGGCGATCTGCAGGACGTCGGCGCCGGTGACGATCACGAGCACGCTCGCGAGCCAGCGCGTCTGACGGGGGGCGACGATCAAACCGGCGGTGAAGGCTGCGGCGATCCACAGCCCGAGACAGAACGGGCAGACGAGCAGCTCGCCGACAGCGCGCCGCAGGCCGGTGCCGCGCGCGCGTTCCTCAACCTCGCTGGGGCCGCCGTCTTCCTGGAAGTCCGTGAAGGGCGCGCGTACGGCCGAGGTGACGCGATCCTTCGCGAGCAGGCGCGAGGCCTTGTGCGTGGCGACGCCGAGCAGGGCGATGTCTGGTGCTGCGACTCGCTCAGGAAGCTCTCTGCCCGAGCGCGCCAGCCAGGTCGCGAAGCCCGCGGCGGCAGACAGGAAGACGCTCGTCAGCGCGGCGTACCCGCCGAGCGGACGCTCGGGAGCGGCGGGCTGATCGAGTGAGGGGGCGGTGGGGGCGAACGAGCTCACTAGGCCGAGATGCCCGCTCGCGGGGGATCCAAACCATCGCCGCCGGCGCCGGGCTCGCGCCAGCCGTAGAGCAGCGAGGTAATCAGCGCGAGCCCAGCCGCGACCGCCAACGGCACGACGAGGCTGCTCTTCAGCAGCAGCGCCCCGACGAGGGCGCCCGCGAGCATCGCCAGGACAGCGGCGCTCCTGCGCGTCGTGCCCTTGCCGCTTCCGCCGAAGAGCGTCGAGTCGGCGGCGAGGCCCGTCAGTGTCATCGTCAGCACCGTCGTCGTGAGATCGGGAACGGCGACCCGCCGGACGGTCGCGTTACGCACGCCCATCGCGATCGCCAGCAGCGCGATCACCGTGTCGCCCGAGACAGCGTTGGCCCTGACGTCGATTGCCGCGGCCGTCACGGCGGCCACCACGAGCAGCGCCACCTCGATCGCGAGCGCGAGGCCGAGATTGCGCCGACGTCGGGCCGCCATCCTGCCGGCGAGCACGCCGCCACCGCCTGCCCCCGCCATGAACGCGCCCAGCGAGATCAGCGGCGCCACGACGGGCAGCCCGCCGCTGCCGGCCAGGCCGAAGCCGAGAAACACGATGTTCCCGGTCATGTTCGCCGTGAACACGTGCCCGATTCCCAGGTAGCTAACCGCGTCCACCAGGCCCGTCGAGAACGTCAACACGAGCAGCGTGCGGGCGAGTGGATGCGTGACGCTGCGAGCGGCGAGCTGACTTTCCGATTCACGCTCTGCATCCGCGGGGACCGCACGGGCGGAGGTCATCGAACGAGGGTAGAGCGCGCACCTGCGAGCGCGCGTGCTCGACCCGGCACATGTCTGCATCGGGCGAGCGCAAAATGTCCTCCACAGGGGCCCATCTCACGGCGTGTCTCCTTGGCCTTGTGTCCAAACTGCCGTCCGTAGAGGGCGTGTAAAGTGCCTCAATGGCAACGCTCGAATCCCAACAGGCGTTTGGCCGGCTGCTCGCGTCGCTCGACGAGGTGGACCTGAGTGCACTGTCGCGCTCGGTATCGGATGCGCTGCGCGAGCGCAACGTCACCTTCGGGGCGACCGACGAGGGGGATGAAGACGCGTTCCTCGTCGATCCCGTGCCGCGCGTGATCGAGCGCGAGGAGTGGGCTGCGCTCGCCGCCGGATTGGCGCAGCGCGCGGCGGCGCTCGACCGTTTCGTCGCCGACGTCTATAGCGAGCGGCGCATCGTCGCCGCCGGTCGCGTGCCGTGGTCGACGATCGCGAGCGCCGAGTACTTCGAGCCACGCATGGCAGAGCTCCCCCCCGTCTCCGGGCGCTGGATCACGATCGCGGGCCTGGACCTCGTGCGCGACGGCGACGGTCCCTACATGGTGCTCGAGGACAACGTGCGAACGCCGTCGGGGATCGCCTACGCCCACGCTGCGCGCGAGGCGCTCAGCGGACACATGTCGGTGCCCGACGGCATGCGCGTGCGCTCGCTCGAGCCGGCCTATCGATGGCTCGGCGACGCGCTGCGCGCCGCCGCACCGCTCGAGGCCGCGGACGAGCCGACCGTCGTCGTGCTGACCGACGGACCGGCGAACTCGGCCTACTACGAGCACGGCGCGATCGCGCGTGCGCTCGGGCTGGCGCTCGTGCGCCTGGGCGAGCTCAGCGTGCGCGCCGGACGGCTGTTCGCCCGCCTCGCGGACGAGCTCGTGCCCGTCGACGTCGTCTACCGGCGCACCGACGAGGACCGGCTGTTCGACGAGACCGGAACGCCGACCGCGCTCGGAGACGTGCTGCTCGGGCCGCTCGAGGCGCAGACCCTGGGCTGCGTCAACGCGTTCGGCACGGGCGTGGCGGACGACAAGCTCGTGCACAGCTACGTCGAGGAGATGGTGCGCTTCTATCTCGCGGAGGAGCCGCTGCTGGCGTCCGTGCCGACGCACGACCCCTCGCAGCCCGGGGTGCTCGAGATGACGCTCGAGCGCATCGACGAGCTGGTGATCAAGCCGCGCAGCGGCCATGGCGGCATCGGCGTCGTCGTCGGCCCCCGCGCCGACGAGCAGGAGCTGGCGGCGATCTCGCGCGAACTGAGCGCTGCGCCGGAGCGGTTCATCGTGCAGGAGACCGTCCAGCTCTCGCGCCAGCCGACGGTCTGCGGCGATCAGCTGGAGCCCCGCCACGTCGACCTGCGGCCGTTCACGTTCGCCACCGCCGAGCGGGTCGAGGTCTTTCCCGGCGGCCTCACCCGAGTCGCGCTCGAGCGCGACTCGCTCGTCGTCAACTCCTCCCAGCGCGGGGGCGCCAAGGACACGTGGGTACTCGCATGACGGACGAGCAGACGAGCGCCGGCCTGGGCGCGTACAAAGGTCTTCCTGCGCTGATCGGCGTGACCACGTCGGAGCTGCGCGTTGCCAAGCAGGTGCGTCGGCGCCGCTACAGCGAGCCCGCCCAGGTCGAGATGGCGCTCGGACTTCCCTACCTGCGTGCCGTGGAGCGCGCGGGGGGACTGCCCGTCGTGCTCCCTCCGCTCGAGCTCGATCGGATCGCCCCGCTGCTCGACCGCCTCAGCGGCGTGCTGCTGTCCGGCGGCCCGGACCTCGACCCCGCTGGATACGGCAGCGCGGCGCACCCGGAGCTCGGCGACACCGAGCCGCAGCTCGACCTGTTCGAGGTGCAGCTGGCGCGCGAGGCCGACGCGCGCGGTCTGCCGATCCTCGGCATCTGCCGCGGGGCGCAGGCAATCAACGTCGCACGTGGTGGCACGCTCCACCAGCACCTCCCCGACGTCACCGACGGCTCGGTCACGCACCGCCAGCGCGTGCTCGGGACGGAGACGACGCACCACGTGCGGATCGCTCCTCGCAGCGGCCTCGCGGCGGTCGTCGGCGCCTCACGGCTCGACGTCAACTCCTTTCACCACCAGAGCGTCGATCAGCTCGGCAGCCGCCTGCGTGCCGTCGCGTGGGCCGACGACGGCGTCGTCGAGGGCATCGAGGGGTGGGGGAAATCGCTGCTGCTGGGAGTCCAGTGGCACGCAGAGACGCTCGTCGACGACCCCGCACAGCTCGCTCTCTTCAGGCGCCTGGTGACCGCCTGCGAGGAGCGCGAGCGCGGACGCACGACGATGCGGCCCGCGCGCCGCGCGGCGTCGACGCGGCGCGCGGCCTGAGCGGGTGAGCGCGCGCGAGGGCGCCGGGCCGGCCTGGGGAGACTGGCCGGCCGCCGACGCCGGCCGGCCGTGGACGGTAGGGATCGAGGAGGAGGTGATGCTGCTGCACGCGAGCGACTTCGCGTTGGCGCCCTGGATCGACAGCATCCTGCCAACGCTCGCCCCGCATCTCGCAGACCACGTCGGCGCGGAGACGCACGGCTCGGCGCTCGAGCTGCGCACCGGCGTGCACGACGGCGTGCCCGCGGCGATCGCCGAGATCGCGGCCCTGCGGGGCGAGCTGCGCGAAGAGCTCGCGAGCAGGGGCCTGCGCGCGGCCGCGGCCGGGATGCACCCCACGACCGTCTGGCAGGAGACGCGCATCTCCGGCGGCGAGCGCTACCAGCTGCTCTACGAATCGCTGCGCGAGCTCGCGCGCCGCGAGCCGACCTTCGCCCTCCACGTTCACGTCGCCGTCCCCGACCCCGAGGACGCCCTGCGGGCGATGAACGGCCTGCGCTCGCATCTGCACCTGCTGCTCGCGCTGTCGGCGAACTCGCCGTTCTGGCAGGGGCGCGAGACGGGCCTCGCCTCGACGCGCACGCCGATGTTCGGCGCCTTCCCCCGCGTCGGGCTGCCGCGGGCCTTCGCCGACTACGACGACTATGTCGAGAGCATCGACCTGCTGATCCGCTGCGGCGCATTCTCCGAGCCGACCTTCCTGTGGTGGGACGTGCGCCTGCAGCCGCGCTGGGGGACCGTCGAGGTGCGCATCATGGACGCCCAGATCACGGTCACGGACTCCGCCGCGCTGGTCGCGCTGGTGCAATCGCTCGTCCACATGGAGATCACCACCGGCGCTCCCCACCTCGCCTCACACCAGGCTCCCGAGCTGCTCGCCGAGAACCGCTTCCTGGCGGCGCGCGACGGCATGAGCGCTCGGTTCCTCGACCCCGAGCGCGAGGGTCAGATCTCCGCGCAGGCGGCGCTCGCAACGACGATCGATGCCTGCGCACCACATGCCGACGAGCTGGGCTGCCGCGACGAGCTCGAGGCGGCGCGCGAGCTGAGCCGTCACCCCGGGGCGCAGCGCCAGCGCCAGCGCGCGCGCGAGGCGTCCGGGCTCGGCGGCGTCGTCGCCGCGCTCGCCGCGGACTTCTGATGTGCGGGCTGGGCGGCGAGGTCGCGCTCGCGCGCCCGCCCGATCTCGAAGCACTCGGGCGCGTCGGCGAGGCGCTCGCCAGGCGCGGGCCCGACGGTGCGGGAGCATGGCACGACTCCCGCATCGCACTTGTGCATCGACGGCTCAAGATCATCGATCTCAGCGCGCGCGGCGACCAGCCGATGGTGGACCCGGAGCTGGGTCTCGTGATCGCCTTCAACGGCTGCATCTACAACCATCACGAGCTCCGCACCGAGCTCGCGCGGGCCGGCTACTCGTTTCACTCGAGCTCTGACACGGAGGTGATTCTCAAGGCCTTCGACCACTGGGGGCCGCAGCGCTTCGTCGAACACCTGATCGGCATGTTCGCGTTTGCGATCGTCGAGCAGGCGACGGGACGGGTGGTGCTGGGACGCGATCGACTCGGCATCAAGCCGCTCTACCTGGCCGACGTCGATGGCGCGCTGCGCTTCGCCTCGACCCTGCCGGCGCTGCTTGCGGGCGGCGGGATCGACACCGAGATCGACGCCGTCGCGCTGCACCACTACCTCAGCTTTCACTCCGTCGTCCCGGCTCCGCTGACGATCCTGCGCGGAGTGCGAAAGCTCGCGCCGGCGAGTCTCCTGACGATCGAGCCGAGCGGCGCGCGCAGCGAGCGCAGCTACTGGTCGGCGGCATCCCAGACCGCGGCCTGCGCGACGCCGGAGGAGTGGGAGGAGCGCACGCTCGCGGCCCTGCGCACGGCGGTGCAACGCCGGATGGTCGCCGACGTTCCCGTCGGCGTGCTGCTCTCCGGGGGGCTCGACTCGAGCCTGATCGTCGCGCTGCTGGCCGGCGAGGGGCAGCCGGGGCTCGCGACGTTCTCGATCGGCTTCGCCGATGCCGGCGGGCGCCGCGGCGAGGAGTTTCACTACTCCGACCTCGTCGCGGCCGAGTTCGCGACCGCACACGAGCGCATCGAGGTCGACTCGACGCGACTGCTGCCGGCAATCGGCGCGGCGATCGCAGCGATGAGCGAGCCGATGATCTCCCACGACTGCGTTGCCTTTCACCTGCTCAGCGAGCAGGTCTCACACCACATCAAGGTCGTGCAGTCGGGCCAGGGTGCGGACGAGGTGTTCGCCGGCTACTCCTGGTATCCGCCGCTCGCCAATGCCCCCGGCAGCGGCGCCGACAGATACATCGCCGAGTTCGTCGACCGTCCCGATTCCGAGTGCGCCGCGATGGTCGCTCCGCGCCTACGGCTCGCCACCGATCCCTCGCGCGAGCTCGTCGAGCGCCACTTCGCCGGTGCCGGTGCGCACTCGCCCGTGCAGCGGGCGCTTCGCCTCGACAGCGAGGTGATGCTCGTCGAGGACCCGGTCAAGCGCCTCGACAACATGTCGATGGACTGGGGGCTCGAGGCGCGAACCCCGTTCCTCGACCACGAGCTCGTCGAGCTTGCCGCGGCCTGCCCCGCAGAGCTCAAGCTCGCAGAAGGCGGCAAGGGGATCCTCAGGCGAATCTCGCGGGGACTGATACCGGACGCCGTGATCGACCGCCCGAAGGGCTACTTCCCCGTGCCCGCCCTCTCGCACCTCGCCGGCGACGTGCTGGAGCTCGTGCGCGACGCGCTCAGCCCCGCGCGAATCGAACGGCGCGGCGTGTTCGACCGCGGCTACGTGGACATGTTGCTGGCCGCGCCGAACGAGCACCGCACGACGCTCGACGGCAGCAAGCTGTGGCAGGTCGCTCTGCTCGAGCTGTGGCTGAGCAGGCACCTCGACGGCGAATAGGCCCCGGTGGGCGCCGCGCGCTCTCGCTTCAGCCGGCGGACTGCCCGATCGTCGCGACGTCGATGACGAAGCGGTAGCGAACCGCGCTGCGCTCGACGCGCTCGTAGGCGTCGTCCACCTCGCCGGCCCCGATCAGCTCGATTTCCGGCTTGACGCCGTGCTCGGCACAGAAGTCGAGCATCGCCTGCGTGTCCGGCAGGCCACCGATCGCCGAGCCCGCCATGCTGCGCCGCGCGGCGATCAGGGCGAAGGCGCGGAACGAGTCTGGCTCGGCGGGCGCGCCGACGCTGACCAAGGTGCCGTCGACGCGGAGCAGGCTCAGATAGGCGTTGAGGGGGAGATTGGCCGAGACCGTGTTGAGGATCAGGTCGAAGCTGCCCGCGAGCTCGCTGAAGGTGCTCCTGTCGGAGGTGGCGTAGTAGTGCTTGGCGCCGAAGCGCAGACCATCCTCCTTCTTGCTCAAGCTCTGGCTGAGGACGGTGACCTCGGCGCCCATCGCGGCAGCGATCTGCACGCCGACGTGGCCGAGACCGCCCATTCCGACGATCGCGACCTTCGTCCCCTCGCCGATGCGCCAGTGCTTCAGCGGCGTGTATGTCGTGATCCCGGCGCACAGGAGCGGGGCCGCGTCCTGGAGCTCGAGGCCATCCGGGATCTTCACGACGAAACGGTCCTTGACGACGATCTGCTGGCTGTAGCCACCGAACGTCGGCTCGCCGCTGTACTCGCGCCCGTTGTAGGTCGGTACGGCGCCCTTGGTGCAGAACTGCTCCTCACCGGCATCGCAGTACTCGCATTCCTCGCAGGAGTCCACGAGACAGCCGACGCCGACACGGTCTCCCGCCGCGTAGTCGCGGACCGCCGAGCCAACGCCGGCGACGAGCCCGACGATCTCGTGGCCCGGGACCATCGGAAAGATCGACCCGCCCCACTCGTCCTTGACCTGATGGATGTCGCTGTGGCAGATGCCGCAGAACTTGACGTCGATCAGGACATCGCGCTCGCCAAGCTCCCGGCGCTCGATCGTCGTGGTGTCAAACGGCGCTCCTACGGACGGGGCACTCAAAGCGGGCGTGGCGGTCATGGGTCACCTCGTGGAATCGGTTCGCGATGGATCGCGGGCGCCGGCTCGAGCGGCCGGGGCAGCTCCCGCGGCACTCGCGATCGGCTTAGCTTATGCCGAGCCGGCCGGCCGCGCCGTCTGAGTTCGACGACGAGCGCCTCCGCGAATCACTCGAGATCGCGCGCCTCTACGCTGTGTGGAACAGGCTGGCCACCGCCATCAGATGACTCTTCGGGACCCAACCCGACGGGCCCGTGGAAGCGATGACGGCTCACCCCTCGCTGCTAGGTTTTTCGTATGGACGATCCTCACGACTTCCTACGAGCGGAGGCCCGCCTGTTCGGACGCTATTTGGTGAGAGTACCCCCGAGCGACAGCAGCGTGGAGCGCTACGTCGGGGCGGTAACGCGGTCGATCGTGCGTCCATCAGTCGAAGATCTAAAGCTACTTGCATTCGCCAGGCGCCATCCGGCTAGCATCTCGCTCCTGGATGCAGGGCTCGCTCTCACTCGGCCGTCATCGGCGTTGCGCGGCCGTCTATTTCTCATGTTCGCCATCCTGGAGGCAACCACCGATCATCACGACCGATTTCTCCCGGTCGCAAGGTCGCCTGCACATGTGCCACTGCTGGCCTTGACGGCCCTACGCGCGGCGCTGAAGGGACTGGCGGGGGCAGTGCTGGTCAGGCTCGTCTCGCTCTGATGGCGGAGGACGTGACGGACTTCGTCGTCGTCGGGTCGGGGCCTGCCGGTGCCATGGCAGCGCAAACGCTTGTCGACAGCGGCGCTTCGGTGACCATGGTAGATGTCGGGTTCGATGCACCCGAGAAGCGCATGCAGGTGCCCTCCAAGGACTACCTCGACATCCGGCGGGAGGAGAAAGACCAATATCGGTACCTCATCGGCGAGAGCGCCGAGGGCGTCGGGTGGACTGGGACGGCCGAGACGGAAACCGTCACTCCCCCGCGCCGTCACATAACACGGGACGTCGCCCGCCTCGTGCCGGTGGCATCTGACTCGTTCGTCCCGTTCGAGAGCCTCGGGTACGGTGGGCTGGGAATCGGCTGGGGACTGGGCTGCTGGCAGTTTTCGCCCTCCGAGTTGCGTGCCTGCGGACTCGACGCAGAGCGGATGCGCGACGCGTATCGCGTTGTGGGTCAGCGGATCGGGATCAGCGCTGCTCACGACGATCTAGGTGAATATGCCGTTGATGCCGGCGAAAAGTACCAGCAGCCTCCTGAGATGGACGACATGCACACCTTGCTTTTCAAGCGCTACGAGCGACGGCGCGCGACCCTGCGCGAGAATGGGTTTGCGCTCGGGCGCCCCGCGCTCGCACTCCTCACCGAGGACCGTGAGGACCGCTCGGCCTATCAGTACCACGATATGGACTTCTATGCGGACCTCGGCCGCAGCGCTTGGCGGCCGTGGATGACGGTCGACGCCCTTCGCCGTGGGGGACGTCTCGCCTACAGAAGCAACGTCCTCGTCACTCGGTTCAGCGAGCGCGACGACGCGGTGTCGCTCGACTACGTCGATGCGGCATCGGGAGCTGCAGGGACTCTTCGCTGCCGACGAGTCCTGATCGCCGCCAGCGCACTGGGAAGCGCTCGGATCGTGATGCGATCGAGAGCGCCCGAGATCGACAGACTGCCGCTTTTGTGCAACCCCTACTCCTACATTCCATGCATCGTCCCGAGCATGGTAGGTCGCGGGCCACAGTCGCGCCGCGTTGGGTTCGCGCAGCTCGCGCTGATCCACGATCCGCGCGGCGACCATTCCGATGTCGCCATGGCCGCTTTGTATTCATATCAGTCGCTGATGCTGTTTCGGATCGTGCGCCAGGCGCCACTCAATTTTAGGGACGCTGCTGAGATACTCCGCTATTTCATGACTGGCTTTGTCATCATGGGAATGCAGTTCCCAGATCATGCGTCGGCTGCCAAGTATGTAAGTTTGGAGCCCTGCAGCTCCAGCCCTACGGGCGATCGCTTGCGCGCCAACTGGAGGGATGACGAGGGCGCCGCGGATGCGCGCCTACGGCGGCGCAAGCACATCCTCGGCTTCATGCGCAAGCTTGGCGCCTACCCTGTCCGGGCAATCGACCCTGGTCCTGGAACAAGCATCCATTACGCCGGCACGCTCCCCTTCAGTGAGCAGGCGCAGCCGGGAGGACTCACGCCAGACGGGCGGGTGCATGGAACGCGATCGGTGTATGTCGCGGACAGCGCGGGATTCCGGTACCTTCCCGCGAAGGGACACACGTGGTCAATCATGGCGAACGCGCATCTCACAGCGGAATCGGCCCTGCGAGGTGTCTGACTTGAATACCGTCGGGATCACGGGTGCTTCGGGGTTCATTGGCGCTCACCTGGTGAATGCGTTTCAGGCGGGCGGGTGGCATGTGAGGGCGCTCGTTCGCGATCCCCGGCATCCTGAGCTCACGGGCGTGGAGTCGATGCCCTACGATCTCCGCGAGCCCGTCGAAGACCAGACGGTCGCAGGCCTCGATGCGCTCGTCCATGCCGCGCTCGATAAGTCCGACGATCGAGTCAACGTCGACGGCACGCGGCGCCTGATGAGCGCAGCCCAAGCGGCCGGAGTCGGCCGGCGCGTCTTCATCAGCACCGTGTCGGCGCGCGTTGACGCCGTGACCGGATACGCCCGACAGAAGTTGGCCTGCGAGCAGCTGATGGACCGCGATACCGACGTGGTCGTTCGAGCCGGGCTCGTGATCGGTGCCGGCGGGCTCGTGGGTGACTCGGTTTCATTCCTGAGGCGCTTCCACGTCTTGCCTCTCATCGACGGCGGTCGTCAGCCCGTGCAGACAGTCGGCGTTGACGATCTCGCGCGCGCCGTCGTGCAGGTTTGCGCGTCGACGTCGACGCTGAGTGGCGTCTACACGATCGCCGACCCTCGAGCGCGGTCCATACGGGAGGTCTACACCGCGATCGCGGACGCTCTGGACATCCGGGTGCTGGTCCTTCCGATTCCATTTTGGATGCCGCTTTTTGCCGCACGAGCGTCGGCGCGCCTGGGTGTGCGCTTGCCGATTACCGAGGACAACCTGCGAGGTCTGCGAACGAATCAGATTGTGGATACGGCAGACGATCTGCGTCAGCTCGGACTCAGCCTCGCGCCGCTGGAGGATCTCGCACGCGGGCTCGCTGACGCGACGGAGTAGAGGATCGCGCCTCGGCCCCGAGCCGAACTTGAGGGAGCCCAGAACTCCAGCGCGTGATGGCTACGCGGCGGAGGGCAAGCTCGACGAAAGCGGGAGCGACGGGACTCGAACCCGCGACCTCTGCCGTGACAGGGCAGCGCTCTAACCTACTGAGCTACGCCCCCGCGATTTGCGCGGGACTTCCAGAGCGGAGGCTCCGTGCACCTGCAGTATGGCAAGGCTCGCCCGGCGGCCCGGCCGCGGCGGAAACTGGCCAGCCGGCCAGCTTTGGATTAGGCTTGTCGCATGGCGCTGATCGGCCCGCCGCCGCTGCTGGGCTCCAACCCATTCTCGGTCCTCGCGAGCGACCTGCGTGACGAGCGCGCCGGCTCGGTGCCGTTTCCGCCGGGTGAAACGCGCTTCTCGCTGGCCCGTACGAGGCGCTTCGCGGGGGACCCGCTGCCGATGCTGCTCGAGGCCTACGCGCGCTACGGGCCGATCTTCACGCTGCGGCTGTTCCACAGCAACGTCGTCTTCATGCTCGGACCGGCCGCAAACCACTACGTCACGGTCTCGCACGCCTCCAATTTCAGCTGGCGCGAATCGCATTTCCGCGACCTGATCGGCCTGATGGGCGATGGCCTGCTGACGATCGACGGCGAGTTCCATCGCCGCTCGCGGCTGATCATGCTGCCGGCCTTCCACCGCGACCACGTCGCCGCGTCCTTCGAGGTGATCCGCGAGGAGACCGACCGGGCGCTCGATCAGATGACGCCGGGGATGCAGATCGACCTCTACGCGTGGACGAGGCGCCTGGCCCTGCGCGTCGCGATGCGCGCGCTGTTCGGCGTCGACCCCGATGGCCCGCGCGCACGCTCGATCGATGCGGCCGGCCTGTTCGAGGAGGCGCTCGCGTTCTACGCGAGCGACTACTTCCTGCGGGTCCTGCGCGGCCCCTTCACCCCCTGGGCGCGCCTGCAGCGGGCTGCGCGCGCGCTCGATCGCCTGCTCTACTCGGAGATCGGCCGCCGGCGCGCTGCCGGCGAGCGCGGTGGCGACATCCTCAGCCTGCTGCTCGACGCCGAGGACGAGGACGGCAACACGCTGAGCGATCGGCAGATCCGCGACGAGGTCATGACGCTGCTGTTCGCCGGCCACGACACGACCACCTCGACGGTGTCGTTCATGTTCTACGAGCTCGCGCGCCAGCCGCAGCTCGTGTCGCGACTGCTGGCCGAGCAGGACTCCGAGCTCCTCGACGGCCGGCCGAGCGCAGCGCAGATGGTGGGCGGCGAGCTGGCCGAGCTGGAGCTCGTGCTCGAGGAGACCCTGCGCAAGTATCCGCCCGCCTGGGTCGGCCCGCGGCGCGCGGTCGAGGCGTTCGAGTTCGAAGGCCGCACGGTGCCCGAGCGGGCGTTCGTCAACTACTGCTCGTGGGCCTCGCACCACCTCCCCGACGTGTTCGAGGACCCCGAGGCGTTCCGTCCCGAGCGCTTCGCGCCCGAGGCTCGCGCGGCGCTGCCAAAGGGCGCCTACGTGCCCTTCGGCGGTGGCTCGCGCACCTGCATCGGCATGCGCTTCGGCCAGCTCGAGGTGCGCACGATCGCCGCGCTGCTGCTCTCCCGCTTCACGCTCGAGCTGCCCGCCGACTTCCAGCTGGCGATCCGCCAGATGCCGACGATCAGCCCGCGGCACGGCCTACCGATGCTGGTGAGCGCACGGACGCGCACGCCGGCCGCCGACCTCCGCGCCGCAGCCTGACACGCACGCCGGCCGCGCACCCCCTCCCGCAGCCTGACACCTACTCCCCCGCTCGCCGGCCCCGTCGCGCCTGCGTTGCGCTCAGCGCAGCGTCGCGCTCATCGTCAGACGGTAGCTCGCCGGGCGCACCCGGACCTGGGCCGCGCCGACGCCTTCGACGTAGACGTGGCGATCGGAGAACAGCGTGAGCTGCAGAGCTTCCAAGAGGAAGCCGACCGGGTGCGCCACGAGCCTTCCTCCGCGCGCCAGCGCGACCGCGTCGACGGCGGCGCCGACGCCGAACAGGCCTCCGGCGGCCTGGACTTCGACCTGTCCCCGTTCACTGCGCAGCAGGCGCACGGCGAAGCCTTCCGGCAGTGCGCCGTCGACGGCGGCTTCACTGGCGGTGGCGGCAGCGCTCAGGCGTGTCCCGTGCTTGGCGAGGGTGGCACCGGTGAGCGCCAGCGGCCCGAGCTTCACACGTTCGGCGGATACCTCCATGCGCGCGACGCCGTGTGATTCCCACAGCAGCTTCGCTGCCGCGGCCGGTGCGAGCGCGAGACGGCGCGCTCTCACGCGGACGGAGTCTGCGCTCCCCCACAGCAGCTCGATCGCCGGCCACGCGCTGACGCTGACGCTCTGCACCTTGCCGTAGCGGGAGACGCGCGAGGAGATCGTGCCGGCGGCGATCCGCGGCAGCAGCACCTGCGCGAGCGCGAGCGCGAGCAGGAGGGTCCCCGCGGCCCCCAGCGCCAGCCGCCTGCCTCTGCCTCCGCCGCCGCGCCGCATCCCCGCAAGCTTCGCAGGGACGCGGCGCGCGCGAGCCGGCCGGCGCTAGCCGAGGCCGTTGGCGGCGAGGAACTGCTTGGCGACCGAAGCGGCCGACTGCTTGTCGATGCTGACCGCTTTGTTCATCTGCTGGATCGCGGGCGTCGTCAGCAGAGCGCTGACCTTGTTGAGGGTTTCCGCGAATGCCGGGCCCTCCGCTGCGAGCACGCTCTGCTTGACCACCGGGGCGACGTTCTGGAAGCCGAACACGTGCTTGGGGTCGGCCAGGACCGTGAACTTGCTCCCCAGCAGCTGAGCGTCGGTGGTGAACACGTCCTCGACGTCCACCTGCCCGCTTTCGAGCGCCTTGTAGGTGAGTTCGATCGCGATCGGCTTGAACGTCGGATCGACACCGTATTCCTGCTTGAGGCCGAGCAGGCCCTCCTGGCGGGTGGCGAATTCCGGCGCCGCTCCGAGCCTCACGGCTTTGCCCAGCGGCTTCAGGTCGGCGATGCTCTTGAGGTTGTGCTTGGCCGCGTAGCTCGGCGTCGTGCCGAGCGCGTCGGAGTCGTAGAACGGGGTCGTGTCGAGCATCGTCGCGCCGTGCTTGGCGAGAAATTCCCTCGCCTCCTTGGCGGCCGCCGCGGCGCTCGTCGGGTTGGTCTTCTGTTCAGCCACCGCTGAGAGCAGTACGCCGGTGTACTCCGGATACATCTCGATCTGCCCGGACGTCAGCGCCTTGTAGATGATCTCCGAGGAGCCCACGTTGTCCTTCAGCGTGATCTTGAAGCCCTTCGCTTCGAGCGCCTGTGCGTAGAGCGCCCCGAGGATGTTCTCCTCGGGGAAGTTCTTGTCGCCGATCGTCACGGCGGGCTTGCCCGCACCCGGCCCGCTCGTCGCAGCGCTCGAACTGGAGGTCGTTGCACTCGAGCCACTCGACGAGGAGCTGCTCGAGGGCGAGCTGCTCCCGCACGCCGCCAGGCCGGCCGTCAGTGCCAACGCCGTCGAGATACCCCATATCTGTCTGCTCGCCCTGCTCCATCGCCTGCCCGTCATACGACGCCTCCTCTGTGTTCGTTGTCGGTACGGAAAGAACTCGAGCCGGCTGGCGCTACGCGGTCACCGCGTCGGCCACCCGTCCGCGCGCGCGTTCGGGCTGGGAGATCAGCAGCCCCCGCGGCGTGAGCGCGCGCTGCACGAGCGCAAGCACGCCCTCGACGGCGAGCGCGAGCGCGGCGACGCAGATGGCCGCCCCGAGCACGCCGGAGAAGTGGTAGCTCGTCTCGTTTGCGATCACGTCGCCGAGGCTGCCGCTGAAGCCCGCCAGCGAGGCGATCGTCGTCGTGCTGATCACGAACACCGCCGCCGTGCGGATGCCCGCGAACACGAGCGGCACCGCAAGCGGCAGCTCCACGCGCCTGAGTATCTCAGCGCTGCTCATGCCCATCCCCTTGGCCGCATCCACCAGATCGCGGTCCACGCCATCGACGGCAAGGTATGCGTTGGTCACGATCGGCGGCACCGCGAGGATCACGAGGGCGAGCTCCACGACCGTCAGCCCGAGGCCGAGGAAGGCGTCGCCGATCGCCAGCACCGCGAGGCTCGGCAGCGCGCGGCCGATGTTGCCGAGGTTGATCGCCACGAACGAGCCGCGGTGCACGTGCCCGAGCCAGACCCCCACCGGCACCGCGATCACAAGCGAGATCGCGACCCCGATCGCGCCGACCTTCAGTGTCTCGAGCGCGAGGTGCGTGAGGGTCGGGAGCGCCGGCTGCCCGGCGATCGCCCCGTTGTGGGCGATGAACCTGAACGCCTCGAGGAATTCGTGCATGTCCCCTACCCCGCCCGCGCGCGGGTCCAGGGGGTCAACACGCGCTGCGCCGCGACCAGCAGCGCATCGGCGAGGAGCGCGAGCACGATCGCCAGGCCGCCCGCCGCGATCAGCTCTGTCTTGAACGGTCCCTCGCCGAGCGCGTTGTGGATCGGCACGCCGAGGCCCGCGTCGTAGATCGTGTAGACGATCGTCGCGAGCGCGATGATCGTCACGACGGCGATGCGCAGGCCCGCGACGATCGCCGGCAGCGCGAGCGGCAGCTCGACCCGCCAGAGCGTCTGACGGCGCGACATCCCCATCCCCTCGGCCGCGTCGAGGATCTCATCGGGGACCTCGCGCAGCCCCGTGAGGATGTTGCGGAAGAGGATCAGCAGGGTGTAGGAGACGAGCGCGATCTCGGCCGAGAAGACGTTCGGTCCGACGGGCGCCACGAGCAGCTCGAACAGCGCCAGCGAGGGGATCGTGTACAGGAACGTCGTGACGAGCAGCGTGGGGCGCTCCAGGCGCCGGTAGCGGTGCGCCGCGATCGCCAGCGTCAGCGAGATCGCGAAGCCGATCGTGACGGCGGCGAGGCACAGCAGCATGTGCCCGCGCAGCGCCGGCCACAGCACCGAGCTCCAGTTGTTGGCGATCCAGTCCGTGCAGAAGAAGTGGTTGTGCACGACGCAGCTGGAGCTCTGCGAGCCGTAGTCCGGGATCACCGGGCCGCTCGCCGCCAGCGCGACGCCCGTCATCGCTCGGCGCCGTCCTGGGCGAGCAGCTGCTCGACGAGCGTGAGCGTCACGAGGCCCTCCACCTGCCCCGCGGAGTCGATCACGGTGAGCGGCCTTCCACCCCCCGTCAGCAGCGCCGAGAGCGCGTCGCGCACGGAGGTCTCGCGCGCCACGCGCATCGACCCCTCGGCGCTGTCGTCTGCCCGCAGGCCGTTGGGCTGGATCAGCTTGAGCTCGGCAAGCGTCGTCAGAGCGAGACGCTTGAGGCCGCGGTCGGCGCCGACGAACTGCGCCACGAAGGCGTCTGCCGGGCGCGTGAGGATCTCCTGCGGGGTGTCGTACTGGGCGAGCGAGCCCCCCTCGCGCAGGATCGCGATGCGGTCGCCCATCTTGATCGCCTCGTCGATGTCGTGGGTCACGAACACGACGGTCTTCTTGACCTGCGCCTGCAGGCGCAGGAACTCGTCCTGCAGGTGAGCCCGGTTGATCGGATCAATCGCACCGAAGGGCTCGTCCATCAGCATCAGCGGGGGGTCTGCCGCGAGTGCGCGCGCGACACCCACGCGCTGGCGCTGCCCTCCGGACAGCTGGGCCGGATAGCGCGCCTGCATCTCGGCCGGGTCGAGATCGATCAGCTCGAACAGCTCCTGCACGCGTGCGGCGACGCGCTCGGCGTCCCAGCCGAGCAGGCGGGGAACGGTGGCGATGTTCTCGGCCACCGTCTGGTGCGGGAACAGTCCGATCTGCTGGATCACGTAGCCGATCTCGCGACGCAGCGCCTTCGGCTCGCGCTCCAGCACGCTGCGGCCGCCGAGCAGGATGTCGCCGCTGCTGATCGGGATCATTCGATTGATCAGGCGCATCGCCGTCGTCTTGCCCGAGCCGGAGGGGCCAACCAGCACGCACACCTCGCCCGCGGGCACCGTCAGCGACAGGTCGCCGATCGCGGGCTCGCGCTGCCCCGCATACCGCTTGCTGACGTTGCGGAGCTCGAGCTCGGCAGCCTGCGCGAACGCCGACGGCCCCTCGCTATGGGCAGAGTCTGCAGTCTTCAAGGAAGGATCCCGGCCGGGTGTGAAGATCCTAGCCGACGCTGGTATCCCTACGCCAGATGGGCGAGTCCATCGCCGCGCGCGACGGCCGCGGCCGCGGCGGCTCGCTAGCCTAAGCTCCCAACCACCGGGGCGCGTAGCTCAGTTGGTCAGAGCACCTCGTTTACACCGAGGGGGTCGCCCGTTCGAGTCGGGCCGCGCCCATCGATCGCACGGTCTCGCCCCAATCGCACCGCCAGCCCAGATGACAGACGCCCCGCCCATCCGCATCGCCGTGGTCGGCTCAGGTCCGGCGGGCTTCTACGCGGCCGGACACCTGCTGAAGGCCTCCGCGGATCGCGTCGAAGTCGACATGATCGAGCGCCTGCCCACGCCGTGGGGGCTCGTGCGCTCGGGGGTCGCGCCTGACCACCCGAAGATCAAGTCGGTCACGCGCGTGTACGAGAAGACGGCCGCGCACCCGCGCTTTCGCTACTTCGGCAACGTCACGTTCGGGCAACACGTCACGCGGGCGGAGCTGCTCGAGCACTACCACGCGATCGTCTACGCGACCGGCTCGCCGGCGGATCGCCCGCTCGGGATACCCGGCGAAGAGCTGCGCGGGTCGCACGCGGCGACGGAGTTCGTCGGCTGGTACAACGGGCATCCCGACCACACCGACCTCGAGGTCGACCTGCTCAGCGCGACACGCGCTGTCGTCGTCGGCAACGGCAACGTCGCGCTCGATGTCGCCCGCATGCTCGTGCTTGCCCCCGCCGAGCTCGCGCCGACGGACACCGCCGACCACGCCCTCGAGGTGCTCGCGGCCAGCCGCGTCGAGGAGGTCGTCGTGATCGGCCGCCGCGGGCCCGCGCAGGCCGCGTTCACAAACCCGGAGCTGCTCGAGCTCGGCGAGCTGGCCGACGCCGACGTGGTCGTCGACGAGGCCGAGCTCGAGCGCGCGCTCGCGGTCGCCGACCCCGAGGCCGAGGCCGACACGACCTCGCGGCGCAACGTCGAGATCCTGCGCACCTACGCTGCGCGCGAGCCCACCGGGCAGCGTAAGCGGATCGTGCTGCGCTTCCTGCTCTCGCCCACCGCGCTCGTGGCCGGCGCGAGCGGGCATCTGAGCGCGGTCGAGCTGACCCGGAACGAGCTCGTCGCCGCTCCCGACGGCCGCCTGCGCGCGCACAGCACCGACGCGCGCGAGACGATCGATGCGGGCCTCGTGTTTCGGGCGATCGGATATCGCGGCATCCCGCTGCCGGAGGTGCCCTTCGACGAGCGCGGTGGCGTGATCCCCAACGACGGTGGGCGGGTGCGCGATCCCGACACCGGCGAGCAGGTCGCGGGCGAGTATGTCGTTGGCTGGATCAAGCGGGGACCGTCGGGCGTGATCGGCACGAACAAGAAGGACGCACAGGAGACCGTCGATGCGATGCTCGCCGATCTCGGCCTCGCCGCCGATGCTCCCGCACCGGACGCCCACGTGCCCGCCCGGCCGGATGCGGATGCGGTCGAGGAGCTGCTGCGCGAGCGCCAGCCGCAGCTCGTCACCTACGAGGGCTGGGAGGCGATCGACCGTCACGAGCGCGCGCGCGGCGAGCAGGCGGGGCGCCCCCGCGTGAAGCTCACGCGCATCGACGAGCTGCTCCGCGTGGCCGCCTCCTCCGAGCCCTAGAGCGATCGCCGCCGCCGCGCTGACGCGCAGCCGACGCACGCCCGCGTCTGACACACTGTCGCGCGCGAGCCCCGTTAGCTCATCTGGTAGAGCGCCGGACTTTTAATCCGGTGGGGCGGGTTCGAGTCCCGCACGGGGCATCTCTGAAGCGGCCGCAGAGCGCGGACGCCCCTCACTCTGCCTCGACCTCGGCCTGCGCCGTTAGGTATTCGGGTAGGAGGCTTGTGCTCTCGAGATGCCCCTCCTCCGCGGCCTGGATGTCGGGGCGAGCGATCGCCAAGTAGGACACGAGCACGAAGACCCCGGCCGCAAAGGCGACCGCGGTCGCTCCGTTTCCCACGCCGAGTCCCCTTCCGCTCTTGGGCTTGTCGATCCAGTCCGCGAACGAGGCCCCGAGCGGCCGCGTCACGATGTAGGACATCCAAAACGCGGCGATGCTGTTCAGACCGAACTGAAGTTTCGCCAGAGCCGGGAGCAGAATGATGACTGCGAAGATGAGGCCCGAGAGCAGGTAGCCCCAGTGGAACGAGATAGCCGTCAGGTCTCCGAGTGCCGTGCCGAGCGCGAAGGTCGCGAAGACCGTGGCCCAGTAGAAGGCCTCGCGCCGCTGGATGACAATGCTGTGGATCGAAAGTGTTCCCTCGCTGCGCTGCCATCCCCAGAACACGCCGGCCAGAACGGCGGCCCAGAGGATGGTCGTGCCGAAGTAGGGGATATGGAGATCCAGGTGGATGAAGTCGGCCACGCCGGTTCCCGTCGTCGCGACCGCAAAGGCGAGAAACCAGTATGCGAACGCCTGATAGCGCCGCGTCGAGAACTGCAAGATGAGCGCGACGAGGATCAGGATGATCTCGATACCGCCGGCGCCGAAGTTCCCGTAGGTCTTCAAGTAGTCCGAGGTCGCCTCTCCGCCTGCGGTGGTCATGATCTTCACGACCCAGAAGAGGGCGATGACCTCGGGGACCTTCGACGCGATCGGCGCAGGGAACAGGCGGTCGAGCACGGGCAGCTGGCCGTCGGGGCGCGAAAACGCCGAGCGCAGGCGGCCCTGCGGTCTAGGCCGAGGGGGTTCAAGGTTCATGCGGTAAGCCCTCTTCGGCAAGCAGAAGAGCACCGAAACCTAGGGCACCTCGCGGCCATATCCGCGCGCGCTTCAGGCGGGCGCCGCAAGGTGGGTCGCGACATTGCTCTTTGTCCTTTCGGGGTGGAGGGCCGTACGCGGCGTCAGCCATCGCGCAGCGAGAGGCTAAGCCCGGGAGCTTAGCCCGCGCTTAAAGACAACCGTCGCGAGGATGAGACGTCGCTCATGCTCGCGGCCCTCTGATAGCTTCAGGCGCGAACGGCATCTCGCCGGGATGCCCCAGAGCTTTGCGGGGAGCGCATGGCGCGGATCGTGGTGCTGGGCGGCGGTTTCTGCGGACTCGCAGCGGGGCTGATGCTCGCGCGGGACGATCACGAGGTCACGGTCCTGGAGCGCGATCCTGAGCCGGTCCCGACGTCCGTCGATGACGCGTGGGAGCGGTGGCCGCGAGATGGCGTGACCCAGTTCCGCCTGGCGCACTTTCTGGCGCCGGGAGGGCGAGCGGTGCTCGAAGAGGAGCTGCCGGACGTGCTGCGGGGTCTCGTCGAGGCGGGCGGGTGCCGGTACGACGCGATCGAGAAACTACCGCCGACCGTGTCAGACCAGAAGCGCCGGCCGGGCGATGAGCGCTTCGCGACGGTCACGGCACGCCGCCCCGTCATGGAGCAGGTGCTGGGAGGCGTGGCGGAGCGAGAGCCGGCGCTGGAGGTCCGCCGCGGGTCCGCCGTCGGAGGTCTGATTGTCGAGCTCGAGCAGGGGTTGCCGCACGTCTCGGGCGTACGTCTGGACACGGGCGAGACGCTCACCGCCGATCTCGTTGTCGACGCGATGGGCCGACGCTCGCGCCTTCCGCGCTGGCTGGAGAATGCCGGCGTCGGGCCGATCGAGGAGGAGGTCGAGGATTCGGGCTTCATCTACTACGGCCGCTACTTCTCGAGTCCCGACGGCTCGACGCCGCCGCTGTACGCGCCGCCGCTCTGCCCACTGGGGAGCTTCTCCATCCTGAGCCTCCCCGCCGACAACGGGACGTGGGCCGTGGGGTTCGTCACCGCCACCGGCGACAAACCGCTCAAGGAGCTCCGGCACACCGACCGATGGGAGACCGTGCTGCGCGCGTGCCCGGCACACGCCCACCTGCTGGATGGCGAGCCGATCAGTGAGATCCTGGCAATGGGCGGCCTCGTCGACCGGTATCGCAGACTGGCGCCCGAAGGGCAGCCGCTACTCACGGGAGTCGCGCTGCTGGGCGACGCGTTTTCGTGCACCAACCCGTCACTCGGACGCGGCATCTCGCTGGGGCTGATGCACGCCCGCTCGCTGCGCGACACGATCGCGTCGATCGACGGCGATCCGCTCGCGTTCGCGGAGGCGTGGGACCTCGCAACGGAGACCAAGCACACGCCCTGGTACCGCGACACCCTCGATGAGGATCGCGCCCGCCTCGACGAGATGGAAGCGATCCGCGAGCAACGCGACCCCCGAGCGCCCACCGACGCAACCGTCGGGCGTAATGCTCTGATCACCGCGGCGATGACCGACGCTGACCTTTTTCGGACCTACTTGGAGACCCGCGTGTGCCTGACGACGGTCGCCGACTCGCTCGCCGACCCTGCAGTCGCGGCGCGGGTTTTCGAGCTCGCAGCGGGCAAAACGCCGTTTGCGTTCCCCGCTCCTGACCGCGAACAGCTGATAGGCCTACTGGGCGGATCCTGAGCAACTCCCACGGCGACGGTGAGGACGGCCTGAGACTCCATTCGACCGAGGCGTTAGTCGGACGGGAGCAAGCTGAGTATCTCCCCGCCGACGTGGGCGACGAGCCGCGCGGCTATCAGCGAGCGGTGGCAGGCACCCGGGTCGCGCTCGACGCACATCAGCGCGGTGCGCCCTGCCGTGGGCAGCGACCGGGCGAGTGCCTCGAGGTCGACGTTGTCCAGGATCTCGGTGTTGTAGCGGCGCACGTACTCGGGAGCCAGCGCGCTGCGGTTGCGCTTGCCGACGCCCACCTTGGCGTCCTCGCGGTACTGAAGCTGGCGCAACTCGGTCGTCGGCGCCAGCTCTCTGAGGTGGCGGTATCCGATACCGGCTTCGCGGAGCGAAGCCTGCAACCGCAACGAGTTAGCCCACGCGTACTGCGCACCGCGAACGCCGCGGCGCTGACGGACATCGAGTACGAGCACGACGCGGGCTCTGCGCAGCGTCGCGAGAAAAGGCTGGGCGGCAAAGCCATAGACGCCGATCGTCGCGAGGCGAGCTCTCCCCTCGTGCGCGTTCATCGCCGCCTAGGTACCCGCGAAGCCCAACCCACGGCGGCGCAACTGCGTCAGCTCGGCAGAGCCAGCTCTGCCCAGACGATCTTGCCGGCGCCGGCGTCCTCGATGCCCCACCGCTCGGCCAGGGCATCGACGACCGCCAGGCCGTGTGTCGGCTTGGCGACCATTCCCTGCTCAGCTCCCACGCGGGTCGCCTGATCGTCGCCGACGGCGAGCCGGAGAGCACTCGATTCCATGCGGACGACCATGGAAAACGACGAACGGGCGTGTCGCACGGCATTCGAGGCGAGCTCGCCGAGCACGAGCACCGCGTCGTCCACGGGCTCGCCGGCATGACCCCACTCGCGTAGGGCGCTGCGCAGCAGACGGCGGGCCTGCCCGGGAGCGCAGGGGTCGGCCGCAAAGCTCTCACACAGTTCCTGGACCCCCCGCGGAGGGGCGGGGACGACCGCGGAGTGCAGGGCGCAGACACGGTGGAGCGCCTGGGCCTGGTCCGGTCCGGCGGTCGCAGCCGCGGGGTACGCGCAGAACAGATCGAACGTCAGCTTCGCGGCGAGGTCGTTCCAGGCCTGCTCCAGGTCGATCGCCCCGAGCACATTGCCTTCCTCCCACAGCAGCGCGACCATCTCGCCGTATGCCCGGACATGACGGCCCGACGCGCAGGCCCTCCGCAGATGCTTGCCGACGGTCGCCTCGAACGCGTCCTGGGCGATCTGCCCGTCGAGCACGAAGGGGCGCATCGTCTCGGCCGCATCGAGCAACAGCAGGCTCCCGTCGGCGCGGGCTGCGGGGACGTCGACGCCGGCGCGCGCCAGCGCCGTGTCGATCAGCTCACGGTGCACATCCGTCGCGATCGCTATTGCCACCTCGCCGGCGTTCAGCGCGTCGAGCAGGTAGGGGCCTACGGCAGCGATCAGCTCCGCATCGTTCTCGTAGAACTGAACGACGTGCTCGCCACGCTCAGCAACGCCACAGTCAACCGGCATCGGACTCCGTCCTCGAGTGCGCCCACGTTCGTGAACCGTCAGGCGACAGCTACCCGCATGCCGGGCCGGCGCAAACTGAGCGGTCGCGAATCACCCGTATGGGTCAGGCCGTCGCCGCGACGGGCGCCTGGCGCTCAGCCCAGGGCATCGCCTGCTCCAGCTGGGCGCACAGGCTGATCAGGCGCGCCTCCTGCCAGGGGCCGGCCGTGAGCTGGACTCCGACGGGCACGCCCTCCTCGGTCCAGTGCAGGGGGAGGCTCGCGGCGGGCAGCCCGGTGACGTTGCCGAAGGCGGTGAAGGCGACGCTGGCGACGACATCGAACACGGGCTCGCCCGGCGCGGCGTGCTGGGCGGCGAGGACGGAGCCTGCCTGCGGCGGCAGGATCGCCGAGGTGGGCGTGAGGAGGATGTCGAAGTCCCGGCCCCAGCGCGCGAGCTCGCGGCGGCTGAGGAGCTCCAGGGTGCGCGCAGCGAGCGCGTACTCGAATGCGCCCTCCTCGCCGGCGCGGGAACGCTGGTGGGCGATGTGCGGCTCGACCTTCGACCAGTCCACACCCTCGTAGTCCGCCAGGCCCCCGAGCGTGAGCAGGATGAAGGGCGGGATCATCTCTTCGGAGATCGTCGGCACCTCGACCTCCTCGATTGCGTGACCGAGCTCCTCCAGCACCGCTGCCGCTGCGCGCGCGGCGGCCACGCACGCCGGATCGGTCGGCAGGCCGAGGGGCGCCTCGGCCATCAGCCCGATTCGCAGGGCACCGGGCGGCGTGCCGGTCTGCTCGGCGAACGCCCGCGCGGGGTCCGGCGCGTTGTACCAGGCGAGCTGGTCCGGTCCGGCGATCGCGTCGAGCACGACGGCGGACTCGGCAACCGTGTGCGAGACGACGCCCTCGACGACCGCGCCGAGCCAGCTCTGGGCCAGCCGCGGCACCCGCCCGCGGCTCGGCTTCAGCCCGACCAGCCCGCAGTAGGAAGCGGGGATGCGGATTGACCCGCCGCCGTCGTTGGCGTGGGCGATCGGGAACATGCCCGCGGCCACAGCCGCGGCTGCGCCGCCGCTCGAGCCGCCCGGCGAACGCTCCGTGTCCCAGGGGTTGCGCGTGATCCCGTAGCGGCTGTTCTCGGCCACCGTGACGACGCCGAACTCCGGCGTGTTGGTTCGTCCGCAGAGGACGAAGCCCGCCTGCACGAGCGCGTCGACGACGAGCTCGGACTCCTCGCTCGCCCCCGCGGGCGCGCCGTTTGAGCCGTAGGTGACCGGCCAGCCGGCCACCGGGGTGAGGTCCTTGATCGGGATCGGCACACCCAGGAACGGCGCCCGATCGCCGGCGGCCAAGCGCCGATCGGCCTCGCGCGCAGCAGCGCGCGCGTCCTCGTCGTTACGCCAGATGACGGCGTTGATCTGCGGGTTGCGCTCGTCCACCGTCGCGAGACATGCATCGAGCAGCTCGAGCGCCGAGAGCTCGCGTGCGAGCAGGGCCGCGGCGAGCTCCAGTGCCGATGAGGACGGGCCGAGCGGAGCCATCGTGGCGACCCTACCAGGGTACGCTCCAGTGCGGTCAGGGAGTTCCGCCCGCGAATTGGAGGTCGCCACGTGAGCCGCACGAGCAAAGCCCGCTACGACGTGAACGGACGCACCGTGTTCATCACCGGCGCCGCGCGCGGCATCGGCGCGGCGGCGGCCGCGCGGCTGCACGGGAAGGGGGCGAACGTCGCCCTCGTCGGACTCGAGCCCGAGCGCCTGGAGCGCAACGCGGCGGCGCTCGGCGAGCGCGCCGCCTTCTTCGAGGCCGACGTCACGGACCTCGCGGCGCTCGAAGGCGCCGTCGGCGCGACCGTCGAGCGCTTCGGCGGTATCGACGTGGCGATCGCCAACGCCGGCATCGCATACACGGGAGCGCTCGCGAGCGCGCCGGTGGAGCAGGTCGAGCGCACCCTCGCGGTGAACCTGCTCGGCGTCTGGCGCACCGACCGCGCGGTGATCGGCGAGATCGCCAAGCGGCGCGGCTACCTGCTCAACATCTCCTCGCTGTCGGCGATCGCGCACGCTGCGCTGATGGGCCCCTACACGGCGGCCAAGGCGGGCGTCGAGGCGCTCACGGACGCGTTGCGGATGGAGATGGCGGCGAGCGGCACGCAGGTCGGCTGCGCGTACTTCGGCTTCATCGACACCGACCTCGTGCGCGCGGGCTTCGCTCAGCCCTCCGCGCAGATCCTGAACACCCAGATGCCGGGCTTCATGCGCAATCCGGCGCCGCTGTCGACGGCGATCGACGCGATCGAGCGTGGCATCGAGAACCGCGCTGCGCGCGTGTGGGCGCCGCGCTGGGTCGGCGCGATGATGCTCCTGCGCGGAGTGCTGCAGCCGTTCAGCGAACGCCGTACGCTCGCCGACGGCTCGATCCTGGCCGAGGGCATGCGCGTGGCCGAGACATCGGGCGAGGCCGACGGACAGGACCCGCTGCTGGGAGTGGCCACGCAGGCGATCGAGGACTGAGCAGGGCGCCGCGGCGGGCGCGGGGACCGGGGGTCGGGCCGGCTCGAGCGGGGAGGGCGTCGGGCGGAGCCTTTCTCAGCTGTCCTTCTCCGCCGTATCGGCCTCGTCCTCGCCGTCCGCCAGGATCCGGTAGAGCTCGCGGCGGGTACCGGCGAGCACCTCGCGGGCACGCGCGACCTGTCCCTCGCTGCCGGTGCGCATCACCTGCACGAACGCGGAGGCGACCTCGCGCATCAGCCTGCCGAGCTCGTGCGCCCTGTCGCTGACATCGCCGCTCATCTGATCCCACGGCGCGGGCGTGGCGGCGTCGCGCTGCGCGACGAACGCGCGGCCCTCCTCGGTGAGCGCGTACAGCTTGCGCCCGTCGTGCTCCTGTGAGCGGATCAGGCCCTCGTCCTCGAGCTGGGAGAGCGCGGGATACACCGAGCCGGGGCTCGGGCGCCAGACATCGCCGCTGCGCTCCTGGACCTCCTGCATGATCTGGTAGCCGTTTCGCGGCTCCTCGCTCAGCAACAGCAGGGCCGCCGTGCGGATGTCGCCTCGGCGCGCCTTGCGCCCGCGGCCGCGCGGGCCGCCGTAGGCAAAGCCGCCGAATGGGCCGCCGAACTCGCCGCGCGCGCCGTAGGCGCCGCGCTCACCGCCGTGCCGCGGCCGGCAGCCGGAGCGAGCGCCCGTCGAATAAATCACATGACCAAACATATCTACTCCTATCGTGTTCTGTCGCGTACGATCGCGAACTGTCTTCGTACGCTCACGATATATCGTTACTCGCCGTTCGTCAACCCCTTCGGCGCGCGTCAGTGGCGGAAGTGCCGGCGGTCGGTGGCGAGCATCGCCACGCCGGCCGCATCGGCGGCGGCGACGACGTCCTCGTCGCGCACCGAGCCGCCGGGCTGGATGATCGCGGTGACGCCCGCGTCGATCGCCAGCTGCGGGCCGTCGGCGAAGGGGAAGAACGCGTCGGAGGCGAGCACCGAGCCGGCGAGCAGATCGGGCTGGTGCTCGCGCGCCTTCTCGATCGCGATCCGCACCGCGTCCACGCGGCTCATCTGCCCGGCGCCGATCCCGATCGTCGCACCCGCGCGTGCGATCACGATCGCGTTCGAGCGCACGTGCCGGCAGACGCGCCACGCGAACAGCAGATCCTCCCACTCCTGCTCGCTCGGCTCGCGGGCGCCCATCACGCGCATCTGCGCGTGTGTCTCATCGACGACGTCGCGGCTCTGCAGGAGCTGTCCTCCGATCACGGCCTTGCTCTCGAGCTCCCGCGCCGGCACCGGCCAGTCGTCGAGCTCGAGCAGGCGGACGTTCTTCTTGACCTGCAGCAGCTCGAGCGCATCCGCATCGAAGCCGGGCGCCAGCAGGACCTCGATGAACTGCTTCGCGAGCTGCTGCGCGAAGGCGCCATCGACGCGCCGGTTGACGGCGATCACGCCTCCATAGGCGCTCTGCGGGTCGCACGCGAACGCGCTTTCATACGCGCTGCGACCGTCGGCGCCGACAGCGCACCCGCAGGGGTTGTTGTGCTTGACGATCGCGGCGGCCGGCGCGTCGAAGTCCTCGACCAGCTCGCGCGCGGAGCTGAGGTCGAGCAGGTTGTTGAAGGAAAGCTCCTTGCCGTGCAGCTGGCGCACGCCCGCGAGCAGGTGCGTGGAGGCCCCGACGCGGGCGTAGTAGGCGGCGGCCTGGTGGGGGTTCTCGCCGTAGCGCAGGTCGCTGAACTTCACGTACGCGTCGTTCCACGTCGGCGGGAAGCCCTCGTAGGTGCGAGTCGCGAACCAGCTCGCGATCGCGGCGTCGTAGCGGGCGGTGCACGCGAACGCCTTCGCCGCCAGCCGCTGGCGCGTGGGCAGCGACAGCGCGCCGGCGGACTCGCGCAGCTCGGCGAGCACGCCCTCGTAATCGGCCGGGTCGACGAGGACGGCGGCGAAGTCGCTGTTCTTGGCCGCCGCCCGGATCATCGTCGGACCACCGATGTCGATGTTCTCGATCACCTCGCTCGGGCTCGCGTCCGCACGCGCCACCGTCTGCTCGAACGGATACAGGTTGACGCACACCAGATCCACCTGCTCGATCTCCTCCTCGGCCGCCGCCGCCAGGTGATCCTCGTTCTCCCGCCGCGCCAACAGGCCCGCGTACAGGCGCGGGTGGAGCGTCTTGACGCGGCCGTCCATCATCTCCGGGAAGCCCGTGAAGTCCTCGATCGCGCGCACGGCCACGCCGGCCTCGGCGAGCGCGCGCGCGGTCCCGCCGGTCGAGACGATCTCGACGCCCAGCTCGCTGAGGCCGCGCGCGAGCTCGACGATTCCGTCCTTGTCGGACACCGACAGCAGCGCGCGGCGCACGCGCGCCTCGCCCGGCGCGGCGGCCTCGACGCCGGCCCCGCGCTCGCCTATCGCCTCGCTGTCCGCGGCCATCGCGAGAGCCTATCTCGCGTCCGAGCCGGGCGAGGATCGCTCGAGGCGCATGCGACGCGGGTTCTCCGCATCGGCACGCACCGCCCCGCTCGCGATCAGTCGCACGGCCTCAGGCAGCAGCGTGTGCTCGAGCGGACGCAGAGCCTCGAGCACCTGCGGGGGCTCGCTCGCGTCGGGGAGCTCGACGGCGCCTTGGAGGATCACCGGGCCAGAGTCCACGCCGGCGTCGACGAAGTGCACGGTCACCCCGAAGACCTTGACGCCGTACGCGAGCGCCTGCTCGATTGCCGCGATGCCGGGGAATGCGGGCAGCAACGACGGGTGGACGTTGATCACCGCGCCGGGGAAGCTCGCCAGGAACGCCTCGCCGAGCAGCTCCATGTAGCCGGCCAGCACGACCAGGCGCGCGCCGCGCGCATGCAGCCAGGCGGCCATCGCCTCGTCGCGGGCCACACGGCTGGGGTGCTCGCCGCGGGCGAACACGCCGGTGGCGACGTTGGCCGAGCGCGCGCGCTCGAGCGCGGGCGCCCCGGCCACGCTCGAGGCGACCGCGACGACCTCCGCCTCGCGCCCGTGCACGGTCGCGAGCAGCGCCTGCAGGTTGGTGCCGGCGCCCGACACCAGCACTGCTATCGGCAGGCGTTCGCTCACTCAGCTGCGGACGATAGCTGTGAGCAAGCTCACATAGCACGTCGCCGCTCTACGCATTAATGGACTCGAGGGGCAGAGGGTCCGCAACGCAGATCAGGTGGGGGGCCACCTTTTTCACTGATCCCGACCCAAGGACGTGCCACATGCTTGTTGCAATCGCCGTCACCCTGTTCATCCTGCTGGCGCTCGCCGTCGCGCTGCCGTCCGCGCGCAGCGACAGGCTGATCGCCCACCGCCGCTACAACAACCGCTACAACGACGCGGCGGGCGCGCGCGAAGACCACCTGGGCTGACGCGCGCCCGGCGGGTCGGCCGATCAGGCGCGCACGAGCGGCAGCGGCCGCGGTGCCTGCTCAGGCGCGCACGAGCGGCAGTGGCGGAGCGTCCTGGTCGTCCTCGAGCGAGTACTTGCCGGCCGCGCCGTCGCTCCCGGCGAGCGGGTATTCGCCCGTGAAGCAGGCGTCGCAGTGCGTCGCACGAGTCGCCTTGACGGCCTCGTAGACGCCGGCCAGCGAGAGGTAGTGCAGCGAGTCGCAGCCGAGCTCGGCGGCGACCTCCTCGGTGCTGCGCCCGTGGGCGATCATCTCCTCGCGCGTGGACATGTCGATGCCGTAGTGGCAGGGATGCTTGATCGGCGGCGCGGAGATGCGCATGTGAATCTCCTTCGCGCCGGCATCGCGCAGCATCTGCACGATCTGACGCGTCGTGTTGCCGCGCACGATCGAGTCGTCGACGACGACGAGCCGCTTGCCGGCGACCACCTCGGGCAGCGGGTTGAACTTCAGGCGCAGGCCGTGCTTGCGGAGCTCCTGGCCGGGCTGGATGAAGGTGCGCGCGACGTAGCGGTTCTTGACGAAGCCGTCGTCCTGCGGCAGCTGAGCGGCGCGCGCCAGGCCGCGGGCGGCCGGGTTGCCCGAGTCCGGCACGGGAATCACGAGATCCGCCTCCACGGGTGCCTCGCGCCAGAGGATCTCGCCCATGCGCCCGCGCGCGACCTGCAGCACCTGATCGTTCATGCGCGAGTCCGGGCGCGCGAAGTAGATGTACTCGAACACGCAGAACGAACGCCTCTGCCCTCTGGCGACCATGCGGCTCTGCAGGCCGTCTGCTCCGAGCGTGACGAGCTCGCCGGGCTCGACGTCGCGCAGGTAGCGCGCGCCGATGATGTCGAAGGCGCAGGACTCGCTGGCGACGCAGTAGCGGACCTCGCCGCCCGGCTCGCCGGCGTGGGCGGGGCCGGGGTCGAGCACGCCGATCGCGAGCGGGCGCAGGCCGTGCGGGTCGCGGAAGGCGACGACGCGGTCCTTGGTCATCGCGACGATCGAGAAGGCTCCGCGCAGGCGCGGCAGCACGTCGGCGATCGCGTCCTCGACCTGATCGGCGGCGTGCGTGGCGATCAGCGCCGCGATGATCTCCGAGTCGGAGGTCGAGCTGAAGCTGACGCCGCGCTCGAGCAGCTCCTCGTGCAGCTCGAGCGCGTTGATGAGGTTGCCGTTGTGCGCCAGGGCCACCTCGCGGCGCGAGCCGTTGGTGCCCTCCGAGCGCTGCACCGGCTGCGAGTTCTCCCATGCGTTGGAGCCGGTCGTGGAGTAGCGCACGTGCCCGATCGCGAGCTCGCCGGCGAGCGTGCGCAGGTCGTTCTCGCTGAACACCTGGCTGACGAGGCCGAGCTCGCGGCGGGTGATGATGTGCCCGCCGCGGTCGGCCGCGGCGATGCCGGCCGACTCCTGGCCGCGATGCTGCAGGGCGTAGAGAGCGAAGTAGGACAGACGTGACACCTCGTGACCCGGTGCATACAGTCCGAAAACTCCGCACTCGTCGCGCGGTCCGTCACGCATAGCTGTCCTCAAAGCTAGCAGGGCCGGGGCGGCTCTCCCCGCCCGGCGCGACACTCACGAGAACAGCTCCGCGAGCGCCCCGTGGGCGCCGGCGAGCTCCTCGAGCGCCAGCGCGATATCGGCCTCGCCGCCGGCGCCGGGACCGTCCCAGGCGATCACGAGCCGCTCCCCTCCGACCCGCCCCAGCCGCACGATGGCGGTCCGCTCGCCGAGCTCGCGCAGCGCCGCGGCGCCGGCGCTGACGAGGAAGCCGCCCACGCCCTCGCCGAACAGGGCGCCCGCGCGCGCGCCCGCGGAGGCCACGAAGCCGGGGGGCGCGGACGGCTCGACCGCCGCCCAGAAATCGGCCGCGAGGGTCACCTCGGCGCCCAGGCCTCCCGCCAGGCAGCACTCGGCGAGCGCCACCGCGAGGCCGCCCTCCGCGATGTCGTGGGCGCTCGCGAGGGTGCCGGCGCGGACGGCCTTGCGGAGCGCCGCGTGCGCTTCGCGGACCGCCTCGAGATCGATCTCGGCGAGCCCGTCGGGGAGCGCCTCGCCGCGCAGCTTGGCCAGCTCGCTGGCGGCCAGCGAGGGCCTGAACGGACCGAGCAGCGCGAGCTCGTCGCCTGCGCGCGCGAAGCCGATGCGCCCGGCGCGCGTCGCGTCGGGCAGCCGCCCGACCATGCCGATCACGGGCGTCGGATAGATCGGCCCGCTCGCACCCTCGTTGTAGAGCGACACGTTGCCGCCGACGATCGGCGCCGCGAGTGCCCGGCAGGCCTCGCCGAGCCCGCGCACCGACTCGCTCAGCTGCCACGCGATGTGGGGCTTCTCGGGGTTGCCGAAGTTGAGGTTGTTCGTCGTGCCGAGCGGCTCGGCGCCGACGCAGGCGAGGTTGGCCGCGCACTCGAGCACCGTCGCGATCGTTCCGCGGTAGGGGTCGGCGGCGACGCGGCGGCCGTTGCCGTCGATGCTGACCGCGAGCGCGCTGCCGTCTTCGAGCGCGAGCACGGCAGCGTCGGCCTGCTCGGGCCTGCGCACCGTGCGCGACTGGACGATCGCGTCGTAGCGTTCGAACAGCGGCCTCCGCGATGAGATGTTTGGACTCGCGAGCAGCGCCAGCAGGACCTCGCGGGCGGGGGCGTCCGGCGCGAGGCGCGCCCGCGGAGACGGATAGATCGGCTCGGCGGCCTTGCGCGGCTGCAGGTCATACAGCGGGCATTCGTCGACGAGCGCGCGCACCGGCATGTCGCCGAGCAGCTCCTCGCCGCGCAGCACCCGCATCCGCCCGCTGGCGGTGACCGTGCCGATCGCCGTGCCGCCGACCTCCCACTTCTCGCACAGCTCGAGCACCGGCGCGAGCTTGGCGGGCTCGACGACGCAGAGCATCCGCTCCTGGGACTCGCTGACCATCACCTCGAACGGCTCCATCCCGGCCTCTCGCAGCGGCACCTCGGCGACGTCGATGTCGATACCGACCTCACCCTTGGAGGCCATCTCGGAGGCGGCGGAGGTCAGCCCGGCGGCGCCGAGATCCTGCAGCGAGAGGATCAGCCCGCGCTCGAGCAGCTCGAGCGAGCACTCGAGCAGCTTCTTCTCCTCGAACGGGTCCCCGACCTGGACGCTCGGGCGCTTGTCCGCCCCACCGTCCTCCGCGGCGCCCAGCTCGGCCGAGGCGAGCACGGACGCGCCGCCGATCCCATCGCGCCCGGTCGCGGCGCCGAACAGCACGACGAGGTTGCCCGCGCCGGCGGCCGCGCTGCGCACGAGCCGCTCGCGCGGCGCGAGCCCGAGGGCCATCGCGTTGACGAGGCAGTTCTGCTCGTAGGGCTCCTCGAAGTAGACCTCGCCGCCGACCGTCGGCACGCCGATCGAGTTGCCGTAGTGCGCGATCCCGGCGACGGCGCCGTCGAGCAGGTAGCGCGAGCGGGCATCTCGATCCCCACCGATCTCGCCGAAGCGCAGCGAGTCGAGCACGGCGATCGGGCGGGCGCCGATCGCGAAGATGTCGCGCAGGATGCCGCCGACGCCGGTGGCCGCGCCCTGGAAGGGCTCGACGGCGCTCGGGTGGTTGTGCGACTCGACCTTGAACGCGCACACGAGCCCGCCGCCGACGTCGACGGCGCCGGCGTTCTCACCGGGCCCCATGACGACATACCTGCCCTCGGTGGGCAGCGTGCGCAGCAGCTTCTTGGAGTGCTTGTTGGCGCAGTGCTCGCTCCACAGCAGCGAGTACATCGCGAGCTCGACCTGGTTGGGCGGGCCCCCCTGCTTCTCGCACACGAGCGCGTACTCTTCCGCGGTCAGCCCGAGTGCGATCGCGTCCTCGCATGTCGGCAGGCTGGCCGTTTCAGGCACGCGCCGCCTCCACGCTCATCCGCATCGACTCGAAGATCTTCAGCCCGTCGGCAGACCCGCCGATCAGCTCATCGACGGCGTGCTCGGGATGGGGCATCAGGCCGAACACGTTGCCCTGCTCGTTGCACACGCCGGCGATGTCGTGGACGGAGCCGTTGAAGTTCTCGCCCTCGGCGTAGCGCAGCACGAGCTGGCCGCCGGCGTCCATCGCCGCGAGCGTCTCGGGGTCGGCGTAGTAGCGCCCGCAGGCGTGCTTGGCGGGAATGCTCAGCCGCTCGCCCAGCCCGCAGGCGCGCGTGAAGGGACCGCCGCTGTAGAGCACCTCGACGTCCACCTGGCGGGAGGTGAAGCGCAGGTTGGCGTTTCCGAGCAACGCCCCGGGCAGCAGGCGCGCCTCGCAGAGGACCTGAAAGCCGTTGCAGATGCCCAGCACGAGACCTCCGTCGGCGGCGAACTCGATGACCGACTCCATCGCCGGGCTGAAGCGCGCGATCGCCCCCGCGCGCAGGTAGTCGCCATAGGAGAAGCCGCCCGGGACGACGATCGCGTCGGCGCCCCCGAGATCGCGATCGGCATGCCAGATCAGCTCCGCATCGCCCGCGCGGCGCGCCGCCTTCAGGGCATCGACCTCGTCACAGGAGCCCGGAAACTGCAGCACGCCGAACTTCATCGGCGCAGGCTCATCCCAGCATCTCGATCTCGTAGTCCTCGACGAGCGGGTTGGCCAGGAGGCGCTCGCACATCGACTGCAGCTGCGCCGGGTTCTCGACGTCGAGCTCGACGAGCCGGCCGACGTGCACGTTGCCCGCGCCGGTGAAGCCGAGCGCCGGCAGCGCCCGCTCGACGGCGACGCCCTGAGGGTCGAGGATCCCGACCTTCGGACGGATCAGGACCCGCGCCCTCACGCAGCCACGGTGCGGGCCAGCCAGACGTCGAAGGACTCGCCGGTGATGCGCTCGTAGGCCTCGATATAGCGGGCGCGGGTTCCCGCGACGACGTCGTCGGGTATCGGCGGGGCGGGCGGGCGCTTGTCCCAGCCGCTCGCGGAGGCCCAGTCGCGCACGTACTGCTTGTCGAAGCTCGGCTGCGAGCGGCCGACCTCGAAGCCCTCCGCCGGCCAGTAGCGCGAGGAGTCGGGCGTGAGCACCTCGTCGCCGAGCGTCAGCTCGCCGTCCTCGCCGAGCCCGAACTCGAACTTCGTGTCGGCGAGGATCACGCCGCGCTCGCGGGCGTGCTCGGACGCGAACGAGTACAGCTCGATCGAGGCGTCGCGAACGCGCGCCATCAGCGCGTGGTCACCGACGAGCTCGCTCGCCTGCTCGAAGTCGATCGCCTCGTCGTGACCCTCGAGCGCCTTTGTGCTCGGCGTGAAAATGGGGTCCGGCAGCCGCTCGGACTCGGCCAGCCCGCTCGGCAGCTCGATACCCGACACCGCGCCCGTGGCCTGGTAATCCTTCCAGCCGGAGCCGGTGATGTAGCCGCGCACGACGCACTCGACGGGCAGCATCTTCAGCTCGCGCACGACCAGCCCGCGCCCGCGCGCCTCCTCGGGGACGCCGTCCGTCGCCGACAGCAGGTGGTTGGCGACGATGCCGGCGGTCTTCTCGAACCAGAACACCGACAACCCCGCCAGGACCTTCCCCTTGTCGGGGATCGGCGTGGGGTGCACGGCGTCGTAGGTCGAGATCCTGTCGCTGGCGACCATCAGCAGCGCCGGCGTGCCCGAACGCTCGCCGAGGGCGTACATCTCGCGGACCTTCCCGCTGGCGATGAGAGGCAGGTCGGCGAGGGTAGTGCTCACGCGGGCGGATGCTACCAACGCGTCAAGCGATCTCCTCCAGGCGGGCGAGGATTGCGTCCGCGTGGCGCAGGTAGTGGGAGTAGTCGAAGATCGCCTCGAGATCGAGGGCCCCGGCGCGCTCGTCGGCGGCGAGCAGCTCGCGCAACGGGATTCCCTCCTCCCAGGCCCGTTGAGCGAGCTCCTGGACGATGCGGTAGGCGTCCTCGCGGGAGGAGCCGTCCTCGACGAGGGCGAGGAGCATGCGCTGGGAGAAGAGCGCGCCGTGGGTCAGCTCGAGGTTCGCCCGCATCCGCTCGGCATCGACGTTCATGTCCCGCACGAGCGCGATCGTGCGGTGCTGCATGTAGTCGATCAGGATCGTCGAGTCGGGCAGCACGACCCGCTCGACCGAGGAGTGCGAGATGTCGCGCTCGTGCCACAGCGCGACGTTCTCGAGCGCCGCCTGGGCGTTGCCCCGCAGGACGCGCGCGAGCCCGGCGATCTGCTCGCTCTTGATCGGGTTGCGCTTGTGCGGCATCGCCGAGGAGCCCTTCTGACCGGCGCGGAACGGCTCCTGCACCTCGCGCACCTCGGTTCGCTGCAGGTGGCGGATCTCGGTCGCGAAGCGCTCGAGGCCGGCGCCGGCGAGCGCGATCGCGCTGACCAGCTCGGCGTGGCGATCGCGCGGGACGACCTGCGTGGAGACCTGCTCGCGCGCGAGGCCCAGGCGGGCGAGCACGCGCGCCTCGAACTCCGGGCTCGTGGCGGCGTAGGTCCCGACGGCGCCCGACAGGGCGCCGACGGCGGCCTGTGCGAAGGCGCGCTCGAGGCGCCCGGCGTTGCGATCCGCCTCGAAGGCGAAGCCCGCGAGCTTGATCCCAAAGCTCGTCGGCTCGGCGTGGACGCCGTGGGTGCGCCCGACAGACAGCGTCGCGACATGCTCACGCGCGCGTGCGGCCAGCGTCGCGGCCAGCTCCCGGGCGCCCGCGACGATCACCTCCCCCGCCGCGCGCAGTTGCAGCGCCAGCGCCGTGTCGAGCACGTCGGATGAGGTCAGGCCGAAGTGGATCCAGCGTCCCGCCTCGCCGGCCGCGGCGGCGAGCACGTCGACGAAGGCCGCCACATCGTGGTCGGTGACGCGCTCGCGCTCGGCTACCGCGGCGACCGTGAACCTTGCCGCTGCGATCGCCTCCAGCTCGGAGGGGCTCGGCCCGTCGCCGCCGAGCAGCTCCGGCAGCTCCTCGCACGCCGCCACCTCGACCCGCCGCCAGCTCTCCATGCGAGCCTCATCGGTCCACAGGGCCGCGAGCTCGGGGCGGGAGTAGCGGGCGATCAACTCAGGCGCCGAGGATCTGCGCTGCGAGGATCGCCGCGTTGCGCGGGTTGTCCAGGCCCACGCAGGCGACGGGCACCCCTGGCGGCATCTGCACGATCGAGAGGATCGCGTCGAGCCCGCCGGCGGCGCTCAGGCGCCCGGACAGCGGGACGCCGATGACGGGCAGATCGGTGTGCGCAGCCACGGCACCGGGCAGCGCCGCCGAGATTCCGGCTCCGGCGATGATCACGCGCAGGCCACGCATGTGGGCGTTCTTGGCGTATTCGGCCACGAGGTCCGGCTCGCGGTGCGCGGACATCACGCGCATCTCGTGCAGGATGCCACGCTCTTCGAGCTCCTTGGCGGCCTTCTCCATCGTCTCCATGTCGCTCTTGGAGCCCATCACGATTCCCACGCGGGGGGCATCCACGTCGATGTCGTCCAGCTGGGCCTGGACTTCCGATTCCTGCATCGGCTCGGGTACGAGCGAGATACCCGAGGCGCCGCCCGGCCTGCCCTCCTGTGCGGCGGGGCGTGGAAGCTCCTCGTCGGACTGGTCTGAGCTCAACTCGTCTCCCACTGTCGATGTGTGTTTCGCTGGCCGATCCGGCAACGTTACAGCGAGGAGATGAAGTCCTCCACGGGGATCGCCGCGAGGGTCTCGTAGCGACCGGTGCCGCGCGAGCCGAGCTCGAGCGAGACGCGCGCCATCGTCCCCTCGTCGGGCGCCTCGACGATCGAGATGAAGTCGACGTGGCCGAGCGTCGCCCACTGCGCGGTCACCTTGGCGCCTAGCTGTTCGACCTCCTTGTTGACCTCGCGAATGCGCTGGGGATTGTTCTTGACCGTCTGCACGCCCTCGGGTGTGAGTGTCGAGAGCATGATGTAGGTGGGCATGGTGGCTCCCTCGGTGGTTGGCTGGGTTCGGCCGCGTCGTGACGCCGCCCCAGCGTGGTTCTACCCGATCGCGCCCGCAGGCGCGCACGGGAGGGGCTCGCCCCGCGACCCTCGCCTGGCAGGGCCGCGGCGCGCGCAAACCGGGCCTGGGTAGATGTCAGCTGTTGCCCGACGTCTGCACAGCCGTGATCGCGGCGTTGTTCGCTTCAGCCGTCAGCGTTCCACCGGCCGGTTCTTTCACGGAGACCCAGCAAATTAGCGACAGCGTGCTCGGACGCGATGACGAATCCACGGGCAGCGTCAGGGGGAGGGTGGTCTGCGCGACGTTGGCTACAAACGAGACGTTGATCAGCGACGCCCACCCGGCGGTGTCGAACGCCCCGCCCACTCCACCGCTCGGGGTATCGACGAGCCGACATCTGACCCCCGCGAAGCCCCCGGCTTTCGTATCCGACAGCAGCGCTTCCACCTTCGCGTTCGCAATGAAGCTTCCAGCGGGCAGCGCAATCGACACGATCGTCTGCGGGCTGCCTTCGCTCGCCGACGTGAAGGTGACGCCTTCGGTCATCGGCGCGGTCGCAAAGCCCGCCACGGCGCCATTCGCGCCGTTGCTGCCGTTCGTGCCGTTTGTGCCGTTCGTGCCATCGATGCCGTTGGTCCCGTTCAGGCCGGCCGTGCCGTTCGTGCCGTCCGTGCCGTTCGTCCCGTTCTGGCCGTCCTTGCCGTTCACTCCATCGGTCCCGCTCGCTCCGTTCGCGCCGCTGGCGCCGTCTTTGCCGTTCGTCCCGCTGGCGCCGGTGGCCCCGCCGAGGCCGTTGGCCCCGTTGGCCCCGTTGCGCCCGGCGGGACCGCGCGCGCTCCACGAGATTCTCGTCTCGTGCCTGGCGCAGCGCGGCTTCTTCGTCGAGATACGCGCCGTGCCGTTCTTCTTCACGCACGCGTAGAAGGTGCTCGTGCGGGCCACTGTCACCGCCGGCGCAAGCACCATGGCTGTCGCGGTGGCCGCCGTCAGCACGAGGGCGCGCGGACGCATCGTCGGTATCGACATCGGTTCCTCCTCGGTGTGCTCTGTGGGGTGACGGGTCAGACGGCGAGCCGCCGGCGCCAGGATCTGATCCGCGCGCGCGGCCCGTCGCTGCTTCCGACTACTGGAACACATCGGATGACGGCACCGACGGCTTTGCGACGCCGCGGAGAACTGGACATTCGTTTCATCCGAATCAGTTCAGTCATCCAGAGCTGGTAAAAGCACCGACTCAGCCCACGCGGCCGTCGCCTTGCCGCATCGTGGCCGGACGCGGAGGCGTCAGGCCGCTGTCGCTGCGGCGCTGCCGACCTTCTCGAGCGCGAGGTTTCCATCCTCGGCCTCGACCTCGACGGCGTCGCCCGGGCGGATCTCGCCCGCCAGGAGCGCGAGCGCGAGACGGTCGGTGAGCTGCTTTTGGATCACGCGACGCAGCGGGCGTGCTCCGTAGACGGGGTCGTAGCCCATGTTGCCGAGCAGCTCACGCGCGCCGTCGGAGAGCGTCAGCTCGATGCCGCGCTCGGCCACGCGCTCGATCACCTTCGCGACCTGCAGCTCGACGATCTCGCCCAGCTGCCCGCGGGTGAGCGCATCGAAGCGCACGATGTCGTCGAGCCGGTTGATGAACTCCGGCTTGAAGCTGTCGAGCAGCACGTTGCGGATCTGCGTGTCATCGGAGCCCGCCGGCACGGGGATGTTCGAGGTCATGATCAGGACGGCGTTCTTGAAGTCGACGGTGCGGCCCTGCCCGTCGGTCAGGCGCCCGTCGTCCATCACCTGCAGCAGCGTGTTGAAGACGTCCGCGTGCGCCTTCTCGATCTCGTCGAGCAGCACCACGGAGTAGGGACGGCGGCGAACGGCCTCGGTCAGCTGGCCGCCCTCTTCGTAGCCGACATATCCGGGAGGCGCTCCGACGAGCCGCGAGACGGAGTGTTTCTCCATGTACTCGGACATGTCGATCCGGATCATCGCCTGCTCGGAGTCGAACATGAACTCGGCCAGCGCGCGCGCCAGCTCGGTCTTGCCGACGCCGGTCGGGCCGAGGAACAGGAACGAGCCGATCGGGCGGTCGGGGTCCTGCAGCCCGGCGCGCGAGCGCCGCAGCGCGGTGGCGACGGCCTCGATCGCCGCGTCCTGGCCGACGACGCGTTCGTGCAGGCGATCCTCCATGTGGATCAGCTTCTCCGTCTCGCCCTCGAGCAGGCGGCTCACCGGGATGCCGGTCCAGCGGGCGACGACCTCGGCGACGTCATCGGCGTCGACCTCCTCCTTGAGGAACACCGGATGCGAGGGCTCGCTCTCGCCGTCTCCTGCGGCGGACTCGTGCGCGGCGATCTCCTTCTCCAGCTCGGGGATCTCGCCGTAGCGCAGCTCCGCGGCGCGCTGCAGGTCGGCTTCGCGCTCGGCGCGCTCGGCGTCCGTGCGCGCCTCCTCGAGGCGCTCCTTCAACTCGGAGACCTCCTGGATCGCCTGCTTCTCGCTCTGCCACTGCGCGCGCATCGCCGCCGCGCGCTCGTTCAGCTCGGCCAGCTCCCGCTCGATCGCCGCGCGGCGATCCTCGGAGGCCGCGTCGGTCTCCTTTTCCAGCGACTTCAGCTCGATCTGCAGCTGCAGCACGCGGCGCTCGACCTCGTCGATCTCAGTCGGCACCGAGTCGATCTCGATGCGCAGTCGCGAGGCGGCCTCGTCGATCAGGTCGATCGCCTTGTCGGGCAGGAAGCGGTCGGCGATGTAACGGTGCGAAAGCGTGGCGGCGGCGATCAGCGCGCTGTCCTGGATGCGGACCCTGTGGTGGTTCTCGTAGCGCTCCTTCAGCCCGCGCAGGATCGCGATCGTGTCGGTCACCGACGGCTCGCCGACGATCACCGGCTGGAAGCGACGCTCGAGCGCCGCGTCCTTCTCGATGTGCTTGCGGTACTCGTCGAGCGTCGTCGCGCCGACGCAGCGCAATTCGCCGCGTGCGAGCATCGGCTTGAGCAGGTTGGCCGCGTCGACGGCGCCTTCGGCGGCGCCGGCTCCGACGATCGTGTGCAGCTCGTCGAGGAACAGGATCACCGTGCCCTGCGCCTCGGAGACCTCCGCGAGCACCGCCTTCAGACGGTCCTCGAACTCGCCCCTGTACTTGGCGCCGGCGATCAGCGAGCCGATGTCGAGCGCGATCACGCGGCGTTCGCGCAGCGACTCGGGCACGTCGCCGGAGACGATTCGCTGCGCCAGTCCCTCGACGATCGCGGTCTTGCCGACGCCCGGCTCGCCGATCAGCACGGGGTTGTTCTTGGTGCGCCGCGAAAGCACCTGGATGACGCGCCGGATCTCCTCGTCACGGCCGATCACGGGGTCGAGCTTGCCCTGCTCGGCCGCCTGCGTGAGGTCGGTGCCGAAGCGCTCCAGCGCCTGGTACTTCTCCTCCGGCGACTGGTCGGTGACGCGGTGCGAGCCGCGCACCTCGGCGAGCGCCTGCGCGAGTCGCTCGCGGGTCGCGCCGAGGCTCGTGAGCGTGCGTCCCGCCGTGCCCCTGTCGGCCGCGAGCGCGAGCAGCAGGTGCTCGGTGGAGACGTACTGGTCGCTCAGCTCCCGAGCCTCGCGCTCGGCCGTGCGCAGCACGGAGACCAGCTCGGAGTCCGGGACGGCGGCCTGCGCGGACCCCTCACCCAGGACCGGGAGCGCCTCGAGTGCCTGCTCGACCTGCGCACGGGCCGCCCCTGTCTGCACGCCGAGCTTGGCGAGGACGGGGAGCACGACGCCGCCCGGCGCGTCGGCGCGCGCGGCCTGCTCGCCGCCCAGGCCGTCGGCCAGCAGCGCCGCCAGCAGGTGCAGCGGGGTGGCCTGCGGATTGCGGCGCTCTTCGGCGAGTTGCGCCGCGGCGGCCAGCGCCTCCTGCGACTTGATCGTGAACCGGTCGGCTTGCATCGCTAGGAACTCCTCTCCGGCTTGCGAAACGGTGAACGGGCGTCGGCGGCGCGCACCATCGCGAACGGCCCGCGGTAGGGGACGGTCAGCTCGGCGCGGAAGGAGCGGCGAACCTGCTCGAGCTCCTCGGCCAGGCGGACCTGGGCGTTCAGCGCCTCGAGCTCGATCTCCGCGATGCGCGTGTGCATGCGCTCGATCTCCTGCTCCAGGCGCAGCACGCGCTCGACGCCCGCGAGGTTGAGCCCGAGCTCGGCGGTCATCTCCTGGATCCGGCGCAGCTGCTCGACGTCCTGCTGGGAGTACAGGCGCGTGCCCTTCGATGAGCGCTTGGGCTCGATCAGCCCGCGCGCCTCGTACATACGCAGGGTCTGCGGGTGCAGGTTGGCGAGCTCCGCCGCGACCGAGATCATGAACACGCCGCGGTCGGTCGCGACCTCCACGCGCGTGATCACGGCATCCGCGCCCCGGCGCGGGGGCGCAGGCGCGGCGGCCGGTTCACGCTCGACTCTCATCTGCTGTCCTGCCCCGCGCTCGCATCGTGCGCACCACTCGACGCGCCCGCGCCACCCGCCGCGCGAGAGCTCGCGCCGTTCGGGAACAGGCCCGCGCGAGGATCGCCGTCGAGCGTCCGTGAGAGTGCCTCGAGCGCCTGCTCCTGCTCCGCATTGAGGTGCTCGGGCACATCGATCACGAAGCGGTAGTGGATGTCGCCGCGATCCGCCGACCCGCCACGGGCGCCGAGCTTCGGGGGGCCCTCGCCGCGCAGGCGCTGGACGGTGCCGTGGGTCGTGCCCGGTCGCACGCGCAGGGTCTTGGTCCCGTTCAGCGTCGGCACCTGCACCTCGGCCCCGCGCAGCGCCTCGGGAATGCTCAGCGGCACCTCGACCTCGAGGTTCTCGCCCTTGCGCGCGAACAGCGGTGAGGGCGTCACGTGCGTGATCAGGTAGAGATCGCCCGGCGGCCCCCCGCCCGGCCCCGGCTCGCCCTTGCCCGCAAGCCGGATGCGGCTGCCCTCGCGAACCCCCGCCGGGATGTTCACGCGCAGGCGCTTGACGGTGTGCACGGCGCCGCTGCCGTGGCAGGTGGGGCAGGGCTCCTCGATGACCGTGCCGGCGCCCCCGCACAGCGAACACGGCTGCGAGATCGAGAACATCCCCTGGCCCTGGGTCTCGATCCCGCGTCCCTCGCAGCGGGGGCAGACCGTCGGCGTCGTGCCGGGCTTGGCGCCGGTTCCGCGGCAGGTCGCGCAGGTCGCCCGCATCGGCACCTGCAGCGGGACCTGCGCGCCGGAGACGGCCTGATCGAAGCTGATCGTGACCTGGGCCTCGAGGTCCGAGCCCTTTTCGACGCGCGGCCGGCTGCGCGCGCGCCGCCCGCCGGCGGCGCCGCCGCCGCCGCTCGCGCCGCCGAACAGGTTCGAGAGAATGTCGCCCATCGAGGAGGCGTCGAAGTCGAAGTTGCCGAAGCCGCCGAAGCCGCCGGCCGGGCCGGCCCCGGTCGTGAACGGGCCGCTGCCGCTGTCGTACTGCGCTCGCTTGTCGGGATCGCCGAGCACGTCGTGCGCCTGGGAGATCTCCTTGAAGCGCGCCTCGGCCTGCTTGTCGCCCGGGTTGCGGTCCGGGTGGTACTGGCGCGCGAGCTTGCGGTAGGCCTTCTTGATCTCATCGGCGGTCGCCTTCTTGTCGACCCCGAGCGTCTTGTAGTAGTCCGGACGCGTTGCCATTCAGGGGCTCCCGGCTATGCGGCCACGACGACGCGGGCCGGACGGATGATGCTGTTGCCGAGCCGGTAGCCGTGCTGGTAGACCTCCACGACGGTCCCGCTCGGGTGGCCGTCCTCGCCCTGCTCGGCCGTCGCCACGGCCTCCTGCAGCTCCGGGTCGAAGGCCTCGCCGAGCGGACAGTAGGACTCGATCCCGACGCGGGCCAGCGCCGCGCTGAGCTCGGCGCGCACGAGGCGCACGCCGTCGAGCAGCGGATCGTCCTTGGCCGCGGCCTCGAGCGCGCGATCGAGGTTGTCGAGTGCCGGCAGCAGCTCCTTCGCGAGCGTCGTGATGCCGCGCTCCTGCGCCGCCGCCGCCTCGCGGGCGACCCGCTTGCGGTAGTTCTCGAAGTCGGCCTGCGTGCGCTGCGCGAGCGCGAGGTACTGGTCGCGTTGCTCGGCCGTGCGCACGAGCGCGTCGAGGTCGCCCTCGATCGCCGCCGCCTCGGGGGCTCCCCCCGGCGCCTCGGCGCCGGGGGATCCCTGACCCTCGGGTCCCTGCTCGGAGAGCGGCTCGCTCTCCTCGATCGTGGGGTTGGTCTCGCTCATGCGCGCCTAGACCTTCGGCTCGTCGACTACCTCGGCGTCGACCACGTCCTCCTCCTCGGAGGAGGAGGGCTCGCCGTCGCCGTCGGGCGCCGCGCCGTTGCCGGCTGCCGCCGCCTGCTCCTGGGCGCGCTGGTACATCGCCTCGGAGATTGCGTGGAAGGCGGTCTGCAGAGCCTCGGCCTTGGCGTTGATCGCCGCCGCGTCCTCGGACTCGAGCACGTCGCGGACGTCCTTGATCGCCTCCTCGATGCGGGCCTTGGAGTCCGCATCGACCTGGTCGCCGAGCTCAGCGAGCTGGCGCTCGGCCTGGTAGGCGGCGTTCTCGCCGTTGTTGCGAGCCTCCGCGAGCTCGCGCGCGCGACGGTCCTCCTCGGCGTGGGACTCGGCGTCGGTGACCATGTTCTTGATCTCCTCCTCCGACAGTCCCGAGCCGGACTTGATCTCGATCTTCTGCTCCTTGCCCGTGCCGAGATCCTTCGCGGACACGTTGAGGATGCCGTTGGCGTCGATGTCGAAGGCGACCTCGATCTGCGGGATGCCGCGCGGCGCCGGCGGGATGCCGGTGAGCTGGAACTTGCCCAGCGACTTGTTGTACTGCGCCATCTCGCGCTCGCCCTGGAGGACGTGGATCTCGACCGACGGCTGGTTGTCCTCCGCCGTCGAGAAGACCTCGCCCTTGCGGGTCGGGATCGTCGTGTTGCGCTCGATCAGCTTCGTCATCACGCCGCCCTTGGTCTCGATGCCGAGCGTCAGCGGTGTGACGTCGAGCAGCAGCACGTCCTTGACGTCGCCCGAGAGCACGCCCGCCTGGATCGCCGCGCCGACGGCCACGACCTCGTCGGGGTTGACGCCGCGGTGTGGCTCTTTGCCGGTCAGCTCTTTGACCTTCTCCTGCACCGCCGGCGAGCGCGTCATGCCGCCGACGAGCACGATGTGCTCGATCTCCTTGACGCCCTTGTTCTTGGCGTCGTCGATCGCCTGGCGCACGGGCGAGACCACGCGGTCGAGCAGATCGGAGGTCAGCTCGGCGAGCTTGGCCCGCGTGAGGCGGGTGTCGAGGTGCTTCGGCCCGGAGGCGTCGGCGGTGATGAAAGGCAGGTTGATCTGCGTCTCCTGGGTCGTCGAGAGCTCGATCTTGGCCTTCTCGGCAGCCTCGTAGAGGCGCTGCAGGGCCATCGGGTCGGCGCTCAGGTCGATCCCCTGGGACTTCTTGAACTCCGACACGAGCCAGTCGACGATCGCCTTGTCGAAGTTGTCGCCGCCGAGGTGGTTGTCACCGGCGGTCGACTTGACCTCGAAGACGCCGTCGCCGATCTCGAGCACGGACACGTCGAAGGTGCCGCCGCCGAGGTCGAACACGAGGATCGTCTGGTCGGACTCCTTGTCGAGGCCGTACGCCAGCGATGCGGCGGTCGGCTCGTTGATGATGCGCTTGACGTCGAGGCCCGCGATCTTGCCGGCATCCTTGGTCGCCTGGCGCTGGTCGTCGTTGAAGTACGCGGGGACGGTGATGACGGCCGAATCGACGGCCTCGCCCAGATACGCTTCCGCGTCGGACTTGAGCTTCTGCAGGATCATCGCCGATATCTCCGGCGGGGAATGCTGCTCACCGGCGGCTTCCACGCGGGCGTCGCCGTTGGGGCCCGCGACGACCTTGTAGGGGACGATCGACTCCTCCTCGCGCACCTCGGCCTCCTTGCGGCCCATGAAGCGCTTGATCGAGAAGATCGTGTTCTGCGGGTTCGTGACCGCCTGGCGCTTGGCGACGGTGCCGACGAGACGCTCGCCGGAGGCCGTGAACGCGACGACGGACGGCGTCGTACGGCCGCCCTCGGCGTTCTCGATCACCGTCGGCTCGCCACCCTCGAGCACGGCCATGCACGAATTCGTCGTGCCGAGGTCGATGCCAATGGTTTTGGCCATGTGAAAATGCTCCTTCTAAGACGGTTGATAAATCTAAGTGGCATTGTCGCAGATTTTCTCTGCGACTTCAAGACGTCCCCGGAGCGCTGCAAAGCGCAGTAGCGTCTGGGGCGTGAACCTCCCGTCGGTCGAACCGATCAAGCCGCGGCTGCGCGGCGTATTGCACGAGTACGCGTTCTTCGTGTCGCTCGCCTGTGGCGTCGGCCTGATCCTCGCGGCCTCCGACGGGCGCGCGCGCGTGGCCGCGGCGATATACGTGGCCGCGCTGTCTGGCCTGCTCGGCACGAGCGCCCTGTACCACCGCGTCACCTGGCGCCCGCGCGCGCGGCGCCGGATGCGCCGACTCGACCACTCGATGATCTTCGTCCTGATCGCCGGCACGTACACACCGGTGGCGCTGCTCGCCCTGAAGGGGTCGCTCGCGAGCGCGATCCTGATCGCGCTGTGGTTCGGCGCGCTCGGCGGCGTGATCTTCAAGCTGCTGTGGATCGACGCGCCGAAGTGGCTGTTCGCGAGCATCTACGTGACGCTCGGCCTCGTCACGGCGGCGATCTTCGGGCAGCTGCCCGCGACGATCGGCTGGCTGGGCGCCGCGGGCCTGGCGGCGGGCGGCCTGCTCTACGTGCTCGGCGCCGTCGTCTACGCCAGCGGTCGCCCGAACCCGTGGCCCAAGGTGTTCGGCTACCACGAGGTCTTCCACGCGCTCGTGATCGGCGCGGCGGCGCTGCATTTCGCGGTGATCGCCTTCGCCGTCCTGCCGCGCGGCTGAGCGCGACTAGGCGACGATCGCCGGCGCGCTGCCCGCGCGCGGCTGAAGCAGGCCGCGGCTGGGGCACATGCGCGCGAGCGCGCAGCCCGCGCAGTCGGGGGCGCGCGCATGACACGTGCGCCGGCCGTGACGCAGCAGGTTGACGTGCAGCTCGAGCTCCTGGCCGGGGGGCGTCAGCGCCAGCATCTGATCGTGCAGCTGCTCGAACGGCGCACCCGCGCGCAGCAGGCCCAGACGGGTGCCGACGCGCGAGACGTGCGTGTCGACGGGCACGTCGCGCAGACCGTAGGAGAACAGCAGCACGCAGGCCGCCGTCTTGCGCCCGACGCCGGGCAGCGCGAGCAGGTACTCACGCGCCGCGGCGAGCGGCACGTGGTCGAGCCAATCGAGTGAGAGCTCGCGCGCGGGGCGATCGGATGCCGCGCCGTCGGCGGGGTTCGGGGCCGAGCACGGTGCCGGCGCGTCGCCGATCGCGCGCAGGATCGCCTGGATGCGCGCCGACTTGACCTTCGAGATCCCCCCGGGTCGGATCGCCGCCTCCACCTCCGCGAGCGGCGCGTCGCGCACGAGCCGCCAGTCGATCCGCGGCGCGCCGAAGCGCTCGCGCAGGCGCAGGAAGGCGACGTCGCGGTTGCGATCGTTGGTCGACTGCGACAGCACGGTCAGCACGAGCTCGCCGATCGGGTCGCGGTGGGGCTTCATCAGCGGCGCGCCGTACACCGCGCGCAGGCGTTCGCGGATCCTCACCACGCGGGCGCGCGCCGGGGGTCGCCATGCGCCAACCGGCTTGCGCGCGGTGCGCGGTGGGGCGGGCGGCCTGCGCGCCGGGGGTCGGGAGACGGCCGGGCTCATGCCGTCACGGTAACCGGCGCGCGCCGCGCGTATATCCTCGCCCGATGCCAGCGGTCTCAGAGCACACCGGCGAGATCGACGGACTGCCCGTGTTCTGGCGCAGCGCGCCCGCCGCGGGCGACGGGGCGGTGCCGCTGTACCTGCACGGGGTGCCCAGCAACTCCGATGAATGGCTCGCGTTCCTCGCGCGCGGGGGCGGCGTCGCACCGGACCTGCCGGGCTTCGGGCGCAGCGGCAAGCCGGGCTTTTTGAGCTACACGATCGCCGAGTACGACCGCTTCATCGAGCGCTTTCTCGACGAGCTCGGCATCGCGCGCGTCGCGCTGCTCGTGCACGACTGGGGCGCCGTCGGGCTGGCCTTCGCCCAGCGCCACCCCGAGCGCATCGCGCGCCTGGCCGTGGTCAACGCGGTGCCGTTCCTGCCCGGCTACCGCTGGCATCGCACGGCGCGCATCTGGCGCACGCCGGGCCTCGGCGAGCTGGCGATGGGAACGACGAACCGCTTCACCTTCCGGCTCGCCTCGCGCGAGTCCAACGCCACCCCCGGGCCGATGCCCGACGCGTTCCTCGACAGCGTGCTCGATCACTTCGACCAGGGCACCCAGCGCGCGATCCTGCGCCTGTATCGCAGCTCGCCGCCGGAGCTGCTGGCGCGCAGCGGCGAGCAGCTCGGGCGCCTGCAGGTTCCGGCGCTCGTCGCCTGGGGCTTGAAGGACCCCTACATCCCGGCGCATTTCGCGCGCGACTACGCCGAGGCGCTGCCGAGCGCCGAGCTGCTCGAGCTCGAGGACGCCGGACACTGGCCGTGGCTCGACCGCCCCGACCTGGTCGCGCGGCTGGTGGACTTCCTGAGCGCAGGGTGAGCGCGACCGAGCCGAGCGCCGGCGTCAGCGAGCGTCCCGGCGCGGGCCAACTGCGTCCGCCGCGCCTGGCTGCCCTGCGCTCGCGCGGCCTGCCACGCGCCTGGATGCTGACGGCGGTGCTGGCCGCTTTGTACGTGATCCTCGCGCCCGGCAGCTCCGACCTGGCGGCGGCGAGCTACCGCAGCTACCTGTTCGCGCACAGCGGCTTCATGCTGTGGGACAACTCGTGGTACGGGGGGCATCATCTGCTCGCCTACTCGATCCTCGCTCCCCCGCTCGGCGCGCTGCTCGGCCCGCGCCTGGTCGCGGCGCTGTCGATGACGCTCGCCGCCGCGCTCTTCCCACCCCTGATCGACGGCGTCTTCCCGGCGCGCGCTGCGCGCCCGGCGGGCGTCTGGTTCGCGCTCGGCGCGGCGGTCGGGCTGCTCTCCAGCCGCGTCCCGTTCGACCTCGGGCTCGCGATCGGCCTCGGCGCGCTGCTGGCCGCGCGACGCGGGCATCGTTGGCCGGCGCTCGCGCTCGCGCTGCTGTGCCCGCTCGCGAGCCCCGTCGCGGGCGCCTTCCTCGCGCTCGCCTTCCTCGCGCGGGCGCTCGCCGCGCCGGCGCGCGTCTGGCCCGCGGTTCTCAGCGCCGCGGCGCTCGCGCCGATCGCGCTGCTGACGCTCGTGTTCCCCGAAGGCGGCGCGCAGCCGTTCGTCCCGTCGGCCTTCTACCCCGCGCTCGCGGGCGTGCTCGTGATCGCGGCGCTGATCCCGCGCGAGCGCTCGGACACGGCGATCCGCACGCTGCTGCTCGGCACGCTGCTCTACGCCGTCGCGCTGAGCGGCGCCTATTTCATCCCCACCGCCGTCGGTGCCAATGCAGACCGCCTCGGGTCGCTGCTCGGCGGCCCCGTGGCGGTCTGCGTGCTCGCCGCCTCGGGCGCCGGCGCGACACGCGCGTGGCGAGCGCGCGCGCTGCTCGTGCTCGCCCCCTTCCTGCTCTACTGGCAGGTCAACGCGCCCGTCTCCGATCTCGCCGCCGCGAGCTCGGACCCGGCCATCCACGCCTCCTACTACGTGCCGCTGGTGGGCGAGCTGAGGAAGCTCGGCGTCGGCTACGGCGCGCGACCGGTGCGCATCGAGGTGGTCGGGACGGTGAACCACTGGGACGCGCGCTTCATCGCGGCGCACGCGATGATCGCGCGTGGCTGGGAGCGCCAGCTCGACGTCCTGCGCAACGGCCTCTTCTACGGCTCGAGCAGGCTCACGCCCGCCACCTATCGCGCCTGGCTCGCGCGCAGCGCGATCGCCTACGTGGCGCTGCCGGACAGCCCGCTCGACTACTCCGCCACGGCCGAGGCGCGGCTCGTGCGCTCGCCCGGCCTCGGCTACCTGCACGAAGTTTGGCGCTCGCGCCACTGGCGCCTGTTCGAAGTGCGCGGCGCGCAGCCGCTGGCGACGGCGCCGGCGCGCGTGCAGAGCGTCGGCGAGGACTCGGTCAGGCTGTACGCGCCGCGCGCGGGCCGCTACACGGTGAGGGTCCGCTTCACGCCCTACTGGGCGCTCGCCGAGGGGACCGGCTGCGTGGCACGCGCGGGCGAAGACTGGACGAGCGTGCGTGCGCGACGCGCCGGCGAGCTCGAGCTCGTGATCCGCTTCTCGCTTGCACGAATCTTCAGTCGCGGCCCCCGCTGCCGCTGAATATTCGTCTAGGCTTTCTCGGCGATGGTCGCCCGCGCTCGTATCCTGCAGGCGCGCGTCCTGCCGCATGGTTGGCTGGACGCGCTGCGGCAGGTCTCCCTCTTCGCCCTGGCCTATGTTGCCTACAAGGTCGTGCGGGGGATCGTCGAGGGCGACGCCAACGCGGCGTTCGCGCATGCCCGCGACCTGATCTCGCTCGAGCGGACGCTGCACCTGTTCGTCGAGCCGTCGATCCAGACGTGGGCGTCGAGCAGCCATTTCGTGATCCTCGCGGCGAGCTGGCTGTACGTGAACGCGCAGGGACCCGTGACGATCGCGGCGCTGCTGTACCTGTACCTGCGCCACAACCGCAACTTCTACTTCGTGCGCAACATGTTCATGATCGCGATGGCGATCGCGCTCGTCGGCTACCTCGTCTTCCCCACGGCGCCGCCGCGCTTCTTCCCCGAGTGGGGGTTCATCGACACGGTGACGGACGTCACCTCGGTCAACCTCTACCACCCGAGCGCGTCGATGGGCGCGCTGTTCAACCCGTACGCGGCCGTGCCCTCGATGCACGTGGCCTTCGCGCTGATGATCGGCTGGCCGCTCGCGCGCCTCGCTCGCCACCGCCTCGTCAGCGTGCTGTGGCTGTTGTATCCCTTCCTGATCACCTTCGTGATCGTCGTGACGGCCAACCACTTCATCCTCGACGCGCTGCTCGGCGCCGTCACCGCCGGCGCCTCCGCCTATGGCGCCAGCTGGCTGGCTCGCGCACGTCCGGCCGTGTGGCGCTTCTCGACCGTCGCCGGGGCCCGCCTCACCGCGAGCGGCTAGCGGGAGGCGGCAGCGGATGGCACCCAGGCAGCACGCGGCCGCACGCCGCCGCACGCGCAGCACGCCACGGGCGGGGCGCAGCGCGCGCCCGCCGATCGGCTCGGGTGTTCGCCGCGAGCTCGTGCGCAACCGCCTGATCGAGTCGCGACTGACTCCCAACGCGATCTCGCTGACGGGCTTTGCACTCAACGTGCTCGCCGCGGTGCTCGTGTGGGAACGGCTGTTCTTCCTCGGCGGCGTCGCCTTCATCGTCGGTTCGATCATGGACACGCTCGACGGGCGCTATTCGCGCATGTCCGGCAAGGGCACGCCGTTCGGCGCCTTCCTCGACTCGACCCTCGACCGCATCGAGGAGGGCATCGTGCTGACGGCGGTGGCGGGCTACTTCGCGCTGCACGGCAACCGTGCGGCCGCGGCCGCCGTCGTCGTCGCGGTGCTCGCCTCGCTGATGGTGAGCTACACCCGCGCGCGCGCCGAGGCGCTCGGCGTGGAGTGCAAGGTGGGGATCGCGACACGGCCCGTGCGCGTCGTGATCCTCGCGATCGGGCTGGCGTTCGCGCGCGGCGCCTCGCTCGGTAACTTCGAGCTGCTCCAGCCGGCTGTCTACGTGCTCGCGGCGCTCAGCGTGATCACCGTCGCGCAGCGCATCCGCCACGTGCGCGCGGAGCTGTCGGTGTGACCTTCCAGGTGCAGCGGAGTAGTCTCTGGCAACGGTCCGGCGCCCCGTCCGGCCGCCACATCTGAGAGCAGGGCGCCCTCGCGGCTCCCTCCACCCGGGCCACCCAGCCCTCACAAAGGACATCTCACCCGTGACCAAGGACTCAAGCGGCGCGCGCGGAAACGGCGCAGCCTCCACCAACGGCGCGGCCGCCGGCAACGGCGCGGCCCGCTACCAATCCGAGAAGGTCCGCGTCGCGATCGTCGGCGTCGGCAACTGCGCCTCGGCGTTCGTGCAGGGCATCCAGTACTACCGCGACGCCGACCCCAGCGCGCGCGTGCCCGGTTTGATGCACGTCGATCTCGGCGGCTACCACGTCAGCGACATCGAGTTCACCGCCGCCTTCGACATCGACTCCAAGAAGGTCGGCAAGGACCTCGGCGAAGCGATCTGGGCGGGGCAGAACAACACGATCAAGTTCGCCAAGGTGCCACGCAAGCTCGGTGTGCCGGTCCACCGCGGCATGACCCACGACGGTCTCGGCAAATACCTCAAGGAGAAGATCGTCAAGGCGCCCGGCGAGACCGCCGACATCGTGAAGATCCTCCGTGACACACACACCGACGTGGTCGTCTCCTACCTCCCCGTCGGCTCCGAGGACGCGACCAAGTGGTACGTCGAGCAGGTGCTCGAGGCGGGCTGCGGCTTCGTCAACTGCATCCCCGTGTTCATCGCCCGCGAGGACTACTGGGACAAGCGCTTCAAAAAGGCGCGCCTGCCGATCGTCGGCGACGACATCAAGTCGCAGGTCGGTGCGACGATCGTGCACCGCACGCTCGCGCGGCTGTTCGCCGAGCGCGGCGTCGAGATCGAGCGCACCTCGCAGCTGAACGTGGGCGGCAACATGGATTTCTACAACATGCTCGAGCGCGAGCGGCTGGAGTCGAAGAAGATCTCGAAGACCAACGCCGTCACCTCGATCATGGACCACGAGCTGCCGCCGAGCGACATCCACGTCGGCCCGTCGGACTACGTGCCGTGGCTGACCGACCGCAAGTGGGCGCACATTCGCGTCGAGGGCCAGGCCTTCGGCGATGTGCCGCTGAACCTCGAGCTGAAGCTCGAGGTGTGGGACTCGCCCAACTCGGCCGGCATCGTGATCGACGCGGTGCGCTGCTGCAAGCTGGCGCTCAACCACGGCCTCGGCGGCCAGCTCGACGGCCCGTCCTCCTACCTGATGAAGTCCCCGCACAACCAGCGTCCCGACGAGCAGGCGCGGGCGGACACGGAGAAGTTCATCGCCAGCTACGCGCGCCGTCCCGGTACGCGGGCGAAGGGCCGCGCCGCGCCGGGGGCGAAGGGCCGCACCGCGCCGCGGGCGAAGGCCGCCGCAGCCAAGCGCTGAGCGGCCTTATCCTGCCGGTGTGAGCTCGCCGAGATTCTCGATCGCCCACGTGACGCCCTATCCGTGGGAGTCCGAGAACGAGGTCAACGACCAGGTCAAGCGACTCACCGGGGAGCTCTCGCGCCGCGGGCACCGCGTACTCGTGCTCGCGCCCTCGCGCTCGCAGGAGCGCGTGCGCGACTCGCGCAAGGCGCTGCGCGCGGCGCGCGCCGAACCGCAGCGTCTGCTCGAGGGCTCCGACGGCGGCGAGCCCTCGGTGTTCGCGGTCGGCGAGGTGATCGACGTGGCCGGCGGTGCACGCCGGCGACCGTCGGCGCTGCCGATCGACGTGGCGCGCACCGTCGAGGAACTGCTCGGCGCCGTCGAGCTCGACTTCGTACACGTGCACGAGCCGTTCGCCCCGAGCACCTCAAACGCCGCCCTGCGCCACTCGCGCGCGCTCAACGTCGGCTCGTTTCACTCCTCCAGCGAGCGGTTGCTCTCGACGCTCGTGGCGCGGCGCTTCGTCGAGAGCTTCTTCGGGCGCCTCGACGCGCGCACCGCCAGCCTGCCGGCGACGGCCGAGCTGATGGACCGCTACTTCCCCGCCGACTACGTGCTGCTCTCGGACTCCGACGACGCGGTCGACGAGCTCGAACGGATCTACGCCGAGCTCGCCGCGCGGCGGCATTCCCGTGAGGGCGAGGAAGCGCTGCGCGAGCGGCTGTCCGAGCGCCCGCTGATCGACGTCGACCTGCACATGCACACCGACCACTCGGGCGACTGCGCGACGCCCGTCGAGGTGCTGCTCGCGACGGCGCACGAACAGGGGCTCGCAGCGATCGCGGTGACCGACCACAACGAGATCTCCGGGGCGCTGGAGGCGCGCCGGCAGGCGGAGGCACTCGGCCCCCACCCACCCGTGCGGGTGATCGTCGCCGAGGAGATCAAGACGGCCGAGCAGGGCGAGGTGATCGGGCTGTTCATCGAGGAGAAGATCCCGCGCGGGCTGAGCCTGCGCGAGACGGTCACGGAGATCCACCGCCAGGGTGGGCTCGTCTACGTGCCGCACCCGTTCGACCGCATGCACTCGGTTCCCGACTACGAGCACCTGCTGTCGATCCTCGACGAGGTCGACGCGATCGAGGTCTTCAACCCGCGTGTGGCGATCGGCGCCTTCAACGACGAGGCGGCACGCTTCGCCGCCAAGTACCGCATCCCGGCGGGCGCCGGCTCGGACTCGCACGTCGCCCAGGGCCTTGGCTCGGTGCGCAACCGCATGCGCGACTTCGACGGCCCGGTGGAGTTCCTGCAGTCCCTGCGCGACGCCGAGATCATCACGCGTCCCTCATCGCTTCTGTACGTGCAGGCGCTCAAGTTCCTGCAGACGCGCGCCACGCCGCCGTCGGCGCGCCGAGCGAGCAAGGCGCGCCGGCTGAAGCGTCTCGGGCGCACCCCCGGCAGCGGTCGGCGGCGGTAGCGGGCGAGCACCCAGCCTCGCAAGTCCTGATGCACCGTCAAGGACAAGGACAGGCCCCGTCAAATCTCTCGGGGTCGATGCCGATCACCGATGACGAGATCCGTGAGAAGTACCTGGAGCGCGCGATACGCGAGCTGAACACGCTCACGCGCGAGCTGCAGGCGTGCCCGCACTGCCCACGCGGCAACCTCATGCCGGTGCTCGGCTCCGGCCACCCGCAGGCCGACATCATGCTGCTCAAGCACTCGCCGCGCCCCTCGGAGATCGAGGAGGGCGTTGCCTTCTACGGTCGCGCGGGTGGCGCGCTGATGAAGTCGCTCAAGCGCCTGTCGATCGACCCGCTGGCGGTCTACGGCACGCTCTGCGTCAAGTGCCCGCTCAGCGACGTCTCGCTCGCCGACTTCGCCTGCATCGCGCGCGTGGTCGAGGAGATCGCGATCGTGGCACCGAAGATGATCGTCGTGATGGGCGCCGAGGCGCTGGCGGCGCTCGAGGAGATGAACGTGCCGCTGGCCCGCCCGCTCGAGCCGCGGCTGGGCGAGGTGCAGCAGCTGACCCCGACGATCGATGCGCTGTACGTGCCCAACATCGACGACTCGCTCGACGAGCAGGATGCCAAGCGGGACTTCTGGGCCGCCTTCCGCGCGCTCGGCGACTGGTACGCCGCCCAGCCGCCCTACTGACAGGGCGAGGGCGCCTACACCTCCAGAACGACCTTGCCGAGCTTGCCGCCCGCGGCGAAGCGCTCGTAGGCGTCGGCCGCGTCGTCCAGTGCGAAGGTCTCGGCGACCGGCACGCGCAGCGCGCCTGTCTCGAACAGCGGCAGCACCTCGCATTCGAGGCGACGGGCACTCAACGCTTTCTCCTCCAGCGGGCGCGCGCGCAGCGTCGAGCCGTGGATGCGGGCGCGCTTGCCCATCAGCGCGAGCAGGTTCAACTCGGCCATCACGCCGCCCCCCACGCCGATCACGCAGATCCGTCCGCCGGTGGCGAGCGCCTGCATGTTCTCGGGCAGGTTGGGGGCGCCGACGAGCTCGAGAATCACATCGAACGGGCCGTGCTCGGCGAAGCCCTCGGGCGCGATCGCCTGCGCTCCGAGCTCGCCGACGCCCGCGCGCAGCTCCTCGCGGCGGACGGTCGCCGTGACGCGCGCTCCGGCCGCGCGCGCGAGCTGGATCGCCGCGGTGCCGACGCCGCCCGCGCCGCCGTGCACGAGCAGGCGCTCGCCCGCACGCAGTCCGGCCTGCGCGAAGAGCGCGTCGTGGGCCGTCGTGAAGACCTCCGCCAGCCCCCCCGCCGCCGCCCAGTCGAGCCCCGGCGGGACGGGCATCAGCACACGCTCGTGCACCGTCGCGAGCTCCGCCTGCGCGCCCCCTCCGACGATCGCCATGACTCGCTCGCCGACCGCGAAGCGCTCGGCGCCGGCGCCCGTTGCGCTCACCTCGCCCGCCAGCTCCATGCCGGGGATGTCCTGCGGCGAGCCCGGCGGCGCCGGATAGAGACCGCGTCGCTGCATCATGTCGGCGCCGTTCAGTCCCGCCCCGTGGACGCGCACGAGCACCTCGCCGGAGCCGGGGACCGGGTCGGGGTGCTCCTCGACGACGATCTCTCCCTCGCGGATGGTGGCGGCGCGCATGCCCGAACCCTACCCTCGCTCCAGCATCGCGACCGCCTCGATGTGGTGGGTCTGCGGGAACATGTCGACGGGGCGCACGCGGCGCAGCGTCCAGCCGGCCTCGACGAGTTCGGCGGCGTTGGGGGCGAGCGTGGAGGGGTTGCAGGAGACGTAGACGATCCGCCGCGGCGAGGCCTCGACGATCCGCCGTAGGACTTTCTTGGACAGGCCGGCGCGGGGCGGGTCGACGACCAGCACGTCCGGGCGGCCGGCGCGCTCGAGCAGCTCGGGCAGCGCCGTGCGCGTGTCGCCCGCGAAGAAGTGAGCGTTGGTGATCGAGTTGCGCTGCGCCGCTGCGATCGCGTCGGCGACGGCCCGCTCGACGAGCTCGATGCCCCACAGCTCGCCCGCGCGGGGGGCGAGCGTGAGCGCGATCGTGCCGATGCCGGAGTAGATGTCGTACACGCGCTCCCAGCCCTCCAGGGCGGCGTAGCCGACGACGACGTCGTAGAGCAGCTCGGCCATCTCGGTGTTCGTCTGGAAGAACGCCTCGGAGGAGATCCGCAGGTCGAGCTCGGCGAGCCGCTCGGGCAGCTCGGCGTCTCCCCACACGAGCTCCGTCTCGCCGCCCGCGGTCGTCTCGGCGAGGCTGCGCGTGCGCGTCCACAGCACCCCGCAGAGGCTCTCGCCGAGGCCCTCGCTGAGCGCGACGGCGAGCGCCCCGGCCTCGAGCTCGCCCTCGGTGGTGACGACGCGCACCTGCAGCCGGCCGCTGCGCCGCCCCTCGCGTACGACGAGGTTGCGCAGCTGCGCGCGCCCGTCCGGCGCGGGCCCCGTGCGCTCGTCACGCATGCCGCGCCCGCCGCCGTGCCGCCCGCGATCCCACGCCGTGAGACCCTGGGCGCGGCACCACAGCAGGGCGAGCTCGCGCGCGCGGTTGCCGCGCTCGGAGGCCAGCAGGCAGTCCGCGATCGGCTGCACCCGGTTGCCGCCCGCGGGTGCGTGAAAGCCGCACACGAGCTCCCCCTCCTCGCCCACGCCGAAGGAGTACTCGAGCTTGTTGCGATAGCGCCATTGTTCGAGCGCCGGGACGATCTCCTCCAGCTCGAAGCCGTCGAGGTGCCCGAGCCGCCGCAGCGCCTCCTCGACCTGCGCGCTCTTGACCTCCAGCTGTCGCTCGTAGGGCATCACCTGCCAGGCCACGCCGGGGTGATCGGCCGTCGGCGGGATCCGCTCGGGGCTCGGCTCGAGCACCTCGAGCGTGCGCGCGTGCGCGTAGCTGCGCTTGCGCTTGTGGACGACCGCGCGCACGCGGTCGCCGGGGATCGCTCCGGCGACGAACACCACGTAGCCGCCGTCGCCCAGGCGCGCGACGCCCTCGCCGCCGAACGCGAGCGACTCGATCCGCAGCTCGAGCTCGTCGCCCCGCTGCGGGCGCGGCGGTGCATCCGGGCCCGCGTTCGCGGCGGGTGCGGCGTCGGCGCTCGCGGCTGGGTCCGTGCCGGTGGCGGGGCCCGTGCTCACGCCGATGCCACCAGCAGCTCGAGCAGCGCCTTCTGGGCGTGGCGGCGGTTCTCGGCCTGCTCCCAGATGCGCTGTCGCGAGCCATACAGAACCTCCGCGGTGATCTCCTCGCCGGCGTGCGCGGGCAGGTCGTGCAGCGCGAAGGCGCCGGGGGCGCCAGCGTCGAGCAGGGCGTCGTCGAGGCGGTACTCGCGCAGGTCCTCGCGGCGACGCTCGGCGGTGTCCTCGTCGCCCATGCTGACCCACACGTCGGTGTAGACCGCGCACGCTCCCTGCACCGCCTCGCGCGGATCTTCGTGGAAGGTGACCAGCCCGGAGGCGGCGCTCGGCAGCGACAGGTCGTCCTCGAGCGAGTAGCCCGGCGGCGAGGCGAGCGCGACGTGCATGCCGGCGAGCGTCCCGAGCGTGGCGAGCGAGCGGGCGACGTTGTTGCCGTCGCCCACATACGCCACACGCCCTCCGGCGAGTGCGCCACAGCCCTCACGCAGCGTGAGCAGGTCGGCGAGCGCCTGGCAGGGGTGGTGGCGCGCGCTGAGCATGTTGATGACCGGAACGGTGCTGTGCGCCGCGAGCTCCTCGAGCGTCGCGTCGGGACCGGTGCGCAGCGCGATCGCGGCAACGTGGCGGGAGAGCACGAGCGCCGTGTCGCGCAGGGGCTCGCCGCGCGAGAGCTGCATTTCGTCGGCGCGCAGCACGAGCGGGTGCCCGCCCAGCTCGTGCACGCCGGCCTCGAAGGAGACGCGGGTGCGCGTCGATGGCTTTTCGAAGATCAGCGCGACGCTGGCGCCCGCGAGCGCCTGCGAGGCGAGCGGCGCGCGCTTGAGCTCGAGCGCACGGTCCAGCAGCGCGCCGAGCTCCGCGGCGCTGAGCTCTGCTCCGGTGAGAAAATGCCGCGGCGTCATCGAAGCGGTGAGTCTAGGAGGTTCCCGTTGTGCCATCGTCCGCGTCGGTGAGAGCCCTGATCGCCACCATGCTCGCCTGCTCTGCGCTCGCGCTCCTCGCCGGCTGCGGCTCCGCGAGCGGCACGAGCGCCGGCTCGAGCACGAGCGCGAGCACCGCCGCCACGCCGCCGAGCGCGGGGCTGAAGCCGAGCACGACGCCGAAGTTCGCCTCGCCGGCCACCTCCGCACCCGTGCAGAGCGGTGTCGTGCAGATCGCCTATCGCAACATCGCGATCAGCCCCGACACGCTCAGGGTCCGGGTCGGCAGCACGATCTCATGGAAGAACTTTGACGCGATCGAACACAACGTCACGAGCGAGGGCGGCCCACAGAAGTTTGCCTCGAAGAACTTCGGCGAAGGCACCGCCTTCGAGATCAAGGCCGAACGGCCGGGCGTGCTCCACTACGAGTGCACGATCCACCCCACCTCGATGAACGGGACGATCGAAGTCGTCAAGTGAACTCGGGTAGACCCTCCCGCGGAGTCGACGGCGTGGCATAGGTGCGCCGCGGGATCCGCCCGGCGCCGTGCGCCAGGCGACCGGCCTCGACGGCCGCGCACATCGCCCGAGCCATCCGCACGGGGTCCTGCGCGCGAGCCACCGCCGAGGCCGCCATCACCGCGTCGCAGCCGAGCTCCATCGCGAGGGCGGCGTCGGAGGCCGTGCCGATGCCCGCGTCGAGCACGACCGGGACGTCGACGGCGTCGCGGATGAGGGCGATGTTGTACGGGTTGCGGATGCCCATCCCGCTGCCGATCGGAGAGCCGAGCGGCATCACGGCGGCGCAGCCGACGTCGACGAGGCGGCGGGCGAGCACGGGATCGTCGGTTGTGTAGGGGAGCACGACGAAGCCGTCGTCGACGAGCTCCTCGGCCGCACGCAGCAGCTCGGGCGCGTCGGGAAGCAGCGTGTGCTCGTCGCCGATCACCTCGAGCTTGACCCAGTCGCTGGCAAACGCCTCGCGCGCGAGGCGCGCCGTCAGCACGGCATCGCGCGCGGTGTGACAGCCGGCCGTGTTGGGCAGCAGCGTCACGCCGGCGCGGGCGAGGACCTCCACGAGCGAGCCCTGCGCGCCGGGCTCGATCCGCCGCAGCGCCACCGTCACGAGCTCACAGGCGCTGGCCGCGATCGCCGCCGCCATCAGCTCGAGCGAGGCGAAGCCGCCCGTGCCGAGCAGCAGGCGCGAGCCGAACCGGCGCCCGGCGATCAGCAGGTCATCACCGCGCGCGGCTGCGGTGGCCGATGCGGCTGCGCTGGAGACGGACGTGGCGTGCGGCGCCGCCGGCGGCGCGGAGGCCGGCCCGCCCGCCGGCGTGCCGCTCATCGTGTCGGGCATACGCGGATCATCCTCCCTGCATCGCCGTGAGGACCTCCACGCGCGCGTTCTCCTCGAGCTCGAACGAGGCCCATGCGGCGCGCGGAACGACTTCGCCGTCGACCGCCACCGCCACGCCACGCGCCTCCAGCGCGAGCCCGAGCGCCGCGAGCGCCGCGGCGACCGTCGCTCCAGCGCACAGCTGCGAGCGCTCACCGTTGAGCACGATCATCGCGCGCCCCCGGCGCTCGCGGCGAGCACGCCGGCGCCGGCGCTCGCGGGCGCGATGGCGGAAAGAAACCGAGCGGGAGCGCAGGAGGCCATCAGCCGCTCCTGCGCGGGCGGAGGCTCGCGCGCGCAGGGCGCGAGCGTATCGGCGAGGAGCTCGGCCGTGAGCGGAGCGAGAAGGATCCCGTTGCGATGGTGGCCCGTCGCCCACGTCAGGCCGGCGAGCGCCCCCGGCCCGATCACGGGAGCGTTGTCGGGCGTGCCCGGTCGCAGCCCGACCGACAGCTCCTCGAGCTCCAGCTCGCTGACGCCCGGCACGAGCTCGCGCGCGTCGCGCAGCAGCTCATAGACACCGCCTGCGGTCGCGCTCAGCGCGAAGCCGCGCTCCTCGACGGTCGCGCCGAGGACGTAGCGGCCGTCCCCGCGAGGAAGCAGGTAGCCGCCCTCGAAGCGCACCACGCGATCGATCATGCCCGGGCCCGCCGGATCGCGCAGCCGCAGGATCTGTCCCCGCACCGGGCGCACCGGCACGCGCGCGTGCTGTGGCAGGCCGGGGAGGCTTCCACTCCAGGAGCCGGCCGCGAGCACGAGCTGAGGCGCCTCGAGGCGCTCACCGCCCGCGAGCGTCACCGCGCTCACGCGCGTCCCGGCGCGATCGGTCTCGATGCTCGTGACCTCGGTGTGCTCGCGCAGTCGCACGCCGGCGGCCACGCACGCCTGGCGCAGCGCCGCGAGGACAGGACGCGGGTCGACCGCGTGGTCGTCGGGGACCTCGAGCGCGAGGCGCACGGTCGGCGCGAGCGCCGGCTCGCGTTCACGCGCCTGGCTGGAGCGCAGCCGCTCGACGCGCAGGCCGAGCGACCGGCGAAACGCGAGCTGGCGCTCGAGCTCGCGCGCCTCGTCCGCGTCGCGCGCAACCAGCAGCGTCCCCGTCTGTCGCACGGCGAGCTGCGCTCCCGACGCGTCGCCGAGCTCGGCTGCGAACTCCGGCCACAGTTCCGCCGAGCGCAGGCCGAGGTCCAGGATGCGCCGCCCGGCCTCGCCGAACTCGACCTCGGCGACGGGGGCGAGCATGCCGGCGGCAACGCGCGATGTCCCCTCACCGGCACCGTCGCGCTCGAGCAGGGCGACCGCGAGCCCGCGCTGGCGCAGACGCCAGGCGACAGCGAGGCCGATGATCCCACCGCCCACGACGACGACCTCCGCGCGCTCACCGCTGAGCATTCACCTGATGCTAGCCAGCACCCAGGGGCGGGGACGGCGGCGTGGCAGACTTCGTCGAATGGCAACACGCGACACTCGCGCACAGCGCCGGGCGCGCCTTGAGCAGGCGCGCCTGTACCTCGTGTGCGCGCCGACCCCCGCTGAGGAGTCCGACGCCGGCGAGCTGCCGGACCTCGTGCGCGGCGCGGTCGCCGGGGGCGTGGACATCGTTCAGCTGCGCGACAAGCAGCTCTCCGACGAAGCGCTGATCGCGATCGCGCACGCTGCCCGCGTGCTGTGCGAGCGGCTCGGCGCGCTGCTGATCGTCAACGATCGCCCGCACGTGGCGCTCGAGGCCGGCGCCGACGGCGTCCACGTCGGCCAGGACGACCTGCCGGTCGCCGAGGTGCGCGAGATCGTCGGGCCGGACACCCTGATCGGCCTGTCCACCCACGCCGCCGCGGAGATCGACGCCGTCGATGCCGAGCTCGTCGACTACATCGGCGTCGGTCCCGTGCACGAGACGCCGACCAAGCCCGGACGCCCAGCGGTCGGGCTCGAGCTCGTGCGCTACGCGGCCGCCCACGCCGGCGTCCCCTTCTTCGCGATCGGCGGCCTCGACGAGGCCAACATCGGCGAGGTGCTCGACGCGGGCGCCACGCGCGTATGCGTGCTGCGCGCGATCGGCGCAGCCGCGGACCCCGAAGCCGCCGCGCGCGCCCTGCGCGCGCAGATCGACGCGCGGTGAGCGCGCCCGCGCGCGGCGACGGCGACGCTCCCCGCGCCGCTCCCGGCGGACGCGGGCGCGGGGGCAGCGAGGAGCGCGCGCGCGCCGCGCTGAGGCCACTGGCGCCGGGCGAGCGCCCGCCGGCGCTCCGCGTCGCGGTCGTCGTCTGCGCGCTACTGGCGGTCGGTGTGGTCGCGGGCGCGCTCAGCGTCCACGACCTCTCGCGCCGCGGCGGCTCGCTCCCGGGTGCGATCTTCCTCGCCGGAGTGCTCGCGCTGCTCGCCCGCGGGATGCTCGCGCGGCGCTACTGGGCGGTGCTCGGCTTCGAGGCGCTGCTCGCCTTTCAGATCCTCGTCACGTCGCTCGCGCTGGTTGTCGCGTCGACGATCGTCGCAGCCGCGATCTGCCTGCTCAGCATCGCCCTCGCCGGGTGGCTGTTCTGGAAGCTCGTCCGCGTGATGGGTCGAATCCAGGCGCCGGACCGCCACTGACGCTTCGATAGGCTGCGAGCCGATGGCCGAGAACTCCTACGACTGCGTTGTGATCGGCTCGGGACCCGGTGGGTACGTCGCGGCGATCAGGGCCGCGCAGCTCGACCTGAAGACGGCGGTGCTCGAGCGCGACAAGGTCGGCGGGCGCTGCCTCAACTACGCTTGCATCCCCGCCAAGGCCGTCCTGCGCTCGGCTGACCTGCTCAGCGAGATCCGCGAGAGCGGCGAGTTCGGGCTGAACGTCGCCGGCGTCGAGGTCGACTTCGCGAAGGTCCAGGCGCGCCGTGAGAAGGTCGTCTCGACACTCACCTCCGGCGTCGCCGGGCTGTTCAAGAAAAACGGCATCGAGCTGATCGAGGGCGACGCCACGCTGAACGCGGACGGCGACGTGCTCGTCGGCGAGCAGGCGATCAGGGCGGGGGCCGTGATCGTGGCAACGGGCTCGGTCCCGCGGGCGATCCCGGGCGTGGCGCTCGGCGGACGGGTGATCGGCACGGAGGAGGCCTGGGCGCTGACCGAGCTGCCCGCGCGCCTGGCGGTTGTCGGCGCCGGCGCCTCCGGTGCCGAGATCGCCTCGGGCTTTGCCCGTCTCGGCAGCGAGGTGCTGCTGCTGGAGGCACTCGACCGCGTGCTCCCGAGCGAGGACGCAGACATCTCGCGCCTGGTCGAGCGCGGCCTCAAGCGCCAGGGAATCGACGTGCACACCGCCACGCCCGTAGCCGCGGTCGAGGCGGGCGAGAGCAGCGTCAGCTTCTCCTACGGCGAGAGCTCGACAGAGGTCGACTATCTCGTCATCGCCGCCGGGCGCGGCGCCGACGTCGAGGGGCTCGGGCTCGTCGAGGCCGGTGTCGAGCTCGACGAGCGCGGACTCGTGAAGGTCGACGGCGCGCTGCGCACCTCGCGCAGCGGCGTGTACGCGATCGGCGACCTCGTGCCGGGGCCCGCGCTCGCGCACAAGGCGTCCGACGAGGGGGTCATCGCGGCCGAGGACATCGCCGGGCGCCCGACGCACCCGATCGCCTACGTCGACATACCGCGCGCGACATTCTGCACGCCCAACGTCGGCTCCTTCGGGCTGACCGAGGAGCAGGCGCGCGAGCAGGGCCACGACGTCGTCGTCGGCAAGGTGCCCTATGGGGCCGTCGGCGGCGGCACCGTCTACGGCGACCGCACGGGGCTCGTCAAGCTCGTCGGCGAGCGCAGATACGGAGAGCTTCTCGGCGGCCACATCGTCGGCTCGCGCGCGACCGAGCTGATCCAGGAGCTCGCCAACGTGCGCGCGCTCGAGGGCGGCTATGCCGAGGTGGCCCGCATCATCCACGGTCACCCGACCCTCTCCGAGGCGGTCATGGAAGCCGGGCGCGCCGCGGACGGCTGGCTGATCCACGGCTAGCAGGCCGAGTCGCGGACCATGTCCCTGACCCCGGCCGCCTTCTACTTCGACCTGGCCAGCCCGCTGGCCTACCTCGCGGCCGAGCGCGTCCTGCATGAGCTCGGCGTGGCGGCCGAGTGGCGAGGCGTGCTCGAGCGCGCGCTCCCGGGGCCCGATGCCTTCGCCGCCTTGCGTTGCGAGGACGACCACGCGGCGGCGCTCGAGCGCGTGGAGCGTCGCGCCGCCGAGCTCGGCCTGCAGCCGCTTCGCTGGCCCGACCCGTTCCCGTTCGACAGCGCGCTCGCCATGCGCGTGGCCACCTATGCTCGCTCGATCGGGCGCACGGTGCCGTTCGCGCAGGCCGCCTTCCGCCAGGCGTTCGCAGGCGGGCACTCGCTCGCGAACCCCGACTTCGTGCTGATCGCGGCAGCCGCCTGTGAGATGCACCCGACCGCGGTGCTGAAGGCCGCCGAGCGGCCCGCCGTGGCCGAGCAGCTCGCCGCCACCACCGCAGCAGCTGCGGTGAGCGGGGTCGGCGCGGTGCCCGCGATCGTTCTCGGCGAGCACGTCTTCGAGGGCGAGCGGGCGCTCGAGCAGGCAACAGCTCACCTCGGCGACGGCGCGCTGGCGCGGGGGTCGCGATGAGGGCCAAGGACGCCTATCGCCTGATCGTGACGCGCGGCGGCCGCGCCCCCGCGCTGCTCGCCGACGCGACCCGCGTCGACCACATCGAGGTGGTGGAGATCGAGAGCGGCGAAGCCGTCCTGTTCTGGGATCGCCCTCCGCAGGCCGCCTCCAGGCTCGCTCGCGCCGTGCGCGCCGACCTCGCCCAGCTGCAGGCGCCAGAGTTCCTCGCGCGCTGGAGTACCGTGGGACATTGATGCCCGCGAGCGCGCCAGCAGCCCTCCCCGACGCCGCCGTCGCGCGGGAGTGGCTGGCGACGATGACGCTGATCCGCCGCTTCGAGGAGCGCGCCGGCGAGATGTACGCGCGCGCCAAGGTCGGCGGCTTTCTGCACCTCTCGATCGGCGAGGAGGCGACGATCGTCGGCAGCGCCCGCGCGCTGCGCGAGGAGGACTACCTGATCTCCACCTACCGCTCGCATGGCCACGCGCTCGTGCGCGGCACCCCGCCCGAGAACGTGATGGCCGAGCTGTTCGGCCGCGTCGACGGCTGCTCGCGCGGGCGCGGTGGCTCGATGCACATGTTCGACCTCGCCCGGCGCTTCATGGGCGGCTACGGGATCGTCGGCGGCAACCTGCCGATCGCGGCCGGGATCGCGCTGGCGAGCGACTATCGCGGCAGCGACGAGGTCACGCTGTGCACGTTCGGCGACGGCGCCTCCAACCAGGGGACGTTCGGAGAGACGCTCAACCTCGCCGCGCTGTGGCGGCTGCCGGTCGTGTTCATGGTCACCAACAACCAGTTCGGCATGGGCACCGCACTCGGGCGCCACTCGGCCGTGACCGACCTGCAGCGCAAGGGCGAGGGTCTCGGCGTTCCCGGGATGCGCTGCGACGGCATGGACGTCCTCGACACCCACAACGTCCTCTGCGAGGCCGTGCGCAGGGTGCGCGAGGAGCACCGGCCGGTGCTGGTGGAGGCGATCACCTACCGCTTCCGCGGCCACTCGATGGCCGACCCGGAGCAGTACCGCAGCAAGGAGGAGGTGGCGCGGTGGCGCGAGCGCGACCCGATCCCGGCGTTCGCCGAGCGGCTGGTCGCAGAGGGCGTCATCGACGAGCACGAGCGTGAGCGAATCGACGCGGAGGCGCTCGCGCGCGTGGACGCCGCCGTCGAGTTCGCCGAGGCATCCCCGTTCCCGGCGCCGGAGTCGCTCTACGACGACGTCTATGTGCTCGACCCGAACGTGCGCGGCTGGTACTCGCAGCCACACGAGGAGCCGGCGCCGGGCACCACGGGCGCGAGCGCCACCGACCCCGGCGAGCCCGCCGCCAACGACGAGATCCCCCAGCAGCTGACGCACGCACTCGCCGCGGGCGAGGACGGCCATGGAGAAGCCGACCCTCACCTGCCGGCCGGCTGAGATGGCCGAGATGCGCTACCGCGAGGCCCTCAACGCGGCGCTGCGCGAGGAGCTCGCGCACGACGAGTCGGTCGTGCTGATGGGCGAGGACATCGGCGTCTTCGGCGGCGCATTCAAGGTCACCGACGGGCTGCTCGAGCAGTTCGGCGAGCGCCGCGTGCGCGACACGCCGATCTCCGAGAACACGATCGTCGGCGTCGGCGTCGGGGCCGCGATGACCGGGCTGCGCCCGGTCGTGGAGCTGATGACGATCAACTTCGCGCTGCTGGCCTTCGACCAGATCGTCAACCACGCGGCGCACATCCACTACATGTTCGGCGGCCAGGCGCGCGTGCCGCTCGTCGTGCGAATGCCGCAGGGCGCCGGCCACCAGCTCGGCCCCACCCACTCGCACTGCCTCGAGGCGATGTTCCTGCACGTCCCGGGCCTGCTCGTCGCCGTGCCCGCCAGCCCCGCCGACGCCAAGGGCCTGCTGAAGAGCGCCATCCGCGAGGACAATCCGGTCATCTTCATCGAGCACGAGTCGCTCTACGGGGTGCGCGGCGAGGTGCCCCCGGGCGAGGATCTGCTCGTGCCCTTCGGTCTCGCGCGCGTCGTGCGAGAGGGCACCGACGTGACGATCGTGGGCGTCTCGCGGATGGCGCTGACGGCCGAGCGCGCCGCGCAGACGCTCGCCGACGCGCACGGCGTCCAGGCCGAGGTGATCGACCCGCGCACGCTCCGTCCGCTCGACCTCGAGACGATCCTCGCGTCGGTGCGCAAGACCAACCACTGCGTGATCGTCGAGGAGGGCTGGCCGCACGGTGGCGTCGGCGCGAACCTCGCAGCGCTCGTCGCCGAACAGGCCTTCGACGAGCTCGACGCGCCCGTGCAGCGGGTCACCGGCGCCGACGTGCCGATGCCCTACTCGAAGCCGCTCGAGGACATCGCCTATCCCCACGAGCCGCAGATCCTCGCCGCCGCCCTGGCCTGCCTGGGCGTGCGCGCGGGCGCGGCCTCACGAGGCACCGCGATGGGGGTCTCGCGTTGAGCACGCCGCCACCGGACAGGCCGCGAGCGCTCGCGCACACAGGCGAGATCGTCATGCCGCGCCTGTCGGACACGATGGAGGAGGGCACGATCCTGCGCTGGCTGAAGTCAGACGGCGAGCACGTGGCACGCGGCGAGGAGCTGGTCGAGATCGAGACCGACAAGGCGACGATGGTCTACGAGTCAGACCAGCAGGGCGTCCTTCAGCTCATCGCCGCCGAGGGCTCGACGCTGGCCGTCGGCGAGCCGATCGCGACGGTGGGCTCGGGCTCAGGCTCCCCCGGCGCGGAGGCCGGCGCCGGCGCCGCCGGCACTCCGCAGGACTCGGGCGCGGAGGACCCGCGCGGGGAGGACCCGGACGGGGAGGACCCGCACGTGGAGGACCGCGGCGGCCTCGCGCCCCCTCCGGCAGCCGGCTCAGCGGCCACGCAGACGAGCGACGGCGGCCGTGTGAAGGCCTCGCCGCTGGCGCGGCGGATCGCGCAGGAGCGCGGCGTGGATCTGCGCGGTGTGCGCGGCAGCGGGCCCGGCGGGCGGATCGTCAAGGTTGACGTGCTCGGGGCCGGCGCCGGCGCAGAGGAGGAGCAGACGGCGCCCGCGGGCGGGGAGGTCGGCGTCGCCGGGCAGGAAGCCGCGGCGAGCGCACCCGGCGCGGGCCCCGCCGAGGTGGCGACCGCGAAGGGACAGACGACGGTGCAGGCGCTGACGCGCACACAGCAGACGATCGCGCGGAGGATGGCCGAGTCGAAGGCGACGATCCCCGACTTCGCGATCCAGAGCGATGTCGACATGGAGCGGTGCGTGGCGCTCCGCAGCGAGCTCAAGCGACTCGCACCGTCGGCCGCTGCGCCCGCCGCCCAGCCGGCCGCGCCGACGTACAACGACATGGTCGTGAAGGCCTGCGCGCTGGCGCTGCGCGAGCACGCGCACGCCAACGCCAGCTACCGCGACGGGACCATGCACCTGCACTCGCGAGTCAACGTCGGCGTCGCGGTGGCCGCCGCGGACGCCCTGGTGGTGCCGACGGTGTTCGACGCCGACGAGAAGTCGCTCGGGGAGATCGCGCGCGAGACGAGCGGCTTGGCCGAGCGCGTGCGGGCGCAGACGATCACCCCGCCCGAGCTCGGTGGCGGCACCTTCACGGTCTCGAACCTCGGGATGTACGGGGTCAAGAGCTTCACCGCGATCATCAACCCGCCGCAGGCCGGGATCCTGTCCGTCGGCACGCTCGCGCCGCGCGCCGTCGTGCGCGACGGAGAGGTGGCGATCCGGCACACGCTGACGCTCACGCTCGTGTGCGACCACCGCATCCTCTACGGCGCCGAGGCCGCCCAGTTCCTCGCACGCATCCGCGCCCTGCTCGAAAGCCCGTCGGCGCTGACGCTGTAGGGGGGAGCAGATGCGCCGGCGCCCCACGCCGGCCGCGCCAAGTGCACGAGCAGGTCGCTCAGCACAGCGATTGCAGCGCTAGGCTGAGGTGAGCGATGCATCACGCCGATCTGCCTTGCGAGGAGCTCTGGGTCTGTCACCTGGGTCTCGTTCCCTACACCGACGCCCTCGCCATTCAAGCGGCGCTGCGCGAGCGCAGGCTGGCGGGCGAGCTGCCCGACATGCTGCTGCTGCTGGAGCACCCCCCCGTGTACACGCGCGGGCGGCGCTCGGGCGCCGAGGATCTGCCGTTCGGCGAGGACTTCTACCGCGCCAAAGGCATCGAGATCCACACGACCGACCGCGGCGGACGGCTCACCTACCACGGGCCCGGCCAGCTCGTCGGCTACCCGATCATGGCGATCGAGGACATCGGCGCATACCTGCGCACGATGGAAGCGGCGATCGTCGCCGCGCTGTCAGAGGAGGGCGTGAGCGCACGCTCGCGCCACGACGAGGGGATCGACTACACCGGCGTGTGGGTCGGCGAGCGTAAGATCGCCTCGATCGGCGTGCACGTCTCGCGCGGCGTCACCACACACGGATTCGCGCTCAACGTGGACCTCGACCTCGAGCCGTTCACCTGGGTGATCGCCTGTGGCCTGGCAGACGTCGCGATGACCTCGCTGGCGCGCGAGCTCGGACCGCGGCGCGCGAGCGGGTTGCCGTGCGTGCGCCGGCGCGTGGCCTTCAGCTTCGCCCAGGCACACGGGCGCCGCCAGCGCCTCGTCTCGCCGCGCCGCCTCGGTATCGACACGATGCGCGCCGCCCCGCACGCCTCCGCGCGAGCCCGGGGCGAGAGCATGCCGGCCGCGGCGCCCGAGCCGGTGCCCGCATGAGTGGCGTGGGCGGCACGCGATCCCGCGCGAACCCGGGGGGCATGGACGTCCTCAGCGTGCTCGGTCCCGACGTGCGTCCGCTGCGCGAGCGCAAGCCACCGTGGTTCAAGGTGCCGCCACCGGGAGGGCAGCGCTATCGCGAGCTGACCGAGCTGATCCGTTCGGAGAACCTGCACACCGTCTGCCAGGAGGCTGCCTGTCCGAACGTCGGCGAGTGCTGGGAGCGAGGCACCGCCACCTTCATGATCCTCGGCGACACCTGCACGCGGCGCTGCGGCTTCTGCAACGTCAAGACCGGCAGACCCACGTGGAACGATCCGCTCGAGCCGGCCCGCGTCGCCCGCTCGATCGCGCGCATGGGACTGCGCCACGCGGTCATCACCTCGGTCGATCGCGACGACCTGCCCGACAAGGGCGCCGCGGCCTTCGTCGGCGTCATCCGCCAGGTGCGCCGGCAGGCTCCCGGCTGCCAGATCGAGGTGCTGACGCCCGACTTCCAGGGCCAGGAGATGCCGCTCGCGAGGGTCATCGCCGCGCGCCCGGACGTCTTCAACCACAACGTCGAGGTCGTGCCGCGGCTCTACTCGATCGCCCGTCGCGGCTCGGAGTTCGAGCGTTCCTGCCGCGTCCTTCGCCTCGCCGGCGAGCTCGGCGAAGGCGACGTCGTCACGAAGTCCGGCCTGATGGTCGGACTCGGCGAGACCCACGAGGAGATGCTCGAGGCGTTCGCCGCCCTGCGCGAGAGCGGCGTGCAGGTGCTCACCGTCGGGCAGTACCTGCGCCCTTCCGAGCGCCATCTGCCGATCGTCCGCTACTGGCACCCGGAGGAGTTCACGGCGCTCGAGCAGGCCGCCTACGAGCTCGGCTTCGAGCACGTCGCCGCCGGTCCGCTCGTGCGCTCCTCCTACCACGCCGACCAGCACGTGCCTCAGCCGCGGGCAGGGGTCGGTCCGCTCGCCGCACGGGCGTAGCTCGCCCCCGCCGCCCAGCGAGCAGAATGTGACGCCGCCCGGCGGTCCGGGCCGCCACGATGTTCTTCCCCCTCCGAGACAACATCAGGCTCGCGCGGTTCCCGATCGTGACGGTCGTGCTCGTGGCGATCAACGTCGTCGCCTACCTGCTCGAGATCCGCCACGGCGGCAGCTTCTTCGGCGGCCCTACCGAGAACGTCGCGGTCCACTACGGGGCGATCCCCTACGAGCTCACGCATCCCGGCAGTCACTGCGACCTCGCCACCGCGCAGAGCGTCCAGGGGCCCGTCAGCACGGTCGCCTGCCAGGGACAGGCGGGTGTGTCCGGCAGCCCCTCGCCGCAGCCCGCCACATGGGAGACGGCCTTCACCTCGATGTTCCTGCACGGCAGCTTCCTGCACATCTTCGGCAACATGATCTTCCTGGTGATCTTCGGCCCCACCGTCGAGGACACCACCGGCCGCGTGCGCTACCTCGCCTTCTACCTGCTCGGCGGCCTCGTCGCGCTCGCCGCCCAGGTGCTCGTCGGGCCCGACTCGACCGCGCCGACGCTCGGCGCCTCGGGAGCGATCGCAGCGGTGCTCGGGGGCTACCTGCTGCTGTATCCGCGCGCCCGCGTGCTGACGCTCGTGTTCATCATCTTCTTCGTCACGATCGTCGAGGTGCCGGCGATCCTGCTGCTCGCGTTCTGGTTTCTCGAGCAGATCTACTTCGGCGCCGCCGGCCTCGCGAGCCCGCTCGGCGGCGAAGGCGTGGCCTACTTCGCCCACATCGGCGGCTTCGCCTTCGGGCTGGCGCTGATCCGGCTGTTCGCCAAGCACCGCAAGGCGGCGCCGCCGCCGCGGGCGCTGTACTGACCCGCGATGGCGCCCGCGCACGCCCCCCCAACCACCCAGCCCCCGCTCGCATGAGGCGCGTCGTCGTTCTCGGCGCGGCGCTCGTCTTCATCGCCGGCTTCGCCTTTTTGACCTTCCGCGCGATGGCCGAACAGGGAGTTACCGTTGCTGGGCTGCTCTCCGTCTTCATCCTCGTGCTGCTCGCCGTCGGCATCATCGGCGCGTTGCGCAACCCGCCCCAGTGAGCACATCGCCATTCATGACGCCCGACCAGAGCCGCCATCGGCGCGCGCTCGCAGCCCGGCGACGGCGCCGGCGCCAGCTCACGGCGCTCGCGCTCCTGGCGATCGCCGCGCTCGGCGGCGGCGGGGCGCTGGCGCTGAGCAGCGGCTCCAAGGGCGCCGCCCACGATCCGCGAGCCGCGCGGCGGCCGGCCGCGAGGATCCCCCTCGCACCGCTGCTCTCGCCCGCCGGCCTGACGCTGGCCAAGCCCGCGCTCGCACTCCCCGGCATCACCGCGCCCCAGCGCGATCCGATTCGCCTCGCCTTCCATCACCCGCCGCGCGCCGGCCTGCTCTTCAACCTCGCCAGCGGCCAGGTGCTGTGGCAGCGAAGCGCCTACCGCCGCATGCCGATCGCGAGCCTGACGAAGATGATGACCGCCCTGCTGAGCGTCGAGTCCGCGCCGCCGGGCGCGCGCGTGCCCGTCACACGCCAGGCGGTCGAAGCGGGCGGCTCGAAGGTGGGCGAGCTGCCGCTCGGCAAGCACGTGCGCCTGGAGACGATGCTCTACGGGCTGATGCTGCCCTCCGGCAACGACGCCGCGATCGCGCTCGCGCAGTACCTGGCGGGAAGCGTGAAGGCGTTCGTCGCGCGGATGAACGCGCAGGCCGCGAAGCTCGGCATGGGCTGCACGCGCTACTCCTCGCCCTCGGGCTTCTACGACGCCGGCAACTTCTCCTGTGCCGCGGACCTCGCGATGCTCGCCCACGTCGACCTCGCCCAGCCCCGCATCGCGCGCATCGTGCACACCTACTCCGCCGCCCTGCCCTTCCCGATCAAGGGCGGCAAGCTCTACCTGTACAACAACAACCCCCTGCTGATCTACGGCTACCCGGGCACGACCGGGCTGAAGACCGGCTGGACGCTCGCCGCCGGGCGCTGCCTCGTCGCCACCGCCGAACGCGGCGGCGTGCGCCTCGGCGCCGTCCTGCTCGACTCCGCCGACCCCGGAACGCAGGCACGCCAGCTGCTCGATCGTGGCTTCCACGACGTCTACCACCTGGCGCGCGTGCCCGAGCCGCAGATGCCAAGCGGCGCCTGAGCAGCCAAGCAAGCCCGCTCCACAGAGCAGGCAACGAGGACGCCGGACGCGTCGGGCGGCACCGCCGGGCTCCTGGTACGGTTCTCGGGCGAGGATTGACTGGCCAGTCAGCCAAAGGAGAAGACGTGGATCTCGACGACACACCAGAGCAGGCCGCCTACCGCGCCAAGGCGCGCAGCTGGCTCGAGCAGCACTCCTCCGAGGCACCCGTGCTGCAGGGGGCCGGAGCGCTCGAGGACGAGGACGAGATCGTGGCCGCGCGGCGCTCCTGGCAGGGCAAGCTGGCCGAGGCCGGCCTCGCCGGCGTGACCTGGCCGAAGGAGTACGGCGGCCAGGGGCTCGGGCCGATCGAGCAGGTGCTCTGCAACCAGGAGATCGCCCGCGCGAAAGTGCCCGGCATCCTCGATGCGATCGGCGTCGGCATGCTCGGCCCGACGATCATCGCCCACGGCAGCGAGGAGCAGAAGTCCCGCTATCTCGGGCCGATGCTCCATGGCGACGAGGTCTGGTGCCAGCTCTTCTCCGAGCCCGCCGCCGGCTCGGACCTCGCCGCGGTGCAGACGCGCGCGCGTCGGCAGGACGACGGCAGCTGGCGCCTGAGCGGCCAGAAGGTCTGGACGACGAACGCGCAGTTCGCCTCCTACGGCCTGCTGCTCGCGCGCACCGACGCCGACGTGCCCAAGCACAAGGGCCTGACGATGTTCATCGTGCCGCTGGACGCCGAGGGCGTGACGATTCGCGGCCTGCGCCAGATCTCCGGCGAGGCCGAGTTCAACGAGGTCTTCTTCGACGACGTCGCACTCGACGCCGACGCCGTCGTCGGCGGGGTCGGCAACGGCTGGGGCACGGCGCTGACGACGCTGATGTTCGAGCGCGTGACGATCGGCCTCGGCGGCGAGGGCATGGGCTACAACTCGACGCGCTTCGCCGCCGCGATCGCCGGCGACGAGCACGCGCGACGCGATCAGCAGGTGCGTCACACACTCGGTGAGATCTCGAGCGAACTGCTGGCCGTGCGCTTCACCGGCTACCGCACGCTGACCGCGCTGCAGAAAGGCCAGATCCCCGGCCCCGAGGCGGGCCTCGCGAAGGTCACGATCGTCAGCGGCGCGATCAAGGCCGGCGACCTGATCGCCGACGTGCTCGGGCCCGACGCGCTGCTCGAGGACAGCGAGTGGTCCTACATGATCTCCTTCCTGCCCGGCCTGAAGTCCGCCGGCGGGACCGAGGAGATCCTCAGGAACACGATCGGCGAGCGCGTGCTCGGGCTGCCACCCGAGCCACGCCTGGACAAGGGCATCCCCTTCTCCGAGCTGCGCTCCAAGGAAGGGGCGGCGGTATGAACCTGGCACTCTCCGACGAGCAGGTCTTCCTGCGCGAGGCCGCCCGCGGCGCGCTGTCGCGCTCCAAGACGATCGAAGCCGCCCGCGAGGCGCTCGACGGCGACGAGGGCGCGCTTCCCGACCTGTGGCCGACAGCACGCGAGGCGGGCTGGCCCGGGCTGCTGATCGCCGAGGAGCACGGCGGCGCCGGTCTCGACGCCTTCGACGCGATGCTCGTGCTCGGCGAGTGCGGGCGTGTCCTCGCCGGGATTCCCCTGCTCGGCCACCTTCCCGCGAGCGCAATCCTCAACAGCGCCGCGGGCGGCGATGGCATCCCGGCGATGCTCGCGCAGCTCGCCACCGGCGAGCTGCGCGCCGCCTACCTACCCGTGTCTCCGCCCGACGACCTCGGGGCCGGCTGGACGGTCGACGCAGCCCACGGGCTCGAGCGCCCCGCGGCACCGACGGCCGTCGCCGACGGACCCGGCGTGAACCTCAGCGGCGAGCTGGCCTTCGTCCCCGACGCCCCCGGCGCGGACGTGCTCGTCGGCGTGGCGCTGCTCGACGGCAACCCCGTCGGGGTCGCGATCGAGGTGGGCGCAGCGGGTGTGTCCGTCGAGGCTGTCACCCGCTACGACGCGACCCGCTCGCTCGGGCACGTGTCGCTCAAGGACACTCCGGCGCGCTTGCTCGACACGCCCGTCGCGGAGCTCGCCGGTGCCTGGTATCTCGCCCAGACGCTCGTCGCGGCCGAGTCGCTCGGCAGCGTCGAGGTCGCCCTCGACGTGTCGGTGGAGTACGCCAAGGAGCGCCACACGTTCGGGCGCGCGATCGGCTCCTACCAGGCCGTCAAGCACTCCCTCACCGAGGTGCTGCGCCAGCTCGAGAACGGGCGCTCGCTGCTCTACTACGCCGGCTGGGCGCGCAACGGCGCACCGCAGGAGTTCCCGCTCGCCGCCAGCGCCGCCCGCTCGGTCGCCGGCCGCGCGCTCGATGACGCCGCGCGCACGATGATCTCCGTCCACGGCGGCATCGGCGCGACCTGGGAGCACGACGCGCCCCTTTACTTCCGCCGCGCGCAGCTCTCGCGCCGGCTGCTCGGGGGCACCGCTCGCGCCACCGATCGCGTCGCCGGCGAGCTGATCGCCCAGGCCGACGCGGCGTAGCGCGCGCTCAGCCGCGGGCCTTCCCGCCAGCCGGCCGGCGCACGCCCGCTAGCCGCGCTTTCGCTTCGCCTTCGCCGGCGCGGGCGCGGGCGCGGCGAGGGCCGCCGCAACGGGAGCGCCGTAGGCGGCGTGCACCGCGCGCGTGAGCGCGGGATCGACGCCGCAGTTGCCGCAGAAGCCGTGCCGGGACCAGCCGATCGCGCGGGCCAGCACCTGGTCGGCATAAAGGACCCCGGTGGCGTCGTGTCCGTAGTAGTCATACGCCGCCGACCACGCGGAGTAGTCGAGCGTGTAGCCGGCGCCGTCGGCCGACAGCAGGTGCGCGGCCGCCATGATCGCGTCGAAGTCGTCGTAGATCGAGGGGTGCTGCGCGGTCATGTGATCGTAGACCGCCGGGCGCCGGCCGTAGACGTAGGAGTCGCGCACGAGGCTCCACGTCGAGACGGGCCCGTTGGTGACGTTGAACTGCATCGGACCGCCGCAGCAGCCGGCGAAGTTGAGGCCGTGGTAGGTGCTCGTGGCCGTCGAGAAGGCCGTCTCCTGCATGTGGATCGAGGCGATCAGCAGCCAGTTGACCCCGAACGTCCCCTGGGCGGCGGCGTAGACCGGATAGAAGCCCTCGATCCAGCGCTGCGCGATGTGCGTCTCGCTCGCCGCGGCGAAGCGGTGGGCGTCGGCGCGCTGCTGCGCCGCCGTCGGACGCGCGAGGATCGGCCCCGTTCGGCCCGCCGCCACGCCGCTCGCGGAGAGCGTCGCTGCCGGGGTGCCCGCGCCGAGCAGCACCGGCGGCGGGGCGCTCGCACCGCTGGTGCGCCCGACGACGCCGCTGAGCACCGCGGCGAGGACCAGCACGCCCACCGCGCAGGTCGCTGCGGCCGTCAGCCAGGCGCGCCGTTCGGAGGCCGGCGCGGGCGGGGGTGCGTAACCCGCCGGCGAGGCGAGGGCAGCCGCGGGGGCCTCCAGCAGAGGGGCTTGCTCTGTCGGCTTCATCGACCGATACACGTTACCCACGCAAGTGCGCCTCGCGAGCCGGCGGCCGCGCCGATCGCTGCGAGGGAGGGTTTACACACCCGATGCCCAGATTCCGCCTCCCCCAGCCCAGCTCCCGCGCCACCGCCCTCGCGCTCGTGTTCGCGCTCGTGCTCGCGCTCGGTCTCTCCGGCGGCGCCGCCGGGGCGAGGCAGACCGCAGCGGCGAGATCGGCGACGAGCACCCAGCAGCGCTACCTTGCGCTCGCCCAGGCCGGCGTACGCGCGGCCGAGCAGCGCTGGCACGACTCGCGGCTCGGCTGGTACGACGCGCGGCTGAACGACCACGACCGCTATCCACTGGCGACGATCTGGGACATCGTGCCGTTGTTCGAGTCGCTCGATGCGATCGCGATCGCCCAGCCGACCGCCGCCAACAGGAGCGCCGTGGCGCGCTTCGCGGCGGGCGCGGAGCGCTATCTGAACCGCGGGCTGCGCCCGCTGGCCGGCTACTCGCCCTACCCCGGCGATCGCACGGGGAACACGGAGACGTGGTTCGACGACAACGGCTGGTGGGGCCTGGCCTTCGTCAACGCCTTTCGCGCGACCGGCAATGCCCGCTATCTGGCCGACGCGCAACGCGCGCTGCGCTACATCGCAGCGGCCGGTTGGGATCCGCGCGGCGGCGGGATCTGGTGGAACACGCACCATCCCTACAAGGCCGGCGAGGCGCTCGCCGCGGGTACGCTGCTGGCGAGCTTGCTGTACGCGCAGACCCGCTCCACGTTCGCGCTCGCGCAGGCGCGCCGCTTCCTCGGCTGGGCCGACTCCGCCGGCTTCAGCGGGGCCGACCAGCTGTATGCGGCGAGCAACCTCAACCCGACGCCGATCGACTACATCGAGGGCCCGCTGATCTACGCCCAGGCGCTGCTCTGCCACGCCACCGCCACGCCCGCCGAGTGCGAACGGGCCGAGCGGCTGAAGGCAACCGCGCTCAGCCGCTTCGGCTACCTGCTCGACTTCTCTCCCCAGTACGACGCCATCTATCTGCAGTGGATGCTCGCGCTGTACGCGCTCGACGGCGATCGCACGCTCTATGCGATGGCCGCCGACAACGCGCGCGACGCGGCGACGCGCGCGCTCAACGGCGAAGGTCTCTACCTGCTCTCCTGGAACGGCGCGACGCTGCCGCCCAGCGACGCGCGCCCGGGGATGCTGCAGACGCAGGCCGCCACGACCAGCGTGTTCGCCTGGCTGGCCGTCTACCCGCCGCCGCCGTGAACGCTGTTCAGACGCCCATTCGGCTGCGGATGAAGCGGTCGAAGAGATGGGCGGGCAGCAACCGGCGCAGCGCCAGCATCAGCTGCGCGTCGCGGCCGACCAGGTAGCGCGCACGCATTCGCTTCGCCGTCAGGGCACGCTCGACCGTCGCCGCGACCTGCTCGGCGGGCACGCCTCGACTGGCCGTGTCAGCGAGCGCCTTCTGGATCGCAGCCGGGACGTCTCGGTAGTAGGCCGCGAGCTCGGGCGGGATGCGGATGCGGTCGGCTTCGGCGCGACCCTTCTCCCAGATCGGCGTCGCCACCGAGCCGGGCTCGACGAGCGCGACCTGGACGCCGGAGCTGTGCAGCTCGATGCGCAGCGCATCGCCGAAGGCCTCGATCGCGTGCTTGGAGGCGCCGTAGGGGGCGGTGTAGGGCAGCGCGACGCGGCCACCGATCGAGGACATGAACACGATCCGCCCGCGCGCGCGTCGCAGCGCCGGCAGCATCGCCCGCGTGACGGCGAGCTGCGCGAAGACGTTGACGTCGAACTGGCGGCGCAGGTCCTCCTCGGCGATCACCTCGATCGGCCCGCCGACGCCGATGCCGGCGTTGTTGACGAGCCCGTCGAGGCCCGCCGCGGGCAGCTGCTCGACGGCGGCCGCGATCTGCGCGGGGTCCGTCACATCGAGCGTCAGGGCCCGCACGTGCCCGCCCGGCGCGTCGCGCTCGAGCGACTCGCCGGCGTCGCTGCCGCGGATGCCCGCGAGCACGGTCCAGCCGGCGGTGGCCAGGCGCAGGGCGCAGGCCCTGCCGATTCCCGTCGACGCGCCGGTGATCAGGACGGTGGGCACGCCGCGACCCTACTCGACGTCTGCCGTCGACGTCTGCCGTGGGAGGAACCTCACGCCGCGGTTAGCCGCAGCTTAGGATGTGTGGAGATGGTTCGGCACGTGGGAATGCGTCCGTTCGCCACGCGCGCTGCCGCCGTGCTGGCCCTTTCAGCCGCGCTCGCCGGTTGCGGGTCGACGTCCGCTCGCACGGACGCCCAGGGGCCCGCGAAAAGTTGTCCGGCAACCGTCCTCGACACGCTCGCGAGGGTGCTCTCCCGCGTCTACCACGAGGGTGTCTTCAGCGAACGCACGGCCTCCGCCCAGCACCTGATCGCCGCCTCGCTGCCCCTGCGCAGGGCGCTCGAAGAAGCCAATCCCGCGGCGACGAAGGCGGCGGCCGCCGAACTGGTCGCAACCGGCCACCTGACGAACCTGCGCATCGTGCGCGCCAACACGACGCTCGCCGACCTCGGCGGCGCGGCGCTCACGCCGCTGCGGGGAACGATCTCCGATGCGCACGGTACGCCGCTCGCGACCTACACCACGAGCGTCTGGTCACAGGCGGGCTTCCTCGCCGAGGGCAACGGCATCAGCGAGGGGACCGTCGTGCTGCGCGAGGGCGAACGGACGATCGCCGGCAAGCTCTCGCTCCCCCCCGGCGCGCTCGGACGCGAAGGCTCCGTCACGATCGCGGGCGTGCCCTACCAGTACCGCTCCTTCAGCGGCGAGGCCTACCCCGCCGGAGCGATCCGCGTGTATCTGCTCAAACCGATCAGCGCCACGAGGGAGCTGTGCGGGGCGAGCGGCGAGGACACCGTCGTGAACACGCTAGGCCGCATCGCCAGGCTGATCTACGCCGGCGAGGCCGGCGCACGCACGCTCACGCAGCTCGATCGCGTGCAGCACGACCCTGCGCTCCTGCAGGCGGTGGCGCGAGGCGACGCGGCGGCGACGCACGCGGTCAGCGAAGCGCTCCTGCATCAGCATCTCGTGCGCCTGCGGGTCAATGCCGCCAACGGCGCATTGCTGGACGACAACGGCGGCCCCTTCGTGCTGGCGCCCGTGACGGCGCCCCTGCGCCTCGGCGGCCGGCGGATCGGCAGCATCGTCATCTCGATCCAGGACGACGAGGGCTACAAGCGCCTGCTCGACAGGCTCGTGGGCCTGAAGGTGCTGATGTACATGGGCCCCGCGCACGAACGACTGGTCAAGGACAGCCTCGGTCCCTCGCCGGGCAACGTGCCCGCGCAAGGCTCCTACAGCTATCGCGGTCAGAGCTTCCGCGTCGTCACCGTGGCGGCCACCGCGTTCCCCTCGGGCCCGCTGACGATCCGCGTGCTGATTCCGGTCCCCTACCGCTGAGGTCTCAGGCCGGCGCGAGCGACTCGCGCTTGCTCTCCAGCGAGGCCATCAGCTCGTCGAAGGAGGCGGCGAATTTTTCCACGCCCTCGCGCTCGAGCGTATCCGTGAGGTCGTCGTAGTCGACGCCCACCTGCGCGAGCTGCTCGATCAGCTCGTGCGCCTCGGCCAGCCCGCTGCGCAGGCGCGGCTCGGGTCTGCCGTGATCCTGGTAGGCCTCGATCGTCTCCTCCGGCATCGTGTCGACGGTGTCCGCTCCGATCAGCTCCTCGACGTACATCGTGTCCGGATAGGCGGGGTTCTTCGTCGAGGTCGACGCCCACAGGACGCGCTGGGGGGTGGCGCCCTTGCCGGCGAGGTAGTCCCAGCGCGGACCGGCGAACGCCTGCAGGTAGTGCTCGTAGGCGAGCCGCGCGTTGGCGATCGCGAGGCGGCCCTTGAGCTCCTCGGCGCCGCCGATCTGATCGAGGCGCCTGTCGGCCTCGGTGTCGATACGCGAGATGAAGAAGCTCGCCACCGAGGCCACCCTGCGCGGATCCCCGCCCTCGGCGATCAGGCGCTCGAGGCCACGAATGTAGGACTCGGCGACCTCGGCGTAGCGGCGCAGCGAGAAGATCAGCGTGACGTTGATCGAACGTCCCTTCGCGATCACATCCTCGATCGCCGCCAGGCCCGGCTTGGTAGCGGGGATCTTGACCATCAGGTTGGGGCGATCGACGGACTCGTGCAGGCGCATCGCCTCGCGAAACGTCTCCAGCGTGTCGTAGGCAAGGCGCGGGTCGACCTCGAGCGAGACGTAGCCGTCGCGACCGTGGCCGCCGTCCCAGACCGCGCGGAACAGCTCGCAAGCATCCGTTATGTCCTGCTGCGCGAGCGTCCAGAACGTCTGCGCGACATCGCTGCCGGCGGCGGCGAGCTCGTGGATCTGCTCGTCGTAGGCATCGCCCGCGCTCATCGCCTTTTGGAAGATCGTCGGGTTCGAGGTCGCGCCGACGACCGAGTTCTCGTCGATCAGCTCCTGCAGGTGCCCGCCGCGGATCGACTCGCGCGAGAGGAAGTCGACCCAGACGCTCTGCCCGAGCGCGGAGAGGCGTTGCAGGGGCTTGTTCGCGGCGGCGGGCATGGCTGCTCCTTAGGGGGTCGTGTGCTCGAGCAGCGCCCGGGCGCGCGCGAGGATGTTCTCTGGGGTGAAACCGAGCTTCTCCAGCACGGTAGTACCCGGGGCCGAGGCGCCGAAGCGATCGAGCCCGAGCACGTCACCGTCGCTGCCGACCCAGCGCCACCAGCTCATGCTCGCGCCCGGCTCGACGGCCAGGCGCGCGCGCACGCGACGCGGGAGCACGTCATCGCGGTACTCGCTCGGCTGCGCTTCGAACAGCTCGATGCACGGCATCGAGACGACGCGGACCGGCGTCCCCTCTGCGGCGAGCGTGCGGGCGGCCGCGAGCGTCGGGTCGACCTCGCCGCCGGTCGCGATCAGGATCAGCGCGGGCGTGCCCTCGCCGGACTCCCACAGGACGTAGCCGCCACGCTCGAGTCCGTCGGCGGAGGCCGTCTCGCTGCGATCGAGTACGGGAATGTCCTGGCGCGAGAGCAGCAGCGCGACCGGCCCGTCCTCGCGTTCGAGCGCGACGCGCCAGGCGGCCACGGTCTCGTTCGCATCGCCCGGGCGGATCACCCACAGGTCGGGGATCGCGCGCAGCGCCGCGTAGTGCTCGACCGGCTGATGGGTCGGCCCGTCCTCGCCCAGCGCCACCGAGTCGTGCGTCCACACCCACACGACCGGCAAGCCCATCAGCGCGGACAGGCGCACCGCACCGCGCATGTAGTCGGAGAAGATCAGGAACGTCGATCCGTACGGCTTGACGATCCCCCCGTGGGCCGCGGCACCGTTGACGATCGCGCCCATCGCGTGCTCGCGGATCCCGAACGGAACGTTGCGCCCCCCGTGCACGCGCGAGAACTCGCCGCCGCCCTCGAACAGCGTCTTCGTCGACTCGACCAGGTCGGCGGCGCCGCCGATCATCGTCGGCGCGTGCTCGCCGAAGGCGGCCATCACCTTCTGCCCCGCCGCGCGCGTGGCGATCTTGTCGCCGGCCGCGAAGGAGGGAAGCGACTCGCGCCAGCCGTCGCGCAGGCGTCCCGACCAGGCGCGCTCCCAATCCTCGGCCATCGCAGGGAAGGCCTCGCGCCACTGCTTGAAGTTCTCCTCCCAGGCCTGCTGGTGCTCGCTGCCGTGCTCGCGCAGGGACATGTGCCCGTAGACGCGCTCGTCGACCCAGAAGCTGCGCTCGGGGTCGAAGCCCATCACCCGCTTGGTCGCCTTGACCTCCTCCTCGCCGAGCGGCGCGCCGTGCGCCTTGGCGGTGTCGACGGCGTTGGGGGCGGGATAGGCGATGTGCGAGCGGATCGCGATGAAGGACGGCCGCTCGGTTTCATCGCGCGCCGCCGCGATCGCCGCCTCCAGCGCCTCGACGTCCTCGGAGTCCGCGACGCGCTGGACGTGCCAGCCGTCGGCTTCGAAGCGCGCCGTGTGGTTCTCGCCGTCGAAGGAGATCGAGGTGCTGCCGTCGATCGTGATGTGGTTGTCGTCGTAGCAGACGACGAGCTTGCCGAGGCCGAAGTGCCCGGCGATCGACGCCGCTTCCTGGCTGACGCCCTCCATCATGTCGCCGTCGGAGCAAATCGCATAGACGTGGTGGTCGACGACCTCCCGTCCGGGCCGGTTGAAGCGATCACCGAGGAAGCGCTCGGCCATCGCCATGCCCACGGCGTTCGCAACCCCCTGTCCCAGCGGCCCGGTCGTTACCTCGATGCCGGGAGTGTGTCCGCGCTCGGGGTGACCCGGGCAGCGCGAGCCCCATTGGCGGAACTGCTGCAGGTCCTCGAGCGCGAGGTCATAGCCACACAGGTGCAGCAGCGAGTACTGCAGCACGCAGGCGTGCCCGGAGCTGAGCACGAAGCGATCGCGGTCCGGCCAGGCGGTGTCGGCGGGGTTGACGCGCAGGAAGCGCTTGAACAGGACGTAGGCGAGCGGCGCGAGCGCCATCGCGGTGCCCGGGTGCCCAGCGTTGGCGCGCTGGACCGCGTCCATCGACAGGCCGCGGATCGTGTCGATCGAGAGCGCCCTCAGCTCGGTCTCCTCGCTCCCCCTCGCCGGGGCCACGGATCCGCTCGAGTCGGCAGTGGCGGCCATCGCAACCGATCCTAGCGACGTCGACAGGCTAGAGTCGCGGGATCGTGTCAGAGCAGTTCTGCGATGTCGGCGAGGGAATCACCCTCTGCTACGAGACGGTCGGCGACCCGTCCGATCCCACGGCTCTGCTCGTGATGGGCCTGGGCACGCAGATGATCGCCTGGCACGAGGACTTCTGTCGCCGGCTCGCCGAGCGAGGCCTGCACGTCGTGCGCTTCGACAACCGCGACATCGGCCGCTCCACCCATCTCGAGGGTCGCCCGCCGAGCATCGCGCAGCTGCTGCGCCGCTCGCGCGCGGCCGCCGTCTACACGCTCGCGGACATGGCCGAGGACGCTTCGCGGCTGCTGGCCGAGCTGAAGCTCGCCCCGGCGCACGTCGTCGGCGCCTCGATGGGCGGCATGATCGCCCAGACGCTGGCCGCGCGTCACCCCGAGCAGGTCCGCTCGCTCGTCTCGATCATGTCCAACACCGGACAGCGCTGGAGCGGGCAGCCCTCGCCGCGGCTGTACGCCGCACTGCTGCGACGAGCCCCGCGCGAGCGCGAGGCGTTCGTCAGGCACATGGAGGGCGTGTTCGCCGCGATCGGCTCACCGGGCGCGCTGCGCGACGTCGACGACGTGCGCGTGCTGGCGGGCGCGAGCTACGACCGCGACCACGACCCGAGCGGGCCCGGACGTCAGCTCGCCGCGATCATCGCCTCCGGGGACCGCACGCGCGAGCTGCGTCGCGTCGCCGCGCCGACGCTCGTGATCCACGGCAGCGCCGACCGTCTCGTCGCACCCTCCGGCGGGCGCGCCACCGCACGGGCGATCCCCGGCGCGAGCCTGATGAAGATCCCCGGGATGGGCCACGACCTCCCGCGCGCGCTGTGGCCGACGCTGCTCGACGCGATTGCCGAGCACGCCCACCGCGCCGACGCCGAGCGGGCCGAGGAGCTCGAAGCTGAGCGCCCGCAGCGCGCGCGGGCGCCGGGCTAGTCGCGTGATCCATCCCCGCAAGCCCCCGGTTTCCCACTGGGCCTGCGGGGATGGATTCCCCCACGCGCCTCGATCCCCCTCGAGCTCTCAGGGCCTCCGGCTGCCTACGCGCAGCCCATTCTGGGAGTGCAGGCGTGCGCTGGCACACAGGCGCGGCTGTGGCCGCACGCGCACGAGCCAATGCAGGTCGTGCCGGCTGTGCGAGCGGCGGTACGGCCAGCGACGCTGCAGGCTCCGCAGCATGCGCTGCTCGTGACAGACCAGCACCCTCATCCGTGGTCTCGCATCCTGCTTGACCTCACGACCATCTCCAGACCCCTCGGTTTCGTTCCAGTCCGTCACGGGCAGCCGCCCTGCCGTCCCACCGGCTCGCAGGCGACTGAATCCCGACGAGACATATAAATCATGTTTTACGCAGAATGTCAACTTCACCCGAGTGGATGACATGCAACGCCTGTAACCCCGGAAAACGGGGGGTCGGGGAGCGGCGGGCGAGTGAGGAGAGCGACGCTCGCGCTGGAGAAAAGTGCGCCCGGCGGGAATCGAACCCGCGGCCTGCGGCTTGAAAGACCGCTGCTCTTTGGCTCCCCGAAGAGAACCGTTGACCACTGAGCTACGGGCGCGCGCTGTGAAGATCCGCAGGACCTCCACTCGTGAGCAGCCTATTCTAAGCAGGCGCAGATCGCGAACACGCGGGTCAGGGCGCGCGCTCGAGGATCGCGTCGCGAGGCAACCGCGCGCGGGCCACGCCGAGGCCGTCGCAGAGGCGCACGCAGGGCACGTAGACCGGGCGGAAGCCCAGCAGTTCGGGGATCGTCACGAGCCGGTAGCCGCGCGCATGCAGCGCGGCGATGATCGCGGGGTAGGCGGCGAGCGTCTGAGCGCGGGGGCCGCCGCCGTCGTGGGAGATGACGATCGAGCCGGGGCGTACCTGCGCGAGCACCCGGCGCACGATCGCGCCGCTGCCCGGCTGCGCCCAGTCGGTCGGGTCGACGTTCCACATGACCGTCGCGAGGCCGAGCGAGCGGGCGGTCGCGACGACGGAGGTGTCGTATGCGCCGTATGGCGGGCGAAACACGCACGGCGCGTAGCCGGTGAGCGCGCGGATCGCGGCGAGCGGCTCGGCCAGCTGACCACGAACGCCGCCCGCCAGGAGCAGGTTCGGATGGCTGTAGGTGTGGTCCCCGAGCGCGTCGCCGTCGCGCAGCTCGCGTCGCAGCATCGCGCGGAAGACAGGGCTGATCTGCCTGCCGATCATGAAGAACGTGGCCGTGGCGTGGTTGCGCTCGAGCATCGTGAGGAAGGCCGGCGTGTCGGCCGCGGGGCCGTCGTCGAAGCCGAGGGCGACCTCGCGCCGCGCCGGACCGCCGCGGTAGGGGCCGCCGTGGCTGCGACAGCCGACGATGCGAAACAGCGCAGGCGGCCTGGCGACGGTGAGGCGGCCAGGCTCGCGAGCCGCGGGCGCGAGCGTCGGATGGGCGCCGCCGGCGACCAGAACGGGGACGAGGGCGAGCGCCGTCCCCAGCAGCGGACCCAACAGCGGCGCGGCGCGCGAGCGGCGCAAACGGCGCGGGTCGCGCGAGCGGTGATTCGCCGCCGAGAACCCTCGGCGCCGGGCTTCGAGGCGGGGCAGCCACCGCACGGCTCCACCATACACCCGCCCGCGCGCACCGCCGCGTAGGGTGCGAGGAATGGCACGCTTCGTCGCGGCGATCGACCAGGGCACGACCAGCACGCGCCTGATCCTGTTCGACGCCGACGGGCGGATCGCCGGCAGCGAGCGCCGCGAGCACGAGCAGATCCACCCGCGCGCGGGCTGGGTCGAGCACGACGCCGTGGAGATATGGCGGCGCGTGCGCGAGGTGATCGGCGGAGCGCTCGCGAGCTGCGACGTGGAGGCCGGGGAGATCGCCGCGCTGGGGATCACCAACCAGCGCGAGACGACGGTCGTGTGGGACCGCGCGAGCGGGGAGCCGCTGCACAACGCGATCGTGTGGCAGGACACACGGACCGATGCGCTCGTGCGCGAGCTCGCCGGGGCGGAGGGGCTCGACCGGCTGCGCCCGAGCGTCGGGCTGCCGCTGTCCACCTACTTCAGCGGCCCCAAGCTCGCCTGGATCCTCGAGCACGTGCCCGGTGCGCGGGCGCGCGCCGAGTCCGGCGAGCTGGCCTTCGGGACGATCGACACGTGGCTGTTGTGGAACCTCACCGGCGGTCCGCGCGGCGGCGTGCACGCAACCGACGTGACGAACGCGAGCCGCACGATGCTGATGGACCTGCAGACGCTCGACTGGCACGAGCCGAGCCTCGAGCTGATGGGCATACCCCGCGCGATGCTGCCGCAGATCCGCTCCTCCAGCGAGGTCTATGGCGAGGCCGGCGCGACAGCGCTCGCCGGGCGCCCCGTCGCGGGCATCATCGGTGACCAGCAGGCGGCGCTGTTCGGGCAGACGTGCTTCGAGCGGGGCGAGGCCAAGAGCACCTACGGCACGGGCTCCTTCCTGCTGCTCAACACGGGTGAGGAGATCGTGCGCTGCGAGCAGCTGCTGACGAGCGTCGCCGCCAAGGTCGGGCAGGGACCGACCCGCTACGTGCTCGAGGGCTCGATCGCCGTCACCGGCGCGGCCGTGCAGTGGCTGCGCGATCAGCTCGGCCTGATCTCGAGCGCCGCCGAGGTGGAGCAGCTCGCGGCGAGCGTGCCGGACAACGGCGGCGTCTACTTCGTGCCGGCCTTCTCGGGGCTGTTCGCGCCGTACTGGCGCGACGATGCGCGCGGCGCGATCGTCGGGTTGACCGCCTACGCGCGCGCCGGCCACATCGCGCGGGCGGCGCTCGAGGCGACCGCCTGGCAGACGCGCGAGGTGCTCGACGCCGCAAATGCCGTGGCCGATGCGCCGCTCGCCGAGCTGAGGGTGGACGGTGGCATGACGGCGAATGAGCTGTTGATGCAGTTCCAGGCCGACGTCCTCGGGGTGCCCGTGATCCGCCCGCTGGTCACCGAGACGACCGCGCTCGGAGCCGCCTTCGCGGCCGGCCTGGCGGTCGGCTTCTGGGCCGACGAGGAGGAGCTGCGCGAGCGCTGGGCGCTCGGGCGCCGCTGGGAGCCGCAGATGGGCCAGGACCGTCGCGAGCGCGAGTACGCGCAGTGGAAGAAGGCGGTGACGCGCTCCTTCGACTGGGTCGGCTAGGCACCCCGCGCAGCCGGGTTAGGATCGATCGGTGCGTCGACTCCTGGTCCTGATCTCGGCGTTCATGTTCCTGGAGCTGTTCTTCTTCGCGGTGCTCTCGCCGCTGCTCCCGGGGCTCAAGCACGAGCTTGCCCTCTCCACCTCGCAGGCTGGGGTGCTCGTGGCGATGTACGCCGTCGGCGCGCTCGTCGGAGCGATCCCGGCCACGCTCGTGGCGCTGCGCGCCGGCGTGAAGGCGACGGCGCTCGCGAGCCTGCTGGCGTTTGCCGCGATGAGCGTCGCCTTCGGCCTCGCCGGCAGCTATGCCGAGCTGCTGGCCGCGCGCTTCGCGCAGGGCGTCGCCGGGGCGGCACTGTGGACGGCCGCGATGGTGTGGCTGATGGAGGCCGCGCCGGTGGCGCGCAGGGGGCAGATGCTCGGGCTGGCGTTCGGCGTCAGCGAGGCCGGCGCCGTCGCCGGGCCGGCCGTCGGCGGGATCGCCGCCGGAGCCGGGCGCGCGAGCACGTTCGTCGCGATCGCCGTCATCTGCGTCGGGCTCGCACTGCTCGCCATGCGCGCCGAGGCTCCGAAGGCGCCCGCGGACCGTCGCCTGGAGCTCGGATCGATGCTGTCATCCGCCGCCGTGCGCACGGCGATGGGGATCGCCCTGCTGCCCGCCGTGCTGCTCGCGGCGATCAGCGTCCTCGCACCGCTGCAGCAGCATGCCCTCGGCGCCGGCGCCGGAGAGATCGCCGCGATCTTCGGGATCGCGGCCGTCGTCGGAGTCCTCCTGCAGCCCGCCTTCGGGCGCTGGTCGGACCGGCGCGGCCCGCTGCGCCCGATCCGCATCGGGCTGCTCGCGAGTGCACCCGTCGTCCTCGGCGTCCCGTGGCTCGACAGCCGTGCCGGCGCCGGCGCGCTGACGATCGCCGCGCTGGTGGCGACCGGCGTGCTGTGGGCGCCGCTGCTGGTGATGCTCTCCGACGCCTGCACCGCGGCCGGCGTCGGCCAGATCATGGCCGTCGTGATCATCGACCTGACGTGGCCGCCGGGCAATGCTCTCGGTGCCGCTGGCGGAGCGGCAATCGCCCAGGCAGCGGGGCAGCGGTGGGCGTATGCGACGATGGCTGCAGCGCTTCTCGTCGGGTACCTCGGGCTGGGCCGCTCGCGCGGGCCGCTCGCCGCCGAGGCGCATGCTCCACCGGCCTGAAGCGGAAACCTCACGATCAGCTCCGAAACCGACATCCAGCAGCCGCCAGCGGCGCCATATTTCGAGGACCTCCACGTCGGGGCGCTCGACTGCTCGGCGCCGTCGGTCGCCCTCACAGATGGCATGGCCGCGACCCATCGGGCGATCGTCGGTGACCGCCTGCGCCTCGCGCTCGACGGCAAGCTCGCGCGCGACCTGCTCGGGCTGCGCAGCCCGCTGGCGCATCCTGCGCTCGTCTGGGACGTGGCGATCGGACAGTCGACGGTGCTCACCGAGCGCGTGCTCGCGAACGTCTTCTACCGCGGGCTCGTGCTCCTGCGCGCGCCGCTGATCGGCGACAGCCTGGCGAGCACCACCGAGGTCGTCGCGCTGCGCCAGAGCCCGCCGCGGGAGGAGCGCCCGGCGAGCGGCCTGGCCGTCCTGCACGTGCGTACGAGCGACCAGGAGGGGCGCGCGGTGCTCGACTTCTGGCGCTGCGCGATGCTGCCGCTGTGCGACCCCGACGCTCAGACCGGCCATGTGGACCGCTTCGATGAGATTCCCGAGAAGCTGGATCCGGAGGATCTGCGCGCGGCGACGGCCTCGTGGGATCTCTCCTCCTTCCCGGGCGGGCGCGGCAGTGGCCTGGCGGAGCTGCATGCGGGGACGCGCTGGCGCGTCCACGGCGGCGACGTCGTCAGCGGCGCCGCCGAGCTCGCGCGACTGACGCTGAACGTCGCCGCCGCCCACCACGATCGCCGTGCCCGGGCGGACGGGCGCAGGCTCGTCTACGGCGGGCACACGATCGGCCTCGCCGCCGCGCAGGCGACGCGGGCGCTGCCCGAGATCGTCACGATCGTCGGCTGGCACTCCTGTGAGCACCCGGCTGCGGTGCACGAGGGCGACACGCTGCGCAGCGAGCTCGAGCTCGAGCGCCTCGAGCCGCTCGACGGAGGCGGCGCGCTCGCGCACCTGCGCTCGCGCGTCGCGGCCGAAGCCGCCGACGGCGCCGAGCCCGTCGAGGTGCTCGACTGGCGCTTCGTCGCCGTCCTGGCCTAGCCGGAGCCCCCCGGCCAAGCGCGCCCGGCCGGCGCCGGCGGAAGGCGCGGCGCTAGGGCGTGAGGACGATCTTCAGCGCCTCGCGCCGGTCATACACGGCGTAGGCCTCGGGCGCGTCGTCGAGCTTCATGTGCCGTGTCACGAGCGCGCTCGGGTCGAGCACGCCGGCGGACAGCATCGCCAGCACGCGGTCGACGTGGCCGATCACGTTGGCCTGCCCTCCGCGCAGCGTCAGCGACTTCAGCCACAACAGGCCCATGTGGACCTCGGTGCGCTCGGCGTACACGCCGATGCACTGCACGCTGCCGCAGGCGCGCGTGAGGCGGATCGCCGAGTCGAGCACGCGCGGGTCGCCGACGGCGTCGATTGCGACGTCGACGCCGCGGTTCTCGGTCGCGGCGCGCACCGCCGCGCGGACGTCCTGCTCGCCCAGGTGCAGGGCCTCGGCGCCGAAGGACTCCGCCACGCGCAGGCGCTCGGGGACGCTGTCGATCGCGAAGACGTGCGCCGCGCCGGCGGCGCGGGCGGCCTGCACCGCGCACAGCCCAACGGGCCCGAGGCCGAGCACAGCGGCGACATCGCCCGGGCGCAGCCCGCTCGAGTCGACAGCGTGGAAGCCCGTTCCCATCACGTCGCCCGCGAACAGCGCGACCTCGCTGCTCATGCCCTCGGGGACGCGGCGCAACACGAGGTTCGCACGCGGCACCAGCGCCATCTCCGCCTGCGTGCCCTGCAGCGAGCCGAGCGTCGCGCCGTGCCCGAACGTGCGCGACTGCAGGCAGCGGTGGAAGTAGCCCCGGCGGCAGAACCAGCAGCTCCCGCAGGCCGTCTGGAAGCAGCCCAGCACGCGGTCGCCGACGGCCACGCGCGTGACCGCGTCCCCGGCCGCGGTCACCGTGCCGACGTACTCGTGGCCGATCGTGAAGCCGGGCTCGACCTGGACGCGCCCGTGGTAGATGTGCAGGTCCGATCCGCACACCCCGGTGGCCTCGATCCGCACGATCGCGTCTTCGGCGTCGATCAGCTCGGGCTCGGGACGCTCCTCGACGCTGACGACTCCCGGCGCCTGGAAGGTGACTGCTCGCATCGCTGCGCCAGCCTACCCGGATGCCGTCTCGGAGCGCATGTGGCGCGAACCGTCTCCGTTCGATATGTTATGCACGGTTCGATATAACGCACCGGGGAGGGCGATCTGCTATGCGGACGCATTCGGCTGGTAGAACTAGCGCCGTGGAAGGGGCCGTTCAGCCGATCGCGCGGAACCTGCGTCGCTGGAGGATGGCTCGCGACATGACGCTGTCGGGGCTCGCCGAGCAGGCCGGCGTGGCGAAGTCGACCGTGTCGCTGATCGAGCGCGGCCAGGGCAACCCGTCGATCGACACCGTGTGGGCGCTCGCGAACGCGCTCGGGGTCCCGTTCGCGAGCCTCTTCCACGACGACGCGCCGAGCGACGACATGACCGTCGTGCGAGCCGACGATGCCTCGGTGGTTGCCGTCGACCACGCCGGCCTCGACAGGGACGGCCTCGTCATGCGCCATCTGCTCACGCGCACCGGCGGGGACCTGATCGAGATCTACACGCTCGAGCTCGACGAGGGCGCCATTCGCCATGCCGGCGCGCACGTCAACGGGCTGTTCGAGCACCTCGCGATCACAGCCGGGACAGTCGAGATCTCGACTGCGGCGTTTTGCGAGGTGGTCAGCCAGGGCGATCTGATCAGCTTCCGCGCCGACCGCCCGCACAGCTATCGCGTGATCGACGGGCCGGTGCGCCTGGTCTCCGTGTACGAGTACCCGCGCGACGTCGCCTGACGGCCGCCGCAGCCCAGCTAGCGCGGCGCCGGCGCCGGCGCCTCGCGCAGGGTCCCGCTGTCGGGATCGAAGATGAAGCCGCGAATGTGATCGCGGCTGGGCAGCTCGGGGCTCGCCCGCAGGCGCGCGAGGCTGTGCGCGAGCGCCGCCTCGACGTCCTCGAAGGCGCCCAGGCGCCAGCTCGGCAGGGCGCCATCGGCCGCCAGGGCGTGGGCGAAGCTGTCCTCGGAGGCACCATGCAGCCCGCAGCCGTCGTGCATCACGACGACGATCTCCTCGGTCCCGAGCAGCCGCTGGGACGCGCTCAGCGAGCGCACCGCGTCATCGGTCGCCAGCCCCCCGGCGTTGCGGATGATGTGCGCGTCGCCGCGCTCGAGGCCGAGCATCGCGACGAGGTCGATACGCGTGTCCATGCACCCGAGCACGGCCACCTTCAGGCGCGGGCGCGCGCTGAGCGCGGGCGCGGCGAGCTCGCTCGCGCGTGCGGCCGCCGCCGCGAGCATCCGATCGGCGTTGGGCACGCTAGGCGACGGCGGGCAGCGGCGCCGGGCTGCGCGCCGCGCCATCGAGCACGTGGTCGAGCAGGCGGTAGACGGCCGGATGCACCGACATGCCGCAGTGGCTCGAGTCGACCTCGACGTTCTCGGCGTACGGATCGAGGCAGGCGTGCCAGTCGACGATCGCGTCGCTGCGCGAGTAGACGGCGACCGCCTCGATGCGCTCGGCCAGCGGCGCCGAGAGCTCCGCGCGGAACTCCTCGCAGCACTCGCCGTCGCCGCAGCTGCTCGAGAAGACCCCGGGCAGCCCGAGGTCGCCGAGTCGAGCCATCCAGCGCACGGTCCTCAGCACCGGCGCAGACACCGCCAGCGAGTCGCGCACGGGCGTCCCGAGCGTCACGAGCGCGGACACGCTGTCGGGGTCGCGCACCGCCAGCGCACGGGCGAGCGCGCCGCCGCGGCTCTGGCCGATCAGCACCACTCCGCGGCCGCTGTCGGCCGCGAGCTCCTGGAGCTGGAGCTCGAGCCGACCGACGATCCGCTCGGCGCAGTCGACGTTGGCGCGGAGTCCGCTCATCGACACGCGGTGCCCGCGCCGGCGCAGCCAGCGGCGCATCATCGCCAGCGAGGCGTCGCCGGCCATGAAGCCGGGAATCATCAACACGGGAGCTGCCTCGCTCCGGCGCCGCGGCGGACGCAGGGTCGTGAGGGCGAGCAGGCTCGCAAGCTCGCCGCTGTAGCGAAGCTCCCCCCAGATGGGCGCCGCGGAGACCGCCACGGCGCTTTCCCGCGCACTCATCGTTCACATAGAGTACCGCCGCATGGAGATAGCCGACAAGCACATCGTCGTGACGGGGGGCGCGGGAGGAATTGGACGCGCGCTGCTGCGGCGCTTCGCCGCCGATGGGGCACGGGCGCTGGTCGTCGCAGATCGCGAGCTCGAGCCGGCGCGGGCGATCGCCGCGGAGCTCGACGGCCTGGCGGTGGAGCTCGACGCCGGGAGCGAGGACAGCGTGCGCGCGCTGATCGCGACCGCGCGCGAGGCGGCGGGGCCGATCGACATATTCATCTCCAACGCCGGCGTACCCGGCGCGCGGGGCGGCCCGGAGGCCAGCGAGGAGGTGTGGGACGAGGCATGGCGTGTGAACGTGATGGCGCACGTGTGGGCGGCGCGCGCGCTGCTTCCCGAGATGCTCGCGCGGGGCGAGGGCTACCTGATCAACACGGCCTCCGCTGCCGGCCTGCTCACGCAGGTCTCATCGCTCGTCTACAGCGTCACCAAGCACGCCGCCGTGTCGCTGGCGGAGTGGCTGGCGATCGAACACGCCGACGCCGGCGTGCGCGTCTCCTGCATCTGCCCGCAGGGAGTCCGCACGCCGATGCTCGACCTGGCGATGGACGATCCGGTCGGCGCGGCGGCGCTGACGGCGGGTGGGCTGATCGAACCGGAGGACGTCGCCGACGCCGTCGTGGCGGGAATCCGCGAGGAGCGCTTCCTGATCCTCCCGCACGAGAACGTCAAGCGCTTCATGGCATTCAAGGGGACAGACCCGGAGCGCTGGCTGAAGGGAATGCGCCGGCTCGTGCGCGAAGCCCGCGCGACGAGCTCAGCGAGCGGCTGAGAAGCGCTCGAGCGTGTCTGCGTCGTGCGAGCAGATCAGCTCGACCTCGTCGCCGTGGCGCACCGCCAGCTCCTGCAGGCGCTCGCGGTTGGCCCGGCGCGCGGCGCCATCGACCTGGTTGAGGATCTCGAACGCGCTCAGACCGGGTGGGCAATGGGCGGGCGTCTGCACCTCGCCATGGTTGAAGTAGGCGTCGCCGCAGTGCAGTAGCCAGCCCGCTCCATCGCGCACCGCGACGCCGGTGTGCCCCCGCGTGTGCCCCGGCAGCGGGATCATCAGGATCTCCTCGTCGCTGTCGGGCACGATGCGCACGCTGTCGAAGCCGAGCCACTGATCGCCCTCGACGCCATGCTCGACCCAGCGCGGTCCATGGGCCCACTGCGCAGCTATGTAGCGCGTGCGCTCGCGCCAGCTCGGGTTGCGGGCTGCCGCGAGCTCGAGCGCGAGGACGTGCACCTCAGCGGCGGGGAAGTCCGCCAGCCCGCCCGCGTGGTCGAGGTCGAGGTGCGTCGTGACGATGTGGCGGACGTCGCCCGCCTCGAAGCCGAGCGCGCGGACCTGCGACACGGCGGTCTCGGCGACGTCAAGCCGCGGCTGCACGATCCCCGTGAAGACGCGGCCGAGGCGGCGCGGACGGCGCACGTCCTCGAGGCCGAAGCCCGTATCGATGAGCACGAGGCCCTCTGCGCCCTCGATCAGCAGGCAGTGGCAGACGATGCGCGTGCGCGCCAGCAGGCCGCCCTCGCCGCTGAGCAGGCGCGCGCCGTGCGGGCACATCGTGCCGCAGTTGAGGTGGTGGATCGTGCGCGCGGCGGGGGTCAACGGGACGGCGCTCGGCGTCAGGCCGCGGCCGGCTGGGCCGCGGGTGGTTGAGCCGCGGCCTGGACCGCGCTCGCGCCGACGGCCGCGGGTGAGGCCGGCTCGGCCAGCGCCCGGCCGTGGCGGATCAGATCGGCGGCCCGCTCGGCGATCGCGATCGTCGGGGCGTTCGTGTTGCCGCGTGGCACGACCGGCATCACCGAAGCGTCGACCACGCGCAGAGCTTCGAGGCCATTGACGCGCAGCTCGGGGTCCACGATCGCCGCCTCGTCCTCGCCCATCCGGCAGGTGCCGACGGGGTGGTAGACGGCGAAGGTCGTGCGCGCGATGTGCGCTCGCAGCGCCGCGTCGTCGTCGCCGCTGGGCGTGTTGAAGGGATCGGCGCAGTACGGCCGCATCGCGGGCTGCTCGCAGATCTCGAGCGCGAGCCTGAGGCCGGCGATCATCCTCGCCATGTCGTCGCCAGCGGAGTAGAAGGCGTTGTGGATTATCGGCTTGGCCGACGGGTCGTTGGAGGCCAGGCGCACGGAGCCGCGGCCCGTGGGGGTGAGCAGGCACGGCGAGACCCAGACCCCGTGCGCCTCCGGGTCGCGCATGCCCTCGTCGACGATCTGCAGCGGCGCGACGTGGAATTGCACGTCGGGCGCGGTCGCGCCGGCGCCGACGCGGGCGAAGCCGCCGCTCTCGGCCAGGTTGGAGGCGAACGGCCCCGTCTGGGTCGCTTCGAACTGCTCGAGCGCGGCGGGCTCGAGCGCGAGCAGCAGGCTCTGCTCCTCCGGCGTCGTCCACACGAGCTGGGCCGCCGGGTGGTCGCTGAGGTTCTCGCCCACGCCGGCGCGGTCGAGCAGCGGCTCGATTTCGCGCATCGTGAGGTGCTCGGCGGGACCAACGCCGGAGAGCATCAAGAGCTGCGGGGAGTTGTAGGCGCCGCCGCACAGGATCACCTCGCGCTCGGCGCGCAGCTCCTGCGCCTGCCCGAGCTGGCTCGCCTGCACGCCCACCGCGCGCGTGCCATCGAACAGCACGCGCTCGACGCGCATGTAGGGCAGCACCGTCAGGTTGGGCCGCGCCATCGCCGGGTGCAGGTATGCGACGGCGGCGCTCGCGCGCATCCCGCCGCGCTGGGTCAGCTGGTACATCCCGACGCCGTCCTGCTCCTCGCCGTTGAAGTCGTCGTTGCGGGGCAGGCCGGCCTCCACGCCGGCCTCCACGAAGGCTCGCGAGATGAGGTTGCCCGAGCGCTCCTCGCTGACGGGCAGCGGACCGCCGGCGCCGTGCCAGGGCGAGGCGCCGCGCTCGTTGTCCTCCGCCTTGATGAAGTAGGGCAAAAGGTCCGCCCACGACCAGCCGGGCACGCCCCAGTCGTCGTAGTCGCGAGCGTTTCCGCGGATGTAGACCATCGCGTTGATCGAGGAGGACCCGCCGAGGACCTTGCCGCGCGGGAGCGGGATGCGCCGGCCCGCGCAATCGTGCTCGGGGGCCGAGTGATAGTCCCAGTCGACCTCCGTGGCGCCGAGCTTGAGGTAGCCGAGAGGAACGTGGATGTTCTCGTTGACGTCCGGCGGGCCGGCCTCGAGCAGCAGCACCTGCACGTCCGGGTCCTCGCTCAGCCTGGCGGCGAGCACGCAGCCCGCGGACCCCGCACCGACGATCACGTAGTCGTACATGTCCCTGCTCCCTTTCCCCGTAACACGGCGGACCGACACCCCATCGCCTCCAGCCAAGCAAGCGCGTGAGGCCGCACTCCAGGATGTCACTTTCGCGCGCTGCGGGGGCCGCGCACATGAGAGGACTCTATTCGAGCCGATACCTCGCCCTTAGGTCCGCTTTAGATGATCACCGGATCTCCTCCTCCGCGAAGAACTGGGACGAGCGTGTTGGCGCAGCCGAGCTGGTCGCCCGCGGCGCGGGCTTCCGCGCGCTGCGCGCGCAGATCCTCGAGCTCGCCGCCCCCCAGCCCCAGCACGTCGTCGTGGACATCGGGTCGGGCACCGGGCTGCTGGCACTGGCCTTCGCCCCGCGCTGCCGGCGGGTGTGGGCGATAGACAGCTCCCGGGCGATGGGGGAGTACCTCGCCGTCAAGGCGGCGAGTGGCGGCCTGAGGAACCTCGAGACGGTCCACGCGTCCGCCGAGAACCTCCCGCTGGTCGATGCGCTCGCCGACATCGTGGTGTCCAACTACTGCATGCACGAGCTCCCCCACGACGGCAAGCGGCGCGCGCTGGAGGAGTTCAAGCGCGTGCTCAAGCCCGGCGGGCGGCTCGTCATCGGCGACATGATGTTCACGCTGAACCCGCTGCACGTGCGCGACCGCACCGTCGTGCGCGACAAGCTGCGAGCGATCGCCGCGCGCGGGCTCCCCGGGATCTGGCGTGTGGCGAAGAATGCGGCGCGGCTGGCTGCCGGACGCTGGGAGTCGCCGGCCGACGCCGACTGGTGGCGCGGCGCCCTGGCCGAGGCCGGCTTCGTGGGCGTGGAGGTCGAGCCCCTGCCCCACGAGGGTGGCCTCGCCAGCGCCTACGCGCCCCCGCTCGGTGATCAGGGTTCGGCGAGCAGCGAGGAGGCGCCCGGGACCGTCCCCAACGAGCTCAGCCGCGCCAGCGCGGAGGGGCGGTGCTTGACATATGCGTCGAGGAACGCCGTTGTGACGCGCTCGACGATCCCGAGCTGAGGTTGCTCGCTGGAGTAGGGCGGCAGGTGGCCTGCGCCGAGCAGGTGCAGCAGGTACTTCGGGCGCTGGGCGGCGAGGAAGAACGCTTCCGTTTCGCCGGGCGTGTTGATGGTGTCGGCGGTCCCCTGCGTCGCGAGCAGGGGCGGACCGCCGGCGGGGAACGTGAAGCTGCCCTCAGTTGGGATCTCGGCGCCTGAGAGGATCACGGCGGCGCCGATCCTGCGGTCGCGAAAGCGGGGGTCATAGGCCGCCGCGAGCGCGGTGTCGCCGCCGTCGGACTGGCCCGCGACGGCGATGAGACGCGGATCGATCAGCCGGGATACCGGGCCGCCACCCGCGGCCGAGACGGCGAGCAGCTGCGTGATCACGAAGCTCATGTCCGCCGGCTGGTTGGGAAGGTCCGACTCGTCGGGGCCGCCGGGCGCGTCGGCGTTCTCGCGCGGGAACGTCGGCGCGGCGACGACGTAGCCGGCGCGCGCCCAGCTCTCGAGCAGGCGGCGGTAGAGCGTTGGCGTCACGTCGAAGCCGTGTCCGAAGACGACGAGCGGAAAGGGGCCATACGCGCTCGCCGCCGGAGCGCCGGCGATGTCCGTCCCCGTCGCCGCACCCTGCGCTGGATAGCGCACGTAGGTGAGCAGGCTGCGCGGCTCGCGCGTCCCGTCCGGGAGAGTGACCGTACGGGTCGTGTCGCGCAGATGCAGCACGCGCAGGCCGACGGCGAACGAGCTCGGGGGCACCCTCGGTCGCGGCGGGGTCGTCCGGGTCTTTGGTGCGGCGCCAGGCGCGCGTCCGGCGCCGCCCGCGCGAGTGCCCCCGCCTCCTCCACCGAGCGCGCGCGCACCGACGGCGATGACGGCGGCGAGGACGAGCACGAGCAGAGCGAGAGCGAGCAGGCGCTGGCGGCGCACGACGACGCGGCCGGCGCCGCGCCCGCCGGCGCTGGGCTGACCGCGTCGCGAGGACACGCTCAGCAGGTCCCCGAGTAGGCCGATACCCCGCGCCCCGCAGACGGTTCGTCGACCTCCCCGCCGCCCCCGGAGCGAAGGATCGCGCCGAGGTGCACGACGTACCAGACCCCGCGCCAGGAGATCATCGAGGCGATTCCGAAGGAGCGCACGACGCCGTGCGTCCGGTAGACGACGCGCGCGTTGGGGACCTCGTAGTAGCCGACGCGGTTCAGGCAGACACCCGGCGGAACCCAGTGGGCGTAGCTCGAGCGAACGTCAACGGCGAGCAGGGCCGCGGAGGGGTCGCCGCGCAGGAGCGCGTGCGCGGCGCGGATGTCGAGACGGTAGTCGTGAACGAGGCGCCCCTGCCAGTCGGTGCCGGCCGAGGCGATCGCCTTCAGCTGCGTGTAGGCGCCGCGGGGGAAGAAGGCCGGGAGCGCCGGGGCGAGCGAGCCCGTCGCGATCCCCGCCCACAGTGCCCGCATCTGCGCGTGGAACTGGGGCGTCCGGGCCGAGGGCCGGACGCCCGTCTGCGGGAGCGAGCCGGGTGAGCGCGCGACGCCGGCGCCCGCCTGCCTCCCCGCCGTCCGGGCCGGCAGCCGGCGCTTTGCCCGCCCGCTCGACGCCGGCTGCCGACGACGGGACGCCGCCGCGACGGGCACGGAGCGCGCCCGTGCGCCGGCTGCTGCCGTGGCAACAGTGCCCCTGCCCGCGACGGCCGCGTCGCCGGCCGTCGTGCTCGCGCCGCCGCGCGCGCCGCCGGCGGTCGTGTCCGCGCCGCCGGCTGCGATCGCAACGGCCGCGAGCGCCGCCAGGCAGGCGAGCGCCAGGGGGATCAGGATCGCGCGCCGATTCATCGTTGCCAGCCCCGAATGTAGCCGAGCGGCGAGCGCGAGCGGGTTCGCGTCGGAAGCGGTGAGAGCGTTCTCACCGGGTGTTTAGCTGAGGTGCAGGAGGGCAAGCGTCAATTGTGATGATGCGCGCGATCTCCGAGGCCAACATGGGCAGGCGCGTCGGTGTGCTGGCCCTCCTCGCCGTGCTCGTCGTCGTCGGCGTCTACGTCAGCACCAGCTCCGGACGCCCGAGCCGGCCGGCCCGGCGGGCCGGCTCCGCCGCCCGCTCGTCTGCTGCGCGGACCGTGCGCCCGGGGGCGACTGCGGCGCCCGCGACAAGCGCGGCGCCGGCGAGCGCACCGCCTGCGCCGCCACCGCCGCCGCGCCTCGTGGTCAGCGCGCCGGCCCACGTGGGCTCCCCCTGGACGACGGTGGCGCGGGTCCACGGCCTGCCCGCGGCCTGGGTGTCCGAAAAAGGGGGCGTGACGCTGATGCGCTTCGATCAGGCGCTCGTGCATCTCACGCTCCACGCCGGCTCGAGCGACGGCGGCGAACGTGGCTGGACCTACGGCGACCGCATCGGCCCCCGCGAGATCCACTCGCTCGTCGCCGCCTTCAACGGCGGCTTCAAGCTGACCTACCGCGACGTCGGCTTCGTGTCGGGACACCACGTCGCGGTGCCGCTGAAGGCGGGCCTCGCCTCGATCGTCACCTACACGAACGGAAGGACCGACATCGGCGCGTGGCGCGCCGGCGTGCCACGCGCGGGCACCCCGGTGTTCTCGGTGCTGCAGAACCAGCAGCTGCTCGTCGACCGTGGCGCCGCTGCCGCGAACGTCGACAGCTGCGTGGTCGCGTGCTGGGGTGAAACGATCGGCTCGGCCACTTCCGTGGCGCGCTCTGCTCTTGGCATCAGCCGCAGCGGCCAGCTCATCTGGGCGGCCGGCGAGCAGCTAACGCCGGGGCCCCTCGCGCGTGCCCTGATCGCCGCCGGCGCCGTTCGCGCGATCGAGCTCGACATCAACCCGTTTTGGGTCGCCGGCTACCTGTATCCGCATCATCCGAGCGGGCCCACGGCCGTCCCCGTGGTCCCCGGCCAGCACGGGATCGCCGGCGAGCTGCTCGAAGCGGACAGCCGCGACTTCTTCGCGATCGTCGCCAACTACTAGACCCCGCCTCGCCGGCGAGCGCGGCTCGCTAGTGCTCGCGCAGGGCCTGTGCCCCGAGCAGCGCCGCCGACAGCGCGGTGCCCGTGACGAGGGCCCCGCTGAGCTTCGGCAGGTAGCCGCCGCGCGCGCCCGCGTAGCCCGCCAGCGCATCGGCAGCGTCGCACGCGAGACCGGCGGTCAGCCACTGGCGCTGCGAGTCTCCGCTCGTCGTCAGTGCCCCCCACGCGAGCGCCACGTCGCGCACGCCGAACAGGCGCGCCAGGTAGGGCGACTGAGGGTTGGCGGCAGCGTCGAGCCCGAACAGCCTGCCGGCGAGCCGCGGCGTCGACCAGGACGCGACGCCGATGGCGACGCGCAGGCCTGCGAGGGTGGTGATCGCGCGCTTGCCGTCGATGAGCACGACTCTACACCGCGCGCGTGAGCTTGGAGAGCTCGCGCTCGTCGCTGATCCGCACGACGTCCCACACGAGGCCCAGCTTCGCGAGCGCCGCGATCAGCCAGGCGGACGGGTCCAGCTGCCACCAGCGCAGGCCGTGGCGGGCGGACGTGGGAAAGGCGTGGTGGTTGTTGTGCCACGCCTCTCCGAGCGTCGGCAGCGCCAGCCACAGCAGGTTGCGCGACTCGTCCGCTGTCGCGAAGCGCCGGCGTCCGAAGAAGTGGCAGAGCGAGTTGATCGAGAAGGTCGCGTGGTGGAGCAGGAACATGCGCACCGCGCCACCCCACAGCAGCGCGCTCAGGCCACCGGCGAGCGTGCCGCTGAGCGCTGCGCCGAGCGCGAACGGCAGCGCCAGGCCCGCCAGCACCCACAGCAGGAAGGTGCGGTCCACGAAGCTCACGACGGGGTCGGCCAGCAGGTCCTTGGCGTAGCGCTCGCGGTCGGACATCGCGTCGCCATCGAGAATCCAGCCGATGTGCGCGTGATAGAGCCCGGCGATCGCACCGCGCCAGCCGCCGGCGTGACCGACATGCGGGCTGTGGGGGTCGCCGGGCTGGTCGGAGAAGCGGTGGTGCTTGCGGTGGTTTGCGACCCACTCGATCACCGGGCCCTGCACCGCGGCCGAGCCGAGCGCCGCGAGCGCGCCGCGCAGCGGCGCGCTCGTCTTGAAGCTGCGGTGGGTGAGCAGACGGTGAAAGCCGACCGTCACGCCGAGCGCCGTCAGCAGATACACGAACGCCAGCACCGCCAGGTCGGTCCAGTGCAGCGACCCGCCCCACGCCAGCCAGCCGGCGAAGGCCACGAGGCCGACCGGCACGATCGTCACGAACAGGTTGGCGACACGATCGACCGTCGCCGCCGGTGCCGGCGTGGCGGCGGGGCGATCGCTCGCCGGCGCGATCGGCGGGGAAGCCGGTGGAGCTGTCTCGAGGGTCATCCGCTGCCTTTCCAGCCGCCGGTGGCGCTCGCGATCCGTCGCGTCTCGTGCACGAACGTGGCCCCCGAGCGCCTTGATACTACCTCGCCCCCGCGCCGTCTCCGCCGCATGGGGCGAGCTCGCGCGGGGTAGTGCACGTCGGGATGGCGAGATTCGGCTACACGATGATGTGCGAGCAGTCACCGCCGGACGCGCTCGTGCGAGATGTGCGTCTCGCCGAGGAAGCGGGCTTTGACTTCTCGGTGATCTCCGACCACTACCAGCCGTGGCTGGCCGCGCAGGGGCACTCCCCCTACGCGTGGTCGGTGCTCGGCGCCGCCGCACAGGCCACCGAGCGCATTCCGCTGATGACCTACGTGACCTGTCCGACCCTTCGTTACCACCCCGCCGTCGTGGCGCAGAAGGCGGCCACGGTGCAGATCCTCTCGGGCAACCGCTTCCGCCTCGGCCTCGGCGCCGGCGAGAACCTCAACGAGCACGTCGTCGGCGAGCGCTGGCCCTCGGTCGGCCTGCGCCACGAGATGCTGGCCGAGGCGATCGAGGTGATCTCGGCGCTGTTCGACGGCGACGGTACGGTCAACCTGCGCGGTACGCATTTCGACGTCGAGACGGCGCGCCTGTGGGACCTCCCCGACGAGCGCGTTCCGATCGGTGTGGCGGTCTCCGGACCCGACTCCTGCCGCCTGGCGGGGGCCCAGGCCGACCTGATGATCGCGACCGAGCCCAGGGCCGAGCTCGGCGAGATGTTCGACGCGGCGGGCGGGGCGGGCAAGACGCGCGTCGGGCAGATCGCGCTCTGCTACGACAGCGACCGCGACGCGGCGGTCTCCCGCGCGCACGCGGAGTTCCGTTGGTTCGGGCTCGGCTGGAAGGTCAACGCGGACCTGCCCAACCCCGACTCCTTCGAGGGGGCGACGCGATTCGTGACGCCCGAGCAGGTGGCGGCCGAGCTCGCCTGCGGTCCCGACGTGGACGAGCACGTCGCGAAGATCAGGCCGTTCATCGACGCGGGTTTCGACGAGATCGCGCTCGTGCAGATCGGTGGCGAGACACAGGCCGCGTTCACCGACTGGGCCGAGCGCGAGCTGCTGCCGGCGCTGCGCTCGCTGTGATCGGTCCGCGCGGCGCGGCCGGCGGGCGGGCGCCCGGCGTGCCGCCCCACGACGCGCGCAGACTAGCGGGGGCGCTGGCTCTGCTCGGTGGCGCGGGCCAGCACGTCTCCCCCGAGCACGGCGTCGACCTCGAGCTGGGCGGTCGCCATCACCCGCGCGACCATCATGTACTGACCGATCACGAGCAGCAGCTGGGTGATCTGTGCGGGCGTGAAGCGGGCGGCCATCTGCGCGAACGTCGCCTCGTCCGGCGTCGCGTCGCGCACGACCTGGGTCGTGAAGCGGACGATCAGGCGTCCGTCCTCGCCGAGCGCGTCGTGCTCGCCATCATCGGCCTCGAGCGCAGCGACCTGCGCCTCGCTGCCCCCGACGGCGAGCAGGATCGGCACGTGCTGGGCCCACTCGTAGTGCGCTCCCGGGGTCAGCCGCGCGACGCGCAGGATCGCGATCTCGCGCAGGACGGGGTCGAACCAGCGCGCGTCCAGGCAGTCCCCGCCAAACCGCAGCCAGTTGACGAACGAGCCCTGCGCGTTGGCGACCGTGGCGAAGATCGCGAGCGGTGGCAGGCGCTCCAGCGCCGCCCGCACGGGGGGGTCGGCGTCCCCGGGATCGAGCGGTGCCAAGCGGGCCATCGAGCGCACGATAGCGCCCGCGACCCCGCCGGCGCTAGGGTGCTGGGATGGCCTCGCAATGGCCCAGCCTTTCCTACGCCGAATGGCGTCCGAGCTGCGACACGCTCCACGCGCACACACAGGTCCTCGGCAAGCTCGCGGTCGCGCTCGCGCCGCCCGAGCCACAGCTGCAGCACGCCGCCCTGCGCCTGACCGCGCGCGGGTGGGAGACCGCGCCGCTGCCGGCCCCGGACGGCTCGGGCGCGTTCGTCGCGGCACTCGACCTGCATGCACACGAGGCCGTGCTCGAGCACTGCGACGGGCGCGTCGAGCGCGTCGCGCTGGCGCCCGACCGCGCGGTCGGGACGGTCACGCGCGAGCTGCTGGCGGCGGCGCGCTCGCTCGCCGGCCCGGTCGAGATCGACCCGACGCCGCAGGAGGTCACCTGGACTGCTCCGCTCGACGAGGACACCGAACACGCCAGCTATGACCCAGCGCAGGTCGGCAGCTACTTCGCCGCGGCCACCCGCGCGGCGCTCGTGCTGGGCGCGTTTCGCGCGCCGTTCCGTGGTCGCTCGACGCCCGTGAATGCGTGGTGGGGCTCGTTCGACCTCGCCGTCAGCCTGTTCTCCGGCGCGCCCGCCGAGCCGCCGGCGAGGGACTTCATCATGCGCAACGCGATGGACTCACAGGAGGTCGCTGTCGGCTGGTGGCCGGGCGACGAGCGCCACACGACGGCCGCCTTCTACGCCTATGCCCACCCCGCGGCCGACGGCTTCCCGGGCGCCACGTTGTCGCCGTCGGCGGCGCGCTGGGAGCAGTCCCTCGGCGAGTACATCCTGGAGTGGGAGGACGTGCGCAGCAGCGCGGACCCGCATGCCACGGCGCTCGAGTTCGCGCGTTCGGCCTTCCGCCACGCCTGCCTCGTATGCGAGTGGGACCCGGCGCTCGGGGCGAGCGCGGACGGCTCCCCGCCACCGGTTCGCTGAGCGCGTCCGGCGGTGCTCAGGCGGCGAACCGCTGCACTGCGCGCTCGCGGCGCTTTGCGGCCTCGATCTCGCGATTCTTCGGCGGCGAGTAGCTGACGAGTCCTTCGAGCAGGCGCGCGGTGCTCGCCGCGACCTCCTCGACGGCGCGCTCGAAGGCCGCGCTGTTCGCTTGCGAGGGCTTGCTCGAGCCGCTGATCTTGCGCACGTACTGAAGAGCCGCCTCGCGGATCTCCACCTCGCTCGCGGGCGGCTCGTAGTTGTGAAGTGACCTGATGTTTCGGCACATGGGTGCAGGGTAATGGCCCGGCACCCGGCACGTCGGTTCGACTTCACGCGATCGTCACAGGTGCAGTGGGCCAAGCGGGCAGAGACGTCGTGCCGGCGCAATCTGCCGGGCACCGCGGGGCACAGTTGAGCCCGGGACCTGAGGCACAGTTGAGCGATACACCATCGAGCCCATTCGAGCGCCCGCTGACGCGGCGCAAGCTGCTGCGCTACGGCGGCTCGCTCGGGGCCAGCGTCGCGAGCATGTCGAGCGCCGGCGCGCTGTGGCGCGCGGCGAGCGCGGCCGGCGCGGTCGTTCGCCAGCCGGACAGCCTGCCCGATCCGCGGCGACCCGCGGGCAGCGCCGGCAACGCGCTGCCGTTCGACCACATCGTGATCGTGATGATGGAGAACCACTCCTTCGACAACCTGCTCGGCGCGCTCGCGCACTCCGGCCAACCGAAGGCGCAGGGGCTCAAATTCAACACCAAGGGTGTCGCGCTGAACAGCAATCCCGGCCCGAACGGACCGGTGCGCGCGTGGCCGATCCCGACGACCGCCCAGCCACCCAGCCAGTCGCAGAGCTGGAACGCGACCCACGAAGAGATGGACGGCGGCAGGATGGACGGCTTCGCGCGAAGCGGACTGACGGGGGGAATGGGTTACTGGACCGAGAACGTGCTGCCGTTCCCCTACTCGCTCGCGCGCACCTTCTGCGTCGCCAACCGCTGGTTCTGCTCCGCCCCCTGCCAGACCTACCCCAACCGCCGCTTCTTGATGGCCGGGACGGCCTACGGCAACATCTCGACGGACACCGAAAGCCTGAAAGACCCGCCGCCGCCGAATGGCACCATCTGGGACCGCCTGCACGCGTACGGGATCAGCTGGCGCAACTACTTCACCGACCTGCCCTCGACGGGGATCATCAACGGGACGATCGAAAAGTATCCCCAGAACATCACTCCGATCGCCCAGTTCTTCGCCGACTGCGCCAGCGGCAACCTTCCCTCGGTGAGCCTCGTCGACCCGGAGTTCGGCGTGCCCGGGATCGTCGGCTCCGGCCTGGCCACCGTGCCGGCGCTGCAGCCGATCGCGGAAAAGCTCGAAACGACGGGCGGCGACGAGGAGAACCCGCAGGACATGGCCTACGGCGAGTACTGGGCCTCGAACGTCGTCAAAGCGGTGCTCGCCTCCCCCGCCTGGCCGCGCACCCTCCTGGTCTACACCTACGACGAGCACGGCGGCTATTACGACCACGTACCGCCGCCCGCCGCGATCGCACCCGACTCGATACCGCCGTCGCTCGGCCCGGGCGACGCGCCCGGCGGATACGACATCTACGGCCCGCGCGTGCCGGCCGTTGTCGTCTCGCCCTACTCCAAGCCAAACGCCGTCACGAACGTCGTGCACGACCACACCTCCGTGCTCGCCACGATCGAGGCGAAGTGGAACCTGCCCGCGCTCACCTACCGCGACGCCAATGCGAAGACGGTCAAGGACTTCCTCGACCTCGAAGCGCCGGCCTTCCTGAGCCCACCTACGATCGCCGACGCTCCCGCCCCGGTCGCGACGGCCACGACTGCCTGATAGGAGATCGAGCCATGACCGCCGCCATCAACTCCCAGCCCAACCCCGCCGGACGACGCCGAGCACTCAGCGGGCGACTCGCCCGCGCCTGCGCGATCGCCGCCGGCGCGCTCGCTGCGCTCGTCCCCGCGGCGGGCGCGCAAGCCGCCTCGACGCTCCCGAAGGTCCGTCACGTGTTCGTGATCGTGCTCGAGAACCAGGGCTACGCCGCGACCTTCGGCAACCCTGGCGCGGACCCCTATCTGGCGCAGACACTGCCGGCAGAGGGCGCGCTGCTCGAGAACTACTACGCGACGGGGCACGAGAGCAACGACAACTACATCTCGCTCGTCTCGGGACAGCCGCCGAACGCCCAGAACCAGGCCGACTGCCCCCAGTTCGACGATTTCACGGGCGCGGTCATGCTCGCCAACGGCGTCGAGGCGGGAAGTGGATGCGTCTACCCGAAGGAAGTTCCCAGCATCGGCAACCAGCTCACCGCCAAGAAACTCTCCTGGAAGGCCTACCAGGAGGACATGGGCAACAACCCGAACCGCGAGGCCGCCGCGTGCGGGCATCCGGCCGTGAACGCGACCGATGAAACGCAGAAAGCCGTGCCGGGCGACGGCTATGCGACCCGCCACGACCCGTTCGTGTACTTCCACTCGGTGATCGACGAACCCACCTACTGCGACAAGCACGTCGTCGCGCTCGGCTCGCCCACGGGGGCGATGCCGGCGGCGGCGCTGCGCGGCGAGACGGGCTTGGCCACCGACCTGACGACGCGCGCCAAAACGCCGAAGTTCTCCTTCATCACGCCGAACCTGTGCAACGACGGACACGACTATCCCTGCACCAACCAGGCGAGCGGCGCCTCGGCGCTCGCCGACGTCGACAGCTTCCTGGAAACGTGGGTCCCCAAGATCACGAGCTCCCAGGCTTACCGCGAAAACGGCCTGCTCGAGATCGTCTTCGACGAGGCCTCCAACTCCGAAACCGAAGCCTGCTGCGAAGAGATGCCCGGTCCCGGATCTCCCTCCCCGGGGATCACCGGCCCGGGCGGTGGCCGCGTCGGGGCGGTGCTGCTCTCGCCGTTCATCAAACCGGGCACGGTGAGCACGACCGCCTACAACCACTACTCATCGCTCGCGAGCTGGGAGTCGTTGCTGGGGCTGGCGCGGCTCGCCGACGCGGCCTCCGTGCCGAGCGTCTTCGGCGCCGACGTGTTCACCGCCGGCTGAGCAGGGCCCGGCTGTCGCGGCTGAGCGGGCCGCCGGCGCTCGCCTCAGGATTCGCTCGAGGACGCCCAGATGTTGATCGCGCTGTCGACCGCGTGGCGGTCGATCTCAGCCAGCTCGTCGTCGTCGAAGTCGAGCTTCTCCAGGGCGGCGAGGTTCTGCTCCAGCTGCGCCACGCTGCTGGCGCCGATCAGCGCAGAGCTGACACGCGGGTCGCGCAGGACCCACGCGATCGCAAGCTGGGCGAGGGACTGACCCCGCCGGGCGGCGATCTCGTTGAGCGCGCGCACGCGCGCGAGGGCCTCCTCGCTCAGCAGCCGCTCGTCGAAGTGCTCGCCGCGGCGCACGCGCGAGTCCTCGGGCACGCCGCCGAGGTAGCGATCTGTGAGCAGCCCCTGGCCGAGCGGCGAGAAGGCGATCGCGCCCACGCCGTTGCCGGCGAGCACGTCGAGCAGGCCGTCCTCGATCCAGCGGTTCAGCATCGAGTAGGAGGGCTGGTGGATCAGCAGCGGCGTGCCGAGCTCGGCGAGGATCTCGATCGCCTCGCGCGTGCGCTCGGGCGAGTAGGAGCTGATCCCGACATACAGAGCCTTGCCCTGGCGCACCGCCGCGTCGAGCGCACCCATCGTCTCGCGCAGGGGCGTGTCGGGATCGAAGCGATGGGAGTAGAAGATGTCGACGTAGTCCAGCCCCATCCGCGTGAGGCTCTGATCGAGGCTCGCGAGCAGGTACTTGCGTGAGCCGAACTCGCCGTAGGGCCCCGGCCACTGGTCGTAGCCGGCCTTCGTCGAGATGATCAGCTCGTCACGGTAGGGACGCAGGTCCTCCGCCAGGATGCGCCCGAAGTTGATCTCCGCCGCTCCGTACGGCGGCCCGTAGTTGTTGGCCAGGTCGAAGTGCGTTACGCCGAGGTCGAACGCGCGGCGCAAGATCGCACGACTGCCGGCGAGCGGACGATCGTCGCCGAAGTTCTGCCACAGCCCGAGCGAGATGGCGGGGAGCTGAATCCCGCTCGTGCCGACGCGGCGATACGGGATCTGCTCGTAGCGCAGCGGAGCGGCGACGTAGTGGCTGTCGGCGCGTCCCGGTTCGAAGGGCACTCGTGGCAGTATCGCACCGCGGCGCGGCTCGAGCGCACGCCCACGGCGCGGCTCAGGCGCGCGGCGGTTTCTTGCGCGGCTTGCTCGTGCGGCGTTCGAGGCCGGCGGCCACGCGCGCGCGCTCGGCGGGCTCGCGCAGCGTCGCGATCGTGCGCTCGAACAGCTCCGCCTGGCTCTTCATCATCCCAGCCGATTCCTCCAGCGCCCGGCCCGCCGTCTGCAGCGCCTCGGCCTGCTGGCGCAGCGTCGCGCCGGCCTGCTCGAGCAGGTCGAAGACGGCGTCCACCGGACCCAGGAGACGTCCGGCGAGATCGCCTTGCAGGCGGCGCTCGCGCTCGACAACCTCCTGGACGAGCTCGAGCTGGCGCTGCATCGAGCCGAGCAGCTCTGCCGGCAGGTCCCTGCGACCGGCGGCCGACCCAGCCGAGGCGACGACGGCATCCATCAGCTGGCGCCACTCGCGCAGCAGGTCACGTCCGTTGAGGTCTGGCATCGGCATCGGACTCGCCACCATGATGACATCACCGCGCGAGCGCGCCGGGCCTCTCGCGCCGGGCCCCCGGCCGGCTATCCGTCGAGCTCGTCGGTCAGGTCGACGATCTCGCGGGCTTGGACGGCTTGGACGATCTCGCCGGCTTGGACGGCTTGGACGATCTCACCGGCTTGGACGGCCTCGCCGGCTTGGACGGCTCGGCGAGGACCAGCAGGTCCTGCATCCCCCGCTCGATGCCCGTCGTCAGCACGTCGATGTCGGGAGCGCCGTCGTAGTCCCCGGTGACGCCGAAGTACAGGCCGCCGTCGTAGGAGAAGATGGCCACGACGATGCGGATCGAGCCGACGACGGGCACGAACGGGAAGGACTCGAGCATTCGCCGCCCGAGCGTGAAGACGGGCTGCTGGGGGCCGGGCACGTTGGTCGTCGCGGTGTGCATGTTCAGACGCGGCGAGAGGGTGACCAGCCGGCTGCCGAGCGCGAGCAGCAGCGGCGGGGCGAAGCCCGACATCGAGCTCAGCACGTCGCCGGCGACGGCCTGCTTGGACTGCTTGATTCCGTCCATCTCTGCGCGGATTCGCGCGAGCCGCTCAGCCGGCTCCACGACGCCAACGGGCAGGCCCGCGAAGACCGCCGACACGCGGTTGTTGTAGACGCCCTGCTCACCGCGAGCGCGCACGGATACCGGCACCATCGTCCGCACGACCTGCTCCTCCGTGACGCTCTCGCCGCGCGAGTCGAGCAGCGCGCGGAAGCCGTTGGTGATCAGGGTCAGCACGACGTCGTTGACCGTGCCGCCGAGCTGCGCCCGCACGAGCTTGACGTCGGACAGACGCGCGCGCGCCCAGCTCCAGCGCCGATGTGGGCCGATCGGGCCGATCAGCGAAGAGGCGCCGACCGGTCGCAGGCTGCGCCCGGCGGAGCCCGTCGCGCGGGCGACTTCGGTGAGCGTGCGCAGCGTCTCGGCGGGGGCGCTCAGCGCTCGCTGCAGCGCCTGCAGCTGGCCGGAGGGGCTCGCCCACCTGCCTGCGGAGCGAGCGAGGATCGAGAGGCCCGACGGCTCGGGCGGCGCAGACCACGGCTCGAGCGAGGCACCGGTGGAGTCATCGGAGAACATCACCGACATCAGGTCCGTCGCAGCGACCCCGTCGACCATGCAGTGGTGGACCTTCGACAGCAGCGCCCAGCGTCCGGCGTCGAGGCCCTCGACGACCCACAGCTCCCACAGCGGCTTGTTGCGATCGAGGTGCTGCGAGAAGACGCGGGAGGCCATCTGGCGCAGCTCGGCCTCGCCCCCGGGCGCAGGGATGGCGGTGTGGCGAAGATGGTAAGAGAGACTGAAGTGGGGGTCTGCGACCCACACGGGCGGCCCGGCGGCGAGCGGGACGAAGCGGACCTTCTGGCGGTAGCGAGGGACGAGCTCCAGCTTCGCGGCGACCATCGCCCGCAGCTGCTCGAAGGGGGGCGGCGGACCGGCGAAGATGCTGACGCCGCCGATGTGCATCGGCGTCGTGTCGTTCTCCACGTGCAGGAACGACGAGTCGATCGCGCTCATCCACTCCATCTGGCCCCCGAGATCGTGCGGAACTGCACGTTGGTGAGTGTACGCTCGTGCGCTCGCGACGGTGGCGAGGCCCACTGCTAGGCCCTGCGAACGCCGCGGCGGGGGAGCCTCGACGAGGCTCCCCCGCGCCTGCGCGGCTAACGGGCCAGGGCCGCTGCCGCTACGGTTTTTCGGTCAGCCACGGGGTGAACGTCACCGTGCCGACGGCGGTGGTGCAGTGCCCGCCCGCGTTCGGTCCCTGGGCACACCCCCACCAGTCGTTCGCCGCCGAGACAGTCGTGCCCGTACCGCCGTTCGCTCCGACCGTGTCGGCGATGAACGAGTTGTTCGGCGATGCGCTCACCGTCGCCTGGCCACCGGCGGACTGCCCGGGGCTCGGGCTCGTCTGCGTCGCGAACAGCCCGGTGGCGTCGTGGATGAACGTGTTGGCGCTCAGCGTGCTGGTGAGATCGCCGGAGCCGTAGCCCAGCTGGTCGGTGGTCAGGTAGGCGCCATAGGTTCCCGCCGGATCGGTCGTGCTCGCTTCGCTTCCGCTGACGTAGTTGCCGGCGAACGTCGGGCCCTGCCCCGAGACGGCACCGCCGAACGCGGCGAGGCCGACGGCGCAGCCTTTGACTCTGTTCGCTTCCACGGTCGCGGAGACGTAGGGGACGAAGACCCAGACCCCATAGCCGTTGGTGTTGCATTCGCGCACGCGGTTGCCCTTGATCAGGTCAGCCGAGCCGCCTGCGCCACCGTTGTTGTCGGTGTGCACGCCGCTGCCCGATTTGGAGATCAGGTTGCTGATGAACTGCGTCCCCTTCGACCAGTTCGCGGAGATCGCATCGTTCGCGTTGACGACCTTGTTCGCGGCCATCACACCGGAGCCTTCGAAGTTGAACATCGCGATCGAGCTTTCATCGCCCTGCACGTTTTCGACGGTGTCGTGGTTGAAGTTGAACGTGCCGCCCGAGGAGGCGTAGATGCCGCGCAGGTAGATGCCGACGACCTTCACCTTCGAGACGGTCAGGTTGTTGTAGGTGCCGAGCGCGTAATTGACGATGATGCCGTTGCGGGCGTCGATGTCTTCGCCGCCGCGAACGACGCCGCTGGTCAGGTTGGGGTTGTCGCCCTGCAGCCTCAGGTTCGTGATCGTGACGTTGTTTGCCTGAACGAGGATGATGTTGCTCGCGGCGCCGCCGCAGAGCGAGCCGGGTTCGCAGACCGGCATCGAGGTTGCCGGGTAGATCACGGTTTCAAGACCCGAGCCCCGCAGCGTCACCGCCTTGTCGACGACGATGTTCTCGACGTAGCTGCCGGGACCGATCGTGATCGTGGCACCAGGCGAGGCGGCGTCGATCGCCGCCTGGATGCTCGTGAACGCACAGCCGCTCGCGCAGACCGTCTTCTGCATCGAAGCCGACGCCGTAGCCGTCAGCGCCATACACCCTGCAACAACTCCGCCGGCCATCATGGCCCGCATAGAGCGTCTCATCGCTAGCCTCCCCACCCGAGTTCCCCCCTCCAGGGGCTTGGTGGCGAATGTTACGGACTCGGGGCTCGCGGCGCGTTCATCTCGCTGGGCTCGACATCGAGCGCGGCCGCTGCTCGTGCGCGCTCGCTGGTCGCCGCGCGATCGTGAACCACACGGTCTTCCCGCGCGCGCCGGGGACGATGCCCCAGCTGTCGGACATCGCTTCGACGATGCGCAGGCCGCGGCCGGTCGGCTCGGTCGGGGCCGGTGAGCGGGGCGTCGGCCGTCCCTCGCCGGTGTCGCGCGCCTCGATGCGGATGTCCGGCTCGGAGACCGAGACGGCGATCTCGAAGTCCGATTCGGCGTGCTGGACGCAGTTGGTGGCGAGCTCTGAGACCATCAGCTCGACGGCGTCGAGCGTCTCGTCCGGCTGCCTGCCGAGCGCCGCGCGCGCGAACTGGCGCGCCGCACTGACCGACTCTCGGTGGCAGCTGAACCTGCGGGTGCTCACGAGGCGACCCGCAGGAGCTGGGACAGGCCGGTGACCTCGATCACCCGTCTGACGATCGGCGAGGGATCGCGGATCTCCACCGTCTCGACAGCGGCGGCGGTGCGAACGAGGACTGCGATGCCGGCGCTGTCCATGAACCGCAGAGCGCCGAGCTCGAAGATCACCCGCTCGGGACGCTCGGCGAGCACCCCGGCCATCGTGTCGGCGAGCATCTGCGCGTTGGAGCTGTCGAGCTCTCCCGCGACGCTCACGACGCGCGCGCCCCCGGGGTCGACGCGCGTGCTGAAAGTGAGCTCTGTGGCCGGCCCCTCGTCTACGTCCGCCACTGGACCCCCACAATCGCGGTGTCGTCGTGGTGATTGGCGAACGCGAGCTCGTCGGGCAGCCGCTCGATGAGCTCGTCGAGCGCGAGCCGCCGCGCCGTGGCGACATCGCGCAGCCGCGCGAGGCCGGTGTCGACGACCTCGTCGCGGCGCTCGACCAGGCCATCTGTGAACGCGAGCAGCGTTGCGTTCGGCGGTACGACCACGCTCGCTTCGTGGTAGGGGGCGTCACGCTCGACACCGATCGGGACGCTCACCTCCATCTCGATGAAGTGGCCGTCGTCGCCGTCGATCAGCAGCGGAGGCAGGTGGCCCGCGCTGGCCACCGTCAGGCGATGGCCCGCGACGTCGATCATCACGCACAGGACCGTCGCGAAGTAGTCGTGCGGGCCGCTGTTGACGAAGTCGGACAACCGCGCGAGCACCGCCCCCGGGCGGGAGTCGTGGGCCGCGTACGCGAGCGTCGCGTGCCGCAGCGAGGCCATCGTCGTGGCCGCTCGCAAACCGTGACCGGAGACGTCACCGATCACCAGCAGCACGCGGCCCTCGCCGGCCGCAACGACGTCATACCAGTCGCCCCCGACTTCGACGCCGGAGGTCGCGGGCACGTACCGCGCGCTGACCCGCAGGCCGCTGACCTCGGGCAGCGCGTCGGGTAGCAGCGCGTGCTGGAGGGTCTGGGCGATGTTGCGCTGCTCGGTGTACATCCGCTCGTTCTCGGCTGCCACCAGATCGAGGTCGCCCGCCAGCTGCTCGGCCCGCTGCCTGCCGCGCGCGAGGCGATCGCTGACCATCGCGGCTGCGAGCGAGATCAGCAGTCCGGAGACGGCGACGATCCAGGGGAGGCTCTCGAAGAATGCGCCGCCCAGCGATCCGCGTGGGGTCACGACTAGCGACAGGCTGCTGTCGCCGAAGGCCACCGTCGTCGACGCCTTGCGCGAGGTGATCGGCAGGATCTTCAGACTCGTCACCAGAAGGTTCCGGCTCGTTCGCTGACGTCCCAGGTAGACGGCGTAGTTGAGATCGGAGAACGCCGAGTTGGCCTCGAGTTGCGAGCGCCTGCTCTTGGGCAGCGGGCTTTCCGCGTAGATCGCGAACGCCCGCTTTACGCCGGGCGTGCTGAACTCGTAGCCGATGCTCGGCTGCGCCGCCTGGAGATGGGCGATAACCTTCAGCTTCCCCTTCTGCGCGGCGGGCGCGAGGATCGCGCGAGCCTGTTGGGTGGCGAGCGCGGGAGCTGTGCCGAGGACCGTCACCGGCCCGGCCGCGCCGCCTCCGACGGGCCACAGGGACACCGAGCTGAACTGGCGACCCGCGCCGACCTCGGGCGCCATGAAGGCGCGGAACTTCTCCACGTTGCCCCCGGTTGCGTCGGCCAGTGCGGCGCCCGAGGCGACCGGCGTCTGAATCGTCGGCACGGCGGCCGAGAGCACGAGCCCGAGCTCGCGGGCGCGCAGCGCGAGCAGCCGATTCTCGTTGCGGTCGTACAGCACCAGCGAGATCACCGTCAGCGCCGCTGTCACCGCCAGTCCGGCGAGCAGGGCAAGGACGGCCACCCGCGATGGTCCCCACCCGCGTCCGCGCACGGGGACGAGCGAAGCCGGGGGAGCGTCCTCGCTGCCCCCCGAGCGCTGATTTACGGCCGGTTTCGCTGCCACCCTCTCAGCGCTCGCCAGTGCGGAGTCCCCTGCGCCCATCGCGCGGAAAGCTTACCCGCTGGGTGTACGCATCCAGCCCGCCTCGCCCGACGAGCGCCCTACGGTGCGATCGGCAGCAGCAGGTTGGAGTCGTAGCGAGGGCCGTGCAGCACGGTTATCGTCCCGCCCAGCTCATTGCCGAGGACCGGCAGGGGCGGTACGTCCGAGAACGTGTTGGCGGTGCCGATCGTCAGCCGCAGCCTGTCCCCGGCCTTGATGACGGCCGAGGTCGGGTAGATCTCGATCTTGTATTCGGTCGGCTGGTTCGGCGTGACCGGCTGCTGGCTGGCTTTGGTGTAGGGGTGCCAGGGCCTGATGATCACGTGTTCCGCGTTGCGGGTGGAGAGCTTCGCGTCGACGGCGCGCTGGCTCGCCATCAGGAACCCGGCCGTCAGCTGGTTGGAGGTGCCGGACGGCCCGACGTCGCTCAGCACGCCGACGAGGGTCGCGTCGGTGGTGCTCAGCTCGGCCCACAGGTTCGCCGTGATCAGCCCCGTCAGCGTCGTGTCGGACTGCAACGGGGGCGTCGTGTAGGTCAGCGAGCTCGCCTCGTAGGTGCTGTTGTTGGTGTCGCACACCGGCGTCGAGGCAGCGCCGGCCGTCCACTGCGCGGACTCACGCGAGCAGGGGCTCGACGCCGGCAACAGCGGCGCCAGATCGCCGCCTTCGGCGCTCGGCGTCGTGCTCGTGAGCGACCCGTCGTGGAGCGAGACCGGCGAGGAGCCCGACGCTTCGCCACTCAGGTGCAGACGCTCGTAGCTCGTTTCCGGCAGCGGGAAATGTGTGAAATGTTCCCATTTGCTGCCGTTGATCGGATACAGGTTCACCTTCGGGGTCCGCTGCACGCCGTTGGCGGTCCCGAGCAGCCAGTGGGCGAACCACTTTTCCTTCAGCTTGGGGTCTTCCAGCGGCGGCCCTTGGGTCACGTGGTAGTGAGGCGACATGATCAGCACGCGGTCGGGAGAATGGCGCAGCGATTCCCACAGCAGCGGCTCACCGCGTTGGAACAGGTCCCACCAGCCACCCTGGATGACGACGGGAACGCGGATTTCACCCGCTCGCACGACCGGCGAGCGCAGCCTGTAGAACGGTCCGTCATAGGCCGCTTCGGTGCCCATCGATGCGCCGACGACGTTTTCGCCGCTGAACTGGATGTTGCTGAGCAGGTGTTCGAGGTACAGCGATGCGGCTTCCTGCGGGTTGGCGCTGGTGGAAGACGGCGGCAGCGCGGACAGGCCCGTCACGAGACCCAGCCAGAGCGGAATGAAGCTCGCGTTGATCGAGCCTCCCTGGAAGGTCACGTCGCGGTATGCGTCGGCCATCGGGATGTCTGCCCAGACGGCCTTGACGGCGCGGGGCTTGCCTTCGGCGACGCGTGCGGCATCGGCCTCGGCGAGGAACAGCGAGGTGATGCCCATGTAGGAGCCCCCGGTCGCGGCGACGCTCGAGTCCGACCACGGTTGCGCCTGGATCCAGCTGAGAACCTCCTTGTAGTCTTCCTGCGTTCGCTGGCCCCAGGAATCCCATTTACCGCCGCTCGCACCGGTGCCGCGATCGTCGAACACCATCACCGCAAAGCCCTTTTCGGTGAGGCCCGGTTCGTCCCCGGCGATCCCCTGCGAGCCTTCGCAGCCCTGTCCCGGGGCATTGGCTGCGTCCTTGTTGTAGCCCGTCGCCGTGAGGACGGTGGGGAAGTGACCGGTGGTGGATGGCAGGAAGATGTTCGCGCGCAGGACCGTGCCGTCGCTCATCGTGATCGGGACGTTGCACAGGCTCACCGTCGCGTGCGCCTGCGCGGCGGCGAAGCCGGCGAGCAGCAGGGCGAGCGCGAGCGCTCGCGTCAGCCCTGTGCCCAGGCGTGTCGCTGTCGCTCTCGCGCTCACGGGCGGTCGAGCCCGAGCGGGCTGGTGTCGGTTGCGAGGTAGGAGTAGGAGCCCGGATTACGTTCGTGGACGAGTCCGGGGCAGCCTTTGCGGAGGTTCTCGCAATCGAACACTTCGCCGTCGGCGCGGTGGATGTCGAGGCGCGAGTAGTAGTAGAAGGAGAAGGCGTTGCCGTCGTGGTGGCTGTCCACCGCGGCCTCGATCGGGTCTTCTCGCCAGCGGTTCGTCAGCAGCCGCTTGTCGGCGGCTTTTTCGCCCTTGACGTACTTGTCGAACCAGGCCGAGGTGTACCAGGAGATCTCATCCGCCCCGCGCAGCGACGCGCCGAAGGCCTGGTTGGGGATGAAGCTGTAGTCGAGATGCGAGCCGCCGCGGATGATGATCTCGCCGCTGTCCACGCCGGCTGCGCTGTAGGCGTGCGACTCGGTCGACTTGGCCTGGGGGTCGGGCAGCGATGTGTTCGGAGTCGGCGGCAGGAAGTAGTCGGCCGACATCCCGAGTCCGGGCTTCGTCACCGGCGCGACCGTGCGGTCGGCCGGCGTGCTCGGGCACGGCTTCTCCTCCGGGCCGCCTCCGCTGGCACCCGTCGTTTGGTTCGGGTTCGGTTCGGCGAGGTTGTCCCACGCCACGACCGCCTTCACGCGCGGATCCCATTGCGCGATGTAGGAGACACCGGCTGCCCCGTAGGAGTGTCCCGCCAGGCCGATGCCCGTGCTCTTCAGTTCATGCCAGAAGGGGTTGTAGGCCGCGTCGAGGCCCTTCTGCACGCGTTCATTCTGCTTGGCGGCGTGACTGGTCCCCGTTTCGCAGCTCGGCACCGGCACGTAGGGGTGCTTGGGACTCGACAGGAAGAAGTTGATCGCATCCTCGGTGCCGTCGAAGAACGGGCGTCCGTCGGACTGGGCCGGGAAGCCCTCCTGTTCGTCGGGTGCCTGCCCGAACGTGTCGCTCTGGCCCTGCCCCTGGGGGTCGAAGGTCATCACGAGGTAACCATCCTTGGCGAGCGCCTGCGCGGCATACCAGTACATCTGCTCGTCTGCCTGCACCGAGCCGTTGGTGATGACGATCCCGGGCATTTTCGCGTTCGGATGAAGCACGGGATTCACCGCGCTCCAGATGCGGGCCGAGATCGTTGCGCCGTTGCGAGCGGTGAACAGGACCTTGCGCACGCGGCCGGAGCCGTCCTTTTCCCAGTTGTACAGGCGGACGTCGCCGGCGCAGCCGTTTTCACCCTCGAAGCAGACGTCGTCGGAGAAGTTCCGTTCCGGGTCGCTGGCCTGCTCGATCGTCGCTTCTTCGTGGTTCTTGACGCCCTGTTCGGCCAGCTGCGCCTGATATTCGGGCGTGTCGTAGATCGCCTGACGCTGCTGCGTGATCGCGAAGTTTTCGGCCTCGAGCAGCGGTTCGAAGCTGGTGGGCGGTTCTTCGTGTTCGATCGCGAACGCAGCCACCGGCAGCGCCAGCAGACCGACGAGCGCCGCCACGACGACGGCCGCTGCGAGCGATCGGCTCACGGGCTTGCGAGCCGCCGCCTTCTCCGGCGGCCCCTCGCTGCCCGCCGCCACCTTCTCCTGGCGCTCTTCGCTGCCCCCCGCCTTCTCCAGCGACCCCGTGCTGCCCGCCGCCGTCCGCGCCCGCCTCGTTCCCATCCGCGCCCTTTCCCCGGTTCCCGATACCCCGCCGATCAAGCGACTGAGTACCCACGCGCGTGAGTGTCAAAACGTCGAATCTCGCCAAGGCGCGCGGACGTCGCCGAGCCGATGGCTGAGATTCGCTCGAGCGGGGTATCTGAACGTGTGTCGGTGCGGGCTCGTGCGATCGAGCAGGCACCGGCGCGCGCACGCCAACCGCGGCCTGCGATCACTTCCGGGACCTCATGCCGAGCCAGTCGACTCAGACCCCGCCATCTCGCCGACCCCCGAGCGAGCCGCGAAGCCTGCGCGGAAGCTCCCGATGAGCCCAGAAACGCGCGCCGAGGCGCGGATGGCCGCCAACCTCGAGGAGGAGGAGCCGACACAGGGGCTGCTGGACGACATCCGCGTCGACGCCGAAACCCAGGCCGGCGTGGCCCCCGACGCCGCCTTCGGGCAGGTGGGTCGCCCGTTCGACCGCCGTGCCCCCTTCTTCATCGGCTTCACCGGCGCCCTCGGGGTGGCCTGCGCGGTCGCGCTCGCGTGGATGATCATCGCCGCGGGCCAGGTGCTCGTGCTGCTCGGCCTCGCGTTCTTCATCGCCGTCGGACTCGATCCGGCGGTCGTGTGGATGTACCGCCACGGCGTCCCACGCTGGCTCGCGGTGGCGCTCGTGGTGATCGCCTGCCTCGGGCTGCTCGTGGGCTTCATCATCCTCGCCGTCCCCCTGGTCTCGACGCAGGCCAGCAAGCTCGCCGAAGAAATCCCGCGCTACCTGCACACCCTCAACCACCAGAACTCCACGCTCGCGAAACTCAACGGCAAATACCACTTCGTCAACGGCCTCCAGAAGATCCTGCACGGCGGCGGCTCCTTCAACAGCGCGGTCGGCCTCGGCAAGGTGCTGCTGGGGTTCATCACCTCGGTCGTCCTCGTCGTCGTCGTGACGATCTACCTGCTCGCCGATCTTCCCCGTGTGCGGCGGGGCCTGTATCTGCTGGCGCCGAAGAGCCGGCGCGCGCGCATGGTGCTGCTCACCGACGAGATCCTCGATCGCGTCGGCGGCTACGTGCTCGGCAACCTGCTGCTCTCGCTGATCGCCGGCGTCGGCACGAGCTTGTGGGCGCTGGCGTTCGGCATCCCCTATGCGCTGTTCCTCGGGCTGCTGGTGGCGTTCCTCGACCTGATCCCGATCGTCGGATCGACGATCGGCGGCATCATCGTCGCGCTCGTCGCGCTGACCGTGTCACCGTCGGTGGCGATCGCGACGGCGATCTTCTACGTCATCTACAGGCTGCTCGAGGACTACCTGCTGACTCCTCGAATCATGCTGCGCACGGTGGCCGTTCCGGGTCTGATCACGGTGCTCGCCACCGTTCTCGGGGGCGCGCTGCTGGGGATCGTCGGCGCGCTCGTGGCGATCCCCGTGGCCGCGGCGATCAAGCTGCTGCACGAAGAGATCACCGCGCCCCGCCTCGAGGACAACTAGATCCAGCCGGCTCCGCGCGCGGATGAACCGCTAGCGAATGCTGCGCGCGAACCGCAGGCGGCTCCGATTCGCCGGCCGCGCGAGATCGTCGAAGTGAGCGAGAGCGCCCCCGGAGCCGAGCGCGACGCACGTCAGCGGCGAGGCGGCGAGCGCCACCGGAAGCCCCGTCTCGACGGCGAGGAGCTCGGGGAATCCGCGCAGCAGGACGCCGCCACCGGCCAGCAGGATGCCGTCGCGCGCGATGTCGCCGGTGAGCTCCGGGGGGGTCTGCTCGAGCGTGTCCTTGACGGCCTCGACGATTTCACCGAGGGGCGTGCGCAACGCGCCGAGGACCTCGCCGCTGCGCAGCAGAACCTCGGTCGGGAGGCCGCTCAGGAGGTGGCGTCCCCGCACCTCGTAGATCTCTTCGGGCTGCAGGGCGATGGCCCCACCGATGGCGATCTTGATCGCCTCGGCGGTGGGCGAGCCGATCGCCAGCGAGTGCACGACGCGCAGGTAGCGGGTGATCGCCTCGTCCATCTCGTATCCGCCGACGCGCAGCGAGCGCGACAGCACGATTCCCCCGAGCGAGATGATCGCCATCTCGCTCGTGCCGCCGCCCACGTCGACGACCATGCGCCCGACGGGCTCGTCGATCGCGAGGCCCGCGCCGATCGCCGCCGCGATCGGCTCCTCGATCAGGTGCACCCGCCGCGCACCGGCCGCCAGCGAGGCCTCCTCGACCGCGCGCTGCTCGACCTGCGTGATCCCCGAGGGAGCGCAGACGATCAGGCGCGGGTGCGCGCGCTGGCGGTCGAGCACCTTGCGGATGAAGTAGCGCAGCATCGCCTCGGTGACAGCGAAGTCGGCGATCACGCCGTGGCGCAGCGGTCGCGTCGCCGAGATCGTCGCGGGCGTGCGCCCGATCATCCGCTCCGCGTCGGCGCCGACTGCGTGCACCCGCCCGGAGGCCGCGTCGGAGGCGACGACCGACGGCTCGGACACGACGATCCCGCGCCCGTCCACGTAAACGAGCGTGTTGGCGGTGCCGAGGTCGATCGCCATGTCGCGGATGCCGAACGAGGGGCCCACGACGCGGCGAGCGGCGGCGCGGTCGGCTCGGCGCATTCGCATCGCCACAGGGTGGCAGACGGCGGCGCGAGCCCCTCCTCGGGCCCTCGCGTGTGTGCGATTCGCTCGAGCGCCGGGCGCACGTGCGCTCGGAGCGCGGCTACGTGGTGATCGCGGATATCGCGCGCTCGAGGACCGACTGCTCCTGGCGCCAGCGGTTGCTGGGAGCAGCCCCGACGATGACCGACGCCGCGCGGGGCCCAGCGACGAGGCAGGCGATCTCCTCGTAGCGGGTCTTGACCGAGCTCGTATACGCGTCCCGGACGCACGTGCCCCGACCGGTGCGGAATCGAAGGCCGGCGGCGGCGCCGTCGGCCTTGACCTGCGTGTCCCCCTCCTCGGCGTTGTGGCGCAGGCGAAACGCGGCCCAGCCGGCCAGCGTCTCGGATCCCTGCCGCGGGGTCAGATTGAGGTAGCCGAGGTAGTCCGCGCGGGCGTCGAAGAGAGCCGCCGACGCGGTGCCGCGATCACCGCGGAGCGGGCGCCATCCGGCCGGGTAGGCGAGTGTGGCACCGCTCGGCAACCGGACACTGCGCCAGCTCGCCGGCGCCGGCGCGGGTTTCAGCCACGCGAAGCCCGCTGCCACCGCGCTCGGCGAGGGGCCTGCGTTTCCGGTCGCGGCGCTCCCGCCGGAGCGGGACGAGGCGGCGGCGCCGCACCCGCCCAGCGCCGCTGCCACCGCGACCGCGAGCAGGCACGACGAGCACGCTCTAGAGGTTGCCGTCACCGTCGCTCGGACCGCCGCTGTTATCGCTGTCGCCGTCACCGCCTCCGTTCTGCGGGATGCCCGACGCCGACGGCGCCGCCGTCGAGGTGGACTTGGATTCGGGCGCTGCCGTCGACGTCGTCGGCGCGGCTGCGCTCGAGGACGTGGCCGGCGTCGCTGCGCTCGAGGACGTGGCCGGCGCCGTCGCGCTCGAGGAACTGGGCGAGCCCGAGCTCCCGCATCCGCCCGCAACGAGGGCCGCGAGAATCGCAGCGAGCGCCACGGGTGCGCGGACGGTCCGGTACCCGTCGCTCTTGGAGGTCATCGACTTCATGGTGGTCCTTCCTGTTGTCCCGGTTCGGCTCACCAGGCAAGGTGCGAGGCGAGACGAGGCTGGGGCGAGGTTGGTGGTGTGAGCTAAGACGCCGCGCCGGGCGAATGCTTCCCAGCCTTCCCACCACCACGCGCCGCGCTCAGGCCCGTGGCGTAAAGCTACAGTCCATCCGCTTGACGCCGTGGATGAAGGCGCTGCGCAACAGCTCGGGCTCCTGCGCCTCGATGTCGGGCGTCACTCGCAGCAGCTCGCCGAAGATCGAGCGCAGCTGCGTGCGCGCGAGCGAGGCCCCCAGGCAGTAGTGCGGGCCGCCGCCGCCGAAGCCGACGTGACGGTTCGGATCGCGTGCCACGTCGAAGCGCCACGGCCCCTCGAACGCATCCTCGTCGCGGTTGGCCGAGTGGTAGAAGAGCACGACCTTCTCGCCCGCCGGCAGCTGCTGCCCATGGAGCTCGACCGCGCGCGTGGTCGTGCGACGGAATGTCATCACCGGAGATGCCCAGCGCACGAACTCCTCGACCGCCGCCGGCAGGCGGGCGTCGAGGTCCTCCATCAGCTGTGCGCGCTGCTCGGGATTGACCGTCAGTGCGCGCATCGCGTGCGAGGTCGTGTGGCGAGTGGTGTCGTTGCCCGCCACCGAGAGCAGGACGAAGAAGGCGGCGATCTCGGCGTGCGTGAGGCGCTCCCCGTCCACCTGCGCCTGCACGAGCGCGGTCATCAGGTCATCGGCGGGGTGCTTCTCGCGGTGGGCGGCCAGCTCGGTCGCGAACGAAGTCAGCGTCCACAGGGCCTCACCGAGCACTTCGATCGGTGGCCGCTCGCCGAACGCCTCCGGGTCGGACACGCTGACGAGCAGATCGGCGGCCTCGACGACGCGCTCGCGGTCGGCGTCGGGCACGCCGATCATGTCGGAGATCGTGACGAGCGGCAGCCGCTTGGCGATCAGCTCGACGAAGTCGCCGCCCCCGGTCGGCGCCGCCTCGGCGACGATCTCGCGCGCATTGACGCGGATGCCCTCCTCGATCCGCGCCACCTGACGGGGCGTGAACGCCGCGGAGACGAGCCCGCGCAGCTTCGTGTGTCGCGGCGCGTCCATTGCCAGGAACGACATCGACGCCTCCAGGAACTCGGGCGGCGCATCGGCGAACTGCGTGCCCTGTTCCGAGCAGAACGCCTCGGGATCACGGGAGATGCGGCGCACGTCCTCGTAGCGCACGATCGCCCAGTAGCCCTGGCGGCCCTGGTCGGGGAGACCGAGGATGTCCTCCGGCGGCTGATGATGGGAGATCGGAGCGTCGCGGCGAAGCTCGGCGAAGTAGCGGTCGCGCTCGTCGGCCGGTTTGACCCAGAAATCGAGCGAACCGAGATCGACCTGCGAGGGGTGAGGGCCCTCAGAAACCGCCACGGCCCGCGACCTTACTCCGATCCGCCGGCGGCCACCAGGGCGTTGCCGCCGAGCAGCGCGCTCCAGCGCTCGTCGCGGCGAAAGGCGCCGATCGTGTGGTAGACCGACCACGCCAGCAGGGCGATCAGGAAGGGCGCGTCGCTGAGCGCGACGACGAGGACGTAGCTGTTCGTGCTGAGCGTCAGCAGCGCCGCGAGGCGGACGGCGGCCCGCACGAGGAAGTACCCGCCCCAGACCGCGGTGACCGCCCGCATCACCCGCCGAAACGTGTCCGAGGCACGCATCTCCGGGGTGAACGGGTACACGTCGGCGGCGACCCAGGCCGAGATCGGACGAGCGGCGGCGACGGAGGCGAAGAAGACACAGGCGAGCACGAGATCGATTGCGATCTCCTGGGCCAGGTACACCGACGCGCTGCCCGAGCTGAGGCCCACGATCGCCCTCAGGCACACCAGCACGAGAGCGATCCGCACGAGCGTGGCCGGCCGGCCCTGGCGGCGCTCGTGCAGGTAGACGGAAACACCGAAGACGACCGCCAGCACGATCCCGGGCGTCAGGCCGAGCAGCTTCCAGCCGAGGTAGAAGGTCGCGAGCGGACCGAGCCCGTCGCGAACGAGCCGCGGGCCGGCCATGCGGATGATCGCGCGCGGCTCGATCGAGTCGAGCGGCGCGTCATCGGGCATCGCGCGGGTGGGCTGCGCCTCCACGAGGGCGACTCTACTCCTCCTTCGAGGCCGCAAAAGCGGCCTGCTGACGGCGTCCACGGCGCGGCGGCATGTGTCGAGGAGACCGAGGCCCTTTCAAGCTGCGCGACCGCGGTGTCGAGAGGACCGTGACATGTTCTTCGGTCACTCCCCGCCGCTCGCGGATGCGGCCTCGCTGCGCTTTCGCACGGCGACGCTGAACATCGGAGCGTGGTTGGGCCTGGCGATGGTGGCCGTCGGATTGAGCTACCTCGGCCTTACCTGGAACGCGGGCAACCGCCCGCTGCTCGCCGGCATCGCAGTCGCGGTCGGCGTGTCCGACGTGGCGGTGCTGAGCCTGCCGATGAGGCGAATCGTCGCGGGACGCTGGCGCGAGGACTTCTTCCTCGCCTGGACGCTCGCGACCGTTGCGGTGGTGCTCCTGCTCGGTGCGCTGGACCCGACCACGCCGAGCCCGCTGACGCTGCCGTTGATGATGCCGATGCTGTTCGCGGGCATGTCCTACCCGAAGGGGTCGGCGTGGATCTGCTGCGTTGCGGCGGTCGTTGGCTACGCCACCGAGATCCTGATCCTCGGCGAGTCCTCAGCCTTCAGCGGGTTCCTCCTGATGGTCCTCATCTGGACGGCCGGCATGTGCCTGTGGCAGGCGCACAACCGCGAACAGCAGTGCGCCGAACTCGAGCGCCAGCGCGACGAGCTGGGGCGGATCGCGGAGGTCGATCCGTTGACCGAAGCGCTCAACCGGCGGGGCTTCGAGGAGCTGCTCGGGCGCGAGCTCGCAGAAGCGGCTCGCGGGGCGCGTCCGCTCACCCTCGCGGTGCTCGACCTCGATGACTTCAAGACCGTCAACGACCGCGAAGGTCACGCCGCCGGCGACGTGCTGCTGCGTGAGACGGTTGCGCGGATGAATCGCGTACTGCGCCCGATGGACGCGGTCGGACGCCTCGGCGGCGACGAGTTCGCGGTGCTTTTCCCCCGCACCGGCGAGGCCGAAGCGCAGGCGGCGATGGCGCGCCTGCACGCAGAGCTCAGCGACCTCGCCCCCGCATCGATCGGGTACAGCTGCTTCCCGGCCGACGGCGTCACTGCGCAGGAGCTCTCCAAGCATGCCGACCTACGCCTCTACTCGGTCAAGGCGATGCGTCACAGCGGGCCGAAGGAGGGGGCCCTCGAGCTGAGTTGGGCGAGCGCCCTCGCCGACACGATCGATCGCCGCATGAACGGCACCCACCAGCACTCGCGCCAGGTCGCCGAGCACGCCGTGGCGATCGGGCGTGGGCTCGGCTGGGACGAGCGGCGACTCAGGCTGCTCCGCCTCGCCGCAACGTTGCACGACGTCGGCAAGGTCAATGTGCCGGACACGATCCTCAACAAGCCGGGCGAGCTCGCGCCCGCTGAGTACGAGGCGATCAAGCAGCACACGGTCGTCGGCGCAGAGATGCTCGCGCGCATACCGGGCCTCGACGAGATCGTGCCCTGGGTGCGCCACTCGCATGAGCACATGGACGGCTCGGGCTACCCCGACAGTCTGGTCGGCGAGGCAATCCCTGCGGCGTCACGAATTCTGCTGACCGCGGACGCGTTCGACGCGATGACATCCGACCGTCCCTACCGCAAGGGGCTTCCGGTCGAGGCGGCGCTCGCCGAGCTGCAGCGCCACGCCGGCACGCAGTTCGACGCCGACTGCGTCGCGGAGCTGGCGGCTGTCGTGTTCGGCACCGGCACCGGCACTGGCACCGGCACCGGCACCGGCACCGGTACTGGCACCGGGGAGAATCGCCGTCCGCGGCAACCGAGCTCGCCGCAGACGGTTCCCGCCGCCCTCCTGCCGGCTGCGCGGGCCGCACGGGCCGCACAGGCCTGAGCTGGCTTGCGCGCTTGAATGCCTGCAGCGCCTCGGCGGGCGCTGTTGCTCAGTTGCCTTCCTGCTGGCGTTTGAGTTCTTCGTTTTCGCGTTCGAGCTTGCGCACTTTCGCTTCAGCTTCGGTGAGGCGTTCTTCGTTTGCTTTGTTGGCGGGCGCAGGCGTCTGTGTGACTGTGTTCGATGTCACGGTGTCGGTGCGCACGACGGTCTTGGGCACGGTGGTGGTGTTCGTGACCGTGTGCGTGACCGCCGGCCCCCGCTGCGCTTCGCCGTTTTCGCCTTTACCCACCAGGTAGCCGATCAAGCCGCCGACTATCAGCGCAAGCAGTGCCGCGAGGATCCCGGCCCAAGGGGTGCTGCCCCAGGGCCCTTCCGGAGGAGCTTCGGGAGGGAGTCTTTCGACCAGCGGCGGCCCCACCGCGGGCACCGGCTCACGCGGAGCGATCGGCGCGCGCAGCGGCTGCCGCGGAGGCACCGGCGTGCCCAGCGGCTCCGTCGGCCGTGCGGGCGGGACCGGCGGGCGCGGAGGTTCCTCGCTGCTCATGGCTGGCGGTCCGTCATATCGCGGGCTTCACCCTAGCGGCCGAAGCTGACAGCTCCCAGCAGCAGAAGCCCGCGGCGAGCCCTGCGCTGGTGAGAGCCAGGATGCGATCCTGCGGGCGACGCCACGCCAGGCCGGCCATCGATGCGGCGTGTGCCGCATCGACCGCCGCGGCGAGCCGCAGTCCCGATCGCGTCGCGCCCGAGCAGACCAGCAGCGTCGCCTGCAGGAGCTGGCGCGCACCGAGGATCCGCGCGGTGCCAGCCGCGCCCGGCACGCTCGTGCCGTCGCCGATGCGAGCGAGGATCGGCGTGGGGTCGAGCAGCAACGCGCCGCCCACGAGCCCCTCCACGAGCGTCAGTACGCGCAACTGCCCGCTCATGGGCCGGCCAGCTCGTATTGGGCTGCCGCGCACTCCAGCAGCAGGGCGTGCACGAACGCCTGCGGCAGGTTGCCGCGCAGCTGACGCTGCCTGACGTCGTACTCCTCGGCGAGCAATCCCGGGGGCCCGCAGGCGCTGCGGTTGCGTTCGAACCAGCGCGACGCCGACAGCCGGTCTCCCTGCTCGACGTAGGCGAGGCACATCCAGAAGCCGCACAGCAGAAATGCTCCCTCGGCCTCTCCCAGCGCGCGCTCGTCGGGGCGGAAGCGATAGCAGAAGCCGTCCTCCGTCAGCTCTGCAGCCACGGCCGCGAGCGTCGCGGTCGAGCGCTCCTCGTGAGGCGACAGAGCGCCCCTTACGGCCGCGAGCAGGAGGGCGGCGTCGAGGCGCTGATCGCGCCGCGAGCGCTGCCACCTCCCCGAGGAATGCGTCGCATGCGCGGCCGTGTCCGCGAGCACGCGCTCGGCCAGCTCCAGCCACTCGCCGGCCGGGCTCCGGCGCGGGGCCACCTGTGCGATCGCGCGCAGACCGGCAACGCAGATTAGGCGGCTGTGCGTCCAGTCGTCGGGGTCGAGCTCCCAGATCCCCGCGTCGCTCCCCGATTCGTTCCAGCGCGCGGTGATCGCGTCGGCCGCCGCCTGGGCCGCGCGCCAGCCGTCGCCGTCGAGATGATCGTGTCGGGCGGCGGCAGCGAACAGCAGCAGCGCCTCGCCGAAGGCGTCGAGCTGGAACTGGCCGTTGGCGTGATTGCCGATCACGTCGGTGCCACCCGGGTAGCCGGGCAGGTTGAGCCGGCGCGCGTCCGGCACCGCAGTCCCCGTCGTCGTGTACGCCGGTCGCATCCGCGGCCCGTCCTCGAGCAGGCGCGCCGAGATGAAGCGGACAGCGTCATCCATCAACGGCAGCGGGCCCGCGCGGGCAGCCGCCTCGCCGGCGTAGCACTGGTCGCGGATCCACGCATAGCGGTAGTCGTAGCTGCGGCCCTGGCGCGCGTGCTCGGGCAGCGACGTCGTCGCGGCCGCGACCATTGCGCCGGTTGCGCTCGTCAGACCCGTGAGCACCGCGTAGGCGTGGCGCGCGTCGCGTGGGGCGACCGTGCAGGGCAGCTCCGGCACCCGCCGGGCCCACTCGCTCGCCACCTGCTCCCAGGCTCGCTCGGCTACGGGCGGCTCGGCCGCGCCGCTGTCGTCGAGCACGAGCACGAAGTCGTGGTGCTCGCCCTCCTCGAGCTCCAACCTCAGGCTCAGCGTGTGCCCCCCGTCGCCATCCGCGCGCGCGACCGCGTCCTGCGCGCCCGTCCAGCACGTGCGCGTGTCGCCGAGTGCAGCTGTCCACGCGCCGTCATCCCGTCGGCGCAGCTCACGCAGGGGTAGCTCGCCGTAGTCGCCGCGCAGGTGGAGCGTGACCTCCAGCGTGGCCGTCCCCGAGACGGCGGTCACGCGGCGCAGCAGAACGGCGCGGTCGTGGCGGCTCGGCAGCGCGAGAGCTTCGCGGCACTCGATCGTCGCCTCGGTGGTCACCCAGCGGCTGCGCCAGATCAGGCTGCCCGGCTCGTAGTAGCCGCCCCACACGAACCGCTCGGGGGGCGTGATCGTGTAGCCGCCGGCTCCCCCGATCAGGCCGGGGAACACCGCCGGCGAATCCCAGCGCGGGAAGCACATCCACGCGATCCCCCCGTCAGGACCCACGAGGATCCCGCGCTCGCCGTCGGCCAGCAGGGCGTACTCGCGCAGGACGTGCGGTCGATCCGGGCTGCCGCCGCCGGTGTCCCGGCGGGGCTCGCTCATCGGAGGGCGCGGCGCGCCCCGGCGAGCGCCGCTGCCGCGAGCGCGCCCGCGCCGGCGAGCTGCCTGCGGTGCGTCGCCGCCCACGTCTGCGGGCTGCGCGTCTTGGCCTGCGCGCTGAAGATCCCGTGCGTGGCTGCGTCGCGGGGAACAGGTTTCAGGAGGTTGCCCGCTCGCTCGCCTTCGACCGGCATGCCCTGCATCTGCTGCCCGGAGATGCCCTTCTTGCCGAGGTACCAGTCGGCGAAGCTCGGGGCGAGCGTGGTCCCGACGATCGCCTGCACGGTGCTGTAGCCAACCCACAGCTCGCGGCGACGATGGTGCGCCGCCCAGTAGACGGCCTCGGCCGCGATCTCCGGCTGGTAGATCGGGGGCACGGGCATCGGATGCAGAGGCAGCTTCGAGCGGCACCAGCTGAACTGCGGGGTGTTCATGCCCGGTAGCTGGACCATCGTGATCTCGACCTTGCTGTGGTCGTGCAGCAGTTCGGTGCGGATCGAGTCGGTGATGCCGCGGATCGCGAACTTGGCCCCGCAGTAGGCCGCCTGCAGGGGGATCGCGCGGTAGGAGAGTGCCGAGCCGACCTGGACGATCTTGCCGCGGTCGCGCGCCGTCATGCGCTTGAGCGCGACCATCGTGCCGTAGACGGTCCCCAGGTAGGTGACTTCGGTCGCGCGCTTGAACTCCTCGGGTTCGACGTCGAGGAAGCGGGCGAACACGGTCGACATGGCGTCGTTGACCCACACGTCGATCGCCCCGAAGTGCTCCTCGACGGCTTTGGCGGCCGCCTCGACCTGATCGTGCTCGGCGACATCGGTCGGCACGACGAGCGCCTCGCCGCCGAGCTCGCGGACCTCGCGCGCCGCCTCCTCCAGGCCCTCGCGGCCACGCGCGAGCAGCCCCACGCGTGCCCCGCGACGCGCGAACGAGTGGGCGATCGCGCGACCCAGCCCGCCCGAGGCTCCCGTCACGACGACGACCTCCGGGTGCCCGTTGTTGGCGCTCATCGGGCACCCGCTAGCTGCGCGCGCGAGCGCGGGCGCCCGATCGCCGTCATCCGCTCGGCGAGCCGCGCGGACAGCGCCATGATCGTCAGCGCCGGGTTGGCCGCTCCCTGCGTCGGGCAGACACTGCCGTCGGCGATGAACAGGTTCGGCGTCTCCCATACGCGCTGGTCGCGGTCGACGACGCTGGTCTCGGCGCTGGCGCCCATCCGCGCGCCGCCGATCAGGTGCGCGTAGCGCTGGATGGTCAGTGTGTCCTGCGCGCCGGCGGCTTCGAGGATCCGGCGGATCAGCTTGGTCGAGTAGTCCATGTTCTGCCGGTCGTTCTCACAGCGCGAGTAGGAGAAGTGGGCGAGCGGCACGCCGCGCCGATCGTGCTCGTCCGCCAGCGTCACCCGGTTCTCGGCCCGCGGCAGCAGCTCGTTGAGCACTCCGACCGTGCTCCAATGGTTGTAGTCGCGCATGTACTCGCGCAGCGCCGGGCCGGTGTGCCCCTCGGCGATCACGTGTTCGGCCCACGCGATCGGCAGCGGCGAGATCGTCTGGATCGAGAAGCCGCGCGCGAACCCGCGCGCCTGGTCGGTCTCATAGAACTGCTCCGAGGACACCTCGGGCGGGGGCGCCTTGTACATCCGCTGTTCCTGCGGAAAGCGGCCCGCGCTCTGCGCGGCGCCCTGCACCATCACGTAGCGGCCGACCTGGTCGGCGTTGTTGCCGAGGCCGTTGGGAAAGCGCCGGCTGGTGGAGTTGAGCAGCAGCCGCGGAGTCTCGATCGAGTAGCCGCAGACGGCGACCGCCGCGGCGCGCTGCAGACGCTCGACACTCTCGCCCTCGCGAACGTACGCGACTCCGATCGCGCTGCCGGCGTCATCGAGCTCGATCCGCGTGGCCATGCTGTCGGCGCGAATCTCGACGCCGTGATCGAGCGCGTCGGGCAGATGCGTGACGTACGGGCTCGCCTTCGCGTTGACCTTGCATCCCTGCAGGCAGTAACCGCGGTAGATGCAGTGCGGACGGTTGCCGAACGTGCCGTTGACGATGCCGACGGGGCCGGCGCGCATCTCGATCCCGAGCTGCAGGGCGCCGTGCCAGAGAACCTGCGCCGCCCCGCTGACCGGGTGGGGCGAGAAGGGATAGGAGTGCGGGTCTCCCCACGGCCAGTTCTGCCCGGCCACGGGCAGCTCGCGCTCGAGCTCCTGGTAGTGGGGCTTGAGCTCCTCGTAGGAGATCGGCCAGTCGGCGCCGACGCCGTCGCGCGTCATCGTCTCGAAGTCCGACGGATGGAACCTCGGCGTGTAGCCGGCGTAGTGGACCATCGAGCCGCCGACCCCGCGACCGGAGTTGTTCTTGCCCATCGAGATCGGATCGGATCCCCCGATGATCCGCGTCTCGTTCCAGTACAGGCGGTGCGAGCCCGCCTCGTCGGAGACCCAGTCCTCGTCGGGATGCCAGAAGGGGCCGGCCTCGAGGATCACGATGCGCCATCCGCGGCGGGCGAGGCGCTGGGCGAGCACCGACCCGCCCGCCCCGGCGCCGACGATCAGCAGGTCGACCTCCTCGCCCTCGCCATAGCGGCGCATCGTGTCCGCACCCGGCAGATCACGGCGATGAACGTCGAGCAGGTGGCGGGAATCGTTGGCCGCCGGCCCGCGCGAGCCCTTCAGCAGGTTCGCGATCACGCGGGCGACTCCGGCGCAAGGCGTACGGGGTCCTCGTCGGTGGCTCCCGGGCGCTCGCGCGGCTCGAGCACGCTCAGCGGCCCCAGCCGCATGTAGCCCTGCGGGTACGCGGGGCCGCCGAAGCCGATCTCGTTCCACGCCCAGGGGTGCGAGTAGAACGCCTCCAGCGCCATGCGCGTGCACACCGACCAGGCCCGCGAGACGTTCAACTGCTCCCACGCGCGCCCGCCGAGCCGGCCCTCGGCGAAGGCATCGAGGATGCCCTGCTGGTCCGCCGGCGCGCACTGCGCGAAGCTCGCCGTGCCGTGCCAGTGCTCGGCCACAGCGTCGAGCCCCTCGAGCACCAGACGCCAGGTCTCGCGATCGTCGGGCATGTCCTCGTAGCGGTAGCCGTCGAGCTGGCCGGCGGCGAGCTTCTCGTCGAGCAGCTCGACGACGGGCACCCGAGGCTCCTCGTCCTGCGCGAGCAGCACGTCGCAGAAGGCCCGCAGCGTCGACTCCTGCTCGGCCGCGAAGAACGCCAGCTGCTGTGGCGGACTCAGGCGCGCCGTCACCACCGCTCGCGTCGCCTCGTCCCAATCGTCCTGCGAGCGCAGGACGTCGTAGTCGGGGTAGCGCCCGATCATCTGCGGCGTGACTCCCTGCCGCTGGCGCGGCAGCCAGCCGGGCTCCGGCGCGCGGCCGTCGGGACGGACGTTGGGAAGGTGGCTCGCCTCGCGCAGATCGACCACCGCTCTAGTCCTCCCGCCGCAGCACCGCCGCCAGCAGTCCCATGAAGCCGACGATCGACATCAGCCCGGGCGCCACGATCGGCGGCCCCATCGGGATGTTGTAGCTCGCCTGATGGAAGCCGCCGGGGCGGCGCGCGACCCCGCGCACGTGAAAGAACTGACCGATCAGGCCATCGGCGGCGTACACCGCCGAGGCGATCGGCAAGGCGGTCTTCGCCCAGCGCCTGCTGTAGACACCGGCGACGCCCGCGACGACGACCGGGGGGGTGACGAGGATTGGGCTCCACATCATCTTGTTGCCAAAGCTCGCTCGGTAGTGCTCGGCGTACACCTCGGCCGTCGTGATCAGCGCCGAGACGGCCGTCAGTGCCGACAGCGAACGCTCGAAGCGGCCGTGCTGCACGTTGGCGACCCAGCGGTCGATCCTGTGCTGGGGGCGCGGGCGCCCGCCGCGCCGCGTGCGCGCGCGAGGCACCTCAGCGCCCCGGCATGAACTCGTGGGCCTTCTCGCGCAGCGCCTCGACCGCGCCGGGCAGCCCTGCGCGCGGGTCCGCCGCGATCGACTTGGCGAACGCCTCGGCCTGTTCGAAGCTGATGTGCGGCGGCAGCGGCGGCTCGTTCGGATCGGTCAGCGCGCTGATGATCACGGGGCGGTCCGCGCTCAACGCCTCGCGCCACGCGTCCGCTGCCTCGTCGGCGCGCGTGATGTTGATTCCGCGCAGCCCGATCATCTCGGCCCAGCGGGCGTAGTCGACATACGGAATCTCCTGGGATGCCGCGAACGCCGGGTCGCCCTCCATCACCCGCTGCTCCCAGGTGACCTGGTTGAGATCCTCGTTCGTCAGCACGAGCACGACCAGGCGGGGGTCCGCCCAGGTCCGGTAGTACTTCGCAGCCGTCAGCATCTCCGCCATGCCGCCCATCTGCATGGCGCCGTCGCCGACCATCGCCACGGACACCCGCCCGGGGAAGGCGAACTTGGCGGCGATCGCGTACGGCACGCCGGGGACCATCGTCGCGAGGTTCCCCGACAGCATGCCCTTCATGCCGCGCCGGATACGGATGTGGCGGGCGTACCAGTTGGCGGCCGAGCCGGAGTCGCTGGAGAGGATCGCGCCATCGGGGAGCTGCTGGGAGAGCGCCGCGAACACGCCCTGCGGGCGCACGCGGCCATCGCGGTCGGCCGGCTCGCCCTGTTCGTCCATCAGCCGCCACCAGTGCTCGACGTTCGTTTCGATCTGCTGCTGCCAGCCGCGGTCCTCCTTGCGGTGCAGCAGCGGGAGCAGCTCCTTGAGGCTCTCGCGGCTGTCCCCCTCGAGCGCCAGGTCCATCGGGTAGCGGATGCTCAGCATGCGGCCGAGCAGGTCGATCTGGACGGCTTTGACCTGCCCTTCCTTGGGCAGGAACTCGGAGTAGGGGAAGCTCGAGCCGACCATCAGCAGCGTGTCGGCGTCCTGCATCATGTCCCAGCTCGGCCGCGTGCCGAGCAGGCCGATGCTGCCGGTGCAGAAGGGCACGTCGTCCGGCACCGCCGCCTTGCCGAGCAGCGCCTTGGCGACGCCCGCGCCAAGCGCGTCGGCGACGGCGATGACCTCGTCGGTTGCGTGCAGCGCACCCTGTCCGACGAGCATCGCCACGCGCTCGCCGGCGTTGAGGATGTCCGCCGCCTGCTGCAGCTGCTCCTTCGCGGGCACCACCCGTGCGGGCCAGTATCCGACACCGGAGTGCACCGTGTGGGTCTTGTGGGGCTGGGCCTCGACGGCTTCCATGTCCTGTACGTCCGCCGGCACGATCACGCACGTGACGGTCCGCTCGGTCTGTGCGATTCGCAGCGCTCGATCGATCAGGTGGCGCACCGTCGAGGGGTCGTTCGCCTGCTCGCAGAACGACGACGCCACGTCGCTGTACAGCTGCAGCAGCTTGACCTCCTGCTGGAAGTCGCCACCGAGCGCCCGCACGAAGGTCTGCCCGACGATCGCGACGACCGGCTGGTGGTCGAGCTTGGCGTCGTAGAGGCCGTTGAGCAGGTGGATCGCTCCAGGCCCCGAGGTCGCCATGCAGACGCCCACTTCGCCCGTGAACTTCGCGTGTCCGCAGGCCATGAAGGCGGCCATCTCCTCGTGGCGGGTCTGCACGAAGCGCAGCTCGTCCTGGTGGCGGCGGAGAGCACCGAGGATTCCATTGATGCCGTCTCCGGGAAAGCCATAGACGGTGTGCACGTCCCACTCGATCAGACGCTCACACAGGTTGTCGGCCGCAGTCTTGCTCACGATGTCCGCCCTTCGATCGGCTCGTTGACCTCCGACGTGCCGGTACCCGTGGCCAGCCGCGGCTAAGCCCGAGGTTGCGCTCGGACGCGAGCGGGCATCTTGCCTGTGGCGGAGACGAGCAGCCAACCACGCGAACGGAGTCCCGATGCCACCGTCAGGCGCTGCGCACATCGAGCAGCTCGAGGTGCAGGCCTACACGATCCCGACCGACGCGCCCGAGGGCGACGGCACGCTGCGCTGGGACTCGACGACGATCGTCGTCGTACACGCCCATGCCGGCGGCACGGTCGGGCTCGGGTACACCTATGCGGACGTCTCGACGGCGCGCCTGATCGAGAGCAAGCTGGCCGGTGTCGTGCGCGGGCTGAGCGCTCGCGCGCCCGCGCGGGCGTGGTCGGCGATGGTCCACGCGATCCGCAACCTCGGCCGTCCGGGGATCGCTTCGATGGCGATATCGGCCGTCGACGTCGCGCTCTGGGACCTGCACGCGCGCCTGCTCGGCGCGCCGCTCGCGAGCGTTCTCGGGGCAGCGCACGAATGCGTGCCCGTGTACGGCTCGGGCGGCTTCACGGCGTACGCCGACGAGCGCCTGCAGGAGCAGCTGGCCGCGTGGGTCGAGCAGGGCATCCCGCGCGTGAAGATGAAGGTGGGTGCGCATCCGCACGAGGACCCCCGGCGCGTGCGCGCGGCGCGCGCGGCGATTGGCGGCGATGCCGAGCTGATGGTCGACGCCAACGGCGCCTACTCGCGCAAGCAGGCCCTCGCGCTGGCCGAGCTGTTCGCGGCCGAGTGCGCCGTCAGCTGGCTCGAGGAGCCCGTCAGCTCCGATGACCTCGTCGGGCTGCGCCTGCTGCGCGACAGGGCCCCCGCCGGTATGGCGATCGCGGCGGGCGAGTACGGCTACGACGCGCCCTACTTCCTGCGCATGCTCGAGGCGGGTGCTGTCGATGTGCTGCAGGCCGACATCACGCGCTGCGGCGGCGTCAGCGAGCTGCTGCGCATCGGCGGTCTCGCGCACGCGCGCTGCCTGCCCCTCTCCTGCCACTGCGGGCCGGCGATCCACGTGCACCCGGCCTGCGCCGTCGAGAGCCTGCTGCACCTGGAGTACTTCCACGACCACACGCGCATCGAGCAGATGCTCTTCGACGGCCTGCCGGAGCTGCGCGACGGGGCTCTGTGGCCGGACCTCGGACGCCCCGGGATCGGGCTCGAGCTCAAGCGCGCCGACGCAGAGCGCTTCGCCGTCTGAGCCCGGCCCGTCGCTCAGCGCAGGCGCACACCCCAGCTCGTCACGTGCTCGTGACCCGGCTCGAGCACGACGATGCCGGTCCCGCTGTGCAGCGCGTTCGGGAGGCACGTCATCGGCTCGACGCCGAGACCACGGCGCCGGCGCGCGGGCGCGAGCCCGTCGCCGGTGTAGATCTCGATCACCGGATAGCTCTCGTCGACCCACAGCTCGACGGTCCGCCCGTCGTCCGCGCCGAGCCGCACGGTGGCGCGACCGTCGGATGTCCTGGCGAGCTCCGTGTAGGCGCTGTCGAGTTCCTGCTCGCCGAGGCGCCGAGCGGTGCGGAAGTCGCACGGGGTGCCGGCCACCCCCTCGGTTCCGGTCGGCAGCTTGCGCTCAGCGTCGGTCACGACGCGGACGGCCGCGGGCAGCTCCAGCGTGCAGTCGTCGATCGTGCCGCTCCCCGGCGACAGGTAGGGGTGCTGGCCCGCGGCGTACGGGCAGCGCCGCGGGCCGACGTTCCGCGCGGTCGTCGTGACGCGGAGACCCTCGTCGCCGAGCTCGTAGGCGATCTGAACATCGAGGGCGAACGGGTAGCCCGGCATCGGCTGCAGCCGTGTGCTGACCGTGACAGAGGAGGACTCGTGCGCGAGTGCGCGCCAGGAGCGCCAGCGCAGCAGGCCGTGGATCGCGTTGTGACGCTCCGGCTCGCTGAGCGCGAGCTGATGGGATTCGCCGTCGAAGCTGTAGCGGCCGTCGGCGAGCCGGTTCGGCCACGGGATCAGGGGCGTCCCGTGGGCACCGTCGCAGATCTCCAGCAGCGGATAGGGGTCGAGCACGTCGCGCTCACCCACCGAGTAGTGGCGGACGCCGCCACCGACCTCGACGATGCCCGCGCGCTGCTCGCCGTGGACGATCTCGAGCTGATCACCCGACGGCGGCATTCCGCCTCGCGCGCCGGATCTCCTCGAGCAGCGGGCCACCGGCGGCAACGTTCACGAGCATGCCCACGCTTACCGGCTCCATCGAGAGAGCCTACCGGCGTCGGCGCCCGACCTGCCGGCCCGGCCGCTCGGCGGCCGGCGGGCGCTCGCGGCCGCGATTGGAGGCCCTAGGATCAGCTCGTGCGCGCAGTCGAGATCGTGCCCGGCCTGCTGCGCTGGACGGCGCCGCACCCCGACTGGGAGGCCCGCGCCGCGCCGGGCAGCGCGGGCGACTGGGATGAGCAGGTCGGATCGGTCCTCTACGAGCTGCCCGACGCCGTCGCGCTGATCGACCCGCTGCTCCCATCCGAGGACCGCGCCGGGTTCCTGGACTGGCTCGACGCGCGCATCGGCAGTCGTCCAGTCAGCATCCTCACGACGATCCGCTGGCACCGGCGCGACCGCGAGGAGCTCGCCGAGCGCTACCGATCGAGGACGTCGCGGGCGTGGAACGCGGTTCCCCCGGGGGTCACGCCGCGTCCGCTGCGAGGAGCCGGCGAGACGATGCTGTGGCTGCCGGCGGTCGCGACGCTCGTCCCCGGCGACCGCCTGATCGGCGCCCGCGGCGGGGGTCTGCAGGTCTGTCCGCAGAGCTGGCTGGAAGATGTGCACGTCGACCGCCCGGCCCTTGCCGAGCTGCTGCGCGCGCTCGTCGAGCTGCCGATCGAGCGCGTGCTCGTGTCTCATGGCGAACCTGTGCTCCGCGATGGGGCCGCGGCGCTCGTGCGGGCGATCGCGCAGGCCGCCGAGGACTGACGCGGCGCAAGCCGGCTTGCACGGGTGGCCGGCATCGGTAATTCGTCGATATGACCGCAGCATTGGCCAGTCCTCGACCCGCCGGCTCGATCCCACACGCGCCACGCCCATTCCGCGCCCCCAACACACCTTCATGCCCAACAGCGAGATCGACAACGGACCCGAGCCCGACGCCGCCGGCGCCTCCGCCGCCTCCGCGCCGGCCGCCGTCCCGGCCCAGCCGGGGGAGCAGAGCGCTCCGCCCAGCACCGACGGGCAGAGCACGAGCGCGGAGGAAGCGCCCGCGGTGGGCGGCAGACTGGGCCGGGTAGGCGCCATCGCCGGCGCTCGCAGGGGCGTAGCGGCCGCGGTCGCGGTCCTGTGTGTCCTCGCCGGCACGATCGCCGCGCTGCTGGGAGCGCACGCGGTGGCGCGCACGGACGCGCGCAACGAACGCAGGGCCTTTCCCCAGACCACGGCGAGCATCGCCTCGACGCTGAAGCTCGCGATCCAGCGCGAGGAAGAGCTCGGCATCAGCGCCAGCACGTTCTTCGCCGGCAACCCGAAGGCCTCGGCGGCGGAACTCGGCAGGTGGGTGAACTGGGCCCACACGCTGCGGCGCTACCCCGAGCTTCAGAGCCTCGGCCTCGCGGCGCTCGTTCGCGCGCCCGAACTCGCCGCGTTCGACGCGCGGATCGCCGGCCACGCGACCAAGCAGCGCGCAGCGCGCTCGGCGTCGAGCACCGCCGCCGCCGCGACCGCCGCCGCGCTGCGGGTGATTCCCCCTGGTGCCCGCGGCTACTACTGCCTCACCGCCGCCGAGCTCGCGCGCAGCGCGGCCGCGAGCACGCCGGTCGGCCTCGACTACTGCGCCGCGACGCCCGCGCTGCTGGCGAGTCGCGACTCGGGAAAAAGCATCTACACGGCGGCGCGGGGGGGATTGAAAGCCGTCGCGATCGAGACACCCGTGTATCGCGGCAACGTGCCGCCGCCCACCTTTGCGACCCGCCGGGCCGCGTTCGTCGGATGGCTGCGCACGCTGCTCACCCCGGGCGTCGTGCTGCGCCAGGTCCTCCACGGTCACGCTGGCTACGCGGTTCGCCTCACCCACCGCGGCAGCTCTCCCGCGGTCACCGCCGCCGCAGGAACGGCCGCCCCCGGCGCCCAGAGCGCCACGGTCGATCTCCACGACGGCTGGAGCATGAGGAGCGTCGGTCCCGTGGCAGCAGCGGCGAGCGTGCTCAGCGACGGCAACGCCGTGACGCTGCTGATCGGCGGGATCCTGCTCAGCGTGCTGCTCGGACTGATCGTCTACCTGCTCGGCGGCCGCCGACCCGCCGCGGCGTCGCCGACGCCGAAGACTCGCGAACTGCCTCACTCCGACCTCTACGACGCGCTCACCGGCTTGCCCAACCAGGCACTCGCGCTCGACCGCGCCGGGCGCATGGTCGCCCGCGCGGGGCGCCAGTCGGGAATGCTGGCGGGCGCGCTGCTGATCGACATCGACTGGTTCAAGGACGTCAACGAGAAGCTCGGGCGCGGCGCGGGCGACCAGCTCTTGAGCATCGTCGCGCGACGCCTGGAGGAGGTGATCCGCGGTGAGGACACCGTCGGGCGTATCGGCGGCGACGAGTTCGTCGTGCTCGTCGAGTCGGCGGCACGCGGAGTGCGGCTCGACTCGCTCGCCGGACGCATCATCGAGGCGCTGCACAGGCCCGTCGAGCTCGAGGGCTTCGGCCCGAGCTTCTTCGCGACCGCGAGCATCGGCGTCGCCTTCGGTCGCTACGACACCGCCGATGACCTGATGCGCGACGCGCAGCTCGCGCTGTACTCGGCCAAGGCGGCGGGCAAGGACCGCTACACCCTCTTCAACGCCAACATGCGCTCGATGATCGAGAGTCGCGGCGTGCTCGAGGCCGAGCTCAACGCGGCGCTCCAGGAACAGCAGTTCTTCCTGCTCTACCAGCCGATCTACGACCTCGACAGCCGGATGGTGGCGGGCCTCGAGGCCGTCATCCGCTGGCAGCACCCCAAGCGCGGAGTGCTCGGGCCCGACGAGTTCATCCCTCTGGCCGAGGAGACCGGCCTGATCGTGCCGATCGGCCGCTGGGCGCTCGAGCAGGCGTGCAACCGCACGGCGGCCTGGAACGTCTCCGGCCACCGCGTCGGGGTGTCGGTCAAGGTGACCGCCAATCAGCTGAACCGCGACGGCTTCGAGACGGATGTGCGGCGCGCGCTGCAGCAGTCCGGGATCGACCCGCGGCTGCTCACGCTCGAGATCGCCGAGGCGACCGTCATGCGAGACGTTGCTGCTTGCGCGCGGCGCATCACCGAGATCAAGCGCCACGGCGTACTGGTCGCGCTCGACGACTTCGGCGGCAGCGGATACGCCCGCCACGCAGACCTGCGACAGGTCGCCCTCGACGCCCTCAAGGTCGATCGCAGCTCCCTCGCCGCGGCCGACGACGACGCCTACCGCAGCTGGCTGCTCGAGTCGATCCTGATCGTCGGGCGCGACCTCTCGCTCGCCGTCATCGCGACCGGGATCGAGAACGCCGAGCAGCTCATCGCGCTGCAGGCACTCGGCTGCACGATGGCTCAGGGACCCTTCATCGGCGAGCCCACGGGGGCGGACGAGGTGAAGCAGTACTTCGAGGCAGCGCTGCCGGCGCTGCCGGCTCCGGCTTCGCGGGCAGGCGCGTGGGGCGCCGACTCGCAGCGCTAATCCGAGATCCCGAACAGTCCGACTACTGCAGTGGGCGCGTCCGGGGTGCTAGGTCTCTATCCACAGCTCGGGCGCGCCCACTCTGGCACTCGCGGCGGACGTGCACACGCGCCTCGGCTCATCTCTCTCCGCGCGCGCCTCGGCCTGTCTGCGTCGCCTGACGCGGTCGGTCCGACGACGACGATCATCGCGTTTGCTCTGCACGGCGGGAGGCGGCGGTGGCGAGCCTCGAGCGGACGAGTACGAGCGGGGCGTGGGGGTCGTGCGGCTGGGGGATCGCCGCGAGACTGAACTCAGCGATCGCGCCCGGGCGAAACACGAGGCAGTGCGTGGAGCCGCCGAACTGGAAGTAGCCGAGCTCCTCACCCTTCTCGACGCGATAGCCGGGCTCGAGCTTCGAGGCGATCTTGCAGGAAGACACCTCCACCATGCCCACCGCCACGAAGGCCATCACGCCGATCACGGGATCGTCAGCCTCGATCACGATGATCGCGCGCGCGGAGACGTGCGCGAGGTAGGACTGCGAGTTGGTGGGCTCGACCGCGTCCTTGCCCTCGGAGTCGGCCTCTGAGTAGTAGGTGCCCTCCTGCACGAACGCACGGAGGATCCTGCCGGCGACGGGGCTGTGCCAGCGGTGATAGTTAGTCGCGCTGAGAAAGGCCTGGTAGACGGTGCCACCGACGAGCTCATCGACCGACTCGTCGTTGGCCAGCATGTCCTCGAGCGAGTACGGCTGGCTCTTGATCCAGAAGCGGTCTTGGCGCTGCACGTCGACAGTGATGCCGTAGGGCGTCGACTCGCAGGCGCTGACGATGACCTTGTCATCGTCAGGCGATGCGACCGGCCGCTCGCCGTCCTTGAAACGGCGCGTGAAGAAGTCGTTCCACGAGGAGAAACCCCAGTGCTCGTCCTGCGGGTCGTGCTCGAACTGCTCGATGCCGACCGTCCGGCGAGCCTCCGGGCTCATCCAGCCGGAGGGGGACTCGTTGAGCACGTACAGCGACTCGGCGCTGCTGAGGAACTCGCACCACACGGTCAGGATCTGCTTGAGCAGCGCGTTGACGCGCGGGTCGCGAAAGGCGGCGAACCCGGCAGGCGTCCCCATCGACCAGTCGAGGATCCCCCCCAGCGGCGTGACCACCATCGCCCCCTGCGAGCCGAACTCCGGCGCCATCGTCAGCACCTCGTTGATCATCCGCAGCAGTTGCTCGACGCTCTCGACGTGACGCTTGGAGTACCGCTTGGTGCTCGGCACCTGGGCGACCATCTCGTTCATGTACATGCGCACCACCGGGTCGCTGTCCATCAGCTCCTGAAGCTCTCTCACGACCGGATGGAGCACGACCTGCTCGCCGCTCGCCTCCACGCGCTCGCGGTGGCCGGCGAGCCAGGACTCGAGGTCCTCCTGCGCCTGGGGCAGCCAGCCGGCCTGGCGGCGCACGTCGATGTGATCGGAGCTGCTCGTCATGCGACCGACGATTACCCGCCCCGCCTCGCCGCGAACCCCGATCGCACGACAGCCTCGCGCGATGCGAGTTGCGTCGCTTGCACAAGGCTCGCGCGCGGCGACGCCCGGCGGTCAAGCCGGCGCAGATCGTGGCCGATAGGGCTTGCGAAGGCCCCGCGCTTTGCGAAGGCCCCGCGCAGATGAGACCTCCAGTGAAGCAACCCACGGTCCAGCCTTCGCTCCTCGCGGAGGCCCTCGCGGCTGTCCCGGCATCGTCGCCGGCAGCGATCCTCGAGCGCCGCTCGAGACCCACCCCCTCCGAGGTCGAGCCGCGTCGGCGCCTGTACGTTCCGTTGCGCCTGCGGGTGGCCGCGACGATGCTCGCCGGCGTGCTGTGGGTGCTGCTCTCGCTGTGGCTGTCGAGGACGTGGATCAGGACGCTCGGCGCGGACATCACGGTGCCGCTCGCGATCGTCGTGATCACCGGCATCGCCCTGCTGCCGGGCTACCTCAACATCCAGCTGCTCAGCTCGATCCTCGTCGACCGCCCGCCTGCGCTGCGTCACGACGGGACGTTTCCGCGCGTCGCGGTGTTGGTCGCCGCGTACAACGAGGAGAGCTCGATCGCCGAGACGCTCGACTACGCGCTGCGCGCCGAGTACCCGGGTGAGCTGGAGCTAGTCGTCGCCAACGACGGATCGACCGACCGCACGGCTGAGATCGTGGCCGACTATGCCGCCCGCGACCCCCGCGTCCGCCTCGTCACGGCTGCGCACGGCGGTAAGGCGGCGGCTCTCAACGCCGCCCTCGAGAGCGTCACTGCCCCGCTCGTTTCGACGATCGACGCGGACACGCTGCTGATGCCCTACTCGCTGACGCGTGCTGTGTCCCGTCTGCTCTCCTCGCCGCCAGACACCGTCGCCGTCGCCGGCTCGGTGCTCGTGCGCAACTCGCGCGAGAACCTGCTCACCCGCGCGCAGGAGTGGGACTACTTTCTCGGCATCGCAACCGTCAAGCGCGGTCAGGCGCTGCTGCAGGGGACGCTCGTCGCGCAGGGCGCGTTCAGCGTGTACGACGCCACCGCCCTGCGGCTGGCCGGCGGCTGGCCGAACTGCATCGGCGAGGACATCGTGTTGACGTGGCAGCTGCTGCGCCAAGGTGGCCGGAGCGTGTTCGAGCCGACGGCCGTCGCCTTCACCGACGCCCCGACCTCCTGGAGCGCGTTCGCGCGCCAACGGCGGCGCTGGGCCCGGGGCATGATCGAGGGCTTGCGGGAACACGGCTGGGGCCTGCTCGGCCAGTTCAAGTACTACTCGCACTCGGTCGCCGGAAACTTCCTGTTTCCATTCATCGACGCGATGTTCACGCTCGCGTTCCTGCCCGGCATCGTGCTGGCGATGCTGGGCGATTTCGCGATCGTCGGGCCGATGACGCTCCTCGTGCTCCCGCTCAACGCGGTGCTCGGCGGCGTGATGTTCTACCACCAGCGCCACGTGTTCGGATCGCTCAACCTGCGGATCAGGAAGAACAAGCGCGGCCTGCTCTTCTACTTCCTCTGTTACCAGTTCGTGATGTCGCCGATCTCCCTCGGCGGCTACGCCCTCGAGGCGATCAGGGCACGCCGAGCCTGGTGAGGCACCGCTCGACCGAGCAAGCGGGCTGCGGCGAAATGCTCGAGTCGGCATCATGTCCGGCGTGCAAGGATGCCCTAGGCCGCGGCGCGGCGCCCGAGCGCTGCGCGTGGCAGCGCCGATCGCAGTCCTCCCGGCGCTGATCGCGCTTCTCGCGTTCGTCGCATTTCACGCGGCCGCCGCCGCCGCGCGGGTCGCTGGCGCGGTGTCGGCGGGCAGCGGCGCATCGACGGGAGTCCTCCACTACGAGTACGTGTTCGACGACGGCACGATCTACGTGTATGACATGGACCGCTCGCAGCAGCTCGTCAAGACGATCAGCCTGCCGCAGACGGAAGCGGGAGTGAGGGGGGTCACGGTGTCTCCGTCGAAGCACCTGCTGTTCATCTCCTACGGCGGCGACGGGCTCGGCTACACGGGAGCGGTGCTCGCCTACGACCTGATCGCTGACAAGGTCGTCTGGACGGCGAACCTGAACACGGGGATCGACTCCGGCCAGGTCAGTCCGGACGGGTCGCGCCTGTACATGCCCACCGGCGAGAACACGCCAAGCGGCGTATGGAACATTCTCGACACCGCGAACGGCGCCGTCGTCGGAACGATCAATGGCGGCTCCGGTGCTCACAACACGATTGCGTCCAACGACGGGGGTTACGTGTATCTGGGTGGGCGCGACTACAACTATCTCGATGTCTATGAAACCGCGACGGGCAAGGTGCGCGGGATCGGTCCGCTGGTCAGCGGCGTTCGTCCCTTCACCGTGAACGCGTCGAACACGCTCGCATTCACGACGGCCACCGGGTTCGACGGGTTTCAGGTGTCGAGCATCACGACGGGCAAGGTGATGTTCACCGTTTCGTTCGGGTCGGTGCCCGCAGGCTTTCCGATCACGGCGCCAAGCCACGGCGCCTCGCTGTCACCCGACGAGCGGGAACTGTACGTGATCGACAGCCCCAACAAAGCCGTGCGGGTGTTCGACGTCGCGCGGGTCGCCGAAGGCGTCGCGCCGACGCAGCTCGCGGTCATCCCGGTGTCCGGGCTCAGCGGCACGGAGACCCCGTGCGCCTACGACTGCGGACGCGGTGGGTGGCTGCAGCACTCACTCGACGGACGCTACGTATACGTGGGCGACTCGGGCGAGGTGATCGACACCGCGAGCCGCCAGGTGGTGGCGAGGCTTGCGCCGCTCGCGAACACGAAGAAGTCCCTCGAGATCGACTGGTCTGGCGGCGTGCCGATCGCGACGAGCGGGCGGACGGGCGTGGGCTACGGGGCCGGCTTTGCGCCCCCGGCGACGCCCCCGCCGGCGCCCGGGCCCCCGCCCATACCACCGGCGACACCCCCGGCGACGCCCCCGTCGGCGCCGACGCCCGCGCCGGGCAGCGTGCTGGCGAACCCGCTGAGCGCGGCGCCCTTCTCCGCCGCCGGCGCACAGGGTGGAGCACCGGGCGAGGCGCCGGTCTCCTCCCCCGGCGCACAGACTGGAGGACCCGGTGCACGTCCGGTGATTCGCGGCATGTCGATCCGGCCGCGCACGTTCAGGGCGCTCGCGCGCGTAGGTGCGGGCGCCGAAGCCGGCGGCGGCGCGGCGACTGTGCGCTTTGAGGACTCAGCAGCCGCCGCGACGACGTTCACCGTTGTCGCGCTCGGGCCGACCTCCGGGCGCGCGAAGCGCGAATGCGAAGCGCGAACGCGCACGCGCCACTCGACCGGCGGCGCGCGCTGCGGGCGCTCCCGGGCGCTCGGCCGCTTCGTCCGTGACGACCGTCTCGGCTGGAACCGCTTCGCCTTCGGCGGCTGGCTGCGCTCCCGCAAGCTCGCACCGGGGCGCTACCGCCTGACGGCGGTGCCACGCTTCGATGGACTCGCCGGCCCGCAGGCCGCTGTCTCGTTTCAGATCGTTCGCTAGCTCAGTCGCCGCCCTCGTACTTGAACGAGATCGCGAGACGCACGCGGTAGCTCTTGATCTGGCCGTTCTCGATTGCGATGTCCTGCCTGAGCACCTCTGCGATCCGTAGATCGCGCACGGTCTTGCCCGCGGTCTCCACAGCACTACGCGCGGCCGCCTCCCACGACTCGCCGCTCACCCCGATCACCTCGGTGACGCGATACACGCCATCAGCCATCACGGACTCCTCTCCTGGATGAATGCGAGCCTGCGACTCTGCCACATCCTGGCCGGCCGCGGCCCGCTCACCTCGAGGCCTCGAGCTGGGCCTCCGTGAGGCGTCGTGCGCGTCTGCATATCTGCCGGTAGAACTCGAGCTGGTGGGGCCTGCCGAAGAGGCGGAAACCGCTCCGCAGAAGCAACGGCCCCGCCCTGGCCGGACGCGAGACGGCGTGGAGGCGAAACTCGACACTGCCGGTGTCGAGCCACTTCCACAGCTCGTAATACATGCGTCCCTCCTCGAAATGCCCTTCCAGCGTCTCGTAGTACCACCCGAAGACATGAGCCTCGCGATCGCCGAACTTCCGCGTCTCCTCGAAGACCTCGCCGACCCTCACACCGACGTCGAACCTGAGCCCCGCAAAGCGCACCCGCAGGAGCATGTCGCGCCCCGCGAGTGGCGCCTGCTGCTCGTACACGGCGAGCACCGCACGGGGGTCGGCGAGCTGGTAGTTCACCATCAGGTGACGGGCGATCTGCCAGCTCCCGGCTGCTTCCGGCGGGCCGGCCCCCTCGTGCGGGAGCGGCTCGACCATGTCGTCGCGGTGCCACCCCTGCGCGGGCGTGTACGCGGCGATCGCCGACGTGTCGAAGTTCACCGCCCGCGCCGACAGGGCCGCCAGCCTTCGCTGTGAGCGCGCGTCCGGGGTCTTGCGCGATGCGCCGGCGATGCCCGGCGGGTCGAGTCGGCGGGTTGTGATCGTGACGCCCCCTTCCGTTCGCCCTTGCGCAAGGCCGGCCACCCGTTCGAGCACCGATGTCCACATGTGTAGCTGAATCTCCTTCGCCAGACCCAGATGCGAGTACAGGAGATCGGCCCAGCGGTCGCCGCTTCGGGCCCAGGACTCGATTTCGAATCGAAGCGAGCGGTGGTCCGATCGCGCTCGGAATTCGATCTGGCCGGCCTCCAGATGTCCCGTCAGGGTCGCGAGCCGGAACGACGTCGGACCCGCAGCCACGACCCGCACCGGGCCGTCCCAGGGTCCAGGCATGCGCACGAGGTACTCGTCCTCGACGCTCAGTGGGCCTTCACCGCTGATTCGTTGAAAGGTCGCGAACTCGGATGGCGCGATGCGGTCGAGATCCGCCGCGATCTCTGCGATCAGCGCAGCGGGAGCCAGCGGCGAGCCCACGATCCGGGTGGTGTACAGCCTGCGCACGAAGGGGCCGACGCCGTCGTCCGCCGTCTGGATGTCCTCGAGGTCGACCTCAGCCGCGAACTCCGGCGCGGCGTCCTGCGGCATCGAGCCGGCCATCTCCCAGCGATGCACAGCGGTGACCCGCCACATGTATCGCCAGGCCGTGAGTGCGATCCCGACCGGCCAGCGTGTGGCCGTTCGCCAACGTCGCGCGAATCCTTGGCGATGTCGCATGTCGTCCTGTTTACCTGCGCAGCCCCTCGGGCAATCAGAAGTTCGATGCCCGGTCGATCGCGATGAAGCAGGCGATGCGATTCCTCAGGGAGAACGACGCGTCTGTCGCGGTCGCGCTGCACGGCGCGTCGCTCAGCTCGGTGGCGCTGTGCATCGCGCTTTGGATTCGCGCCAAGATCGTCGGCGAGGACGAACGCGGGAATGCCGAGCGCCGCGCTCTGTTCGTCGGCCTGTGGCCTCCGATGCTCTGGCTGATCGGCGACACGGTCGGCGACTTGGGTCGGCAACCACGAGAGAGGAGACAGCGGTGGCGAGGAAGGCACAGAGTGAACGGTTCGCGTTTCCGTCGAAGCAGAAGGAGCCAATCGGCGACGCCCAGCATGTGCGCAACGCGCTCGCGCGCTTCAACCAGGTAAAGGGCGTGAGCGACAGCGAACGTGACGCCGCCTGGCGACGCATTCGCGCGGCCGCCCGCAAGTTCGGAGTCGAGATCGAGGCGCGCGGCTGGAGATCGCTGGCGGGGAAGGGCAAGCGACCCGGCAAGCACTGAGCGGCGCCTCAGTCGGCCCGGCCACCTGGGCCGGCAGCCGACTGAGGTTCACCGCGGAGCTGTCGTGGTGTCTAGCTCGTGACCTCGGAGCGCACCTGCTCGGCCGAGTCCCTTGCACTCTCGGCCACGTCGTGCGCATGACTCTGCGCACTCTCCTGCGCGCTGCCCTTGACCTCCGCCACCGCCTCCTGGGCCTTCTGCGCCGCGGTTTCGGCTGTCTCCTGCGCGACCTGCTTTCCGTGCTCGAGCGCCTCCTGGCCCGTCTGCTTGGCCTGCTCCTTGACTTGGTCCGCCACCGGACCGATGCGTTCGTCCTCGACCTTCGTGCCGGGAATCAGCATCCCGGCCAGAAAGCCGACCGCGGCGGCGCCGATCGCCAGCCCGAGGGGGTTCTCCTGCACGACCCCCACCGCCTGCTGGGCCCCCCGCCGGACTTCGTCGGCGCCGGGGGCCGCGTTTGAGACGTCCGCGCCGACGCCCGTGATCCTCGACTTCAAGGCGTCGACTTTCTCGGCCACCGACTCCTTCGCGCGCGCGGGAACATCGGCTTTGTAGCCGAGCGCGTCGACCGTCTCGCCCATGTGCTCGCGGGTCTGCTCTATCTGCTCTCTGATGGCAGCTGGGTCTTGGCCCATTGCACATCCTCCTTTACCGTTTCGATGGTTTGCTCGGGCACCGGCGGCGTGGCCTCGGTGACCCGCTCTCTTCCGTTCAGCGCCAGCACGCCGGCGGCCACTCCGTAGCCGACGGTCACGATCAGCGCGGCGATCCACACTTCCATTCCCGTCGACAGCGCTGCGATCAGGCACGCGGTCAGCGCGCCAAGGGCGAGCACCGCGGCGACTCCTGCGCCGCCGAACAGGCCGATGCCGACGCCGGCCTTCTTGCCCTTCTCGGCCATCTCGGCCTGTGCGAGCTTCAACTCCTGGCGCACGAGCGTCGAGAGGTCGGCGGAGAGCTCCTTGAACAGCTCTCCCATCGGCTCATCGCGCAGCGCGTTGTTGTTGTTCTGCGCCGTCATCGCCTACATCACCGGCCCTGAGCGGAGACCTGCGGAACCCGGCTGCGCCCACTGGCTCATCCCGTTGCCGCCGGCCGCCGGCGACGCCCGGTAGACGCCGTTCGGGCGCGGCACCGTCGTGCGCCCGTGATAGCGCTGGCCGCTCGAGGCCTTCAGGAATCGCGAGGCCGCAAAGCCCAGCACGATGCCCCCGGCGGCCACAGCCCAGGGCTGGCGACGACCGAAGTCCTCGGCGTCGGCGAGCAGCGCGTTGGAGTCCTTCTCGCGCAGGTAGCCGCCGACCTTCTCGGCGTACTGCGCGAGCTGGTCCGCCGCCTTGGCCGGACCCTCCTTGCCCTCTTCGCGAAGCGACTCGCCGACCGAGCGGAGGTCGGAGGCCTGTTGGTTGATCTGCGTTGCCGCCTGGGAGGAGCGCTGGTCGAGCTGCTCGCGCAACTTGTCCTGCACCTGCCCGGCCGCCTGGTGAGCTTTCTCCTGGGCCTGTTCGGCGACCTCGGTGGCCTTGGCCTGGGCTTCTGAAGCGACGCCACCCTGAGTGTCTGAAGCGGCGCCACTTCCTGTGCCTGCTGTGAACGACTGATCCGTATGCACGTTGTCCTCTCCTTTCGGTTGGTGATCCCCGCTCGCCCTACGCCGTGGGAGCTCCTCGACGCACGGCTCTCCACTGCACTCGGGTGCCAGCGGTACGGGGGACGCGACGCGGGCCGCCGCTGATGCGGCGTGCGACGTGCGCGAAGGACTGCTCAGAGGATCCGCCGACCACAACGATTCGCGGAAGACGGTCCCGAACTGCGAAGCGAGAGGTTGCGCAAGACTGTTGCCGGCGAACCTAGTGAGTTTGTACCCGGTCCCCCTGCGCACAAACATGGGCGACGCCGGCGTCGCGCTGTCGCTAGTGTCTCGCCATGGCGGACGACGACCTCGCGGAGCTCGACGACCGGCAGGTCTCGCTACAGGCGAGGGTTTCGCGCGTCGTCGTCAAGGCGATGAAGGAGCTGTACGGTCGCGGTCCGACTCACGCAAAGACGTACTTCTGCGACGAGTACGTCTTCTGTGTCATGAGCGGCGGGCTGACGCGCAGCGAGGAGACGATGATGCGCGGGGGGGAACACGACTCGGTCCGCGGCTACCGCCTGCGCTTCCAAGCCGTGATCGCGCCCGAGCTCATCCGCCGCGTCGAGGACGTCCTCGCACGCAGGGTCGTCAGCTATCACAGCCAGATCCTTTTCGACCCCGATCGGATCGTCGAGATCTTCGTCGTCGAGCCGACGGTCGGCGGTGCAGAAGCCCCTGCCGGGGATGTTCCAGCGCCGCCCTGATCGCCCAGGTCGCCGGCCGCGAGCGCCACAGCCGTCCCCTCGCGCGAGGCGAAGCTGGGAGTGCGTACCCTCTACGGCGTGACTGACGCAGAGCAGCTGTTCAACGAGCTGACCGGCGAAATCGACTATTCGATGCTCGTCGTTACAACGAGCGCGGCGGGGCGGCTGGCCGGCTGTCTGGTTGGTTTTGCCACGCAGTGCAGCATCGACCCGCCGCGATTCTTGGTCTGCATCTCAGCGAAGAACCGAACGTTGCGCGTCGCTGAGCAGAGCGAGGCTCTACTCGTCCATTTCGTCCAGGCCAGCGCCGAGAGTCTCGTCGAGCTGTTCGGTGGCGAGACCGGAGACGAGATCGACAAGTTCGCTCGCTGCCGCTGGCACGCGGGCCCGCGCGGGCTACCGGTGCTCGATGACTGCCCGCACTGGTTCGCCGGCGAGATCCGCGAGCGCCTGGTCCTCGGAGACCACCGCGGCTTCGTGCTCGAGCCGTTCGCTGCCGAACGCCGCGGTGACGTCGAGCCGTTTTGCTTTCACCGCGCCAAGCGCCTGCAGGCGGGCCATCCGGCGTAGCCGGCGACGTTCACAGCCGTCCGAGCAGCAGCAGAACGAGCAGCACCAGCGCGATCACTCCCACGATGCCGCCGACGACGGCGACTTTCAGCAGGAAGAAGACGATTGCGATTACGATCAACACACCCAGCAGCCCTCTGGCCATTAGCTCTCCTCTCGCGATGTTGACTGGTGATGAGCCTGCGGGACGGAGCTCGCGCAGACTCGATCGGGATCGTCGGGGATGACCCCTCGATCCGGTCACACCTAGATATCCGTGCGGGCGATTCCCCAAACGGGCGATGCCGCGAGCCGCTCGGTGTGGCGCTCAGGAAGGGCAGCCCATCGGCTTGTAGCCGGCCGGCTGCAGGCAGGTGTCGACGCGCTGTGGCAGCGCCCCGTGCAGAATCGAAAACCGCGTGTACTTCCCGATCCGCCCCGGCTTGGAGATACGTATCTGGAGCGTCACGCCGGCGCGCAACGCACGCTGGAAGTGGCGAAAGGCGATCACGACGGTGGCTGGGAGCCGTCGCTTGGTGCTCACGCTCGCCAGGCGGCTTTCCGCGCCCGTCGGGCAACCGGGCCCGCGGCAGCTGACGGTCACCCGCGCGCCCAGCGGAACCTGCGCCGTGAGCACGGCGATGTTCACACCGGAGGAGGTCAGCGACCCCGCGATCCGCACGATCGGAAACGGCTGCAGCAGCGTCGCTCGCGGGCGCACAACCCGGATCACGTGCGTGACGGCACTCGTGAGGCCGTCAGCCGCTCTCACCTGCAGGCGCACCGTGTGGTTCCCCGGCTTGGCGAAGGCGGTCTTGAGCGAGGCCTTTCCGGGAGTGAATGCGCCGGTGGCGCTCTGCGACCAGGCGAACACCGTGAGCGGGCTGGCGTTGTCGACGGAGCTCGACACGAGCGTCACGGTCTGGCCCACGCGCGGCACGGACGGGAACCAGATGAAGGAGGCAACCGGGGGCGCGTGCGGGGGCGCCTGGGGCGCCGTCAGCGAGAACGTGACGGGCGCGCTCGACCCGATGTTGCCGGCTCGATCTTCCTGCTGGGCGCGCACCGTGTACGAGCCCGCGGCGAGGCCGGCGAAGTCGGCCGACCAGGCTCCCCCCGAGCTCTGCACGATCAGCGACTCGAGCGGCGTCTGGCTCGTGTTCCCCGCGCCGGCGAACAGCTGCACCGTGACCGTCGCGAGGTCTCCGGCTTCGCCGCCGGCGGTCCCCACGACAGTCTGGGAGGAGCTGCCGGCGGAGCTGCCGCCGACCGGCGAGGAGATCGTCGGAGACGGAGCTCGTAGGTCGACGGTGAACCTCACAGGCGCGCTCTGTTCGGAATGCACCGTTCCGAGACGGCCCTGTTCCGCCTGTGCGGTGTAGACGCCGGGCGCGAGCGGCGTCGTGGGCTGAGCGCTCCACTTTTCGCCTTCGAATTCAGGTGTCTGGGCTTCCTCGGCCGGCGGCCCCGTGGTCGTTTCGCCGGCGTAGACCTTCACCGTGATCGGGTTGAAGGAATCGCCGCCGAATGCAAACCCGTTTTCGGTCGTGCCCGCGAACGCGGGCGTCGGGTTGTTGATCGCGCTCCCGTCGAGCGGAGTTTCGATGCTCAGCGCCGCAGACGCGGCACTCGCCCGCGCGACGGCCAGGAAAGCGACCGCCGCTACCAGCACTGCGAGAAGCCGCCACCACGGCCGGCGACCCGCCAGGAGGTGCCGGTGCCGCGAGGAGTGAGCCAGCGCGGTCATCAGGAGGGGCACGTGATCGGGTGCGTGAGAAGCCCACTCACGCAGGCGTCGGATCGGCGCAGCCGTCCATGGGGCATGACCACCAAGCGCGTGTACTTACCCACGACGCCCGCCCTGCTGACGCGGATTTCCAGCGTCAAGCCGACCTTCAGCGTGCGCTCGAAGCGGCGGAACTCGACGAACGCGGAACGTGAGTGCGAGAAGGCGGCCAGCTGGCTCTGCGCCTTCACGGGACAGCCGTGGCCCTTGCACAGGACGGTGATGCGCGCGCCGCGGGCGCCTGAAACGCTGAGCAGCCTCAGCTTCACGCCGGCGCGGCTCGCGGTGCTGGTGATGCGCACGATCGGGAACGGCTGCATCATGCTGAGTGCGAGGGGCCTCACCGTCAGCGCCTGTTCGGCGAGGCTGGAGCTGCCGCTCGCGTCGCTGACGCGCAGTCTCACGATGTGGCTGCCCGGGGTTGTGAAGCGCATCACGCTCGTGGGTCCGCCCGCCGCGAACGCGCCCGTTCCTGCGAGATCCCAGGCGAATCCGACGAGCGGGCTGTTGCGATCACTCGAGCTCGACACGAACGAGACGCTTTCGCCGACCTGCGGGTTGGCGGGGTACCAGCCGAACGAGGCGCTCGGCGTGCCGAGCGGCGCGGCTCCCGCGGAAGGGGCGGACACCGTGAAGGTGGCGCTGCGGCTGGTGCCGACGTTACCCGCCCGATCGGCCTGCTGGGCACGGACGGTGTAGCCGCCGGGGCCGAGACCGGCGAACGTCGCAGACCACGCTGCGTTGAGGGCGTTGACGACGATGCTCTGTACTGGTGACTGGCCGGGCGCGATCGTCGTACCGGCGAACAGCTGCACGGTCACCGCCGGCAGGTCGCCGGAGGCGGCGCCGGCGGCGCCGCTGACCGTCTCGGTTCCCCCGCTGGTCGTGCTGCCGTCGGCCGGCGCGAGCAGCGTGACGAGCGGTGGTGCGGTGTCGATCGTGAAGCTGACCGCAGCCGTGACGGCGGAGTCTTCTTTCCCGAACAGGCTTTCCTGGGTCGCTGCCGCGGTGTACTGGCCGTCGGCGAGGCTGGGATTGGCTGGGGCCGTCGCCCAGCTCCCGCTGCCGGACGCGGCGACCGCACTCGATACGGGAGTGCCGCTCGTGCTCGTGCCGCGGTAGATCTCGACACTCACCGGCGTGGCTTCGTCGCTTGTGCCCGTGAACGACGGCGACGCGTCGTTGGACTGCTGGCGGGGCGCGGCGAGTGTGAGCGTTGGGGCGTTCGTGTCAACGAAGAACGTGACCGGCGTGCTGGTCCCGGCCGCGTTGCCGATCGAGCTCGCCTGCACCGCAACGGCCGTGTAACGCTGGCGCGTCCCCGCGAGGGCGGGCGTCGCGTTGGCTGACGTCCAGCTGCCGCCCGTGCCGGTGGCCGTGGCGGTCGCGAGGACGGTGCCTTCGGCTTTGGCACCCGCATAGATCTTGATCGTGACGGGCTTCGTGTCGCTGCCCGTGCCGGTGAAAGTGGGCGTCGTGTCGTTCGACCGCGGCGCCGGCTGCGCGAGAGTCACTTCCGGGGGGTTTGTGTCGACGGTGAACGTGACCGCTTGACTCTGCCCGGCCGGGTTGCCGAGCGGGCTTTCCTGTTCGGCCCTGGCGGTGTAGGTGTGACTGCCGTGCGCCAGCGCCTGCGACACGGATCCCGATGTCCAGCTCCCGCCGGTGCCCGTGGCCGTCGCGTGTGCGACTTCGCTGCCGAGCGTGCTCGTCCCTTCGTAGATCCTGATCGTCACCGGCAATTTCGCGCTCGCCGAGCCGGTGAAGGTTGGCGTCGTGTTGTTCGACGGCGAAGCCGGCTGGTTCAACGTCACGGTCGGCGAGGAGGTGTCGACGGTGAACGTGGTCGGAGCGCTCGTGCCCGTGCCGTTGCCTTCGAGCGAGCTCGGCTGGCTTGCGATCGCCGTGTATTGACCGCTCGCGAGCGGCGGGCTCGCCGCGGTGGAGCTCCAGCTCGCGCCGGTTCCGCCGGCGCTGGCGGTGGCGACGATCGTGCCCGTCGCCTGGGTGCCTGCGTAGATCGCGACGGTCACAGGGGTCGTGTCGCTCGCGGTGCCTTTGAAGGATGGCGTCGTGTTGTTGGAGAGGGTCTGGCTCGGGGGCGTGAGGGTCACCTGCGGCGGGGCCGTGTTGATCACGAACGTCATCGGAGCGCTTTTCCCGGGAGGGTTGCCTTCCACCGGGCTCGGCTGTTCGGCCACGGCGGTGTACTGGCCGCTCGCGAGCGACGGGCTCGCGGCACTCGAGCTCCAGCCCGCACCGCTGCCGGCGGCGGTGGCGCGCGAGAGGATCGTCCCCGTTGTCTGGGTGCCCGCGCGAATCACGACCGTGACCTGAGTCGTGGCGCTGGCGGTGCCCGTGAAGCTGGGGGTCGTGTGGTTCGAAGGCGAAGCCGGCTGGTCCAGCGTCACGCCCGGCGAGCTGGTGTCGACGGTGAAGGTGACCGGCGGGCTCGTGCCGGGGCCGTTCCCGAGTGAGCTCTGCTGGGTGGCTCTCGCCGTGTACTGCCCGTCGGCAAGCGCCGGGCTCGCCGCACTCGAAGTCCAGCCCGCGCCGGTGCCGCTCGCCGTGGCACTCGACACGACGGTGCCTTCGGCTCTTGTGCCGCGGTAGATCTGCACGGTCACGGTCGTCGTGTCGCTGGCCGTGCCGGTGAACGTCGGCGTCGTGTTGTTGGAGAGAGCCGCGGGGGAGGCGAGCGTCACGGTCGGGGGCGCCGTTTCGACGGTGAAGCTCACTTCGTTGCTCACGCCCGCCGCGTTGCCGAGCGAGCTGCTCTGCGTCGCGACGGCGCTGTAGGTGCCCGATGGCAGGCTGCTCTCGTTGTTGGCGCTCCACGAACCGCCCGACGGCGTGGCGGTTGCGCTCGCGACCTGTGTGTGGCCGGCGTTGAAGATCTGCACGACGACCGCAGTGGTGTCGCTGGCCGATCCGCTGAACGTGGGGGTCGAGTGGTTGGACGGGCTCGGCGGTTGGGTCAGCGTGACGTGCGGTGAGCTCGTGTCGATCACGAAGGTGACCGGCGCGCTGTATCCCGTCGGGTTGCCGAACAGGGAGCTTTCCTGCGTGGCGATCGCCGTGTACTGGCCGGCGGCGAGCGCGGGCGAGGCCTGCCCGGAGGCGAAGGATCTGCCGGTGCCGGTGGCGGCCGCCGTCGCGACCGGCGTACCTTCGGCGCTCGCGCCGCTGTAGATGTCGATCTCGACTGGCGTTTCTTCGCTGGCCGAGCCGGTGAAGGAGGGCGTCGTGTCGCCGTAGGGCGAGCGCGGCTGGTCGAGCGTCACGTGGGGGGCGTTCGTGTTCACCGTGAAGCTCACCGGGGAGCTCACGCCCGGCGGGTTGCCGGCGGGGCTCGACTGCACGGCGACCGCCGTGTACGTGCCGCTCGCGAGAGCCGGGCTGGTGGCGCCCGAAGCCCATTCCCCTTCGTTGCCTTCAGCGCTCGCGCTGGCGAGCACCGGCCCGGACGTGGAGTTCCCCGCGCGGATCTCGATTTCGACGGGCGTGCTCGCGCTGGCATATCCCGTGAACGAGGGTGTCGTGTTGTTCGACGGGGACGTCGGCTGGTGCAGCGTGACGGTCGGCGAGACCGTGTCGACCGTGAACGTCCTCGTCGAGCTCGAGCCTTCGTTGCCCGCCTGGTCGCTCTGGCTCGCTTCCGCCCGATAGCTCCCGTCGGCGAGGTGGGGCGCGGTCAGCGACCAGCGGCCACCACTCGGGGCCACTTCTTTGGAGGCAACCACCGTTTCGCCGCGCCGGATCGTGACGTGCACGTTGAGGTCTCCCGACGCTTCTCCGGCTTCACCGCCGAGCGTCGGGGTCGCATCGGAGGTCGGTGAGGCGATCGGTTCCAGCGAGACCGCGGGCGCGGTGGTATCCACGGTGAACGTCGTCGGCCTGCTTCGTTCCGGTTCTGCCAGGCCGAGCGTTTCGCCCTGTTCGGCCACGGCGGTGTAGGTGCCCTGCGGGAGCGCGGAGGTTGCCGTCAGGCTCCATTCTTCGCTCAGGCTCCCCAGGCCGGTGCTCAGTTCCTGCGCGAGGGCTCCTTCGGTCGAGGTGCCTTCGAGGATGCGCAGCACCACCGGATCCACGGGGTCGTTCGTCGTGCCGGAGAAGGAGGGCAGGGTCTGGCTGGTGAACCCCGAGGGGGCGTGGTCGAGCGTGACGGAGGCATCCGCCGCCGCGACGGGCCCGGCAAGCAGCAGCACGAGTGCCGCCAGGGCGCCCACCGTCACTCCGATCATGGGACCGCGCATCCTCCAGCGCGGTGCCGGGTTCAACTGTTCGTCCGCCATCCCTGGTCTCCACAGACTGCTTGGGGCACCCCTCCATTTGGGCTCTCCCCGGTCGAGGGATGATAGAGAGGATCCAGCGCGATTCAAGGCCTCGGCTCGATTCGACGTCTCGGCGCGATTCGAGGTGTCGGGCGCGAGCGACGCGCGGCGGGCGCGCCCCGCGTCAGGGAGCGGTCTTGGCGGCCCGGAAGCGCAGGACACCGCGTACGCCGGTCCTGCGGAAGACCTGCTCGACCGGGCGCTGGGCGGGCGTCAGAAGGTAGGAGCAGCCGTGCTGCTCGCAGAACGCCTTGCCGTTGAGGATTGCGCTCAGGCCCGTGGAGTCCATGAACTCGACGCCGCTGAGGTCGAGCACGATCTCGCGCGCACCCGACGCACAGGCGTCCGCCAGGGTGTCCTGAAGGGTCTGGGCAGATGCGAGGTCCACTTCGCCGCTCAAGAAGATCGTGCGAACGTCATCCTGCGAGCGCGTCCGCACCATCAGCCGCCCGGCGGTCGCGGTCGGCGCCGGCTGATCGCTGACCGCGATCATCGCCACCGCCTGGCCTTCGCGAAGCTGACAGCGGGGGCAATGGTCGCCGCCGGAGCCTTTATAGGGGACGTTGAGCCCGCACTTGACGCATCTCAGCCTGAGCATCAGCCCCTCATCCTCGCCTTCTGTTACCCGTGCGTCGAGCGAGGCAAACGACGCGCGATGTCGGTGCCCAGGACGCCTCACGCCTGCGCGAGCTCCCCGGCGCGAGGCGGGCGGGACGCGGCAGGGTTGAGGGGCCGGGGGGCGGGGTAGATAACCCACGGCGCCGATCCTGCGAGGGAGCGGTTGTCGTTTTCCGAGGGAGCCGGTGTCGTTTTCCGAAGCTGAATCGATGGGGGAGGACTGATGCAGCGCATACTTGCCGCCCTGGCCACGGTTTCGCTGGGCCTCGCGCTCGCCGCGACGGCGGCCCAGGCCGAACTGCCGGTGATCTACAACAGCGCCGTCGGCTTCGCGCAGAGCAGCCCCAGCGCCAGTCCACCCGGCGCCAACAACTTCTCCTGCAAACGCTCCCGCGCGCACCCGCGTCCGGTGATCCTCGTACACGGGACCTTCGAGGACATGTCCAACAACTGGCAGGCCCTGTCCCCCCTCCTTGCGAACAACGGCTATTGCGTGTTCGCGCTCAACTACGGCTCCTTCGACGGCAGCGGCGAACTCGGGATATACGCAATCGGCGAGATCGCCCACTCCGCCGAACAGCTCTCGAGCTTCGTCGATCAGGTGCTCGCGGCAACACATGCCCGCAAGGTGGATCTCGTCGGCCATTCGCAGGGCGGGATGATGCCTCGCTACTACCTGAAGTTCCTAGGCGGGGCCGCCAAGGTGCACACCCTCGTTGGCCTGGCACCTTCCAACCACGGCACCACGCTCGACGGTCTCGCCACGCTGGCCAGCTTCTTCCCCGGCTCGAGCGCCTTCCTCGCCTCGCTCTGCCCGGCCTGCGAAGAGCAGGAGGCGGGATCGGCGTTCCTGAGCAATCTGAACGCCGGCGGGGACACGGTGCGCGGCGTCAAGTACACCGTGATCGAGTCGGCGAACGACGAGGTCGTCACACCGTACACGTCCGCTTTCCTGTCCGGAAAAAACGTCACCAACATCCTGCTTCAGAGCCAATGCGCGCTCGACCAAGGCGAGCATCTCTCGATGGCCTACGACCACATCGCCGACGCCGACGTGTTGACGGCGCTCGACCCGACGCAGCCCGTGACGCCGGCATGCACCCCCGTCCTACCGGTCCTCGGGGGCTAGCTCAGCGAACGGACATGCGGCGCGAGCGCGCCGGGCGCGCGCCCGCGTGCGCCCGCGTGCGCCGGGCGCAACTTCCGGATTCGCCTCGGGTTTCGAGCGTGTAATGGGAAAATTCGCAAGCCTGACGCTGTCGCGCATCCGCATCCATAGCTTGGCGTCCTTCGCGGCGCTCCTCGCGCTGAGCACCAGCCTCCTCGTCGCGTCCTCGGCCACCGCCGCGGTGTCCTCTGCGCCCGTCGCGAGGACGGGGGCGGCGTCGAACGTGACGTTCGACTCGGCGCTGCTGAGCGGCTCGATCGACCCGCGCGGCCAGGCCACGAACTTCGTCTTCGAGTACGGCCCGACCAGGACCTACGGCACCGCGACCCCGCTGGCCGCCGCCGGCGGCGGGACGGCTGCCGTCAAGGTGACGCAGGCGATCGCCGGGCTGCAGCCCAACACCGTCTACCACTACCGGCTGCTCGCCTTTGGCGGGAGCGCCACGACGCGCGGCGAAGATCGCACCTTTCAGACGCCGAAGATCCCGCTGTCGCTCGCACTCGCCGGCGCACCCAACCCGGACCTGTTCGGCAGCCCATTCTTCGTCGACGGCAACCTGTCCGGCACGAACGGCGGCGGCCGCCAGGTCGTCTTGAAGATCAACCCGTTCCCGTATCTCGGCGGCTTCAAGGTGCTCGGCAACCCGCAGGTCACGAGCGCCACCGGGGCCTTTTCGTTCCCGGTCGTCGGCCTGCTGGAAAACGCCCAGTTGCAGGTCACGACGGTGAAGCAACCGATCGTCTCGAGCGCGATCGTGCTCGAGAACGTCGCGGTCAGGGTCGCCTTTCACGCGGTGCACGCGCGCAGGCGTGGCTTCTTCCGCCTCTACGGCACCGTCGCGCCAGCCGAGGCCGGAGCGCTCGTCGGCTTCCAGCTCCTGCAGCCCGGCCACAGGTCGGTGAACGAGGGCGGCACGGTGGTCCGAGCGGCGACTTCGACGGTGTCGAGCTTCAGCCGCGTCATGCGCGTGCCCCACCACGGCCTCTACCGGGCGCTCGTGAAGATCAGCGACGGCGCCCACGTCTCGAACTACAGCGCGCCGTTCTTGATTCGCTGAGCCCCGAGCGGGCTGACCATCGCTCGGCGCCGGTAGCGGACGGCCCGCGCACGCGTCCCGGGGCATAATTCCGTCGGTCCGTCTTTACGGCCACCGCGAAAGCTGGAGAGAGACCATGGAGCCCGAGCGCCTGAAGACCATTCCGCTGTTCTCGTCGCTGTCGGAGAAGGCTCTCGACACGGTGAGCGTGTTCGCGAGCGAGACGGCCGTGTCCGCCGGCAAGCGGCTCGTCCATGAAGGCGACTACTCCTACGACCTGATCGTCATCGAGACGGGCACCGCGGACGTCATCAAGGGCGACGCGGTGATCGGGTCGCTGGGCCCCGGCGACGTCTTTGGGGAGATGGGAATGCTCTCCGGAGGCAAGCGTTCGGCGGACGTCGTCGCAACCTCTTCGATGCGCCTGATCACCCTCAGCAAATGGGATCTCAAGCGAATCTCCACCGAGGTCGGCGACCAGCTGCGATCTCTCGTCGAGCAGCGACGCACGCTCGACGAGCAGCGCGCTCAGCCTTCCTAGCAGCGCGCGGCGCCGCCCACGAGGCGGGGGCCCGATATCTGTCCAGCGCCTGCTCGCACGAGCTCTTGCAGTGCTTACGCTGGGCACGTGCCCGCGCCGAAGGTGACTGTGAGGGGCCCTCTGGAAACAGTTTTCTGAGGGGGCACGGAGCCTCGGAATCCTCCGCGGCTGTCGCGCTCGCGCTCCTCGAGTTTTTCAACAAAAGCATCGTCCCGACAAGGGCAAACCCGTCGCGAGGCGGGGGCGCAAAGCCACGGAGCTCTCGAATCACGGGAGCTGGCCGGACTACCGAAGGACGTCGAGCGGTCGGTGCCGAACCTGAAGGAGGACCAGGTGCACACCCACCGACGCAGTCTCGCCACGCGGTCGATCCTCGTCGCCTGCCTCGCGATGCTTCTGATGCTCGTGGCCGCTCCGGCCGAGGGCCGGAGCGAGCGAGCCTCATCAACCGCCCGCCGCGCGCCGACGCGCAGCGTTCACCATCGCAGCGCCCACCGGCGCGGCGCACGGCGCCGCACCGTCAGCGCGCACCACCGCTCGCGCAACGGCCGCCACGCGCGCGGGAGACGCTCGCACAACGCCCACCGCCGTCATCGCCTCCGCTGCCCGCTCGGCAGCAGCCTGCACCATCACCGTCACAACTACTTCTGCCACGCCAACTCGCACAGCGCGCGCTCCGCGCAGACTGCGCCGAGCCCTCCGCTGCCCGCCGCGCCGGCGGCGCAGCCGGCGCTCGTCGGAAACCTCTCGGCCGGCGCGCCCGGCGTGGTGAGCTCCGCTCCTGCCGGCCCTGCCTCGCCCGCGGGCGGCTGGCACGTGGCGTTCGCCGACGGCTTCACCGCGGCGATCGGAGCGGGCGCCGGCCAGGACGGGTTCTGGAAAGCGAACACGAACACCAACGGCTGCTGCAACAACGGCGACGAAATCGCCAGCGAGAGCCCGAGCCAGGTGCACGTCGGCGCCGACGGCCTGGAACTGCTGTGTACGGCCTCCGGAGGCTACGTCTGCGGCGGCGTCGACACGACTACCGCCTTCAACTGGAGGCCCGGCGGAGGCCAGACATGGGCGTTCGAGGTGCTCGCCAAGCTCCCGCCACGCGACGGGGGCGAGGACCCCGGCTGGTGGTCAACCGACACCAAGTGGACCAACGAGGTCGACTACTTCGAGGGCTGGGAGTGGGGTCACGAAGAATACTTCGCGGGAATGCCCGTGTGGAAATCGAAGACTCCCAGCGCGGTCGAAGTCAGCCACGAAGCCTACAAGCTGAAGAGCGAAATCGGGAACCCCGAAGAAAGCTTCCACCGCTACACGACTGTGATCAAGGCGAACAACGAAATGGAAGAGTTCATCGACGGGCAGTACCGCTGGTCGGTACCGGCGCCGTCCTCGATGAACGCGGCCTCGATGCATCTGATCCTCACGCACGCGCTGCGCGTGAGCACCCACCTCACCGGCTCCTCGAGCTTTGACATCCGCTCGGTGGCCGTCTACGAGGACGCCGCGCAGGCGGGGCAGAACGTGGAAGGCGGCGGCGTCGCCCCCGGGACCGTGCTGGGCTGAGATCGCCACGGACGGCCCGCTTGGGCTGAGCGCGCTCGCGCAATCGTGGGCCGAGGCGCGCACGACGATTAGAACGCGCGTACGTGGGTATATACACGCGCATTCACCCGACGCGGATTGGGACGGGCCGGATCAGGACCGGACTCGCCGCAAGGGACAGGTTTCTGCGCGTTCGCGCAATGGGGAGAGAGTCGCTGCATGCTAATCGAGCTAGGGGGGGTCCTCACGTGGTGAGCCGCGCGGAGCTGGGTCGTCGGTCGGTGTCACTTCGGCGTCGCGCGCGGATCGGTGGGATCTCCACGCTCGTCGTGCTCGCCCTCTGGCTTGTGGCTGCGGCGAGCGCGTCCGCCTTCAGCGCGCACGGCAGCGCGAAACAGGTGTACGTCACCGGGCTGCCCGCAAACGCGCAGGCGTCGCTGCTGAACGCGAGCGGTGCGACGCTCTACACCCAGAACGCCGACTCGCTCGGCGGGCTGCTGTTCCGCAACGTGACGACCGGGACCGGCTACCGCGTGCTCGTGAGCTCCACGGGCGAAGAGTCGGGGCGCATCACCGTCCACTCGAACACCCCGAAACCGTGGGACCCCAGCATCTACGAACAGTCGATCCCCGACAACGGATACACCTACCTGACGACACGCGACGGCACCCAGCTCGCGATCGACGTCCACCCGCCGACGAGTCCCGCGGGCGAGCCCGGGCTGCCGTCGAGCTTCCAGTTCGGGGCGTTCCCGCAGGCGGGGGTGCCGACGCCGAGCTACGCGCCGCCGTACCCGACGCTGATCGAGTACTCAGGCTACGGCTATGCGAACCCGGCGGGCCCGGAAAACGGGATCGCGGTGCTCGCCAACCTGATGGGCTTCGCCGTCGTCGACGTGAACATGCGAGGGACCGGCTGCTCGGGCGGCGCCTTCGACTTCTTCGAGGCGCTGCAGAACCTCGACGGCTATGACGTGATCGAAACGATCGCCCGCCAGCCCTGGGTGCTCGGCAACAAGGTCGGCATGCTCGGCATCTCCTACGGCGGGATCAGCCAGCTGTTCACCGCGCAGACGCAGCCCGCCGGCCTTGCCGCGATCGCACCGCTGTCGGTGATCGACGCGACGGCGACGACCCTGTACCCGGGAGGCATCCGCAACGATGGGTTCGCCGTGGCGTGGGCCGAACAGCGCCAGCAGAACGCCGAACCGGCCAGCCCCGGTCACGGCCAGGCGTGGGCGACGAAGCAGATCGAAGAAGGCGACACGACATGCGCGGCCAACCAGGCCATGCACGGCGAGGCCGCGAACCTGATGTCGAAGATCGAAGCCAACTCGACCTACAACCCGTCCGTCGCCGACGCGCTCGACCCGGTCACGCTCGTCAAGAACATCACCGTGCCGACGTTCATGGCCTGCCAGTGGGAGGACGAGCAGACCGGCGGGCACTGCGCCGACCTCGCGCAGCACTTCACCGGCACGAGCCGGAAGTGGTTCACCTTCACCAACGGCGCGCACATCGACTCGCTCGATCCGGCCACCTACAACCGGCTGTACGACTTCCTGGAGTTGTACGTCGCCAAACAGGCGCCGGTGGTCGACTCCGCGGTCGTGAAAGCCGCGGCCCCGGTCATCTACGACGAAGCGATGGGGCTTCCAAAGACCGACGTGATCACGCTGCCGGCCGATCCGATCCAGGAACAGCCGACCTACGAAGGGGCGCTCGCGGCCTTCGAAGCGCTTCCCTCGATCCGCGTCCTGTTCGACAACGGCGCGGGGACCTCGCCGACCGGCAGCACGACGGCCGGCGATCCATACCCCGGCTTCGAACAGGCGTTCTCCGCCTTCCCGGTGCCCGGCACGCAGGCGCAAACTTGGTACTTCGGGCCGGGTGGCACGCTCAACGGGCAGCGCCCCGCGGCCGAAGGCGTCGACTCCTACACGTCTGACGCGAACGCCGTTCCGCTGACGGACTACTCCAGCAGCACCGGCACGGGCGGCCTGTGGGGCAACGCATCGCAGTGGGAATACAACTGGGTTCAGCCGCCGGCAGGCCACGCCGTGTCCTACGTGTCGGCGCCACTCACCGCCGACACGACGGCCGTCGGCGGCGGCGCCGTCCACCTGTGGGTCAAGTCCTCCACTCCGGACGTCGATCTGCAGGCGACCGTCAGCGAGGTGCGTCCCGACGGCAGCGAGACCTTCGTCCAGGACGGCTGGATCAGGGCGAGCGAGCGCAAGCTCGCGACCACCGCGAGCAACATGCTCAAGCAGAAGCCGACTGTGCTGCAGCCGATTCCGACGCTGCTCCCGACCGACGTCGCGCCGATGCCGGCGAACGAATTCGTTCCCGTCGTGATCCCGCTCTACTTCCAGGGACACGCCTACCGTGCGGGCTCGCGGATCAGGGTCACGATCACCGCGCCCAACGGGACTCAGCCGATCTGGTCGTTCAGCCACACCGAGCCCGCGGGCACGACCGCAGCGGAGTCGATCGCCTTCTCCTCGAGCATGCCCTCGAGCCTGATCCTCCCGATCGTGCCGGGGGTCAGCGTGCCCACCGCACTGCCCGCCTGTCCGAGCCTACGCAACGAGCCGTGCCGCGCCTACCAGGCGATTGTGAACAACGGCTCCTGACCACCTCGCCACGGTCGTCGCCTCCCCCCGGTCGCTCCGCCCGCCACGGTCGCTCAGTTCGCGACGGTCGTCTCGCCGCCCTCGAGAACCCGGACACCCTCGCCTGCCAGCGCGCCCCAGCCCTGGGGGATCGCGCCGAGACCGGCACCCGTCTCGGGGTTCCAGCGCTCGGCGTACCCCGACCCGACGCAGCCGAGCACGAGCCTCTCCGCCAGACGGGCAGCCTCGCCGGAGCGCCCTCGACGCTGTGCGGCAACCATCAGCAGATAGATCTCCTGGGGCCATGCATCACCCCGCCAGTAGCGGCGGGGGTCGTATGACGGCTCGTCGGCCGCGGTGCCCGCGGGCCCGCAGGGTCGCCAGAAGGCGTGCGGGTCGAAGATCTCCCCGAAGGCGCCCTCGAGACAACGGTCGTTCTCGCTGACCAGCACCGCGAACAGGGCGTCGAGAGTGCGTACGGCAGAGGAGCGGCGGGGGCCCGCCAGGCAGACGTCGCTCCACGTGCGTCGCGAGTCGACCCACCGGCTGTCGATCGCCCTCGCCAATGCCGACGCGCTGGAGCGGAGATCGTCGTCGGCGGTGAGCTCGGCCAGCTCGCGGGCGTTGAATGCGACCAGCGCGCTGAACCCCGCCGAGCCGACATCGAAGCCCGGGTTTGCCCACGCGGCGCCGTCGCGCAGCCGAAGCGATCGGACGAGCTCGCGCTTGCTTGCGTTCCAGCGGCGCTCGTTGAAAGCCGCGACGCGCCACCCATCCCAGCGGGGGCTGTCATCCCAGCCCGTCTCCCACGGATGAACGACGCGGATCAGGCCGGAGTCGGGATCGCGACGGTGCGCGAAGAAGTAGTTCAGCCCCGCGGTCGCGGCGCCATACATGTGCTCGACCGCGAAGCCACGCGCCGCCAGCACGCGCAAGGCGTGGCCGTACATCGGTGGCTGCGTGATGTCGGAGCGACCGGGAGCATGCCACAGCGCCAGTGACGCCTTGGGATCGCTCAGGTAGCCCATGTGCGGAACGAAGCCGTTGGGCAGCTGCAACGAGAGGACGTTTTCCAACTCCCTCACTCCTCGCGAATCGCCGAGACCGCTCCAGGCGATGGCGTGAAAGCAGGAGTCCCACAGCCACATCCACGGGTACTTCCTTCGGTTGGGCATCGTGAACCCCGGACTCGCCACCCAGTGGCGCTCGAGTATCCGTCGGCTGGCGGCCTCGACGCTGCCGCGTCGCTGCTGCGGATCCATCTCCCGATAGCGGAGTAGGCGACGGGCATGAGCCCGCCGCCGGCGCGGGCTAGGGAGCTCTGAGAGCCGCACGCGCCTCGGCGGGCCAGTCGGTGATGACGCCGCTGAGAAGACGCGCAGTCTCCAAAGCGGGCGCACGCGCGTCACACATCGAATAGACCGACAGGCCGTGCTTGCGGGCTGCGCCGACGAAGTCCTGATCGACCGCGCCCCAGCAGATCGACAGCCCTCGAGCGCCCACGGCGGCGGCGTCCTTCAGGAGCTTGCGGTGCTGCCCTGCGGTCCGCGTGTCGCGCAGCAGCGAGACCTCGATCTCAGGGGCGTGGCGCACGAGCCAGCTCACGGCACGCTCGGAATAGGACCACAGCAGCGTGCGGTCGGCCATCCGCGCCTCGCGAATGTCCTCCAGCGCGCCCGCCGCGATGCGGGCGTCCTTCACCTCCACGGCGACACCCATGCGGGTGCCCACCGCCGCCAAGCCCTCTCGCAGCAGCGGCGGTGGCGTCCGTTGCGCTCGTGCCTCGGCTGACTTGAGGCGAAGCGCGCGGATACGTGAGAGTGAGCTGCGGCTGACGATCCAGAGGCCGCCCGCCGTGCGTCGGGTGCAACGATCGTGCATCAGGACGCGCTCCAGCTCGCGCGTGCCGCGGATGTCGATCTCCACGACGTCGGCGCCGAGCTCGTCCGCCATGCGGATGCCGGCAATGCTGTTCTCCGGCCCGTGCTTGGGGCAGGCACGGTGCGCGATCAGCAGTGGGGCCAGCGAGTCTCGCCGCATCGCCACTCACTGTGGCAGACCACTGCTGCGTCGCCGCGCGCCCGACGCGCGCCGCTTCGGGGCCGCGGAAGCGGCTGTCAGTGCGAGCGTCCGGGTGCCTGGGTGCGGCGCCGGCCGGCAGCATCGCGGGGGGCGCCGGCGCGGATCTCCGACAGCAGGCGAGCGGCGAAGTCCCCGGGGTCCTCCCCCTCTCCCAGCCCCCCGCCGGCCGGCACGAAGAACCGCACTCTCACGCGTGGGCGCTTGGGAAAGCGGGGGATGTCGCCGGCGCCGACGACGGTGCAGGCGACGATCTGGGCCTCGGGGACCTCAGCTGCCAGACGGCCGATCCCGCTACGCGCGCGCAGCTCGCGCCCGAGGCTTCGGGTGCCCTCGGGGAAGATCCCGATGCACGCGCCGCCGCGCAGCTCGTCGATCGCTCGGCTCAACGCCGCTGCATCGGCCTTACCTCGCTTGATCGGTATCTGCCCCATCCCGGTCAGGACAGTACGCAACCCGGGAACGTCCCACATCGACGCCTTCGCAAGCGCGCGGATGTGTCTGCGCTCGAGCGCAGCCACCCCGATCACCACGGGATCCCAGTAGCTGTCGTGGTTGCACGCGAGCAGCACGGGTCCGGTCGCGGGCAGACACTCGAGCCCGTCCAGCTCCAGGCGCCCCCAGAGCCGAACGATCGGCGAACAGGCGAGCATCGCCGCTCGGTACATCCAGGGAATTCGCTCGCCGCCTGCGGCTGGACTGCTCGCGCGCACGGCCGGCTACAGCGGCGGGACCTGGTTGTTGACCTGGGTGCCGTGGTAGAGCCGGTCCTGGTCCCTGCAGGCGGCCGGAAAGAAGAACTGGACGCTGTCGCTGCGCACGCCGTTGTAGCTCGCGTAGAGAGTCGCGCGACCGACGGTGCCGACGGCGCATCTGCTGTCGGTGCTGCTGGTGACCCGGAGTTTGATCTTGATGATGTTCCCCGGGAAGCCCCACATCGTGGCGTAGTGGGAGTGGTAGTCGAGGTGGTGCTCCACCGACATGATGATCACGCCCGCCCGATCCTGCTGGCACATGATGCCCGAGACCGTGTTGGCTTCGAGATTGATGTTTCCGTGGCCCTTGGCGAAGCTGGCCGAGCCCGTGTAAGAGCCCGTATGAAAGCCCCAGGGGGGAATCCCGTAGACGGTCGGCACCTGCGAGCAGGACGTGGCTGCGCTCGCCGAGCCAGATCCCAGCGTCGCCAGCAGCACCGTCAACGCGGCGAGCGCAAGCCCGCTGCGCGCTGTTGGTCGCGGCCCCCTCATGCCAGGCGACTATAAGGGTTTCGACGGCCGCCCGGCGGATGTTTCTGTGCGCCGACGCGATCGGCTCGTGGCCGGGATGGCGTCGTCTCGATCGTGCAGGTGTTGGTCCCCCGCGGGGGGCGCTAGGTCCGCGAGCGCGCCGCGTGGTGGGTGCCGTCCCTGAGCCGGCTGCCGAACGGGGGCGGGAGGATCTCGCGATAGTCGGCAAAGCCGCGGCGCTGGGCCTCGGCGAGCAGGCCTGGCAGAGGTCGGCGCACCTCGCGTGGAATGACCTCGTCCTCGAGCGTGCGCCGCAGCTTGGGCTCGAGCGGGCTCAGCCCCGCGAGGTTGTGCAGCTCCATGCGCCCATGCACGGTCGAGTAGTCGTAGAGCTCGTGCTCCTGTGCGTGGAGGATGATCTCGTTGCTGTTGGGCCGCCAGTGCGAGTAGGTGGCGTACTTCGCGTGGGGAGTGCGCATCGCGATCACGTGCCGCGGCGTTCCGCGGGCATAGGGGGTCGGCGCAAACTCGGTGGTGACCTCGTCGGTGACGTGGGCGATCCAGCGACGGCCGGGAGCACGCGGATCACCGGCGATCGCGGCGAGATCCGCGCGCCCTGCGAGATGCGCGTAGTGGCGCTCCCGGCGCCACTCGCCCGAGCCGGTCGCGATCGTCAACAGCAGCGGCGCGATGTCAACGCTCGAGGTCAGCTGCGTGCGTTGCACGCCGGCGGCTGCGGTGATCTTGCCGCGCGGGTCGTGAACGTAGAGCGGCACGCGAATCGCCTCCTCGTAGACGCCACCGCCCTTCCCGCGCAGCCCGTGCGACGCCCCGTACTCGCCGTGGTCGGAACTGAACAGCACGACCGTGTTCGCCGCGAGCTCGGGGCGCGCGCGCAGCGCAGCGAGCACGCGTCCGACCTGCTGATCGACGGCGCGCTGCAGGAACAGGTACAGGTCGAGAAAGCGTGTCCACGCGCGATCGGCTGCGGCACCGCTGTAGGGGACCTCGCCAAACGCGTGCGCCGCGGTTTCCAGGAAGGAGAGCTGCAGCGACGGCTTGTTCGCGTCGATCAGCTGCTCGGGCGTCTGGAAGTTCGGCGGCAGCCGCGTGAACATCGACGGTGCCGCGCGTTCTCCCATCTGACGATCGGTGTAGCGATACCACCAGGCGATGTCATGTGGGTTCACGAACGAGACCGTCGCGCACCACGGCTGTTCGGGACTCTGCTCCGCCACCCAGTGCTCGAACTGGCGAGCGATCTGCGGATCGGCGCGCAGCCCCTGCCCCGGCGCGCCGTCCGGCGCGGGATAGGTGCCGCCGTCGAAGCCGTAGCGCTCGAGCGACTGGCCGGCACGTTGTCGATACCAGTGGTTGTCGCCGCGAGTGAGATGCCACTTGCCGTACCAGACCGTTTGATAGCCGTGCTCGCGCAGCATCGTCCCGTATGTCGGAAAGCCCGGATCGAGGGTGCTGCGGCCGGTGATCAGGCAGCCCGTCTGATGCGGATACAGGCCGGTGACGAAGCCCGAGCGAGCGGGCGTGCAGTCGTTGGCGACGGTGTAGTGGCGAGCGAATGAGACCGATTCCGCGCGCAGGCGGCCGACGTTCCCGAGCAGCGCGTCGAGCCTCGCCTCGGCGGGGAACCACTGCGGCGCCCGCATCTGATCGACGAGCACGACGAGGATGTTCGGCTGACGCTCGCGTGCCTGCGTAGCGTGGCCCGGGGGGGCGTTCCTCGGTTTGGCCGCAACCGGGGCGCTGCCGCCGCAGCCCAGCAGGTCGGCGAGGCCCAAGCCGCCCGCTGCGAGCGCGCCACCTGTCAGCGCGCCGCGCTTGATGAAGGTGCGCCGGTCGATCCGCTCCCCGCCACGGACGGGCGTGGGTGGCCGGCGCTCGCCGGGCTGCTCGGCGGGATGATCGGACGATGGTCGACTCATGGGACGGTGCTGGCGGCGGCGGCTTTGTGATCATCCCGCGAATGCAGGCGGAAGCGTCACCCTCTACGTCCGCAGCGCTCTGAGCTGGCACGCCGCGCATGCGCCGCCGCCTGCTGATCATCTTGACGCTCGCGGCGCTCGCATGGGCGGCGCTGGCGATCGTGATCGGGTCGCCGAGCCTCCGGCTCGGGTCGGGATCGAGCGCAAGCGGGGCCCCCGCGTGCCTGCCCGCCACTCCCACCGCCACGGCCGCCCTGGCGAACACCGGCGTCGACGTCTCGCCGGCACCGGAAACGGACAGCGCGAACCCGCACACCCAGATCAGCATCCTCGGCCTGCCCGCGGCGCAGATCCGCAGCGTGTCCGTGGTCGGCGCTCGCAGCGGTGTTCACTCGGGCCGCCTGCACGGCTATTCACAGAGAGACGGGGCGAGCTTTGCGCCCGACAGACCGTTTCAGGCGGGCGAGCGCGTGTCGGTGCGCGCGGTCATCGGCGCCGGCGGTGGGCGGCCGGTCGCGTTTGGGTTTCGCGTCGATGAGCCCTATTCGACCGCCCACACCACCGACTTCACCAACCTGCCGGCCGCGACCCCCGACTATCAGAGCTTCTACACGCTGCCGAGCTTGCATCCACCTGTGATGACGGTCACGACGCCCGACAGAGATCCTGCGGCCGGCGACGTGTTCACCACGAACGGTCCTGGCCCCGGTCAGTACGGGCCTCTGATCTACACGCCGCGCGGAGAGCTCGTGTGGTTCGACGCGCTGCCCGAGGGCGAAGCCGCCGAGAACCTGTCCGAGGGGTCCTACGAAGGCCACCGGGTCCTGACGTGGTGGCGGGGGCACGTGCTCTCACTCGGCTTCGGCGAAGGCGAAGACGTCGTGATGAACTCGCATTACCAACGGATCGCGCGCATCACGGGCGGCAACGGCCTGAAGGCCGACCTCCACGATTTCCAACTCGCTCCCCACGCGATCGCGTACACCACGGTGTACAACCCGATCCACTGCGACCTCTCATCGGTGCACGGCTCGGCCGCCGGCGTGATCGTCGACACGGCGATCCAGCAGATCGACGTGCGCACCGGGCTCGTGCGCTGGGAATGGCACAGCCTCGACCACATCGGCGCGGAAGAGTCCGAAGTGGAAGCGCCCAACGGACCCTCGCCGTGGGATTACTTTCACCTCAATGCGATCGATCGCCAGGCCGACGGCAACCTCCTGATCACGGCGCGCAGCACGTGGGCGGGATACCTACTGAACGGCAACACCGGGACCGTCCTGTGGCGCCTCGGCGGCAACAAGAGCTCCTTCAAGATGGGGCCGGGCGCGAGCATGGCCTGGCAGCACGACGGCCGCATGCTCGCCGACGGCGAGCTCACGTTCTTCGACGACGGCTCGAGCCCCCCGATCCACCACCAGTCGCGGGCTGTGCGAATCAAGCTCGACATGAAGACGCGCGAAGCCAAGCTCGCCGCCGTCTACACGCACCGAAACCCTCCGCTGCTCGCGGCGAGCCAGGGAAACGTCCAGACCCTCGGCGACGGGAATACGCTCGTCGGCTACGGCGGGGTGCCGGCGATCAGCGAGTTCACCAACAGCGGCGCACTGGTCTTCGACGCCTACCAGCCTTACGACACGAGCTTCTACCGCGCCTTCCGCTTCCCCTGGAGCGGCCGCCCGCTCAGTGCCCCAGCGGTGCTTGCCACCCTCAACAACACCGCCGAAGAGACGATCGTCCATGCGAGCTGGAACGGCGCGACCGACGTGGCCGCGTGGCGCATCCTCGCGGGCAACGACCACGCTTCCCTGAAGGCGCGCGCAGAGATCGCGGCGAGCGGCTTCGAGAGCTCCACCACGCTGCCGGCGAGGTACGCCTACGTGGCGGTCCAGGCACTCGACTCGGCGGGCGGCGTGCTCGAGACGTCCCGCGCCGTGGAGGTGGGCCCCACGTGAGCCCGCTCCGCGGCGCGTCGAGTCGCGTGAGCCGAGCAAGTATGATCGCGCGGCATCGACATCGAAGCCCGGGAGGCGTGTCAGAGGGGTACCGCCGCCGGAAAGGGAGGCTCATGCGCAAGCTGGTGATGATGACGGGGGTGCTGGTCGGCCTGATGGCGCAGGCGGCGCATGCGGAACCGACCCAGTGGGCCGACCATCGGGCGTCGATTCCCGCCGGCGAAGTGCGATCGCTCGGGATCGCCGGGGCGCTGACGTTCCGGGTGCAGGCGCCCGCCGGCAAGGTGCTGGCGAAGACCGAATGCCAGGTCACGGGCCTCGCGGCATTCTGGAACGAAACCGAACACGGGCACGGCGAAATCCGCACGATGTCGTTCGCCGGGTGCACCGATGCGACGCTGCCGAATGGCACCACGACGTGCGCCGGCAGCCATGTCGAACTGCACCCGGCACAGCTGCCGTGGTCGACGATCCTCGAAGCCAGCCCGACGTTCTACCTCGACGAATGGCACGGCGTGGGTGTCGATATCCGCTGCGCCGGGGGGGCCGACTACGGACGCTTCGCGGGTCTGCTGACGCCGAAAATCGGTGACGTGGATGACGTCGACAACTGGCGCGACGACGACGACGATCACCTGATCTTCCAGCCGGGCAGGGGGGGCCTGGAAGCGCCCGCCAGCGGTGACAGTGCGAGCGTCACGGGCATCCTCGAGATCGAAGGGCAGCGGATACAGGCATGGAGGTTTCCGGGACCGTCGGCGGCGCCGCTGGCGTCGTTCACGGCCGGCTTGGCTGCATCGCCGTTCGGTGAGCGGGAGTCCTGACTCCCCACACCACGGCTGCCTGATCTAGGCTCCGCCGGTGCCTGCCGCCGGTGTCCATGCTCGCTGGGAGCGAATCGCCACGGGAGTCCGCCGGCTCAACCGCAACCCCAGCCTCGTGCGCTCCGCGCGCCGCGCGCGGGTCCTGGCGATGGGCGACGAGCGAGTCGATCGGCTGTCGACGCCTCAAGGACGCACGATCGAGCTTGCATTTCGCCAGCTCGCCGCGCGTCGCAGCGAAGAGCCTGGCGTGGTCGGCGAGCTCGGCGCGACCGTGCTTCAGGGCTGGCAGAGACTTGCCGAGTCCCAGGGCCGCGGTCGCGGCGAAGTGGACGTTGTCGTCCTGTTCACAGACCTCGTCGGCTTCTCGAGCTGGGCGTTGGAGGTCGGCGACGAGCGTGCGATCGAGCTGCTGCGCAAGGTCAGCGACGCGATCGAGCCGCCGATCCTGAGCCGGCGCGGCGAGATCGTAAAGCGGCTCGGCGACGGGCTGATGGGCGCCTTCGGAGATGCGCAGAGCGCGACCGACGCGGCCTTCGATGGCTGCGAGCGGGTCGCCTCGATCGAGGTCGAGCGCTATACCCCCCGCCTGCGGACGGGCATCCACCTCGGGCGTCCCCGCAAGATCGGACGCGACTACTTCGGCGTTGACGTGAACATCGCGGCGCGCCTCGCCGAGGCGGCCGAGCCCGGCGAGATCCTCGTCTCTGGGCACACCCTGAAGGGGCTTGATTCCGCCACAGTGACTGCGAGCGAGCGCGCGTTCGCCGCCAAGGGAGCGCCGGATGACATCGGCGCGCATGTCGTTCGGCGGGCTTGAGCGAGCCTCCAGGACCGATCGCGGCGCCCGCGGGCTATTGTCGAGCGCAACCACGGCCGATCAGTACATACGGACTCCCCGAGCGACTCGACAGAGCCGCCACGAGCCGAAAGACGATTCTGGTGGCAGCGACATCTCAACTCAACGCCCAGGCCGGCGATGCGCCGCGATGCGCCGCACGCTGGGCGACGCTCGCCGAGCTCGCGGCGCGCCGCGAGGAGTGGCGCGAGCTCGTCTCGCGCAGCCGCTATCCAAGCGCGTTCGCGGACCCGGCGTGGGTGCTCGCATGGTTTCGCCACTACGGCAGCGAGCACGAGGCGTGGCCGCTGCTGCTGAGCGATGCCCACGGCACGATGCGCGGCCTCGCGCTGCTCGCGCTGCAGCGCTCGCGGTTGACCCACACGCTCTCCTTCGCGGGCGCTCGCGAGAACGGGATGGAGGCACTCGTGTGCGCGCCCGAGGACGAGGCGCTGCTCGTTCACGCGCTCACCGAGGCGCTGGCACTGCGACGCGAGGAATGGGACCTGTGGCGGATCGAGCGCCTACCCTGCGACAGCGAGCTCGCCGAGCTGCTCCTCAGCCCCGAGCGACAGCCCGGCGTCACGGCGCACGACGTGCGCCTGCAGCCGTACGTGGAGCTGAGCGGCAGCCGCGAGCGCTTCGAAGCGCGCTTCAGCCCAGCAACGCGCTCGAAGTTCAGACGCGGCGAGCGCCGGCTCGAGCGCGCGGGCGCCGCGGCCCGGCTGGTGAGCGACGGCGCCGAGGCGCGCGCGGCGCTCGGCACGCTGCTCGAGCTGCATCGCCGCAGGGCGTCGCAGAAAGGCGAACGCCGGCCATATCTGGACGAGCGCTTCGAGGGCTTCATCGGCGACGTGCTCGACGGCCTGCTGCCGCACGGCGCGCGGCTGTGGATGCTCGAGCTGGCCGGCGCGGTCGTGAGCGTACGGCTCAGCTTCGTCGCCGGCTCGGTCGAGCAGGGCTTCATGCTCGGCATGGATCACCGCCACGCAACCCTCGGGCCCGGGCGCGAGCTGGAACGAATCGGTCTCATGCACAGTGCGGCCGAGGGCCGGCGCGAGTACGACTTCGGCCCCGGCCGCGACGACTACAAGTACGGCTGGAAAGCAGTCGACCGCGAGATGCTGCGCGCGCTGGTGGCAAGCCCCACGCGGCGGGGCCGGCTCGCGGGCAAACCCGCGGGGGCGCAGTTGCGGCTGCGCACGAGCGCCGCCGCGGGTGTGTTGCGGCGCGGGATGAGGCGCGCCGAGCAGCACGCCACCGCCGCCGCCCCGCGCGTCGCACGCCTGCCGCGCTGAGCCGCGATCGCGCGACAGCCGCCGCACCGTGCAGCAACGGTGCCCTCCATCAAGCGCGCGGGCATTCGCACGGACGAGCTGCGAGGCGCGCGCGTTGCACCTCGCGCGAGTCGAGCAGCTCGCTCTGCTCCTCCATTCCCGTGGCGAGCTCCGGCGCGAGTGGGCTCTGGTGACGGAAGCCGCGTCTGCGCATCTCGGTGACCTCCTCGTCGTGACGCGCGTAGAGCGCGGCCAATCGCCCCCGCCAACGCAGCGTCTCGGGGTGATGCGCGTAGCCCCGTTTGCCGGTCGTCAGGATCGACCAGATCGCATGCAGCTCGCGGTGCTCGCCGAGCAGGTGCTGGTCGCACAGGACCGTCGTATCGAGATCCCAGATCCGCACGCCGCGCTCGACTACCCGGCGGTCACCGACCGCAGCTCTTCCAGCGACTCGTCCATCACGCGCCTGAAGACGGCGGGGTCGTCCTGCTCGACCCACCGCGCAAAGGCCACCTGGAAGACGGTTACGCCCGTTTGCGCGGCGAGGACCGCGGCGTTCTGGGCGACGCCGGAATCGATCAGTGCCGCTGTGATCGCCGCGGCGAGACGGTGCAGCTTGATCAGCTCGCGCTCCTGCAGCTCGGGGTTGGCGTCGATGATGCGGGCTCGCACCCGCGCGAAGGAATGGCGCTCGCCGAACATCTCAGCAACTGGGTCGAGCCCCGCGAGGACCGCCGCGAGCGGGCTCGCGTCCGCCGGCGCGGCGGCCACCGCCTCGATCCAGCGCTGTTCGAGCTGCTCGCTGCCGTTGAAGAGCACCTCGCGCTTGTCTGCGAAGTAGCGGAAGAAGGTTCGCTTCGTCAGCCCCGCCGCCTCCGCGATCTGCGCGACCGTCGTCTCCTCGTAACCACGCTCGTCGAACAGCGTGATCGCAGCCTTTATCAGGCGGCCCTCGGCGTCCGGTTTCCAGCGCGACATGACCTGTCAGGGTAGTTGATGACACCACGTGTCGTGGAGGTGCTATCGTGATGACACCCTATGACATCGTCGAATCGACTGGAGTCCTCATGCGCGTATTCCTCACCGGCGCCTCGGGCCACATCGCCTCCGCCGTCATCCCCGAGCTTCTCAACAACGGCCACGAGGTCGAGGGGCTCGCTCGGTCCGATGCGTCAGCCGACGTTGTCGCTGCAACGGGCGCCGAGGTTCGGCGCGGCGAGCTCGAGGACCTCGACGGGCTCAGGGCCGCGGCCGCTGAGGCCGACGGCGTGATCCACCTGGGCTTCAGGCACGACGCGATGCGCAGCGGTGACTTCATGGGCGCGGTCGGCTCGGACATGGCAGCGACGCAGGCGATCGGCGAGACGCTCATCGGCACCGACAAGCCCTTCGTCACGACCGGCGGCACCCTGATGCTCGCGCTCGCCGGGATCACCGGCCGCCCCGGCACCGAGGACGACCAGTCGGATGGCGGTCCCCGGACGGACGCGGCGAACTACACGATCGGCCTGGCCCAGCAGGGCGTGCGCTCCTCCGTCGTGCGGTTGGCCCCGATGGTCCACAGCGACCTCGACCACCACGGCTTCACACATGCTCTGATCGATTTCGCCCGAGACAACGGCGCGGCTGCCTACACCGGCGACGGTGCGAACCGCTGGCCCGCCGCCAACACCTACGACATCGGCGTGCTCTACCGCCTGGCGCTGGAGAAGGCCCCCGCCGGCTCGACGCTGCACGGGGTCGGTGACACGGGCATCCCCCGGAAGGTGATCGCGGAGACGATTGCGGGCAAGCTCGGTATCGAAGCGCTGAGCATCACCGATGAGCAGGCGCCGCGTTACCTCGGCTTCCTCGCCGCCTTTGCCGGCCTCGACAACCCGACGTCGAACGAGAGGACCCGCGCGCTGCTGGGCTGGGAGCCAACGCACCTTGGCTGGGTCGAGGACGTCAACACGGGTCACTACTTCGACTAGCTCGCTCGGGCTGCGCCACGGCCGTAGACCCGACGTTGCGTCGCCCCTCGCGGGATACTCGTCCGACGATGCCCGAAGAGTCCACGACCCCCGATCTGGTCGAGCTTACGCGGCAGGCCATCGGTGCCGCCCAGCGGGGGGATTGGGAGGCCGCCATGGGGCTGTTCGCGCCCGATGTCGCGTGGGAGTCCTTGGACGGGCTTGGCATGTTCGAGGGCGCGACGGCGGTGCGCGGCTTCCTCGAAGACTTTCGCAGCGGCTACGAGACGTTCGACACCGAACCGGAGGAAATCCTCGAGGTCGGCGACGGGGTCATCTTCGTGGTGATCCGCCACAAGGGTCGTCTGCGCGGCGGAGCCGGCGGTGTCGAGGGACGCTTCGCGTGGGCCGTGGCGTCCGAAGGCGGCCTCGTCGCCCACGTCACCGCCGGCAGCGACATCGGTGAGGTGCGCAGAGCGGCAGAGCAGCTCGCGCAGGAGCGGCGATAGGTGATGTCGCAGCGAACCGTCGAACTCCATCGTCGTGGTGTCGCCGCCCTCGACGCCCGTGAGCTTTCCGACGAGCTTTTCGAGGAGCTCTGTGCCCCCGACTTCCGGATGGAAAATACTTCGACCGCCGTCACCGACAAGACCTATCGCGGCCTGGACGGGGTGCGTGAATGGATAGGTGACTTCTTTGACGCCTTCGACGAGGAGGCCCGCCACGAGGTCGAGGAGATCCTCGCCGATGGCGAGGACTTCGTCGTGTCGGTCGTCCGTATCGTCGGTCGTGGCGCTCGTTCAGGCGCGCCGCTGACGCTCCGCTGGGTGAACGTCACCTGGTTTCACGATGACAGGATGGTTCGCGCGGTCGGCTATTTGAGCCGTCGTGAGGCCCTCGCGGCGGTCGGGCGCTCTCCATAGGCGGTTCTTCGGGTCGACCTCTACGAGGCCAGCGAAGCCGGGGGCGCGAACACAATCCGGTGCAGGCCTACCGCGCGGCTCAGTCGGCGGCCATCGCCGCGGCGGCGCGCTTGGACATCTCCTCGGGCGTCACGTCCTCGACGTGGGTGGCCACGTTCCAGCGGTGCCCGAACGGATCCTCGAACGTTCCCGACCGGTCGCCGTAGAACTGGTCCTCGACCGGGCGCAGCGCTCTTGCGCCGGCGCTGATCGCGCTGTCAAAGACGCCATCGGCATCCTCGACGTAGACGTGTAGCGTGACTGGCGTCCCGCCGATCGAGGACGGGCTGCGCGCGTCCATCTCGATGTTCTCGTCGGCGAGCATGATCACGGAGTTGCCAACGTCGAGCTCGGCGTGGCCGACCCTCCCGTCGGGCCCTGCCATTCGCATGCGCTCGGCGGCGCCGAGCACTGAGACATAGAAGTCGATCGCCTCATTGGCGCCCTCGACGATCAGGTAAGGCGTGACTCGTGGGTAGTCGTCAGGGATTGCTTTGGCCATCGCTCGAAGACCTCCTGCTCGCTGATTGGAGCTCGACGACGCGGTCCGCCTCGGCAAGCTCGCACGACTCCTGCGAACACTAGCGCTCGATGTGTGCATCAGCGGCTCAGTGCCCGGCCGACCGTCCGTCGGCGTGGTTCGGCGACGAGGGTATCGGCGCGCCGCATCTCCGCTGCGTTCTCGATATCTTGAGCATGTGGATACTCCGGATATCGCAATTGACCGCGAGGTCGTCGTGATCGGTGCCGGCTTCTCGGGCATTGGAGCGGCGATCAAGCTCGACCAGGCGGGCTTCCGCGATTTCGTCGTGCTCGAGGCCGGGGACGGTGTCGGGGGCGCCTGGCACTGGAACACCTACCCGGGGATAGCGGTCGACATCCCGTCCTTCAGCTATCAGTTCTCCTTCGAGAAGCGCAGCGACTGGTCGCGCGTTTACGCACCGGGGACGGAGCTCAAGGCCTACGCGGAGCACTGCGTGGACAAGTACGGCGTGCGCGACCGCATCCAGCTGAACACCGAGGTCGTCGGGGCGAGGTTCGACGAGGACGCCCACGCGTGGCACATCCAGACCGCGAACGGGGAGCAAATTACCGCGCGATACGTGGTCGGTGCGACGGGCGTGTTCAGCCAGCCCAAACCGCCCGAGATCGAGGGCCTCGACTCCTTCGCCGGCCGGACCATGCACACGGCGCGCTGGGATCACTCGGTCGACCTGCGCGGCAAGCGCATCGGGGTGATCGGCACCGGCGCCTCGGCGATCCAGCTCATCCCCGCGATCGCCCCTGAAGTCGAGCAGGTCACCGTCTTCCAACGCACTCCGATTTGGTGCCTACCCAAGCTCGACGCCCCGCTCGGCCCGCGCGCGCGTCGGGCACTGCGCTCGGTGCCCGGCGCCGAGCTCGCCACGCGCTGGGCCAGTCAAGCCTTCGTGGAGGTCACCTTCGTGCTCGCCGCCCACTTCGCCGGCAAGTTCCCGAGCCTCACCGCCCGTGGCGAAGCCACCGCTCGCAAGATGCTCCGCGAGGTCAAAGATCCCGTCGTGCGCGAGAAGCTCACGCCCAGGTACTCCCTGGGGTGCAAGCGACCGAGCTTCTCCAACGAGTACATCCCCGTCTTCAACCGGGAGAACGTGCTGCTGGAAACGACCTCCATCGAGGCGATCACCGAGACGGGCGTTCGCACGAGCGACGGGGTCGAGCATCCTCTCGACGTGCTCGTCCTTGCCACCGGGTTCAAGGTGTTCGACTCCGGGAACCTGCCGGCATTCGAGACGCTGGGCGCGGATGGTGTCGACCTCGAGAAGTGGTGGGACGCCAACCGGCTGCAGGCCTATGAGGGCGTGAGCGTCCCCGGCTTTCCGAACTCCTTCTCGATCCTCGGTCCCTATGGGTTCAACGGCCAGTCCTACTTCGGGCTGATCGAGACCCAGATGCGCCACATCGTTCGCTGCCTGAAGCGGGCGCGCAGCGAAGGCGCCACGCGCGTGGAGATCACGCCCGAGGCCAACCGTCGCTACTTCGAGTCGATGCTCGGGCGCCGCCACAACCAGATCTTCTTCCGGGGCGCCTGCTCGAACGCGAACAGCTACTACTTCGACAAGCACGGCGACGCGCCGTTCCGGCCCAGCCTCTCGCTCGAGGCGGCCTGGCGCAGCGCCCGCTTCGACCTCGACGACTACGCGTTCGCGCGATGACCCGTCTGACACGTGCGGAGTCCCAGGCACGGACCCGAGCGCTGATCATCGACGCCGCCACGCGCCTGTTTCTGCGCGATGGCTTCCGGGTCACCTCGCTCGAGCGGATCGGCGAGGACGCGGGGTTCACCCGCGGCGCGGTCTACTCCAACTTCCCCAGCAAGACCGCGATGGGGATCGCGGTGATCGATGAGCTGTACGAGCGCGTGGAGCTCGATCTCAGACATTCACTCCAGGAGACCGACAGCCTGGACGAATGGTTTGACGCGCTCGCCGCGTGGGCGGAGGCCTCCATCGGCGATCCGGAGTGGACGCGCTTGGAGATCGAGCTCGCCGCATTCAGCGCCCACGACGACACCTACAGGGCCGCCACCGCCGCTCGCCACGCGCGCCTTCGCGCGGGCTGGGCCGAAGTGATCGCCGCGCGGCTCGGCGAGGACTTCCCGATCGAGCCCGAGGCGCTCAGCACCGCCATCCTCGCGCTCGGACTGGGCACCGGGGTGCAGCGGGCCGTCGAGCCCGAACTTCCCGGGTCGGGCTGGGTCGAGGTCCTGCGCGTGCTCGCCGGGTCGAGCGTCACAGGTACCCGATGAAGGCGGTGAGCTGTAAAGAAGGCCGCTTGAAGACCGTCGATCTGCCGACGCCTGGCCCGGAACGGGGGCAGGTATTGATCGATGTCCTGCGCTGTGGCATCTGCGGTTCAGACCTTCATGCTCGCGATCACTGCGACGAGATGGCAGACGTGGCTCTGGAGACCGGCTATGCGGACTTCATGCGCTCCGACCAGGACGTCGTCATGGGGCACGAGTTCTGCGGTCAGATCGTCGAACATGGCCCCTCCTGTCGGCGGTCGGTGCCGACGGGGACGACGGTGGTCTCGTTGCCGCTGCTGCGTGTCGGGAAGGGCGTCCACGCCACCGGCCTGTCGGTGGCGGCTCCCGGTGGCTATGCGGAGCGGATGCTCGTGCAGGAGTCGCTCACCGTTCCCGTGCCCAACGGCCTCGCGCCCGAAGTCGCCGTGCTGACCGAGCCGATGGCTGTCGGCCTGCACGCTGTGCGCCGAGGTGAGGTCAAGAAGCGGGCCGTCGCGGTCGTGATCGGCTGCGGCCCGATCGGCCTGTCGGTGATCTGCATGCTCAAGGCACGCGGCGTGCGCACCGTCATCGCGAGCGATTTCTCCGCGGGGCGGCGCGCGTTGGCGAGGGCATGCGGCGCCGACGTCGTTGTCGACCCAGCGCACGAATCGCCCCACGCGTCAGCCGAGAAGCACGGGCACCTCACCTCGGTTCCGGCGGCCCTCGACCTCGCAGTTGATGGTGTGGGAAAAATGCAGCGGCTGCCGATTCCCTGGCATCACACCTGGCGCGCTGCTGAAGCACTCGGCTTGGCCACGCCCAAGAGCCCCGTGATCTTCGAATGCGTGGGCGTGCCCGGAGTGCTCGACCAGGTGATCGCGAGCGCGCCTCTGTTCTCCCGCGTGGTCGTCGTCGGCGTATGCATGGGCCCGGACAAGATCAGGCCCGCGATGGCGATCAACAAGGAAATCGACCTGCGCTTCGTCCTGGGTTACACCCCCCTCGAGTTTCGCGACACGCTCCACATGCTCGCCGAGGGGAAGGTGAACTCCGGTCCTCTTGTCACCGGCACCGTGGGACTGGACGGCGTCAACGGGGCCTTCGAGGCGCTGAGAGATCCCGAGGCCCACGCCAAGATCCTCGTCGACCCGAAGATCAGCGCCGCCGCGCCGTAGCGCACGGGCGGGCGTCTCAGTCGCGCTCAGGGTGGTGTCCGCCGCTGTCGATAAGGACCAGATGAAGCGGCGAGATCCCCAACAGCTCCACGCGGGGACCAACGAGGCTGCACTACTGCGGAGGATCGCCGACACGGTGGCGATCATGCTCTATGAGATGGAGGTGTCGCCAGATGGCAGCTTCCACTGCCACGAGTTCATCGGGCTAGAGACGCTGATTGGTCGGGTTCCGGAGGGGATCACCCCGGATGACGCGTATTATGCTGCCGTCCACCCGGACGACCGCGAGGCCTATGACCATGCATCGGTCGCACTGCACGAAGGCCGCCCGGTGGAGGTCGAGTACCGGCTTACAGGCCCGGGCGGCAGCACGCACTGGGTACTGGACCGGATGTGCCCGCGGACCACCAGCGATGGGCGGCTGCTGGTCGGCGGCGTGGTTGCCGACATCACCGATCGCAAGGAAGCTGAGATCGCACTTCACGAGGCGAACCGCGTGCGGGCCGAGCTCGAACTGCGAGAGACCCAGAGACTCGCCCACATCGCACTCCACGACGGGCTCACAGGACTCCCGAACCGCATTGCGGTTCAGGAGCACCTCGACGTGGCGCTCAAGCGCGCGGAGCGCACCGGCGCAAGCGTGGCATTGATGTTCATCGACCTCGACAACTTCAAGCTCGTCAACGACAACTTCGGCCACACGGCGGGCGATGAGCTCCTGCGGGCCGTCGGCACCCGCCTGCGCGAAGCCGTCCGCGACTCGGACGTCGTGGCGAGGCAGGGTGGCGACGAGTTCCTGATCCTGCTCCCCGACCTGAAGGGCGATACGACCTCCTCTCCGGGTTCGGCGTTGTCACCTGCCGAGAGCGTCGCGGTCACCATCGGTGAAGCGCTGCGTTCGCCATTCACGGTTGACGGGTTCGAGATGTTCGTCAGCGCCAGCATCGGCATCAGCCTCTACCCCGCCGACGGTGCCGACTTGATGAGCTTGCTCAAGCACGCGGACTGTGCGATGTACAGGGTCAAGGAGAGCGGCCGGAATGGCCATGCGTTGTACGGTGCGCGCAGCCGATCGCGGGCTCGAAGAGCTCTCCGGCGAGCTTCGCCGGCGCGGTGATGCCCTCGATGTCACGGGGCCAACCGCAAACGCAACGGTCCACCCCAGTACAGAGCACCACGGTCCCCCCACGCCGTGGTCAGAAGCGCGGCCGATTTGAGAACCCACGACGCGTGGGCCAGATTGACGCCCTTCGACCGCGGTCCAGCGTTCTCACGCGCGGTCGTCGGGAGCCGTCTGCGCGTGCGCCGCGACGATCTGTCCCGCGTCCGGCAGCTCAGTTCGCGAGCGGTCGACGAGGATCGGCGCGTCGAGCGCGTCGTCGAGGGCGCCCGGGGATGCTGTGTCGGGTGAGTCCAGGGCGTGCAGGACGGTCTGCACGAACGCGCCGGGTCGGTCGGCCTGCAGATAGTGGTTCGCGCCGGGGATCAGGTAGAGCGCGTTGCGCCCAGGCTTGAACATCAGGTGCTCATGCCAGACGTGGGCCGCAACGCGGATCGGTGAGACCGTGTCGTAGACGCCCCAAATCACCGTCGTCGGAAGCGACCCGGCCGCGAGCGACCGCAGCCAGCCCTGCTCGTCGACCGAGCGTTCGCGTAGGTACTGGATGGTCTCGTGCAGCACGCCGATGCCGTCGTCGTGCGCGAACGTCGCGGCCAATGCGCGGACCTCGGGATCCTCGGGTCCGCGCGGAGGCGTGAACGTCACGGCGCCCATGCCCGCCGCGAGCAGGTCCGGCGTGAGCTGCTCGATCACCTTGGGTTCATGCAGCATGAGCCGCTGCGCATCGGTCAGGTTCGAGAGCGGCAGGAAGATGTTGCCGTTGGACAGCACCAGGTGCTGAAGCCCTGCTCGTGCTCGCCCCTCCGCCGTGTTGGCCGCGTGGACGAGCGCGACGCTGTCGCCGCGGTCGTGGGCGACCACGACGGCGGGCTCGGCCCCCACGATCTCGGCGAGATAGTGATCCAGCAGCTCCGCGTCGCGCCGGAGGCCGTAGCCCCATCCGCGCGGCTTATCCGAGAACCCATAGCCGGGAAAGTCGAGCGCGCACACGCGGTAGCGCGTGCTCAGCAGCTCGGCTGCCTCGAACCAGTCGATGCTGCAAGTCGGGAAGCCGTGCACGAGCGCGAGGACCGGCGCACCCGGGTCGCCCATCTCCACGTGAAAGACCTGCACGGCGGGCGCCTCTTCCTGTGCAGGGCGCCACGAGAAATAAGCCCCCCGTGCGCGCCACGAGTCGGCCCGGGAGACGGGCGCGTCGATCATGGGTGGACCCTAGCCGAGCACCATGGGGCGTCCCCCAAGCCGACTGGAAACCTCGCTTATTCCTCGATCTCGTTGGGGTCTTCTCGTGCAGCGAGCACGAGCGATCCCCGCAGAACATCCTCGAGGTGGCGTTCCTGGATCGGTAGCGCCCACCGCGCCAGCTCATCGAACACCGGAAAACCCGCGCTCTCGTTCAGCTTCTCGACGATCCTCCAATGCCCGACCTCACCAGCCTCGGCCATCGTCAAAAACTCAAACCCGTCGAGCGCGTGATCCTCACCCTCCAGGTAAGTCTGCATCATCTCCGTGGCCTCCTGCTTGACCTCGCGAGCCTTCTCGACTATTGCCGTCTTCTTCCCATCCAGCTCGCTCGCGACCTTCGCGCAGCGCTCCGCCGTTTCACGAGCCTCCTCGCGCATCCGCTCCAGCTCGCTCGCAAGATCCCGCTCGTCGTCATCAAGCATGCGCTGAACCTTCTCAGTCGCGCCCTGCGCGGCTTCTGCGAGCCCGGTCACCTCTGCCAACTTACTCTCCAGAACCGTCAGGTCAGCCATCGATCACGCACCTCCTTTGAACTGGTCCGTACGTCCTTTCATGGCTTACCCCCGCTCCGCCTAGCCAAACGCGGCAGACCCAAGACGGCGCCGAACCGCTCTTGTCGCCGCACGCGATCGTTGACCTCCGTGCCGACCCGTGATAGCTGTGGAACCGCGTTCAATGCGGAGTTCGCGTCTCACGGCGCGCCGCCCGGGTTCGGGCGACCGCGACGAGCCGGTCGACATGTCGGCCGCGCTACGGAGGCTGCTCGGCGGCGGACGTCGACAAGAAAATGCCGGGCGTGTCGATTTTGGTCGTCCTCGTTCGACGTGTCGGTAGAAATCACCACCACGACAAGGAGACACAAATGCGTTTCATGGTTCTGGTCCCCGGCAGCCCCGAGTCCGAGGCGGGCGAGATGCCCAGCACGGAGGCCCTGGAGGCGATGACGAAGTACAACGAAGAGCTCGCCAAGTCAGGCGTGATGCTGGCCGGCGAGGGCCTACTCCCGACCTCCAAGGGCGCAAAGGTCCGCTTCAACGGCCGCGAGCGCACCGTCATCGACGGTCCGTTCACCGAGGCCAAGGAGATCGTTGCGGGCTACTGGGTATGGGAGAGCGCGTCGCGCGAGGAGGCGATCGAGTGGCTCAAGCGAGCGCCGTTCGGCGGCGGCATCGAGATCGAGCTGCGCCAGATCTTCGAGGCCGACGACTTCGGCGAGAACCTGACGCCGGAGCTGCGCGATGCCAACGAGCGGCTGCGCGAGCAGGCGACGAAGAATTAGGCACGTGGCGCCCTCGGCCACCCATCGTGCAATCGACGCCGTCTGGCGCATCGAGTCAGCCCGGTTGATAGCCGGGCTGACTCGCATCGTGCGGGATGTGGCGGTGGCCGAGGATCTGGCCCAAGACGCACTCGTCGCCGCGCTCGAGGAGTGGCCTGACTCGGGGATCCCGGACAAGCCGGGCGCATGGCTGATGACCACCGCCAAGCGTCGGGGCATCGATGCGCTGCGCCGACGCGTCACGCTCGAGCGCAAGCACGAGATGATCGCGCGCGAGCTGGAAATCCTGGATCAGCTGGACCGACCCGACCTGGCCGCGCAGATCGACGACGTTCAGGACGACGTCCTGCGCCTGATGTTCATGACGTGCCATCCGGTGTTGTCCGGCGACGCGCGCGTTGCGCTGACGCTGCGTCTGCTCGGCGGCCTGTCGACGCCAGAGATCGCGCGCGCTTTTCTCGTCTCCGAGGGCGCAGTCGCGCAGCGCATCGTTCGCGCCAAGCGCACCCTCGGCGAGGCGCACGTGCCATTTGAGGTCCCCAGTCGCGACGAGCTGGCTGACCGTCTGTCGGCCGTGCTCGAGGTGATCTACCTGGTGTTCAACGAGGGTTACACGGCGACCGCCGGCGAGCACTGGACTCGCCCGGCCCTGTGCGAAAACGCGCTACGCCTTGGGAGGATCCTCGCCGCGCTGACGCCCGCCGAGCCTGAGGTCCACGGGCTGCTGGCCCTAATGGAGCTGCAAGCCGCGCGATTGCGCGCGCGTGTGGGACCGCGCGGGGACCCAGTGCTGCTCGCCGATCAGGACCGCGCGCGCTGGGATCATCTGCTCGTGCAGCGGGGCCTTGGCGCACTGCGGCGTGCCGAGGAGCTCAGCGGCGCGCTAGGTCCGTACACGCTACAGGCCGCGATCGCTGCCTGTCACGTGCGGGCCCGAAGCGTCGAGGAGACCGACTGGCCGCGGATCGTCGCGCTGTACGACGGACTGGCGGCGCTCACCGGCTCCCCGGTCGTGGAGCTCAACCGCGCGGTGGCCGTGACAATGGCCTTCGGTCCGGAGGCCGGGCTCGAGCTCGTCGACTCGCTCGCCGACGAGCCCGCGTTGCGTGGCTACCATCTGCTGCCCGGCGTGCGCGGCGACGTCCTCGCGCGCCTGGGGCGGCTGGCGGAGGCGCGCGAGGAGTTCGAGCGTGCGGCCGACCTGTGCGACAACGAGCGCGAGCGCGAGCTACTGCTCTCGCGGGCGATCGCCTGTGATACCTGAGGCGCCCCGCATCTTGGTCAGTCGAGTTCGGGGGCGACGATCGCATCGTCTGAGCGTGGGCCCTGTCGCGCCGTTGGCGTGCCTCCAGCAGCTAAACCCGACCGGTGTCACGGCGGTAGGCCCATACGGCAGCAGCGGCGAGGATTGCGGTCCAGGCGGCGACTGTGACCCAACCACGCGCGCTCCACCCGTGGCCGTCGAGCGCGACGTTGCGTGCCTGAACGAGCCACCAGGAGGGAAGGAACTGACCGAACGCATGGAGGAAGCCGCTCGTGATCGCGAACCAGGTACCGCTTAGGAATGCGAGTATCGACACCAAGCCGCCGATCAACGGGCCCACCGCATCGGTGTTGACGAGATGCCCGACGAGGACGCCGAGCGCGGCAAAAGGCAGCAGTCCAACCACGATCAGGCCGGTCATCGCCAGCCAGCGCCCGGCCGGCAGTTGGACCCCCAGCACGGCGCCCGATACATAGAGAAGCAGCAGGCTGAGCAGCGCCATCGTATAGCCGGTGAGCACCTTGGCACGGAAGTAGGCGCGAGCGGACAGTGGGCTGATGCGGAGCTGCCGCGTCCAGCCGACCTGGCGCTCGCCGGCGATTCGCGCTCCGGTGGAGATCATCGTCCCGAATGACGCGAGCGAGACCATGTAGTAAGCGGCGTAGGTGAGCCCGGTGCCCTGGAGGACCCTGTTGCGCTGCGGCGACGCGATCAGCCAGAAGAAGATCAGCGGAAAGCCCAGCGAGAAGAACCAGAAGCGACGGTTACGGAACGTGCGCAGCAGCTCGTAGCGGGCATATACGAGCCCGCTCACGGCGCCAGCACCTCCGGCTCCTCGACATCCGGCTCGCCGGTCAACTCGAGGAACGCGGCCTCCAGCCCGGCGCCGACGACCTCGATGTCCTTGGCGTGTGGGTGGCGCTCGAGGAGCACGCGAATCGTCTGGTCGGAATCCGAGCAGCTGAGGACCACCGCGTCGCCGTGGCGCTCGGCTGAGACGACGCCTGGGAGCGCGGCGAGCATCTCTGGATCGATGCCCGGCAGGGTCGCGCGGAGGGTCCGTCTACCCACTCGCGCCTTGATCTCGGTAGTCGGACCGTCGGCGACAATCCGTCCATGCGCCATCAGGATCACACGGTCGGCGTGGGCGTCGGCCTCCTCGAGGTAGTGCGTTGCGAACAGCACCGTCTTACCCCGGGAGGCAAACTCGCGCATGATGCTCCAGAACTCGCGCCGGCCCTCCACGTCCATCGCCACAGTCGGCTCGTCGAGGATCAGCAGGTCGGGGTTGCAGACGATTGCCACGGCAAAGCGCACGCGCTGCGTCTGTCCGCCAGAGAGCTTGTGCGTGCGCTGGCCGGAGATGTCCGCGAGTCCCGTGAGATCGAGGGTTTCCTCAACGTCCAGCGGGTCGGGATACAGCGCGGCCATCATCGACACGAGCTCGCGCACGGACAGGTCGCGGATCAGCTCCCCGGTCTGGAGCATCGCGCCGACCATGCCCGCTTCGACCGCCTCGCGGGGGCGTCGGCCAAAAACGGAGGCGCTGCCGCGGTCGGGCTTGGAGAGACCGAGCATCATGTCGATCGTTGTCGACTTGCCGGCTCCATTCGGACCTAGCAGAGCTACGGTCTCACCGCGAGGGATGAAGGCGTCGATGCCCCGCACCGCGGGAACCGGTCCGCGCGGCGAGGAAAAGGTCTTGGCCAGGTCCTGAAGGCGGATACCGCCATCGATTCGGCCCGGGACGTCAACTATCACCGATGCCAGTATTGCGATTCCCCGGTGAGCCGTCTCGGCGATCCGCCTCGGCGCAGCGTCGGCTTCGCCCCGTCTGGCATGCGCCTAAGCCGAGGGTCGCGTGTCTGGGACACTCGGCGGTATGCCGGGTGCCACGCACATCGCCCATGCGCGACTTTCTTTAAGGAGGAACATGGCCGTCAAGCGGATCGACAATATGGGCATCGTCGTTGAGGATCTCGACGGGATGATCGAGTTCTTTCGCGGACTCGGCCTCGAGCTCGAAGGGCGAGCCATGGTGGAAGGAGAGTGGGCCGGCCGCGTCACTGGACTGGGCGACCAGCGCGTCGAGATCGCTATGTTGCGCACGCCGGACGGCCACGGCCGACTCGAGCTCTCGCGCTTTCTCGAGCCGCACGTCGTTGCTGATCACCGGAATGCCCCGGTAAACGCGTTGGGCTACCTCCGTGTCATGTTCGCTGTCGACGACATCGACGAGACACTCGCCAGGCTCGGCGAGCGCGGCGCACAGCTCGTCAGCAGTGAAGTGGTGCAGTACAAAGACGCATATCGGCTTTGCTACATCCGCGGGCCCGAGGGGCTTCTCATCGGACTCGCCGAAGAGCTCGGCTGAGCACCAGGGCACGCGCGGAGCATCGTCAACTACCGCTGCCTCCGGGGTCGGCTTCTGTCTGGGACGCCGGTCGGGATCGAACCGGTGACCTCCTGCTTGCAAAGCGCGACGCGTGAACTCGAGAGGTGACCTTTTGCCAACGTCGCAGGGAGTCGTGTTGTCGTTGGTCGAGCTCGTGAGTTGGGCTCCGCTCCTCGACGCTGCGCGGGATTCGAACCCCATTGCGTTCGGCGGAGCGTGACCGCAGCCATGCGGCGGTTGGAGCAACCGCGTGGCCGCGACGCATGCGCGGGGACGTGGGCCGATCTGCCAACCTGACGCGATGGACATCGGGAAGATCGGCGTCTGGACCAGCTACCGCGCGGTTGGCAAAGAGCGCGCCGGCGAGGCCGCAAAGCTCGTTGAGCAGCTCGGGTACGGCGCGTGGTGGCTCGGCGGCTCTCCCCACGTGCCGGACGTTCGCCCGATCTTGGAGGCGACGTCAGCGCTGGCCGCCGCGACCGGCATCCTCAACGTCTGGATAAACGAGCCAAGTGAGACGGCCGCCGCCGACGCGGCCCTGCGCGCCGACTTTCCCGAACGGCTCATGCTCGGTATCGGCATCGGCCACCGCGAGGCGACCAGCGAGTACCGCCTTCCGCTCGAGACCATGCGCGAGTTCCTCGACGGCCTCGACGCGGCGCCGGCCCCGCCCCCTGTCGAGGGCCGCTGCCTGGCCGCGCTGGGCCCGAAGAAACTTGACCTCGCGGGCGAGCGCACCGCGGGCACGCACACGTACTTCGTGCCTGTCGAGCACACGCGGCTCGCCCGCGAACGGCTCGGTCCCGGGAAGCTCGTGGCGCCCGAGGTGGCATGCGTCATCGATACCGATCCTTTGCGCGCCAAGGCCGTCGCCCGCGACTACGCCAAGCTCTATCTCGGCCTGCGGAACTACGCCCAGGGTCTCGTGAGGCTCGGGTTCACCGAGCGCGACCTCGCCGACGGCGGCTCCGACCGGCTCATCGACGCTGTCATCCCCCAGGGCACCGCGGAGCAGGTCGGTGAAATCGTGCGCGCGCACCTCGATGCCGGTGCCGACCACGTGTGCGTGCAGCCGTTGGGCGAGGAGGGCATCCCACGCCAGTCGTGGACCGCGCTCGCGAACGCCCTGCTCGACTGACAGGCGGCCATGGCGCGAGTATTCATCAGCGGGTCGGGCAAGATGGTCTCGGCCGGGCCGCCGCACAGAGACTGCTGGATGACGGCCACGCGGGGCACCACCCCTCGGATGAGCGCGCCCTCAGAGCCGCGGGCCGGCGGAGTACGCGATGTCCGCAGGGGGCTTTCTTTGGCGGGCGCGGTTAGGGCGTGCAATTGATGGAGATGCCGTCGAGGAGCCACCCCTCCCCCGCATTGCGCACGAGTCGGGCCGTGCCCCCGCACTGCTCGGTTCGGTCGGAGAGCACAGCTGTGGTCTGGAGCGCAACGGTTGCAGAGGATGATGATTCGCCGCTGTCGGCGAGCGTCTGGGCGCGGTGGAAGGTGATTGAGCGAACAGCGCTCTGCTGCGCCCGGAAGCTGTCGAAGCCGGCCAGCTGGTTGCGCATGTTGGCATCCGCTAGTCCCCAGGCGGCCGCATATTCGTGTCGGGCCGCGTATCCGTAGAAGGCCTCGACGGACGCTGCTGGCGTCACGGGCGCCTGGGCCGCGGGCGTGGACGCCACGGCGGGCTGTGTCGCGGCAGCTTTGCTCGCGCTTTCGCCCTGGCCTGCGGGCGTGGACGCCACGGAGGGTTGTGTCGCGGCAGCTTTGCTCGCGCTACCGCGGTGGGCGCCCGTGCCGCTCGATGCGCGGCTGCTCCGTGTGGCGGCGCGCGGTGTGTGGGTGGACCGCACACCGCGCTTGGCGACCTTGTTGTTCGTCTGGCCGGTACCGCCCGACCCGAGAGTGATCACCAGAGCAACGATGATCGCGGCCAGCAGCAGCGCGAGGACGGCCCCCACACGGGCCCGCCGATGTGCTCTTGGCGCCCGGCGCGCAGGACCGGCGAGCATCGGTTGCCTGCTGAGTGCGGCGCCTGTCCCACCAGCGACGATGCGATCACGCGGACTCGGCGTCACTTCTGCTCTCTTCGGAATGGGCGGCTGGGCGCGCGGGACCCGGCGAGCCGCCGGGGCGGGCGCCGCGCGCTTGGGCGCGACTGCCCTGCGCACGTCTGGCGGGAGCGTGCCGGCCTCCGTGGTGTGTGGCTCGAGCGCCTCCCGTAAGCGGGCCACGAGCGCGCCCGCACTCGTCGGCCGCTCGTCGGGCCTTTCGGCCATCCCGCGCCGCAGGACGGCTGCGGCCATGGCCGGTGCGTCCGGCCACTCGACTCTGAGGTCAGGCGGCGGCCGAGTGCAGATCGCGTGCGCGAGAGCGACGGGATTTGACTCCTGTCGAGCTTTGCGGCCGCAGAGCATCTCGAATGCCACGGCGGCGAGCGCATAGATGTCGACGGTCGCGCGTGCGGCTCGCCCTTCGAGCTGCTCGGGGGCCATGTAACTGAACGTCCCCGCCAGCTCCGCGCCGGCCGTGGTCTGCGTGCGGTCGGGCGCCGCTGCGATGCCGAGGTCGGCGAGCTTGACCTCGCCGCCGGTCCCGAGCAGTACGTTCGCCGGCTTTACGTCGCGGTGGACGATTCCCCGCGCGTGGATCGCGTCGAGCCCCGCCGCAAGTTGCTCGAGGATCTCCAGCGCCCGCCGCGGTGGGATCGCGCCGACGCTGCGGATCGTTTGGCGAAGAGTCTCTCCCGCGACGTACTCCATCACGATGACGAGCTGTCCGTCGTCTTCACCGTAGACGTCGTAGACGGCCACGAGGTTGCGATGGTTCAGCGAGGCGCCGACGAGCGCCTCACGGCGCAGCCGCGCGAGCTCGCGGGCGTCGGCCGAGGTATGCAGGCGCTTCAGCGCGACACGGCGGCGCAGCACGGTGTCCTGGGCGAGGAAAACGGTCGCCATGCCTCCCGATCCCAGGGGGCTGAGCTCGCGATAGCGGGCACCTGTGGTCACGCCTGATCCAGCGGCCGACATTCCCGATCTCTACCCGCGGGTGCGGGATCTATGTGCCGCGCCGAGCGGCGCGGGCACGGTATGGCCGATCTCGTTTTCAGTTGGTTCTGCGTCGCACTCGCCGCCTACTCCTCATGAGGGTCGGGCATGGCCGGTGACGAGTCTGCGTGGGGTGCAGCTGCTGCCGTATCGACGAACCCCATCGAGAGTCCTCAACATCCGGCTGGCCAGCGAGAAAGAGCGCTTTCGCCTGCCCTTCATCAGCTCGATGATTTCGGCCTCGCGTTGGTCGCGATCGAAAGTGCACCTCGGTTCGCTCCAGACCTGGCGTGACCAGGCGGAGTAGGAACAGCGGCCTCACGGCCGGCGTGCCTGCCACCGACGTTGCGCCTGTGGGTTATGCTCGTGCCGTGTCCATGGTTGCCCGCACCGCCGGCACCACGGCAGCGCTGCTCGCGGTGGCCGCTACGGCCGGACTCACCACCGGCCAGGCGGCCCCGTCCGTCGCGAGCGCGGTCGCGACGAGCAGCTGCGGCCCGATCCAGTACGAAGGCGTCGGGAAACCCGACGCGCTGATCGTCTCCGACCTCCCCCTGCAGGGCGCCTCGAGCCAGCGCTCGGCGCAGATGAACGACGCGGTCCGCCTCGAGCTTCGATCCGCCGGTTGGAAGGCGGCCAAACTGAAGGTCGGCTTTCAGCCGTGTGACGACTCGGACGCTACGACCGGGCTCTGGAGCAAGCCAATCTGCGAAGCGAACGCGAACGCCTACGCGGCCGACCCGAGCGTCCTCGGCGTCGTCGGCACATACAACTCCGGTTGTGCCGCTGCGATGATCCCGTTGCTCGGGGCTGCGCCGGGCGGCGGGCTGGCGATGGTCTCACCAGGCAACACGCTGATCTGCCTAACGCAACCGAGCCCAGGCTGCGGCGAAGGGCAGCCCGCGAGCCTGTATCCGAAAGGCCGCAACTACGCCCGCGTGGTGCCGAACGACGCCTACCAGGGTGCCGGGCTCGCGCTGTTCGCCAAGCAGCGGCTGCTAAAGCGCGTTTACATCCTCTACGCGGGAGGAGACCCGACCAGCCTCGGCCAGGCCCGCACGTTCCGCGGCGCCGCGCACCGGCTACGCCTCAAGATCGTCGGGTTCAGCGCGTGGAACCCGAACGCGTCGAGCTACCGGTCGCTCATGCGCCACGTCAAGGGCACTCATCCGGCCGCGGTTTTGCTCGCCGGACTGACGGAGGAGAACGGCGCCGCGCTGATCCGGGCCAAGGTCGCCGTCCTCGGCCCGAACAAACGCAGGGTGAAGCTGCTGGCCCCCGACGGGTTCGCGCAGCAGTCGACGATCGCGTTGGCCGGATCGGCGGCCAGCGGCATGTTCGCGAGCGTGCCGGGACGCGTGCCGCAAAACCTCGTCGGCCCCGGCCGGCAGCTCGTCGGCGAACTGCGCAAAGAAGTCGGCGGTACGGTCGAACTGTACGCGCCGTATGCCGGGCAGGCTGCCGCGGTGCTGCTGAAAGCGATCGAAGCCGGCGCGACTCGCGCAGGCACGATCGGCGCACTGTTCAAGACAAGCATCCAGAACGGCATCACGGGCAGCTTCAGCATCCTCCCGAGCGGCGATCCGAGCATCGGTCCGATCACCGTGTCTGTTGCCCGTAAGACGTTCGTGCCGGTGGAGGAGCTGCACCCGGCGCAGAGCCTCGTCGCGGCCGCGCAGCAGGGCTGACCGGCGAGCACGCGCCGCGCGAGCGCGGTCCGCTTACACTGACGCGCGACACAGCCGACAAGGAGCACTTGCAAATGGCGCAGATGAGGACGGCCGGCGATCGTAGGACCGGAGCGTCACGCCCGATCGAGCTGGGCACTCTCGACCTCGTCAGCCCAATCGATGGAGCCAGCCGGGATCGAACCGGCGACCTCCTGCTTGCAAAGACACGGCTCTGGCGACCTAACCGGCGCGGAAAAGCGGCGATTTGCGGGATGTTCGTGACGACGCGAACGTGCTGCGCACGAGGCTGGTATCCACTCGATTACGGGCGATTATCGGCGTTTGAGGCACTTCGGGCGACGAGTGCCTGAGCGCGGCGGAGTGCTTTGCCAGCGGCCAAGGGTTGAACGCAAAAAGGCCGCTCGGGTGTGTCAGTGGCTGGATTTCGTCGCGGTCGGTCAAGGCGGCGTCGGTGCCGATGCGTCGTTACATGGACGGTGGCGAGCGCGACGAGCGGGTGGGCTCGGTGGTCCCTCGTCGATCGTCGCGGCAGGCACTGATCACGAGCGGTCCTGGTGGCAACGCCGCCCGTATTCGGATTCCCTAAACTCGCCGACTGTTCGGTTTCTAGTGAGGTGGACCGGGGGCTCGTTGGGCGGCACGAATGACTGAGGGGGCTGGCTTCGAGCGCTTCGACGCGGAGACGCTCGACGCACTGCGCAGAGGAGCGCGAATCGCGCGCGCACGTGGTGCCGCGGCGATCGAGGCAGCGCACATCCGGGAAGCGCTGGAAGGGGCGGATGGTCCGGATTGCCAGCCGGCGGAGCTGTGGACGCGCGACGCAAAGCGCATCCTGGAGCTGTCTTTCCGCTACAGCCTCGCCGGGCGGAGCAAGCTGATCAGGCGCTCGGATCTGGAGCTCGCCCTGTTCGGACGGTCAAGCGAGGGGGAGTTCGCCACGCGCGAGGGGGAGTCCGCCCAGGACGGTCCATCATCCGCGTCCCCGGGGGTCGTAAAGCCGCGGATGATGAGAGTGCTGCTGCCGGCCGAGCTGGCGGAGGACCTCATCGGCACGGGCGATGCGGTGCGGCCGTTCGTGACAAGGGGAGCTCAGCTCGGCGAAGTGATGACGATCGGAGTCGACGCGATCAACACGGGCGCGGCGTTGGTCTCGATCACCCTGGCGCTCAAGACGCTCCGGCGTCTGGCGACCGCGACGTTGCAGCGACGCCGGCCAACGGACCCGGACGAGATCACGATCACGGTCAAGGTCGCGGACAGGACCGAGACGCTGCAGGTGGATCGGCGCTCGCCGAAGGCAGAGGGCGAGCTGTTGGATTTCCTCCTGGCAGCTGTCGATGCCGAGTAAGCCGCCACCGCGAAACGAACCCCTCTACGTCTGGGGATCGTGGCTGGGGATCGTGGGCCTGTACGCGCTGCTGGTCGGCTGGCGTCGGTCGCCGATCGCGGACGTAGCAGTGGCGGCTGCGGCGCTCGCCAACATCCGAAAGCCGATCCCCATGCTCGCGGTTGCCACGGCGGCGCTGCTCGGAGCCTCCGGCGAGTTGCCGACCTTGCCGGCACTGCTAGTGCTCGTGCTGCTGCTGCTGGGCCCGATCACGTTCCGGGCTCTGATAGCCGTCGCCGGCCTGCCGGTGTATCTGCTCGGATCGAGCAAGCACCGCTTGGAGCGGACGGCGGCCTTCGTGTTGATCGAGCAGTGGCTTTGGAGGGCGGGCGCGGTGGCGACGACGATCGCGGCCCTGGTCACGAGCGGGTTCTCGACGGCGGCGCTGACGGTTCTCGGAGCTGTCTGTGCTTGGGGACGAAGGTTCCCGTACGCCGTGCTTCTGCTGGTAGGCGCAGCCGCTATAGAGGGATGGCCTGCGGCACCGCTCGTGCTCGCAGGGCTCTGCTGCGTGCGACTGGCATGGCGTCTCACGGTGCGACCTCCGAAGCTGTGGCACCCGCTGCCGCGCCCGACCGTGAAGACGCCGCTCGTATGGGCGAGATGCCGAAGCGCCGACGGTCGCATTCGGCGCGGAGACCTTCTCGGAGCCCGGCGTTCGGTGTCGCGCCTCGCGCAGCGCTCCCCCCACTGCGCGATTCGCGCGGTGTTCCTGGACCTCGAGGAGCGTCAGTTTCAGTCTGCGCTCGCGCTCGAGCAAGCGCCGCCGGAAAGCGGCGTCCCGGACGGTGTGCGGCTGATCGCGAAGCTGCTTCGAGCCCGCGCGATGTCCGGCGTGGCTCAGTTCTCCGAGGCCGAGTCGCTGTACGCGACGCTTGCGGACGCGGCTCCCCGAGAAGAGCGCTTCGACGTGTACCTGAGCACGCTCAGGGCGGAGAACGCGCTCGCCGCGGGCGACACGGAGGCGGCCCGGGACCACGCGGCGAAGGTGTTGGGGGAGAGCCAGGAGGGCCGCGACTACTTCGTCCGTCTGCGCGCGATGTGCGTCGTGGCGGAGTGCGCGATCTCTGAGGAAGGAAGCCACCGAGAGTTCGCGCAGCTTGTTGAGCAGCTCCAGAGCGAGATGCTCGCGGATCCGTGGGTGGTGCCGGCGCTAGAGCGTAATCCCGCCCACCTCGTCCGCAAGCTGTTCGGCCGTTACGGCAGCCTCCACCTGTACTTCGTCAGGGTCGACGCGCTGAGCCGGCGGGGCGGGGAGCTGGATGACGAGACGGGTTGGGACCCGGACGCCGTGGGTCTGGCGATGTCTGTGGCGAGGTGGTCCGACGATCTAGTCGAGCTGCTGCTCACCGAGGCGCGTCGCGCCGCGGGACGCGGAAAGCAGGCAACGCGGCTACGCCTGGCGATCAGGGCCCTGATGGAGCTCGATGTCACCCGCTACCAGCTGGCCGCGCAGAGTACCCGCACGAGTTGGTCTCGCCGGCTGCGTCGCGCGCTCGACGCCGCGCTTGATGCCGCGTACGCAGAGGGGGAGCGGTCGCTGATCGCCGAGCTGCTCGAGTTCGCGCGCGTCCAGGGTCTGCCCGTCGCGACGGGCGAGCAAGCCGACGAGTTCGGGCTGCTGCCCCCGCCAGTCGTGCAGCTTCGGGGTCGGTCTCGTCTGGCGCGACCGGGCAATCCGTACCGACCGGCCCCGGTGGCGCTCGAGGACGCGGCGGAGGGCGCCGCGGGTCGAGGGGCTTGGTGGCTTTCCTACTGGGAGTCGGACGGCTGGCTGTACTGGTCGCTGATCCCTCCGGGAGCAGGAGAGATAGAGGCGGGTCGGACGGCGCTAGGGCGCAGATCGGCGCTCGGGAGGACATTGGCGGAGCTCCGCGCCGCGCTGCCTCAGCTGCTGCCGGGCGAGAGCCCTCCCGAGGCGGACTTCAGGCTCGCGAGCAGCCCGCTCTTGGTGGACCCGAGCGGCGAGTTGGCGATGGCGAGCTCACTCGGGCGCGACCTCTTGCCGGAGTCGATGAAGCGCGCCGCCAGGCGACAGCCCGTCTCGATGCGGCTGCCGCTGGCGATCGCTCCCTCGCCCTCACTCGGGTACGTGCCGTGGGCGCTGCTGGCCTATCCGGGGCGGCAGGGCAGAACAGAGAGGCTGCTGCAGTCATTCGACTGGACGCTCGCCCCCTCGGCGACGCTGGCGACGCATGCTGTAGCAGCGAGCCCCGCGCTGAGGGCGCCGCTGGCGCTGTCGGTGGCGGACACGGTCGACTTGCCGGAGCTCGGGGCGCTCCCGGACGCTCGGGCGCAGGCGGAAGCCCTGCCCAGGTCGGTCACGGTCCTCGGCGGCCCCCACTGGACCTCGCATCTTGCCTCGGTCGACGCTTTCGCCGAGAAGCTCAGAGAGCTGGGGCCGGATATCACGGCGGCGTTCTTCTGCCATGCCGTAAGAGGCACGGAGGCGGAGCCGTCGCGTGGCGGCCTGGTCATGGGAGCCGTGGTCTCCGGCGGAGAGGCAGGCCCCCGCGGAGAGCCGCAGTCGAACGGTGGCCTCGAGGTGCTTGGACCGCACAGCATTTTCGCGATGGGACGCGATGGGACGCCGATGCCGGCGCAGGTACTGCTCCAGGCGTGCGACACCTCTGCGCTATCGGACATCGGCGCGGGAGAGTGGCTGACGGTGGCGCCGGCGTTCCTCGCAGGCGGTAGCCGCGAGGTGATCGCGACGCTGTACCCCACTCCCGATCGGGCCGCGGAGGACGACCCGCTCGTGAGCGCGGCACTCGCAGGGACGAGCCTGTCCGAGGCGCTGCGTGAGATGCAGGAACGGAGCCTGTCTGCTTGGGAAGGGAGAGCGCCCGCGAACGCAACGGACGCACCGATCTACTGGGGGGCCTACGCCCCAGTTCGCCGCGCCCAGATGCGACCGGTAAGCCCCCCGGGGGCGTTCGCGCTCGTCTCGCGACGCTTCATGCGCGTCCTCGGTCGGGCGATCAAGGAGTCGCGCGAGGGGGGAGGGAAGCAACTACACAGCGGCTTCCTGCTGTCGGCGGTGCTGGAGGAGTCCGGCATCGCGGAACTGCTCGACGGTGCCGGCCACAGCTTCAGGCCGTGGTCGTTCCTTTGGACGCTCGGGCCGTACATATGCTCCAGGTTCCTACGCATCACGGATGGCGGTGAAAGGCTTCAGCTCAGTACCGACGCCATGACGGTGACGGTTTCGGCCACGCTCGTGACAGCGTTCCGCTCCGCCGCCGCAAGCGCGCACCGGGACGGCATCTTGCTGGAGCCGGAGCACTTCCTGCGCGCGACGCTCGACGACAATTCCGCGGCCAGGAAGATCCTGCGCCTGCTCTCGACGGTCACACGCCGACGGCACGCGTTGACGGACCGCGCCCTGCTGCACGTCCTAGCGGACGCTGTCGCGGACGGTCAGCGTGCCGCCGATCCCGAAGCAATCGGCACTTCCGAAAACGAACGGCTCGCGGCTGCCTTCGTCGAGTTCGCCAGAGCGCCGACTCCTTGCGGGTCCTCGGCCCGCCCGGATTCGACGCGGATATGAGGCGGCGTGCAGGCGGCTTATGTTCACGACGACGAGCCTTTGTGTGGGCACGTAGCCAGAGTCTAGGAACCTGAGGCTGGGCGAGGGCATCCTGCGGGCATCGTCATAAGGCCCGATATCGCGTGCGACGACAGCGGGGACTGCGACGGTCCTCAGACTTCGGTCTTGCTGGACGACTCCCAATGCTTGCCGGTGACGGGCCCCAAGGTTCGCGCCTCATCCAGCAGCCGTAGGATGTTCCACTGCTTCTCGACGGAGCCATCGAAGACCATCCGATCGCCGTTCCAATCAACGTCGATGTTGTATTCGGTGCCATAGGCGCGCAGAACATCGGGTGGCCGCGTATGCATATCTGCGCGCGCGATGATTCTCGATAGCTTGACGGCCATGGCTGGCCAATTCTTGATGCGTTCGGCCAATGCCTGAAAGTTGTCGATCCTCACGTGTGCGACCACCTGCTGAAGCTGGTTATCGACCTGCGCGATCAACGCCGGTATGTCGCGGAAGACTGCGTGGAAGCCCTTAGAGTCCAGGACGATCATGACGCCTTGCCAGGCAATCCAGTCAATTTCCGTGGTGAACGTGATGACCGTCTCGTCGAGCGCGTCGAACGTGTCGCCGGAGGAGACGACGCGAAGCACCTTGCTCGTACGGTCGAGAACCGCCGACGGCGTGATCCGGGTGCCGAAAACCGCAATTGAATTGTCGCTGAGCTGCGCGACGACGAGCCAGACCTGGGGCCTGCGCGGGCGTCGGCCGGGTTTGTAGTGGGCCATTCCGGCCAGGGCTTGCGCTCGCGGGAAGAAATTGCCCCCGGGCGGCGGTTGGTTCGATAGGTAGAGGTATTCACCGGACGACAGCTCCCACTCCGGGTCGTACGGCCGGCCAGCTCGGTTATCCCTGAGATCCACCGCCGCCGCGAGGGCGCGGGCGCGAAACTGGTCTGGCAGGTCATCATGAAGTTTGACGCGCTGGAACGTCCAGTCGGTCGCGGTCTGCTTGAAACCCAGCACAACCGTGACCGTCGCCGATTGGAGCTTGTCGGCGAGGTCGTCGCTTGGGAACGTCGCGGGTTCAGTGGGGTTCGATGAAGACATCCGGCGAAATCATATCTACTCGAACAGTCTCGGCCACGCGAAGCGTGCGCTTTCGACTCAAGAGGAAGCCGCGAACGGTCGGCGCGGTCGGTCCAGCCCCGGCCGTGCCTAGCTGGACCACGAACACGTGATAGCCACGCAGCGCCAACAACGGGTTGAGGTAAAGCATCCCGCTGCTCACCCAGAGAACGCCGATAAAGAAGAGGAACAATCCGAGCGCGATGACATCCTGGAGATCGGCCCCGAACACGAGCACGAACGGCAGGAGGTAGGTCGCGACATATGCCGCTAGGTCGGCGTCGCGGGACTCGACGTCGGCTACGACCGCGTCGTAGGGCGCCCCCTTTCGCGCGAAGCGGATGAACAGAAAGAAGGCCCCGCTGCTGCCTGCCGCCAGAGCCAGCGCTATCAGAAACAGCGTGCACGACCGATCGATAGCTCGAACAGCGAGGATCAGGAAGGCCGGTGAATAGGAGCTCAGAAAGAGGCCGAATGCAAAGGGCTTGTTCGGCATCTTCTGATCGTAGCTCCTGGCGATGCGCGCGAATCGGGCAATGATGTCCGAGGTTTCCGGGCCCTCTCCTCGTCGGCAAGAGCCGTGTTCGGGCAGCGCCTTCGTGTGGGTGACCGGTCTGGCGACGGGGGTGCGGAATGCGAGCTGTCAGTCTTCCGGGTTCCCGTGATGTCCGTCATCGTCGGTGCCGCTGCCGCACGCGTGAGCGCTCTCTCAGTCAGAGAACAGCCTGCAGCTCGGCCGGGGGGCCGTACCGGCTCGACGTCCACGAGCTCTGCACGACGGCGGCTGGCGCGGCCAATGATGGGCGAAGCCCGTGCGGCGGGCCAGAGCAAACGCCACGCTGACATTGATGAGCGGCGCGAGTAGCTTAAGAGGCACCCGTAGGGCAATCAGCAGGCCCTCGTGACCGCCAGAAGTGAGCGCGTCGCGCCTCTCGCGCTCCAGACGCTCCAAAGCTCGCGGACCGCTCCTTCGTGGCGTTCCTCGTCCGCTCGACGACCCCGCTGCGCTAGGTCCTCGCGCCGTCCGGCGATGCTGATCGGTTTTTGAGCGCACGCGACCTGGCCGCTACGGACCCACCACCAACCCAGGGCGGCGGCAACGGCAGCCTCGTTGAACGCGCTCAGAGCAAATGCTGGCTCGACGACAGATGCTCCTCCGAGATCCCCCATTCGTACCTCACTGGTACCCCTCGGTGCTTTGGGAGTCAATCCCGCATCAATGCTTGGACGAACGATACGTGCGCCGAATGGCTCGTCTCGAAGGCCTCTACCACGGTGTCGACGAAAGCCGCGGAGAGCACCGGGTTTTCGCTACGCACGAGACCTTCCCGGAACGGAGCCGGGGGGACCGGTCCAGGCAGTCGATCACGAAGGCGTGCCAAGGTCGCCGCATCGATGAACCGCAGCGGGATTCCTAGCTTCGCCTCAACATCCCGCAGCTTGGCCTCGAGGGTCGAGGCTGCCTTGGAGCCGACAATCAGAACAAGCGCGACTGGCGGCAGCGTCCCCAGCGACGAACGAACGTCGTCGACGTACTCAGCCAAGGCGCGCTGATCGTCGGTCGGGAACGAATACGGCCTTCCGCTGCTCTTGGCCTCGATCAGAGCCGTGTACGGATGAACGCGATCTTCCACTAGGCACAGGAGGTCAACGCGCCGTGTCGCCCGCTTGGCTCTCACCACCTGAAACCCGAAGGACTGCGCGAGGAGGGCAAGTTGATCCTCATACATGGTCTCGATGTTCTTAGCGCCGCTGCGCGCTTGGACCGCGGCGGTCCTCCTCGCGAGTTCGACAAACTCGACGAGCCGCAGATGAGAGAACGGACCGGGCAGCACCAGGGACACTTGCTTGATGCGGGTCTCATGTTGCCTGCTGAGTTGGGCGAGCCCCATCGTTGCGATGAAACGCCAGAGTAGGGTGTCAATCTCGTCGTCCGCAACGTGGCTACGCGTCACCGCTCCTTTAACTATCTCAACGAGAACGCGGTCCGCCGAGGCCACGGCCCCATCTGGAATCCCGTCTATCGCTAGTAGTTTTTCGCGAATCTGAAACGCAAGCACCAACGAAAGTCCTTTGTGCAGAACCACGTTCAAGCGTTTGGCGCCCTCGCCAAGATGCTCGCTCGGGTGCTCGTTTTTCCTGTCGCCGAGGACTAGGCACAGTTCAGTGGCGGGTACGCCGTAGCGCGACAGGACTGCGTTCATCACGACCAGAAAGTCGCTCGCCGCGCGATAGCCGAAGGCGACGATTCGCTCCGGCTCCACGCCGTCATGTGTGCGCGATGTCCACGTGCCGCTTGGGCTCCAGAACGGCAATACCCTTCTCGTCTGGCTCCTCGCCAGAGCTAGCAGGAGAGACCTCTTTTTGGGTAGATGGTCCCCCGAGAGACCAGTTCCGCTAAGCACCTGATCGAAATCCTCGGGGATGGCGTCCGCCCTCACTGCTTGCTTCCCGTTGGAGAGCTCGCCACGCCTCGACCGTAGGGAGACTGCCGGACGGGTTCATGCCGGCCCTGTTGGCCCGCCCGTGAACACGGGTCGCTCGGCGATGGGCGACACGGCTCGGGCGACCACGCGCAGCCCACGCAACACTCCAGATCGCCTAACGACAGGTGTCCGCGGGGGCGGCAACGCTCGAGAGGGATCGGAGCCGCCGGGGCTTGAAGGACGAGTAGTCGCCCCCTCAGGTGCGGCACGACGGGGCTGTCGGTGGACAGCGCGTGTTCGAGTCTCGGAGGTGGCTGCCGCAGGCTCGCTCGTCCGCCCATAGACAGCCTCGGCTGGGACCTCAGCGTGACCGCCTGCGGATCTCGTCGATCCTCGCCGCAACATCAGGTTTGTCGCACCACACGCTAGCTAGAGCGTCGGCTAGAACATGGTTGTCCTCGATCTCGCTTTCAAGGAATGCAATCGCACGCTCCGGACGAGCATCGATCATATCCTCGAGCGGACCCGCTCCGATCATGCCAACGACCTGTGCTTCGTCGATCGTCGCAGCGGCACACACAGCGCGCATGAACCGCTCAATGGCGGACCAATCCTCCTCCTCAGCCAACCAGATGTGCAGTTCATCAACCGCCCATGCGAACCGTCGTAGTTCGGTGCGCTGAAATCCTAGCCAATCGCGGGCGACCGCGGCGATCTTCGCGTTCTCGACTTTGCCAGCCATTACGGCAGCGGTATTGGGTGCACTGTCACTCGCCAGCGCAATTCTGCGAGCTGCTCGATTTCTGCCGGGATTTTCACGCCCAGCGTTTCCTGACATCCGCGTGATTTGAACGCCGAAATCGCCTCTTCTAGCGCTTCGGATGTTTGGTTTAGGGCCTTCACGTGGCCCTGGCGCTTGGCCTCGCTCAGTTTTTTCTCGTCGACCACTAGGCCCTTGATTCGCCGCTTCACCTTCGCAGTAAGCCGCCGCAGACCGTTTAGTTTCTTCTTACATTCCTGCGGTGTCGCAGCATTGTGCGGTCCAATGGGCGACGCAGCGACTGCCGTGCATTCACCCGATGGATCGGCGAGTGTCGTCGGGCTGTCTTCCGCGTAAGTGTACGGAGCCCGCGTATCCATAACGCGCGGGTCTACGCTGAGAAACTGCGCAGCGCTCGGATCGTAGTACCGCGCGCGTAGATAGATGAGTCCGGTATCGGGGTCCGTATACTGCCCATCGTAGCCAAGCTGCGTTGTGGCGCTGCCCGTTGCTCCGGTTCGGTTGCCGTAGGCGTCGTAGGTGAACGTTGCTTCACTGGCGCCCGCAGTGCTTGTGATTACCCGTGTTGAGCCTTGCTGGTCGTGATGTAGATATTGTACTTCGCCCGCCGGGCTGATCTGCTCGACCGGAGCTCCGTCGGGTCCGTAGATGTAGTAGTCGGCACCGTCGCTCAGAACCATCGGCAGCTTTTCTGCGTAGTCCCATGTAAGATAGCTCGTTGTTCCCCCGATGAGTTGAGAAACGCGTATCCCGTCGCCGTTGTACGCGTAGGTGTCTTCAAGTGCGGGGGTCGTTTCGCTTTTCGGGCGATTGATACCAGTCAGGTTGCCCGCCTGATTGTAGGTGTACGTTGTGGCCGCGCCGCTCGCCGGCGTGAGTGTCGCGCGCGCTCCCACAGCGTCATAGCTATAGGTGGCGACGAGCATTTTTGTGGCTGTGACCTTGCTGGTGGTGAGCTCCCGCGCTGCATCGTAGCTATAGGTGTTCGCGGCAATCACAGTCGGATCGTTCGCTTTGTCGTATTTGTATGTGACCGTCGCGCCTTTCGTGAGGCGGCTAGCTTTGTCGTAAGCAAACGCGGGAAGTTCTTCGCCCGGGAGCCCTTTGGTCGTGGCTTTCGTCACCAGTCCGTCTTTGTTGCGGGCGTACGTCAACGAGGCGAATGTTTCGGCCCCTTTCGTCATTTTTACTTCGCTCATTGCGTCCGTTGCGTCGTAGTTGTACACGTCTTCGTTTGTCGTCCCAGTCGGATAGAGCACTGACTTGAGACGGGCGTCCGCGTTGTACCCCCATGTTGTGACGTGGCCCAGCCAATCAGTGCTTTTCGCTAGCCGGCCAGCGTTATCGTAGCCCTGCGTCACCGCTTTGCCGTTGGGATAGGTGATGCTAGTTTGCTGATTGGCGAGGTCATACTGGTACGCGGTAGTGTTGCCGTGCCCGTCTTTGGTCCCCGTCAGCCTGTCCAGCTGGTCGTATTCGTAGGTGGTCGTCCCGGTGCCATCGGTCATCGCCGTACGACCGCCATCGACGTTGTATTCGTATTTCGCGCCAGCCGTTGTGCCGTCGGAATACGCGATTTCCTTGATGCGGTTGGCGGCGTCGTAGGTATATGTCGTGACCCGTTTCAGGGCATCCGTTACTGTCTTTATGTTGCCGGCGGCGTCATATCCCTTTAGCGTCGCGCGCCCAAGCGGATCCGTGATTTCGGTGACCTGCTCGAGGACGTTACGTTTGTAGCTCGTGGTGTGACTGTTGCCGTCGACCTGGCTCGTGATTTCGCCCGCGCCGTCGTAGCCGGTTTCGGTGACAGTTTCGTTGGCGTCCTTGACTTTGATGCGCTCGTTGTCCGCATCATAGGTATAGGTGGTGACGTGTAGTTCTGGGTCGGTGGTGGTTTCCTCGTTGCCGTTCGCGTCGTAGCTGTATTTCGTTTCGTGTTTGAGAGGGTCCGTGACCTTGATCGGGCGCCCTTGAGCGTCCCGTTCGGTCGTCGTCGTGAACGAAGCTTCGAGGGCTCCGGAAACGTGGCCCCGCGGGCTGACCATCATCGTTTCCTGCGAGTCTTCGTTGTATCCCCATGTGCGCTTGTCGCCTTCGGCATCGATTTCTGCGGTGCGGTCTCCCGCTGGGTCGTATTCGTATTTTGTGACCCGTTTTAGAGGATCTTCGACGCTTGTTAGGCTGCCGTGCGTGTCGTAGCTGTATTTCGTGAGCTGGACGGTGCTGCTTGGCGCGGGGCGTTCGATCACTTCTGGGTTGCCGTGGCTGTCACGTTTGTAGGTCGTCGTCTCGCCGCTTGGCTTGGTTTCTGTCCGGATGTCGTGGGTCCCGTTGTACGTCCATGTCGTTTCGTGATTCGTGGGATCGAGCTGACTGGTGCGGTTGCCAGCGTTGTCGTACGTGTACTTCGTTGTGTGGTTGTTGCCATCGGTTGCGCTGATGACGTTGCTGGCAACGTCGAAAAGGTTCGTTTCGACGGTGGCGGCGCTCGTGCCGTATCCTCGTGTGATTGCGGCGGCGAGGCCTGTGCTTGTGGTCTGGATGACCGTGACGGCCCCTGTTGCTTGGTTGGTCGTAACGGTTTGGAAGGGCTTGTATTCGAGGGTAGTCCTGCGCGTCATCGGGTCTAGCTGTTCGTAGACCTGATGGACGCCGTTGTATCTGGTGATCGCTTTCCCGCCGCGACCGTCGGTGAGTTCGGTGAGCTCATGGGACGCGTCGTATTTGAACTGCCAACGGAGGCCAGCTTCGCCGGGCTGTGTGACGCTGGCAAGGTTGCCGCTTTCGTAGGTGTATTTGACCGTATGTTTCATAGGGTCTTCCGCGCTTTCGACAAGGCCTTCGGCGTTGTAGGCAAGCGATAGCTTGCGGCCCGCTGGGTCCGCAACGGACTTGATACGTCCCGCTTCGTCATATTCGACCGTGGTGGTGTTGCCGTTGCGATCGGTGACAGTTTCAAGGCGGCCGGTCGGCCCTGCGAAGCGGTAGACCGTCTGTTCTTTGAGCGTGAGCGTGTACCCCGAGGCTTCGCTGCCGCTCAGCACATCCTGTGACCAGGCGGGCGCCGTGAAGCTCGTACCTGTCGCTTGCTTGAAGACGACGGTGCTTCCGTCCGCCTGGTGGAGCGTCGCTTGTCCGCTCGATGCTTCGACGCTGAGGTGGTCGCTGAAGGCGTTTGTCCAGCCGTACCCGAAGACGCCTTTCGCTCCTTCGACCCCGGCCTGCGAGTTGTAGGTTCTCGTTAGGCTGAGCCCGACGCCGCGTCCGCCGATCGCGAAATCCGTTTGGGTCTTGGACAGGCTACCTGAGCCGCAACTCACGTCTTCCCCGCAGGTGGGTCGTTCCTCTTCTGGCCCCGAGGCGTTTTCCGGTTCGCCGTATTCACTGGAGGCTGCCGGCGCGACAGGATGGGCGATTTCGAACGGGCCGGTCGTTTCTTGAATGAGCCCGAAGTTTTCGAATTCGAATTGGATGATCGCGGGTTTGTTGCCTTCGATCTTTCTGACCGTTCCGACGTTGATCAGCTTTGGTTTCTCGTTGGTGCTAGCCCGCGGCATTCCCGTCGGCCGGGTGAATGGCTGGAATTCTTGCCCGTTGAGGTTGAGTGTCGCTTCGTTCAGGAACACGGCTCCTTCGCTGCCGATCAGCCCGCTGTTGATCGGGATCGTGAACGTAGATCTGTTGACGAGCAGCCCTGTGAAAGCGAGATAGTTGCTTTCTTTGACTTCGCCTTGGGCTGCGGGCTCGATTACCAGGCCGCCCTGTCCGGCGAGGGTCCCGTTTTCGCTTCCGACAAAGGATTCGGAGACGTCGACCTCCGCAGCACTCGTTACCGTGCCCTGTTTTGCAGCAAGACTGCGTACCGTCGAGGCCGCGGGGCCGTTGACGGTCAACGCGCCGTTTTCGACAGTCAGGCTGGCGGCTGCAGCTGCCAGCTGTCCGACGGTCGCTGTTCCACTGATTCTCATGTTCCCCGACAGAGGCATTTCGGCACCGAGCGCAAATGAGCCGCTGCGTAGCACGATTTCGCAACCCGCGGTCGATGTCCACGAGCCGGCAGCTTCTGTTCCGGACGTGCCGCCTGCCTGGAAGACTAGACGGCCGCTTTTCGCGCTCACCGACCCGTTGTTGTTGATCGCGAACGCGACTTCGGTTTCGCTCGTGCCTCCTGTCTTCTGCACGATGCCGGTGTTCTTGAGTGTCGGTGGTACGCCCATCGTGCTGCTGCGCCGCAGGCCCGCGTTGATCCCTTCGGCGTTGACCGTCAGCGTCGCGTTGTTCGTGAACGTGCCTGATTCTTCGCCAAAGACAGCCGTCGTGCCAGGCAGGGTGAAGGTGCCATTGTTCACGAGGTTTCGCCCCAAGGTCATGCTCGAGCCGCTATGTACCGTGCCCGTCGCGCCTGCGTCGATCACGAGCGTCCCGCTCCCCGAGAGCGCTCCGCCACCGACGAACGACCCCGTGATGTCGACCTCCGCCGCGCCCGTCAACGTGCCCCCGACCATCGAGAGTGTCGCTACCGTCGACGGTTCGAGGCCGTTTGCAACTTCGAGCGAGCTACCAGGCGATATTTCAAGGGTCCCCTGGACGACCAATACACCCGCCTGGCGACCCACCGTCGTCACGCTCACCACCGTCGATGCGCCGACACAGGCCACGTCGGTCGACGTAGGCGCGTGCCCAGCCGACCAGCTCGCAGCCGTTCCCCAATCGCCGCTGCTCGGACCAACCCAGGTGTCCGTGCACAACGATTCCGCCGACGCGAGAGGCGGCAGGACAAGTAGTCCGACCACCACAAGCACCGCCGCAACGCTCAGCAGGCGCCCGGCACGTCGGAGCCGCCCAACCACGGGAAACCAGGATGCCAACGTCGCGCCCACGAGGGCCTCCTCAAGTCGCAGAAATATACGTCGGCCAGAACACCTGGCTGACCCGCGACGCGGGCGACGATCACTCGCTCCAACATAGGCGAACCACCGGGCGCCAGTCAATAGCTGGAATCCTAGGTCTCACAACAGTTGCCGCAAACTCCGGCTAAGCGCCTAGCCTCGGGGGATTCTAGTTACGACCCTCGACTGAGTGTCACTGACTCTGGGCGTGAGCCTGAGGCTGAATTCGCTAAGACGATGGCTCGCTACGGCGAGGCGCTGGACTGGATCGCGGACGCCTCGGCACTCCGGGCGTTATGGATCTCGAGCGCCTCGCGGCTGCGATCTTGACCCAGAGGACGCGACTGCATCGACGCAGTCGCGGGCAGAGGCCCTTTGCCGTGTGAAGCCCCACATCTCACGAGAGGCCGCCGTGGAAGCGGTGGAAGAGGTCGACGGGCCCTGAAGCGGAGACGGAGCCCGACGCCGACGCGGCGCCGGATCGTCCCGCGGAGCGCTAGAGAGCGACATGGCCGTCGCCTCACCCATCGCCGCGACGGTTGCCTGAGGCAGCAGCAACATGCGTAGTTGACGATTACTTGAAGCTCTCGACCAAGGCTCAGCTTCAAGGCCCACCCACGGGTCCCCGCTGCGCAAGCGCGGCTCGTCGAGACGCTCGCCGGCGCCGAGGACCACGCCCTCTTCATGGACGCCAGCGTGCTCGGGCGAAAGATCGACTACCCGCTGTTTGACGAGCTTCTGCGCGTGCCCGAGCGGTTGTTCGTCATCAACCGCGTGGTGCTCTCGAGCTGCTGCCGCACTTTCAGACGGTACGCGAGCACCCGCTGCGCAAGGCGATGCTCGCCCGCAACCCGGCATTGTCCTGCACCCCGAGCCCGACCCGGGCAGCGACCGCTTCGCCACGATGCTCTACTACCTGAACCTGCTGCTCCGCCGCCGCGAGGTGCTGCAGGTCAAACTCCACCGCGTCAGGAGTTACGCAGCTTGTTGCCGAGGACGAATCCGAGCAGGCCGAGGAGCGCGATGCCGGCGAACGTCTGGGCGACGCCGACCGTCTCGACGAGCCGATTGCTCGCTCTTAGGTGTGTCGGGACAGAGTTCGTGAGCGCCGATACGCTGAATAGCAGACAGTCGCCCAGGGCACGCGTGGCCCGGGCGGTCTGCGTGAGTAGGAACCCTCCGCCTTCGATCCCGACGCGCTCGCCGGATTTGAGCTGGCTCACGCCGCCGAACAGCGCATAGACGATCCCGGGCCCGAACGCGACAGCGGCCAGCCACAGAAGGACACGTAGGAGGCTCTCGCCGAACGAGCACAGTACGTCTGCGATCCAAAGGACCGACCACCGCCAGAGGTCTGCGAGGAACGCGATCGCGTGCTTGTCGGCGATCGCGGCTCTTCTGGCGCCGACAACTTCGTGCGCGCGCCTCATCGCTCCCCATTGGGAGCTCTCCTTGACCGGCAACTCGATCGGATGCGAATGCGTGGGAACCTCGTGCGTGACTGCTGCGGCTGGGTCCTCGGCGCTGCTCGATCCGGTGGTCGCCTCGTCCTGACCCGACGAGGCGGGTGGGGGGGGCGTGCGGGTGCCTGGCCGCGAGGCGCGCCGTTCGAGGCGCTTGCTGTGCACGTAGGCCCAACCGGCGTCGGCGTATTTCCCCTGGGCCTGCCACACTCCGGCCAGCTGCCGGTACACGGCGGCTGCGTCCGTGAAGCGGAGCTTCATCGCTCGCCTGGGATCGTCCGGTCGATCGTCGGTTGTTGCCTCCAGGAAGGCGTAGTAGCTATCGGAGCTTTGCTCCTGGATCAGGGGCGCAGGGCCTCGGGCGCGAAAAGCCTCGCTAGTTAGCTCGACGATGCCGGCCAGCCAAGCTCTTGTGATGCTGATGCCGTCTAGTTCCCTGGGGGCGAAGACGGTCCCGCTGTCAAAGTAGGACCGGTAGAGGTCGCACCACTTCAGCTCGCTGTCCTGGAGCGTGGCGTTGCGGAACCACGCGTAGCGGAGATCGCACAGGCGAAGCTCACAGAGACGTAGGTCGGTGTCGTCGAACATCACGTAGTTGAAGCGACACCGTTCAAAGCGGCTGCCTCGGGCCGAGGCGCGCTTTAGATTCGCCGGAAGCGGCCCGCCGGGCTTACGGTGGACGCCGAACTGGACCTCCCTGAACAGCTGTCCGTTGGCGAATCCGCTCGCCTTGTCCGAGCCCAGGTCGGCGTCTTGGAGATCTGCGTCGAGCAGCGAGACTGCGAGGAGCTCCGAGCGCCGCATCTTGCAGCGCGACAGGTTGGCGTTCCCCAGGTTTACGTTGTGGAACGAGCAGTTGCTGAGGGCTGCTTCCGACAGGTCAGTCTCGACCATCGAAAGCGCGGTCCCGTCGGCTTCTCCGAAGACGACGCCGCCGTAACGCGCGCCGTCGATCCGCAGGCCTTTCAGCTGCGCGCCGGCAAGCTCCGGCCCCTGCAGACGAAGCGGACCCTCGACCGGGCGCGCCATGCCCTCAAGCATCTGTTCCAGCTCACGCGCATCCATTGGCCGAGACTACCCCCCGCTCGCTTGTGTCGGATGGGGCCGCAACGTCCCCCAACCGAGTACGACCGCAGAGCCCGGCGGCAGGGTTAGCCTGTTCGGGTAGCAATTGACGGGCTCCCCGCGAGTGACGGCCAGCACGACCTCCGCGTCCGGGGTGGGAAGCTCGACCTCGCACTCGCAGGGGTCCCAGTTGAGGATTACCCAGAGCCCGCTCCGGCCGTCGCCAGCGCGGCGTGCGTAGCCGAAGCAGTCGTCGCGCCCCAGATCGAGGAATTCGTATCCAAGGGTGCTTCCCGCGAGTCGGGCTCGCAGTTCGGCGAGCCTACCGTACAGGTCGATCATGTCGTACACCGGCCTTCCCTGGGAGTCCGCCGACGGCAACTCCTCCCACGCGAGTGGCACGTCGTTAAACAGTGTCCGCACGCCGTCGCCGTAGCAGCGCTGCACGGCGCGCAGCTCGGCAGTCGTGGTGAGGCCGAACTCGGGGTTGGTCACAAGCTGGGCATGCCACTCCGATCCGGAGAAGATCAGCGTCACGGCACCTGGCAGGAACGCGTAGCAAACGCACAGCAGCGGGGAGTACTCGGGCAGAGGCGGCATCGTGTCGTGGTTAGCGAGACCCGCCAGGAAAGAGTTGCCCCTAGAGCGCAGCTCGAGCAGTCGCAGGTGGTAACGCAGCGACTCGAGCACCACCCGCGGGTTGTAGGTGTGCGCGCTGACGCAGTAGACCAGTGGGCCGACGATCGCGTCCAGTGTCTCGCTCTCGGTATCGAACTCCCACAGTTCCTCGCCGATCAGCGTCACGCCGCAGCCAGCTTCGGCGGCAGCCGCCCGCGCGGCGGCGATCGCATCCTCGGGAACGCTCGCGCACAGGTCGAGCAGGAAGACGCACTCGCCCAGGACCTCCGTGCGCCAGCGCAGCATGCGACGCGAGAGCTCGAACGCCGGCTGGGCGCAGTCGAACAGCTCTGCCGGGCAAGCCCCGGCGAAGTAGGGATAGCGGACCGACGTGTAGTTCAGCATCGCCACGTCGGGCCAGACGGCGTTGCATGCGTTGCCCGGCGGAGGGTCGGTAAACGCGTTCGCGAGCGTCACTGTGCGCCCTTCGACCTCGGCGACGAGATACGCCTGATCGTCGACCCGGACCAGGCGGGGGGTTCCAGGCGACGGCGGCGCAGAGAAGCGACTGCTCATGAGTGCCGCGTCGCTCGCGACCCAGCCGGCGCGCTTCGCGCGCACAGTGACATCGCCGGGCATCGCCGTCAGCACCTCGCCAGGCTCAGCCTCCCACCAGAACCCGAGCGCGGGCTGCTCTCGGAACAGGTTGCTGTCGAGCGCGAGGGTCGCCATCGGCAGAATCGAGCCCGCCCGGATTCCCAGGATCCTGCAGGACTCGACGAGCGCAACGTACAGCTCGTCCGCGGATAGCTCCGGCAGCAGGGGGTCGGCCAGCGAGGGGTCCGTTTGGAACGGGTCACATACCGCGAACGGCGAGCCGCGCGAGCCCTTCCGGTTCGTACGGCCGATCAGTCCCGTGGGCAGGCTCAGGAATACGCTCACCCCCAGCCTGCTCCTGAGGAAGGGCAGGAAGGCGATCTGGCTGAGAGCGGTACCGGGCCGCCCGTCGAGGGCGGCGTAGGTCCTAATGAACGAGAGGTAGACCACATCCTCGCTGGCGAGCCCCGCCTCCGACCCGCGGCCGGGCGGCCCCGGCGAGGCATCAGCGATCTGGTCGAGGATCTGCGCGTAGAACCGATATGGGCAGCCCGCATCGATAAGTGCGCTCGCACCGTCGGGCCGGCACAGGAACTGCGGGACCTGGAAGGAGCCGCCCTCGCTCACCGTGGCGCGCTCGCCGACGCAGCGGCGCAGCTTCGCGAAGGTTTCACCTCGAGACCTCCCGTATTCCTGCGTCAAGAAACCCCCCTTTCTTGATGGCGGCCCGATACCGAACATCCGAACGCCACGCCGTTAGACTAACGGCGTGAGCGCGACGCTGGCCGGGGACGATGCGCACAGGGTGGGCTCCGGTGCCAAGCCGGTCTGATCACGCGCTGCAGGCGCTGCTGGCGCAGTACGTCTCCCTGCGCGCTGAGATCGCCAGTCGCCTGCAGGCGCAGCTGACCCTGATCCTCGGCTCCGGCACCCTGATCAGCGCCATCGTCGGCGTCATCGTCGCCGGACACGCCGATCCGGCGTTGCTCTCGATCGTGCCCGTGATCGCGGGCATCCTCGGGTTCGTCCATAACGACAACTCACGATTTATCAACTACGCAGCCAAGCAGCTGCGCGACGCTGTCTGGCCGGCGATCGAGCAGACCACGGGATATGAAGTCGGCGCGCTCCCGGACTGGGAGCGGAACGTTAGCCGGATCGCCTGGAACACCGATGCCAACCTGCGGGCGCTGAACCTGCTGGTGATGCCGTTTGCCTATGGCTTCTTCGGGATCGTGCCGGTCGCGTGCCTCATCTTTTTCGCGCTCGAAGATCTCTCCGCCGCGCCCGCGATCGCACAGGCCGCTTTTTGCCTTGGCGTTATGGTGACTCTTCTCTACCTCGCGGCCGCGGTCCAGATCAACCGGCAGTACTCGTGGTCGCTCGCCCGGCTAATGGGCGGATGAGGTCGCGGTCGGAGTAACCCCGGAGCGGCGCCTGCCACGGGCGCCAAGCCGGACTTCAGCGTCGGGGATTCGAGGCAGCCGGCGCGATTTACCGAATTCCGCATTTTCGGACGTTTTGGCAGGGATGCGCTATCATCGGCGCGCTTCTCGCTAGAAGCCGACCGGAAGGGGGCCGCTTTGCAACGACTGTGGCGGGGCCTATTGTCGGGCCCGTACGTACGCGCCTACGAACTGCGCGAGGTCGAACAGATCGCGCGGCTCATACTCGCACGGTTGAACGGCGACGATGCGCCGATGAGCGATGCGCATAAAGCTTGGGTCGCCTCGCGAGTCGAGTACCCGCTCCGATCCTTGTTGATCAAATCCGGATACAGCTCGCTGGCATACCTGGCGGTTAGCTTGATCGCGCTTGGAGGCGGCTTTGCGACGTCTGGGATAGCCGTGGCCGCGGGCGCGGCCAAAGGCAGCTCCACCGCTTGGGTGATCTTTGGAATTGGTCTCGTCGTGGCTCTCGCCGGCGGACTTTCGCAACGCTTTCGATTTGGCTTTCGCGCAGGCGAGAGACTTACCCTTGCGTCGGCTCTACGCGAAGAGAGCTGGCACTTCGTCTACAGCACCGGGGCGTACGCCGGTCCAGTCGCGTCCGCGTTTCAAGCCTTCCAGAGCAAGGTTGACGAAATCCATCGCCGGATCGACCAAGTCGCCACACTCGAACCCGAAGCTGGGAAGAACGATCCTCCTGCGCAGGGCGGCGGTGAAGCGAAGTAACCGCTCGCCACCCGTACGAGCCGACACACCTGCCGTCGCGGCGACAGCGGCGTGGCCCGCGGCGGCCAGCGACTCGATGCCTGAGCCCTCGCTTTCAAGCAGCGCCGTGCCCGCGACTAGCGCTGGCTGCCCCCGAGCGTCCCGGGGCGGAAGCGCGTGCCGTCGGAGGCGGCGCGATCCCTCAATGCGGCCCCACGCTCACCGCCACGGCCGAGTCGGATAATGCACCAGTGGTGGCGGACTCGAAGATCGCATGTCTGGTGTATGCGGCGAAGAGCACAGAGGATCGTCGCGGGTCGATCCCTGACCAGCTCCGCGAATGTCGCGCGGTGATCGAACGGGAGCATGGCCGGTCGGTCGTGGGCGAGTACAGCGACGAGGCGGTATCGGCGTTCACGCATAGCCGCGGCCCGCAACTCGCCGAGGCGATGCGCCACGCGGAAGAGCTCGCGCGCGACGGGGTTGTCGAGCTGTGGGCTTTGCACAGCGACCGGCTCGCTCGCGGAGATGGGCGAGTCGCCAGGCACGCGGTCGAGATCGCGCTATGGGCGCTGAAGCGAGATGTCGCGGTTAGGACCGTTGAGGATCCGGAGACGTTTCGCGATCTCCTGTACGCGGTGGTAACGGGGCAGCGCAACAACGAGGACTCACGCCGGAAAGGCCTCGCGAGCGCGGCCGGGCGACGGCGCGCAGTGGAACGCGGCGAGTACACGGGCGCCAAACCCGACGGTTACATGCGTGTCGTCGAAATTGATGGTGCCGGACTGGTCAAGAAGCGACTCGACATCGACCCCACTAGGCGTCCCCTAATCGAGCTGATGTTTGCGATGGCGCTGCGCGGCAAGGGGACAGCCGCGATCGCGCTCGCAGTCAACGACGCGGGATGGCAGACGAAACCGTTGGTCAAGCACCAGCAGCCGAAAGCGTGGGATATCCAAGGCGTGCTAGACGTGCTGCAGAACCCGCGTTACGCAGGGCTGTCGGCGAGCAAGGGGCACGTGCTGGGTCGCGGGCAGTGGCCTGCATACATCAGCGAGCGCCAACACCACAAGTTAAAGGCTCGCTTCGCGGCACCTCGGCCGACTATGACCCCACGCAAGCGAGAGCCTTATCTGCTCTCGCGGCTCGCGCGGTGCGGCTACTGCGGCACAGGCATGCACTGCCACACAGGAAGTCGACGCGCCGATGGATCCTTCGAACGGAAATACTGCTGCTGGAGCCACTATCGAGGTAACGGGGCGCGACGTTGTCCCGCACCCAGGATCGACGCTGACATCCTCGAGGCGATGTTCGCATCGGCGATCCATTCACTGTTGCTCGAGGGCGAGGAGACCCCGGAGGCGGGCCCTCTAGTGGCGCTCGAGCCATTCGATGGACCGTGGACAAAGTCGCCGGAGCGATCGCGAGTGCTCGAGGCGTTGGCGTCGGGTGATGACGGCGCGACGGACGTCGCGCTGGAGGCTCTGCTCGCACGCATGGCGCCGGAGCTAACCGTGCTCGGACGCACGGCTATCTCAGGCCGGCTTGCGCGCCGACTTGAGCTCGCTCGGAGGACGCAGACTTGGGCCGCCCAGGAGCGAGGCGGCCGAACAGACGCCTCTCGTCAAGAGACACGTGAGCTGAATCGGCTGCTCCGCGGATGTTTCGCTGGCGTCTCTGTCGCGATGGACCGGCAGGCGATGACGATCGTCGCCGCGAGGAACGCCCAAGGTGCGTCCGGGCCGGTCGTGGTGCGGGTTGATCGGCGTGACTTCTGCCGCTACGTGCCTGTGTCCCGGAGCGGACGCGTGCGTCGGACGTGGGATGACGCTGACATCATTGACGCGCTACGCGAGTGGGCCGCTGATCGCGGGCGCAGCCCCAAATTGTCCGATTGGCATTTCACCGACCCGGATCGCCCGACGTCGCATACCGTGCGGCGACGTTTCGGCAGCTGGACGAAAGCGCTGAAGCGTGCCGGGCTCAACCCCGCGTCGCGCGCGGAGTATCGCGCCCGCCAACCCATCAGGTGAGCTCCCGCGTCGCCGCTCTGAGTACGCGAGGGTGGCGCGCGGGTGAGCCGCTGAACCATTTGCAGGTCGGAGCCAACGTCTCTTGCCTTAGTGAGCTCCGAGGCGGGACCGCGGTTCCCGCTCCGTGTCGCCGTGCGCCGTCTCTCCGGCGACGCTTGTCGCCACGGACGATCGGTTTTACGCTACTGGCATGTCGGGTGGCTCTATTGACCTCAGGTCGGATAGACCATTGATGGGCAATACGAGGATCGACGCTACAGGCACCGATGCGGCCGGCAGCGGGCCGGCGCCGCTGCGAGCGCCCTGGCGGCGTGGGCCGTGGTCGCCGGCGGAGGTCGCAGCGGCGTTGCGTGCGCGGCGCGCGGAGCTCGGGCGAGTCCTTCGTGCGCGCGCCGACGCCCGTGCGCTGAGCGACCAGGTGGTTGAGGAAATCCTTGATGACGCGATCGCGGTCGTCGCGATGATGCGCCGGCCCGTCGTCTCAGAGGAGCATCTAGTCGGCGCATTTTGGGCCACGGCGAGGCTGCTCGTGCGTCAGCACCGGGAAGGTCGCCACGCGATCAGGGTGGGGAGCCGCACACGCCGGGACTTCGATGAGATTGCCGCGTCTTTGGTGGCACGCGAGCCGGAAGTAGCGGATGTGCTGCTATTGCGGGATCGCGCGGCGTGCGCAGCCGACTACATCGCCGAGCTGAGCGAGCTCGAGCAGCGAGTGATGGTGGCGCTCGCGGTGGACGGTCTGGGGATAAAGGCGGCGGCGAGGTCTTTGGGGGTGCCGCTCGCGGCGGTCAAGGCGGCCCAGCGTTCAGGCCGTGGCAAGCTCGATCGAATCGCTGCGATCTCGACGGCAGGCCGAATGTGCGGCTACCGGCAGCCGGTCATTGACGCGTATGCGCGCGGGTCGGCCGGCCCGGAAGCAGAGCGCGTCGCGCGTGCTCACCTTGCGGCTTGTGCGTCGTGCCGTGCCGAGCACGCCAAGGTGCTGCGTCAGATGCGGGCACGGCGCTTCCAGCGTGATGCAGCGCTCACGCTGCTGCCAAGCTCGCTCCTGCAGGGCGATCGGCCGGTCGGGATGCTGACTCGTGCGTTGAACCGGGTTTTTGCCCTCCCGCGCGTCGGTGGTGGGCGGGCCGCCGAGTTGCTGGGTGGCGCTGGCGTCGTGAAGATCGCTGCCGCAGGAGGAGCCGTCGTCGTGGCGACGGCCACACTTGCGGGTGTTCGGCCAGATGGCTCGAAACCGCACCGCCATCACGCGGCGCGTACGACTCCGCAGGTGGCGCATGGTGCCCATGCAACGAGTCGCGCGCTCGACGTCGCGCCCCCAAGCGTGCGCGCGTCGGGTGCAGTCACTTCTCGCGCGAGCCGCGGTGCTGGACTCACACCGCAGCAGCACGCCGAAATGGAGTTTGCGTTGCCATCCACAGGAGGACGGCCGCAGGCGCGGACCGGCCGTGCCACCACAGCCGCGGTCCCCTCGCGGCCCGCCGACGTCGAACCAAGCCCACAGCCGGCCCAGCCGCCCGCTCCGCCTCCCGCGAGCTCCGCGCAAGCCGCTCGGGAGTTCGGACAACCCTAGCGACCGCGGGAGTCTGAAGTCTGTGTCACTCGAGAGTGGCTGCCTGGATATATGTTCATGGCAGCTTTTGGAGAGCTTCGTTACGAGCGGCTGGTGGAGGACTGGCGTCGGGTATCGCTCTCTGTAACCCTTCGCTCGCGGTTCTATGACTGGCAGCAAAGGGAGCCGGTCCTCGCTCGGTACGCTGATCCGCTCACGCTCGTGCGATACATGCACTCACCAGGCGCGCGTGCTGAGAAGGACGCTGTACTGCTTGCGCTGCTGAGGTGGGCCGCGGAGGACCCGCTCGGAGGAAGAGTCGTCCTCGAGGTGCTACGGCCAGGCCTGTTGGCGCTGACGGCCCGTCTATCGCGCGGGGCGCGCGAGCAACAGGAGCTACGCGCGATCCTCCTTGCCTCCATCTGGGATGGGATTCGGGAATACCCGCTTTCGCGGCGACCACGGCGGGTGGCAGCGAACCTGCTGCTCGACGCCCTACACGCGACGCTACTCGCGGTCGGCAAAGAGAGCAGCTCCCGTGCAGTTGAGGCGACGTCGCTGACCGATGTTGCTACTCCACCGGTCCGTGTTGACGCGGATGTGGATGCGCTGCTTGCCAGAGCGTTTGCGGCCGGGGCTCTGAGCGAGGAGGAGGCGGAGCTTGTGCTTTGCACACGTATAGATGGTGTGCAACTGGCTGAGGTCGCGACGCGTCTCGGTGTCTCTTACAACACGCTGAAGGTGCGTCGCCAGCGTGCCGAGCGCCGGCTGTTGATGTTTATGGGGATTCGGCCTGTACCGCGAGGGCAGCAGAAACGACCTTCGTCTTTTGCTCGGGTTGCCGGCGCTGGGTCTGACCCAGTCGGCTGAGAACCAGTCAACGCGAAGGAGGTGATCCCGGGTCCGTTCCCGCGCCGGACCCGAGCACGATGCGACGCACCCTGGCAGTAACAGTCGTCCTAGCGCTCGTTGCGGCGCTACTGATCCCCGAGACCGCGCTGGCAGCGAGCAGCTTGACCGGTGTGATCAGCAACCTACGTAACTGGCTGATTGGTCTGCTGGTCGCGCTCGCCACTCTGCTTTTGACGGTTGGCGGCGTGCGCTACCTGCTGGCCGCCGGTGACCCCGGTGCGCTCGAGCGCGCGAAGGGAACGATCAAGGCCGCGCTCGCCGGGTACGCGCTCGCGGCGCTCGCGCCGGTCCTCGTCAACGTGCTGAAGGGCATCGTCGGTTGAGGCGCGTAGCCCTCTTGGCCGTCGTGGCCGTTGCCGCGACGGCACTGTTCTTGTTCGCCCCGGCGGCATCGGTCGCTCTCGCCGCACCGAAGGCTACGTCGGGAGCGAGCAGCGTTCCGGCCGCGTCTTCGCCGCTGCCGACATCTGAACTCGAAGGGTTGCCGGAAGGCGGGATCGAAGTTGGGCCCCCACTACCCGTGCCGCCCTCGCCCGGCAAGGGCGGCGCCGTGGAAGTTGGCAAGCCGAGCCACCCGGGGTTCTTCGACGTGACAGGGAAAGTCGAGCAGGCGATCAACGGCTGGTTTGCCGGGCTCGTCAAGGACGCCTTGAACCCGGCGATGCTGCTCGTCGGTAGGACGCTGCTCTCCACACCCCAGATCGCCGGGGAGGCGCAGGTCCGCTCCTACTGGCAGCTGTCACTCGGAGTGGCGGATGCGCTGCTCGTGCTGGTGGTGATGGCTGCGGGTGCGGTGGTGATGCACCACGAGACGCTGCAGAGCTCCTATGCGCTGAAGGACATGCTCCCGCGGCTACTTGTCGCGGGGGTGGCGGCGAACGCGAGCCTCGCGATCTGTGGGCAGATGGTCGCGGTCGCGAACGTGCTTACTACCGGGCTGCTCGGCGGTGGGGTGGAACCAGAGCAGGCGGGCCACACCCTTGAGCTGCTCGTTTTTCACGCGATCGCGGACGGCGGGATCTTCCTCGTGCTGCTCGGGTTGGGGTGCGCGGTCCTCGCCGTCGCGCTGCTGATCCTCTACATCGTCAGAGCCGCTTTGATCGTGCTGTTGGTGTGTGCGGCCCCGCTGATGTTGATCGCGCACGGTCTGCCGCAAACGGACGGGATGGCGCGGTTCTGGTGGCGGGCGCTGATCGCGGCGCTCGCCGTGCAGGCCGCACAGGCGTTGACGCTCGCGGCGACCGTGCACGTGTTCTTCGCCTCAGGGCGCAGCGTGCTCGGGATCGGCACCGGTGGCAGCGTCGTTGACCTGCTGCTTGTGCTGTGTCTGTTCTGGGTGCTGTTGCGGATCCCGTTCTGGGCGAAGCAGCTCGCCTTTTCGAGCCGCTACGGGTCACCGACCGCGCGCATGGCGCGCACCTATGTGATTGCACGGGTGATCCGCGGAGGCCTCGGAGGCGCCTCGTGACTCGCGAGCGCATGCGGCTGCCCGCCGACGTCGAGATGGAGGACCGGCTCGCTTGGGGCCTGACCGCAAGACAGCTCATCATCCTCGCCCTCGCCGCACTGCTCGCCTACGCACTGTTCTCAGCGGCGGCGTCAGCCCTCCCGCTTCCGCTCGCCGCGGGCGTCGCAGCTCCAGTCGGGCTGCTGGGGGTCGCACTTGCGTTCGGGCGCATCGACGGGATGAGCGGCGACCGTGTCGCACTGGCCGCCGCCCGGCACATCAGCCAGTCACCACGGCGAGTCGCGGCGCCCGACGGGCCCCCCGAGTCGCAGCCGGGCGAGCCGCCGCAGCCGCGCGTGTCGCTGCTGCACACACCGGTCCGCACGATCCACGAGAGCGGGATCGTCGAGTGCAGCGATGGCAGCAGTGCGCTGCTGCTCGCGGCGAACGGGACGAGCTGGGCGCTTCGCTCGTCCGAGGAGCAGGGCGCGCTCGCCGAAGCGTACGGGCGCTGGCTAAACAGCCTCGTAGAGCCGGCCGCGATCTTCGTCCGCTCAGAGCCCGTCGATCTCGCGCGCCAAGCCGAGGCGATCGAACAGGCCGCTTCCGAGCTACCGGGAGCTGCGCTCCAAGCCTGTGCTCGAACCTACGCGGCGTTCCTCATCGAGCTCGCGAGCGCCGGGGAAGGGCTGCGGCGCCGCCAGATCGTCCTCGTGCTCGCGACGCGCATCAAGGGTGGCGGGCCGGCGCGCGCGGAGCTCGAGCGACGCGCAGCCGAGACCGAGCACCTTCTCCGCGCCGCCGGCGCGGAGCTGACCACGCTCGATGGCAGGGAGGCCGCGGCGCTGCTGCTCGACGCGCTCGAGCCGCCGGGACCCGAGGCTGGCTGTCAGCTCGACGGGGTGGTCCACCGATGCTGAGCCGAACCTCCCACCTCCCTAACCCGACCCGGCGTGGGAGAGCCGGAGGGACCGGGTTGCCGGTTCCCAGCGCGCTGGAGGTCGGGCGGGATTGCGTGCGGGCCGGCGGCGTGTGGCACAGGACACTCGCGGTGATCGGCTACCCCCGCGAGGTCGACCAAGGCTGGCTGGCACCGCTGCTGGCCGCAGCCGGTGAGCTCGACCTGACGCTGCACATCGAGCCTGTCTCGCCGATGATCGCGGCGGAGCGGTTGCGCCGCCAACGCGCACGACTCGAGTCAACGCGACGCCTTGACGCCGAGCACGGCCGCCTCACAGACCCGACCCTCGCCACGGCAGCCGACGATGCCGATGAGCTCGCGGGGGCACTCGCTCGCGGCGAGAGCCGCCTGTTCCGCTCAGGGCTGTACCTGCGCGTCACCGCTTCGAGCCGCGAGCAGCTCGAGGAACGCACAGAGCGCGTCAGGGCGCTGTGCGCCTCGATGCTGCTGCACGTCGTCCCCGCGAGCTTTCGCGCCTATCGGGGCTGGCTCACCACGCTGCCGCTCGGTAGCGACCGGCTCCGGCTGCTGCGTACGTTCGACACCCCCGCGCTCGCGGCCGGGTTCCCGTTCGCCTCCGCCGACCCACCGCTTGAGGACGGGGTCCTCTACGGCGTGACCGAGTCCGGCGCCCCGGTGCTGATCGACCGGTTCGCGCGCAGCAACTTCAACTCGGTGGCGCTCGCCTATTCGGGTGCGGGGAAGTCCTACGCGGCGAAGCTCGAAGTGCTCCGGCTGCTCTACGGCGGCGTGCAGGTGTTCATCCTCGACCCCGAGGACGAGTACCACCGGCTGTGTGAGGCCGTCGGCGGTGCCTACCTGCCGCTCACCGGACCGCGCGCAGTCGCGCTGAACCCCCTCGACCTCCCGGTCGCCGACACGCCACGCGCGCTCGACGAGCGGATCCTGTTCCTCGCCGACCTGATCGAACTGCTCGCCGGCGGCCTCGACGGCGGCGAGCTCGCCGTCCTCGACCGCGCAGCACGCGCCGCCTACCAGCAGGCCGGCATCACCCCCGACCCCGCAACCCACCGCCGGCCCGCCCCCCTCTTGTCTGATCTCGTCGACGCGCTCACGGCGGAGAGCGAGACAGGCCGGCGCGTCGCGGAGCGCCTCTCACCGTATGCGAGCGGCTCGCACTCCTCGCTGTTTGACCGACCCACCTCAGTCCAGCCCGACAGCCACCTCGTGTGCTTCTCGCTACGCGGACTGCCCGAGCGTATGCGTGCCCCCGCGCTGATGCTCGCGCTCGACGGAATCTGGCGGCTGCTCGAGGGACCGCTGCGCCGGCGGATCGTGCTCGTCGACGAGGCGTGGGATCTGATGCGCGAGACGCCGGCCGCGACGCGGGAGGCCCCAGGCGCACGGTTCCTGTTCCGGCTCGCGAAGAAGGCACGCAAGCGCTGGACCGGGCTGAGCACGATCACGCAGGACCCCGGGGATCTGCTCGACTCGCCGCTCGGTCAGGCCGTCGTCAACAACGCCTCACAGCACCTGCTGCTGCGCCAGTCCCCGCAGGCGATCGACCGCGTCGGTGAGGCGTTCGCGCTCACCACCGGAGAGCGCTCCTACCTACTGCGCTGCCAAACAGGGCACGGGCTGCTGCTCACCGGGGAGCAGCGCATCCCGATCCAGATCAAGGCAAGCCCCGCCGAGCACCAGCTCGTCACCTCAGACCCCGCCGAGCTCGCACACCAGGCCGCGTGAAGACCACGCTCAGCGCATGCACCCTGCTGCTGTTGCCGGTGCTGTTCCTCGCGGCCGCCGTCGGGATCCTCAGCGGCGGCACCACAGTCAGCTTCGGGCAAACCAGTCCCGTCCGGGCCGCCGGGATTCCACCTGAATATCTGCGGCTGTTCGTGGCGGCCGGCGCCCGCTACCGGGTGCCCTGGGTCGTGCTTGCGGGGATCGGCAAGGTCGAGTGCGACGACGGGCGAGACCCCGACCCCTCCTGCAGCCAAGAGGGCGCTGTGAACTCCGCGGGAGCGGGCGGGCCGATGCAGTTCCTCGCCTCGACCTGGGCCGCCTACGCCGTCGACGGCAACGGCGACGGGCGCACCGACCGGTGGAGCCCTGCCGACGCGATCTTCACCGCCGCCCACTATCTACACGCCAACGGCGCGCCACGCGAACTCGAACGCGCGATCTACGCCTACAACCACTCAAGCGCCTACGTCGCGCTCGTCCTGCAGTGGGCCCACCGCTACGAACAAGAAGCCCAAGGCGCCATGCCCGCAGCGGGCCCGAAGGCCGAAGGGGCGCTCGCGTTCGCGCTCTCACAGGTCGGCGTGCCCTACGTGTGGGGCGGGGAGAGCCCCGCCGGCTATGACTGCTCCGGGCTCGTCCAGGCCGCCTACGCCACTGTCGGTATAGACATCCCGCGCACCAGCCAGGAACAGTGGAACACCGGGCCGCGCCTTCCCGGCGGCGTGCCGCTGCAGCCCGGGGATCTCGTGTTCTTCGGCCCCAATCTGCATGACGCGACGCACGTCGGGATCGTAATCCGGCCCGGCGAGATGGTCGACGCGCCCCACACCGGCAGCGACGTCCAGACCGAGCCGTTCCCAACCACGGCAGGTGCCGCGTGGGGTGAAGAGCAATACCTCGGCGCAACGAGGCCCGCCGGATGAGCCGCGCCCGCAAGCACACCGACGGCCTCCAGCGGCTACTGGCAGAACCGGCTGGCCCGCTTCGCTGGCTGCCAAGGATCGCCCACGACGTGGCCGTCGCGTTCGCGCACATCGGACCAGTCGTCCTCGCCGCCCTGGCGCTCACAGCCGTCACCGTTGTCGCGTTCCGTCGCCTGCGCCGGCGCAGGCTCGCTACTGGCGCTCGTTTGGTCCTGGTCGGCGTTCCGCCCGAGGTCGAGCTGGCCGCGGCGCGGCTGCTGTGGTCGGCGCTGCACGACCTGATCCGCCCCCGCCTCGCGCGCCTGCTCGGTGGGCAGCCGCACCTGTCGTGGGAGATCACCGCCGGCGAGCAGGGCACCACCTTCAAGATCTGGGTCCCGCAGCTCGTGCCACCCGGGCTGCTCGAGCGCGCCATCTCCTCCGCCTGGCCCGGGGCGAGCACCACCACCGAGCACCCGGCACCCGACCTCGAGCTGGACGGCCGCGCGGTCGCGGCGTGCGAGCTCACGCTCTCCGGGCCGGACTGGTTCTCGCTTCACACCGACATCAAGCCCGACCCGCTGAACCTGATCCTCGGACAGCTCGCCGGGCTGCAACACGGGCAGCGCGCGCTCGTGCAGGTGCTCGCCCGCCCCGCCAGCGCCCGCCAGCAACGCCGCCTGCGGACCGCTGCCCGCCGCCTGCGCGCGGGCATCCCGCCGACGCGTCCCGGCCGGCTGCTCGAGCTGCTCACTACCGGTGAGCCGCGACGTGCGCCGACTCACGATCCGACCATCAGCCCGGACGTCCGCGAGGTCATGCAAAAGAGCAGCGACCAGCTCTACCAGGCGCTCGTCCGCGTGATCGTGACAGCGCCCACGCAACCGCAGGCAGATGGGCGGATACACGCGATCCTGGGCGCGTTCGCGCCATACCGCGGCGCCCGCGTCGGGCTGCGCCGCCGCCACGCCCATCGCGCCAAGCGCAGGGCCAGCGAACGACGGCTCTCGAAAACGTTCCTGCTCGGCGTCGGCGAGCTCGCCGCGCTCGCACACCTCCCGACGGCCACGGGTATCCCCGGGCTCACGCGCGCCACCGCCCGGCGCATACCAGCGCCACCCACGCTCCCAACAACCGGCAGGCCACTCGGTCTGGCGGACGCCGGACCCGACCGGCCGCTCGCCGTGAGCGTCGCGGACGCCCGCCAACACCTACACATCCTCGGCGCGACCGGCGCCGGAAAGTCCACCGCGATCGCGCAGCTCGTGCTCGCCGACGCGCACGCCGGGCGCGGCGCCGTCGTCATCGACCCGAAGGGCGACCTCGTCGACGCGATCCTCGCCCGCGTCCCCGATATCAAGGGACCGCTTGTCGTGATCGACCCGGAGCGCTCGCATCGGCCCGTCGGGCTGAACGTGCTGCACGGGCACGACCCGCAGCTCGCCGCCGAGCACCTCGTCGGGACGTTCCGCCGGATGTACGAGCAGTTCTGGGGGCCACGCACCGACGACATCCTGCGCGCCTGCGTCCTCACCCTCGCACGCGACCCTCGACTCACGCTCGCAGAGATCCCCACCTGTCTCGCCAACGCCGCGTGGCGCTCGCCGCTCACCGCCGGCCTGGAGAAGGACGAGCCGGTGCTCGCCGGATTCTGGCGCTGGTATGACGAGCTCTCCGAGGCCAGCTGCGTCCAGGCCGTCGGGCCGCTGCTGAACAAGCTGCGCGCGTTCCTGCTCCGCCGCACCGTGCGCACGATCGTCGGTCAGGAGAAGACAAGCTTCTCGCTCACCGACATCCTCGACGAGGGTGGGCTGCTGCTCGCCCGGGTCCCGAAGGGCACGCTTGGCGAGGACACAAGCCGGCTGCTCGGCGGGCTGCTGGTGGCGCGCGTCTGGCAGGAGGCGCTGCGCCGCAGCCGTCTGCGTGAGAGCGAGCGGCGCGACTGCTGCCTGTATGTCGATGAGGTCCACAACTACATCGCGCTGCCGCACAGCTTCGAGGACGTGCTCGCCGAGGCGCGCGGCTACCGCCTCAGTCTTTGCCTCGCGCACCAGAACCTCACCCAGCTCCCCAGGGCGATGGCCGACGCGCTCTCGGCCAACGCCCGCACCAAGGTGATCTTCACCTGCTCCCCCGAGGACGCCCGCACGCTCGAGCGCCACGTCACCCCCGAGCTGACTGCGCACGACCTCGCGAACCTCGCGCGCCACCAGGCCGCCTGCCGCACCCTGAACAACAGCGAGACGCTCCCCGCGTTCACGCTCACCACCCAGGGGCTGCCCGACGGTGACGAGAACCATGCCGCGCGCCTGCGCGAGCAGGCCGAGCAGCGCTATGGCAGCGACCTAGCGTGGGTGGAGCGGCGGCTGCGTGCGCGCCAGCTACGCCTACTGGCAGGCGGAGGCGAGCGCTCGCGGCCGACCGGATCCCTCACCGGTTCGCCCATGGGATCCCCCACCGCACCATCACCCGGGGGACGTGCGGCATGAGAATCCGCCGCACACATGCCGTTTTGACCCACCGGCTCGGATCCCCGACAAAGGGGGTCAGAGAGTGAATGTCAGGACAGGCAAGGCCGAGGAGCAGCTCGCGGGCGCGATCGCCAGGCGCATCACCGGCCGCGATCGCCAGATCGCCGATGCGCTGTACGAGCACCGTGTGCTCACAGCCCAGCAGCTCTACGAGCTGTACTTCGTCACGCTCGAACGGGCACGCGAACGCCTCACCCAGCTACACCAGCTACCGCTCGTCGAGCGCTTCCGTCCCTACAGGCAGTACGGGTCGCACCCCTACCACTACCTGCTCGCACAGGCAGGTGCGCTGCTCGTCGCGAGCGAACGCGGCGTCGAGGTCGCAGAGCTCGACTGGGCCCGTGCGAAGACCCTGCGGCTCGCCTCAAGCCAGCAGCTCCGCCACCAAGTCGAGGCCAACGGGATCGTCACCCGCCTCGCCCAAGCCCTCCGTGCGACGCCCAGCGCCGGCCTCATCGAGTGGCGCGGCCAGCGCCGCTGCGCCCAGACCTGGGGCGAGCTCGTACGCCCCGACAGCTACCTGCGCCTGCAGCTCCCGGCCGGCCCCCTGGAGCTGTGGCTCGAGCATGACCGCTCCACCGAGACCCACGCCCGCCTGCAGGACAAGCTCGACCGCTACGAGGAGCTCGCCCTCGCGCTCGAGCAACCCATCGCCCTCCTGGTCACGCTCACCAGCGACCGGCGCGAGCAAGAAGCCCGCCGCGCCCTGCGACCCGCCGGTGATGTGCTGCTGCTCACGACGACCCTGGAGCGCCACTGCGCCGACCCGCTCGCCGCCAACTGGCTTCCCGCCCACAGCCAGTCACGGATCGCGCTCACCGACCTGGCCCGCACATGAGTCGCAGCCCAGAACCCGCCCGCAAGCCGAGCGCCCCCAGGCGGCGTCGCTCGACCGGCGTGTCCCATCTACGCGTTGTCGGCGGCCACGAACGCAGCTGGCGGGTCCTCGAAGGCGACTGCCTAGCCGTGCTCGAGGAGCTACCCGTCCAGTCCGTCGACGCCGTCGTGTGCGACCCGCCCTACGGCATCGACCTGCAGGGCCGTCACTGGGACGGCCGCGCGATCCGCGAAAGCGCCGCTACGACCAGCACCCGCGGACGCATGAGCAGGAGCGAGGCGTTCCAGGAGTGGACGCGCACTTGGGCCACCGGCTGCCTGGAGGTGCTCAAGCCGGGCGGGCACCTATTCGCGTTCGGCTCGCCGCGCACCTTCCACCGCCTCGCAGCGGGGCTCGAGGATGCCGGGTTCGAGCTGCGCGACACGCTGATGTGGCTCTACGCCAGCGGGATGCCCAAGTCCCGACGCCTCCCCGCCGGCACAGGCACGTCGCTGAAGCCCGCGTGGGAGCCGATCCTGCTCGCACGCAAGAAGCCCGACACCACCATCGAAGAGACGAGGCGGGAGCACGGCACGGGCGTGCTGAACATCGATGCCTGCCGCATCGAGGAGCGCTGGCCAGCGAACGTGCTCCTCGCACACGACGAGTGCTGCACGAAGGACGAGTGCGTGGCCGGCTGCACCGTGGCCGCGATCGACCAAGCAGATCGCCGCAAGCAGGCGACAGCGCGACCGAGCCGACTGTTCTTCTCCACCAAGGTCTCCCGCGGTGAGCGCGACGCCGGCTGCGAACACCTACCCGCAGGCGAGCTCAACCTGTTCCCCAACGCCCAAAGCGACGGGCCCCCACCGGCCGCAGCGCGCAACCCCCACCCGACCGTCAAGCCGATCGAGCTGATGCGCTGGCTCGTCCGCCTCGCCAGCCCACCGTGCGGCCTCGTGCTCGACCCGTTCTGCGGCTCGGGCAGCACCGGCATCGCCGCACGCCTGGAGGGGCGCCTGTTCATCGGCGTCGAGCGCGAGCCCAGCTACATCGCGATCGCCCACGCCCGCATCACCCACTGGACGCGACCCGCCCCTCACGGAAAGGAGGACGGGCAGACCGACCGCCCTTTCGCCAGCACGAGCCGGAGGCGACGATGAGCCCCACGCCGGCAGGAGGACCGGCGCCTCCGGCACCGCTTCTGGGCACGGATGCGCTCGAGCTGCTCGCCGCCCGGATCGCCGACCTGCTCGCGCAGCGTCTCACCGTGGAGCCCTCCGCGCCTAGCAGGGCCGGACGGCTGCTGTCCGCCGCCGAGGTCTCCGCCTGGTGGGGCGTGGGCCGTGGCTGGGTCTACCAGCACGCCACAGAACTCGGCGCGGTACGCATCGGCGAGGGCGAGCGCCCCCGGCTGCGCTTCGACCCAGACCGCGTCGCCGAACGCCTCCAGCGGAGGCCCACCAGCCCGCCACCCGCGCTGCGCCAGCCGCGTGGTCGTGCGATGCGATCACCGCGGATTCGCCGGGATTCTCGGCGACTCGCTTTCCAAGCCGACCCAGAGCTATCGTCGCCGAAAGACAAACCAAGATGGCCGGGCGACGCAGGAACGTCCCCGGCCGCGGCCCCGAAGACAACGGCTTCGACGCGGTGAGCAGCCGACCGCCGGATGCGTGCGGGTAGGCCAGACGAACATGTCATCGGTCGCCGTCAACGGAGGTGATCCGCAATGGCACGTAGCCAAGGGCAGGTGGTCGAGCGACGCTGGCGACGCGGGCGCGGCTACGCGCTGCGCTTCAACGCCTACGGCGAACGCCAATACCTCACGCTCGGCATGCAGAGCGAGGGTTGGACCCGCAAGCGAGCCGAGACCGAGCTCGCGAACGTCCTCGCCGACGTCCGGCGCGGCACGTGGATCCCGCCCAACCGCAACAAGCGCACCCGCCCCGAGCAGGGCGAGGGGCCCAACGAGCCGACGTTTCACGAGTTCGCCTCCGCCTGGCACGCGGACCGCAAGGGCGAGATTACGACCAGAGGTCACGAGCACGAGGAATGGGCGCTGCGCTGCCACCTGCTCCCCTACTTCGCCAACTGGCGCCTCTCCGAGATAGACATCCCCGCCGTCGACGACTACCGGCGCTACAAGATCAAACAGGGCGAGCAGCGCGCCGCCGCGATCGCCACGGGCAAACCCACGCGCGGCGAGAACGGCTGCGTCCTGAAACCCCTCTCGCCGGCGTCGATCAACAAAGCGATCAACGTGCTGCACGCGATCCTCGAGCTCGCCGTCGAGTACGGGCACATCACATCCAACCCCGCCGCCGGCAGACGCCGCCGGCTGAAGCTCCCCGCACAGCGAGGGGTACACCTCGACACCGCCGAGCAGATCCAGGCGCTGCTCGACGCCGCCGGCGCGCTCGACCACGACACCCGCCGACCAACCCGCGATCGCCGGGTGATCATCGCCACGCTCGTCCTCGCCGGCCCCCGCGCGCACGAGCTATGCAACCTGCTCTGGCGCGACGTCGACCTCGCCAACGGCCGCATCCATGTCGGCCACTCAAAGACCCAAGCCGGGCTACGCGAGATCCCACTCCTCCCACTCCTACGCGACGAACTCGCCGCCCACAGGGCCAGCAGCTACCGCTCGGGCCCCGACGACCCCGTCTTCCCCACCGGCACCGGCGGGCACCGCGACAAGGACAACCTGCGCAACCGCATCCTCGCACCCGCCCTCATCCGCGCGGACGAACTGCTCCTCGAGCGGGAACAAACCCCACTCCCGGCCGGTGTGACCCCGCACAAGCTCAGGCACACCTTCGCCTCAATTCTTGTCGCCCTCGGCTGGGACCCCGCCTCCGTCATGGCCGCCCTCGGCCATGCCGACCCGCGGCTCACCCTCCGCGTCTACACGCACCTCATGCGGCGGAGCAACGCCGAGCGGCGAACGCTTGCGGCGCTGGTTGCCGGGAAGGAGAAAGGTTTCGAAGAAAGCGTACCTGCGATGATCCGGCTCGCTGGCTAGCGGCAGCCAACGAGGCCGGCCACACGGCTCGCGGGAGACTTCGCGTGGATCGCGGCGCCACGCTCGCTGCCGCCCCGGCCGCCCTGTACCCTCAGGCCGATGGGTAGCGCGACGGCGATCACAGCCTACGACCTGGCCGATGGCTGAGCAGGAGGCTGCCGCGGCTGACGCGAAGCCTCACGTAGGCCCAGCCGACTTCATCGACGGCGGCGAGAAGGAAACGGAGATCGATGTCCGTCTCTCCTACGGGATCATCGAGCGCTTTTCCGAGGGGCTGTACTCCTCGCCGAACAAGGCGTTTGAGGAGCTCGTCTCCAACTCCTACGACGCTGGAGCCCGCACGGTCTGGGTGCGCGTGCCTGACGACCTTGACCCAGCCGATGCGTACCTCGCGGTCATCGACGACGGGATATCTATGGATATTGCCGGCTTCGAGGCGCTCTGGGAGATCGGAGTCTCCCCGAAGCGACCGGAGTCCGGACCTGAACTCACCAACCTCGAGCGTGCCCCCATCGGCAAGTTCGGTATTGGAAAACTCGCGACTTACGTACTCGCAAACCAACTCACGTATATCTGCAAGAAGGGGTCGCGCTACCTCGCGGTGACTATGGATTACGGGCGGGCGCACGGCGCAATGAGTGACCCGACGCCGATGAGCCTGGACGTTGTTCGGCTCACTGCGTCAGAGGCCAAAACGTCGCTGATCAACGCCCTCGGCGATGACGCGCTCCTAAAGCAGTTGTTTGGCAGCAAAGCAGTGTTATCGTGGACCGCGGCGATCCTCGGTGAACTTAAGGAGCGGGGCAGGGCTCTCGAACGCGGGCGCCTCCGTTGGATCCTGCGTTCGGCATTGCCGCTGAGCGACGAGTTCACGCTCTGGTTCAACAAAGAAGAGTTGACGTCCAGCAAGGCAGACGGCACAGTCGACTGGGATTTTACGATCGGCCAGGACGACGCCGCACTCGAAAACTGGCCCTACGCTGCGAAACTCATCAACGACGAACACGGTCCCGGCGTGCAGCTTGACTCCGGCATCATTCGCGGCAAAGCTCAACTCTTTACCGAGACGCTCAAGAGAGGCAAGTCGGAGGAGCTCGGCCGTAGCCACGGCTTCTTTGTAAAGGTGCGCGGCCGACTAGTGAACCTCGACGATGAGACCTTCGGTGTCGACGTCGAGCTCCACCACGGCGTCCTCACGCGCTTTCGGATGGACGTGGACGCCGATGGCCTTGACGCATACATCGCGTCGCCGCGCGAGAGCATCCAGGAATCGGCCGCCTTGACAGAGGTGCAGGGGTATCTTCTGAACGTCTTCAATCGTGCTCGCAGCGTGCGCGCCAAACTCGAAGCGCAGGGCGCGAAGGATCTGCTCGCGGCCGCCGAGCGCGTCGCCGCGCCGCCGCCCGCGCTGTCGACGATGCCACTGCGGCGGGTGCTCCGGCGCGCGCTCGACGGCGACTCGATCCTCGTCGAGCTATTCGGCCTTGATGCCGAGACGTCGGCCGCCGCCCGAGACGCGCTTGAGACTCACGACGCCCTGATCCAACGTGTCGTTATCGAGGCGCTCGGACACGAGAAACCACTCGTGCGCTACGACATCGCCAAGCGGGCGGTCGTAGTCAACTCGAACCATCCTTTTGTGAGTAACTATCTCGGCGTCCACGGGGCGGCTGAGCCACTCCGGATGGTCGGCGTGACCGAGCTACTGACCCAGGTCTACATGCTCGACGAGGACATCGAGCCCGGCCTTGTCATGAAGATCCTTAACCGGCGCGACGAGTTCCTTCGGGCGCTAGCCCACATTCATCCGCGCTCCGCGCCCGTAATCGCTCGCGCGCTTCGGGACGCAAAGACCCACAAGGACGAGCTTGAGGATGCCGTCGCAGATGGGATGCAGATTCTCGGTTATGAGGTAACCCGCATTGGAGGCAATAACGAGCCTGACGGCATCGCGCGTGCTCGCCTCGGCGCGAGGCAGATCGACGGTGGAAGTACCGACTACTCGGTCACGTACGACTCGAAGTCGTCCAAGCACGACGCGATCCAAGCCGCGACCGCGAAGACGGATGCACTCCGCAAGCACCGCGAAAAGTACGACGCCGACTATAGCCTCCTGGTCGCTCCCGGATACGAGGGCGATGGAGCCGACGCTAGCTCAATTGAGACCTACTGCACGAACAACAGCGTAACCCCCATCACGGTCGAGGATCTGGCACGCCTCGTCGACACATTTCCTTTCCGTACGGTTACTCCAGACTCGCTGCGTACCCTCTTCACCCTACGCACCCCAGTCGCGACGCGCCAATACGTCGATGAGGTACTTGCCTCTGATCCGCTCACGCCGCCGCCGGTGAAGCAGATACTGGCACTGACGCGCGAACTCAGCGACCGCCAGGATGCCGTCGACGTGTCGACGCTGAGTACAGCGCTCCGCCTGACCCATCAGATCGACATCCCCATAAAGCCACTTACCGCGATGCTGCGCGGGTTGAGCGCATTGGCGCCAGACGGATTGTGGTTCGAGGCCGATGAACGGTTTGCTCTCAACGCGTCGGTGGAGAATGTCATCGCTGAGCTCCGCGCGACAGTGGGACCGCTCGACAACGACGTTGTCGGAGCATTTCGGGACGAGCTGCGGAACGGCAATGGCACGGAATGACCCGCGGCGCCGCGCTACCAGTGCACCCGTTCCCGGCACGCATGGCTCCCGACCTCGCCCTAGAGCGGTTGCCGCCAGCACGTCCCGGGGGGGTGGTCTTGGACCCCATGATGGGGTCAGGAACCATTCCCGTTCTCGCGGCGCTGAACGGTCTCCGCGGTGTTGGCTTTGATTCTGATCCATTGGCCGTACTGATCGCACGTACGACCGGGCGTCGACTTCATGCACGGGGTTTCATCCGCGCCGCCGAAGGTGTTGCCGAGTGGGCGCGAGCAACAGGTCACAGACGATTCCACCACAACGATCGAGAGACCCAGGACTTCATCGATTACTGGTTCGACGAGGACACCCAACGTTGCTTGGGCGCGCTCGCGCGCCATATATGCGTCGCGACGCCGGCTTTCCGCGGGCCGCTCTGGTGCGCATTTAGTCGGCTAATCATTACGAAGGACGCCGGCGCTTCTCGTGCCCGAGACGTTTCGCATAGCCGCCCTCACCGCGTCCGGGATGGCGCGAGCTTCAACCCCATCGAGCGGTTCGTCGACGCGGCGGAAGCAGTTGCGCGTCGTCATGCGGCGATCAGCGTCACCCGCCCACGAGCCGCAGCGCTGCGGCTGCAACGGGGCGACGCAAGGGCACTACCTGTGGAGTCAGACTCGATAGATGCCGTGATCACCTCGCCGCCGTATCTCCAGGCGATTGACTATTTGCGCGGACATCGGCTCAGTCTCGTGTGGATGGGCCACACGATCGCCTCCCTGCGCTCGCTACGTACGGACTCGATCGGAAGCGAAACCGGGAGCACGATCTATGCAGACAACGCCGACGTCCTAGCTAGAGCAGCCTCCCGCTCGCTCGACTCTCGCGGACTGAGAATCGTCTCGCGGTATATCAACGACTTTTCTCTCGTCATCGACGAGATCGCCCGTGTCGTACGGCCTCGAGGACAGATGACGCTCGTTGTTGCCGACGCGACCGTTCGAGGGATCCCGGTGCACGTCGGCGAAATCGTTGACGGTCTTGCTACGTCTAGGGGCATGACCTGCGTCGAGCGAATTGAGCGCCCAATTGCCGTAGGAAGCCGCTACCTTCCCCCCCCCACAGACGGAGCGAACGCGCTCGACAAGCGAATGCGCGTCGAGCAATGCCTGACGTACAGCGTCAGCCGCCGGCGTGCGCCCACCGCCTCTCGTAGGGCGAGCAGCGCGAGTGTCCGTTCGCGTCCGCTCCAATGATCGCTCGACACCGGCGGGCGCGTCTCGTCTGCTTTGCCCCCTTCGGCGCTCCGGTTCTGACCACGTGCGCTTGCGGCCGGGGCAGTCCCACGTTTTAGTGCTCGGTGGCGAGACCCTCGTGCTGCGCACGATGAAGTGACGTGCCTGCACTCGCCAGGTGCTGGTACCGTCGCGCCGTGGAGATCAACAGCTGGTGGGAGGGCTATTCGGACGAGGTCTACTGGATAGAGGTGACGCAGCGCGGTGACCTCGGCGCTGACCTCAGGGCTCCCCAGACGAACGAATCCGGCCATCCGTACTGGAGCTACGCGCTCATTCGCGACGTCCGTGACGGCGACATCGTCTTTCACTACTCAAAGCGCGACCATGCAATCAGCCTCTGGTCGCGAGCGGTCGGTGGCTGGTGGGAGGATGAGATCTTCTGGGGAGCACGCGGGACAGTTGGCCGCGCCAAAGAACCCTACGACCGGCCCGGATGGGTGCACGGCCTGGACGGACCATTCATGACAACCGGCGCGCTCACGCTGGAGGAGTTGCGCCGGCGCGAAGACACACTTGCTGACATCCGCGACGCGATCGAGGACGACGGCCCCCTTTACTTCCCGTTCGAGATCGGAGAGCAACGACCGCTGCGCACCGGCCAGGGATACCTCTTCAAGCTACCCGCAGCAGTAGTAGCCGCCTTTCCAGAGCTCAAGCCACGAGCCGAGACAGGACGCACCGATCCGGGCGCCCGTGGACGGCGGCAGCCCGGCCCCCGATCAGCCCCGGGGCTCCCGGCAGAGCTCGGGAGCGACTACCGTCGGCCAGCCGACGACGTCCCACCTTCGCAGCGGGACCCGTTCGAGGTTGACCCGACGATTGTCGATCGCGGCGTCCGAGGACACCGCCACGCCCAGAACGCGCTCGCCGACCACCTCGAGCGGCTTGGCATTGAGCCCCGCTCCCCGACATCGAACGAGCCGCAGTACGACCTAGGGTGGACCACCGACGATGGTCTGATCTGGATCGCTGAGGTCAAGAGCCTGACACGGAAGAACGAGGAGCGACAACTACGACTCGGCCTTGGCCAGTTGCTGCGCTACCGCAACCTGCTGAGCCGACCCCAGGCACCTGCTCAGGCGGTCCTGATGATCGAGCGCGAGCCTACCGACGCGAGCTGGCTCACGCTGTGCGCGGCACTAGACGTCCTCCTCACGTGGCCAGCAAATCTCCCGGGCGACCTTCACCAGATGACCATGTCGTTCGGCCGCCGTAGGCGGCCACGGTAGCGCAGGCGCTCCGGCTTCAGCTGCTCTGCGGAACATCCCTCCACGAGAAGTCGAAATGATGAGATGGACCTCGGCAATCGGGTCTGTTAAGCCTCGATACTGAGCTGCGACGCCTCGGCCTCCCTGTCCGTTACCTGCTCGTCCGTGGCGCCGTTCCCTGCGGCGCCGAGCAGCTGCTGCCACGGCCTACCGAGACCGGTAGCCCCCGCGCACATCCGTCCAATGTCGCCAACAAGCTTGCGTGTGAACTCCCCGTAAGGCGCCCCGAGGACCTCCGCGACGGGCGGCGCGCCGAGAGCGACCTGGGCCTGTCCCCACCACTCGATATACCGAAGCACGCGCTGCGCGTCGCGCGGCCGGCGGAGCATCCTGGTTACCGTCTCAGCGAGCGAGTCGAAGTACGCCGGCTCGATCGTCAGCCCCTCGAGCATCTCCTCAGGCGCGTCAACGCCCTGGTCGCGCAATCCCCGGAGCAGCTCGAGGAGCTGGTTCAGCCCCTCCTCGCGCGTCCGCGTCTGCTCGCTCCCGCCGAGCAAGTAGGTCAGCAGCGCGCGCTTCGGGTCTGCGAGCGACGTGGCGCTGACGTAACGGCACGCCGCGAGCAAGGAAAGGGCGAGGAGGAACAACAGGTCGAGCATGAGCACGACGTGTCCGCGCTGCGCCGTGTCGAGTACCGGCCCGGCGTCTCGCACCGCCGCGAGGAGACGTTGCGTGCGGCGCTCCGGCGGCAAGTACCAGTACTCGTGATCGCGGAACCGGACCAGGGGCTGAAGCCGGCGATCGAGGCCGGTGCCGAAACCTTTGAGCTTGACGGCGGCGCCGACCGCGAAGAAGGGAGCGGGCGGCGCCAGACGTCCGTGAACGTTTTCGAGGATCTGCCGATCGTCGTCGCCGACGACATCGACGCCGAGACGACCAGCCTGCTCGCGCGCGCTCTCCGGCACGCGGCGCTTAATCACCGCGTAGGCGCGATCGGCGCCAAAGAAGTCGCGGACCCCGGCGAGCCAGAACAAGCGCGTAGCCGGCGACACTTTCGAGCCCGACTTGCAATCAGCGATAAGGAGGCGCACGGAGAAATCGCCGCCGACGGAGAAGCCGACGCAGTCGAGGTCGGAGAGCTCCTCGGGCTTCCGAGCTGAGCCTGGGAGCGCGAGGAGAAGATTCACGCGCGTGGCGTAGTTCATGCCCCAAAAGATGCGGCGCATCGCGAGCTTGAGCTCGAGGTCGAGCTCGCCCGGCGGCGCAGATCTCCGCTCAGGCACCGCTGTCTCCACGAAATACGTCGGCGAGCGACACGACGAAGTCGCCCGACAGGCGCGCCCTCGGCGTATGCGCCTTCATTGTCATGAGCGGCGTTAGGTATTGCCCACCCGTGAAAAGCAGTCTCTGCTCTGGATCCTCGCGCGATGCCACCGGCTCGCCGTGTTGGATGAGGTCGATGGCGAGGTTAATCGCCGCGACGTTGTCGGATGTGTCCAGGAGTTTCACTGAGTAGAAGCCGCCGCCGCCGGCCGACTCAAGGACAAGGATCTGCTCCTGCGCCGCTGTCCGGTATTGCGAGCCCGCCTCTGTAGTCGCTTTCAGAGACGCGCCGTCGCGGAGCTTGCGCAGGATCGCGGTTGGGCTGTGGATGGGGTGCCGCGCGAAGTGCTGGCCATAGCGAACGCAGGCGAGCAGTATCAGCGCCTTCTCCAACACGATCTTCGCCATCTGCCGCTGCGCTGGGCTCGCCTGGTACGGCACGAACGCGAACGCTGCCTCGCCGCCGCTTCCGACGATCGTGTTCGCCAGGAGGACACCCTGGCCGACAGCGTCGCTCAGGACGGCGGCGCGGCGGTCTAGTGGCAGGCCCTGGTACGAGCGCACCGCTTCGAACTGCTCACGTATCGTGTCCTCGTCGAACTTCGCAAAAAGTTGGGCGAGCGCCTCGGGCTGCTCGTAGGCGCAGAACGGGGACCAGATCAGCTCGTCGCTGTCGTTGAGCGGCAGGCGCCGCATGAATTGCGCCGCCTGGCCGATTGCGAGCAGTCGAGCTGTCGTCTCATCGTCCCCGACGCGCCGTTCTAGATCGGATAGCCGCATAGGCGCTCCGGCGAGGCGCTCGAGGCTGTCCACGGCCGCCTCGTCGAGCTCCGACGGCTGGCTTTCCGCCCAATGGGTCCCGAGGCGGTCGTAGAGGTCGTCGTGGAGAAGTGGTATGTGCTCGTCGATTTCGACCGTCTTCCCGCGGGCGTCCTGCCGCAGCGTCACGTAGTCGACCTCCTGGAGGAGGGCTAGAACCTGCGGCAGCGCGAAGGAGTCGATGCCCCACTGCTGTGCCGCGATGACCCGAAGGGTCTTCGGGTCTTTGATGATGTCGATGCCCTTGATGTTCGCCGCGATCGTCGCTGCCATGCCGGTGAGGCGCGTGACGTCGAGCTCCGCAGCGATGATCCCGCTGGTCTGGTCGACCGTCTGCAGGCCGCTGTAGACATCCTGCGCGCGCAGGCCAATGTTCCGCGACTCCATCGCTGCACCGTACCGAGCCAGCCCAGCCGCCGGTGGCTCCGCTCGGACTTGGTCTCCGACCTTGGAAAAGTCGCCGTCCTCTGGGGAACACGGCAGGGCGTTTCAATTGCCGCCGCCGGCCAGCTCAAGATGTCAGCTAATGAAGGTCGCGCTCCCTGTACGCGACGTCCGCTGACCAGGACGAAACGCCGCCTTCTCGTGTGGGTGGGCCCAAGGAGATGTCCCGAGCCGGTTGCAGCCGGCGTCAGGCAACTTGTCCGGTGAGGCCCACCATCTTGTATGCCGCGGGCGTGGCGATCACGAACTCGTCGCCGAGGCGGTGCAGCAGCCCCGCCTGAACGAGCGGGTTGACGAGGGACTTCGGGTCGAAGTAATCGAGTTCTCGACCGAGGTCGGCGATACACCAGACGGGCGGGTGGTGCTCAGGATCGGTGAGAAGGTAGACGATCTCGCGTTCGAGGTAGTCGAAGTCCCGGGTCTCCGGGATAGGCTGGTCAGACATGGGAGTTATCGCTCCTGTGTCACGCCCCCGGCCGTTCCAGCGGTGCGGGGGCACTTGGCAGTGATGCCCGGCGCATCGCCTACCGTCTGGGCAGCGGGCCGCAGGGCGCAGCGACGATAGCTCTGCTCGACGCGAGAGTCGAGAGCAGCCCGCACGGATCGACGCGCACTTGAGGCACTAGTGCCTGGGGTCGTCGCAGATCATCCAGAATGCTCGGCGATCCCTCGGCGCGAAAAGCTGCCAAGGTGCGGCCCGTTTCTGAGGTGGAGCCAACCGGGATCGAACCGGTGACCTCCTGCTTGCAAAGCAGGCGCTCTCCCAGCTGAGCTATGGCCCCTTGCCGACCGAGTTTAGGGGACGCGGGTGCTACGAAAGCGCGATCGCGCCGCGCGCAAGCACGGCGACTGCTGCTACTCGAAGGTGAGGCGCTCCTGCCCGGGAATTTCGTGGGGGATGCCCTCGGCATCGCGGTCGCCTGGGAGCTCCCACTCGAGCGCGTCGTCCTGACCCTCCGCCGGTGCGGTTGCGCGGACCGGACGCGCCGCGAACGCGGGATCGGGGGGCTCGGGCGCGGGGGGCTGGGCGGGCTCGCCGAGCACCGCCTCCATGTCGAGCTCCGCCGTCTCCTCTCCCACCTGCGCAAACTCTCCGGACACGGGCGGCAACGCGGCGTCGGCCTCGGCGGCGTCCGCGAGGGACGCGCGCGAATATGTCGCCTCTCGCTCGCCCGCATGGGTCTCCTCGTCGGCCGCGTACTCGTCGGCCGCGTACTCGTCGTCCGCGCTCGCAGCGAGGTCCGCGGCGCCGGCGGCCCCCGCGGCTTCGGGAGCGCCCGCGACGTATTGATCGTCCGTGCTCGTCACGTCTGCGTCGGCATCCGGGCCATCTGCCGCCTCCAGGACCGGAGTGAGGGCCTCGTTCTCCTTGCGCGCGATCTCGCCCGGGTCTCCGCCGTTGCGGCGCTTCAGATCCAGGTGTTCGCGAATGGCTTCATCGAGCAATCCCATTGCGCCCCGTAACCATACAGCGCTGCGCTCGGCCGCTCCCGGCCCGTCCGCGGCCGGCGTTGACGCTCTACACTCTTGCCGTCGGCCGCCTGCCGGTCGACGCCCGTCCTGCGGGGCTATAGCTCAGATGGGAGAGCGCCTGGATCGCACCCAGGAGGTCGGGGGTTCGAGTCCCCCTAGCTCCACTGAAGTACCGCCTGCGCGATGGAGCTCGGTCCTCGCCGTCCCCCCGGCAGGTGAGGACCACGAGCCCGGACGCGAACACGTCTAGGCTTGGCATCGATGACATCGGCGGCCGAGGATCCCGTTCCGCTCATCGTTACGCGCGTTCTTTCGAGCTCCCAGCTCGCGCTGCTCACCGGGCACGGCGAGCAGCACACCGCCGAGGCCGGTCAGACGCTGTACGAGATCGGCGACGTCACCTATCCGTTTATCGTCATCATCGAGGGCGAGGCGGCGATCCTCGACGGCGCGGGCAACGAGATCGTGCGCCACGGGCCGTCGGGGTTCCTCGGCGAGATCAACCTGCTGACCGGGCAGGCGGTATATGTCAGCGCCGTCGCCACCCAGCCGATGCGCTACATCGCCCTCCCGCGCGAGGAGCTGCGTCGGCTGCTGTTCGACGACCCCGGGCTCGCAGACGTGGTCCTGGGCGCATTCGTCGAGCGCAGGGAGCTGCTCCAACGACGGCCCGGCATCGGCCCCGAGATCATCGGCTCGCACGACTCGCCCGACACGCGCCGGCTGCTGGAGTTCGCTCGAGCGCAGAGGCTGCCCCACTCCTGGGTTGACCCTTCCGACTCCGCCGACGGCGCCGCAGCTGCGGCTCTCGACCCGGGGACGCTGCCGCTCGTACGACTGCCGGGGGGCGTCGAGCTGCACAACCCGAGCAACGGCGAGCTCTCGCGCACGCTCGGGATCGGTCTTGCGCTCGACGCACGCGAGGAGGTCGATCTCGTGATCGTCGGCGCCGGACCCGCCGGTCTCGGCGCGGCCGTGTACGGCGCCTCGGAGGGCCTCGACACGCTCGTCCTCGAGAGCGGCGGCATCGGCGGCCAGGCCGGCAGCTCGCGCAGGATCGAGAACTACCTCGGCTTCCCGGCGGGGATCAGCGGGGGCGAACTGATCAGCCGGGCGGCCACCCAGGCACGCAAGTTCAACGCCCGCCTGGCCTCGCCCTATCGCGCCGAAACGCTCGAGCCGGGCGCCGAGCGCCACGTGGTGAGGCTCGACGACGGCAACCAGGTCGCCGCCCGCGCCGTGCTCCTCGCGACCGGCGCCGAATACCGGCGCCTACCTGTCGACGGGCTGGAGGCCTACGAGGGATTGAGCGTCTTCTACGCCGCCGGCCCACCGGAGGGACAGCTGTGCACCGCCCAGCGCGTGGCGGTCGTCGGAGGGGGCAACTCCGCCGGCCAGGCCGCCGTGTGGCTTGCGCGCGGGGGCGCGCTCGTGACCCTCCTGCACCGCCGGGGAGATCTCGCCGAGACGATGTCCAATTACCTGATCGATGAGCTCGACCGCTACGGAGTCTCGGTCCGCGACCGCTCCGAAATCACACAGCTGCACGGCGAGCACGGGCGACTGCGGAGCGTCACCTTGGCCGACGGCGAGCGCCTGCCGTTCTCCTTCCTGTTCCTGTTCCTCGGGGCGTCCCCCTGCACCCAGTGGCTGGGCGACACGCTCGAGCGCGACGCAAGCGGCTTTATTCTCACCGGCTCCGACGTCGGCGCCGAGGGGCTCCTGGAAACGAGCGTACCCGGCATCTACGCGGCAGGCGACGTGCGCGCCGGGTCGATCAAGCGGTGCGCGACCGCGGTCGGCGAGGGCGCGGCCGTCGTCCAGTTCGTGCATCAGCGCCTGGAGCGGCTCGGCGCCCGCCCGGGGCCGGCGGCGTCGCGGGGCGGATCCGGGTAGTGAGACGCCATGGACACGACCACCGGCGCACGCTTGGCTCGGGCACACGTCGGCTGCTCGGGCTGGAACTACGCGGACTGGCGTGAGCAGGTCTATCCCCGCGGGCTGCCGGCAGCTCGCTGGCTCGAGCGCTACAGCGAGCTGTTCGACACCGTCGAGGTCAACACGACCTTCTATCGGCTGATCAAGCGCGAGGCTGTCGAGCGGTGGGTGCGCCAGACGCCCGCTGGCTTCCTCTTCGCGGTCAAGGCCAGCCGCTACCTGACGCACGTCAAGCGCCTCAACGCGATCGCCGACGGCACACGGCGCTTCTTCGAGCGGATCGAGCCGCTCTCCGAAGCCGGCCGACTCGGCGCCGTACTGTGGCAGCTACCTGAGAACTTTCACCGCGACGACGCCCGTCTGGCGGGCGCACTCGCCGAGCTGCCACCGGGGCGCCACGCGTTCGAGTTCCGCCACCCGAGCTGGTTCACCGCCGAGGTGTACGCCCTGCTGCGCGAGCACGACGTCGCGCTGGTGCTCGGCGACCATCCCGATCGCCCGTTCCAGTCCGAGGAGGCCACCGCCGGCTGGCGTTATGTCCGCATGCACTACGGCACGCGCGGGCGCCGCGGCAACTACTCCGAGCGCGAGCTCGACGCGTGGGCCACGCGGCTGCACCGCTGGCGCGCGCGCGGCGAGCTGTTCGTGTATTTCAACAACGACTGGGAGGCCTTTGCCCCACGCAACGCAATCTCGCTGCGCCGGCGCCTTGCGCAACTGGCCGGGGAAGACGATCCAGCACGTCTGTGAGCAGGACGCCTACGGCTCGATCACGACACGCACGGTGCGCAGCAGGCGGTCGCTCGCGCCGCGCACGCTGCCGCCCTGCTCGAGCGTACGCTGCACGTAGGCGAGCGTCTCAGCGGACAGGCGCTCGCCGGGAAGCACGTTGGGGATACCCGGCGGATAGGTCGCCAGCGACTCCGCCGCGATGCGTCCGACGGCCTCGGCTGCCGGCACCACCTCCTGGGCGCCGAGATAGGCCGCCCGCGGGGTCATCGCGAGCTCGCCCCACGGCGGCGGCGCCGCGAAGCTCGCGCGCTGCCCCTCCGGTTCCAGGCCGACGCGGAGGACCGCCTCGCGCAGCGAGCTCACCAGCCGCGGTGCCTCGCCGAGCCCGCGCTCGCCCATCCCGAAGACGGCCACGAGCACGTTCTGGCCGTACAGCTCGAGGTTGACATCGCCGAGCTCGCGCAGCAGCGGCGCGAGCTCGTATCCGCTCGCCGCCACGCCGCGGACGTCGACCGCCAGGCGCAGCGGGTCGTATGCGAACACGCCCAGGCGACCCGCCAGGCGCTCGTCGAGCACGTCGAGGCCCGCGATCGAGCGGATCTCCTCGCGGGCCTGCGCGAGCTCCGCCATCGTGTGCGCGAGCAGCTCGCGCCCGAAGACGGCCGCCTGCCGGCGAGCGGCGTCGAGCGAGGCGAACAGGAGCGCGTTCGGGCTCGTCGACTCGGTCAGCGTCACCGCGCGATCGACGGTGTCCTCGCCGATCATCTCCGTGCCAGCGCCGAGGTGCAGCATCGCCGACTGCGTCAGGCTGCCGACGATCTTGTGCGTGCTCGAGATCACCAGATCGGCGCCCGCCGACAGCGCGTGCTCGGGCAGCTCCTCGCTGAACGCCATGTGCGCGCCCCACGCCTCGTCGACGACGAGCGGCACGCCGCGCGCGTGGGCGACCCCGGCGAGTCCCGCGATGTCCGCGACCGCGCCGAAGTACGTCGGCGAGATCACCCACGCGGCGACCGCATCGGGCGTCCGCTCGAGCGCCGCCGCCAGCGTCTGCGGCGTCAGGCAGTGCGCGATCCCCAGCTCGGGATCGATCTCCGGGGCCGCGAACGTCGGGCGCATTCCCGACAGCACGAGCGCGTCGATCGTGCTCGAGTGCGCGTTGCGCTGGACGACCACCTCGCCGCCTTTGTGCGCGAGCGCGAGCCCGGCCGCGAGGTTGCCCTGGGAGGCGCCGTTGATCAAGAACCAGGCCCGTCGCGCACCCCAGGCCTCGGCGGCCAGCTGCTGGGCGGCTTCGAACGGCGTCGGCTCGCCGCCGACGTCGACCCCGTAGGTGAGCGCCGGGATGTCGAGGCTCAGCGCGGCCTCGCCGAGCGCATCGAGCAGACCGGGGTCGGCGCCCTGACCGCCCTTGTGGCCGGGGACGTGCAGGCGTGCCGGGTTGCGCCGCGCGTAGTCCAGCAGTGCGTCGAGGTAGGGGGTCCGCCGCTGGCGCTCGTCCATGCCTCCCAACCTATCCCCCGGCGCGCCCCCGCAGCGCCGCGGGGGCGATTCCGCCGGCGTCAGGCGCTCAGGGGACGGCGCCGAGCCCGCCGACGGCGCCGCCCGCCGCCTGCGCGCGGCCGCGCAGGACGCCGGTGTCACGCGTCAGGCGCTGCGCCAGCGTCACCGGGATCAGCGTCACGAGGATCACGAACAGGACGACGACGTTGACCTGCGGCAGCTGCTGGCCGAGGCGGATGTTCCCGAAGATCCAGATCGGCAGCGTGTTCTGCGCGCCGGCCGTGAAGATCGTCACGACGATCTCGTCGAACGACAGCGCGAACGCGAGCAGGCCGCCCGCGACGAGCGCCGTGGCGATCACCGGCAGCGTCACGAAGCGGAACGTCTGCCAGCCGTCCGCGCCGAGGTCCATCGAGGCCTCCACCAGCGAGGTCTGTGTGCGGCGCAGGCGCGCGAGGACGTTGTTGTAGACGACCACGATGCAGAACGTCGCGTGCCCGATCACGATCGTCGTCAGCGAGAAGCTCACGCCGGAGAAGGTGATGAAGGAGTTCAGCGCCATCCCCGTGATGATCCCCGGCAGCGCGATCGGCAGCACGAAGATGAACGAGATCGCCTCGCGCCCGAAGAAGCGGAAGCGGTGCACGGCAAACGCCGCCATCGAGCCGAGCAGCAGGGCGATGCCGGTCGAGAACAGCCCCGCGCGCACCGACAGCCAGAAGGCGTGGCGCATTTCCGCGTTGTGCCAGGTCGAGCCGAACCACTTCGTCGACAGGCCGCTGAGGGGCCAGCTCTGCACGTTCGAGGGGTTGAACGCATACACGACGATGAGCAAGATCGGGACGAACAGGAACAGCATGATTAGCGCCGCCCACACGGCCAGCGCGACACGACTCCATCTGCTCGCACCGCTCATAGCGCTTCGAATGCCCCGAGTCGACGCGCGGCCAGCAGGTAGATTCCCATCACGACGAGCGGCACGACCGCGAAGGCCGCCGCGAACGGCACGTCGTTGGCCACGCCGACGTTCTGGAAGACGACGTTGCCGATGAAGTCCGAGCCGGCTCCGCCGACGAGCGTCGGCGTGATGAAGTCGCCAAGCGTGAGCGCGAAGGTGAAGATCGAGCCCGCCGCGATGCCGGGCAGCACGAGCGGGAAGACGACCGTGCGGAACGTCTGCCAGCCGCGCGCGCCGAGGTCGGCGGAGGCCTCGATGTAGGAGTCCGGCAGGCGTTCGAAGGCCGACCACACCGGCAGGATCATGAACGGCAGCCAGATATAGCTGAACACGATCCAGATCGCCCAGTTGGAGTAGCCGATGCTCTGCGAGCCCAGTCCGAGGTTCCCGAGCGCCCAGTTGAGCACGCCGTCCTTGGAGAGGATCAGCCGCCACACGTACACGCGCACGAGGTAGCTGGACCACAGCGGCACCAGCACCGCGACGAACAGCGCCGCCTGCAGGCGTTTCGGCGCGATCCGCACCGCGAAGTAGGCGAACGGGAGCGCCAGCACGGCGTCGGTGAGCGTCACCGCGGCAGCGATCCCGATCGTCCGCAGCGCGATCGTCCGGTAGGCCGGCACTTTGACGAGCTGTTCAAAGTTTTCAAGCGTCCAGTGGTGGACAAGCTTGCCCGTGAACGGTTCCACGCTCCAGAGCGCGGAGACGAACAGCAGCACCAGCGCGGCGAGGTAGATCAGCACGAACCACGCGCCTGGCGCCGACAGCAGCAGCACGCCCCGCAGCCACGGCCGGCGGAACAGGACCGCCGACGCGCGGATGCGAGACGCCAGAAGGCGCGAGGGGCCGGGAGCCAGGCTCCCGGCCCCTCCCGGGCCTATCCGGTGGCTTCCGTCCACTTACGCTGCCAGGCGGTGTAGTCCATGCAGTCGTTCTGGCCGTTGCCGCATTCTTTGATCGGCGTCTTCCAGAACTTGATGCTGTCGAAGTACGCGCTCGGCGCGTTGGCGTGGTAGGCGGGGCAGGAGCCCTGCTTGATCTTTTCCATTTCCGCACAGGCCTTCGTGTTCGCGGGCGTCTCCCCGTAGGAGAGCGCCTGCTCGGCCTGCACCTTCGGGCTCGACACCCAGTTCACCCACTTGTAGGCGCAGTTGGGGTCTTTGGCGTGCGCCGAGAGCATCCACGTGTCGGCCCAGCCGGTCGCCCCCTCGGATGGGATCAGCGACTTGACCGGCACCTTGTCGGCCACCAGCGTGCTCTGCTGGTAGGGCCACGCGGCGCCGATCGTGATGTCGCCGTTCTTGAACAGTTCGATCTCATCCGAGGCCAGCGCCCAGTACTTCTTGATCAGCGGCTTCTGCTGTTTGAGCAGGTTCGCAACAGCATTCAGCTGCGGTTCGGTGAGCTCGTAGGGGTCGCTGATCCCGAGACCCGGGTTCGTCTTGGACAGGTACAGCGCCGCGTCGGCGATCTGGATCGGGTTGTTGGGGACGCTGACCTGACCTTTGTACTTGGAGCTGTAGATCGCCGACCAGCTCGTCGGCGCCGGGGTCACGGACTTGGAGTTGTAGAGCAGGATGTTCGGACCCCACTGCAGCGAGATCCCGTAGTGCTTGCCGGCCACCGTGTTGTGCGACGGGGACTGCAGCTGGGGGATGAAGTTCTTCCATTCCGGCACCAGCGCAACGTTCATCTCGGCGACATCCCCGCCGCGGATCAAGCGCAGGCTCGCGTCACCGGAGGCCGAGACCATGTCGTACTGGCTGCCGCCACCCTGACGCATCAGCGTGACCATTTCGTCGGAGGAGCCCGCGTACTTGGCGTGCACCGTGCAGCCCGTCTGCTGTTCGAAGGGCTTGACCCATTCCGGCTGCGCGTAGCCTTCCCACGCGACCAGGTTCAGCTGGCCCTCACCTTTGCCGATGCTCGTCGGCAGGTTGGCGGAGGATTTGCTGGTCGATGAGCTGCCGCAGGCGCTCACGCCGACGACCATCACCGCCAGCACGGCCCCCAGGCCCCAGTCGATTTTCGCAAGCCTCATCGCGTCTCCTCCTGTTTGGTTTTCTCCAGCGCCGATGCATCCTCGGCCCGCCACGCGAGCCGCACGTGGCGCCCGCGCTGCTGCTGCGCCTGCGCGGCCGACATGTCGAGGTTCTGTTGCAGCGCCACGAGCGTCTCGCCCGCGTCGGTCTCGATGACGTAGCGGGTCACCGGCCCGAGGTAGGCGACCTCGCGCACGACGCCGCCGAGCGCCCGCTCATCGGGATCGTCCGCGGCGAGCAGGCGGATGCGCTCGGGTCGCACAAGGTAGGAGCGCCCGTCGCGCACGAGCACGTTGGAGGTCCCGACGAAGCCGGCGACGAACTCGTTCGCCGGGCGCTCGTAGATCTCACCTGGCGTGCCGACCTGCTCGATGCGCCCGTCGGAGAAGACGGCGATGCGGTCGCTCATCGTCAGCGCCTCGTCCTGGTCGTGGGTCACGTAGATGAAGGTGATGCGCTCGCTCAGCTCGCGCTGGATCGCCTTCAGCTCGAGCTGCATCTCCTGGCGCAGCTTGAGGTCGAGCGCGCCGAGCGGCTCGTCGAGCAACAGCACCCGCGGACGGTTGACGATCGCGCGCGCCAGCGCGACGCGCTGGCGCTGTCCGCCGGAGAGCTGGATCGGGCGGCGCTCCTCGACACCGTGCAGGCGCACCATCTGCAGGGCCTCCATCGCCTGCTCGGAGCGCTCGCGCTTGCCCATGCCCTTGACGCGCAGCCCGTACGCGACGTTGTCGCGGACGTTCATGTGGGGGAACAGCGCGTAGTCCTGGAAGACGGTGTTCACCGGGCGCTGGTAGGGCGGGCTGCGGGTGACGTCGAGGCCGTGCAGCTCGATGCGCCCGGAGTCGGGCAGCTCGAAGCCCGCGATCACCCGCAGCGTCGTCGTCTTGCCCGACCCCGACGGGCCCAGCAGCGTGAAGAACTCCCCCGCCAGCACGTCCAGCGACAGACGCTCGACGGCGACCACCCCGCCGTAGGTCTTGCGCATCTCGAGCAGGCGCACTGCCGGCTCGAGCGGCTCGTTCCCGGGCGGCGAAGGATGCGAGCTCGGCACATCGATCGTCGTACCTCCGCCGGAGATCATTCCGGCGCGAGTCTATTGACCGAGACAGATGGCCACAACTGTCCCGACTGGACAATTCGGCCGATCTGGCTACTCCGTCCGGGCAACGCTCGCTCAAGGCTCACACAGGGCACACAGGTGTGTCAGGAGCGTGCCAGGCGTGTGCCAAAACGGCAATTTCGTCGGAATTTGGCTTGCCCCCGGCGGGCACACGACCTAGCCTTGGATGCGTCCTGCAAATTGTGGCCCGGCGGCGCGTCAACACCCCGGGCCCGGCACCGAGTCGCTCACCTCGATGCCCCATGATTGTCGCTCAGCGCAGCGCTCGGCGCCCGCTGGGTGGGCGGTCGGAGATCGAGGTCAGCGGCTCGGCGCTCCCGGCGAGAGGAGGCCCGGTGTCCAGACAGCAGCCCGTGCGAGGCGACAGCGGCCCGGCGCGGCCGGACGATCCGCTCGTGCTCGCGGCCGTCCAGCGGGCGTCGCTGCATCGTCACGGCGCCTCGCGCGAGGCGCCGATCTCCTCGATCCTGGCGCACCTGACGATCGCGCGGCGGTCGGGCGCTGCCCACTACGTGCGCCGACGCATCGATGTCCTCGTCGCCGCCGGCGAGCTCGCGAGCGTGCGCCGTCATGGCGTGATCGCGTGGGCGCCGACGCGCCAGGGTGAGCAGCGGCTGCGGCGCCTGCGCGACGCGGGCGAGGCGCCTGTCCTGCCGGAGTCCCCGCAACATCGAGCCTGGCGCAACGCCCGCACCGCCGCGGGCGCGGAGATCGAGCGCTTTCGCCGGCGGCTGGCGGGCCTCCTGGCCGAGGCGGGGGAGCTGCTCTCGGCCGAGCCGCCGGCCGTCTCCGACGCCTGGCTCGAGCTCGGCGAGCAGCTGCGGACAGCCTGCCGCCTGCTCGGCTCGGCGACGCACTGCCTGTCCGAGTGGGACGAGCCCGACGACGCGCTCGCCGACGTCGATCGCCACGACGCCCCGCCCGCTGCCGGCGCGGCCGGCGGCGAGGGGGAGCGCGACCGGCGCGCGCTCGTGCGACGCCGCGCGCTGCGAGCGGGACGGCGGAACATCGAGCTGTGGCGCGAGCGCGACGACGGGGGCTAGGAGCACGCCACCTCCCACCTGCCACGGCTGCCGCTTCGCCGCCTCGCGATACTCAGCCGGGCTCGAGCTCCGACGCCGCCGAGGCGCGCCGGTGCTCGGCGATCAGCCGCAGCGCGAACGCCCCGGCGGGGTGCTCACGCGCGCGCCTCACGAGCGCAGCGGGCACCGACGGGAGCCGCTCGGGCTGGGGCAGCGCCACGCCGTAGTCGGGCGAGACGATGACGGCGGCGGCCAGCGCCGCAAACGTCAGGTCCGCCGCGCCGAAGCGCTCGCCGCTCAGGTACGGACGCCCGTCCTCGAGCAGACCGGCGACGAAATCCAGCTCGCGCCAGACGACCCGCTCGTCCTCAACCTCGACACCGGGCGTTATCGCGAGCGCGCGGGCGGCGAAGCCGACGATCGGGCGCCAGCCCCAGCGGATCGCGCGGTCCTCCCACGCCGGCACGCCCGCGTTGTTGAACTGCAGCATCAGGTCCTTGTGCGCGAGCATCTGCACGTACATCAGCCGGCGCCCACTCGGGCCGAGCTGCTCGTCGAGTCGCCGGCACAGCGCCTCCAGCTCGCGCCGCTCCGCGGGCGTCCCTGCGAACAACCGCAGCTCGGGGTCCAGCCGCTGATCGACCCACTTGAGGATCTCCTCGGACTCCCCGATCGCGCCCGCGGGGGTGACGAGCACGGGCACCGTCCTGCCGCCGCCGGCGCGACGCGCGGCCAGCCGATGGATGCCCTGCACATGGGGCTCCTCGCGGTACTCCAGGCGCGCGCGCTCGAGTGCCCAGCGGGCCTTCTCGCAGTAGTGGCTGATCGGGATCGTGATCAGTCGCAGCACAGCGGTGGAGTATGGCCCCTTTGCTAGGGTCACGCCCGAGGTGCCGCGCTGACTTCCAGCCAGGCCGGAGATGGTCGCGAGGGGCGGGCCGGGGGCGGCCCGCGGCCGGTGCCGCTGGCCTCCCTGCAGCCCCAGTTCGAGGAGTGGCAGATCACCCTGCACGGGCGCCGCGTGATCTACCGCGTTGCCGGCAGCGGACCGGCAGTCGTGCTCGTGCACGGCATGCTCAACTCCTCGAGCCACTGGCAGGAGGTCGCCCAGGAGCTGGCGTCCGACTACACCGTCGTGGCACCCGACCTGATCGGCCACGGCGACTCTGCCGCGCCTCGCGGGGACTACTCGCTCGGAGCGCACGCCGCCAGCATTCGCGACCTGCTCGCCGCGATCGGGATCGACCGGGCGAGCATCGTCGGGCACTCCCTCGGCGGGGGCGTCGCGATGCAGTTCTTCTACCAGTTCCCCCAGCGCGTGGAGCGCCTCGCGCTGATCTCGAGCGGCGGTCTCGGGCGTGAGGTCAGCCCGCTGCTGCGCACCGCCGCGCTGCCGGGCATGTCCGGTCTGCTCTCGCTGACGATCCATCCGCGCCTGCTCGGCGCGCTGCGGGCTTCGGGCACACGGCTGCGCGAGCGCGGCGTCGGCGGGGGCATCTACCTGCAGGCGATCGCCCGCGCGCTGCGCCCGCTCGAGAACGCCGATGCGCGCAATGCCTTCCTGCAGACGCTGCGCTCGGTGATCGACATGCACGGCCAGCGTGTCAGCGCGACCGATCGTCTCGGCCTGCTCGAGACGATCCCGACGCTGATCGTGTGGGGCGAGCGCGACCGCACGATCCCGATCGAGCACGGACGCCTCGCGCACGCCGCGATTCCCGGCAGCTCCTTCAGGACGCTCCCGCGCGCCGCCCACTTCCCCCACCTCGAAGACCCCGACGGGCTGTCCGGGCTGCTGCGCGAGTTCCTCGCCAACACCGCCCCCGCCGAGATGCAGGACGCCGACTGGGGTGCCGTGCTGGCACAGCGCTCCCCGCGCTCGCGGCGCCTCGGCGTACTGGCCTGAGCGCGCTCGGCCGCTCGCGTAGGAGGCGGGCAGCGCGGCCACGCACGCAGGGTCGAGCCGACTGCGCCGTCAGGGCGCCTGGACGCGCCACGGCGGGGGATACGGCAGCGGACGCAGCGTCGCCTCGAGCTGCTCGCGCATCGGCTCGAACGGCGGCGGCAGCGACAGCCGCTCGCCGAGGTGGCGCTCGTCCTCGTCGACCGCGAAGCCGGGACCGATCGTCGCGATCTCGAACAGCACGCCGCTCGGCTCGCGGAAGTAGACCGATTTGAAGTAGAAGCGCTCGATCACCTCGGTCGGGTCGGCACCAGCCTCGCTCGCGCGCGTGCGCCACGCCTCCAGATCGGGCATCTGCGCCGCGAAGGCGACGTGGTGCACGGTGCCCGCTCCCTGACGGCGATTGATCTCCGGCGGCGCCAGATCGTAGGCGTAGAAGCTGCCGCGGTTATCGCCGCGAGCCTCCCAGCGCTCACCGCCGGCGCGCGCGAAGCCGAGCCCGTCGGCGAGCAGCTGCTCGCTGCGGGCGGGTGCGCCGCTGTAGGCGCGCACGCCCTCAAACCCCTGCAGGGCGTGCTCGCTCGGGATCTCCGGTGAGCGCGCGCTCAGCGGCTCGTCCCCGCTCGCACTGAGCAGCAGCTCGTGCCCGAGTCCCTCGGGGTCGACGAACACGAGGGACTCGCCGGTCAACCGCGCGTCGACGTCGTGCGCCACGAGGCGCTCGCGCCAGAACTCGAGCGCCTCGTGCGAGCCCACCCGCCACATGATGCGGTGAACCATTCCGGCCCCCGCGACCCCCCGTGCCGCGCCCGGATACTCGAAGAAGGTCAGGTCCATGCCGGGAGAACCGTGCTCGTCTCCGTAGAACAGGTGATACACCCTCGGTTCGTCCTGGTTGACGGTCCGCTTGACCATCCGCAGGCCGAGCACGCCGGCGTAGAACTCGACGTTCCCGGTGGCATCGCCGGTGATCGCGGTGATGTGATGGATCCCCTCGAGCTTCATCGCGCCCCCAACAGTATTCGGCCTGCCATGATCGCGCGGTGCAACAGGGAGCGCTCATCCCGCGCTTCGGGCGCGCACGGCGCGACCCGGCGCTGGCGGTGCTCGAGGGCTTTCACCCGCTCAAGCACGCGCTGCGCTTCGGCGCCGAGACGGTCGCTGTCGTGACCGACGACGCTGCGGCGCTCGAGCGCCTCGCAGCGCGCCTGGCTCCCGATGTCAGCGAGCGCATGCGCGCGCTCGCCCAGCCGGTCGACGGCGCCGTCTTCGCCCAGCTCGCGCCGCTCGCGCCGACGACCGGCGTGATGGCGATCGCGGTGCGCCCCACGCTCGACGCCGGGGCCCTGCTCGCGGCGCCGCGCAGCGCGCCGGTCGTGCTGCTCGAGGACCCGCGTGACCTCGGCAACATGGGCGCCTGCGTGCGCGTCGCCGCCGCAGCGGACGCGGCGGGCGTACTGACGACGGGAAGCCACGACCCCTGGCACCCCGACGCGCTGCGCGGAAGCGCCGGCCTGCATTTCGCCCTGCCCGTGGCCCGCATTGAGTCGCTCGCTGGGCTCGACGCCCTCGACGCGCCGCTGCTGGCGATCGACCCCGACGGTGAGACGCTGGACCCGGCGACGCTCGACCCGCATGCGTTGCTCGCCTTCGGGACCGAGCGCTACGGCCTCAGCTCCGAGCTGCTCGCGCGGGCCGACGCCCGTGTCAGCATCCCGATGCGCACGGGTGTCTCCAGCCTCAACCTGGCGACGTCCGTGGCTGCCGTGCTGTTCGCCTGGCGCCTGACGCCTGGCGCCTGACGCTGATCGCTAGGCCTCGTGCGCGCGCCGTTCGACGCCGTCGAGCAGGCTCCAGTTGCCGCGCAGGGCGGCGCTCGCGCGGCGCACCATCCTGTCGAGCTGGCCGCCGGCACCGGGCACCGTGCCGCTCAGCTCGGCGATCAGCTCGCGGGCATCGCGCGCGTGCTCGAGGTCGCGCAGCGCATGCACGCTGAAGTACTCGGTGGCCGGTCCTTCCGCGCTGTAGCCGTAATGGGTCCGCAGCCCCTCGAGCTTCGTCTCGGAGATCTCGGGCTGGCCGGCCTCGATCGCGTACAGCACCGCCAGGTGCTCGAGCAGGTCCTCGCCCGCGGTCCACGCGCGCACGCACTCCTCGGTCTCGGGCAGCGCCGCCCCCGGCGCGCCGGGGGCGCCGGCCGCGCTCGCGAACTGATCCCACAGGGAGACGTGGGCGGCCTCCTCGAGGGCGTGCGCGCGCAGCTCGGCGGCGTGGCGCGCCGGTGCCGCGGCGGCGCTCGCCATCGAAGCGTCGGCCAGCGCGCGCACCGCGTGAGCGTACTCGCCGGCGTACAGCCCGAGCTCGGCGTCGGCGAGCTCTCCCGCGCTCCAGCGCCGATAGAACGGGTGCTCGAGCACGTTGATGGCTGCACGGGTCTCGTCGAGCCTGGCAAGGACGTCCATTGCACGGTCCCTTCTCTCGGGTTTCATGGGCTCGCCGGCAGGACACTTGCCCGCCGACGCAGAAATATACGGTCATAGCGTGCTCGGTGGCGCGAACGGGCGGCCCGTGTCCGGCCGGTGTGCGAGTGTCCGCGACGGGAGCAGAATCGAAGGAGAGTCATGGGGTGAATTCCGTGATCGTCATCGTCGCTTTGGCCGCTGTTGCGATGGGGTTCAGCGTGACCACGGTCTTTGCCCTCGCTCGCGTCGCGGCTCGCGCCGATCGCGACACGGACGAGCTGCTCGCCAGGCTGCGCGTCCCCGCGCGCGGGGCGCGCGAACACATCTACGCGGGGTTCGCGCGTGCCCAAGCGACGATCGCGTGCGAATCGTCGATCACGGTGCCGTCGTCGAGCACGAGCGTGGGAACCCAGCGGTTGCCCGTAAGCGCCTGCACCTCGCGACGGCCGCGCGTGCGGTTGAAGAGGTCGGGCAGCGGCGCCAAGCCGTAGGACTTGACCACCTCCGGCTCGTAGCCCGCGTCGCGCAGCGCGTGGTGGGCGTTCGCGCAGGGGTGTCCGCCTGGGCGCACCGTCGGGAACGTTCCCCAGCAGACGTACAGCTTCACGACACCGTCAGGGTCCCTTCCATGCCCGCCTGGCGGTGACCGGGCACCGAGCAGTAGAACGTGTATGTACCGGGCTTCAGCGTCAGCTTCAGTGACTTCGCGCCGCCGGTGAACGTGGGGGTCGCGCCGAGAACCTTGCTGCCCTGGGCGATCGTCAGGTTGTGTCCGAGCGGGGCGGCGTTGGTCAAGGTGATCGAGACGCTACCCGCCTTCGCGCTCAGTTGCTTCGTGTTGTAGCTCAGCGCTCCGCCGGGGTCGGCCGCGAGCTTCAGCGCACTCGTGCGCGCGGCCGGCGAGGACGCCGGCGCCGGCGTACCGGTCGTCGCCCGCGGCGCGGTGGCCGTCGCGGTCGACGGGGAGGCCGCGGTGGTCTGGCCGGCGGCGGGGGCTTCGGCGCCACCGGAGCCGGCGGAGCTCTGCGTCTGGGCCGGCGTGGCGGCGGCCTGGCTGCTCGTCGCACCTCCGGAGGTCAGCACCGCGGTCGTCACGGCCGCGAGCACGAGCACTGCGGTGACCGCGAGGACGGCTCGCTGCTCGGAGAGGCTGGCGGGGAAGTCGGGGCGTCGCACGCCGATGCCGAGCGAGACGAACAGCGCCCACACGACCAGCAGTCCGCCCGCGACATAAAAGGGGACTTTGCTCTTCTCCGCCCCCAGGACGGGCGCCAGCTGAACGGCGATCGTGTGCATCCGGGCGCGAGCCTAGCCGATGGGCGAACGGTATGCTCCGCGGCAGATGCTCGACGCGGTGCGTACCGACGAGGACGCCCTGGAGGGGCTCGTCGACTTCCCCTTTCGCTCCACCTATCGCGACCTCGACGGCCTGCGCCTGGCGCACGTGGATGAGGGAGACGGCGCCCCCGTGCTGCTGCTGCACGGCGAGCCGACCTGGTCGTTTCTGTGGCGCAAGGTGATTCCCCCCGTGCGCGACGCGGGGTTCCGCTGCATCGCGCCCGACCTCGCCGGCTTCGGACGCTCCGACAAGCCGACCGACATCGACTTCTACAGCTATGACCGCCACGTCGAGCTCGCGACCACGCTGCTCGAGGACCTCGACCTCAGCGGCGCGACGATCGTGGTGCACGACTGGGGCGGCCCGATCGGGCTGCGCCTCGCCGTGGAGCAGCGCGAGCGGATCGATCGCATCGTGATCCTCGACACGGGGCTGTTCACGGGCCACCAGAAGATGACCGACGCGTGGATCGCCTTTCGCGACTTCGTCGCGCGGACCGAGGACCTCCCCGTCGGGATGCTCGTCCGCGGCGCCTGCAAGGCCGACCCGGGCGACGAGGTGATCGCGGCATATGACGCGCCCTATCCGAACGCGGCCTCGAAGGCCGGCGCGCGCGCGTTTCCGCTGATGATCCCCCGCAGTCCAGATGCGCCGGGCGCCGAGGCGGGACAGCGGGTGCTCGAGGCGCTGAAGGGCGACGATCGGCCCACATTGATGCTGTGGGCCGACTCCGACCCGGTGCTGCCGCTGAGCACCGGCGAGCGCTTGGCCGCGGCGATCGGGCAGCCCGCGCCGCGCACGATCCCGGATGCGAGCCACTTCCTGCAGGAGGACCAGGGCCCGCTGATCGGGCGCCTGATCGCCGACTGGCTGACGGGCGGCTGAGCTCCTACTCGCCCGTCGCGCGCACCACCTCGCCATCGCCGTCCCCTGTTGCGCCCAGCCCCTCGCCGTCCCCCGTCGCGTGTACCGCCTCGCCGTCCGCCTGCGCCTCCGACGGCGCGGCGCCCGGGGAGGACGCGATCTGGGGGGTGGGCGTAGCGGGCTCTAGCCCAGGCTCCGAGCGCGAGGCGCGCAGCTCGTAGGCGCGGCGCGTGTTCAGGTCAGCGCCCGCGAGCACCCGGTCGGCCTTCAGCGCACGCGCGATCCCCTCCGACGCCGAGCGCGGAAGCACAGCCGTGAGCATGTTCGTGCGCTTCGCCGACTTGGGCACCCAGACGTCGACTATGCCCATCCGCAGGGCCTCGACGATCGCATCGGCCACGTCTGTCGGCTCGAGATTGCTCATTCCGCGCGCCTCGCCGAGTCCGACGCCGAGTTCCGTGTTGACGACGAAGGGCATCACGTAGCTGAGGTCGATGTGCGCCCCCATCAGCCGCAGCTCGCCGCGCACCGCCTCGGTCATGCCGACGACGGCGTGCTTGGTCGCCGAGTAGGTCGCTCCACCCGGGGTGCCGAACTTGCCGGCCTGCGAGGAGATGTTGACGATGTGGCCGCGGTCGCGGGGAATCATGCGCGCGAGCGCGAGCTTCATCCCGAGGATCACGCCGTGGAGGTTGATGTCGATCATCCGCCGCGCAGTCAGGTCGTCCTCGTCGATGAAGCGCCCCACCTGCATGATCCCGGCGTTGTTGATGAGGACGTCGAGCGGCCCGAGCTGCTGCTCGGCGGCGTCGAGGAACGCGGTGAAGGAGGCGCGGTCGGTCACGTCGAGCGGGAGGGCGATCGTGCTCGCGCCGAGCTCGGCGGCCGTCTGGCGCGCCGTCTCGAGATCGACGTCGCCGATCGCCACCTTCATGCCCTGGCGCAGGAGCGCCTCCGCGGTGGCGCGCCCGATCCCGCGTGCGGCGCCGGTGATGGCGACCGTCTCTCCGGCGAGGATGCGGGGCTGCTTGGCCATTGGTTCCTCCTGGTGGTGGCTGACAGTTGAGCTCAGCACGCAACGCTAGCGCTCCGCACGCATACACGCGGGCCGCCCGCGGCGCCGGCCGCGGGCCCGAACGCCCAGCGGGCATCGTCGCCTGCAGGGAGACACGCTCGCCCGGGCGCTAGGGTGCGCGCATGCCGTTCTTCAAGTACGAGGGTCAGCGCCTGGCCTACACCGAGTACGGAGGCGGCCCGGCCACCGTCACCTCGGCGGGGGTGCGCGGGCGCACGGCGCGCAGCGCCCCGGCGGGCTCGCGCCCGCTGATCCTGCTGCACGGCCTGCTCCTCTCGCAGGGGATGCACCGCCGGCTGGCGGAAGACCTCGCCGCGCGCGGCAACCGTGTGATCACGCTCGACCTGCTCGGCCACGGCGCCTCCGATCGCCCGCGCGACATGTGGCGCTACTCGATGCCGATCTACGGGCAGCAGGTGATCGCCCTGATGGACCACCTGAAACTCGCGCAGGCCGTCGTGATGGGCACGTCGCTGGGCGCGAATGCCGCGCTCGAGGCGGGCGCGACCAGTCCCGCGCGGGTGCGCGGGCTGGTGATCGAGATGCCGGTGCTCGACAACGGCCTGCTCGGCAGCGCGCTCGCGTTCACGCCGCTGCTCGTCTCCCTGACCTTCGGCGAGCCCGCGATGAAGCTGCTCGCACGCGTTGCGCGCGCGGTGCCGCGTCGAGCGCTTCCTCACTACGGCAACGTGCTGCTCGATACCGTGCGTCAGGAACCCGGCCCCGGTGGCGCGCTGCTGCAGGGGCTGTTCTTCGGCCGCATCGCGCCCCCGCGCAGCGAGCGCTCGCAGATCCAGGCGCCGACGCTGATCCTCGGCCACCAGCGCGACCCGGTCCACCCGTTCTCCGACGCGGGCATGCTCGCCTCCGAGCTGCCCAACGCACGCCTGCTGGAAGCCGAGTCGCTCGTCGAGCTGCGCCTCCAGCCCGACCGCCTGACCGGCGAGATCGGCGCGTTCCTCGATGACGTCTGGGCGGCGCCCGCGCGCCGCAGCGCCGCTCGTCGAGGAACGGCACGCACGCCCGCGCGGCGCCCGGCGAAACGCGCAGCTCGCTCGTCCGCCTGAGCAGCGGCTATGCCCCGCTCGTCCGCCTGACGGCGGCTATTCCGGAGCGAACAGTTCGATTTCGTTGACGGTCACGTGGCCCGGCGCTTGCGGCGTGCCGACCGATGCCGCCGGGGCCCGGCTGATCCACAGCGTGATGAACCTGAACGCGTGCTGTGAGTGACGCAGCTTGATCGTGACGTGCTTTTTGGCGACCACGCGCGAGTGGCTCAGCGGGATCCAGGCGGCGTCGAGGATCGACGTCGGCGCGGCCGTGCCGTTGGCGCCGTAGAGCTCGACGCTCATGCCCGGTGAGGACGTCGCCAGCTTGACGGAGCCGAACCGTCGCGGCGTCTTCACGTCGATCAGCACGCCCTCGGCCAGCCTCGGCGCCGTCGCCGGGTCGACCAGCGCCGTCCAGCCCGTGGAGGTGTCGCCATCGATCGTCAGGCTCGGGTCTCCGAAGTTCGCGGCCGGGTAGTTGTAGGGGTTGTACGTCGAGGCGGCGTTCGTGTCGAGCAGGATCGGCGTCGGTTCGCTCGCGGCGCCTCCGCTGGACGGCGCCGGCGTCGTCGAGGCTCCGGTTTCGCTTTTGGGGGTCGCCGCCGGTGTCACCGGCGGCGTGCTCGGCGCCAGCGGAATCGTCGCCGGTTTGACCGCCGTCTTCGGCAGCACCGGTTTGATCGTCGTCGGGGCGCTCGGGGTGACGGGGGCTGGCGGCACGACGGCAGCCGGCGCCTGGGCCACGGTGGTGGTGGCGACGGGGGGCTTGTGGGTCTTCTTGTTCAGCGCCGCATACCCGGCGGCGGCGGCGCCCAGGGCCAGCACCGCGGCGGCGGCGAGGATCGTCGCGGCCGAGCGCCAGGCCGCTGTGCCCGTGCCGCCGCGCGTCCCGGCACCGCACTGCAGGCACCAGTCCTGCTCGCGCGCCATCGGCGCGCCGCACTGCGCGCAGGCGTGAGCCGCCGGCGCCGGGGAGGCTGAGCCGGCGGGCTGCGGGGCCGGGGCGTCCGAGGGCGGATCCGCAGGGCGTTGCTCGCTGTTGACAGCGGGCGGGGAGTCGACTAGCGACGTGGCCACTGGCGTGGATTCTAGCCCGAGCCGGGGCGCAGCCGTGCCGCCTGGCGTTGGGGCGCTGTCGCTAGCGTGGCGCGGGCCGGCCGCCGGGCACGATCTCCCGTCCCGTCGGGCGCAGCTGCTCGTCGAGCTCGAGCTGCCAGTAGTAGCGCGTGAAGTGCATACCCGCGGCGAACTCGCCGACGTGAGGCTCGATTCGCTCGCCGGAGGCCATGCGGACGATCAGCTCGGGATAGCTGCGCCCGGGCAGCGCGGCGTAGGCCGGGGCGGGGAAGGCGCCGCCGAAGCGGGTGTTCACGTCGGTGATGGCGAGACCGATTTCGGGGTCGCGGAACACCTGGATGGTCGCCGGGCCGCGCACGGCGAGCGCCTCGATCGTGCGCCGTCCGAGCTCGATCAGCTCCTCGTCGCGGATCACCTGCCCCTTGATCGACTCGCCACCGCGCGACTCGAGCATCGTGCGGGGAATCGCGTTGAGGCAGCGTGCGTCCTGATCGCCGAGGCAGTCGATCGACAGCTCGGGGCCGTTCATCGCCCGCTGGACCATCGTCGGCTCGGCGACGTAGTCGATGAAGAAGCGCGCCTGCGCCGGGTCGCGTGCCCAGTGGATCGAGCGGGCGCCGGAGCCTCGCCGCGGCTTGACCACGACGGGGTAATCGAGCGCGTCGAGGGCCGCGTCCGCCGGCACGGTGGGAGGCGAGGGCAGCCCGAGGCGCCCGAGCAGCAGATGGGCCTCGTACTTGTCATACGTGGCAGCGGCGATCGCCGGAGACGGCACCAGCGCCGGCAGGCTCCCGCGCTCGCGCGCGAGGGCGAGCACCTCGATGTCGAGATCGGTCAGCGGCAGCACCGCGCCGACGTCGTGCTCGGCGCAGAGCTCCTGCAGCGCCGGGACGTAGGCGGCGTCCGAGATCAGCGGAACGGCGGCGCGCACCTGCGCCGCGTACTGCGCGGGAGCGAGCGGCGCGGGGTCGGCTACGACCGTCTTGGTCAGCGCCGCGAAGCAGGAGACGATGTCGTAACGCTTGCCCGCGCCCGTGAGCAGGACCGCCGCGGAACTCACAGCTCGCCCTCCCAGCCGCCGTGCTCGCCCTTGTAGATCTCGCCACCGGCGAGCAGCATCGCGATCGTGCGCCCGAGGATCTTCAGATCGAGCGCGAGCGAGCGATGCTCGATGTAGTAGAGGTCGAGCTCGATGCGCTCCGACCACGGCAGGCTGGCGCGGCCGTTGACCTGCGCCCAGCCGGTGATTCCGGGGCGCAGCTCCAGGCGCCGGCGCTGGCGCTCGGAGTACTGCTCGACCTGCACCGGCAGCGTCGGGCGCGGCCCGATCAGCGACATCTCGCCGCGCAGCACGTTGACGAGGTTCGGCAGCTCGTCGAGCGAGCATCGGCGCAGGAGCGCGCCGACCCGGGTGATGCGGGGGTCGTTCTCGTTGACGGCCAGGCCCGCGCCGATGTGCTCGGCGCCGTCGACCATGGTGCGCAGCTTGAGCACATCGAAGGGATGGCCGTCGCGGCCGATGCGGCGCTGGCGGTAGAGCACCGGACCGGGCGTCTCGCGACGAATCGCGAGCGCCGCGAGGGCCAGCAGCGGCGCGCTCAAGACGAGCAACGCTGCGGACATCGCGATGTCGAGCGCCCGGCGAGTCACCGGCCGGACAATAGTCAGCGAGTGCCCTCGGCCGCCTCCCAGGAGGCCTCGGTGCCGTGGCGCAGCCAATCCCACAGGCCGGCCGCGAGCGAGGCGGTCGTGAGCACGTAGTAGCGCGCGATCAGCAGCGCCCGCGCGGGCACCGCCCCCGCCAGCGCGGCGCTGAGCAGCAGTGCGAGCTGCAATCCGAGCGTCACCGCGTAAAGCGTCCCCGCGGCGACCGCGACGAGCGCGACGTTGGTGCCCAGTGCGAGCAGGTGAAGCGCCGGCGTGGCGTAGCGCAACAGGCGGTGGGAGAGGATCATCACGGCGTAGCCCGGCGTGTAGCCGCGCGGCGAGAGCATCCCGCCGCGCAGGACGATCGGCCACGTGTGGCTCATCATGCGGCGCTTGCGCGCGAACTCGCCGCGCAGCGAGGGGACCATCTTCTCGCTCGCGCGGGCGTCCGGCGCGTAGATCGCCCGCCAGCCGCGCTTGACCATGTTGAACGGCAACGAGAGGTCGTGGCCCATGATCGGATCCACGCTGATGTAGCTCTCGCGGCGGGTTGCGTAGATCGCGCCGTTGCCGGCGGTGATCGAGCTGAGGCGTGACTCCAGCGCGCGCACCGCGAGCTCGTAGCGCCAGTACACGCCCTCCTGGTTTGCGCTCCCGGGGTCGCCGGCCTGCACGAAGCGCACCTGGCCGCACGCATACCCGACGCGGTCATCCGCGAAGGCGCACACGAGCGCGCGAGCTGCATCGGCCTCCCACAGCGCGTTTGCGTCCGAGAACGCCACCAGCTCGCCCCGCGCCTGCTCGACGGCGGCGTCCTGCGCGCGCACCTTGCCGCCGCGCGCGAGCTCCAGGACGATGTCCGCCCCCGCTGTGCGCGCGCGTGCGGCGGTGGCGTCCGAGCAGCCGTCGCAGGCGACGATCACCTGCAGGCGCTCGCGCGGATAGTCGAGCGCGAGCGCATTGGCGATCTTCGCCTCGATCACCGTCTCCTCGTCGTGCGCGGCGACGATCAGCGACAGCATCGGCGCCGACGCGGGGGCGCCGCTGCCGGGCGCGGGAGCGCCCGGCGCCGCGGCGGCAGACGCCGCGTGCGCAGTCCGACCGGCTCCGAGCCCGCGCGCGCGGACGACGAGCGCGAGCGCCGCGGCGTAGCCGATCTGCGTCCACACGATCAGCGCGCAACAGAGCCAGAAGACGACCTCCAGCGCCGCCGTCATCGCGACCCGCTCTCGCTCAGGAGCGCCGCGTAGAGATCGAGCGTGCGCCGCGCCGCGGTGGCCCACGAGTAGGGCCCTGCTGCCGCCTCACGGGCGCGCTCGGCCATTTTCGCGAGCGTGTCGGGAGCGCCGAGCAGCTCACCGAGGGCATCGTGCAGAGGTCCTGCCTCGCCCGCCGGGAACGTGCGCGCCGCGCCGCTGCGCGCGACCTCGGGAAAGCCACCGACGTCGCTCAGCAGCAGCGGCCTGCCGAACGCCAGCGCCGTGAAGAGGACGCCGGACTGGTCGATCTCACGGTAGGGCAGCACGACGAGGTCCGCGCGGCGGAAGTAGGCGGGCAGCTCGTCGTCGCCGATGAAGCGCGGCACGAAGCGCACCCCCGGCGGCGCCGCGGCCCTCAGCGGGCCGATGTCCATGCGCGGCATGCCCGCGATCCACAGCTCGGCGCCCTCGATGCCCCGCCAGGCCTCGAGCAGCAGGTCGATTCCCTTATAGGGACGCATCAGCCCGAAGCAGAGCACGACGGGAAGCTCTGTCTCAAACGGCGGAGCGCCGCCCGCGCCGCCGGCCGCGAGGTGGGCGAAGGCCCCATGTCCGATCACGTGGATGCGCGCGCGGTCGACGCCGAGCTCGCGGCTCAGCCGCTCGGCGCCCGCGCGGGAGTGCACGACGATCGCATCGAAGCGCTCGTACAGCCGCCGCTGGGCATTGCGCTGGCCTGGTCGCGGCTCGCGCGGCAGGATGTCGTGGGCGCTCAGCACGAGCGGGCGCCCGCGCGGGAGCAGATGCCCGTCGAGATGCTGAACGGTGAGCCACTGGAAGTGCACGACGGCGGCCGCGCGCGCCGTGCGGCGGTAGCGCAGCATGTCGGGGACGTGCTCGGCGAGCTTGACCGCCCGGCGCAGGCGTGGATCGCCCACGCGAGCGGCGGCGCGATAGAAGCTCTCGCGCCGCGCATACCCCTCGGGCGGCGCGACCGGGCCATAGGCGAAGTGGCTGGTGTGCAGCTCGACCTCGGCGCCCGCTGCACCCAGCGCCGCGCAGAGGGCGTGGTCGTAGGGCGGCGTGTAGGCCGACGGATCGACGATGTGGACGCGCACGGCGAAGGACAATAGGCGCGCCAGCGCTCCACGGCTGGCCCGCACCCCCCTGGCGCGGGCCCTCCGCAGATGAAGCACCTAACCTTGGATCGAGGGATCCGGCACAGCTTCTGCTTCTCCACGACTGTACTGCAGGAGTCAACCCGGGCGATGCATCCCGCTGCTCGGATTCGCTGTATGCGGCTGATCGTTCGCGCGCGCAGCCCGCGAAGTAGGGTGCGCCCTGCCGATGGCCACGATCGAGTTGAGCTATTGCGTAGTCAACACCTCACAGCGCGAGCTGCTGCTGCGCGGCCTCGACGCGATCGCGCGCGAGCGCCGGAGCCTGCCGTTTGCCTCCGAGGTGCTCGTGCTCGACAACGCCTCGCGTGACGGCTCGGCCGAGGCGGCGCGCGTTCACGGCGTCGGCGCCGAGGTGATCGCGCTCGAGCATCGCCGCGGCAAGGGCGAGAACGACAGCGAGCTGCTGCGTCGCGCCGCAGGTCGCTATGCGCTGCTGCTGAACGAGGACACCGAGCTGCGCCCCGGCGCGAGCCTCGCGCTGTGGCAGGCGCTCGAGGAGCGCCCGCGCTTCGCCTGCGCCGGCGCGCGGCTGCTGCGACCGGACGGCGCCGAGCAGGCCTCGGCCTGGCGCTTCCCCTCGCCGCTCTCAGCCCTCGCGGGAGCCCTGCTGCTGCATCGCGTGCTCGTCGTGCAGAGCCGGGGCGAGCGCCCGCGCGAGGTGGACTGGTGCCAGTCGGCGGCACTGCTCGTGCGCCGCGAGGCGGCAGCCGAGGTCGGGTATCTGGATCCAGATTTCTTCGTGTACTCCGACGAGGTCGACTTCGCGCGCCGCCTGCGCGATGCCGGCTGGCGCAGCGTGTACGCGCCGCAGGCGCTCGCGGTGCACCACGAGCAGCTCTCGACCGGCACGGTCCCCGAGCGGCGCATCGTCGAACTGGCGAGGGGCCGCGAGCGCTACATGCGCAAGCACCACGGTGCGGGCGCCGCGCGCGCCGTGCGCTGGCTGACCGCCTGGAGCTATGCCCTGCGGGCGCTCGCCGCGCTCGCCTTGCCGGGGCACTCGCCGCGGCGCTACTGGCGCCACGTGACCGCTACGCTGCGACCGTCGCGCGGCGAGGGGCTGCGCGAGGCGGCCGCGCGTTACGACCGCGCCGCGTGAGTCCGAGCTCCTCGAGCAGCGCGACGACGACCGAGGGGTCCAGCTGCGAGCCGGCGACGCGCTCCAGCTCGGCGTGCGCCTGCGCGGGCGTGCTCGCCGCGCGGTAGGGACGATCGGTGATGATCGCGTCATAGGTGTCGCAGGCCGCGATGATGCGCGCGGGGAGGGGGATCTCCGCGCCGGCGAGGCCGTCGGGGTAGCCGGCGCCGTCCCAGCGCTCGTGGCTCGCGCGGACCGCCGGGGCAAGGTGGGCGAACGCCTCGATGCGCGCGACCAGCTCGCCGCCCACCGCTGCATGGCTCTTCATCGTCACCCACTCCGCGTCACTCAGGGCCCCAGGCTTCAGCAGGATCTCGCTCGGCACCGCGACCTTGCCGACATCGTGCAGCAGGGCCGCGTAACGGACGTCGCGCGCGCGCGCTGCAGGGGCACCCATGCGCACGGCTACGCGCTCGGCGAGGTCGGCGACCTGCTGCTCGTGGGAGGCCGTGTACTCGTCCTTCGCTTCGACCGTGCTCATCAGCGCGGTCAGCGTCGTCGTGAAGGTGCGCTCGAGGTCGGCGACGAGCTCGGCGCGGTGCAGCGAGGAGCCGAGGCTCACGGCGATCGCCTCCACCAGCACCGCGTCGGCGTCGGTGAACGCGCCGGCCTCCGGCGACTCGAGGTTGAGGACGCCCCAGACGGCACCGTCGACGACGATCGGCACGCTCAGCTCGGAGCGCGGGTCGGTCGCGGGGTCGCGCTGGATGTAGTCGGGATCGGCGCGCGTGTCGGGGACCAGCGCGGTCAGGCCCGAGCGGGCAACGCGCCCGTTGACGCCCCGCTCCCGGGACTGCTCGATCAGCAGGAACTCCGTCATCACCTCGGCCAGCGCGCCGCTGCCGGCCACCAGCCGCAATGTGCCGTCGGGGTCCAGGCGCTGGATCGCTGCGAGGTAGAAGGCGAACGTCCCGTGCAGCTCCTCGACGACGAGCTCGACCATCTCCTCGACGAGCGCGGTGGTCGCCAGGCGCGCGGTCAGCCGCGTCGCCAGGCGCAGCTGCGCACGCAGGTAGCTCAGCTCGCCGAGCGCGTCCACACCACGCGCCGCACGGTCGGCTTTGTGGCGCCGCAGCGCCTCGGCGCGTCGCCGGCGCTCGTGCGCGCCCGCGGGCGGGCGCGCGGGCGCGGGTGGCCCGGAGGTGGCGGCGGTCGCTCGCATTGGGGGGCGGGCATCGGCCGGCCGGGACAGGGACTTGAGGCTTGGCCGCGGCAATCGACAAGCGGACGGGGCGGCCGAGCGCGGACCGGGCGCTCACACGTCGCGCAGCGGGTCCTCGGCATACGCCTCGATCTCACCGTGGCGCGCTCGGAACGCGGCGACACGGCGACGGCCGTCGGCGAGCAGCGCCCTCGCGCCGTCGCGCTCGTGCGGGTGGAAGAAGTGCGTCCCGAGCAGCAGCACGGGGACGAGCGCGAGCCACGCCAGCCGGCTGAGCAGGCCGAGCGCTCCGTGGTCGGGCAGGAGCAGCTCGCCGGACAGCGCGACGGCCGCGAGGATGCTCACGAGTCCGAGCAGGCGCGCCCATTCGAAGCCGACGCGAAAGAGGGTCCGCGTCAGCGCGTACATGACGATCAGCATCGTCGCGTAGGCGCCGCACAGAGCGATGCCGGCCCCCGCAATCCCCAGCCCGGCGCCGGAGCCGGGCACCAACACGACGAGCAGCGCGATGTTGACGAGCAGCCCGGCGAGGGCCGCGGGGAGGTTGCGCGAGGTCACCCGCGCGCGGCCTGCGATCGCAACGAAGACGAGGTACAGCCCGTACAGCGCCCACCCGAGCGCGAGCCACGGCAGCGCCCGGTATGCGTTGAAGTACTGGTGGGCGGCGAGCAGGCGAACCATCCAGCGTCCGAGCAGGCCCACTGCGCACACGACGACGCCGGTGGCGAGCGCGTAGTAGGTCGTGACGAGCGAATAGAGCCTCCCGGCCTCCTCGTCGCTCTCGATCGAATACGCCAGCGGCGGCCACGCGTACTGGAAGCCGCGCACCGCCACGAACACGACCGTGGCGAGCTTGATCGCGACCGCGTAGACCCCGGCGGCGCCGTGCGAGTAGGAGCGGTACAGGTAGAAGCGGTCGGCGACCTGCAGCGCGTAGACGCTCGCGTCGGCGGGCACGGTCGGCAGGCCGAAGCGGAGCATCGCGCGCAGATCGGTGCACCGCACCCGCAGCGAGAAGCGCGCGCGCAGGACCCACCACAGCGCCAGCACGACGACGGTCGACGCGGCGAAGTTCCCGAGCAGCAGGCCGCGCGCGCCTTCGCCGGCGAACACGACGAGCGTGATCGTGAAGGCCACCGTCATCGTCACGTTGGCGGCCGAGGCGAGCACGTAGGCGCGCGCGCGCTCGTCCACGCGCAGCTGGGCGTAGGCCATCTCGAGGTTCGTGAAGGCCCACAGGCCGAGCACCGCACAGTCCAGCAGCAGGGGGTCTTCGAAGCTCAGCAGCAGTCGCGAGAGCGGCCCGGCGGCGGCCACCGCCGCGATGGCCGCCACGGTCGTCGTCCAGGCCACCGCCGCCGTCGCGGTGCGCGCGATCCGCTGCCGGCGCTCGGGGTCGTCGTCGTCGAAGTAGAAGCGGATGAAGGCCTCGCCGACGCCGACCCGCAGGAGGATGCTCGACAGGATCACCGCGGTCAGCAGCGATTCGGCCGCCCCGTAGGCCTGTGGAGCGAGATGGTGCGTATACAGCGGCAGCGTCAGCAGCGCGAGGCCCTTCGCGAGGATGTCGCCGAACTGGTAGGCCGCGCCGGTGGTGACGAGACGCTTGAGGTAGGCGAGCACTAACCGGCGCCCCGCGGCGCCGGGGTGCCCTCCTCGCGCGCCGGCGCCGTGTCCGCGCCGCGCGCGAGCCGGTCGTGGCGCTCCTGGCGCGCGAGCGCGACGCCGATCGCGAGGATGGCCCAGGTGAACGGGTCCTCGAGGAAGTCTGCATAGGCCCAGGTGTGCAGCACGAGCGCGACGAAGCAGGCCGCCAGCGCGATGCGCGGCGGCGAGCGCCCGGCGCGGCGGAAGAGGACGAACAGGGCTGACAGCAGCAGCGCCACGTAGACGACGAGCCCGGGGAGTCCCTGCTCCGCCGCCACGGTGACCGGGATCGTGTGCGAGGCGGAGGTTGCGTTCTCGGCAGTCGCATTCGTGTGGCGCTTGTACTCGACTTCGAAGGAGCCGGAGCCGAAGCCCTGCAGCGGGCGCCTGGCGAACAGGTCCAGTCCACCGGAGATCAGCTTGCTGCGTCCGCTCGTCGCGTTGCTCGTCGAGCCGCCGCTGCCCTTCAGGCCGAAGTGCAGGCTGGCGGGGGCGAGCAGCACGATCGCGAGCGCCAGCGCGAGCAATCCGAGCGAGGAATAGACCGTCGCGCGCGCGTCCCAGCGGTAGGCGGCGAGGACGGCCATGCCGAGCAGCAAGGCCGCAATGCTCGACTGCGAGAAGCTCGTTACCAGGCCGGCGAGCAGCCACGCCAGCACCGCCGTGCCGGCGAGGATCTCGCGCCGGCGCGAGCCCCACAGCACGAGCGTCGTGACCGCAATCATCACGAGCGCGAGGAAGCGACCGTAGATGTTGGGGTCGAAGAACAGCGAATTGACGCGGAAGTAGTTGTCGTACTGGTTGGCGGCGACGACCTTCGGGTTCAGGAACAGCGACTTGCGCGCGTACTCGATAAAGCCGATGCCCGCGAACAGCGCGGCGAGCACCACCGTCACCGCGAGGCAGAGAAGCAGCAGTTGCCGGCTCCAGCGCACGCGCCGCAGGAGCACGAACAGCAGCGCGAACGGGACATAGAAGAAGGCGACGTTCTCGGCCGCGCGCGCGTGGTCGCCCGAATAGATCGCCTGCACCGCGTACAGGGCGACGGCACCGAACAGGATCATTTCGAGACCGCGCGGCGAGCTCCAGAAGGAGAGCCTGCGCCACTCCAGCGGCTCACCGGGCGCCGACAGCGAGCGCCCCCGCCGCGGACCGCGCAGCAGTGGCAGCAGCAGGTGCACGAGCGTGCCGGCTGCCACCACGAGGTAGAGGGGGATGAGCAGGTTGACCGTCTTGTTGTCGGCGGAGATCGGTACCCGGAAGGGCAGCGCGAAAACTGCCAGCAGCGGGAAGGCCTCCTCGCGCCGGCGCATCGCCAGCGCCATCGCCAGCGTCGCCGCGAACGCGACCACGGCCCACAGCACCAGCGTGCCGGCCGCCGGGAGGCTGGTCGCCGAGGGGAGCGCGAGCACGCGGATCACGGCTTCACCAGCGTGAAGCTCCACGGCGAGAGCACGCTCTTGCTCTGCCGGCGCAGCACCACGCGCACGCGATATTCGCCGGGCGGGGCGATCCGGCCGCGGTTGTGCGGGACGAGGATCGCGCGGCCACCGGCGCTCGTCATCTGGCTGTAGCCCGACGGGCGCCCGCGGCGGCCGTTCCAGCGCAGCGAGAACTGTTTGTAACGGGGCACCGCGCGGTCACTCACCAGCGTCGCGACCGTGTCCCCGGCGGTGTCGATGATCGTCACGGTGACGGTGTCGGCGTGGGCGAGCTTGAAGGAGATCTGCTCCTGTTTGTCGTGACCCGCGGGATAGGGCGAGAAGCGCGGCGTGCGCTTGAACTTCTGTATGGGGGTCGGCGTGTGCTTCAGCCGCTGCGTGAGGAAGAAGGCGGCCAGGCAGGCGATCACGAGCAGCGCGAAGGCGCCCCGCGCGAGCGGGTCTGTGGCGGGCGCCCGTGTCCGGCTCGCTCCCCCGCCCCCCGTGCGGCCGAGCGGGGGGTCGCTCAATCCGCGCCGCCCAGCGCGAAGCGCTCGACCGTGTCCGAGCGCAGTCCGAGCCGCAGCGTCTCCAGCGAGACGACGTCGGCTGGGGCGACGTTACCGAGATTGCACTCGGTGCCGAAGCGCTTGAGCAGCCACACCTGCTGCTCGCGCAACGGCGCCTCGAAGATCAGGCGGCCGGGCTCGATCGCGTGCACGATCTCGTCGATCAGCCCCGTGCGGACCTCCCCGCTTGCGCGATAGATCCCGGCCGTGCCCGACTCGCGCGCCTCGGCGATCACCTTCCACGCGCCGGCCTCGAGGTCGCGTTCGATCTGCTCGACCCACACGTACGGAGCCATGATGAAGTCGGCGTCCTTGCTGCCGACCTCCGCGAGCACCGTGAACTCCTTGGCGAGCGCCTCGATCAGCTCGCGCTTGAGCTCGGGCGCGAGCGCGATCGTTCCGTCGGAGATCTCCACGTGGCGGAGGCCGAGCTCGCGCAGCCACGCGATCAGGCCCTCGACTCGACCCTGGCGAATCGCGATCTCGGTGAGCGTGCCGCCGAGCACGACCGGGATGCCGCGAGCGGCGTAGCGCTCGAGCTTGGGGCGCAGGTTGGCCGTGACCAGAGCCGTGCCCCAGCCGAGCTTCACGACATCGACGAGCTCGCCGGCGACCTCGAGCAGGCCGTCGACGTCGGCGAGCGACATGCCGCGGTCGAGCACGTGCGTGATTCCGTGCTCGCGCGGCTTGCTCGAGCGGGCCGGGATGTCGAGGAACGCGGCTATGGGCCCGTCGCGGCCCTGTCGGCGCCGACGATCACCACCACGTCGGCCGAGCCGGCCAGCGCGGCGACCGCCGCTTCGATCGGCTGCACGGCCCGCACGGAGAGCATGCGCGCGACGGCTTCTGCGTCCGCCTGGTGGCCGCTCGCGTACTCGACGGTCGTCGTCTGATCAGCGCCCGGCGGGCGCCCTCCGAGCGCGGCCGCCTGGGAGTAGCCGCGCTGCTGCAAGCTCGTCGAGAAGCGATGGGCGAGACCCGCGGTTTCGGTGCCGTTGAGAACGGAGACCGTCGTTTCGGCCGCGTTCGCCGGGGCAGCAGTCGATTTCGAGGCATGCGAGGACTTGTGCCTTGGACTCGTCCCCGTTTTCCCGGTCGCTGGCCCGCTGCTCGCCGAGGAGCTCGCGCCGGTCCTGGGCGAGGAGCCCCCACCGAGCGCCGACACGGCCACGACGACGATCACCGCGACGACAGCGAGCGCGGCGAGGACGATCGCAAGCGTGCGTCGCGAGGAGCGAGTGGGACTCCGCCGCGCGCGTCGCTCGGGCGCGACGGCGCTCACGCGTTCGCCCGCGGAGCTCGCACGGGCGCGCGCAGGCTGCGCGGCCGCGGCTCGCGGGCCTTCCCGGCGCGGACCGTCCGGGGCGGGCGGCGCGGGCGGCCGCCGCGGGGCGGGCGGATTGGGCGGGCTCGGAGCGCGCGGTGCGGCGCTCGCGCCGGCAGCCGTCGCCGGCGTCGAGCCGACGGGCGCGTGACTTGCGGCGGACCCAGCCCCGGCGGCGGCGGCGGCGGCCGCGGCGGGCGCAGCAGATGCCACGGAAGCGCCGGATACGCCCGCTGCGGTGGCCGCCGCCGCAGAGGCGCCCGCGCTCGCCGGCGCTGCCGGCGTCGCAGGGCGCTGGCTCTGGGCTGCGCCGGCAGCCGAGGCGGGGGCGCCGACTGGGACAGGGGGCACGGACGCGCCGGGGCGCACAGCCGGTGTCTGGCCGGTCACGGGGGCCTGCCAAGGGATCGGCGCCTGGCCGGCGGCCGCGGCTGCCGCCGGGGTCGCAGCGCGCGAGGAGGACGGCGGCTGACCGGCACCGGGCGCCTGCCCCGGCGAGGAGGCCTGTCCCGGCGATGGCGCCTGCCCTTGCGAGGGCGGCTGCCCCGGCGAGGGCGTGGCGCCGGGGGTCTGCGGCTGTGGCCCGCTCGCCACCTGGCCGGGCACGCCCTGGCCGGCCCCAGCCACGGCGGCCGGCGTGGGCGTGCCGGCACCCGTGAGAGGCTGGCCGGCGCCCGTGAGAGGCTGGCCGGCACCAGCCACCTGCCCGGCGGCGGGCGGCGTTCCTCCGGCGGCGGCGGACGTCTGAGCAGCGGCGGGCACGACCCGCGTGGCTGTGCCCGCCGCGCCGGCGGCTGCTGCGGCACGCGTGTGGACCGGCACGCTGCGCGGGACCGCGGCGCCCTGGGCGGGAGCCTGCTGCAGGCGGGCGGCAGCTGCTGCTGCAACGCGCTGCTCGACGTCGGCGTCGCGCTCGGGCGCGCGGCCGGCCCATTCGCGCAGGCGCCTGATCTCGCGCGCCTGCGAGAAGACCAGCAGGGACAGCACGGCGATGCCGAGGAGCGCCGCGAACGCCGCGATCGCGCCGATCTTCGTGAACGTGCTCGAGAGCGAGAGCGCGAGCGGCAAGGACGTCATGAATTGGGGGAGTGTACGAGGGGCGCAGGCGCCTCGGGCCGATCGCCATCGGGCTGAGCGCCGTTGGCCGGTGGAGCGGGTCCATCCCGCACGGGCGCCGGCTGCGGAGCCTGCCCGGCCGCCGGGTATGCGTCGCGCTTCTGGGCGGACAGCTCGGAGACCTTCGCCGCCAGCCCAGCGGCGTCGCCTTCGAGCACGAGCAGGCGGATCTCGTCGAACATCGACTCGACGGCGGCCACCGGCAGGGGCTCGCGTTCGGCCAGCAGGATCTTCTCGGCGTCGGTCGGTCGGGCCCGCTCGTAGTCGTTGAAGAGCTCCTCCTGGAGCTTCTCGCCGGGACGAGCGCCGACGATCTCGACCTCGATATCGCGGTCGGGATCGAGTCCGGACAGCTCGATCATCGCGCGCGCGAGATCCACGATCCGCACGGGTTCACCCATGTCCAGGACGAATACCTCGGCGCCGCGCGGGCGCGCCCTGCGCTCGTGGCCGCCGGGAAGCGACTGTGTTCCGTCGACGGCGCCGTGGGCGGCGAGCGAACCCGAGCGGATGATCAGCTGAACGGCCTCGGGGATCGTCATGAAGTAGCGCGTCATGCGCTCGTCGGTGACGGTGACCGGCCCGCCGCGCTCGATCTGGCGGCGGAAGATCGGCACGACGCTCCCGGAGGAGCCGAGCACGTTGCCGAAGCGGACGGCCGCGTAGCGGGTGGCGGGGAAGCGATCGGTGGTGACTTCGAGCGCGAACTCGGCGAGCGCCTTCGAGGCGCCCATGACGGTCGCGGGCGCAACGGCCTTGTCTGTCGAGACGAGCACGAAGCGCGAAGCTCCGCTCTCGCCGGCGATGTGGGCGACGACGCGGGTCGCGAGCGCGTTGTTGCGCACCGCCTCGACAGGGTTGCCCTCCATCAGGCCGACGTGCTTGTAGGCGGCGGCGTGAAACACGACGGTCGGACGATGCTCGGCGAAGATCTCGCGCATGCGCTCCTCCTCCTTGCAGTCGGCGAGCACCGCCGCCAGCAGCGAGGGTGGCACGTGGCGCTCGTCCTCGAGCTCGCGCTGGATCGAGAAGAGGTTGTCCTCGGCGTGGTCGAGCAGCACGATGCGGTGCGGCTCGACGCGCGCGATCTGGCGACACAGCTCCGCGCCGATCGATCCGCCGGCGCCGGTGACGAGCACGACCTCACCGGCCAGATAGGCGCCGACGCGCCCGAGCTCCATGTGCACGGGCTCGCGCCCGAGCACGTCCTCGACGCGCACCTCGCGCATCTGGCGCGCAAGCGCGCCGCGCGTCTGGAGCAGCTCGAACACGGTCGGCAGGGTGCGGACGGGGATCCCCCTGCCGCGGCACTCGCGCACGATGCGCGCGCGCGTGGAGCCGGGCGCCGAGGGGATCGCGATGATCACTTCGTCGGGTTCGGCCTCGTCGAGGATGCGCGGTAGGTCCGCTTCGGTATTGCCGCGCACGCGCACGCCGTCGATCAGCAGGCGCCGCTTCTGGGTGTCGTCGTCGAGGAAGCCGACCGGCACGAGGCCCAGCTCGCGGTTGCGCAGGATCTCGCGCACGACCATCCGTCCGCCCTCGCCGGCACCGGCGATCAGGACGCTGCGCTCCCCCTTGCGCCCTCCCCGGAAGGCGAGCGGGCGGCGCTCGTAGACGCTGCGCGCGAGGGCGCGCACGCCGACGAGGAAGACGAGCGCGAGCAGCGCGAACAGCACGATCACGCCATTCGGAAGCACGACGGCGACGGTGTTGTGGTGATGGGTGGAAACGTTTTCGACGAAGATCAGCGGGTAGCGGTGCACCGGCCGCAGGACCTCGATCGCGACGACGCTCAGCAGCACGATCGCGACCACCGCGCGGACGACAGCCTCGTAGTCGCGCTGGCCGGCATAGCGCCAGCGACGCTGGTACACGCGCGCGAACACGAGCACCGGCAGGCTGCCGACAGCGACCCACCAGATCGTGTCGGTGCGCAGGCGCGCGTAGTCGCTCGGCGGCCCGCTGTCGAAGCGCAGCTGAAAAGCGAGGTAGTACGCGAGCGCGACCAGCGCCCCGTCCACTGCGAGCTGCGGCAGCGAGTGACGGTGGAGGGGAAGGGTCGCCGAGCGGATCCGTCGGCGCATTGCGCAGATTGTAAGCGCCTACCCCGACCGCAGCGTCCCAGTCGCCGGCGCCCGCGACAGCGGGGCGAGCGGGGCGAGCAGGAGCTCGATCAGAACGCGCGGGTCACGGCGCGCGCGGGGGGTCTCGGCGCGCTGCGCGCGGCGGCCGAGCAACAGCTCATCGGGGTCCGTGAGCATGCGCAGCCTGCCTTCGGCGATCAGCTGCTCGTCGACCGCCCCCAGCTTGCCCTGGAAGGTCGTGTAGACGGGTGTGCCGAGGGCGACGGCCTCGCGGTTCATCGTGCCGCCGGCGGAGATCACGAGATCCGCGTGCGCGATCAGCGATTGCGCGTCGATCACCTGCTCGGGGACGACGACGCCGGGCACGCCACGCAGCTCCTCGCGCTGTGCGGCAACGCGGGGAAGCACGACCGCCTGCGTGCCGTACTCCTCCCAGGCCCGCCCCAGGCGCTCGAGCACGGCGGCGAACAGATCGTTCTCGAAGCGGTGGTAGAGCGCGACCTGCGGCGGGGTGCGCACGAGCACGATCGGCCGCGCGGGGTCGAGCGCAAGCGCAGCGAGGACGCCGGCGTCCGGCTCGAAGTCGGCCAGGTAGTACTCCTCCTTGAGACCCTCGTAGCGGTGCAGCTTGCCGGTTGCGCCGTAGCGGGCGAGGCGGGCCGGCGGGATCGCCCGCGGCACGACGACTGCGCGCGCCAGACGGCAGTTGATGTTGTGCTGCACCGTCGCCCACTCGTAGTCGAACATTGTCGTGCTCGGCACCCCGAGCAGGGCAGCCGCGATGCTGAGGTCGTTGGACCCATGGCCGAGCGCGATCGCGAAGCGCCCGCGCTCGCGCTGCTCGGCGCGCGCCCAGCCCAGCAGCGCGCCCGAGCGCGACGCGAGGCCGATCGCCTTCGCCGCCACGCGGCCACCGCGGTGGCGGCCGATCGCGGTGTGCTCGATGCCGAAGCGCTCGCACAGCTCGAGCGTCTGGGCGAAGTCGCGCGCCGTCACCCGCACGTCGTGGCCGTCCGCGCGAAGCCGTTCGATCGCGGGGCGCATGACCAGCACGTGCGGGCTGTTCGTGAGGTCGATCCAGACGCGCATCGCGGCAACGACCGTAGCGGGTCACGGTATCGTTGCGCCAGCAATGCTCGTCGTCGCATCCATCTCGGAATCGCTGGTCAACATCGCGTGGCACTTCGTGCGCGATGCGGGCCTGCCTGCAGTGTTCGTGCTGATGGTCGCCGAGAGCGCGTGCATACCGATTCCCTCGGAGGCGACGATGCTGTTCGCCGGCTTCGCGGTGGCAAATCCGGGCGGCAGCCACGCCCATCACCACCTGACGCTCGCGGGGATCGTCATCGCCGGCGTGCTCGGCAACCTCGTCGGCTCCTGGATCTCCTACGGAGTCGGACGCGCAGGGCGCCTCGAGCTGGTGGAACGGCACGGCCACTGGCTGCATCTGAAGCCGAGCCACATCGCCTGGGCCGACCGCTGGTTCGCGCGCTACGGGGCGCCGGCGATCTTCTTCAGCCGCATGCTGCCGATCATCCGCACCTTCATCTCCCTGCCGGCCGGGATCGCGCGGATGCCGCTTGGTCGCTTCACGGCGCTGACGCTCGCCGGCTGCGTTCCCTGGGTGCTCGGCCTCGCGCTGGCGGGCGAAGCGGTCGGTCACAGCTGGACGAGCACGCGCAAGGGCTTCGACTACGCCGACTACGTGATCGTCGCGCTCGTCGTGCTCGGCGTGATCTACGCCGTGCTGCGCCGGTGGCGAGGGCGCCGCGCGCCGGCGACCGATGCCGCAGGCTGAGGAGCCGCTGCCGCTTCGCCACGCCGTGGCGCTGGGCCTGCTGCAGGGCCCGGCAGAGCTGCTTCCGATCTCCTCCTCGGCGCACACGAGCCTCCTGCCATGGCTCCTGGGCTGGCCGTACGCGCAGCTCGAGGGCAGCTCGCGCAAGTCCTTCGAGGTCGCGCTGCACGCCGGCGCTGCGCTCGCGCTGGCAGTCGAGATGCGCCGGGAGCTGACGCTCGCCGCGCGCGGGCTGGACCCGCGGGGGGCATTCGTGCTCGGGCTCTCCCTGGCTCCCGCGGCGCTCGCCGGATACGCGCTGCGCGCGCCGATCGAGCGCCGGCTCGGGGGCCCGGGATCGATCGCCGCCGGGTTGACGGCGGGAGCGATCGCGATGGTGCTCGCCGACGCCAACGGGCAGCGGCGCGACCGCGCCGATGTGGGCGCGCGCGACGGCCTCGCGCTCGGCCTCGCCCAGGCCGCGGCGCTGATCCCCGGCGTCTCCCGTCACGGCGCCACCCTCACGGCGGCGCGCTCGCGCGGGTTCGCGCCGGCCGGCGCCGAGGCTCTCTCCTGGGAGACGGGCCTGCCCGTGATCCTGGCGGCTGCCGCCTTCGAGGCCCGGCGCCTGCGCGGGGGAGCCGCGCAGGGCACGCGGCCCGCGGCGCTGGCGGCCGGCGGCGCGAGCGCCTTCGCCTCGACGCTCGCGAGCGCGGAGGCGATGCGCGGCCGGCGGGCCGGCGATCGCGCGCTCGCGCCCTTTGCCGCCTACCGCCTGGTGCTGGCCGGCGTCGTCGTGCTGGCACGCAGACGGCACAGGCGGCGCAGGCGATGAGCGTGCTCGGCACGACGATCGGCGGGCGCTACCGGCTCGAAGCCGAGATCGGGCGGGGCGGGATGTCGACCGTTTACCGCGCCTTCGACGCCGTGCTCGAACGCCCGGTGGCGATCAAGATGATGCACCGCGAGATCGCCGCCGACGCCGACCAGCTCGAGCGTTTCAGGCGCGAGGCGCGCTCGGTCGCTCAGCTCAACCATCCCCACGTGGTGACGGTCATCGACGCCGGTGAGGAGCCCTCGGAGGGGTCCGGCGACGCCGGTCTGGACGGACTCTTCGGCACTCCCTACATCGTGCTCGAGTTCATCGACGGGGAGACGCTGAAGGACGTCATTCGTCGCGAAGCGCCGCTCGACATCCCGCAGGCGATCGCCTACGCGATCGAGATCGCGCGCGCGCTCGGCGCCGCCCATGAACGCCAGATCGTGCACCGCGACGTCAAGCCGCACAACGTCCTGATCAGCGAGGAAGGCGGCGCCAAGATCACCGACTTCGGCATCGCGCGCACGCTCACCGAGGAAGGGCTGACGATGGCCGGGCGCGTGCTCGGCACGACCGACTACGTCTCCCCCGAGCAGGCCCTCGGGCATCCCGTGACGGGACAGTCGGACCTCTACTCGCTCGGCATCGTGCTCTACGAGATGCTCACCGGCGAGGTTCCCTTCCGCGGCGAATCTCCGGTCGCGGTGGCGATGAAGCACGTGCGCGAGGAGCTTCCCGACGTGCAGCTCCTGCGTCCCAATGTGTCCGCGGCGACAGCCGCGGTGGTCGATCGTGCAACCGCCAAGGACCTCTCGCGCCGCTACCCGGACGCGGCCGCGATGGTCGCGGAGCTCGAGGAGGCGCTCGCGCTCGAGGCGTCCCGCTCAGGCCAGGCGACGGGCGAGGTGACGACGGTCCTGCGCTCGCTGTCCGGCGGCGCGCAGCGGCGACTGCCCTGGCGCATGCGCCATCCGGCGCGCTGGGCGGCCTCGCTCGCGCTGCTCGTCGCGATCGTGGCGATCCTCCTGATCGTCCTGGCCGGACAGACCCACCGCGGAACAGGGCTCATCGGCGGCGCCTCCGCACGCCCCGGCCTGGCACAGGTGGCGCTGAGCCAGACCGCCGCGCACGACTACAACCCGTTTGGCACCGGCCCGGAAAACCGCGACCTCGTCGACAACGTCGTCGACAACGATCCGAACACGACGTGGAGCACCGAGCAGTACTACGAAGGCACGCTGAAGAAGGTCGGGGGCGTCGGCGCGGGCCTGTATCTCGACGCCGCGCCGGGCGTGATCGCAAAGGCGCTGGGGGTTCAAACGCCGACGCCGGGCTTCTCCGTGCAGGTCTACGTCGCCCAGCACATCGACCAGTCGCTGCCGTATGGCTCCTCCACGCCGCTGACCGGGCGCGGCTGGCAGGGGCCGGTCGGCGCGAGCACACATGTGCGCAGCGGCGAACGCATCCCGCTGCGCCTGCAGGGGCGCCGCTATCGCTACTACCTGGTGTGGCTCACGACGCTCCCGGCGGGCGCCCAATCGGCGTCGATTGCGGAGCTGACGCTGTTCAGGTGAGCTCAGTGCAAGCGCGCTCGTCGCTCGCGCCGGCGCGCGAGCGCGAGCCGGCAGAGCCGGTCGACGAGTTGCGGGTAGGGCACGCCGGAAGCCTCCAGCAGCTTTGCGTACACGCTCGTGGGAGTGAACCCGGGCATCGTGTTGAGCTCGTTCACGAGCACGCGCTCGTCCTCGACGAAGAAGTCGACGCGCGCGAGGCCCTCGCATCCGCACGCGAGGAATGTCTGGACGGCGAGCTCGCGTACGCGCTCGCGCGCGCCGGCGGACACGCCTGCGGGCACCTTCAGGCGCATCCCGCCCGGCTCGTACTTGGCGGCGTAGTCGTACCACTCGCCGTCGAAGCTGATCTCGCCCGGCTGCGAGGCGATCGCCTCGCCGGCACCGTCACGCTCGTCGGCCAGCGCACCGAGCACCCCGCACTCGACCTCGACGCCGGCGGCCAGCGCCTCGACAATCACCAGCGCGTCGTGCGCGAACGCCTGCTCGAGCGCGGCCGGCATGTCGGCGGCCGCGCTGACCTTGACGATGCCGACCGAGGAGCCGAGGTGCGCGGGCTTGACGAACACCGGCAGCCCCAGCGAGGCGATGCGCGCGAGCTGCGCCGCGGGATCGTGCGCGAAATGCGCGGAGCGCACGCCGACGTACTCGACCTGGGGGATCGCGAACGCCGACATCAACTCCTTGAAGAGGACCTTGTCGAGGCACACGGCGGAAGCCGCGACGCCGGCGCCGACGTAGGCGACGTCGAGCATCTCCAAAAGGCCCTGCACGCTGCCGTCCTCGCCGAACGGCCCGTGCAGCACGGGGAAGGCGACATCGACGTCGAGCAGGCCCCTGCCGGGCGTCACGCTGAGCTCCTCGCCCTCCACGCGCCAGACCCCGTCGCGACCGATCTCGACCCAGCTCACGCTGTGGCCGCCGGCGCGCAGCCCCTCGCGGACGGCCGCGCCCGAGGACAGGGAGACCTCGTGCTCGGAGGATCGCCCGCCGGCGAGCACGGCGACGGCGAGCGGCGAGCGCTCGGTGTCGGCGACCATGCCTATCCGGCGCCGCCGACGGCCGCGCCGGGAGCGGGTGCCGGCGCGGGTGTGGTGGTGGTCGAGGTCGTGGTGGTGGTGGGCGTCGTTGCGGTCCCGAGCTCGCCGACCGTCAGCGTCACGGTTGCGCCCTTGCGCGCATTCGCACCGGCCGCCGGCCGCTGTTTGAGCACGATCCCGACCTGGGACTGTTCGCTGACGGTTTCCGGCGTCGTCTTGGGAGTGAAGCCGGCCTGGCCGAGCACGCCCGCCGCAGCCGTCTCGTTCTGACCGACGACGTTCGGGACGGCCGTTTCCTTGGGCGCCTGGGCGACCACGAGGTTGACCTTGTCGCCGGCGTGCACGGAGGTGCCCGAGGAGGGGGACTGCGAGAGCACCGTGCCGGGCTGCTCGGTGCTGGAGATGCGCTGCGTGACGGTGCCGAGCGCCAGTTCGTCGTTCGTCAGGGTCGCTTCGGCGGCGCTCTGCGTCCCACCCGTGAGGTCGGGGACGCGGATCGGGGCGGGCCCACTGGAGAGGATCAGCGTGACGGTGCTGCCAATCTGCACGAGCGTCCCCGCAGACGGTTCTGTGGCGATCACCTGTCCGCTCGCGACCGTCGAGCTGGCCTGCTTCTTGACCGCCGCCTTGAAGCCGGCTTTTCGCAGCTTGGCGATGGCCTGCGACGCGCTCAGCCCGGCGAGGTCCCCGAGCGGTGCGTTGGCCGGGCCCGCGGAGACGACGATGCCCACGCGCGAGCCCCTTTCCACACGGCGCCCGGCGGACGGCGACTGGCTGATCACGAGGCCCGTGGGCACGGTCGCGCTGGAGTGCAGCGACGGCGCCGGATCCAGGCCCCTTGCGCGGAGCGTGGCGCCGGCCGACTGTTCGCTCTCACCGCGCACGCTGGGCACCGTGACGATGTGCTTGGACTGCAGCAGCACGATCGCCAGGACGACGAGGCCCGCCAGCACGAGTGCCGCGAGGCCCCACAGCAGTGCTCGCCGCCGCCGGTCATCCTCGGCCGGCGGCTGGCCGTAGTCCTCGACGAGCTGGCCGCCCGGCGCCAGCAGCAGCGCGCCGGCCGCGGCGGCGGGCGCGTGCTGGCTCGTGTGGTGCCCGTCATAGGCGCTCGCGACAGCCGCGGGTGTGTATGCGGGCAGTGCTTCGCGCTCGCGCTGCAGCGCAGCGATCAGCTCATCCGCGCCGGTGTAGCGCTCGGCCGGGTCCTTGGCGAGCGCGCGCATCACGACGGCATCGAGCGAGGGCGGCAGCGCACGGTTGAGCTCGCTCGGTGCTCGCGGCACGGCGGCGACCTGCTTAAAGGCGATCGCCACCGCCGTCTCGCCCTCGAAGGGAACGACGCCGGTGAGCAACTCGTAGAGGATCACGCCGATCGAGTACAGGTCCGAGGCGGCGCTCACCGGATAGCCCTGCGCCTGCTCCGGGGACAGGTACTGCGCGGTCCCCATGATCGAGCCGGTCATCGTCATGTCCGAGGCGCCGGCGCGGGCGATCCCGAAATCGGTGACACGCGCGCGACCCTCCTCGTCGAGGATCACGTTGTGGGGCTTGAGGTCGCGGTGAATGACGCCGCGACGGTGCGCGAAGCGCGCCGCGCGCAGGATCTGGATGACGATGTCGATCGCCGCGGCGGGCTCGAGCGGCCCCTGCTCGCGCACGAGCTCCTTCAACGAGCGCCCGGCGACGTACTCCATGGCGATGTAGTAGGTGCCGTTCCACTCGCCGCGGTCGAAGATGCCGACGATGTTGGGATGCGACAGCCCAGCGGCGCTCGAGGCCTCGCGGCGGAAGCGCTCGACGAACTCGTGGTCTTCAGCGAAGTGCTGGTGGAGCAGCTTCACCGCCACCTCGCGGCCGAGCAGCTGATCCTGAGCGAGGTAAACGTCGGCCATCCCGCCGGAGCCGAGCCGCGAGATCACGCGGTAGCGCTCGTCGATGATCGTCCCGGCGTCAACCATGGAGCAGCCGTTCGATCACTTCGCGCGCGACCGGCGCGGCGAACGCGGCGCCCTGCCCGGGGACGCCCTGGAGCGTCACGGCGATCGCGACGCGCGGATTGGAGGCTGGGGCGAAGGCGACGAACCAGACGTTGTTGATCCTGTTGCCCAGCAGCGTCTCCGCCGTGCCCGTCTTGCCCGCGACCTGAACGCCGGGGATCTGCGCCGAGGTGCCGGTGCCTTCGTTGACGACCGCTTCCATCATCGCCGTGACGGACGTGGCCGTCGAGGGCTTCATCACGACGGACTGGACGCGCGGAGAGATCTGATCGACGGTTAGTCCTTCGGAGTCGACGATGCGGGAGGTCATGTGGGGAACCATCAGCGTGCCGTGGTTGGCGATCGCGGCGGCGACCTCCGACATCTGCAGCGCGGTGACGTTGAGTTTGTCCTGGCCGATGCCCATCCGCCCGATGTCGACCTGCGAGCTCGTCGGTGCGATCAGCCGTTCGCCGGCGTACTCGCCGCTGCTCGACATTTCCGCGGCGGGATAGTCCAGTTCGGGCTTGCGGTTGAAGCCGAAGCGATCCATGTAGCGGCCGAGCGTGCTCTTGCCGACGCGTTCGGCGACCTGCGCCCACACGGTGTTGACGGATTTCGTCAGCGCCTGTGTGAGCGTGATCTGCCCGAAGGTCTCGTTTTCGTCGTTCTGCAGCGGGACGCCGGAGACAGGAATGTCGTTGCGTCCGCTGACGGTCGATTCGCGCGTGAACGCGCCGGAGTCGATCGCGGCGGTGGCGGTCACGAGCTTGAAGGTCGAGCCAGGCGCGTAGCCGAACTGCGTCGCGCGGTTGATCAGCCGGGCGCTGGGGTCGGTTTTGATGCTCGCCGCGCCCGCCGAGGAGCGCAGCGAGTTGGGGTCATAGCTGGGACTGGAGGCCATCACGGTGACGGCGCCGCTGCGCGGTTCGAGCGCCACCACCGCTCCTTTGTGACCCGCCAGCGCGGCATCGGCGACCCGCTGCGCGCGCGGGTCGAGCGTCGTGATGACCTTCTCGCCGGCCGGCTGCTTGCCCTGGAGCTGGTCGAGGATGCTCTGCAGCTTGCTGGCGGTCTGACCCGTCAGTTGCGGGTTGCGGTAGCGCTCCAGGCCGGTGCTGCCCAAGGTCGTGAAGTAGTAGCCGATCGCCTGGGCGAACTCGCCGCCCAGCGGATAGGTGCGTTCGTAGGTCGCTTCGCGGCGGCGGACGCTGCGAGCAAGCACGGTGCCGTCGGCCGCGACGATCGGGCCGCGGTCGATGCGCTGCTGCTCCAGCAGCAGGCGCGCGTTGAGCGAGTTGTTGCGCAGCGAGGAGGCTTCGAACACCGTCCAGCGCGAGGTGAACGCGACGAGCAGCGCGAACAGCAGCGCGACGAGCCCGTACAGGCGGAGGATCGGGCGGTTCACGCTCGCACGCTCATTCGAGCTGCCCGAGTTCGAGGCTGCGGATCAGCGACGCGGCGTCGCCTTCCGAGCGCAGCGAGTGGTCGAGCAGCGTGCGCCGGCGGGAGGCGCTGAGGCTCGAGGCGCTGACGCCGGAGACGTAGTCGCTGCTGTACAGGGCGAGGTTGCCGGGCAGGCGGAAGGGCACACCGCGATAGATCGTGACGAGGCCGCGATCGTTGGTGGCCAGGAAGTAGACGGACTGCAGCGCGAGGTAGGCGCCGGCGCCGAGCAGGCCGAGGACCGCGAGCACCGCGATCAGCGCCCCCGCGTGGCGCAGCCGTCGCGGTCGCGCCGGGACGTCCTGCGGCGCGCCGGTGCGCGCGCGCGGTGCGAGCGGTGCGCGCGCGCGTCCCGCTCGCTGCGCCGCGCCCGTCGCGTGCTCCTGGCGCGGGGGTGCCTCGGGCGCCGGCGCCCCGACGATCGTGTCGTGTTCGCGCGCGGCGGGCTGCCCGGGAAGGATCTCCTCGAGCCGCAGCAGCAGCACGGTGATGTTGTCGCGCCCGCCCGCGTCGTTGGCCGCGGCGATCAGCGCCTCGCCGGCGTCGCGCAGGCGCGGGGCGGTGGCGAGGATCTCGGCGATCGTCTGCTCGGAGAGCATCGTCGTGAGTCCGTCGCTGCAGAGCAGGTACACGTCGCCGGGGCGCGCGCGGAACGAGCGCGTGTCGACCTCGACGCGGCCCTCGGGGCCGAGCGCCCGGGTGATGACCGAGCGTTGCGGATGCTCGATCGCTTCCTCGGGGGTGAGGCGCCCCTGGCGCAGCAGCTCGTCGACGAGCGAGTGGTCATCGGTCAGGCGCAGCAGCTCGCCGTCGCGCAGGCAGTAGGCGCGGCTGTCGCCGACATGGGCGATCGCGACCTCCTGCTCGCCGACATACACGGCCGTGAGCGTCGTGCCCATACCGGCGTGCTCTGCGTCGGAATGCGAGCGCTCGTGGATGCGCGAGTTCGCCGCCTGCGCGAGCTCGGCGAGCTCGAGCTCGGGCTGCTGCGGGCTCGTGAGACCGGGCTGGAAGGACTCCACGGCGATGCGCGAGGCGACCTCGCCGGCCTGGGCGCCGCCCATCCCGTCGGCGACGACGAAGAGCGGCGCGCGCGCGAGCAGCGAGTCCTCGTTGGCGCGGCGCTGGCGGCCCGTGTCGGTGCCGGCGTACTGCTCGGCGACGCGCAGCACTCAGCCGGCCTCGAAGGAGAATTCGCTGTCGCCGATGCGCACGCGGTCGCCGGGGTGCAGCGGCCTCGCGGTCTGCAGCAGCTCCTCGTTGAGGTAGGTCCCGTTCGTCGAGCCGAGGTCTTCGATCACGATCGCGTTGCCCTGCTCGTACAGCCTGGCGTGGCGCGCGGAGGCGAACGGATCCTCCAGGCGGATCTCGGCGCGCTCGCCGCGCCCGAGCACGATCTCGCCGTCGAGGTCGTAGATCATGCCGGCGTCATGGCCGGGCGCGCGCTCGACGACGAGGCGCGGGGCGCTGTGCGCGAAGTCGGCGCTGCCGAGCGTCGAGGCCGAGTACAGGCCGGTGGCATCCGGCGGGATCATGCGCGGATCTGCAGGCGTCGCGGCGGCCGGTCCGGCGCCGCGCAGGTCACGGCGCGCGCTGCGTGCGACCCACAGCAGGAACAGGTAGAGAACGGCGAGAAAGCCGAACTTGAGCGCCACCGATACGGGTTCGAGCGAGTTCATCCAAGTTCGAAGCGGATCTCCGTCGAGCCGAGCTCGAGGCGATCGCCGGCGGCCAGCTGCTGGGGCGCGCGGATCTGCGCGCCGTTCACGAGCACGCCGTTGGTCGAGCCGAGGTCCTCGATCGTCCAACCGCCGGGTTGCGGGCGCAGCTCCGCGTGACGGCGCGAGATGCCGACGTCGTCGAGCACGATCTCGCAGTCGCGACTGCGCCCGATGACGCCGCCCGCGGGCGGCACGATCAGGCGGCGGGAACCGACGGCGAGCAGGGCGCGTGGCGTCCGTCGCGGCGATTGCGCTTCTTCGAGCGGGCCGCGGACGCGGGCGGATGTGCTGTAGATCATCGTGTGGCCGTGCTCGTCCTCTTCAGGTTCGGGCGCGGGGTGCTCGTCACTGTGACCGGAGGAGCGGACCAACTGCGCCTGGATGCCGAACTCGCCGAGCGCGAGACGCTCGTCGGTGTGGAAGTCGATCTTGGGCTGGGCGGCCATGATCAGATCCTCCCGGCGCGCGTGCTCGAGCAGGTACGCGCACAGTTCCTCGATCACCTCGTGCTCGACGCCCTCGTAGCGCTCGCGGTCCTCGGGGGAGAGCCAGACCGAGTACTCGCTTGGCACGTACACACGCGCGACGGAGACGGTCCGGTGGGCGTCCATCTCGCGCGCGAGCTTGCGGGCCAGCTCCATCGGTCGGACCTCGGAGCGAAATGCGCGGCCGAAAGCTCCCTCGACGAGGTTGGCGATCGTGGTCTCTACGCTCTTGAGCAGGTTCATCGTCGGGGAACTGGGCCGATCCTCTGGAGATCGCCCCGGTGGCGGTGAGCCATGCTATGCAGCCTACGTCAGACCGGGCCGCGCAGCGCCCGTGCGGCAACGGCCAGGATCGCACCGAGGACCGCGCCGAGAAGCGCGCCACGCCCCGCCGCCTGGGCGCCGTGGGCGGCCAGGCCGGAGTCGAGCGCGGGCGCGGCGAGGACGAGCGCCGTCGAGAGCGCGGCGGCTGCGCACAGGTCGATGACCGCGTTGCGCCCGCGCACGATCAGCGGCAGGGCGAGCGCCGCGGCGCCCCACAGCAGGGCGCCGAGCAGCACGCCGAGCGAGAGCAGCGGCGCGATCACATGGGCGGCGGTGATCGAGAGCGAGCCCTCCCAAGCTGCGCGGGCGGGCACCGGCGGGTGCATGGCAAGCCACAGGCGCCGGCCGGCGAGCGGCTCGGCGAGTGCCAGCCACCAGTAGCCAAGCGCTCCCAGCAACGCGCGATCGCGCCAGCGCGGCGCCTGCCCGGCGACGGCGGGAAAGGCGCCGGCGAGACCGACGAAGCCGAGCGCCGGAGCGAGCAGGCAGGAGAGCCATCCGATCCCGACCCTGCGCGAACCGCTCACGCGCGGCATGAGCGCCGCCGGGGCCAGCGCGGCGAGCACGAGCAGCGCCACGCCGGGGTGCCCGGCGGCTGCCTGCCAGCCTGCGAGCAGCATCGCGCCGGCCAGCCAGACGGCGCGCGGCAGCGCGAGGCGCCCGCCGGGGCGCTCGTCCGGCTCAGAGGCCTGCTCGATGCCGCCGAGCGCTGCTCGCGCGGGCAGCGCCTCGGCGGGGGCGAGGACGGGCTGCGGCGCGTGCCTGCGTGTCGCCGGCGCGCGCGGGCCCGGGTGACGGGCGCGGGCACGCAGGGGGACGCTCGCGCGGCCGGAGGGCACCCGCCCGTGTGCCTGCTCGAGCGCCTCGCGCAGCTCCTCGAGCGTGCCGCGGTCCGCGGGATCGGGCGCGAGTGCGTCGTCGAGGGCGTCCGTGAGCGCCGCCGGCAGGTCTCGACGGTGGCGCGAGAGCGACTCCAGCTCGGTGCCGATGCGCCTGACGCTCGCCGCGGGTGTGGCGCCGCGCACCGGGTTGATCCCGCTGAACGCCTCATAGAGGACCAGCGCCAGCGCGTACAGGTCGGCCTGCTCGCCGACGGGCCCGCCCTCGCACTGCTCGGGCGCCATGTAGGCGAGCGTGCCGAGCACGTCCCCGGTGCGCGTCAGCGCATCCTCGCCGGCGAGGCTTGCGCCGCCGAAGTCCGTCAGCTTGGCGGCTTGCGCGCCGTTCTGCGCGCGGTCCGGGACGAGCACGTTCTGCGGCTTGATGTCGCGGTGGATGACCCCGCGCGCGTGCGCGTGGGCGAGCGCACCGGCGAGCGCGATTCCGATCGCGAGCAGCTCCTCGTCACCGAGCTCCCCGGCCGCGATCAGGGCGGCGAGCGTGCTCCCCTCGACGAGCTCGGAGATCAGATAGCAGGCGTCCTGCACGACGCACGCCTCGTACAGGGCGACGATCCCGGGGTGCGCCAGGCGCGCCGCGGCGAGCGCCTCGCGGCTCGCCCGCTCGCGGTCGCCGTCGGGGCCGAGGGGAACCCGCTTGAGCGCAACCTCGCGGTGCAGGATCCCGTCGTGCGCGCGCCAGACGACGCCGAATCCGCCCGCGCCGAGGCGTTCGAGCAGGCGGTAGCGCCCGAGCACGAGCTCCTCGAGCGCGGGCGCCGTGGGATGCGCCGGCACCGGCGGCGAGCGTGCGAGCAGGCGACGCCCTCCCCGCGGTCGCTCGGGCTCGTGGACTAGGGTCTGCTCGGACTCCACCGGGTGCCGCGTTCGTCGTCCTCAGGTCGCGTTCCTGCCTCGCCGGGCAGGAACGGACGCTCTGACCGAGAAATTGCAGGCTCGTCAGGTGGTCAACCTGCAGTCATACTGGGCCCCTGCCTGGAAGAAGTCCCTGCAAAGGAGCGGTTGGCTTTGTCGTTCTTTGACGATGGCGATGAGGAGACAGCCGCTCAGCCGAGACCCCGGGCTGCCCCGCGTCCACGTCCGCGCCGGCCCCAGCACGCGGGTCCGGGCCTGGACGAGCACACCCTGATGGTCCGCCGCCGCGTCGCCGCCGGCGTCGCGGTCGTGGTGCTGATCGTGATCGTGCTCGTCGTCAACGGCTGCCTGAAAAGCCAGAAGACGCAGGCGCTGAAGGAATACAACCACGGCGTCAACCAGATCGCCGCGGAATCCGACGCGCAGGTGTCGCGGCCACTGTTCTCGGCGCTCGCCGGCGCCAGCGGAAAGTCGGCGCTCGACGTGGAGGTGCAGATCGACCAGCTGCGGCTCGCCGCACAGACGGTCGCCGCGAACGCGAAGAAGCTCTCGACGCCGAGCGAGATGACATCCGCCCAGCGCGACCTGCTGCTGGCACTGGACCTGCGTGTCGAAGGGATGACGAAGGTGGCCGCGCTCGTGCCCACGGTGCTGGGCAGCAAGAACAAACAGGCCAGCGCCCTGCTCGCCGGCGACATGGAGATCTTCCTCGCCTCGGACGTGATCTACTCGCAGCGCGTTGCCCCGCTGATCTCAGAAACGCTCCTCGCCAACGGCATCCAGGGGCTCAGCACGACACCCACGCACTTTCTGCCGAACGTCGGCTGGCTCGACCCGAACACCACCTTCTCTCGCCTGACCGGGCAGAGCACGGGCTCCTCCACGAGCTCGCCGGAAGTCACCGGCAACCACGGCAGCGCGCTGAAGGTGGTGAGCGTCGGCACGAACACGCTGGCGCCGGAACCGACGCTGAACCATGTCAGCGGCGGGAGCAACCCGACGTTCACGGTGCAGGTCGAAAACTCCGGCGAAGCGACCGAGACGAACGTCAAGGTAGATATCACGGTCACGGCCGCAGGCAAGCAGTACAAGGCCTCCCACGTGATCGAAAAGACCGAAGCGGGCAAGACGCTGAATGTCGAAATCCCCGTCACCGGCATCCCGCTCGGCGCGGCGGCGAAGGTGGAAGTGAACATCGAGGGGGTTCCCGGCGAGAACGACCTCGAAAACAACAAGGGCACCTTCCTGGTGATCTTCGGCGCCTAGCGCCAGCGGCTAACTTGTGGCGATGGCCGCGGCGCTCACGGACACGAAGGGGATCATCGCGATCGCCGCAGGGGCCGTGGCGATCGTCGCACTGCTCGGCGTCGTGATCCTGAGCATGCGGGTGCGCCGGCTGCGCAGCGCGCAGCAGGTGGTGCTCGGAAGCGGCGATGCACAGGATCTCGTCGTGCACGCGGCCGGTATGCAGGAGGCCTTCGAAGCGCTGCGCGACTACGTCGAGGAGTCCGCGGCCCGCCTGGACGCCCGCCTGGCCGGAGCCGAGGCGACGCTGCGCGGCACGATCGCCCACCGGGCGCTGGTCCGCTACGACGCTTACAACGAGCTGTCCGGGCACCAGTCGATGTCGATCGCGCTGCTCGACGACGAGCAGTCGGGGATCGTGCTCTCGTGCATCCACCACCGTGACCAGGCGCGGGTATACGGCAAGCAGGTACGCGACGGCCGCGGCGAACTGGAGCTCTCTCCGGAGGAGGCGGAGGCCGTGCGCCTGGCGCTCGCCGGTGACGGAGGTTGGCAGGACCGCAACGGGGCGCGAGAGGATGCCCATCCCGACTGAGGGCCCGGGGGTCGGTCCGCGGGTCGGCTATCTCGGCCCGGAGGGCACCTTCAGCGAGGAGGCCCTGCTGGCCAGCGCCGTCGAGGATGCCGTCGAGCCGGTCGCGCTGCCGACGATCTTCGACACCGTGATGGCGCTGCGCGCCGGCTCGCTCGGCTGGGCGATCGTGCCGATCGAGAACTCGCTCGAGGGGTCCATCAACCTGACGCTTGACCTGCTCGCCGAGGATGGCGCCGACGTGAAGATCGTCGCCGAGGCAGTGCTGGGCGTGCGCCATTCGCTGATCGCCGCGGAGATGCTCCCGCTCGAGCGGATCGACACTGTGATCACCCACCCGCAGGTGCCGGGGCAGTGCACCCGGCTGCTGCACGGGGAGCTCGCGCACGCCCGGATCCTGCCGGCCAGCTCGACGGCCGAGGCGGTTCGCGGCGTCATGCGCGAGCGACGCGCGGGGCTGGCGGCGCTGGGCACGGGACTGGCGGCGCGCATCTTCGGAGCGACGGTGATTCGCGCGGGCGTGCAGGACCGCGAGGACAACGAGACGCGCTTCGTCTGGCTCGCCCGCGCGCAGGACGCCGAGACGCCGCCGCCGCTGCGCGTGGACGGGGGGCGGGAATGGAAGACCTCGCTCGTCTTCTGGGGCCTCGGTGCCGAGCGCCCAGGCTGGCTGGTCCGCTGCCTCGACGAGTTCGCGCAGCGCGAGATCAACCTCACGAAGATCGAGTCGCGCCCGCGCCGACAGCGCCTCGGCAGCTACATGTTCTTCGCGGACCTCGCCGCCCGCCTGCAGGAGCCGCGCGTGGCGGAGGCGCTCGCGGGCCTGCGCGGGATGTGCGAGGAGGTGCGGGTGCTCGGAACCTACGCCGCCGCGGCGCGCGCGTGAGCGGGAAAGCGGGGCCCTGAGCAGCCGCGCGTGATGCCAGCGCCCCCGCTACACTCGGCGCTGACCATGGAGAGCACAGTCCCACCAGAGCCGGTGGGGTCCGTGTCGCCTTCAGAGCACCAGCGGCACGGACCTGAGTCATCGCCCAGCGTGGCGATGGGTGGGCGGGTGCTTGTCTTGAATGCGACGTTCGAGCCGATCAACGTCTGCACCGTGCGCCGCGCCGTGGTGCTGCTGCTGAAGGAAAAGGCCGAGCTGCTCGAGCGGGGGCGCTGGGAGCTGCACTCGGAGAGCTCGACGCTCGCGCGCCCCGTCGTGATCCGGCTGGTCAGCTACGTGAACGTGCCGCGGGATGCGCACCGGCGCAAGATCACGCGCCGCGCGGTGTTCGCGCGTGACAGCTGGACGTGCCAGTACTGCGGCTCGCGCTCCAACCTCACCTTCGACCACGTGATTCCGCGCTCCAAGGGCGGGACCTCGAACTGGGAGAACATCGTCGCCTCCTGTGCGCCGTGCAACCGGCGCAAGGGCGACCGCCTGCCGCGCCAGGCGGGCATGCACCCGCGCCACGCGCCGCGCACGCCACGGGCGGAGATATTCATCCACGTCGCCAGCCCGACGATTCCGACGGCCTGGCTTCAGTATCTGCCGCAGGCCGCCTGAGCCCTGGCCGAAAAGTGTGAAGGGCGCCGACGTCGGCGCCCTTCACGGTGCTGCTCTGACTGGAAAGACCGAGAGCGACGAACTGCGGCCGGAGGGACCACTGCCGGCGGTCGTCTCGGGGTGTCCCGGGTTGGATTCCGCTAGGCGGACCAGCCTCCCGACCTAACGGCCGGTCACCTCCAGGGTCCCGCAAGACATGTGACTCAACGTGTGGACCACCTCCTTTCTCTGGTCCCGCCAGATTAGCGAAAGCGGATGACGTGGGCGAGCGTAGGATCGCTGCTCGCGTCGCGAGCTCAGCCGAGGATCACGCCGAACTCCTGGCCGTAGGTGGCTCCGGGCGAGCCACCGCTCAGCGAGGACGGCACGGCGGCCGCGATGCCGATCCCGGTTTCGGTGTATTTCGCTTCGAGGATGTTCGCGAGGTGCTCGGGGGAGGCGACCCACGCCGAGACGATCGCCTGGGGCGTCGAGAGGCCGTACGTTCCCCAGGCGAGGTTCTCGCCGATCACGTAGCCGAAGGGGGGGCCGGGGATGTAGCCGGTGGCGCGGATGCGATCGACCGGCGTCTCGCCGTTGGGCGCGATGTGGGCGAAGTAGTCGGCGGCGATCATTTCCGCGCAGTGCGCTTCGGCTGCCTGTTCCAGGCGGGCGCTGAGGGCCAACGGGTTCTCCCCGTTCTGGGCTCGAACGTGGTTCACCAGACACAGGACGGCGGCGCGGACGAGCGCCAGGTCTTCGGGCGAGGGGGTGATTTCGGTGCTCACGCAGGGCGTGGCGAGAACGGCGGAGAGCACCGAGCTGCTCTGCAACGCGGCCCCGCGGGCACGCTGCGAGGCGGTCGGCGAGCGGCCGTTGGCGCCGGCGTGCGTGCGTGAGCCGGAACGCGCCGAAACGCACGCCGCGCGGCTCCTGCGGTGCCGGCGCCGGGCACTCTTCGAACGACACGTGCGACGCTTCGAGCGGTGCGCGGCGCGCGGGTGCGCGACGGTGCTCGCGGCGCTCGATGCGCGGGGCGCGGACGCGGCGGCGGCGTTCGCAGGCAGGCCCCAGAGCGCGCACGTCAGCGACAGCGCGGCGCACACGAGGGCTGCGCGGATGGGCGTTCGAGGGCGAGTCACCCTCAGGGCTTCGGACCGCGCCTGTGGGTATCTGAGCCCCCGAGCTGATTCTGGACGGGTTGAGAACCGCCCTCACGAGCCCTCTATCGGCCCAGCGGCGCCCGCTTTGCCCCGGCCCGTGCGGTTGCGGGGCGCGAACCGGGGATCAGGCGGCGGGCGGCGGCTCCTCGTCGTCCTCCGCGGGGTCGGCCTCCACGGGGTCCTTCTCCGCGGAGTCCTCCTCGGCCGAGGAGAGCGGCCCGTCGGCCGCGTCGAGCGCGCCCGGGAGCGGCCTGTCGAGGTCCTCGACGCCGGCCACGATCGAGCTGTCAGCGGCGTCGACGACGAGCGCGACGGCGCTGACGCAGTCGTCCTCCTTGAGGTTCATCACGCGGACCCCGGTCGCCGAGCGCCCCTGCTGGGAGATGCCGGCGGCGGCGGTGCGCTGAACCATGCCGGTGACGCTGATGAAGACGAGCTCGTGGTGATCGCGTACGACGAGGGCACCGGCGAGCGAGCCCTTTTTCTCGGTCAGGCCGATCGTCTTGACGCCTTTGGCGCCGCGGTTGGTCTTGCGGTACTGGCTGATCTGCGTGCGCTTGCCGTAGCCGTTCTCGGTGACGACGAGCAGATCCATGTCGTCGCGCGCCACGTCCATCGCGATCACGCGTCCGCTCTTGCCGACGTCCATGCCGCGGACGCCGGTGGTGTCGCGCCCCATCGCGCGCACGTCGGACTCGGCGAAGCGCACGGTCAGCCCGGCGCGGGAGACCATGATGATCTCCTCGCCGGGGTCGACTGCGCGAACGGCGAGCAGCTCGTCGTCGTCACGGATGTTGATCGCGATGATCCCGTCCGCTTTGATCGGCGTGTTGTAGGCGGCCAGCTCGGTCTTCTTGACGGTGCCGTTGCGGGTGGCGAAGACGACGAACTGCGTCTCTGAGAAGTCGCGCGTGGAGACGACGGCCTGGATCCGCTCGCCTTCGTGCAGCGGCAGGATGTTGACGAGCGCGCGGCCCTTGGCCGTGCGCTGTGCCTCGGGCAGTTCGTAGACCTTCGAGCGGTACACCTTGCCGCGGTTGGAGAAGAACAGCAGGTAGTCGTGCGAGGAGCAGACGAACAGGTGCTCGATGAAGTCCCCGTCCTTCATGTCCATTCCGGTGACGCCGCGCCCGCCGCGCTGCTGGGCACGGTAGGTGGCGAGCGGCAGCGACTTGATGTAGCCGGTGTTGGTGATCGTGATCACCATCTGCTGGTCGGCGATCAGGTCCTCGATGTCGATCTCGTCCTCGGAGTGGCTGATCTCGGTGCGCCGCTCGTCACCGAATCGCTCTGAGATCTCCGTCAGCTCCTCCTTGATGACGGCCAGCACGCGGTGCTCGTCGCCGAGGATCGCGCGCAGCTCGGCGATCCGCTCGGTCACGTCGGCGTGCTCCTGTTTGATGCTGTCGGCCTCGAGCGCCGTGAGCTGCGAGAGGCGCAGGTCGAGGATCGCTGTCGCCTGCACGGCGCTGAGCTCGAAGCGCGCGATCAGCTGCTCCCGCGCCGCGTCGCGGTCACGCGAGCCGCGGATCAGCTCGATGATCGCGTCGAGGTGCTCGAGCGCGTTGAGCAGGCCCTCGAGAATGTGCGCGCGGGCCTCCTTCTCGCTCAGCTCGTGCTTGGTGCGGCGCACGATCACCTCGCGCTGGTGGGCGACGTAGTGGTGAATCACCTCGCGCAGGTTGAGCGTGCGGGGCACGTTGTCGACGAGCGCGACCATGTTCACCCCGAAGGTCGTCTGCATCGAGGTGTGCTTGTAGAGCTTGTTGAGCACGACCTTGGGGATCGCGTCGCGCTTGAGCTCGATCACCAGGCGCATCCCGCGCTTGTCGGACTGGTCGATCAGGTCGGAGATCTCGGGGATGCGTTTGTCGTTGACGAGCTCCGCGATCTTCGTCATGAGGTTGCCCTCGCCGCCCTTCTTGACCATGAACGGGAGCTCGGTGACGACGATCGCCTCCTTGCCGTGGGTCAGCGGCTCGATGTGTGCGCGTGCCTGCACGCGCACACGCCCGCGGCCCGTCTCGTAGGCGTCCTTGATGCCACCGTGGCCGAGGATGATCCCGCCGGTGGGGAAGTCGGGGCCCTTGACGTGGCGCATCAGCCCCGCGGTGTCGATGTCGGGGTCGTCGATGTAGGCGACCGTCGCCGCGATCACCTCGCGCAGGTTGTGGGGCGGGATGTTCGTCGCCATGCCGACGGCGATGCCTGAGGAGCCGTTGACGAGCAGGTTGGGGAAGCGCGCGGGAAGCACGAGCGGTTCGCGCCGCGAGCCGTCGTAGTTGGCGACGAAGTCGACTGTGTCCATGTCGAGGTCGCGCAGCATCTCGGTGGCGATGCGGGCGAGGCGGGCCTCGGTGTACCTCATCGCGGCGGCCGGGTCATCGTCGACGGAGCCGAAGTTGCCCTGTCCGTCGACGAGCTCGTTGCGCATCGAGAACTCCTGCGCCATGCGCACGAGCGTGTCGTAGATGGCGCTGTCGCCGTGGGGGTGATAGTTGCCCATCACCTCGCCGACGATCTTGGCGCACTTGGCGTATGAACGGGTGGGCCCGAGGCCAAGCTCGTTCATCGCGTAGAGCACGCGGCGGTGGACGGGCTTCAGCCCGTCGCGTACGTCGGGCAGCGCGCGCCCCACGATCACGGACATGGCGTAGTCGAGGTAGGCCGTGCGCATCTCCTCCTCGAGCGCGCGCGGTTCGACGTTGCCGCCGCTTATGACGTCAGCTGAAGCCACCGTTCACCCCCTACACGTCCAGATTTGCAACTGCGCGGGCGTTGTCCTCGATGAATGCGCGCCGCGGCTCGACCTGGTCGCCCATCAGCATCGAGAAGATGCGATCGGCAGCGAAGGCGTCGTCCAGCGTCACCTGCGCGAGGGTGCGCGTGGCCGGGGCCATCGTGGTTTCGCCGAGCTGCTCGGCGTTCATCTCGCCGAGGCCCTTGAAGCGCTGGAGTTTCGTCCCCCGCTGCGCGACCGTCATGACGGCGGGGTGCAGCGCCTCGAAGGACGGGGCGAGCTCGTGCGCATCGCCGAGACGGACCTCGAAGGCCGGCGTGCCGGCCAGCTCGATCAGCTGGCTGTGCACGCGGGCGAGCGAGCGGTACTCCTGCGAGTCGAACAGGGTGCGCTTGATGCGATGGACGCGGGCAAAGCCGGTCTTCTCTTCGACCGCCTTGACGCGCAGCTCGAGCGGATCGGTGTCGATCAGCTCGGTCGCGTGCGTGTCGCCCGCGGTGCTCGCGTTGGAGAGCTGTTCGATGGCGGCCTCGGCGCTGAGGATCTGGTCGCCGAGCAGGGAGGACTCCTCGAGGAACTGGACCACGTCGTGGCCGTGGACGGCGCGCAGCGAGGATGACCAGCCCTCGTACTGCTTGAGCAGGCGGGTGAAGCGCTGCCAGCGGGCCTCGGTGAGCTTGAACTGCGTGCCGTGCCGATCGAAGACATCGATCTTCTCCCACTTGTCCGACAGCAGGATCTCCTCGAGTTCGGCGTCCTTCTCGATGTAACGCTCGCGCGAGCCCTGCTTGAGCTTGTACAGCGGGGGCTTGGCGATGTAGACGTAGCCGGCCTTGATCAGCTCTTCCATCTCGCGGAACAGCAGCGTCAGCACGAGCGTGCGGATGTGCGCGCCGTCGACGTCGGCGTCGGTCATCAGGACGATCTTGTGGTAGCGGGCGTTCTCGATGTTGAACTCATCGCGCACCCCCGTGCCGATCGCCGTGATCAGCGCCTGCACCTCCGTGTTCTGCAGGACCTTGTCGATGCGCGACTTCTCGACGTTGAGGATCTTCCCGCGCAGCGGCAGCACCGCCTGGGTGTTGCGGTCGCGCCCCTGCTTGGCCGAGCCGCCGGCGGAGTCACCCTCGACGACGAACAGCTCGGCGAGTGAAGGGTCCTTGACGGAGCAGTCGGCGAGCTTGCCGGGCAGCGTCGAGTTCTCGAGCGCGGACTTGCGGCGCGTCAGGTCCCGCGCCTTGCGCGCGGCCTCGCGGGCGCGTTGCGCCTGCACGGCCTTGGAGATGACAGCGCGCGCCTCACTCGGGTTCTCCTCGAGGAACTCCCCGAGGCCGGTGTTGACGATCGCCTCGACGAAGCCGGCCATGCCGGGGTTGCCGAGCTTGGTCTTCGTCTGGCCCTCGAACTGCGGGTCGCGGAGCTTGACGGAGACGACCGCCGTCAGCCCCTCGCGGACGTCCTCTCCCGACAGGTTGTCCTCTTTGTCCTTGAGCAGCCCGTGGTCGCGCGCGTACTTGTTGACGGTGCGCGTGAGCGCCGAGCGGAAGCCGCTCAAGTGGGAGCCGCCCTCGGGCGTGTTGATGTTGTTGGCGAACGAGTGGATCGACTCCTGGTAGGAGGCGTTCCACTGCATCGCGACCTCGGCGGCGCCCTCATCGGACTCGCCGGCGAAGAAGACGACCTTGCGATGCACCGTGTCCTTGTTCTCGTTCAGGTAGGCGACGAAGTCCTCGATCCCGCCCTCGTACTGGAACTCGGCCGCGTGACCCTCCCCGCGCTCGTCCGTGATCGAGATCTTCAGGCCGCGGGTCAGGAAGGCGGTCTCGCGCAGGCGCTCCTCGAGCGTGAGGAAATCGAGCTCGAGCGTCTCGAAGATGTCGGCGTCGGGAAGGAACGTGATGGAGGTACCCGTCGGCTCGCCCTTGGCGAGCTTCTCGCCCTCGCTCAGCGGCGCCTGCGGAGCGCCGCGCGAGTACTCCTGCGAGTAGACGTGCCCGTCGCGGCGAATCTCCACACGCAGCTGCTCGGAGAGTGCGTTGACGACCGAGGCCCCGACACCGTGCAGGCCGCCGGAGACCTTGTAGCCCCCTCCCTCGCCGAACTTTCCGCCGGAGTGCAGGACGGTGAGGATGACTTCGACCGCCGGCTTGCCCTCTTTCTCCATCGTCTTGACGGGCATGCCACGACCGTCATCGGCGACGGTCACAGAGTTGTCTGGATGGATCGTCACGGCCACCGCTGAGCAGAAACCCGCGAGCGCCTCGTCGACGGAGTTGTCGACGATCTCGTAGACGAGGTGGTGCAGGCCCATCACGCCGGTCGAGCCGATGTACATCCCGGGGCGCTTGCGGACCGCCTGCAGGCCCTCGAGAACGGTGATGTCCTGGGCGTCGTAGCTCGAAGAGCCACCCATCATCGATGGGTCGTTTGCGCCGCCTGGGGTGGCGCCCTCTTCAGAGCTGTTGCGAGCTGTAGCCAATGGCCCTCCGATGACGTGGCAACGCCCCGGATTCCGGGGCGCAGGGTCCACGGTCGGGGCTGGTTAGCTGTGCCTTTCAGGATAGCACGCGGGACCCCCTGAAGAGACCCTCGCGAAGCGCTAAATCCCTGCAAACTCCAGGAAAATCGGGGGTCTCGCGCGTCGCCTGCGGCTGCGGCCGCACGAGCCGCAGCTCAGCCGGTCCGGCAACGCAGCTCGCTGATCGCCTCTTCCCCCAGCGCATCGTTCAGTCGTGCGATCAGCGTGCCCGCCATGAGGTCGAGCTCCTGGGCCCAGACGGCCGCCGTGCAGGTCACCGTCAGCACCCCTGCGCGCTCGGCGCTGGGATGCGCGGCGGTGGCGATCGCCGCGCCCGCGGAGCGCTCCCACACGCCCTGGACGCGTGCCAGCGTGGTCGCCGGGGCGAGCGCGGCGGTGAGGCTCTCGAGTGCTCCGGAGAGCGGGCGCGGAGCGCTCCTGCTCACGCCGCCCTCGCCTCCTGCAGGATTGCGCCCGGCGCGATCCGCAGCCTCGTGACGCTCGCTGCGCCCGCTCCGGGGACGTGTGCGAGATCGGTGGTGGCGATGACGCTCTGTCCCTCCGCGGACAGCTCGGTTGCGAGCAGCTCGCGCCGCTCGGGGTCGAGCTCGCTCATCACGTCGTCGAGCAGCATCAGCGGCGTGCGTCCTCGTTCGCGCGCGAGCACGGCGCGCTCGGCGAGCAGCAGCGCGAGCAGCGCGAGCCGTTGCTCGCCCTGGGAGCCATAGACCCGCAGCTCGCGCCCGTCACGCACGACGGCGAGCTCGTCGCGGTGCGGGCCGTGACCGGAGAAACCCCGCTCGAGGTCGTTCGCGAGCCGCTCCTCCAGCTCCGCGAGGAACGCCTGCTCGGTGTCGGCGCGTGAGCGCGGGCGGTACTCGAGCGTCGGCTCGCCGCTGCAACCCAGCTCGCGTGCGCGCTCGGCGAACGGGTCGGCCAGCAGCGCGACGGCCTCAGCGCGGTGCACGCGCAGGGCGAGCGCCTTGCCGGCGAGCTCGCGATCCCAGGTCGACAGCGCGGCCTGCGGCGAGCGTCCGCTGCGGATCCGGGCGAGCAGCGCGTTGCGCTGGGCGAGCACGCGGGAGTACTCGCGTCGCGCCTGCGCCCGCACCGGCCAGATCGCCGCGATCACCTGGTCGAGGTGGGCGCGGCGCAGCGAGGGCGGGCCTTTGAGGAGCTCCAGTCGATCGGGCAGAAAGACGCTCACCAACGGCCTGCTCGCGACATCGAGTAGTCGCTCGACCTCAGCGCCATCGGCCGTCATCCGCTTGAGCGCCTGCGCGCCGCTCGCGTCGCTGCCGTACGCGACCGTCAGCTCGTGTGCGTCTGAGTCGTCATCCAGACGCACGACCACGCGCGTGGCCTGCGCCCCGAAGCGGATCAGCTCGCGGTCGTTGCGGGTGCGCGGCGAGCGGCCCGTGCAGCCGAAGTAGAGCGCCTCGAGCAGGTTCGACTTGCCTGCGCCGTTCGGTCCGTGCACGACGGTGAGCCCCTCCCCGAGCGTCGCCTCGGCGCGGGCGTAGGTGCGAAAGTCGCGCAGCTCGACACTGACGACGCGCATGGCTGCGCCGGCCACGACGTCACACGTTCAGGCGGATCGGCATGATCAGGTAGACGAAGTCGCCGGTCTCCGGAGATTCGATCAGTCCCGGTCGCAGCGGGCTGATCAGCTTGAGCACGAGCTCCTCGGTGTCGATGCTCTCGAGCCCGTCGCGCAGGAACTCCGGGTTGAAGCCGATCTCGAAAGCCTCGCCGTGGAAGGGCACCGGGATCGCCTCGCTGGCCTCGCCGACATCGGGCGTCTGCGCAGACACCGTCAGGGCACCCTCGCTGAAGCTCAGCCGCAGCGGAGCGTTCTTGAGCGCGAGCAGGCTGATGCGCCGCACGACATCGGTGAGCTCGGCACTCGACAGGCGCAGCTCGTGCTCGACGGACTCGGGCAGCAGCTGGCGGTAGTTCGGGAACTGCCCGTCGATCAGACGGGATGAGAGCACGATCTCGCCGAGCTCGAAGATCACCTGGTTCTGCCCGACGCTGACCGCGAGCGACTCGCCCGGCGATTGCTGTGCGATGCGCACGAGCTCCTGCAACGCGCGCGCCGGCACGTTCGCCTCGAGGCTGCCCTGCAGCGCCGACTCGAGCGTGGTCTCCTTGACGCTGAGGCGGTAGGAGTCGGTCGCGACCATGCGCAGCTCCTGGCCGGTGGCGGACATCAGGATGCCGGTCAGGACGGGGCGCGTCTCGTCGCGCGACGCCGAGCGGGCAACGCGTGAGATGGTCTGCACGAAGGCCTCGGTGGGAACCTTGACGCGCGTATCGGGCGCGGGCGCAGGAAGCGAGGGGAAGTCCTCGGCGCGCAGGGTGCGCAGGTGGAAGGTCGTCGCTCCGCAGATCAGCTCGACGTCCTGCTCAGCGGCGCGCAGCTCCATCGTGAGCTGATCGCCGGACAGCGAGCGAGCGACATCGAGGAGCAGCCGCGCCGGGAGCACGGCCGCGCCGGGGCGAACGACCTCAGCGGTGAGCGGAACGCGGAGCCCGATCTCCATGTCGGTGGCGAGCAGCTCCGGTGTCGCGTCGGGTTGCGCGGAGATCATGATGCCGGAGAGCGCTTGCACGGCGCTGCGGGTGGACGCGACGCGTGCGGCGGTTTGCAGCTGGGCGAGCAGATGCGATGAGGAGAGGGAGAGCTTCATGGCTGCTCTATGACAAGGACAGAGGAGTTAGTAGGGGCTGTGTGGTTGTGCATTCGCGGCGGACAGTGGGGTTTGGGTTGCGTGGCGTGTGCGTGGGCTGTGCAGGCCGGCGGCGGGGGGAAGTCTCTCAGGCCTGGCGGTCGGGCGCGAGCAGGGAGCTCACGGCTGCTGAGTGCCGAGCGCCCTGCGCAGGGTCTCCACAGTCTCACGGGCGCTCGCGTCATCGGCGAGTCGTGCGGAGGTGCGCCGGCAGGCATGCATGACGGTGGTGTGGTCGCGCCCGCCGAAATGCCGGCCGATTGCGGGCAGCGATTCGCCGGTCAGCTCGCGTGCGAGGTACATCGCGAGCTGGCGTGGCCACGCGATCCGTGAGGTGCGCGAGCTCGACAGCAGCTCGGCGCCCGAGAGGCCGAAGAGCTCGCAGGTGACCCGCTGAATCTCGCCGACGTCACGGGCGCGGTGGCCCGGTTGGTGGGAGGAACGGGGATAGAGGTTGGTGAGGACCTCGTCGGCGAGCTCGCCTGTGAGCGGCCGGCCGGTCAGCGAGCTGAAGGCGACGATGCGGATCAGCGCTCCCTCCAGGGCACGGACGTTGGAGTGCACGCGCTCGGCGATCGTGCGCAGCGCGTCAGGGTCAGCGAGCTCGACGCCGTCGTGGGCGGCGCGCTTGCGCAGGATCGCCAGGCGCGTGCACATGTCCGGCGGCTTGAGGTCGGCGACGAGGCCGGCCTGGAAGCGCTCACGCAGGCGATCCTCGAGGGCCTGGAGGTCCTGGGGCGGGCGGTCGGAGGAGAGGACGATCTGGCGGCCGCCATCGTGCAGGGCGTTGAAGGTGTGGAAGAACTCCTCCTCCGTTCGCGCCTTGCGCTCGAGGAACTGGACGTCGTCGACGAGCAGCACGTCGACGTCGCGGAAGCATGCCTTGAAGGCCTCGGTGTTGCCCCCGCCGAGAGCGCCGAGGAACGCGTTCGTAAAGGCCTCGCCGGTGGTGCAGCGGACGCTCAGGTCGGGGTTGTGGAGCAGTAGGAGATTTGCGATCGCGCTGAGGAGATGCGTCTTGCCGACGCCGGGCGGCCCACAGAGGAAGAGCGGGTTATAGGACTGGGCGGGCATCTCCGCGACGGTCAGCGCCGCCGCGTGCGCGAGTCGGTTGCAGTCGCCGATCACGAAGTGCTCGAAGGTCAGCTTGGGGTTGCCGAGCGGCCCCACCTGCCCGCCGAGCTGCGACGGGCGTGGCGCCGGGAGCGAGGAGCGAGCGGCGGCCTCCTCGCGCGCGCCGTGCGTGTGGCGCCGGGTGCGGGGGGGTGGGCCGTCCGGCGGCTCGGCGGCGACGAGCTCGGCGACGACGCTCGGGCCGAGCGAGAGCGCGACGCTCGCCTGGATCACGCGTCCGAAGCGATCGCGGATCCAGCGGCATGCGTGGGGGGGAGCCTCGAGCAGGAGCCGGCCCTCGTCGAGCTCGATCGCGCGCAGGGGCTCGAGCCAGAGACGGAATGTGGGCTCGCCGACGGCGAGGGCGAGCTGGGCCTGGACCCGCGACCATGTTTGCTCGAGCTCGAAGCTTGCGGCAGGGCGAATCGACTCTTCTCCCAGAGCAGTGGAACGGAACTATTCCAAGGAGGGCTCGCGGAGAGCCCGGTCGATCCGACTATAACCCACCCCCCATGAGCGACGATCGGGCTGCCCGCAATTGGCGGGAAAAATCCGCGGAGCCCCGACGGCTCTATACTTTCTGCCCCATTCGCTCTCCGCGCGCCACGCGCAGGAGGTCACCGGCGCGGGACAGCATCGCTCCGGCGAGAGGAGAAGAAAGACCGTGAAGCGCACGTACCAGCCAAAGAAGCGCAAGCGCGCCCGCGCGCACGGGTTTCGTACGCGCATGAGCTCGCGCGCCGGGCGCCTCACGCTGAAGCGCCGGCGTGACAAGGGCCGCAAGCGCCTGTCGGCCTGAGGCTCCGGTGAGGTCGTCCACGTGGGCCGGGCCGGCGCGATGACGGCAGCGGCCCGTCGTGGTGGACGGCTGTCTCGTAGCGCAGAGTTCGAGCGCGTCTACCGGCACGGCCGCTCGAGCGCGAACAGGCACCTCGTCCTGTACAGCTTCCCGAACGAGACGACAGAGCCTCCGCGTGTCGGGCTGTCGGTGTCGCGCAAGGTGGGCGGCGCCGTCGAGCGCAACCGCGTCAAGCGGCTGCTGCGCGAGGCGTTCTCCGCGGCGGAGGCCGAGCTGCGACCCGGCCACGACATCGTCGCCGTCGCCCGACCGCCCCTGCGCGAGCTCGCCGAGCGCGATGGGCTCGCCGGCGTCGAGGCCTCCCTGCGCGAGCTGCTGGTGAAGGGCGGCCTGCGCGCGGGCGTCGAGGAAGCCGAGCGCGAGGAGTCGTGAGCACCGCCGCACCCGGAGCGGGGGGACGCGCGCGCTTGCGCCCGGCAGTGATGCTCGCCCGCACGCTGGTCAGCTCGCCGATCGTCTTCTATCAGCGCTTCGTCTCGCCGGCGCTGCCGCAGCGGTGCAAGTACGAGCCGACGTGCTCGCGCTACGCCGTCGACGCGATCCGGGACTACGGCATACTTAGGGGCCTGGTGCTCGCGGGGTGGCGGCTGCTGCGGTGCAATCCGTGGAGCCATGGCGGATACGATCCGGTGCAAGCCCAGCGCGTGTTCAGGGTCGAGCCCGATCCCGAGCACTGAAAGCGGGCGGAGGGCGAGCAGCCAGCACCCGCCCGCGAGCCGTAGCGCAGCCCACCCCAGCGAACGCCCAAGAGCAAAGACCACCTAGCGCATGCCAATACTCGCCAATGTGATCCAGGACGCGTTCTCGCCGCTGATCTCCGTGTTCGAAGCGATCCTGGTGTTCATCCACGACAACATCGTGGGCGGGAGCTGGGGTCTGTCGATCATCGGGCTGACCGTGCTGATCCGCGCGGTCCTGGTGCCGCTGACGTTCAGGCAGCTCAAGTCGATGCAGGAGATGCAGCGACTCGCACCGCAGATCACGGCGCTCAAAGAGAAGTACAAGGAGGACAAACAGCGCCAGCAGCAGGAGCTGATGAAATTCTATCAGGAGAACAAGATCAACCCATTGGCATCCTGCTTGCCGCTCCTGATGCAGCTGCCCGTGTTCATCTCGCTCTTCTACATGCTGCGCACCGACCTCAAGAAGCACATCTGCGGCTCCCAGCTCGTCTCCCACTACAACACGGTGCACCACGCGACGATCGCCAAGGTCGGGGCGCTGCCCGCGAAATACATCGAAAAGACGACGTGCGAACAGGTCGCGCCGCACTCCGGCAAGTTCCTCTTCCTGCACGACATCACGAACAAGGCAACGGGCGTCGCGCTGATCGTCTTGATCGTCCTCTACGTGGGCTCCCAGCTCGCCTCGACGCTGATCGCGACCGCTACGGCGGACCCAAACCAGCGACGCCTCATGCTCCTGCTGCCGGTCGTCTTCGTCGTGATCCTCTATCGCTACCCCGCCGGTCTGCTCGTGTACTGGATCACGACGAACCTGTGGACGATCGGCCAGCAGTACGTGGTCCGCCGCGTGATGCCCCCGCCCCCCAAGCCGGTGACTCCCCCAGGCGGCACAAACGGGAAGCCGCGAACGTCGCTGCGGGCGGCGCTGGCGGGTGTCACAGCCGGCGCGGAGCGGCCGGAGGCCGAGACCAAGGCCGAGGCCAAGGCCAAGGCCAGCGCGCCGGCAGCGCGTGCGCCCGCCGCCACCCCGCCCCGGTCGCCGCGGAAGAAGAAGAAACGCTCGGGTAGACGGCGATGAGCGCTGCCGAGGGAGGCGGGGAGCGGGACGTCGAAAATGAGGACCTGGACCCGCCGGAGGCCCTCGAGGAGCTGCTCGAGGAGATCGTCGAGGATCTCGGCCTCGACGCTGAGATCGCCGTCGCCGAGGCGGACGGAGTGCTGACCGGAACGGTCGACGGCGACGATGTCGGCCTGTTCATCGGCCGCCGCGGGCAGACCATCGACGCCGTGCAGCACCTCGCCCAGCGGATCGTCTTTCCGGAGGGGCCATCCTCGGTGCGGGTCGTGATCGACGCCAACGGCTACCGCGAGCGCCGCGCCGAGACCCTGCGCGCGGACGCGGATGATGCGGCCGATGACGCCGTCAGCTCGGGCGATCCGGTCGAGCTGGACCCGCTGCCGCCGTTCGAGCGCCGGATCGTGCACGAGCATCTCCGCGAGCGCGGCGATGTGGAGACGCACAGCGAAGGCAACGAGCCCGAGCGCTACCTGGTGATCACGCCTCGCCCCGGCGTCGCCTGAGCAGCTCCGTTTCACGTTTTTCCTGACGGTGAAACAATCCGCTGCGATGGCCCCCAACACCGCCGCCTCCCCCCGCCTCACCGACCTCGAGCGCGGGGTGATCGTGGGGCTGCTCATCGGCGAGGGACACTTCGGCGGCGACGGCCGGTATCCCCACATAACCCTGCGCATGCACGTTCGCCACGAGTCGCTGTTTCGCTGGCTCCAGGGCCGCTTTCCCCGCTCGCGCCTGTACGGCCCCTACGACCACGGCGGCCGACGATACTTCCAGTGGATGGCGCGTGGGCCGGCCCTCGTCGAGGACGTTCTGCCGGTCATCGAGGCTGTGTTGACCGAGGAGCTCGACGCCCACGTGTTCGCGAGGGTGGCGGAGATGCGCAGCAAGTACGCGGATTTCTTCGCCCGTCATGGAACCTGACGGCGCGCTGAGTCGCGACTCCGTCGGCGAGGCCTGGCCCCTGAACGCCTCGCAGCGGGCCCAGACCGGGGCGCTGCTGGCCCTGCTCGAGCACGACGAGCACGCGCCGACGAGCATCCGCGACCGTGCGGGCGCGAGCGACCGGCACCTCGCCGACTCCCTCGCAGCTCTGACGATCGCGCCGCTGCGGGAGGCGCGCACCATCGCCGACCTGGGCAGCGGCTCCGGCTTTCCCGGGCTTGCCGTCGCGGTCGCGCTGCCCGCCGCCGTGGTGTCCCTCGTGGAGAGCCAGCGTCGCAGGTGCGAGTTCCTCGAACGGGCCCGCACGGCGGCGTCGCTGGCGAACGTCCGCGTCGTTTGCGCCCGGGCCGAGGAGTGGAGCGAGGGCAGGCTGTGCAACGACGCCGTGCTCGCGCGCGCGCTCGCCCCGCAGGCGGTCGTGCTCGAGTACGCGGCTCCGCTGCTTCGCGTCGGGGGCACGCTCGTCGACTGGCGCGGCGAACGCGACGCCGGCGAGGAGCAGGCGGCCGACAGGGCAGCCGCCCTGCTCGGGCTTGAGCGCGCGGACGTGCTCCGCGTGGTGCCCTTCGCCGGGGCCACGCACCGGCACCTGCACGTCTTCACGAAGGTCGCCGACACGCCCGAGCGCTTCCCCCGCCGGCCCGGAATGGCGCTGAAGCGCCCAGTCGGACGCTAGGAATGGCCCGGACCGCCGGCGATTCACCCCAATTTGGCAGCACGACCGCGCGCGCCGTCGCCGTTCGGCGCTAGCTTGCAGCTAATGGGCACGATCTACGCGGTCGCCAACCAGAAGGGCGGCGTCGGCAAGACGACGACCGCGGTCAACGTGGCGGCATGCATCGCCGAGGCGGGCTACACGACCGTGCTCGTGGACGTCGATCCGCAGGCGAACGCGACAGTCGGGCTCGGCATCGCGCGCACGCAGCACCCGGGGCTGTATGAGGTTCTGACGGGGGAGGCCGACGCGGCCGAGGCGCTGACGGACTCGGCGGTCGCCGGCCTGCGCGCCCTGCCGGCGGGAGCCGGTCTCGCGGGCGCCAACATCGAGCTGCCGCGGATCGAGGGATTCGAGCATCGCCTGCGCGACTGCCTGGAGCCCCTGCGCGAGAGCTTTCAGTACATCATCCTCGACTGCCCTCCGTCGCTCGGGCCGCTCACGGTCTGCGCGCTCGTGGCGGCCGACCGGGTGATCGTGCCGGTGCAGACCGAGTACTTCGCGCTCGAGGGCCTGGCCGGGCTGCTGGAGACGCTCGCGCTCGTGCAGCGCGAGCTGAATCCTGGCCTAACGGTCGCCGGCATGCTGCTGACGATGCACGACGGCCGCACGCGCCTCGGCCGCGACGTCGAGCGCGAGGTGCGCGCGCACTTCCCCGATCTCGTCTTCGACACGGTGATTCCGCGCAACGTCCGGGTCGGCGAGGCGCCGAGCTACGGGCTGCCCGTCACCCACCACGACCCGCACAGCGCCGGCGCCGAGGCCTACTTCGAGCTCGCCAAGGAGGTCGCCGCGCGTGGCTAGGCCGCGACCGGGCATGGGACGGGGGCTCGAGGCGATCCTGTCGGTGACAGCGCCCGGGGCGCAGGCGGGAGCGGAGCTCCGCGAGCTGCCGATCGAGCTGATCTCGCCGAATCCACGTCAGCCCAGGCGGGGGTTCGATCAGAGCGCGCTCGACGCGCTCGCCGCCTCGCTGGGGGAGCAGGGCGTACTGCAGCCGATTCTCGTACGCCCGCGTCCCGGCGGCCGCTACGAGCTCGTGGCCGGTGAGCGCCGCTGGCGGGCGGCGCGGATCGCCGGGTTCGAGAGGATCCCTGCGCTCGTGCACGACCGCGAGGACGCGGCGACGCTGGAAGTGGCGCTGATCGAGAACATGGCGCGCGAGGATCTCAACCCGATCGACGAGGCGCGGGCGTGCGCCGCGCTCGTCGAGGAGCTCGAGCTGACGCGCGAGGACGTCGGACGGCGCGTCGGTCGCAGCCGGGTGGCCGTCAGCAATCTGATCCGGCTGCTCGACCTGCCCGATGGGGCGCTCGAGCTGCTCGAGCGCGGAGCTCTGAGCGAGGGCCACGGGCGGGCGCTGCTGCTGGCCGAGGATCACGCTGCGCGCACGAGCCTGGCGCGCAGCGCCGCCGAACACGGCTGGTCGGTGCGGGTGCTCGAGGAGCGCGCCCGTGAGAGCAATGCGGGCGCATCGACCGCGACGCGCAGCCGAGGCCCGAGCACCCACCTGCCGCACCCGGACCAGGAGCAGGCCGCCGACGACATCGCTGCTGCGCTGGGCGGAGCGCTCGGCGCCGACGTCCGCGTCAGACCGTCCCGCGGCGGCTATCGCGTCGAGCTGTCCTTCACGAGCGCTGAGGAGGCGCTCGAGCTCGCCCGAAGCATCCGCCCGCGTACAGCGCGCTGAATCCCACCAGTTCCATCAGTTCAAATCAGTCCAACTACAGAGCTGATCGGCGGCAGCCGTCGCAGGTCATCCTCCTGGCCGGGATACGTCGCGATGACTAGCGATAGCATTGCCGCGGGCGACACGCAGCCCCGCCGTGCGTGGAGCAGTAGGCCGAAACCGCGTGTTTGCAGGACAAGGGCGATTAGCTCAGTCGGTTAGAGCGCTTCTCTGATAAGGAAGAGGTCCCAGGTTCGAGTCCTGGATCGCCCATCGCGTGCTTGCACCGGCGGGACACGCGGTCCCTCACGCACGGCGTCGTGCGCGGCGGCCTCCGCGCAGGTATGGTCACAGCATGCTGCGCGTCTTTCACCGGGAGCACGCGGGCAGGCCGCTGCGCGTCGTGTGGACGCTCGAGGAGATCGGCGCCCCCTACGAGCTGACGGTGATGGACTGGGAGGAGGGGCAGAGCGAGGAGCATCGCGCCCGCCATCCGCTGCAGCGGGTCCCGGTTCTCGAGGAAGACGACGGCTTCGTGTTCGAGTCGTCGGCGATCTGCCTGCAGCTGGCGGACACCCATCCCGACGCCGGCCTCGTGCCCGCGCTCGCGACGCACGACAGGGCGCTCGTCTACCAGTGGTGCTCGTTCGGCCCCGCCGAGCTGGAGCCGTGGCTGATCGAGGCGGCCACCTGGGGCGAGCGCGACCCCGAGCGCGCGGCCGCCGCCCGCAAGCGCTTCTGGAAGGCGGTCGCCGCCGTCGAGCACGCGCTCGGCTCGCGTGAGTACGCGGTGGGCGAACGCTTCAGCGTGGCCGACGTGATGCTCAGCAGCGTGCTCGGGTTCACCACCCGCGCGGGCCTGCCCGAGGCGCTGCCCCAGCCGCTCGGCGAATACGTGGCGCGCCTGCGCGAGCGCCCGGCATACAAGCGCGCCGCCGAGCGCTTGGCGAGCTGAACAGCCGCGCCGAACCCGACGTCGCGCCGAACCCGACGTCGCGCGGAACGCCGACGCTAGGCCCGCACTCGCTCCCCCCGCGGATCGAACAGCGGCTCGCGCATCACCTCGCCGGCGACCCACGCGCCGAAGATGTCCACCTCCACAGCCGCACCCGGTTCGAGATCCGCAGGTAGGTAGGCGTACGCGATCGAGCGTTCGACGGTGTAGCCATAGCCCCCGCTCGTCACGCGTCCGACGATCTCATCTGCGCTGCGAACAGGCTCGTTGCCGAGCGCGACCGAGCGCGGATCGGCGAGCACGACGCAGCGCAGCCGCCGGCCCGGCGCGGGCGGCCGCGCCTCGCCGGCGACCCCGAGCGCGTCCGCGCCGAGGAAGCCGCCCTCCTGCTTGACGCAGAAGCCGAGGCCGCCCTCGTACGGTGTCTCGTCGGGCGTGATGTCAGCGCCCCACACGCGATAGCCCTTCTCGAGCCGCAACGAGTCGATCGCGCGATATCCCCCCGCGAGCATGCCGTGCTCGCGTCCCGCGCTCCAGAGGGTGCGCCACAGCCCCGCGCCGTACTCGGTCGGGCAGTACAGCTCCCAACCGAGCTCGCCCACGAAGGTGACCCGCAGGGCGCGAACGGGGACGTCGCCGACCGCGAGCTCGCGCATGCGCATGTAGCCGAACTCCAGCGGATCGTCGGTGAGCGGGGCGAGCACCTCGCGCGCCAGCGGTCCCCACAGGGCAAAGCATGCCCAGCGTGCGGTCACGTCCGCGCAGCGCACGCTGCCGTCCTGCGGTGCGTGGCGGCGAATCCAGCTGAGGTCGTGGTTGCCGAAGGCCGTGCCCGTGACGATCGAGAAGAGGTCCTCCTCGACGCGGGTGACGGTGAAGTCGCACTCGATCCCGCCGCGGCTGTTGAGCATCTGCGTGTACGTGATCGCCCCCACGTCACGCGCGACGCTGTTGTCGCACAGCCGTTCGAGAAAGTCCGCGGCGCCTGCGCCGGTGATCTCGAGCTTGGCGAACGAGGACTCATCGAACAGGCAGGCGCGCTCGCGCGTTGCGGTGTGCTCGGCACCGATGGCCGGCGACCAGTGCATCCCCGCCCAGCCACGCGGGCGCAGCGACTCGACGCCCGCGGGCGCGTTCTCCTCGTACCAGTTGACGCGCTCCCAGCCGGACTTCTCGCCAAACGCCGCGCCGTGCTGTGCGTGCCAGGGGTAGGCGCTGGAGGTCCTCAGAGGCCGGCCCGCCTCGCGCTCGTGGCCGGGGTAGCGAATGTCGTAGTAGGTCTCATACACCTCCTTCGCGCGCGCCAGCGTGTAGCGAGGGGAGCGGAAGTGCGGCCCAAAGCGGCGGATGTCCATCTCCCAGACGTCCATCGCGGGCTCGCCCGCGAGGATCCACTCGGCCATCACGCGCCCGATCCCGCCGGCGCCCGCGAGGCCGTGCGCGCAGAAGCCGGCCGCCACGAACAGGCCGCGCACCTCGCTCTCGCCGAGGCAGAACTCGTTGTCGGGCGTGAACGCCTCGGGCCCGTTGATCAGCCGCGTGACCGTGATCTCGTCCATCACCGGCACGCGGCGCGAGCTGTTCCTGGCGATCTCCTCGAAGCGGGGCCAGTCCTCTTCGAGGAGGCGGCCGTTGAAGTCCGCAGGGATCGCATCGAGCAGGTGCCCGTCGAGCGCCCACGGCGCGGAGCGCCGCTCGTAGCCGCCCATCACCAGGCCGCCGCCCTCCTCGCGGAAGTAGATCAGCAGGTCCGGGTCTCGCAGCGTCGGCAGATGCTCGCCCTCGGCGCGCTCGCGGAAGGGCTGCGTCACGAGGTACTCGTGCGCGAACGGGACGATCGGGATGCGCACCCCGGCCAGCCGGCCGAGCTCCGCCGCGAACATGCCGCCGGCGTTGACGACGACCTCGGCCTCGATCGGCCCCCACTCCGTCTGCACCCCGCGAACGCGCCGCTGCGAGGGAGTGCTGTCATCGACGTCGATCCCCGTCACGCGCGTGTGCGTGAACACGCGGCAGCCACCCGCGCGGGCGCTGTCGACGAGCGCAGTTGTCAGCAGCGAGGGATCCAGATAACCGTCGCTCGGAAGGTAGGACGCGCAGCGCACGCCCTCCGTGTCCATCAACGGGAACAGCTCGCGCGCCTGCTCGGCGGAGATCAGCTCGAGCGGCAGACCAAAGGTCTTCGCCCACGCGACCTGACGGAGCACCTCCTGCTCGCGCTCGGGAGTGCACGCCAGGCGGATGCCGCCGCACTGCACCCAGCCGCAATCGAGCGTTCGGTAGAGCTCGACCGAGTCCATCATCATGCGCGTGAGCGACACGCTCGAGCGGAGCTGGCCGACGAGTCCGGCGGAGTGGAAGGTCGAGCCGCTGGTGAGCTCGCTGCGCTCGAGCAGCACCACGTCGCGCTCGCCCAGCCTGGCGAGGTGGTGCGCGATCGCCGCGCCGCCGACGCCACCGCCGACGATCACCACGCGCGCGCGGTCGGGGAGCTCGCGGGCTCGTGCCACGGCGATCCGGCTCACCCGCCCGCGGCGGAGAGCCACTCCTCGAAGTCAGGTAGCGCGACCGTCGCGGCGAGCCGCTCGAAATGCTCGCGCGCGTAGCGCCCGAAGTCGAAGTCGAGCTCGGAGATCGTCCCCTGCACGACGCCCCAGGCGCCCTCGCGCGCATCGGATAGCACCCGCATCAGCTTCAGCGCAGCACGCCCGGCCGCCGAGGGCGGCGCGCCGTTGTAGGCGTGCAGCAGGCGCTCGTCGTCGTCCTCGTCGAAGCCGTTGTTCACCGACAGGTTCCCGAGGTCGAAGCGTGAGTCGCCCATGCCGGCGTACTCCCAGTCGACGATCATCACGCGCGCCCCGGCGTCTGCGCGGAGGATGTTCGCCGCGAGCAGGTCGTTGTGGCACGGACGCGGCTCGCGCAGCGGCAGCACCGCCTCGATCCGCGCCGCCGTCTCGACGGCGTGCGCGTAGTCGGCGCTCAGCTCGCCGCCGCGCGCGAGCAGGATCTCCGCATAGGCGTCCAGCAGGTCGGGCACCCAGAAGCTCGTGGGCAGCGAGATCGTCGACTCGTGAAACGCACGCAGCGCCGGCGCGACCTGCTCGACCGCCGCGGCAAGCTCGGCGCTCGTGACCGGCCTGCAGGGTATGAAGCGCGTGATCAGGCAGTCTCCGCGGCACGCCACGACCGCCGGTGCGATGCCCAGCCCGGCAGCCGCCTGGTTGGCGACCCGCTCGGCGGACCTGTCGATGCCGAGCAGGCCGGTGTCCTTGCCCGGCCTGCGCAGCACGTAGTCGATGCCCCCGAGCGTGACGCGGTAGTTGCGGTTCGTGATCCCACCCTCGAGCGCCGCCGGTTCGCCGCTGAGCGGGCCGAGGGACGATTCGAGATCGTGCAGGATGTCGTTCAGCTCGCCCACCGCTCCAGCCAACCATTGTGCGATAAGGCTCGCAGCCTATACCTTCAAGACGGTGACCCGCGAGGCGAACGATCAAGCCGGCAGGCGGTGAGTCGATGAGCGACGCACAGCCCGGCGCTCGCGAGGAGGCCGTCCCGCGGGCCGCCGATCTGATCGCCGCGGTCGATGTGGAGCGCGCGCGGCAGACGATCTCCGCCACTGTCCGGCGCACGCCGACGCTCGCCTCGGAGGAGCTGAGCGAACGCGCCGGCGGCACGAGCGCGCTGAAGGCCGAGTCGCTGCAGCGGACCGGCTCGTTCAAGCTGCGCGGGGCGCTCAACAAGGTCGCATCGCTCGGGCAGCGCGCCGCCGGTGGCCTGGTCACCGCGAGTGCCGGCAACCACGGCCGCGCCGTCGCCGAGGCCGCGCGCCTGCGCGGCGTCGCGTGCGAGGTCTTCATGCCGCGCGACGCGCCCGTCTCGAAGGTCGCGGCGGTGGAGGGCCTCGGCGCGCGCGTGACCCTCGCCGGGAGCTCGGTCGAGGACGCGGTCGCGCAGGCGCTTGCGCGGCAAGCCCCGAACGGGCCGGCGTTCGTGCATCCCTTCGACGATCTCGACGTGATCGCCGGACAGGGCACGCTCGGCCTCGAGCTGCTCGAGGAGGTGCCAGACCTCGCTCGCGTGATCGTGCCGGTCGGGGGCGGCGGCCTCGCGAGCGGGATCGCGATCGCCCTGCGCCGTGCCCGCCCGCAGGTGCAGATCGTGGGCGTACAGGCGCGAGCCTGCGCGCCCTACGCGCGCGCCTTCGCCGACTCCGCCGAGCCGACCGGGCCAGCGAGCGACTCCGCCGACACGCCCGTGACAGCGAGCGGCGCGACGATCGCCGACGGCATCTCGATCAAGCACCCCGGCCGGCTCACGCTGCCGCTCCTGCACGAGCTGGTGGCGGACATCGAGACAGTCACCGAGGACGAGATCGCGGAGGCGATGGTGTTCCTCGCGAGCAGCGCCAAGCTCGTCGCGGAGGGCGCCGGGGCTGTCGCCGTGGCCGCGCTGCGCAGCGGGCGCCTGGCGCCGCTCGCCGGGAGCACCGTCGCGATCGTCTCCGGCGGGAACGTCGACAGCGGCCTGCTCGCGAACCTGCTGCGGCGCCACGAAACCCACGAGGGACGGCGCGTGCGCATCTTCACGCGCGTCGCCGACCGGCCCGGTGGTCTCGCCGAGCTGCTCAACCTCGTCGCCGGCGCGCGCGCGAACCTTGTCAGTCTGGAGCACGTCCGCGACGCCGTCGAGCTGGGCGTGCGCGAGACCGGCGTCGAGCTCACGCTCGAGACGCGCGGTCCCCATCACACCGACGATCTCCTCGCCGCGCTCGAGCAGGCCGGCTACCGGGTCCACGTCGAGTAGCGCGGGCTACAGTCGCGCGCCGGCCTTCACGAAGCGCCGCCAGCGCTCGCGCTGCTCGCGTCGGTCCGCCGCGTCCCCGTGCGGCACCACCGTGCGTCCCCGTGGTAGCCGCTCGGCGGCATCGGCAACGCTCGCGAACACGCCGGCGCCCACGCCCGCGAGCATCGCGGCGCCGAGCACCGTCGAGTCGACGGCCCCGAGCGCGAGGGGCAGCCCGAGGGCGTCGGCCTGGATCTGCAGCAGCGCCGGGTCGTTCGCCAGCCCACCGTCGACGAGCAGCGCACGCACGGGACGCTCCGCGGCGACCGCCTCGACGATGTCGGCGACCCGCCAGGAGATCGCCTCGAGCGCCGCGCGTCCGATGTGCGCGGGGCGCACCCCCGCGTGCAGCCCCGCGATCACCGCGTGTGCGCCCGGCTGCCACCAGGGGGCGCCGAGCCCGGCGAGCGCCGGCAGCAGCAGCACTCCGGCGCTGTCGGGCACCGTCGCGGCCGCCGCGGCGAGGGCGCGCGCGTCGCCTGCAAGTCCAAGCCCGCCGGCGAGCCAGTCCAGCAGCGAGCCGGCCGCGAAGACGCCGCCGTCGAGCGCCCAGGTGACCCCGCCGATTCCCCCGCCGGCATCGGGGTCGCCCCACGCGACGGTCGGCAGCAGCCCCGCCGGCACAGCCGCGGTGTCGGAGAGCCCGAGCACGAACACGCCCGTGCCGTATGTCGCCTTCAACTCGCTCGTGTCGACGACGCCCGCGCCCGCGAGCGCGGCCTGCTGGTCGACGAGCTGTGCACGCAGCGGCAGCGCGATCGGCCAGCGCTCGTGCTGCAGGGTCCCGAGCGCTCCGAACGTCGGCCCAAGCGACGGCAGCCACTCCCGGCGCAGCCCGAACGTGCTCAGCAGCTGCTCGTCCCAGTCGCGCCCGCCGCGCGCCAGCAGCTGGGTGCGCGACGCCGTCGACAGGTCGCTCGCGAAGCGGCCGCCGAGACGGTCGGTGAGGAAGGCATCGACGGTCCCCAGCCGCAGTCTGCCGGCGTCGGCGGCCGCCGCCACGCGCTCCTCGTGCGCGAGCAGCCACGCGAGCTTGCCGGCCGAGAAGTACGGATCGAGCGGCAGTCCCGAGCGCACGACGGCGTCGGCGCCGAGCGCGGCGAGCAGCGCCTCATGGCGCTTGTCCTGCCAGACGATCACAGGGCTGAGCGGCTTTCCACTGTCGGCGTCCCACGCGAGCACAGACTCGCCCTGGTGGTCCAGGCCGGCCGCGATCACCTCGCTCGTGCCGGCCTGGCCGAGCACCTCGGCGACCGCATCGACTACCGCGCAGAGGATCTGCTCGCCGTCCTGCTCGACCCGTCCGGCCTGCGGGTGGCTGACCGCGACCGCGCGCCTGGCCTGTGCGACGGTGCGCAACTCGACGTCGAACAGCGCCGCCTTCACGGCGCTCGTGCCCTCGTCGATTCCCAGCAGCAGCTTCTCGCTCACGTCGATGCTCGAGCGCCGCGCGGGCCGGCGTGGTGGGCGGCCGCGCGCTCCCACCACGGGCCCGCGGGCGCCGGACCGGGGGGCGCGGGAAGCGAGCGCACCGGGCCGAGCTGGACGCCGGCGTGCGCGGCGAGCAGCGCGGTGACGTGCTCGCCGATCGCGAGCGAGGCCGACAGCCCGGTGGAACGTATGGCCGCCACGTGGATCAGGCCCGGCAGCGTGCGCGCGGGCTCGATCAGGTAGTTGGCGCCCCGGCCCGCGGGGCGCAGTCCGGCGTATGCGCCGACGGGCTCCGCCGACGCGAGCGCCGGAAACATGCGCGCGGCGCGCGAGAGGATCAGCTCGCGTGCGTCCGCCTCCACCGACCAATCGTCCTTGTCCTCGCGCTCGCGCGCCGTCGGTCCGGCAATCACGTGACCGTCGAGCGAGGGGAACACGAGCACTCCCTTGCCGACGGCGGAGGGCACCGGCAGGAGGATCTCGGTGAGGCGCTCGCCGACGCGAAAGACGAGGAACTCTCCCTTGCGCGGATACACCTCCAGTGGCCGTTCGCCGGCGAGCGCTGCGACGTCGTCCGCGTAAAGCCCGGCGCAGTTGACGGCCGCTCGCGCGCGCAGGGGCCGGCCATCGTGGACGCCCAGCTCGAGCCCGCCCGGGCGTCTCCGCCGGATCTGATCGACTCGTGCTCCGAGCACGACCCGCGCGCCCCCGCCCTGCGCCGCTCCGGCAAGCGCATGCACGAATGCGACCGGGTCGGTGAGCGACTCGTCGCGCACGTGCAGCGAGCCATCGGCGCCGAGCCGCGTCTGCACGCCGTTGGCACGAGCGTTGGCCGCCAGCGCCGCGACCGTCTCGCGCTCCTGTCGATCGCGCGGAGCAAGGCGCGCCCCGCAGCGCCATACCATCACTGCGAGCTCGTCGAGCAGCTCGCCGCGGAGGGCGCCCGCGCGCAGGATCAGGCGCGTCTCGAGCTCGCCCGCCGGCGAGTCGAAGCCGGTGTGGAGGATCCCCGAGTTCGCGCCGCTCGCGCCGAGCGCGAGTGCCGGCTCGGCCTCCAGCACCGTCACGTCCACGCCACGGCGCGCCAGCGCGTGGGCGACGGCGCAGCCGACGACCCCCCCGCCGATGACTGCGACGTTGGTGTCATCGCTGTCTGCCATCACGCGTTGGAGCCTAGACGGACCCAGCGCCGGTCAGGCTCGGGTCCTCCGCCACCGAAACGGCACTCCAGCGCATAGCATCACCCGATGCAAATCGAGCCGTTCGCGATCGAGCGTTTCTACGAGCGCTGGGAGTTCCGCGCGGAGCTGATGCTCTCCAGCAGCGACTGCGAGTCGAGCGGCGTGTCGGAGCTCCTCGCGCTCGAGCCCGACGCTCGCGAGCGGCTGCTCGCGCTGCGGCTCGGCTACACCGAGGTCGCCGGCTCGCCCGAGCTGTTGAGTGCCGTGGCGGCCCTCTACGAGGGGCTCGACCCCGACGCCGTGCTCACGCTCGCCGCCGCCGAGGAGGGGATCTTCATCGCCTACCACGCCCTGCTCGGCCCGGGCGAGCACGCGATCGTCGAGTCCCCCTGCTACGGATCGGCGATCGCGCTCGCCCGCAGCACCGGCGCCGCCGTGAGCGAGTGGCAGCGCCGCTACGAGGACGGCTGGCAGCACGATCTCGAGACGCTCGAACGTCTGCTGCGGCCGGAGACGAGGCTGATCTACATCAACAGCCCGCACAACCCGACCGGCATGCAGATGTCCAAGGCCGTGTTCGAGCGCGTCGTGGAGATCGCGCGCGAGCGCGAGATAGTGCTGTTCAGCGACGAGGTCTATCGCGGCCTCGAGCACGACCCCACGGCGCGGTTGCCGGCCGCGTGCGAACGCTACGAGCGCGGCCTCTCGCTGGGCACCGTCTCCAAGGCGCACGGGTTGCCCGGTCTGCGGATCGGCTGGCTGGCCTGCCGCGACCGCGCGCTGCTCGCGCGCATCAGGGAGCTGAAGCTGTACACGACGATCTGCTCGAGCGCTCCGAGCGAGCTGCTCGTGGCGCTGGCGCTGCGCCACGCCGAGGAGCTCGTCGCGCGCAGCACGCGGTTGGTGAGCAGGAACCTGCCGCTCCTCGAGGCCTTCCTGGAGCGCCGAGCGGAGCTGCTGGAGTGGGTGCGCCCGAGCGCGGGACCGATCGGCTTCCCGCGCGTGAGCGGCGACTTCGACGTGCAGGCGTGGTGCGAGGGCATCGCCGAGCAGGCCGGTGTGCTGCTGCTGCCCGGCAGCGTCTACGGACAGCCGCGGCACGTGCGCATGGGGTTCGGTCGCGCCAACCTGCCGCAGGCGCTCGCACGCCTGGACGAGCACCTCGGCTGAGGCAGGTGACGCGCCGTTGCTGCGGGCGCGCCTACAGCACCTTCGACAGGAACGCCCGCGTGCGCTCGTGGCGCGGGTTGGCGAGCACCTCCCCGGGCGCCCCCGACTCGACGACCACGCCGGCGTCCATGAACACGACCGTGTCGGCGACCTCGCGCGCAAAGCCCATCTCGTGCGTCACGACGATCATCGTCATCCCTTCGCGCGCGAGCTGCTGCATCGCCGCGAGCACCTCGCCGACGAGCTCGGGATCGAGCGCCGACGTGGGCTCGTCGAAGAGCATCAGCTTCGGCTCCATCGCGAGCGCGCGCGCGATCGCGACACGCTGCTGCTGGCCCCCCGACAGCTGGGCCGGATAGGAGTCGACCTTCTCGGCCAGGCCAACGCGATCGAGCAGCTCGCGCGCGCGGGCGTTCGCTCGCTCGCGCGCCTGCCCCTTCACGCGCAGCGGTGCGCACGTCACGTTGTCGAGCACCGTCATGTGCGGGAACAGGTTGAAGTGCTGGAAGACCATGCCGATCTCGGCGCGCTTACGTGCGACCTCCGCTTCGCGCAGCTCGTGCAGCCGCTCGCCGTGCTGGCGGTAGCCGACGAGCTCGCCGTCGACCGACAGGCGCCCGGAGTTGATCTTCTCGAGGTGGTTGATGCAGCGCAGGAACGTCGACTTGCCCGAGCCGGAGGGCCCGAGCAGGCACATCACCTGCCCCGGCATCACCTCGAGCGTGATGCTCTTCAGCACCTCCAGGCGGCCGAAGCGCTTGTGTACACCCTCCGCCTTGACCATCAGCTCGGCCATCAGAAGCCGTGCCGGATGTCGAGCAGGCCCGCCCGCGCCCGCTGCAGTGCGGTCGGTCCGGTGTCGCGCGAGGAGCCCCGGCCGTAGTGGCGCTCGAGGTAGTACTGACCCACATAGAGCACGCTCGTGCAGAGGATGTACCAGACGCTCGCGGCGATCAGCAGCTGGATCGTCTTGAAGTTGACCGAGTAGATCAGCTGGGCTGTGTACAGGAGCTCGGTCACGACGATCGTGCTCGCCAGCGACGAGGTCTTCAGCATCGAGATCGTCTCGTTGCCGGTCGGCGGGATGATCACGCGCATCGCCTGCGGCAGGACGATCCGGCGCAGCGTCTGAAGACGCGTCATGCCGAGTGACTGGGCGGCATCGGACTGGCCCTCGTCGACGGAGATCATTCCCGCCCGCACGATCTCCGCCATATAGGCGCCCTCATTGAGCCCGAGGCCGAGGATCGCAGCAGTGAACGGGGTGATCGCGGTGTTCGCGTCGACGTGCACGAACGCCGGGCCGAAGGGGATCCCGAGCGCGAGCTTCGGGTAGAGGGCGGCGATGTTGTACCAGAACAACAGCTGCACGAGCACCGGGGTTCCGCGGAAGAACCAGATGTACAGCCAGCTGCCGCCGGACACGAGCGGGTTGCTCGACAGCCTCATCACGGCCAACACGATCCCGAGCACGATCCCGATCGCCATCGCGATCACGGTCAGCTCGATCGTCACGCGCAGCCCTTCGAGGATGCGTTCGTCGAACAGGTAGTTGCCGACGACGCTCCATTCGAAGCGCGGATTGGTCGCGACCGAGTGGACCAGCGCGACCGCCACGACCAGCACGATCGCCGCCGCCACCCAGCGGCCGGGCCGGCGAACGGGGACGGCCCGGATGTCCTCGGGCCGCCCCTGTGTGTCGGGGACCTCGCCAGAGGGCACCCGCGCTCAGCTCAGCTCTTCGCCCCGTTGATCGCCGGTTCGCTGATCGCGCCCGACTGGGTGCCCCACTTGGCGAGGATCTTCGCGTAGGTGCCGTTCGAGATCAGCGCCTTCAGCGCCGCCAGGATCGGGGTGCTCATGCCGCTCTTCTTCGGGATCGCAATCCCGTAGGGCGCGACTTCGTAGGTTTCCCCGACCAGCTTGAACGTCCCTTTTGAGAGTTTGACCTGATAGTCGACCACGGGCGAGTCGGCCATGCCGACTTCCGCGCGCCCGCTGGCGATCGCGAGGTTGACGGGATTCTGGCCGGGGAAGCTGAGCACGCTCACGCTCTTCTTGCCTTCCTTGGTGCACTTCCCGCTCTGCTTGGTCGCTTCTTCCTGCTCGACCGTTCCCTTCTCGACTGCCACCGCCTTGCCGCACAGATCGGCGACCGTCTTGACTCCCGGGTTCGCCGAGCTCTTCGCGTAGAACGAGATCCCAGCCTGGAAGTAGTCGACGAAGTCAACGGTCTTCTCGCGTTCCTTGGTGTCGGTGAACGAGGAGGCGCCGAGGTCGTAACGGCCCGCTGCGAGGCCGGGGATGATCGTTTCGAAGTTGGAGTTGACGAGTTTCACCTTCAGGCCCATCACTTCGCCCAGCGCCGTGAGCAGATCCGCGTCCATGCCGATGATCGTGTGCCCGTCCGGCGCGATGAACTCGTTCGGCGCGTACTGCGCTTCCGACGCGACCGTCAGCGTGCCCTTCGACTTGATCGCGGCGGGTACCTGGGCGGCGATCGCCGCGTTTGCCGTGGCGCCCGCAACGCTCGACGTCGTGCTGGTCGTGCTCGTCGTGGTGCTGTTGTTGCTGCTGCCACAGCCGGCGAGCGCCAGCAGCGCCAGGGCGGGAACGCCGATGCGGGCAACCAGCTTGCTCATGAGACCTCCATAGCGGGACGTGGACGGCAAAACACGGACTTCGGGCGGGGCGAGCGGTGAGTATAAGCTCGCGCGCAGCGCCGCGGCCGTGCGCTCGCAGGCCCGGCGAGCCGCCGGATCAGCGAATCGGCGAGGGTGAGGCCAGCGTCGTGCTCGACGGGACAGCGCCCAGCATCCGCCCGATCGACTCAGCGCTGTCGGGCCTGCCCATCAGGAAGCCCTGGGCCATCTCGCAGCCCATCTCTTCGAGCGTTGCCATCTGGTCGCGCTCCTCGATGCCCTCGGCGACCACCGACAGCGACAGCGCCTCGCCGACCCCGAGGATCGCCCGCAGCAGCTCACGGCCGTGACCCCCGTCTCCCAGCGCCGCGACGAAGCTGCGGTCGATCTTGAGGATGTCGACGGGCATGTGCCGCAGCTGTGACAGCGACGCGTAGCCGGTGCCGAAGTCATCGATCGCGACACGCACGCCGAGCTGCTTGAGCTCCTTCAGCGCGTCGCTCGCCGCCGCCGCGTCGCGCATCAGCGTCGTCTCGGTCAGCTCGAGTGTCAGCAGCGCCGGCTCGAGCCCCGAGCTCTCGAGCGCGTAGAGCACGTCGGCTGCGAAGCCCGAGCGTGCGAGCTGCTGGGCGGAGACGTTGACCGCGATTCCCAGCTCGTGACCTTCGCGTGCCCACGCGGCCGTCTGCCGGCAGGCCTCCTCGAGCACCCAGCGGCCGATCTCGACGATCCTGCCGCTGCTCTCGGCCAGCGGGATGAACTCGTCTGGCGGCACGATCCCGCGCACGGGGTGACGCCAGCGGATCAGCGCCTCGACGCCGACCATGTCCTGGCTGGGAAGCTCGAAGATCGGCTGGTAGAGCAGGAAGAACTCCTCCCGCCCGAGCGCGGCGCCGAGGTCGGCCTCGAGCTCCAGCCGTCCTTCTGTGCCCTCGACCATGCTCGCGTCGAACCACGCGTAGCGGTCCTTGCCGGCGGCCTTCGCCGCGTACAGCGCGAGGTCCGCGTCGCGCAGCAGCTCGTCGGAGGAGCCGTAGGAGCCGATCGCGAGGCCGATGCTCGCCGTGACGGAGAAGCTCTTGCGACCGTCGTCGATGGCGACGGGCTCGCGCAGGGCCGCGGTCAGGCGATCGGCGAGCGTGTCGAGTGGCGCCTCGCCGGCGTCCGCCTCGACGAGCACGACGAACTCGTCGCCCCCGAGTCGCCCGACGGTGTCCTGCTCGCGCACGGCACCCTGCAGCCGCGCTCCGACCGCCTTCAGCAAGGTGTCGCCGGCGGCGTGGCCGAGGTTGTCGTTGACGTGCTTGAAGCCGTCGATGTCGACGAACAGCGCGGCCGCCCGTACCCCCGGGTTGCGTGCCGCGCGCGCGAGCAGCTGCTCGGCGCGGTCGAGGACCAGCGCACGGTTGGGCAGCCCGGTGAGCGCGTCGTGTAGAGCCTGGTGGGACAGCTCCCGCGTCTGCTCGTAGACGAGCGCGAGCGCCCGCCTGCGCCCCGTCACGAGCACGAAGCCGAGCAGCCCGAACAGCAGGCTCAGAAGGACTCCGCCGATCAGCAGCGTCATCGCGTGCACGTCGCCGATCACGCTGGCGACGGGCGCGCCGAAGCTCTGCACCGTCCAGCCGTTGTGGAGGTCGACCATCGAGCTCTGGTCGCCCCGCAGGCCCCGGCCGCTGTTGAAGGCGACATGCGCTCCGACGGCGTCATAGCGGAACGCGACCGCGACATGCGGATGTCCTTCGAGCGCGCGCGCGAGGACGACCTGGGGCACGAGCAGCTCGCCGAGCCAGCCCGCGAAGGCGCGCCGGCGCGCGGCGACAGTGCTCGGCGCCCGCCCGCCGCGGTACACCGGCGTCTCGACGCCGAGTGTCGTCTGGCCGCCCGTTTTGAAGGGGGCATAGCTCGGCATGCCGGTGTCGCGCGAGACGATCAGCATCGGCGCCAGCGCGCAGTAGTCGAGCACGCCCGGGAGGTAGGTCTTGGCGCTGCGCGACAGGCCGGCCACGGCGAGGCAGTAATACGGGCGCGTACCGACCGGAAGCGGCTGGCTGCCTTCGGGCGGCGCGAGCGAGCTCGGGCCGAGCGGGCGCAGCGGGTCGGCCGCCATGCGCGCGTGGAACACCGCCAGCCGGTTCGCGGGTACCAGCGTCACGAGGCCGATGTTCTCGAGCTCGGGGAAGCGGCGCATCGCGTGGACCGATTCGATCCAGCGATCGAAGTCCGCGGCCGTGCCGTTCGGGTTGGAGGTCACGTAGGCGCTCGTGCTGACGACGAGGTCTTCCTCGTGCTGAATCGCGAGCTTCAGCGTCGAGGCGATCTCCGCGGTGGCGAGGTGGAAGCTGAGCTCCGCTTTCGCGGCGTCCGAGCGCGCAACTGCTTTTGCGCCGAGGACCGCGGCGCATGTCCCGCTGAGCACCAGCAGTGCGGTGAGGATCCCCCAGATGCTCCAGCGCCGAGTGCCCGCGCGCAGGGCGGACAGGCGTCGCGTCGCCGCGCCGACGGAGAGGGCTCCCGGGGGGAGGCCGGGAGCTGGGGTCATGGCGCTGGCGGACACTCGATCGTTGTTCGGTCGCGGGGCTGTCGCAGGTGTAGCGTTGTGAGGATGTGAACGAGGCTGCGGCGCGAGAATCGGGCTGCGCTGGGCGCACCTGTCGTCGTTCATCCCTCATTGGACGTATATACGTGAGCCCCATACGGGGGACGCCCCGCTGCACCGCAAACGGACCACCGCCGGCGCGGGTCCCGGCCGGCCCGGCTACCATCGCGCGGATGGCCGCTTCGGGCGTTCGGATCCATGCGGCGCTGCTCGCCGGAGCGCTACTGCTGGCGGGCTGCGGCGCAGCCGAAGTGCCGGGACGGCCCGCCCGCTCGGCGAGCGCCACCGCAGCTAGCGCCACCGCAGGCAAAGCGCCCTCGGGCGCGGGTGCGACGGCGGCCTCGACGCGCCCCGGGGCGAAGTCCAAGTCCCCCGGGGCCAAGCCCGGCGCGCGCGCACTGCCACTGCCGCCGACAGCGCGCGCACCCGAACTGGACAGGCGCGAGGTGGCCGGCAAGGTCGGGCGGGCCGACGCGCTGCCGGCTGCCGCCAAGGGCGGCTTCGTTGCCCCGGGCGCTCCCTCGGACGCCCAGATCCGGGCGGAAATCGCGCAGGCTGCAAAGGCCGGGATCGTTCTTCCGAAAGGCAACAGCGCAGAATCCTTCGAACGCGGCGCTACCTACGTCGGGGGCGGCGGTGGGGCGAGCTGGGTCTTCCCGATCCAGCCGCTCGCCTTCGCGCTCGGGCCGCAGACGTGGAGCGAAGATCAGGGTGTCGACATCGCAACGCTCCACGGCGCCTGCGGAAACGCCGCGATCGAGGTGGCGATCACGGCCGGCACGGTCGTGCGCGAGGGGATCTCTGGCTTCGGGCCGTCCGCGCCGGTCGAGCGGATCGGCAGCGGCCCCTACGCGGGCTGGTTCATCTACTACGGTCACGCGGCACCGGCGCTCGTGCCAGTCGGGGCACGCGTGAGCGCCGGACAGCCGCTGGCGGAGGTCGGCTGCGGAATCGTCGGGCTCTCGTCGGGTCCCCACCTGGAGATCGGCCTCACGCCGCCCGGCGGCGCGACCTGCTGTCCGGCGAGCGGACAGACCTCCTCCGTCGTCGACGCGCTGATGCGCCAGCTGTATCTCGGCTCGACCTGAGGATCGTGCGGCTCGAGATTCTCACGGCCGCGACGGCTGCAAGCCCCGTGACGCGATCCGCCGTCAGCATGCGCTAGGCTTGCGCGCGCCTAATCGTGGATCAGTGTCCGCGAGCGGGGGAACCGAGTTGTTGGGGCGAGTTCCGCGGTAATCCGCGGGAGGCGCAAGTCGCTAGCCCGTCAGCTAACCCCGTCGGCCGACGAAGAGAGGCAGGCCTCTTGCGCCGTTCGCCGACGCGTGCAGTGCCGATCGCTGTGTTGCTGTTGCTGATCCTGGGCCTGTCGGTCCCGGCGGCGCTCGCCGGCGGCACCGGCGGGACGGCGATCGAGCTGAGCGCGCCCCCGCCTGCTCCCACGCCTGTCGCCTCGCCGCCGAACGGCGAGACGGGTGGGACCAACGTCGCCCCGGCGCCCGTGTTCACCGGGAGTCCCTATCCGGTCAGCCCCGGCGGCTGGGTGTTCCCGCTCTACCCGCTCTCTCACGTCGCGGCGAAAAGCTGGTGGTCGCTCGACATGGGCGTTGACGTCGGCGGCAACGCCAACCAGTGCGGCTCGCACCTGCGCGAGCTCGCCGTCGCGAGCGGCACGATCGTCCACGAGGGCCTCGAAGGCTTCGGTCCCGCCGCTCCCGTGCTGCTGGTCGACAGCGGACCGGACCGCGGCCGCTACATCTACTACGGTCACGCCGCCCCCGCGCTCGTACCCGTGGGCACGCACGTGAGCGCCGGCCAGCCGATCGCCGACGTCGGCTGCGGCGCCGTCGGCATCTCCTCGGCGCCTCACCTCGAGATCGGCATCCTCCCGGTGGGGGCGCGCGGACCGCAGTTCCTACCCGCGGTCGGTGAAACCTCGCACGAAACGCTCGCCCAGCTGCGCTCCGCCTACGCCTCGGCGCTGGCCGCCTCGCGCGCGGCAGCCGCCAAACGGCGGCACACCACGCGCACGCACTAGCCCGCCGTCGATCCCCGCGCGAGATCGTCCATCGCCTCTAAGGTTGGCGCGGTCATCTGCCGATGATGGGCTCGTGGCCCAGCCTCCTCTGTCATCCGCCGCGGCGCCGGCCGGAAGCCTCGCCAGGCGCAATCCCCTCCGCAAGCTCGTGCTCGCGCTCGGCCTCTGCATGGTCGTCGCAGCTGTGCTCGGGGCCGCACCGGCGGGCGCAGTGATCTCCTCCACCTTCGGGGTGCAGCAGCGGGTGGCGCCACACGTCGAATTTCGCCCGCTCCAGTATCACGGCGGACCGGTGCTCCACTCCTCCGACGCCTACGTCATCTACTGGGACCCGACGGGCGGTTACCGCGGCGACTGGGAGCGGCTGATCGACAGGTACTTCCAGGACGTCGGCAGCGACAGCGGGCAGCTCGGAAGCGTCTTCGCCGTCAACGGCCAGTACGGCGACGCGACCGGTCAGGCGGCGAACAAGACGACGTTCCGTGGCTCCTACACCGACTCCACCCCCTACCCCGAAGAAGGCAAATGCAGCGCGCCGGCGGCCTTCGCGTGTCTCACCGACGCGCAGATCAAGGCGGAGGTCCAGCACGTGATCAACTCCGTCGCGCCGCCGCTGCCCGGAGCCACCGGGACGCCGATCTACTACATGCTCACGCCCCCGGGAGTGACCGTCTGCACCGATGGCGGCTCGGCCTCGACCTGCTCGAACTCGGCCACGCTCGAAGGCGAAGTCAGCAAAATCGAAAAAAACGAACTGGCGCCACCCGTCAAATCCGGGATCTGTGGATACCACTCCTTCGTGAGCGGAGCCAACCCGATTCCCTACGTCGTGCAACCGTGGGTGGCCGGGAGCGCCGGGCGGTTCATTCTCACCAACTCGCCCCTGACAACTTCCTCCCCCACGCCCGATGCGCTCGCCTGTCAGGACAACACGCACCTCAACGAGCCCAACCAGCTCAGCGGCTTGAACCCGTTTGGCAACTATGCGGAGGGCCTCGCGGACGTGATCATCGCTGACCTCAGCGTCGAGCAGCGCAACGTCGTCGTGGACCCGTTCCTGACCGGATGGTTCCAGGACACCACTCAGGCCGAGCAGGGCGACATGTGCCAGTTCGACTTCGGCCCCTGGCCGCACGAACAGCCGACACCAAACCCTGAAACCCACGCCACCTCGCTGGCCAACGAGACGATCAACGGACGCGGCTACTACGTGCCGTGGGCGTTCGACAGCGCTGATCTGACCGCCGGCAGGGGATTCAGCTGCTGGTCCGGCGTGACGATCGACCCCTACTTTACGGCCGCCAACCCGGTGAACGCCGGGGACATCGTCGGATTCAACTCAGAGTCCAACTTCACCCTCGCGGCGAACACCAAAGGCCTCCCTGCCGACGAACCGTACCAAGCGGCTGTGTACAGCTGGGACTTTGGCGACGGTACAACCCTCTCCGGCACAAACGACGGCAGCGAGTTTCACAGCTACCAGTACGGCGGTACCTACAACGTCACCCTGACAGTGAAGGACAGCGGTGGCAACACCGGCGCCGCGACGCGGGCCATCACCGTGGTTGGCCCGCCGCGGCCGTCGGGCTCCGGCTCCGCTGCCACCGGCGCGAGCAGCTCCGCCGGCTCGGCGGGGTCCACCGGCTCGACGAGCTCTTCCGGCGCGCCCGGCACCGTGGCCTCCACTCCTCTCGCCACGGCCATCATCACCTCGCGCTCGCTGAAGACGGCCGCCCGCAGGGGGCTGAGCGTGCGCTACTCGGTCAATGAGCAGGTCGCCGGCCGCTTTGAGGTGCTGGTCAGCCGCACGGTGGCCAAACGGCTCGGGATCGCAGGCGCGCTCGCGACCGGCCTCCCCGCCGGAGCGCCCGCACAGCTCGTCGTCGCGAAAGCGATCCTGATCACGACGAAGGCCGGACGCAGCACCGTCGTGATCCACTTCTCCAAGCAGACCACAACTCGCCTGCTTCGCTCGCACAGCATCACCTTCACACTGCGCCTGATCGTGCGCAATGCCGCCTCGCAGCACCCCGCGAGCACCACCGTCGTGACGGCCGCGACGCTCAGTCACTGAGCGTCAGTCGCCCGGCCCCTTGCCTCGCTTGCGCTTCTCGCGCGCCTTGTCGCGGAAGACGAAGTACCACAGCGCCGCGAGCAGCACGTAGCCGAAGGCCATCGAGACGACCGAGATGATCGCGAGGCCCGTGTTGCTGCCGGTGACCGATTCACCGTCGAGCGCGAGCAGCAGCGTTGCCATGTGCATCGCGCTCGCGCCTACAGGCCCGGCCAGTGCCGCGCCACGAAGCCCGAGTTGTCGACCGATCCGACCAGCCACCGCGACGCATACACGCCACTGCGCCCGGCCGTGTCGTAGAGCACTCCGTCCACGTACATGTAGGTGTGTCCCGCGTTCGCGTAGACGGTGATGTAGCGACCGGGGCCCGGCGCGCCCCACTTCTCCAGTTCTCCCGATGTCTGCGGCGCGCTCAGCAGCCCGCCGGCCGCGAGCGCATAGCTCACCGAGCCCGAGCAGTCGTACGCGTTGTCGACGAACGAGGCGTGGCCGCCACCGAACACGTAGGGGAAGTCGGCGATCTCGTTCGCCCCCGCGATCACCTTCTGGATCACTTCCGGTACGCCGGCCGGGATCGGCAGCGCGCCGCTGCCGCCGATCGACTGACCGCCCGGAACGGGGGCCAGTCGCCGGCTCTGTGCCTGCTTGGCGCTGCGTTCGACGGCCTGCATCTGCGAGAGCTCGGCGCGCACTTCCGCGTCCGAGGGGGCTCCCGCGGCGATCACCTCGCTCGCCTTCTTCGGCGTCGCGGCGGCCGCGTGCTGCACGGAGGTGGGCGCAGGGAAGCTGCTGGCTTCCTGCGGGTCGGCAACCTCCCTCCTCGTGCCCGTGGGCTGGGAGGCGCTCGCGCCGCCGGCGAGCCGAGCGGGTGCGGCGCTCGCGACCAGGCCCCCCGCCGCTGTGCCTGTCGGCGGCGTGGTGTGAGCGGGGTGGGTTGCGAGCTTCGCATCTGCGCAGGCGGCGAGCGCCGCCGCTGAGAGCAGGCCGCAGCAGGTGGCGGCGATCTTCCGGCGCAGGCCCATCCAACTAGGCTAGCGGTCATGTCTGAGTGGAAGTCCCGCTACCCTGATGCGATGCATGAGGACGCCACCGCGGTGGAGCTGCGCCCGCACGTGCGCCTGCTTCACGGGATGCGCCGCCCGGCGAACTGGCTGCAACTGGTTCGCTTTGGCGTCGTCGGCGCCGCCGGATTCGTCGTCAACCTCGCCGTGTACGCCCTGTTCGTGCACTCCATCGGGGTCGACTACCACGTGGCGGCCGTTGCCGCCTGGATGGTCGCGGTGCTGAACAACTTCGTCCTCAACCGCCACTGGACGTTCGACGCGCGCGACGGGCGCGCGCGCTTTCAGGCGGTGCGCTTCGTCGCGGTCAGCCTCGTCGCGTTCGGCGTCAGCCTGCTCCTGCTGACAGTCCTCGTCGAGGCCGGCGGCCTCGCGAAGGTGCCCGCTCAGGCGGTCGCCGTGGCCGCCTCCACGCCGCTGAACTTCCTCGGCAACAAGCTCTGGAGCTTCCGCACTCAGGCGTGAGTCATACCTGTCGGGAACCGGCGTGGACGGCTGGTCCCACCGGTGGCCTGGCCAGTCCGAGACCTATACTCTGACTTCCCCCCGCTCGGAGGATCTTGTGCAGGAGATGGTCATTTACGGCGTCAGCTTCGACATGGTTGGCAAGCAGCCGATCGTGCTCCTGAAGACGGTGGACGGCAACAAGTTCCTGCCGATCTGGATCGGTCACCCGGAGGCCGCGTCGATCCTGATGAAGCTCCAGGGCGCGGGCACCCCCCGCCCGATGACGCACGACCTGCTCTGCGACATCCTCGGGGAGCTCGACGTCAAGTGCACACAGGTCTCGGTGACGGAGCTGCGCGAGAACACCTTCTTCGCATCGATCACCCTCAGCGTGGGCGGCCGCGAGCTGGAAATCGACTCGCGTCCGAGTGACGCGATCGCACTGGCCGTACGCTCGGGCGCTCCCATCTATGCCGCCGAGGAGGTCATCTCGGAGTCGGCGATCGAGTTCGAGCACGACGTCGAGGAGTCCGAGGACGTGGTCGAGAAGTTCAAGGAGTTCCTCGATCAGGTTTCGCCGGAGGATTTCGCCGCAGGCGACTCCTAGGCTTGCGGCGCTAGCGCGTGAACGCGCTGTCGAGGATTCGCTCGAGCAGCTCGTCGAAGCCGATGCCGGCGGCGTCGGCGGCCTGGGGAAGCAGGCTCGTCTCGGTCATTCCCGGCACCACGTTCGTCTCCAGCACCCACAGCTCCTCGCTGTCGTGTTCGAGCATCAGATCGACGCGCGCCACGCCATGACAGCCAAGCAGCCGGTAGACCTGCAGGGCCAGGTCCTGAGCGCGCGTCGTCGCCTCCGCTGAGAGCTCGGCGGGGCACACGAAGGTGGTCATACCGATCTCGTAGCGCGACTCGTAGTCATAGAAGTCCTCCCTGCGCGGCACTGCCTCGACGATCGGCAGGGCGCTCGCCTCCGCGCTTCGCTCCTCGCCGGCGCCAGCCGATGCGTCGAGCACCGAGACGGCGAGGTCGCGGCCGTTGACGTAGCGCTCGGCGAGGACGGTCGGGTCATAGGAGAACGCGCCCACCATCGCCCCGGGGAGCTCGTCGCTCGTGCGGGCGAACTTCACTCCCAGCGCCGAGCCGCCGCTGGCGGGCTTGACGACGAGCGGAAAGCCGAGGTCGCGCTCCAGCGCGGGGAGCGCCGCGGAGGCGCCGAGCTCCCTGATCGCCTGCTCGCTGAGGGCGCAGAACGGCGGCGTTGGAATGCCGGCCTCGAGCATCAGGTGCTTGGCGAGCAGCTTGTCGGTGCTGCGCATGCAGGCCGCCGGGCCGGAGCCCGTGTAGGGCAGGCCGATCGCATCCAGCAGGCCCTGCACGGTCCCGTCCTCCCCGTGGCGCCCGTGCAGGGCTACGAACGCGACATCCGGAGCGTGCTCGAGCAGCTGCTCGACGAGTTGCGGGCCCACATCGATGGCGAGCACGTCATGGCCGAGGCGCGCCAGCCCGTCCTGGACCTGGGCGCCGGAGCGAAGTGACACGCTGCGCTCGAGCGATCGGCCTCCCTTGAGGACGGCGACCCGGCGCGCCCCGCTCATCGATCCCGGCGCCGCCGCGCCGTCCCCGAGCGATCGCGACGGGGCAGCGCGAGGACATCCGCGAGCGGCGCGTCGGCCTCCTCCGCCGGCTCGCCGGCGCCCTGCGCGGAGGCCGGCGGCAGAGGGCCGCCACTGAGCGAGCCGAGCAGTCCGACCTGCGCACGCACGGCGCGGCCGATGCGGCGGATGCCCTCGCGGATGTCATCGTCGGGGACGCCCGCGAAGTTCAGGCGCATCGAGGAGCCGCCGCTGCGGCCGTCCACGTAGGCCGCGCGACCGGGTACGAACGCCACCCCCTCGCTCTTGCGGGCGAGCGCGAGCAGGTCGGTGGTGTCGATGCGCCGATCGAGCGTCGCCCAGATGAACAGCCCGCCGTCGGGGCGCGTCCAGCTGGCGCTCTCCCCGAAATGCTCGTCGAGCGCCTCGAGCATCACGTCGCGGCGCCGACGATAGAGGTCCTTGAGCGTGTCCACGTACTCGCGCCAACCCATCTGCGCGCGCCCGCCGCCGGCATTGAAGTAGGCGGCGACGAACATCTGCGTGACGGGCGAGGAGCAGAGGTCGGCGCCCTGCTTGCCGAGGTTCAGCTTCTCGAGCACCGGTCGCGGGGCGACGGCCCAGCCGAGGCGCAACCCCGGCGCGAGGATCTTGGAGAAGGTCCCCAGGTAGATCACCAGGTCCGACGCGCCTCCCCGCCCGACCGCCGCGGCATCGAGCGCGTGGAGCGTGGGCAGCGGCTCGCCCTCGTAGCGGAGCAGCCCGTAGGGATTGTCCTCGAGCACGAGCAGCTCGCGCTCGCGCGCCACCTCCACCAAGCGGCGCCGGCGCGCCAAGGACATCGTCACGCCGCCGGGGTTCTGGAAGTTGGGAATCGTGTAGATGAACTTCGGGCGGCGTCCCTGCGCCTGCAGTCGGTCGAGTGTGCTCTCGAGCGCATCGATCGGCATCCCGTCCGCGTCGAGCTCGATCTGCTCGACCTCGGCCTGGTAGGCGCTGAACGTGGGCACCGCCCCCGGGTACGTCGGCGCCTCGGCGACGATCACGTCGCCCGGGTCGATCAGCGTCTTGCAGACGAGGTCGATGACCTGCTGTCCGCCCGTCGTCACGAGCACCTCGGCGGGGTCGATCAGCGTGTCCTCCGCAGCCATCACCTCGACGATGCAGTCGATCGTCGCTGCCATCCCCTCGGTCGGCCCGTACTGCAACGCGCGGGCGGTCGAATCGCCCGCCACGTCGGCCATCAGGCCGGCGTACAGCGCCGGGGGGAAGGTGCTCGTGTCGGGCAGTCCGCCGGCGAGCGAGATCACGTCCGCGCGCGCGGTCAGCGCCATCATCTCGCGCATCGCCGAGCTTTTCATCCCGCGCGTGCGCTCCGCGAACAACGCCTCGTAGCGCGCGAGCTCGTGCGCCGTCTGGCGGGTCCGCCGCCCGCCGCCGCTTCCGCTGGTTCCTGGCTCCATCTGCCTGTCGCCTCTATTCGCCGTCGCGCCCGCCGCGCCTCGCGCCGCGAATCGCCTGTTCGCCGTCGTGCCCGCCGCACCTCGCGCCGCGAACCGCCGGCCGGCCAGGGTCGTCTATCGTGCTCACCGATCTGGGGTCAGGACCGCACGGTATCGCACCCCCGGTGGCACTCTGCATGCACGGCATCTTCTTCTATATCGGTCTCGGTGGCGGTCTCGCGGCCGCCTGCGGGATGCGCCCGTTCCTGCCCGTCCTGCTCGCCGGCGCGCTCGCTTCCGCGAAGGCCCTCGGAGTGAGCTTCGCGCACGACCCATATCGTTTCCTGCAGTCGGGCTGGTGGCTGCTGGCCGCGGCGGCCGCGCTCGTGATCGCCTACGCGATCCAGCTGCTGGCGGGACTCGCGCCCACGCCCGACGCCGGCGAGGAGCGTGCGCGTCCCAATCCGCTGGCAGCCGCGCTCGCCGGCGTCGCCTACGGCAGCGGCGCGCTGCTGTTCGCCGGGACGCTCGCCGCCCACGGCGACGCCTGGTGGCCGGGCCTGATCGGCGGCCTGGCGGCGGTCTGGCTCGGCCAGGAAGCGCTCATGCCGATCATCGCCCGCGCGCGGCGGCGCCTGCCCGACCGCGCGGCACGCGAGGCGCTGAGCGTGTATCTCGACGCGGCCGCGCTCGCCTGCGCTGCGCTCGTCGCGCTGCTGCATCCGCTCGGATACGTCCTGCTCGTCCTGCTCGGCTGGCTGCTCCTCAGTGGACGGGCGCGCGCGGGCGACAAGTACGCGGGACTGCGCATCCTGCGCCGTTGATGCCGGCGCGCTCAGTGAGCTCGACTCCGCCCAAGCTCGTGCTCTGCGTGATCGACGCGATGGCGCCGGAGATGCTCGAGCGCGTCGTCGCCTCCGGCGCGGCACCCGTGCTCGAGACGCTGATGCGCCGCGGCCATTACGTACCCGACTGTGTCGCCGCCTTCCCGTCGGTGACGCCCGTCTGCGCCGCCTCGATCGTGACCGGGCGCGGACAGGACGCACACCACATCCCGGCGATGAACTGGTTTCATCGCGAGGAGCAGCGCTACGTCGAATACGGCTCGAGCTTTCGCTCCGCCCAGCGCTTCGGCATCGCGCGGCAGCTGACGGACACCGTCTACAACATGAACCGCGCGCACCTCGCGCAGGCCACGCCGACGGTCTTCGAGACGCTCGACGACGCCGACGTGCGCACGGCGGGCACCACCTACCTGATGTACCGCGGACGCCACCTGCACGAGCCCCAGCGTGACACCGCGCTCACGCGTGTCGCCTCGACCTTGATGCGCCATCCGGTGCTGGGGCCCCGCGAGCTCTTCTACGCCGACATCTTCGCGTCGCGAGCGACCGGCTGCCGCTCCGGCCTCGGCATGCCCGGTGTCCGTGATCGCCACTCCGGCTGCGTCTCCGCATACCTCGTCGAGAACGACCTGTTCGACTTCCTGCTGCTGTCGCTGCCCGACAACGACTGGGTCTCGCACAAGCGCGGACCGGAGGCCCAGCTGCAGTCGCTCGCCCAGGCCGACCTCCAGCTGGCGCGGGTGATGAACGCCGCCGGCGGCATCGACGAGTTCCTCGCGGAGCACGCGGTGATCGCGATGGCCGACCACTCCCAGGCGGAGGTGCGCAACTCGATCGCCCTGCAGGACGCGCTCGGCGTGCTCGGCGTGCTCGGCCCGGTGCGCGCGTCGGAGGGCCCACGCGACGGCGAGCCGCGGATCGCCGTCTGCCCGTCCCAGCGGGCGGCGATGGTCTACGCCCTCGACGAGGGCGAACGCGATGCCGTGCGCGCCACCGTCGTCGCCAAGGTGCTCGCGCTGGAGGGAGTCGATCTCGCGCTGTGGCTCGAGCACGACGCCCACGACCGTCCCCGCGAAGGCGTGATCGCGAGCCCGCGTCACGGCGAGCTGCGCTTCGCCCCCGGCGGCGCGCTCGTCGATGACCGCGGCGCGCGCTGGAGCGTGGAGGGCCCACTCGCCGCGATCGACGCCGAGGTGCAGGACGGGCGCCTGCGCAGCCGCGAATATCCCGACGCGCTCGCGCGCTCGTGGGCGGCGCTGAGCTGTCCCACCTCGGGGGACGTGCTGCTGTCGGCCGCGCCCGGTTACGAGTTCCTCGACTGGGGCCGCCAGGCGCATGTCGGCGGGGGCAGCCATGGTTCGCTACACGCCTCGGACTCGCTCGGGGCGCTCGTGCTGAGCGGGGTCGAGCTGCCGCCCGAGGAGCCCGCGCAGTGGGCGATCCGCGACGTCGCGCCGCTCGTGCTCGGGCACTTCGGCGTTCGCGCCTGAGCACGCCGCTCCCAGCCCGCCGGCCCTCGGCTGGCGTTAACCTGCCGTGATGCACCGTCCGGCGATCGTTCTCGCATGCGCGCTCGCTTGCCTGCTCGCTCCTGCCGGCGCCGCGGGGGGCACTGCGGGGCTCACGCGCGGGGTGCCCTCGAGCCGGCTCGCAGGATCCTCGGCTCGCTCCGACACGGCGGCCGCGCAGGCCGCCTCGGCGGCCCACCAGACGAACCCGGAAGCGCCGATACCGGTGCCCGCGTCGAGCATCCCGCCGGCCGGCCGCAGGCTGTCCGCAGACGCCGTCATCGCGATCGCCGCGAAGCTGCCGAAGATCCGAGCCGAGCGGGCGAAGTACCGCGGCTCCTACGGCGGCGCCTACCTCAAGCAGCCGTTTCACTGGCAGGTCAGCTACTTCTCGCGCAACGGCAAGAAGGAGATCGCGCAGGTCATCATCGACGACCTGACGGGCCGCGTGCTCGAACAGTGGACGGGCTTCCAGGTCGCCTGGACGATGGCGCGCGGCTACCCCGGGGCCTTCGGCAGGCACGTCAACGCGCTGTACATCTGGCTGCCGCTGTGCGTGCTCTTCCTGTTGCCGTTCTTCAACTACCGCCGTCCGCTGTCGCTGTTGAACCTCGACCTGCTGGTGCTGCTGTCCTTCTCGGTCTCGCTGGCCTTCTTCAACCACGCACGCATCTACGCCTCCGTCCCGCTCGTCTACCCGCCGCTGCTGTACCTGCTGGCTCGCATGCTCGCGATCCTCCGCCGCGGCCGGGGCAGCCGCGCGTCGAGCGCTCGTTCGCCGGGCGGGCTTCGCCTGCTGCTGCCGGCCCCCTGGCTCGCGTTCGGGATCGTCTTCCTGCTCGGCTTTCGCATCGGGCTGAACGTGACCGACGCGAACGTCATCGACGTCGGCTACGCCGGCGTGATCGGCGCCGAACGCGTCACCGACGGCAGGGCGCTCTACGGTCACTACCCCTCCGACAACGAACACGGCGACACGTACGCCCCGTTCAACTACGAGGCCTACGTACCCGCCGTGCAGATCTTCGGCTGGAGCGGCAAGTGGGACGACCTGCCGGCGGCGCACGCCGCGGCGATCCTCTTCGACGTGCTCGCGATCGCGCTTCTGTTCCTGATCGGCCGGCGCATGCGCGGACCCACGCTGGGGATCGCGCTCGCGTATGCGTGGGTGTCCTATCCGTTCACCCTCTACGCGCTGGAGAGCAATTCCAACGACACCCTGGTCGCCGCGATGGTGCTCGCCGCCGTGCTCGCCGCGAGCTATCGCTCGCGGCTGGCGCCCGGGGCGCGTGGCGCGCTGGCGGCGCTGGCGGGCCTGACGAAGTTCGCGCCGCTCGCGCTCGCCCCCCTGCTGGCGACCCACGGCCTGCGCCGGCTCGCCCCCTCGCGCCGGCCCTACGCGCTCGCGCTGTTCGCAGTCGCGTTCGCCGGGACCGCGGCACTCGTGTTCGTGCCGGCGCTCGCGCACGACTCGCTGCACACGATCTACGAGCGCACATTCGTCTACCAGTCGAATCGCGGCTCGCCGTTCTCGGTATGGGGGCTCTACGACCTGGGCGGGATCGAGCGGGGCGTGGAGATCGCCGCGGTCGCGCTGGCGCTGGCGCTCGCCGTTCTCCCCCGCCGGGGCGATCTGGTCGGCCTCGCCGCCGCCTGCGCGGCGGTGATCATCGCCGCGCAGCTCGGCGTCGAACACTGGTTCTACCTCTACATCCCCTGGTTCTTCCCGCTGGTGATGGTGGCCCTGCTCGGGCGCTTCAGCGAGCGGCAGCGGCTGCCGGCGGCCGCGCCATCAACAGTTGCTCAATCGAGGCCGCCCGCAGCCGCCCTGAGCACCTGATCAGCACGCCCATCAGCCAGGGGTCCTCCTCCGAGGTCTCAAAGCGCACCGGCATCTGCGTGAGCAGCGACTCGATCGCCTGCTCGCGCTTGACGCCGATCACACCTCCGCGCGGGCCGGTCATGCCGACGTCGGTGATGTAGGCGGTGCCGCCGGGCAGCACGCGCGCATCGGCGGTCGGCACGTGCGTGTGCGTTCCCACGACAGCGGTCACACGACCGTCGAGGTGCCAGCCCATCGCGACCTTCTCCGAGGTCGCCTCGGCGTGGACGTCGACGAGGATCTGATCGACGTCGCCAACCTCGCGCAGCGCGACCTCGATCTCGGTGAAGGCGGAGCGTCCGGCGCGCAGGTAGAGGTTCCCGCTGATGCTCACGACACCGAGGCGAACGCCCCCGCTCTCGACGACGCACACGCCGCGGCCCGGCTGGCTGCGCAGGTAGTTGGCCGGCCGCACGATCCGCGCGCTGCGTTCCAGGTAGGGATAGATCTCACGTCGATGGTAGGTGTGGTTGCCGAGCGTGATCGCATCGACACCCGCCGCAAAGATCTGCTCGGCGATCTTCGGGGTGATGCCGAGGCCGCCGGCCGCGTTCTCGCCGTTGACGACCACGAACGTCGGTTCGTGGCGCTCGCGCAACACGGGCAGGCAGTCCAGCAGCGTCTGCTTGCCGAGGCCGCCGACGACGTCGCCGACGAACAGGATGCTCGTAGCGTCGGCGGCCACGGGGTCAGGCGCGGGACCGGCGGCGGAGTCCTGTGGGCGCTCTGGGGACGCCTGCGCCTCAGCCATACTCTGCGCATGATGGGAGGCAGGTGAGCGACGTCTCCGAGCAACCCCCGCAGGCGGGCGCCCCGAGCACCGAAGAGCGCGAGCTGACCGACTCTCCCGACGCGCAGGCGCGCGAGCCGACGCGCACGGTCGTGCCGCGCTGGGTCCAGCTCGTGCTGCTGCCGCTGGCGCTGATCGCGCTGTGGGCCGTGGCCAAAGCCGCCGGGAAAGTACTCGTGATCTTCATCGTCGCGGCGCTCATCGCGCTGATCCTCAACCCGGCCGTTTCGTTTCTGCAGCGCGCGAGGCTTCCGCGCGGGCTGGCTGTCCTGGCCGTGTACCTCGCATTCTTCCTCACGCTCAGCGGCATCGGCCTGCTGCTCGCCAACCCTATCTCCAACCAGGTCGAATCGTTCAGCCGCAACGTGCCGAGCCTCGTCAAGAAAGCCAACCGCTCGCTCGCCGAATTCCAGACGACGCTCAACAACAGCGGCGTGCACGTCCACTTCATCAAGCAGGGCGAGACCGCGCTGCAGACGCTGCAGGACAAAGTCGTCAAAGGGTCGAGCTCGATCGTGACCTTCGGCGGTGGCCTGCTGACCGAATTCGTCAGCGCCGGCTTCGACCTCCTGCTCGTGTTCGTGCTGTCCGTCTACATGCTCCTCTACGGCCAGAGCATCGGCAGGCTGATGCGCCGCTACATGCCCGACGGCGACGGCACGCCGGCCGACGACTACCCGACGCTCGTGCAGAGCGCCGTCGCGCGCTACGTCGGCGGGCAGCTGCTGTTCAGCCTTGTGATGGGCGCCACCGCGGGGATCTCCCTGTACGTGTTCGGGCTGCTCGGGGTCTTCCCCGACGGGCGCAGGTACGCGGTCGCCTTCGCCGTGTTCTACGGGCTGATGGAGCTCGTCCCCTACATCGGACCGATCGTCGGCGCGCTGCCGGCTGTCTTGGTGGCGCTGTTCAGCGATCCGATCTCCGCGCTGTGGGTGGCGCTGATGTTCGTCGCGCTGCAGCAGGTCGAGGGACACATCGTCGCGCCGCAGATCTTCGGCCACACGCTCCGCATCAACCCGCTGCTGGTGATCTTCGCGCTGCTCCTGGGCTTGCAGCTCCATGGCGTCGTCGGCGCGCTGATCGCGCTCCCGTTGCTCTCGATCCTGCGCGAGACGGTCGTCTATCTCGCTCGCCACATCAGCTTCGAATCGTGGGATCGCCGCACGCGCGAGCTGTTGTGAGCAGCGCGCTGAGCGTCAGCTCGCTCGCCAAGAGCTACGGTGGGCTGCAGGCCCTGCGCGACATCGCCTTCGAGGTCCTCGCCGGCGAGACCGTCGCGGTGGTCGGGCCAAACGGGGCCGGCAAGACGACGCTGCTGTCGATCATCGCCGGTATTCAGGCGCCGAGCGCGGGCGCGGTCAGCGCCGCGCCTCGCGAGGTCGGCTGGGCGCCCCAGCAGGCCGCCCTCTACTCGAAGCTCTCGGTGGCCGAGAACCTCGAGCTGTTCGCGCGGCTGGAGAAGGTCCGCGATCCGCACGCCGCGGTCGCGCGGATGCTCGAGCAGACAGGGCTGAGCGAGCGCGCGCACGAACCGGTCGCGCGCCTCTCCGGCGGCAACCGCCAGCGCGTCAACGTCGCGCTTGCGCTGATCGCCGATCCGCCCGTGCTCGCGCTCGACGAGCCCTCCGCCTCGCTCGACCCGGGCCAGCGCGAGCGCCTGTGGGAGTTCATCGCCGGGCTCGCCCGCGCCGGCACGGCGGTGCTCTTCTCGACGCACAATGTCAGCGAGGCCCAGCGCAACGCCGACCGGCTGCTCGTGCTCAGCGAGGGCAGGCTGCTGTTCGCGGGCTCGCCCGCTGCGCTGCTCGCGGCGACGGGCCACGACGGCGCCGATCTCGAGCACGCGCTCGTGCGCTTCCTGGCCGGCGGGAGCGGCGCATGAGATGGCTGCTGCGCAAGGACCTGCTGATCCTGCGTCGCTCGCGTCTGCTCGTCGCGCTCCTGATCCTCTACCCCGTGGCGATCGCCCTGCTGATCGGCTTCGCGATCTCGCGCAGCCCGGCCAAGCCGCACGTGGCGATCGTCGATCAGACGCCACCCGGGGAGACGGTCGCGGTCGGCAGCCGGCGCGTGGCCGTGGATGAGTACGCCCAGCAGCTGTTCAGCCAGGTGGACTCGGTGCGGGTGGCGACGCGCGCGCAGGCGATCGCAAAGGTCAAATCAGGCGAGGTCCTCGCAGCCGTCGTGATCCCGCCGAACATCGCCGCGCGGCTGTCCTCGGAGGTGCAGCAGGCGCAGCTCGAAGTGCTCTACAACGGCGATGCGCTCGAGCAGTCGCTCGTGCAGTCGACGCTCGCGTCCGCCGTCGCGCAGGCGAACCTGAACTTCTCTGAACAGATACAGCAGGCCGCGGCCGCTGCGATCTCGGCGCTTCTGCAGGGCGGGGGCTCGGGCATCCTCGGGGCGCCGGAAAACCTGATCGGCCTGAACCGGATCCCGCCGACGCTGAAGGCGATCATCGCGCGCACGCCGCGCGGGCCCGCGCGCTCGGAACTGGAACGCATCGAGGCGTTCGCCGGCTTCGCCGCGGAGAACCTCGCGCTCAGCCGCCAGGTGCTCTCCACGATCAGCCAGCCGATCAAGGTCAGGAGCGTTCTGCTGCGCGGACGTCGCACGCCGCTGAACACCTTCGCGGTCGTCGTCGCGGTGAGCGTCTCGCTGATGTTCGTCTGTGTCCTGCTGGCCGCCGGCGGCGTCGCGCTCGAGCGCGAAGAGCGCGCGCTTGGCCGGCTCGTGCGCGGCCTCGTCTCGCGCGAGACCCTGCTCGTCGAGAAGGCCCTGCTGGCGGCCTGCTGCTCATTCGTGGTCGCCCTGGCGATGCTCGCCGGAGTCGGAGCGTTCGTGTCGCTGGACTGGAGTCGCGCCGCATTGTGGCTGCTCGCGCTCGCCTTCGGGGCGCTCGCCTTCGGGGCGCTCGGCGTCGCGATCGGGGCGCTCGCGAGGGAGGTGCGGGCGGCCTCGCTGCTGGCCTTCCTGCTCTCGCTCCCGCTCGCCTTCCTCGCGCTCGTCCCCTCCGGGTCGGTCTCCGGCGGCTTCGACGCCGCGATTGGCGCCGTGTCGTTCGTGTTCCCGTTCAAGGCCGCGCTGCAGGCGCTCGACGCCGCAGTCAACGGCGCCGCTCCCGCGATTGGCGGCCCGCTCGTCCACCTGAGCGTCCTGATGCTCGTGTTCGCGGCGCTTGCGCGCGCCGGCCTGCAGCGCGCCGACTAGCGTCGGCAGGCCGTCGCGAGGCTCTAACCTGGAGAGGCTGATGTCCTATCCACAGACGCGTATGCGCAGACTGCGGGCCACAGCCGGCCTGCGCGGCCTCGTGCGCGAGAGCGAGGTTCGCGCCTCCCGCCTCGTGCTGCCGATGTTCGTCGCCGAAGCCGTGCGCGCCGGCGGCTCCGGCCGCGACCCGATCGCCACGATGCCCGGCGTCGAGCGACTGTCGCTCGCCGCCGCCGTCGAGGAGGCGCGCGAGACGGCCGAGCTGGGCATCAGCGCGGTGATGCTGTTCGGGTTGCCCGCGAGCAAGGACGAGGAGGGGTCGAGCGCGTGGGACGAGGAAGGCATCGTCCAGCTGAGCGTGCGCGCGATCAAGCAGGCCGTGCCGGACCTGCTCGTGCTCACCGACGTGTGCCTGTGTGAGTACACCGAGCACGGGCACTGCGGTGTGCTGCGCGAGGACGGCGCAGTCGACAACGACGCCACGCTCGAGCTGCTCGGGCGCACCGCCGTCAGCCACGCGCGCGCCGGCGCCGACATCGTGGCGCCCTCGGACATGATGGACGGACGTGTGGGCGCCATTCGCGAGGCGCTCGACGGGGAGGGCCTCGCCGACACGCCGATTCTCGCCTACTCCGCGAAGTTCGCCTCGGCCTTCTACGGCCCCTTTCGCGAGGCCGCCGACTCGGCCCCCGCGCTCGGCGACAGGCGTGGCTACCAGATGGATCCCGCCAACGGCGAGGAGGCCGTGCGCGAGGCGCTGCTCGACGTCGAGGAGGGGGCGGACATGGTGATGGTCAAGCCGGCGCTCGCCTACGGCGACCTGATCCGCGCGGTCAAGGCCGCGACGCGCCTGCCGGTGGCGGCCTACAACGTCAGCGGCGAGTATGCGATGGTCAAGGCGGCTGCGGCCGCCGGTTACATCGACGAGCGGGCCGCGGTGCTCGAGATCCTCACCTCCCTGCGCCGGGCAGGCGCCGACACGATCATCTCCTACCACGCAAAGGACGCAGCCCGATGGCTGGCAGAGCAGACCTGATCAGCGAGGACGGCGAGGACGCACTCGCGCGCGACGCCAAGGGCGAGCGCGCCGGCGCCGTCCCGAAGATCCGTGCCCGCAAGGACGGGGCCGCCGTGCCGCTCGACGACGTGGACCGCAAGCTGCTCAACCTGATGCAGGGGAGCTTTCCGATCGCTGCGCGGCCATACCTGCGCGTGGCTGAGCTCGGCGGCGTGAGCGAGGCCGAGGTGATGAGCCGCGTCCAGCACCTGCTCGACAAGCGCATCATCCGCCAGGTCACGCCGATCTTCGACACGCGCGCTCTCGGCTACTCCTCGATGCTCGTCGCCGCCAAGGTCGACCCCGAGCACCCCCACCGAGCCGCCCAGGTGATCAACGCGCACCCGGGCGTCTCGCACAACTACCTGCGCAACCACGACTTCAACCTGTGGTTCACGATCGCCACAGAGCCGGACTCCGAGCTCGGGCTCGAGGGGACGCTGGAGGTGCTCGCGCGCGAGTCCGGCGCCGAGTCGGTCCGGCAGCTGCCGACGCTGAGGCTGTTCAAGATCCGCATGGACCTCGAGATGGAGGGCGACACCGCGGCGCTCGCAAGCGCCGCCGAGGTCAAGGAGCCGATCGAGCTCGAGCCCCAGCCCTACGACGACACGGACATCGCGGTGATCCGCGCGCTGCAGGGCGACATGCCCGTGCTCGAGCAGCCCTACGCTCGTGCGGCCGCCAGCCTCGGCATGCCACAGGAGCGCTTTCTCGATCACCTCGCGCGGATGCAGGAGCGCGGGCTCCTGCGCCGCGTGGCGGCGATCCTCTACCACCGCCGCGCCGGCTTCTCGGCCAACGGCATGGGCGTGTGGCAGGTGCCAGACGAGCAGATCTTCGAGATCGGCTGCCGCATGGCCGCCGTGCGCGGCGTCTCGCACTGCTACCAGCGCCCGACCTACGAGGACTGGCCCTACTCGGTCTTCACGATGGCCCACGGACGCAGCAAGGAGCAGTGCGATGCCGTGCTCGACGCGATCGCCGAGCAGACCGGCATCCACGAGCGCGCGACCCTGTACTCCTCGACCGAGTTCAAGAAGGTCCGCCTGCAGTACTTCACCGAGGACTTCAAGGAGTGGGAGCGCAGGCACGCCTGAGCGTGGGCTCGTGACGGGGTCGCTCACCGATACCCGCTCGGCTGAGCTCTACAGCCGCGCCCTGCGCAGCATCCCCGGCGGCGTCAACTCGCCCGTGCGCGCGATGCGCGCGATCGGTCGCGAGCCGATCTTCATCGACCGCGGCGAGGGCGCCGAGCTCGTCGACGTCGACGGCAACCGCTACATCGACTACGTCTGCTCGTGGGGGCCGCTGATCCACGGACACGCTCACCCGCACGTGCTCGCGGCGATCGCCGCTGCGGCGCAGAAGGGCACCAGCTTCGGCGCCCCGACCGCCGGCGAGGTGCGCCTGGCCGAGGAGGTCGCCGGGCGGATGGCGGGCATCGAGATGTTGCGCATGACCTCCTCCGGCACCGAGGCGTCGATGACCGCGATCCGCCTGGCGCGCGCGGCGACCGGGCGCGAGCTGGTGCTGAAGTTCGCGGGCGCATACCACGGCCACGTCGATGGGCTGCTCGCGCAAGCCGGCTCCGGCCTGGCGACGCAGGCGCTGCCGGCGAGCCCAGGGGTGACCGTGAGCGCGGCCGCGCAGACGCTCGTCGTGCCATGGAACGACGAGCGGGCGCTGCTCGAGGCGAGCGACCGCGGCGACATCGCGGCGATCATCGCCGAGCCGTTGCCGGCGAACATGGGTCTCGTGCCGGCGCGCGAAGGCTTCCTCGAACTGCTGGCCGAACGCGCCGCCGCGACCGGCGCCCTGCTCGTGCTCGACGAGGTCATCAGCGGCTTTCGCGTCGCCCGCGGCGGCGCCCAGGAGCTGCTGGGAGTGCGCGGAGACCTCACGATCGTGGGCAAGGTCATCGGTGGCGGCCTGCCGGCGGCGGCGCTCGGTGGGCGCGCCGAGCTGATGGAGATGCTCGCTCCCGCCGGCCAGGTCTACCAGGCGGGAACGCTGTCCGGGAACCCGCTGGCGGTTGCGGCCGGGCTGGCGACGCTGGAGCTCCTCGACGCGGCCGCCTATGCGCGGCTGGGCGAGATCACCGATCGACTCGCAGCGGGACTGCGCGCGGCGGCCGCCGCGCATGGGCGCCCGGTGCAGCTCGTCAGCGCTCCGGGCCTGTTGACGGTGTTCTTCAGCGAGGAGCCCGTCACGAGCTTCGGCGAGGCCACGCGCTGTGACCTGACGGCGTTTGCCCGCTGGTGCCGGGAGCTCCTGCGCCGTGGCGTCTATCCGCCCGCGTCGCAGTTCGAGGCCTGGTTCCCCTCGCTCGCGCACACCGAGGCGCAGCTCGAGCGGACGCTGGCGGCCGCGGCAGAGGCATTCGCGGCGCTCGAGGAGCCGGTGGAGCGCGCATGAGCCGGCCCCTCGACGCCGATCGCGAGAGCGGTCTCGAGCGCCTGCGCGGGCTGTTGAGCGAGGGCGGCGGCCTGATGGCCACGCTCGTATCTCGCCCCGGGGGAGCCGAGGAGCAGCGTCTCGCCCTCGCCCTCGCGGGCGCGAACGGGGCCGCGGCGAGTCCCGCGGTCGTGGCCGCCGAAGGTCCGCGCGCGGTCGGCAGGCGCGCGGAGTACGAGCTGCTCGTGGAGGCGATCTACGAGGGCTACCTGCTGCACTACGGGGCGCCTCGCGTGCTGGACGTGCCGGAGGCCGACCTGCGCCTGCTCGCCGGCGACCAGCTGTACGCGATCGGCCTTGCCCGCCTGGTGGAGGTGGGAGACACGCTCGCGGTGGCCGAGCTGGCGGACACGATCACCCTCAGCGCGCTCGCGCAGGGCGGCGGCGAGGAGGAGCTCGCGGCCGCGATCTGGGCGGCCGGCGCGCGCGCGGTGGGCTGGGGCTCGAGCGAGGCGCACTGTCAGGCGAAGGATCTGGTGCGCGCTCAGGCGCCCGGCGCGATCGAGGCGATGCGCACAATCGCCCGTGGTGTCCCAGCGTCGCCCTGAATCGCGCCTCGATATTGTTTGCGCCGGTGGCCGACAAGCGCGCGAAACAGAAGTCCAAGTACACGCTCGACCGTCAGATCCCCGGGGCTTTCGACGGCGAGACGGTCACGCGGCGCCGGTTCATGACCGGCAGCGCCCACACGGCGGGTGCGATCGCGGCAGCCGCCTTCACGTTGCCCGCGCTCGGCTTCGCCGTCGGGCCGATCTTCAAAAGCACGCCCGTTCACTGGGAACCCGTTGGCCCGGTTGGCTCCTTCTCGGACACCAACTACGTGCCCGTCGTGATGACCGTCTCTCCCAACATCGGCGAGGCGGGCAAGACCACCGTGTACGTGCGCAAGTTCAACCCCGCGATCGACACCGACCCCTACGACAAGGGCACGCCCTTCATCGCGATCTCCAGCCGCTGTGCGCATCTCGGCTGCCCCGTGCGCTGGGTCGACGCCGCCGAGCGCTTCATCTGCCCGTGCCACGGTGGTGTCTATGACCTGCTCGGTCGGCGCGTGGGCGGCCCGCCCGTGCGTCCGCTGGACCGCTTCTATACCCGCGTGAGCGGCGAACAGCTCGAAGTCGGCCCGCGCTTCAGCGTCAACAGCGAGCTGCGCCGCTTCTCGCCGCGTGACCCCGGCGAGCCGATCGACGGCATCGGGCAGTATCTCTACCCGTCGCGCCCCGGCGCCCAGAAACTGTAGTAGGCGAGCCCCGTGCCGAAGCTGCCCAAGCTGCCCGCCCCCCCGCTGCCACCGCCGCTGCGCGAGCCGCCCCCGCGTCCCGGCGAGCCGGGCGGCAAGGCCGGCCCGATCGAGGAAGCAAAGGCCGCGGGGATCAACGTCGTCGACTGGGTCGACGAGCGCACCTCGCTCAGCGGCGCCGGTCGCTGGCTGATGTTCCGCAAGGTGCCCAAGGGCACCAACTGGTTCTACACGCTCGGCTCGGCGACCATGTTCGCGTTCCTCTCGCAGGCCGTCACGGGGGTGTTCCTGGCGATGTACTACCGCCCGGACCCGGCCGGCGGCGCCTACGAATCGATCCGCTACGTCACCAACGAAGTGTTCCTCGGCCAGTTCGTCCGCGGCATGCACAAGTGGGGGTCGAGCGTGATGGTCATCCTCGTCTTCCTGCACATGGGGCGCACCTTCTTCTTCGGCGCCTACAAGTATCCACGCGAGCTCAACTGGGTGATCGGCGTCGTGCTCCTGATCCTCACGATGACGATGTCCTTCACCGGCTACCTGCTGCCGTTCGATCAGCGCGCCTACTGGGCCACGATCGTCGGCGTCAACATCAACGGCACCGGTCCGCTGATCGGCCCCTACCTGTCGGACTTCCTTCGCGGCGGCTCGGAATTCGGCGCCACGACGCTGTCGCGTTTCTATGCGATCCACATGCTGCTCGTCCCCGGCGCGCTCGCGGCGCTGATCGGCGCGCACCTCTACCTCGTCGCGAAGCTCGGCACGACCGCACCCCCATGGCAGAAAGCCGAAAAGCGCGTAGAGCTGCGCGAGGCCGAGGTCTAGGCGCGCGATGAACCAGCGTGAGAAGGAGGAATACCTCCGCGACTACTCGATCCTGAAGGCACAGGGCAAGCCGTTCTTCCCGTATGCCGTCGCCAAGGACGCGGCGATGGCGTGCGTGGTGATGGCCGTGATCATCACGATGTCGCTCGTGCTCGGCGCCGAGCTCGGCTCGAAGGCGAACCCGACGACGACCACCTACGTGCCGCGCCCGGAGTGGTACTTCTTCTTCCTCTTCGAGGTCCTGCGCGTGATCAAGCCACCGAGCCTCGTGCCGCTCGCCACCATCGGCGTGCCGACGATCTGCATGATCCTGCTGTTCCTGCTGCCGTTCTACGACCGCGGACCCGAGCGCCGGCCGGAGCGCCGGCCGATCGCGACGATCACCGGCATCGCCGTGATCGCGGCGATGGCGTTCCTCACCTACGAGGGCGCCAACGCGGGCTCGCCCACGGCGATCGAAATGGCGACGCCTCCGGCCGTCGTCCACGCCGGCGGCACCGCGCTCGCCGAATTCGAAGCCGGCAAGAAGGTGGTCGCCCAGTCGGGGTGTCTGGCGTGCCACAAGATCGGCGAGAACGGCAACTCGGGGCCGGGCCCCGATCTCACCCACATCGCCTCGCGCCTGCCGCGGCAGGGGATCGCCCGCACGCTCGTGAACCCGACCGCGCCGATGCCGTCGTTCAAGAACCTTCCGCCCAAGAAGTTCGAGGCGATCGTCGGTTTTCTCGCCCAGCTCAAGTAGCCCGGTCGTGCCGGCCCGCCACCGAGCCGGCACGGCGAGCGAGGCCCAGGCCGGACGGCTGCAGGCCGGACAGGTGCGGGCGATGTTCGACCGCATCGCCGGCGTGTATGACCTGATGAACACGGCGATGACGGCCGGCCTGCACCATCGCTGGCGCGCCCGCGCCGCCGATCTCGCGAACGTCGGACCCGGCAGCCACGTGCTCGATGTGGCAACCGGCACGGGCGATCTCGCACTCGAGCTCGCCCGCCGCGTCGGCCCAACGGGGGAGGTCGTCGGGAGCGACTTCGCCGAGGCGATGCTCGATCGCGCTCGCGCCAAGGCCGCGCGGTCAGACGCCCGCGCGAAGGCCGCGCGCTCAGACGCCCACGCCGTGCGTCCGCGCTTTGAATGGGCAGACGCAATGCAGCTGCCCTACGACGAGGACTCCTTCGACGCGGCCACGGTCGGCTTCGGCGCGCGCAACTTCGAGGACCTTGCCAAGGGCCTGGGAGAGATGGTGCGCGTGGTTCGTCCCGGCGGGCGCGTGGTCGTGCTCGAGATCACCAACCCGGTGCGAGCACCGCTGTCGCTCTTCTACGGCTTCTGGTTCGACCGTGCGGTGCCGCTGCTCGGGCGTCTCGCGGGCGCTGTCGGGTCGGCGGCCGCGCGGGCACGAAGGGGCGCCGGCGAGCGCTCGGCGGGCATCGGGGCCGCCTACTCCTACCTTCCGAGCTCGGTCAAGCGCTTCCCGAGCCCGGTCGCGCTGGCCGCCGAGATGGAGCGCGCCGGGCTCACCGAGATCCACTACCTGCTGACGGCCGGCGGGATCGTCGCGATTCACACCGGCACTGTGAGGGCGATTCACACCGGCACCGTGAGCGGGGAGCAGTGATGGGGGCGGTCAGCAGCGCGGGCGTCGATCTCGCCGCCGACGTGGACGGCCTCGAGACGATCATGCGCCGGGGCGGCGAGGCGATGCGCAAGCGGATGGTTCGCACCGAGCGCCACCTCGAGCAGCTGACCGAAGCGGGCGGCTCGCCGCTCGCCTCGCACGCCAACGCGACGGTCACGGCCGGCGGCAAGCGCCTGCGCCCCCTCCTGGTCGTGCTGGCCGCCGAGTCGGGCGGCGGGGTCCCGGCGGGCGCCGACGGCGAGGAGCGCCTCGTGCGCGCCGCGGTCGCGGTCGAGCTCGTGCACTCCGCGACGCTCGTCCATGACGACCTGATCGACGGCGCGCAACTGCGCCGCGGCCGTCCCACAGTCGCCGCCGTGGCGGGGCGCCAGGTGGCCGTCGCGACCGGCGACCTGCTCTTCTCGCGGGCGTTCGCCGAGCTCGCCCGCAACGGCGATGTCGAGCAGTTGCGCGCCCTCTCGCAGGCCAGCTCGGCGCTCGCGGAGGGCGAGCTGCTCCAGCGCGAGGACGCCTACGCCGCGCATGTCCCCGTCGAGCGCTATCTGCGCCGCTGTGAGCTGAAGACGGCGGCGCTGTTCGAAGCCGCCTGCAGGCTCGGGGCGCTGACGGCGAGGGAACGCTCGAGCGCGCTCGCCGACGCGCTCGGCTCGTTTGCCCGCCGCATCGGGCTGGCGTTCCAAATGCTCGACGACATTCTCGACGTGTCCGGCCCCGTCGAGCGCACCGGCAAGGCGCGCGGCACCGACCTGCTCGACGGAACGGTCACGCTCCCCTTCATTCTCGCCCGCGAACGCGACCCGCGCCTGGCGGCGATTGACCTTTCCTCGCTGGGCGGTCCCCGCCAGGCCGAGGCGCTGTGCGAGCGGATCGCCGCCACGGGCGCGCTGGTGCAGGCCAGGGAGCAGGCGCTGGCGGTCGTCGCCGAGGCCAAGGCGGCGCTACCTGCGGTGCTCCCCGACGGGCGTTCGGCACTGCTGCAGCTCGTCGCCGACGCGGTCGTCGAGCGCTATCGCTGAGCCCTCGGGCGCCCGGGGGGCCTAGAAGTCGCCGGGCGTGATCAGGTCTGCGTCTAGCGCGCGAACGAAGAACTCGATTTCCTCGGACATGTTCGCGTGGGTCATGCGACGCAGGTCGCCCAGCAGCGCGCTCGAGCCGCGGTCGAGCTCGTCGTCGAGGCCTTCGACGGCGGCCTGCTCGAAGACGCCCTCGCGGCGAGACTCGCAGTCCGGGCAGCGGAGCACCACGCGCCAGTGGCGCGGGCCCTCCTCGGACCAGTCGAGCGGGTAGACGAGCTCGCCCGAGCAGTGGAAGCAGACGTGCAGGTGATCGGGCGCGCAGGTGGCGTCCGTCGCCTTGCCGTCGAGCCCGTAGGCGAGGTCGACCTGTTCCCCGCCGGGAAGCGACTGCGGTGGCTGTGTGTTGGGGTCTTTGTCGGGGTCCATCGGGCGTCTGCACCAGTCATCGACGCCTCGCGCCGGACCCTTTAGTGCCAGGTGGCGGCGTTCTAGGCATCTGCGCGGCGGCCTGGCGAGCACCATGCGGGCGAGCTCGGGCAGCGCGTGGCGTGCGCTGCCGGTGAGCGCGTGCGGTGGTAGGTTCTTGGCCTGCATGGTCCGCGCGGTGCGCACGATCGACCACGAGGAGCGGCTCAGCCTCGTGGATCATCTCGACGAGCTGCGTGCCCGCCTGATCATCAGCGGAGCCGTCCTTGCAGTCGTCTTCGGCATCTGCCTGTGGCAGAACCACACGCTGCTGAAAATCATCAACGAACCGCTTAAGAGCCAGACGAAGAAGCAGGTCGCGAAGGGGCAGGGGACGGTCGGGCAGGCGGTGCTCGCGCAGAAAGGGCTGCTGCGGATCGCGGGTGACACCGAAGCCGCGCTCAGCGTCCTGGCCGCGCCCAACAGCGGCGTCTCGCCCGCCGCGCGCGCGCGACTGGCGCCGCTGCTGGGCAACCTGCGACGCGACGCGGCGAAGCTGCCGCGCAGCTCGCCCGGCGACAACCCCGTGACGCTCGGCGTCGGCGAGCCGTTCACGACGACGATCACCGTCACGCTGTACTTCGCCCTGATCATCTCGCTGCCCGTGATCCTCTACGAGCTATACGGCTTCGTCATGCCGGCGCTGCATCCGAACGAGAGACGGGCTGCGCGACCGCTGTTGATGGCGGTGCCCTTCCTGTTCGCGAGCGGGGTGCTGTTCGGCTACTTCATCGTCCTGCCCGCGGCCGTGCGCTTCTTCGTCAACTTCAACTCGGGGCAGTTCAACGTGCTCGTCCAGGCCAGCCAGTTCTACGGCTTCGCCGCCACCGTGCTGCTGGCGATGGGTGTCGTCTTCCAGATCCCCGTGCTGATCCTCGGCGCGGCACGCCTCGGCCTAGTGACCCCGCGCCAGCTGCGGCGCAACCGCCGCTACGCCCTGCTCGCCTGCGGGGTCGTCGCCGCGCTGCTCCCCGGCGACGCGATCACGCTGGTGCTCGAGACGGTGCCGCTGTATGTGCTGTATGAGGTGAGTATTCTTCTGGCGAGGTTCGTCACGCCGCCCGAGCGCGGCGCGGCCGGCGAGGGCAGCGAGACCGGCCCGCCACCCTCGCAGCATCCGCCGCCGCCGGCGGGGCCGGAGCCAACCGTGCAGCAGATGATCGACCACGTAGACCCAAAACACACCGACTGATGCTGTTCGACCTCCGCGGAAAGGGACGTCGACGCACGGTACGCGTCATCTACATCGGCCTCGCCCTGCTGATGGGCGTCGGTCTCGTCGGCTTCGGGATCGGTGGCGGTTTCGGCGGCGGCGGTCTGCTCAATGCCGCCAGCAACAACGAAGGCGCGAACGCCGCCAGCTTCTCCAGCCAGATCAAGAAGTACAGCAAGGTCGTGCGCCAGCAACCGAGCAACCTGCAGGCCTGGCAGAAGCTGACCGAAGCGCAGCTGCACGAAGCGGGCGGCGAAGCCTACGTGTCGAGCGCGGGGGTCGTCACGTCGAAGGGCAGGGAACTGTTCTCCCAGGCGTCGCAGTCGTGGCGCAGCTACCTCGCGCTGAACCCGCCCCAGCCAAGCGCGAAACTCGCTCAGCTGGTGCTGCCGATCTATGCCCCCGGCGGCCTCAACCAGCCGCCCGAAGCGGTGCAGGTGCTGCAGATCATCGTCGCCGCCAAGCCGAACAGCGCGTCGCGCTACGCCGAACTCGCCGAGTACGCCTACAAAGCGAAGAACCTGCGCGTCGCCAATCTCGCCGCCGCCAAGGCGGTGGCGCTCGCACCGGCCTCGCAAAGGGTGCGCCTGAAGAAAGAACTGGAAGAAGTCAAGACGAACCCGAGCGGCGAAAAGGTCTACACGACGACGACCAACGGGAAAACGTATACCGGCAAGCTCAACAGCAAGGGCGAACTGCAGGGCACCGAGGTCCAGCCGAGCACCCCGGCCCCCGCCAAGACGAGCTCGACCAAGAAGTAGCCCGGCGCCGAGGTCCACTCGGCGGTGGCAGCTCGGATAGAATCGAGCCTCGCGCCGGTGCGCCCGCCGGCGTCGAGCACCAGGGCCGTTAGCTCAACCGGCAGAGCAGGGGCCTCTTAAGCCCAAGGTTGCAGGTTCGATTCCTGCACGGCCCACCACTTGGACGCAACGCCAAAGGCCCAGACCTTTCCGGGGGCTGGGCCTTTGGCGTGTGGATCCTCCCGCTGGCGTGCCCGCCCGCAGCCCGCGGGCGCGGACGGGCCGCCGCGAACGGCTATGGCAGGACGGCCTCCACTTCGGTCGTGAAGCGCGCCTGGCCTTTGATGTTCGGGTGATAGCTTTCTTCCAGCGGGTTGGACTGGCCGTTGAGCCACTCTTCCGAGGAGCACACCGCATGCGGTTTGAACGCGCTGCGCGGGTCGACGAAGGTGAATCCGTGCGCCGCGACGCGGGCTTGGATGACGGCGTCGAGTTTGTCACCCGTTTCGTTCAGTTTTTTCTCGTTACTGCCGGTCAGGAAGTTCACGTTGCACGTCGTACCCGTGTCGGTGAACAGGTGCGGGTAGCCGATCACCACGACGTGCGCGGTGCTCGCCCGTGAGCGGATGTCGTTGTAGGTCGTGTCGAGCACGCCCGCCAGTTTCGTCGCGATATAGCTGTTCGCTTCGTTGACCGCGCTCCCACAGGTGAAGTAGTAGAGCGCGCAGTTGAGGATCACGTTGCTGAAGCCCGCGTCGTTGCCACCGATCGTGATCGTGACCAGGGCGGTCGTGCTGCTCAGCGTGCCCAGCTGGTTGGCGTTCACATCCGTCGTCTTCGCGCCGCTGCACGCCTGGAAGCTCAGCGTGTAGCCCTTCGCGGCTGCGACCTTCGGACCGTACGCTTCCGGGCTGCGCTTGCAGCTGCCCGATTCGGAGTAGAAGACGCGCGTCCCCACCCCCGAGGAGTACGAGTCCCCCAAAGCTACGTACTGCGATGCGCCTGCGACCGCTGCGGGCACGAGCACACCCAGGCAGACGACGGCAAGGCCGATCATTCGGCGGCACTTCCCCATGCTGCATCCTCCCCCACTCAAACTGCTGTCACCCGCGCGCGGGCGCGTCGGCCGAGGCCAACGCATCCCTTCCCCCGCTCGAGCGCTTGTCCAGCCAAACCTAACCGTCCGCGCGGGCGCTCGTCAACCCTGCGCGCCGGCGCTTTCCGCGCGCAGCGGGCGATCGCGCGCGCGTCTAGGTCAGGAGCTGGCGGCGCCGGCGGGACTGGCCGCGGCCATCAACGTGGCGCGTCCGGCGTCCGTCCAGACGGTCTGCTCGCGGCCGGGTCCGACGCCGATCAATGCGACCGGCACGTCGATCTGCTCGGCGATGAAGTCGAGGTATTCGCGTGCTCCGCTCGGCAGGTCGGACATCGTGCGGCACTCGCCGAGGTCCTCGCGCCAGCCGCCGATCTCGGTGAGCTTGGCGCGCGTGTGGTGCAGCACCGTCTGGTGGTAGGGAAAGTCCTCGAACTCGGCTCCGTCGGCGCCGAGGTAGCTCGTGCAGACCTGTATGCGGTCGAGGCCGGAGAGCACGTCGAGCTTGGTCACGACGAGCGAGGTCATCGTGTTCAGGCGCGCGGCGTAGCGCAGCGCCACGAGGTCGAGCCAGCCGGTGCGGCGCGGGCGCCCGGTCGTGGTGCCGAACTCGCCGCCGCGCTCGCGCAGCGTCTCACCCATCTGCTCGTGCAGCTCGCTCGGGAACGGCCCGGCTCCGACGCGCGTGGTGTACGCCTTGGAGATTCCCCAGATCTCGTCGATCGCCTTCGGCCCGATGCCCGTCCCGACGCTGGCGGCGCCGGCCAGCGGGTTGGAGGAGGTGACGAAGGGATAGGTGCCGTGGTCGATGTCGAGCATCGCCCCCTGGGCACCCTCGAGGATCACGGTCTGTCCCTCGGCGAGCATCTGCCACATCAGCTTGGAGGTGTCGGCGATGTGCTGCTCGAGACGGTGTCCGAAGGTGAGGAATTCCTCGGTCATCGTGTGCAGGTCGAGCGTGGGGTCCTTCTCGTAGGGCCGCAGCGACAGCCGCTTGGGCTCCATCGCCGCGACGATCTTCTTCTTCAGGATCTTCTCGTCGAGCAGGTCCTGCAGGCGAATCCCCAGACGCGCGGCCTTGTCCGCGTAGCAGGGCCCGATGCCGCGACGGGTCGTGCCGATCTGCAGGCTCCCGAGTTTGGCCTCGCCGGCCGAGTCGAGCAGCATGTGGTAGGGCATGATCAGGTGGGCGTTGGCCGAGATGCGCAGGCCGCCCGTGTCGATGCCACGCGCGCGCAGCGCGTCGAGCTCGTCGATCAGCACGCGCGGGTCGATCACGACGCCGTTGCCGATCACGCAGCGCTTGCCCGGATAGAGGATCCCGGAAGGGATCAGGTGGAGCTTCCACTCCTCCTCGCCGCGCACGATCGTGTGCCCGGCGTTGTTGCCGCCCTGGAAGCGCACGACCGCGTCGGCGTTCTCGGCGAGCAGATCGGTGATCTTGCCCTTGCCCTCATCGCCCCATTGGGCGCCCACGATCACGATGCCTGGCATGGGGATGCAGTTTAGGGGCGTGGCCGCCGCGGCCTCAGCCGGCGCGCTCGGGCAGCGCGGCGGGTGCGGGCAGCGCGGAAGGCTCGGCACGGAACTCGCGCCGCTTGTCCTCGCCGTAGAGCGGGATCAGATCGCCGCAGATCTCGACCAGGCGGGAGACCGTGCGCTCGCCGAGGCGCTGGGAGAGCTCGTCGGGCATCAGGTTGGTCGTCGCCACGATCGCCCGCTCGGCCTCGTAGCGCGAGTTGACGATCGAGTAGAGCTGCTCCAGCACCCAGTCGGTCTGGTTCTCGGCGCCGAGGTCGTCGAGGTGCAGGAGGTCGACCGCCGTCAAACGGTCCATGAAGTCGAGCATGCCGTCCTCGGAGTCCATCGATTCGCGCAGCAGGTTCAACAGCCGCGGCAGCGAGTAGATCGCGACCGAGCGGCCGGCGTCGAGGGCGGCCTTGGAGACGACCATCGCGAGCGTCGTCTTGCCCGTGCCGACGTCTCCCTGGATCCACAGGCCGCGGCCGCCGTCGAGGTGCGCCTCGATGTCGCGCACGTAGCCGCGTACGGTGCGGATCTGCTCGGGCGCCGTGCGTGCGATGTCGCTGACCGGCGGACGCTCGAAGGACACTCCCTGGTAGCGGCGGGGAATGCGTCCGGCGAGGCTGCGCGTGCGGGCCCCCGCGATGCGCGCAGCGCGGCAGGCGCAGTCGCTGGCCGTGTTCGTGGCCTCGTCGATCACGAAGCCGCTGCCGTCGCAGACGCCCAGCGCGCAAGCGCCGGCGGGCATGATCCGCCGTGCGCTCAGCGCACTCATGTCGGGAAGCTCGGGTGGGCCCGCCGGGTCGCTCACGGGGCGTAGCGCTCGCCGGCGTAGTTCATGAACTTCGGGTACTCCTTCTGGAAGGTCAGCGTGACTTTGCCGACGGCGCCGTTGCGATGCTTGGCGATGATCAGGTCGGCCTCGCCGGGGCGTTCGGAGTCCTCGTTGTAGTACTCGTCGCGGTAGATGAACATCACGAGGTCGGAGTCCTGCTCGAGGTTCCCGCTCTCGCGCAGGTCCGAGAGCTGGGGTTTCTTGTCCGGCCGCGTCTCGACCGCGCGGCTGAGCTGCGAGAGCGCGATCACGGGCACGCCGAGCTCGCGCGCGAGGATCTTCAGCCCGCGGCTGAGCTCGCCGACGGCCGTGACGCGGCTGTCGTAGCGGCTGTCCGTGCGCATCAGCTGGAGGTAGTCGATGATGATCAGCCCGAGGCCTCCCTCGCACTGGCTGTGCAGGCGCCGCGCCTTGGCGCGGATCTCGAGCATGCCGACGTCGCTGGAGTCGTCCACCCACAGGGGCGAGCTCGCCAGGCGCTGGCTCGCGCTGAGGATCTTCGGCCAGCGCTGCTCGGCCACCCTGCCCTTGCGCAGCTCCTCGCCCTTGATCCGCGCCTGCGAGGCGACGAACCGCTGGGCGAGCTCCGCCTCGGCCATCTCGAGGGAGAACAGCGCCACCGGTCGGCCGTGCTCGACCGACGCGTTCTCGGCGATGTTGCACACGAGTGCGCTCTTGCCCATCGCAGGGCGTGCGGCGATGATGATCAGGTTGCCCGGCTGGAAGCCGCCGGTGATCTCGTCGAGATCCTTGAAGCCCGACGGCGTGCCCGTCAGCGAGGTGCCTTCGATTGACAGGCGATGGAGCTTGTCGAGCTCCTCGTGGAGGACCTCCTCGATTGCCCTGAAGTCCTGCTGGCGATCGTCGCGGGCGACCTCGAGCATCGCCTTCTCGGCCTGCTCGACGAGCTCCCGCGGCGGCGCGTCGTGACCGAGGACGCTCTCCTGGATCTCGTAGGTGCTCTTCAGCAGCCGGCGCAGCAGCGCGTTCTCGCGCACGATCTGCGCGTAGCGGCGGGCGTGCCCGGCCGCGGGCACGACGCCGGTCAGCTCATCGACGCTCGCCGGGCCGCCGACCTGCTCGAGCTTTCCCGCCTGGCGCAGGCGCTCGGTCACCGTGAGGACGTCGACCGGCTCGCTTTCGTTGTAGAGGGCGAGCATCGCCTCGTAGATCAGCGCGTGGCGCTCGCGGTAGAAGTCCTCGGGGCGCAGCCCCTCTTCGATCACGAGCGCGTACAGCGAGCGGTCCGACAGCAGGATCGCGCCGAGCACGGATTGCTCGGCGTCGAGGTTGTGCGGCGGCGCGATCGCGCCCGCGGAGGCTCCGCCGGCGCCGTTGGTTGTCGGGGCGGCGCTCATCGGTCCGCGCAGTGTAGGTCTGCGCGCGCGACGGCCCGCGAGCGTTTTTCGCAATACGCGGGAGGAAAAGGTCTAGCACGCATGGCGAACACATGTTCGCACCGGCGGCGGCGGCAGGCGGCGGCGGCTGTGAGCTATTTCTTCGCGACGATCATCGTCTTGATCGTCGCGGTGACGTTGTCGACGACCTCGACGACAACCATGTAGGTGCCGACGCTCTTGATCGGCTCGGGCAGGTGAACGTGGCGTTTGTCGATCCGCAGACCGCGCGCTTCGCGGATCGCCGCGGCGATGTCCTGGGCGGTCACCGAGCCGAACAGGCGCCCGTCGGCGCCGGCCTGCTGGGGGATCGTCAGCACGGTGCGGTTGAGCAGGTTGACGTTCTCCTGAGCTTTCTCGATCGCCTCGCGAGCCGCGCGCTCGGCCGCGGCCTGGCGCTGGCGGATCGTCTCGACCGCACCCTTCGTCGCGGGCTGAGCGAGCTTGCGCGGCATCAGGTAGTTGCGCAGGTAGCCCTTGGAGACATCGACGACGTTGCCCTGCTCGCCGAGCGTCTCGACATCCTTCAGGAGGATCGCTTCGGGCATTCTCGAGCCCCGCCTAGCGGTCGCGGTCGCCGCGTTCGCGACGACCGCCGGGGGCGTCGTCGCGGCCGCCCTCGTTGACATAGGGCAGCAGCGCCAGCTCGCGCGCGCGCTTGACGGCGGTTGCGATCTGCACCTGGTGGCGGCGGCAGGAGCCGGTGATCCGCCGCGAGCGGATCTTGCCCTTCTCGGAGATGAACTTGCGCAGCGAGGCGACGTCCTTGTAGTCGACCTGGTCGACCTTGTCGCGGCAGTGCTGACAGGGCTTGCGCCGGCCGCTGCCCGGACCGCCCTTCTTGTCGCGGCGGCGAACCGGCTTGCCGCGACCCCTTGCCTTGGCCATCAGCTTCCCCCGCCGCTGCTGCGGACTCGCTCGTGCACGGCTACGGTGGAAAACACAAAGACCTCGCTGTCTGACTCAGAACGGAATATCGTCGTCGCCGGCGCTGCCGGCGACAGGTGCGGGCTGAAAATCCCCTTCGTCGACGGGGGTCTCACTGCCCTTGGAGGCGCCGTTGCCCGCGAACCCGCCTCCGCTCGAGGCGTCATCGCGCGAGCCCAGGAACTGCACCGAGTCGGCAATGATATCGATTGCCTGGCGTTTCGCGCCCTCCGGTGTCTCCCACTCGCGCCATTCGAGCCGTCCGTCGATCGCGACGGGACGCCCCTTGTGCAGGAAGCGAGCCGCGTTCTCGCCCTGCGCGCCCCAGACGGTCACGTCGAAGTAGTTGGGCTTGTCCTCCCATTCGCCGGTGCTCCCGTTCTTGCGGCGCGTGTTGCAGGCGACGCGCAGCTTGCACACGGAGTTGCCGCTGGGCAGCGAGCGCAGCTCGGGGTCGGCGGTGAGGTTGCCGGTCAGTACGACCCGGTTGATGTTTGTGGCAGCCACGATTTTCGTTTCCTTTCGGCTTGTTCCTGAGTCGTCCTCGGAGAGGAGCGTCGTCGCTCGCGCCGAGCCTGCGGCCCGCGTCCGGTCTTCGAGTCTAGACCGGCGTGCGGGCGCGACTGCGGCGCGGGTGCGCGCCGAGCCCGCTCATTGCGAGGATCGCTTGGCGCGGGGGGAGGTGCGGAAGACCTCGTCCCAGTAGGGCGCGCTGATCCCGAAGCCGCGCGTGTCGTCCTGGAAGTGGTGGCGCATGTGGCGCTCGCGCAGCATCCTGCCGAGTCGGCCGTGGGGCCGGAAGTGGTGCAGGTAGTAGTGCATCATGTCGTACACGAGGTAGCCGGCGAAGAAGCCGGCGCCGAGCGAGGGCGCGGTGCCCTCGCCGAAGATCAGGAACAGCAGGCCGAACACGAGCGCTGCCAGCGGCACGCTGACGGCGGGCGGCATCACCAGGCGCATCGGGTCGTTGGGGTGGTCGTGGTGGACGCCGTGGATGATCCAGTGCATGCGCGCGCCGAGGCCCTCCGCGGGCTCGAAGTGGAAGACGATGCGGTGCAGCCAGTACTCGAACAGCGTCCACAGGGCGTAGCCCGCGAGCGCGAGGACGAGCACGGCCGGCACTTCGCGGTCCGACAGCCCCCAGGCGCCCATCGCGGCGATCGCGGGCAGGAAGATCATCACTGGCACCACCGGGTGCACGCGCGAGAGCGCATCCAGCACGCGCGACTCGAACATCGGGGGCGACGCACGCAGCACGTCGCCGCGGTTCGCTTCCCCCTCGTTGATCTCCTCGGCCCAGCTCATGAGTGCGATCTTATTACGCCAACCGCGGGTCCATAAGCACCCACCCGCTCGAGCGTCTCCGCCGGCTCGCGCCCTGACAGCGCGATCTAGGCGGGCTCGCCGACGGCAGCCTCGGCCGTCTCGGCGGGCGCCGGCGCTGCATCGGCGGGTGCGTCGGGCGCGGGCGCGGCCTCGGCGGGGGCAGCCGCGACGGGCGTCGGCTCAGCCGCGACCTGCGCCTCGCCGTCGGCCTGCTCGGGCTCGCTGCGGCGCGCGGCGGAGCCCATGTCGGGGGCGTCCGGCACTCCCGGCTCGAGCTTGATGACGCGGAAGCGCAGGATCCCGTCGGTGATCCGCAGCGTGCGGTTCAGCTCGCTGAGCAGCTCCGGCGTGCCCGCGTGGAACTGGAACAGGTGGTACTCGGCGCTCGACTTGCGCTCGATCGGGTAAGTCAGCGGCCGCTCGCCCCAGGCGTCGTAGCGCACGAGCTCGCCGCCACCCTCGATCGCCGCACGGGTGTCGGCGACGATCTTCGTGCGCGCGTCGTCGGGCGCCTGCGTGTCGAGCAGCAGGACGAGGTCGTATGTGGGTGCGGGCAGCGTCATCGGCTCAGCCGCACAGAGTAGCGGCTCGCAGGGTGCTAGCTCGCGCGGGCCTTGGCGCGGATGTCGGCGAGCTGCTCGTCGATCCAGTCGCCGGGGTCGCGCGAGGTGACGATCTCGATGAGGCCGTCGGCTCGCCGCCGGCGCTCGGCGCGGTCCATCGTCAGCGCCGCGTAGATCGAGTTGGCGAGCTCCTGGATGTCGAAGGGGTTGACCGACAGCGCGAACTCCCCGAGCTCCTCGTGCGCGCCGGTGTTCTCCGACAGGATCGAGACGCCCTCGCGCTCGTTGATGATCGGGCCCTCCTTGGCGACGAGGTTCATGCCGTCGAACATCGCGTTGACGAGCAGCACGTCGTAGTGCTTGTAGGCGGCCATCGCCTCCTCGAGGTCGTCGCGCAGCTTCAGCTGGATCGGCATCCAGTCGGGCGTGCCGTGACGGTGGTTGACGACCGCCACGAGCGCCTCGATCCGCTCGAGGTACTCGGCGTACTGCGGCACGTCTGTACGCGAGGGCATCATCTGGGCGATGAAGGTGACGCGCTCGATGAACTCCGGGTGCTCCTCGAGGAACAGGTCGAAGGCGGAGAAGCCGCGCAGCACGTTCTTGGACAGATCGGCGCGGTCCACACGCAGGATCAGGAAGTCGCGCCGGCGGCGCAGCAGCTCGCGCTCGAACTGCTCGACCCGCGGGCTGCGCGAGAGCTGGCGGGTGGCGACGTGGTCGATCGGCAGCGGGTAGGCCCTGACCCACACCTCGCGCTCGCCGAAGCGCACGATGCCGCGCTGGAAGTCCACGTCCAGCTCCATCAGATCGCGGCAGCACTGCAGGAAGTTGTGCCGGTAGGAGCGCGTGTGAAAGCCGATGATGTCGTTGGCCAGCAGGCCCGCGTAGATCTCCTCGCGGATCCGCGCCGGCAGTACCCGCCAGGCGTCGGGCTGGGTCCAGGGGATGTGGATGAAGTGGTGCAGGAAGACGTCGGGGCGCGCTCGGCGCACGAGGTCCGGCAGCGTGTACAGGTGGTAGTCGTGGACCATCACGACCGGCTCCTCGTCGCCCTCGAGCTGCTCGACGACCGCGCGGGCGAGGTCTTCGTTGACGACGTTGTAGCCGAACTCGAACGCTTCGATCTCCTCGCGGCGGATGTCCGGGGCGTTGGAGAGGTCCCACAGGTAGTGCTGGATGAACCACAGCATCGGGTTGGCGAAGACGTTGTAGAAGCGGTCGTAGGCCTGCGGGTCGCTGACGACGAGGCGCACCTGGTGCTCGCCTCCACCGGGTGCCCGCACGGTGAACGCGCGGCCGCCGTGCTCGCGTGAGACCTCGGCATCGGCGTCGGTCATCGCCGAGGCGATCCAGATCGCCTGCCGGTGGGAGGCGAGACCCGTCAGCGCCGTCACGAGCCCGCCGGACCCGCGCTGCACCTCGCCGCCGGGGTGGAACGTCACCGGCCCGCGGTTGCTCACCAGCACCAGCGGAGCCCGCTGTGCCGGCTCGCCCGTCATGCGTCGCTCAGCTCGTGGAAGATCCGCAGGTAGTCGCGCAGGTAGCGCGGCGTGAGGAAGTGCTCGCGAACGTGCTCCTTGCCGCGGCGGCCGAGAAACTTTCCCAGCGCGGGGTCCTTGAGGATCTCCAAGGTGCGCTCGGCGCACTGCTCGGCGCTGGCGACGAGGAAGCCCGTGACGCCATCCTCGATCTGCAGGGGAATGCCGCCGACGTTGCCGCCGACAAACGGGCGCGCCTTCCAGATCGCCTCCGAGACCGTCAGCCCGAAGCCCTCGCGGGTGGACTTCTGGATCAGGACGTCGGAGTGAGACTGGAAGGCGTTGACCTCGATCGCGCCGACGTTGTTGAAGTTGTTGAGGATGTGTATGTCCGCGTCCCCGTCCGCGTGGGCCACCGTGGCGTTGAAGTAGTCCCACCCCTCCGGGTCGTCGCTCGCCATCGAGCCGACCAGCGCGAGTTGCACCTCGGGCATCGACTCCTTCACCTGGCGGTAGGCGTCGATCACCCCGAGCGGGTCCTTCCAGGGATCGAAGCGCGAGACCTGGCAGATCAGCGGGCGATCCACATCGATGCCGAACTGACCGCACACGAACGCTCCGTCCTCGGGTGAGAGCGCCATGTTCTTCGGCGTCAGCGGGTCGATCGCCGGGGGCACGACGTTGACCGTGCCGCCCATCCCGGCCGGCACGTAGCCCTGCATGTGAAACAGCGACTGGGGATAGGCGGCGATGTAGGGCAGCAGCTGGGCGATCGTGTCGGGGTTCGGCGTCGAGACGTCGATGTGGCAGCGCCAGATCCAGCCCTTGGCCTTCTCGGGCACGAGCTTGTAGAGGCCCGCGGGCTGCGGGTCGTGGACGAGGCACACATCCCAGCCGTCGGAGAGCTCCTTGGCGTTGATCTCGTTGTAGCGCCGCCAGGTGGCCCACTGCTCCTCATCGAGGTCCTGGGGAGCGCCCTGCAGGGCGTTGTGCATCAGCTTGGTCGCGTTGAAGAACTCTTCGCGGCCGTAGATGACGTGCCACTCGCACTCCAGGCCGACGTCACGCATCAGCGGGACGAGCGTGTAGAGGATCTCCGAAACCCCGCCGCCGAAGGCCGTCGCGGAGATGTGCACGACCCTGTGACCCTGCAGCGGCTCGGCCAGCTCACGGATTTCGGCGATCAGCTCGCGCCCGCAGATATGGGTGTAGTCGGCGAGCGTCTTATGGCCTACGGCGACGGGCTGGAGCACGCGGCGGCACGATACCTAACGCGGGCCGCAAAGCCAGCGCCCGCGTGGGGCGAGCGGCCCGTGCCCGCGGGCAGCCGCCGCGCGGGGGCGTCGCGGCGAGCGGACGCGCGAACTAAGGTCTAGGCCGATGCTCAACGGACGCCTCTACCGGGTGGCCTTCGTACCGTTCGTGTTCGCGCTGGCGATCGCCGCTTTCTCCCTCAGCCCTCGCCCCCTTCCGTTCAGCTCGACGCTCGCCCCCGACGCCTTCGAAGGCCCGCGCGCATTCGCCGAGCTGCGCAGCCTTGGCGAACGCTTCCCCGCCCGGCGGCCGGGCAGCGTCGGCGACGAACGGCTCGCGCGCACGCTCGCACGCGAGCTCGAAGGCCTCGGCGGCACGGCGGGCGGGGGCTTCTCGGTGCGCACCCAGCGCGTCGAAGGCGAGACGATCGACGGCCAGCGGGGCCTTCTGAACGTGATCGCCGAACGCCCGGGCTCAACCAGCGCGCGGCCGATCCTGATCCTCGCGCACCGCGACGCCGCGGCCCGCGGCTCGCTGGCCGAGCTGTCGGGCACGGCGGCGCTGCTGGAGCTCGCACGCGTATTCGCGGGGCGCGAGACGAAGCGCACGATCGTGCTCGCGTCGACGAGCGGCGGCAGCGGCGGGGACGCCGGCGCGGCGCAGCTCTCGGCGGCCCTGCGCGGACCGTTCGACGCGGCGATCGTGCTCGGCGATGTCGCCGGCGCGCGCGTGCGCAAGCCATCCGTGCTGCCGTTCTCAGACGGCCTCGGCCTGGCGCCGCTGGCCCTGCAGCGGACGCTCACCGACGCGATCACCCAGCAGGCCGGCTTCGACCCGGGCGCGCCCAGCGTGCTCGGACAGCTCGCCCACCTGACCTTCCCGCTCGCCGTCGGCGAGCAGGGCGTGCTCGACGCGGAGGGGCTGCCCGCGGTGCTCGTCCAGGTCTCCGGTGAGCGCGGTCCCGCTCCCGGCGAGGGGGTCTCCTCCGAACGTCTGCAGGGTCTCGGTCGCTCGGTGCTGAGCGCTGTGGACGCGCTCGACGCCGCGCCGGATCTGTCGCCGACGATGCAGACGAGCGTCGTCCTGCAGCACCAGAGACTGCCCGAATGGGCCGTCCGGCTGCTCGCCATCACGCTCCTGCTCCCCGTCCTCGTCGCGGCCGCCGACGGGCTCGCGCGGGTTCGCCGCCGCCGGCGTTCGATCGGTCGCGCGACCGTGTGGGCGCTGAGCTGCGCGCTGCCGTTCCTGTGCTGCGCGTTCCTCGCGCTCCTGCTCGGCTGGCTCGGCATAGTCGTCGCTCCCTCCGTGCCGGCGCCGAGCGGCGCGATCCCGCTGCAGGGCAAGGCGATCGCGGCGGTGCTCGCCGTCGCGCTCGCGTTCGTGCTCGCGTGGCTGTTGTGGCAGCGGCTGATCGCGCGACTGGCCTCCAGCGCGCGCCCGGACGGCGACGTCGCCGGCCTCGCGCTCCTGCTCGTGCTGCTCGCGATCGCCTTCGCGGCCTGGATCGGCAACCCCTTCACCGCCCTGCTCGCACTCCCCGCGCTGCACCTGTGGCTGCTGCTGGCGGCGCCCGAGCTACGGCCGCGGCGGGCCGCCTGCGTCGCGCTCGTCGCGGTCGGGCTGGCGCCGCTCGCGCTGCTGATCGCCTTCTACGCGCGCCAGCTCGGGCTGGGTGCCGGCGGCGTCGCCTGGAGCGCCCTGCTGCTCGTGGCCGGCGGGCACGTCGGCGTCGGCGCCGCGATCCTCTGGAGCCTCGCGCTCGGATGCGGCGCCGGCGCCGTGCTGCTGGCCGCCGCCCCGGCCCCGCCCGCCGCGCCGCGGTCCGGCGACGGCGTCGAGGTGACGATCCGCGGGCCGCTGTCCTACGCCGGGCCGGGCTCGCTTGGTGGGACGGAGTCGGCTCTGCGACGATAGGGGTGTGTCCGAGGCAAGCCTGACCCCGCGTGCGGCGGGCGCCGCCGACGTCCGCCTGGTGGACGAACATGCGAACCGCGTGGTCGCGCTCCGGGTCGACAGCTCCTCGCAGGCGACGCCCGCGCCCGGCGGCGCCCAGTTGCCAGGGCGCCGCAGCGCCCTGGCAACGCGTGCGCTGGGCCTCACGCTGATAGTCCTCGGCGTCCTCGCGCTCGCCGATGCGCTCGTCACGCTCGTGTGGCAGGAGCCGATCTCGGCGCTGATCGCGACGCTGCGCCAGGACAACCTGCGCGGCGCGCTGCGCGCCGAGGAACGCGCCGCCCCGACAGCGGCCGAGCAGCGCACGCTGGCGAGCCTCGGCGACGAGCGGCGGCGCATCGCGTTCCTCGCCTCCGAGTTGCAGCGGCGCCAGCCCGACGGCGCCGCCGTGGGCCGCATCGTGATCCCGCGCATCGGCGCGAGCTTCGTCGTCGTCAAGGGCACGAGCACCGCCGATCTCGAGAGCGGGCCGGGCATCTTCTCGGAAACGAGCTTCCCGGGCGCCTCGCAAACCACCGCGATCGCCGGCCACCGCACCACCTACCTGGCGCCCTTCCGCCACATCGACGCGCTGCGCGCGGGCGACCGCATCGCGCTGAACATGCCCTACGCCCACTTCACCTACACGGTGATCGGCCACCGCGTCGTATCGCCCCACGACGTCTCCGCCGCGGAGGCCGAGCTCGGCTACACGCGCCTGGTGCTGTCCGCCTGCACGCCGCTGTTCAGCGCCGCCAAACGGTGGCTGGTGTTCGCGACGCTCACGCGCACCGTGCCGGTCGGCGCGGCGCGCGAGCTCCCCGGGGGCGCGCTGGCGCGTCCGATCGAAGCTCCGCCGCCGGCCGTGGCCGTGCGCGCGCCGCTACCACCGGTGCTCGAAACCCTCGATCCGCACGTCCTCGCACCCCTCTCCTGAGATGCGCGCCCCGGGTGCCCCCGGCCGCACCTCGCCCACCCAGCTGACCTGAACGGCGCCGAGCGCCGCCACCGCGCCCTCGACCTGCTCGCGATCCTGCGGCGAGGCGCAGAAGCACAGCTCGTAGTCTTCGCCGCCGCTCGCGGCCAGCCGCCACGCGGGGCGGTCGAGCTCGGCGGCGACCTCGGCGACGCCCGCGTGAAGCGGCAGCGCCTCCGCGTCGATGCACAGCTCGACGCCACCGGCCCGGCCGAGCTGCGCCGCGTCGCCGGCGAGCCCGTCGGAGACGTCGACCATCGCGTGGACCCCGGCGCGCGCCAGCGCGCGGCCCTCGGCCAGGCGCGGGAATGGGCACCGGGCGCGCGCGAGCGCCGGCTCGCTGTGCGCGCCGAGCTGCGCTTCGCCGGACATCAGCGCGAGCGCCGCCGCACCCGCCCCGAGCGTCCCGGTCACTCCCACGAGGTCGCCTGCGCGCGCGCCCTGACGCCCCACGAGTTCATCCGCCGAGCTCGCCCAGCCGACCGCTGTGACGCTCACCAGCAGCACCGGAGCGCCGACGACGTCGCCGCCGGCGACGCTCGCGCCGACGCGCGCGCCGAGCGCGGCCGCGCTGCGCACCAGCGCCAGCGCGCGCTGCTCCGCGAAGCCGCCCGGCAGCCCCAGCACCAGGTACACCTCGCCCGGCTCCGCGCCCATCGCCGCCAGATCGGAGAGCGCCCCCGCGATCGCGCGGTGACCGACCTCCTCGGCGCTCGCCCAGCCATCCCCGAGGCGGAAGTGGACGCCCTCGACCATCGCGTCCACCGAGGTCACGCAGATCGGGCGGGCGCGCACGACAGCGGCGTCATCGCCGATGCCGCGCAGGATGCGCGCTCCCGCGTCCTGACCACCCCCGCCCCGCATTGGGCCGCTCGCGGCCGGGGCGGCCAGCGCGGCGGCGATCGATTCGATCAGGGAGCGCTCAGCGATCGGCCCGCTCAGCGGTGTCGATAGACGATCCGCGCGCGGTCCAGGTCATACGGGGAGAGCTCGCAGCGGACGCGGTCACCGGGGAGGATGCGGATCCTGAACCGCCGCATCTTGCCGGCGACGTGCCCGAGTACGACGTGGTCGTTGTCGAGCTTCACGCGGAACATCGCGTTCGGCAATGCCTCGATCACCTCGCCCTCGAATTCAACCTTGTCCTCCTTCGCCACGCCGCGTCCAATCTGGCCTCCATCGCCCGCGGGCGGGGGGCCGTTCGTTTCCGGTACCGGGGTCAAACTACCAGCGCGCAGGCGACGGGGGTGCTCGCCTGCGGCGTCGCGCTCAGCCGGGCGAGGCTCCGCCGGTCTTCTTCAGCTGTCCGGGCGGGGTCGCGGGGGGCCCGGGTTCCTTCGGCGTGGGCGTGGGCGTCGGGGCAGGCGTGGGTCCAGCCGCGGGCGGCCCGGCGGCGCCGGGCCTGCTTCGTTTCCTCGTTTTCGGGCTTGCTTCGCTTGCGCCTTCCTGGGCGCCCAGCGCCTGGCCGGTGGAGGCGTATTTGCCGTAGAAGGGCTGGAAGGAGAGGCCGGCGCTCGATTCGTTCAAGGGCGCGCACGGCTGGCCCGCGGTGACGGCGCTCATGTACGTTTTCCAGATCACGGCCGGCAGCGCGCCTCCCTGCTGCGGTTCGCCGTGAACGCTCGTCATCGGCACGCGTTTCGTGGGATAGCCCATCCACACGACGGTGGAGTATCGGGAGTTGTAGCCGTCGAGCCAGGCGTCCACGAGTTCGCTGGTCGTGCCCGTCTTGGCGGCCGTCGGGCAGTTGATCACCGATTTGACCGCGGTCCCGCCGAGCACGTTCTGGTGCAGGATGCTCGTCTCCTCGCCCGCCACGCCTTCGCCGAGGACCTTGACGCGATGGGGCTGGCCCCAGTTGGTGTCGACGCGGCCTTCCGGGAACACGACCTTCGTGATCGCGATCGGCGAGTTGCGCCAGCCGCCGTCGGCGAGCGTGGCGTACACGTCGGCCATTTCCAGCGGCGTCACGCCCAGCGTGAGGCCGCCGAGCGCTTCGGCGGGATAGCTGCTCAGGTGCGTTTTCACACCCAGCTGGTAGGCCATGTGCGTGATCGTTTCCTCGCCGAGGTCCGCCGCCAGCTGGGCGTAGACGGTGTTGTCGGAGGCGAGCGTCGCCTGCACAAGGTTGATCGACCTGTTCAGCGAGGTTCCCTCGAAGGTCTTCACTTCGTAGGTCGGATACCCCGGCAGCCAGCCGGGTGCGAGGGTGTGCGAGAAGTAGGAGGTCGTGTTCGGGTCGACTCCGCGGGAGAGCGCATCGGCGAGGTCGATCGCCTTGAACGTCGAACCGGGCTGGCGGTGGCCGTCGGCGGCCAGGTTGTACTGCGACTTCTCGTAGCTCTGGGACTCCGCCATCGCCTCGATGTCGCCGTTGGCCGGGTTGATCGTGACGATCGCCGAGGCCGGGTCTTCGGGCTGGTTGAGGACTTCGCCGATCGCTTTGCGGGCGAGCGCCTGCATCTGCAGGTTGATCGTCGTGTACACCTTCAGGCCGCCCTGCGCGACGGTGCTCGCGCCGTAGCGGTGCACGAGCTGCTCGCGCACGTATTCGAAGAAGAAGTTCTCGCGGCGCTGGGTGTAGAAGGTGCCGTGGTGAACCTCCAGCGGAGCGCGTTCGGCGGCCGCCGCCTGGCCCGCGCTGATGTAGTGCAGTTCCGCCATCTTCGCCAGCACCTCGTCGCGACGCTGACGCGCGGCGGCGGGGTTCAGGAACGGGTTGTACTGGGAGGGGGCCTGAGGCAGGCCCGCGAGCAGTGCCGACTGCTCGAGGCTGAGCTGCGAGGCCGGCCTGTCGAAAAAGATCCTCGCCGCAGCCTGCACGCCGATCGCCGTCTGGCCACCGAGCGTGCCATAGGGGACGCTGTTGAGGTAGCTCGTCAGGATCGAGCGCTTGCTGTGGTGTTTCTCGTAGTCGATCGCCTCCTTGGCCTCGATGATCTTCTGCTTGAGCGTGTGCTGGTCGCCGCCGAGGTAGAGGTTGCGCACGAGCTGCATCGTGATCGTCGATCCGCCCTGCAGCGCGGCGCCGTGGGTGATGTCCTTGACCGCCGCGCGGAAGATCCCCGTCAGATCGACGCCGTTGTGTTTGTAGAAGCGCTGGTCCTCGATTGCGACCGTGGCGTTCTTGAGCGAGGCGGGAATGCTCGACCAGCCGACGGGGGTGCGCAGCTGGTCGGACTGGATGAACCCGAGGCGCGTTCCGTCGGAGGCGAACACCTGTGAGGAGCCGCCGATCACGAGCGGATGCAGGCCCGCCAGCGCGGGTGCCGAGTCGGCCACGTGCAGGACGTAGCCGACGGCCGCGATCACGCCGACGATCAGCGCCGCGGCGAGGACGCCGCCACTGACCAGCAGGACTCGCGCGCCTCCACCGGGGCCGTGCCGGTGGCGGCGCTTTCGCGCTTGACGAGACATCTCCGGAGTTCGAGATTACCGCGCGCGAGCGGGTTCTCCTGCCGGTTGCGTGGCGGCTATCTCTACGCTCCCTGCAAGCGTCATGAACCCCGACACCGCTGAGCAAGCCATCCCGGCCGTGCGCGAGAGCAGCGTGGAGCACGCGAACGAGCCGGAGGTAGCCCCGAGCGGGGCCGCTGTGCGCCCGAACGGGGCGGCAGTGCCCCTGAGCGGGCCGGTGCCCCTGAGCGGGCCGGCCGTGCGCCTGCAGCCGCGCGTCGGCGCCGGCAGCGCGCGGCTGCGCGAACCTGTCTGGTGGGCGCGCCTGCGCGCGGACCCGCTGCGCATGGCGGCCGTGCGCGAGAGCTGGCAGGCGCTGTGGCGCTCGCGCCTGCTCGTGTGGGTCGCAGGAGCCGGCACCGTCGCCGTGCTCGGTGCGGGTCCGGTGCGTCATGCGCTGAACCCTCAGGGAGTCACGCGCGGCCTCGGATCGGTCGGAAACGTGCTCGCAGCGCCGGCGGCGCGCTGGGACGCGGCCTGGTACCTCGTCGTCGCCCACTTCGGCTACCGGCCGGATTTCGGCGCGTTCACGGCATCGCGGACGGCGTTCTTCCCGTTGTATCCACTGCTCCTGCGCGGCGTTGCGTGGTTCGGCACGCCGCCGGTGCTCGCGGGGGTGCTGATCTCGGTGCTCGCCTTCGCGCTCGCGCTGTATGGCATCCACCGCCTGACCACACTCGAGTTGGGTCGCACGGCGCGCGTCTCCGCCGTGGCCGGCCACGTGCCCGAGGCGGCGCGCCTGGCGGTCGCGCTGTGCGCATTCGCGCCGATGGCCGTGTACTTCTCGGCGGTCTACACGGAGTCGCTCTACATGGCGCTCTCGGTCGGGGTCTTCTGGAGCGCGCGTCATGGTCGCTGGGCTTGGGCCGGCGTGCTCGGCGCCCTCGCGGCCGCCACGCGCAGCACGGGCATAGTGCTCGCGCTGCCTGCGCTGATGATCTACCTGTACGGGCCGCGCGAGGATCGCCTCGCGGACTTCACGCGGCGCGGGCGCTCGCTGCGGGCGCGCTATCGCTTGCGGCGCGAGCTTCTGTGGCTCGGCCTGATGCCCGTGGGTGCGCTCGCCTTCTGCCTCTACCTCGGCCTAGCCGGGGGGGACGTGTTCGCGCCGTTTCACTCGCAGGGGAGCTGGGGGCGCCACTTCGCGGGTCCCTACGTCGGCATCTGGGACGGGCTGAAGGCCGGCGTGGAGGGCCTGCGCCAGCTGCTCTCGATGCAGCGGGCGCACGTCTACTTCCCCAGCGCGGGCGGAAGCCCGTTCGTGAGCGCCGGCCACAACCTGATGCTGCTGGGCTTTCTGGTGGCGGCGGTCCCGCTGCTGTGGCGCGCGCTGCGGGTGCTCCCGCTCGCCTACGGGGCCTATGTGGTCGCCGCACTCGCCCTGCCGCTGTCCTACCCCGTCGGCTCCCAGCCGCTGATGTCGCTGCCGCGCTTTCTGGTCGTGCTGTTCCCGCTCGCGATCGCCTTTGCCTCCTGGCTCGGCGAGCACCCGCGGCTGCGGCGTCCGGTGCTCGCGGTCTCGGCCGTGCTGATGGTCTTCTTCACCGCCCAGTTCGCCACCTGGCACTGGGTCGCCTAGTCGTGGACGAGCCGCCGGTGACCTTCTCCCCGCCCGCGTCCGCGCCCGCCCTCGCCGCGCAGGCACCCGCGGACGAGCCGGCGGAGCCCGAGCGCGAGCGATCGCCCGACACCTCCTGGGCCCCCTGGAGCGCTGCGCTCGCGCTCGTCGGCGGCCTCGTGCTCGCTGCGATGGGCGGTCTGCTCGTGGATCTGCCGGCGCTCGCCTTCGGCGTCAAGCTGACGAGCTCGCACACACCTCCGGGCCTCGCGATCGCGGACACCGTCGTGCAGGACATCGCCTTCGTTCTCGCCGCCGTCTACTGCGCCCGCCTCGGCGGCCGCGCGGTGCGCTCGTGGCAGCTCGGCCTGCGCAGGCCGAGCGTCGGCTGGTGGACGGCCGTCCGTCTGATCGCGCTGCTGCTGGTCGTGTTCGTCGTCCTCAGCGTGGTGTGGTCGGAAGTGCTGCATCCCGAAGAAGAGAAACTACTCGAACAGCTCGGCTCCAACGAAGGCACTCTGCTGCTGGCCCTGAGCGCCGCGCTGACATGCGTCGTGGCGCCGATCTGCGAGGAGATCCTGTTTCGCGGCTACGTCTTCACGGCGCTGCGCAACTGGCGCGGGACGCTGCCGGCGGCGGTGATCACGGGGGTGCTGTTCGGCGGCGTGCACGTCGGCTCGGCGCCCGTGCTCGACCTCGTTCCGCTCGCCGCCCTCGGCTTCGGGCTCTGCCTGCTGTATCGCTACACGGGGTCGCTGTACCCATCGATCGCGGCGCACTCGCTGAACAACTCGATCGCGTTCTCGAGCCTCGAGCACTGGGGCTGGCAGCTACCCGTGTTGATGGTCGGGGCGCTGCTCGGCATCGGCGGCCTGGCGCTGGCGTTCAAACGCATCGGCCTGATCGACGCGGGGCCGTTCTCGCCCGCAGCGGCAAATAGGATGGGGGGATGACAGCGAGCCACGCCCGGCGCACGGGAGCCACCCTCCGTCGGGCGGTGGCGCTCATCGCGCTCGCGTGCCTGGCTGCAGCGCCCGCGGCGGGCGCCGCCCCCGCGGCCTCCTCGACGCCCGCGCCCGCCGTCCCCGCACCGGCGGCCTCCCCGCCCGCGCCGCCCGCCGCCTCGCCCGCGCAGGGAAAGCTCAAGCTCGTCCTGCAGCGCGTCGGCGGCCGTCCGCGGTTCGCGCTCGTCGGCCAGCGGATCGTCGTGCGCGGTGTCGTGATCCCCTATGTCGCCGGGCAGACGGTGAAGCTGAGCATCTATCGCGAAGGCCGCAAGGTCGCCGTCAAGCTGGCCGGCGTGCAGGCGCTCGGCAACGGTGCGGGGCAGTTTCACGTCAGCTTCGCGAGCGCCGACGCGGGACTCGTGCAGGTGCGCGCCGCGCACTACGCGACCGCCGCACAACTCGCCTACAGCGCGCGCTCGGAAGCGGTGCGCTTCGTCAACACCAACCTCGGCCTCGGCGCGCGCGGGCAGTCGGTGCGCCTGCTGCAGTCGGAGCTGGATGCGCTGCACTACGCGGTCCCGCTCAGCGGAGTGCTCGACGAAGGCACCGGCCAGGCGCTCGTCGCCTACCGCAAGATGACCGGGCAGGAACGCATCCCCTATGCGGGCCGGCGCGTGTTCGCGCTGCTCGCGCGCCGCGCGGGCGCCTTCCACGTGCGCTATCCGCACGACGGCCGCCACGTCGAGGGCGATCTCACCCGTCAGGTGCTCGCCGAGATCGAACCGGGTGGGCGCGTGCACAAGCTCTACACGATGAGCTCGGGAAAGCCCTCGACGCCGACCGTGATCGGGCGCTTCAGCGTCTACCGCAAGGAACCGGGCGTCAACAGCGAGGGCATGGTCGACTCCAACTACTTCATCCGCGGATATGCGATCCACGGCTACCCGGAAGTGCCGACGTACGCGGCCAGCCATGGCTGCCTGCGCGTGCCGATCCCCGACGCCCCGGCGATCTGGAGCTGGGTCCACGAAGGCACGCCCGTGGACGTCTACAACGAGGGCGGCGGCGGCAGCAAGCGCGTCCGCGGCAACGCCGGCCCGTAGGCCCGCGCGTCACGTCACGACGAGCGCCGGCGTTCAGACGCGGACGCGAAGCGCCCGCGCCAGGTAGCCGATGCCGAAGCCGTAGATCAGCAGCGCAAGCAGCAGCTTGACGCCACGCGTGGCCCATTCGCTCGATCCCGATGCGAGCCCCGCGAACGGCGAGGTGAGTTCGGCGGAGGCTTCGTCGAGCCCTTTGCGCAGGCTGCTCTCGTGGCTTTGCACAGGCGGGGTCGCGGCGGCGGTGGCTGCTTCGGCGGGTGTCGCGAGCTGTTCCTGCTGATGGCCGGAGGCGGTTTTCGTCTGCTCGACCGCGAAGGTGACGAACGAGGCGACGACGACCAGGCAGACGCCGATCGAGACGAGACGAAGCAGTTTGACGAGTGCAGCCGTCACATCGGTAGATTAGGCGCCCGCGTGGACGACTTGGACAGACATACGACGGATCCGAGCGTCGCGCGCGACACGCTCGTGCGGGAGCTCCGCGAGCACGCGCTGGTGCTCGGCGCCGTCACGCTCACGAGCGGAGCGCTCGCCGAGTACTACGTGGATGCCAAGCGCGCGATTCTGCGCCCCGCGGGCTTCGCGGCGCTCGCCTCGCTCGTCTCCGCGCAGGTCGGGGATTGGGGTGCGACGGCCGTCGGCGGCCTGACGATGGGGGCCGATCCCGTGGCGTGCGCGGCGCTCGCGGGCGGCGCTCGCGTGAAGGCCTTCTTCGTGCGCAAGGACGCCAAGGCGCATGGCCTGCAGCGCCGCATCGAGGGCCCACCGCTCGCGCCGGAGGACCGCTGCGTGGTCGTCGAGGACGTCGTCACGACCGGCGGCTCCACGCTCGCTGCGATCGCCGCGCTGCACGACGCCGGCCAGGAGATCTGCGGCGTGCTCAGCGTGCTCGACCGGCTCGCCGGCGGCGGCGCTGCGATCGAGCGCGAGGCCGGCGCGCCGTACCTCGCACTCACCACGATCGACGAGGTCTATCCCGAGCGGCCCGATCGGCGGGGGCAGTGAGCGACGTGGAAGCCACGCCGGCGCGCCCCGCGGCGGTGATCCGACCGGCGCGGCCCGCTGACGTGCCGCTGCTGCTCACCCTGTTCGGCGAGCTGGCCGAGTACGAGCGGCTCACCGACCAGCTGCAGGCCAGCGAGGAGCGTCTCGCGCGGGCTCTCTTCGGCGAGCCTCCCGCGGCCGAGGCGCTGATCGCGGAGGTGGCGGGGGAGACGGCCGGCTACGCCCTCTACCACCCGACTTTCTCGACCTTCCTCGCGATCCAGGGGGTCTGGCTCGAGGACCTGTTCGTGAGGCCCGCACACCGGGGCGCCGGCGTCGGACGCGCGCTGCTGGCGAGGGTCGCGGCCGTCGTGCGCGAGCGCGGCGGCGAGCGCCTGGAATGGTCTGCGCTGGACTGGAACGAGCTCGCGCTCGGCTTCTACCGGCGCATCGGCGCGCAGCAGATGAACGAATGGATCACGCACCGGCTCGTCGGCGAGGGGCTCACGGCGCTCGCGGCCGAGGACGACGAGCGGCGCTAGCCTTCGGCGCACGACCGCCGGCACGCGGCCGCGCCCTCGTAGTCCAATGGATAAGACGACCGCCTCCTAAGCGGTAGATCCAGGTTCGACTCCCGGCGGGGGCACTGCGCGAAGCGCGCCGGTGATGCACACCCTGACTCCTCAGGCGCTTGGGGACCCGGCGAGGCGAGCGCGCAGCTGAGTTGCAAGTCGGCCCACGTCTGTCACCGTGACGGTCAGCTCGCGGTGACGCACGACGCCCAGCGGGTCGAGCCCGCGCACGGGCGAGCGGAAGGAGATCAGGACTCCGCGGTCGCCGTTGGTGGCGAACGTCAGGCCGCGATCGGTGATCGCCAGCCGCGCGGGCCCGGCGGTCTTGAAGAACGCATACGGGCCGGTCTCTGCCACGTCACGAATGTTCGCCAGCGGCGTGACGACGCGCCAGCGGCCGAAGTGCGCATGGAGGTGGGACTCGTCGATGTCCACCCAGGCGCTCGAGGGGGTCACGCCGAACAGCCGGGCTGGAGCGCGGTACGCGGGGGCGAACTCGAATCCGAAGCGCTGGACCTCCCTCATGCGGGCATGCTACCCGCGCACTAGCGCCCCGAGCTGTTGGCGCCCGTGATGCGTTCCAGCAGACGTACGTGCTTGGTGCGGACGCTCGTCTGCGTCGGCGGCGAGGACACGAGCGCGAGCGACGCGCCGAGCGAACCGCGCCGGGCGCTCAGCCGGTGCAGGGCGGCCGGGCTCAGCGTGACGAGGACCGTCGCCGTGCGCGCTGCGAGGACGTCGAACGCCACGTGGCCGATCGTGAGCCACCTGGTCCCGACGATCTCGCTGTTCTGGGTCGTGGCGAGCTCGATCGCGAGCGTCATCTTCCCGCGACAGTTGCGCGGTCCGGTGCAGCGCAGGCCGACAACGGCGCGCCGATGCCTGACCGTCAGGGTCGAGGAGACGAGCGCGAGCGCGCTCCTCGCGCTGGTGCTGCCGAGGACAGCGCCGCCGCCGCTCGTCGTCAGCGTCGCGCCCGGAAGACTCGTCTGCGGCGGCGAAGTTTGCACGGTGGACGTCAGCGGTGTCGATGGTTCGGGCGACGGCGCCGCGGGCGGCGTGGGCGGATGTTCGGGCAGCGGCGGTTCGGGGGGCGGAGTCGCGGGCGGCGGTTCGGACGGCGGTGGTTCGGACGGCGGTGGTTCGGAGGAGTAGGTGAAGTGGTCGGCCTGCGTCGCCGGGCTCGAGCCCGACGCTGTGGTGACGGTCACGTCGACCGTGCCGGTCCCGGCGGGCGCCGTTGCCGTGATCGACGTCGGCGAGCCGTCGAGGATCGCGGCGCGCGTCGAGCCGAAGTGGACGGCGCTCGCCCCGTCGAGGTTGCTGCCGGTGATCGTCACCGACGTCCCGCCGGATTGCGGACCCGAGCTCGGGCTCACGCCTGTGACGGCGGGCGCCGGCGGCGGCGGGGAGATGTAGCTGAAGCGGTCGCCGGGCACCGGCGCGCTCTCTCCGCCGGGAGCGAAGACCCTGACATCGACCGTCCCCGAGCCGGCCGGCGCGGTCGCCGTGATCGACGTCGGCGAGTTGATCGTGAACGCTGCGCCGGCTGAGCCGAAGCTGACGCCCGTCGCGCGGGCGAGGTTCGCGCCCGTGAGCGTCACGCGCGTGCCGCCCGCGGCGGCCCCGCTGCCCGGCGATGCTTCGCTGAGGAGCGCCGGCAGCGCCTTGGCGATGTCGAGGCGCCCGCCGGTGGCGAGCTTGCCGGCGAGCGCCGGAAGCGCATCGACGTTGTTGAGGATCGCCGCCTTCAGTTCGCGCGCGGACAGCGACGGCCTGGCCGCGAGGATCAGCGCGGCGGCGCCGGAGACCTGTGCCGCCGCCATCGAGGCGCCGCTGAGATAGCGGTATTCGCCTCCGCGGATCGTCGAGTAGATGCTCACGCCCGGCGCAGCGAGGTCGACCGTTTCCCGCCCCGTGTTCGCCCAGCTCGGCAGCTTGTCTTCGTTGTTGCTCGCCGTCACGCAGATCTCATTGGGCAAGCGGTACTTGCAGGGATAGCGAAGGACGCTCGCTTCGTCGTCGTTGCTGCCTTCGTTGCCGGCCGACGTCACGAACAGGATCTGGTGTTCGCCGAGTACCTCGATCTCGTGTTCGAGTTCGGGCGAGGGTCCGCTCGCTTTGAATGTCGGCGAGTCGTTCACCACACGGATGTTCACACCGGCTTCCTGGGCTTTGACCAGCCACTTCAAAGCTTCCACGAGGTGTTCTGTTTCGTTTGCGCTGTTGGCTGTTTGCAGCCACTTGACCGGCAGGATCGTCGTCTGCCAGTTGACCCCGGCGACCCCGACGCCGTTGTTGCCAACCGCGCCCATGATCCCGGCGACATGCGTGCCATGCCCGCCGAAGCCGCCCGCGGCGAGCGTTTCTTCGTCCATCGGGTTGCACGTCTTGTTGAGAACGTCGTAGCCGTGCGTTCCCGCAGCGCAGCCTCCGACGGTCCCTGGATTGCTCCAGATGTTCGCAGCGAGGTCGGGGTGTGTGTAGTCGACGCCGGTGTCGGTCTCGCCGATCACGATCGAGCGGCTCCCGCTCGTCACGCCCCAGGCTTCAAGCGCGTGCTCATCGGCCCCGGGCGTACCTCCGACTTCGCCGCCGAGCACCTGATTGGACCCCTGCGTCGGGATCGGCTGCCCGGTGTTGCTGGCGCCCCACTGCCTGGCGAAGGACGGGTCGTTCGGGACCGCGGCCAGCGTCGCCGAAGCGAACAGCCCGAGCAGCACGGTCGCGGCGACGCCGCCGGCGACGAACACGCGACGCCGGCGCGCTGCTCTCCTACGCGTCTGTCGGGGGTGATGAAACACCAGCACTGCCTCCAGGCTTGCCGCTGACGCGCCCGACGCCCCCAGCCGTTCGCACCCTCAGAATCTAGAGGACAAAGTCAGTCTCGACAAGCGCTAAGCGGAGACTGTCACCCGACCCCCACGCACAAGGAGACCCCGATGACATCACAGCACCCCGCTGCCGAGGCCACCCCGCCCGGCGAGGCCCCCGCGGCAGCCCTGCCAAAGACGTTCAAAACGCGGCATCACCTGAGCCGCGCCGTTCGCCTCAACCCCTCCGAAATCAAACGTGCGGTGAGCGAGGTCGAGGGCTTCAATGCGAAGCTCGCCGTCGTCATCACGCACGCTGTCGGATCGATGGCGATGGCCTACGTGTTCTGCCTGATCGCGCTGACGAGCCTTCCGGCGATCCTCATCGAGGCCGGCGTCCTGACCAGCTCCGACGTGCCCAAGTTCTTCACCAAGCCGGGGTTGATCCTGATCGTCGCGTGGATCGCGCAGACGTTCATCCAGCTCGTCCTGCTGTCGATCATCATGGTCGGCCAGGACGTCCAGTCGATCGCCTCTGACGCTCGCTCGGAAAACACGTTCAAGGACACGCAGGCGATTCTCGACGCGCTCAACACGGAGACCCAGGGCGGCCTGCGCACGGTTCTCGAAGCGATCCAAGCGCGGCCCGAGAAGAGCTAGGCACAGCCGACCTGGGCCGGCTCCACCGCACGCCTTCGCCACACTGGAGGGGATGAGCGACGCGAACCTCCCCGTCGAGTCCACCGAGACGCTGACGCGCGCACGCCGCCGGCTGGTGCTCGCGATCTGCTGCATGAGCATCCTGATCGTCGGCCTCGACAACACGATCGTCAACGTCGCGCTGCCGTCGATTCGCCGCGAGCTGCATACGACCGTGTCGGGGCTGCAGTGGACGGTGGATGCCTACACGCTCGTGCTCGCCAGCCTGCTGATGCTGTCCGGGTCGATGGGCGACCGGCTCGGACGCCGCCGTGTCTTCCAGGCCGGCCTCGTGCTGTTCACGCTCGCCTCGCTGCTGTGCAGCGTCGCGCCGAGTCTCGGCTGGCTGATCGCCTTTCGCATGCTCCAGGCCGTCGGCGGATCGATGCTCAACCCCGTCGCGATGTCGATCATCCGCAACGTCTTCACCGATGAGCGCGAGCGTGCCCAGGCGATCGGGATGTGGGGCGCGACCGTCGGCATCAGCCTGGCGCTCGGTCCCGTGCTCGGCGGGACGCTCGTGGACTCGATCGGGTGGCGCTCGATCTTCTGGATCAACGTGCCCGTCGGCATCGCCGCGCTGGGCCTGACGATGCGCTTCGTCCCGGAATCGCGGGCTCCGCGCCCGCGTCGCCTGGATCCGCTCGGACAGCTCCTCGTGATCGTCCTGCTCGCCTCGCTCACCTACGGCATCATCGAGGCGCCCTCGGCAGGCTGGCTCTCGCTGCAGACGCTCGCGCTCGCGCTGCTCGCCGCCGTCTCGCTCGTCGTGCTGGTGCGCTACGAGCGCCGCCGCCGCGAGCCGCTGATCGAGCCGCGCTTCTTCCGCAGCATCCCGTTCGCGAGCGCGAGCGCGATCGCCGTGCTGTGCTTCTCGGCGCTGGGCGCGTTCCTGTTCCTCAACACGCTCTACCTGCAGGAGATCCGCGGCCTCTCGGCGCTGCGGGCGGGCCTCTACACGCTCCCGATAGCCGCCATGACGCTGATCTTCGCACCGCTGTCCGGTCGTCTCGTCGGTCGCCGGGGCCCGCGCGCGGCGCTGCTCGCGGGCGGGCTCGGGATCATGCTGGGCGGCGCCCTGATGACGGGCCTCGCCAGGAACACCGCGCTCGACTCGTTGCTCCCCGCCTACTTCGTGTTCGGCTTCGGCTTCGGCATGGTCAATCCGCCGATCACCAACACCGCCGTCCTCGGCATGCCGCCCGCCCAGGCCGGTGTCGCCGCGGCCGTCGCCTCGACCTCGCGCCAGGCCGGCCAGACCCTCGGCGTGGCCCTCGCCGGAGCGATCGCCGCCGCGGGAGCGGCGAAGGTCGGCGCGGGCTTCGTCGCCGCCAGTCACGCCGGCTGGTGGCTCGTCGCCGGCTGCGGGCTGTTCACGATCGTGCTCGCGCTCGGCAGCACGACCGAGCGCGCCAAGGCGAGCGCCCGCCGCGCGGCCGCCGACCTCGATGAGCATCCCGCGCCCGAGCCGCGGGCCGAGCCGGCGCCCGCATGAGTGGCGCTGCTCATCCGTGAGGCGCTGTAGCCTTGCCCGATCTGGCGTCCGCCGGCCGTCCGCCGGACGGGGACGCTCGCGCGAGGCAAGGGAACCTGCAAATGATTCGACGGCGATCCTCATGGCTGGCCGGACTGCTCGCCTGCGGTCTGCTCGCCGCCGGCTGCGGCAGCAGCTCGACGACCACCAGCGGCACGAGCAGCACGCCGAGCGCCACAACCGCCGGCACGGCCACGGGCGGATCTTCGACGGGCGCCACTTCGCCCGCGACGGGCACGGCGAACGCGGCGAAGCTCGCGCGCGCGATCGCCGCGTGCAAAGCCGAGATCAAAGTGCAGAGCACGCTCCCTGCGAGCGCCAAGGCGAAGCTCGAAGGCATCTGCAGCAAGGTCGCCGCAGGCGACAAGAAAGCCGTCCAGGCGGTGGCTCGAGAAGTGTGCGAAGAAGTCATCAAAGGCGCCTCGCTTCCCGCCGGAGCTTCCCGCGACCAGGCGCTCGCGGCCTGCAGGGCGAAATAGCCGGCTGCGGCCGTCCGGTATCCGCCCGTAGACTGCCTCGTTTTCCCAGCAAATCACGGGTTTTTCGAGCTTGAGCAAGCGTCGCGGGACTGGTAGCGTGGGTCGCATGCCCTGGCGGTTCGCCGGCGCGCGCATCATTCCCCGTACCCTTGCGCTCATGCTTGTCTGCCTGCTCGCGTCCGTGCTCGTCGGCTGCTCATCGGGCTCCGGCTCCCACGCCTCCGAACCGACCGGCGAAGCGATCGAACGCGCGGAAGAAACCGAACAGAAAAAGCAGGAAGCGGCCGAACTGGTGAAAGACCGCGAAGTCCTCTCCTCGGTCGAAGGCAAGCAGCGCGAAGAATCCGCTGAAGCGAACGCAAGGCACAAAGAAGCCGTCGCGGTCGCCCGTGCCAAGAAGCGCCTCGAAACGGCCGAAAGACAAGCCAAGGCAAAGGAACAGGCAGCCGAACTCACGATCAAGAAGGGCGAAGAAGCTGCCAAGGCGAGGACCAGGCAGCTGCAGCAGGAAGAAGCGTCGCGCAAGAAGAAACCGGCGAGCAGCGGCCCGGGCGGCAAAACCACGGGCACGACCCCGGTGGCACACGGATGATGCCCGCATGTGGAAACGGCGAGCTCCCCTCGGCGGAGGAGCGCCGCTCGCGCTCGAGCGCGGCGCCCCGGCGCGCCGTGCTCGCGCTCGCAGTGCCTGCGGCCGCACTCGCCATCGCCCTCGGCGGTTGCGGATCGTCATCCGCGGGCGGATCCGAAAACGGCGCCGGTGCAGACGTCTCGACCAGCGCGGAAGGCAACGCCGAAGCGCAGGCCCGCAAGGAAGAAGCAGCCACGGCTGCCGTGGCCCGGCAGCGCGAAGCCGTCGAAGAAGCGAAGCTCAAGCAGACGCGCGAAAAGGCGGCCGCCGAAGCGGCCAAAGCGACACCCGCGAAACGCACGCGACGCAAGCACAAAGCCGGCGCCCGCCATGCGACGAAACCTAGCCACGCCAGGAAAACCGGCGGGGCGAAAAGTGGGACGGGCACGTCGGGCACGAGCAAATCCGGCTCAAAACGGAAACCCGCTTCGCATGCGACTCCTGCCGAAGAAGCCGCGCGCAAGCAGTTCGCGCGCGAAGAAGCCGCGGAAGCGAAAGCCGACCGAGAACTCGAACGCGAAGGCCGCTGAGGGGCCGCCCCCGACGCGAAGGACCGCGAGGAGCCGGGCCGCCGCGCCCTAGCCTGCTGCCGGCTCGTCTCGCTCCTGCGCCTGCTCCTGCGCGTCCGCCTCGTCCTCGTCCTCGTCCTCGCCCGCGTACAGCGACTCGGACGCCAGCTCGCGTCCCTTCAGGTCGAACAGCTTGATCTCCAGCAGATCCTTGCGGTAGTCGTCGGGCGCGATCAGCGTGAAGCGCTCGTCGACGAGCTCGCACTGATCGACCGCCAGGTCGGCCAGCTCGGCCGTGACGATGCGCCCACCGGAGATCAGCGGGCGGCCCCACACGAGCGTCATCGCGGCCACCGCGCCGAACTGCCCGCGCCAGCTGCCGATCACCTCCTCGCAGAGGTCGAGTTGCCAGTCGGGGTTGCGCTCGGCCGTCTCGCCCGTGAAGTCGGCGTGGGCGGCGAAGCCAGTCGGCTCCTCGCCCTCGGCGCCGGGCACGAAGCGGACATAGCCGAACAGCTCGTAGCCACCGGACGTGCGCGCGCTCGCCGGCACGTAGGTGTGCCCGTGCCAGCTGCGATCCGGATACCAGACGACGTCGCCGGGGTCGCCCAGGTCATTCTGCTCGGACTCGAGCCCCGCGGCCGCCCGCAGCAGCTCCTCGCGCAGCCGCTCCTCCCAGCGCCCGTAGGGAAGCTCCTCCTGGGGCGGCTCGGCCGCGAAGCGCGGTAGGAAGCGTTCCTCTGGTGCCATGGCTGCGGGCAGCCTAGCCTGTCGTCTGGCTCGGCGAGCACGGGCATCGCGGGTCTCGGCGGGTGCGGTCTGGCTCAGGCCTCGCGAAGCAGCTCGGCGGCGTGCTCGGGGGCGACGATGTTGAGGTTCAGCTCGGTCGAGAGCTCGAGGCCGGCGAGGTGCGTCAGCCGCGGCATCACGTCGATTCGCCAGCAGAAGTCATCGACTCCACGCGGCGCCGTGCGCACCCACAGGTTCAGCGGCGGGCTCGAGCCGAGATGGCGGGCGAGCCGGCGCAGCCCGTCGTGCAGCAGCGCCGCGCCGAGCGGCCCCTCGTCCTGGAAGCGCGGCCGCGGTGTGCGCGGCGCGAGCATCAGCTGGAAGGGCAGCCGCGAGGCGTACGGGGCGATCAGCACGGCCTCCTCGTCGATCGCCACGATCCGCTCCCCGCGGCGCACCTCCTCTGCGACGAGGTCGCCGAGGAGGTTCTGGCCCATCGTCTGGGCCGTGTAGGCAGCGGCGCGCTCGCGCTCGCGCGCGACGGCGGCCGGTACGAAGTCCAGCGCATACAGCTGGGCATGGGTGTGCGGCAGCGAGGCCCCCGCCTCGCGCCGCTCGTTGACGATCAGCTGCAGATACGCGCTCCCGGCATGCGCGCGCATCCGCTCGCGCCACACCTCGGCCGCGGCGAGCGCCTGCTCGAGCGGCAGCTCGGCCAGCGACAGCACCGACTGCGGCCCGTTGACGATCACCTCGTGCGCGCCCGTGGCGGGGAGTGCCTGGAACAGCTCGAGCACGCCGCGCGGGCCCTGCGGCTCCGGGCCCCCGATCGCGAAGGTCGCGGGCGCAGCTGGAGCGAGCGCCGGATACAGGTTCGGCACCACGCGGACGGTCCAGCCCGGCGAATCCGCCGCGCCGCCGCCCGGACGCAGCGCGTAAAGCTCCGGTGGCGTGCGGTCCTCGTGTCCCTCCGCGAACGGGTCCTTGCCGGCGTCGATCGGCTCGGGGGGCGCGCACGTCGGCGCTCCCCCGGGCCTGCGCGAGCGCTCCCCGGCGACGATCGTCCTGTGCCCGCTGAGCGGGTCGATGCGCAGCTCCGGCAAGCTCAAGCGTCGAGCGCGTAGCGCCTGACGTCCTCTTCCAGCTTCGCCGTTGACGTGTAGGGCCCCTGGTGGATGTACTGCGATCCGCGGCTGTCGTAGAAGACCGTCACCGGCGTGAACGTCGAGTCGGTGAGCGTCTCGCCGGCGCGGCCGCTGGGGTCGTAGTAGCTGGGGTAGCTGACGGGGAAGCTGCGCAGGAACGCCAGCGCGCTCGCGCGGCTCGTATCGCCGGAGTCGATCCCGATGAAGGCGACCTCCCGGCCCTGCGCGAGCGAGGCACGCTGGAAGACGCCGAACTCCGCGCGGCAGGGCGCGCACCACGACGCCCACTTGTTGATCACGACCGGCCGGCCGCGCAGCGCCGCCAGGCGCGCGCGCAGCGCCGGCAGCCCACCCGAGAGGATCGTGGCACCCTGCGCATGGAGGGCGGCGAGCGCCGGAGGCGAGCCCGCCAGGCGCGCGCGCATCTGCGCGAGCGTCAGCCCGGTGGGGGCGGCCGCAGGCGTCTGGCCACCGCTCTCGGCGAGCCCGACGACGAGCACGACGAGCACCGCCACAGCGGCGAGGGCGAGCAGCGAGCGCTTCGGCGTCATCGCGCTAAGAGTGCCAGATGGCGTCCACTTCAATCATGCCTCCGCGTGCTATATCCTGCGTGGCACGTCAGTTCCGGAGCTCTACGAGCATCCGGCCAACGGCGCCGTCGGGGCGCCAACCCTTTCGAGCCGCGCCGAAGCCACTTTCGACGCCGGCTCTGTCTCGAAGTCCAGAGCCTCCATGGCCGAGCCCACTTCAGTGGCCCTCGCGGCCGCGCCCATTCCAAGTACCGCGGAAATCTCACGCGCGGAGAAGCTCGTGCGCGAGCGTTTCCTGCACGATGGCGAGGATCCCGCGATTGCGCTGGCCGCGGGCACGCCGCGCAGGCGGGCGCTCGACCAGGCGCTGGCCGAGCTCTCCGAGCAGGCCAAGCACCCCTCGACCGCCTGGCGGCGTGAGTTCTCACTGCTGCTCGGCCTGGAACGCGTGCTCTCCGAGGATGAGCCGAAGCTGGCGGATGGGACCGTGCTGAGCGCTCACCAGGTCGATGCCCTCTCGGGCACCCTCACGGCCCTGCTGGCCGAGGCCATGCGTAGTTCCGAGAACGGCAACGGCCGTGCGATGGCCTCCCCCGAGCTGCTGGCCTCCGCGGCGATCCTCGGTC
>DASYFR010000033.1:0-50991 GCA_036498325.1 Solirubrobacteraceae bacterium
AGTGTCGCCGACGTCTGGCCTGTCGGTGATGCACGAACGCGAAACGATCTTCGTGACCTACACCAACTCCTCTGGGACCCTGGAGCAGGTCATCTCGAACAACGACGGGGCGACCTGGGCCCTCTCCTCGAACTTCGGGACTTCATCGGGCTCCTCTATCGCGAACGTACGCGAGCCCAGTAGCGAAGGCGACCTCAACTCGGAAAACATGTGGGTCTACTCCGTCGGCTCCAACGGTGCGATCTCGCAATGGAAGAAGCCGAACAACGCTGAATGGTCCAACAGCAACCTGAGCACTCTACTCGAAGCCCACGAACAGACATCGACGGTCAAGACGGAAGGCACGTCCAAAGTAGGTAGCACCCAAGCAACGCTCGAAGGGACTCTGAGCCCCGGCGGGGAAGTCACTCATTACCAGTTCGAATACGGCACGACGACGTCCTACGGCAGCAGCGCCCCAGTACCCGCGAAGGAAGTAGCCGAAGGCGTGCACAGCGTCAAGGTCAGCCAAGCGATCACCGGACTGCAACCCAGCACTAGCTACCATTACCGTCTCGTAACGACGGCCGACTTTAAAACTTTGTACGGCGAAGACAAGACGTTCACGAGCAGTGCCTCGGACTACACGCAGACCATCGACGGCGGTAACGGCTTGAATGCCGTGTCCTGCATTCCTTTGACGACCGATTGCGTTGCCAGCGACAGCAAAGGTAACGCGTTCTACGCCACGAACGTGAGCGCGACCGCGGAAGCGACGTGGAAAGCGTGGAGTGGGCCTAGCGGCCTGAGCCCGAGCCAGGCAGTGGCTTGTCCCTCGAGCTCGCTCTGTCTGCTCGCGGACGGCAAAGAAGCCGCTGGCGGCAAACTTTATTACGCGAGCTCACTCGGTGGCTCCTGGAGCGAAGCCTACAACCCGGCTTTTGGCGTCGACGCGATCTCGTGTGCTTCGTCTTCGTTCTGCGTTGACGGGCAGGACGGGGGTGGCTACTTTCGCTATGCCACCAGCCCGGCGTCGACCAAATGGGAACTGGAGGACCAGGGGTCGGCCAGCATGAACGGCGTGTTCTGCCTGTCATCATCGTTCTGCGCGATCGCTGACAGCGTGGGCGACGTCCACGTGGCCACCACCACAAGCCAGCTCGAGTCCTCCTCCTGGACATCGACAGATGTAGACGGCTCCGCTGCTCTGCATGGAATCGCGTGTACGTCCACGACGTCTTGTGTGGCCGTCGATGGTGCCGGCAATGTCCTGAACCTCGCGATCGCGAGCAAAGGCGAAGCGACGGTGTCGAAGCACGATATTGATGGCACGAACAGCCTCACGGCTTTGACCTGCACGGGCGCCTCGACCTGCGTCGCGGTGGACAACGCGGGCAATGTCTTCGTATCGACAAATGGTGGAGGAAGCTGGACCAAGGAATACACGCTCGGCGACAAACTGTCGAGCGTCTCGTGCGCGTCCTCGTCGCTCTGCGCCGCAGTGGACACGACCGGGAAAGTCATTACCTTCTCCCCGTGATAGGGCCAGCGCGCTGTGGCCTCGGATGCTGCCCGGCGATCCGGGGGTCGCTGTGACGGCCGCTCTCGTGGATGCTGGCCGTGGCCAGGCGCGGGTGGAAAGCCTCGCTGAAGGCCAGCCCGTGACGGCGGCCGCCTTGCGAGCTGCCGCCCGCCGACGACGAACGAAATGTGCAGACGCGTCGCGCGATCGCACTCGTAGCCAGGCTGGACGGCGAGTAGCTAGCCAGCGAGTCCGTGGGTCTCCGCAGGAGCGCAAGCGCTGAGGATGGTCACGATGCTGCCGGAACGACGGCCTGCGTTCGAGCTGACGTCGAGCAGCGCGACGCGCTGGAGCAAGTCGCCGGAGCGGGCAGTGTCAGCGTCCTCGTCGGCCAAGCCGGCACCCGCAAGGGGACGGCGTCCGCCACAGGGGCCCGGGCCTGGCCCGCCGAGGGCTATCGGTGATCGGCACGGCGGCGGCCGCCGGCCGGACGCACGGTCTCACCAGCAATCCTCATAAAGCTGGTAGTCTTACTTCGGGTCTCATCCCTCCCGTCCGAGCGAGAGGCCAACGCCTCCGCAGGACACCCTCGGCTGACGGCGGGCCAGGTTCGATACCTGGCCCGCCAAGCCGGGTGCTTCGGGGCCGTGGCGCGTTCCGCGCGACCCGCGAGATGCTCGAGGCGCACCCAAGCCCAACCCGTTGTGGCAGCCGGACACCTACGACCAGTACCTGGAGTGGGCGCTGACGGAGGGCACGACGCCGAACGGCGTGTTCGGCGCAAGCTGATGGGGGGCTACCTCGGCGACTTCGCCGAGCTGCTTCGCGGCATCGACGGCAACGCCGCGCGCTCGCTGCCCGAGCTGCTCGCGCGCTCCTTCCCGGGCCTGCGTTACGTGCAGATCGCCCGCCGCGACAACGTGCGCCAAGCCGTGTCGCTGTGGAAGGCCGTGCAGACGCAGGCATGGCAGCGCGAAGCGGGGGCTGACGGCGCAGACGCCGGCGCCGGACGGTTGCCCGAGCCGGTCTTCTCGTTTCGCGCAATCAACTACCTGACGTGCCAGCTGACCGCGCACGACGCCTCCTGGGAGGCCTACTTCCTCGGCCTCGGCTACGAGCCGCTGAAGGTCACCTATGAGGAGCTCGCTGACAGCACGGACGCAGTCGTGCGTAGCGTGCTCGAGCACCTCGGAATCGCTGCTCCCGACGACCTGCACATCGGGGCGCCGCGCCTGTCCGTGCAGGCCGACGAAGTGTCCGAGCAATTGGTCGCGCGCGTACGGAGCACCTCGAGGCGCTCGAGGCTCCCGAACCCGTGTGAGCATCGGCGTGCTGCAGAGGCCCGGCGCTGCCGACCGATCAATCATTGCGGGGTGCGCGTGCGGTTGTAGGGTCTGCGGGCAGAGCCGCCTGGACGGCAGCAACCGCACTGGCCCCCGCGATCTGCTGTTGCTCGGTGATGCGCATCGCGCGGCAGAACACGCAATCTTTAGGAGGCGTCATGCCCGACCTGCAGCTGTCAACGGGGACCCTCGAGTACGAGGACACCGGAGGCGAGGGGCCTGTGATCGTCTTCAACCACGGGCTCATGATGGACGGCTCGCTCTGGCGTCACGTGGTGGCCGACCTGCGCTCTGACTATCGCTGCGTGCTGCCCACGCTCCCGCTCGGCGGGCATCGTCATCCGATGCGCGCCGACGCCGACCTCTCGATGCGCGGGGTCGCGGCGATCCTCGGCGAGTTCATCGAGCGCTTGGACCTGCGTGAGGTGACGCTCGCGATGAGCGACTGGGGTGGACCTCAGCTGCTGATCGGCGGACCGCAGGATGGGCGGATCTCGCGGCTCGTGATCTGCTCGTGCGAGGCCTTTGAGAACGTGCCGCCGAAGGGAGCCGCGAAGCTGCTCCCGTACATAGCGCGAGTACCCGGCGGGATCGGGCTCACGGTGCTGCCGTTTCGCTTCGATCGCCTGCGCAGGCTGCCGATGACCTACGGTCCGCTGAGCAAGCGCCCAGTTCCGCGCGATGTGATGGACCGCTGGTTCGGCCCCGCGGTAAAGCAGCGCGCGATCCGGCGCGATCTGCGCAAGTACGTGCTGAGCTCCGCCCAGGGGCGACGCGACCTGCTCGGCGCCGCCGAGACGCTGCGGTCCCTCGACCGTCCGGTGCTGGTTGTGTGGGCCAGCGAGGACCGCCTGATGCCCCCCGCGCACGGCCGTCGGCTGGCTGAGCTGTGTCCCCAGGGGCAGCTCGTTGAGATCGCCGACAGCTACACCCTCATCCCCGAGGACCAGCCCGCCCAGCTCGCTAAGCACATCCGCGAGTTCGTGGCAGTGCCCGCCGCAGAACCTTCGTAAGCGTGGGGCAGCGCTTACTTGTTCGGGCCCTGAGCCAGTTCCGAGACGGGCTGCCACTCACGCCAGGTCGCCAGGCGCCGCTCGTAGTCGCTTTCGGCGATGCTCAGCGGCCTTGCGCCGAAGAACACGCGAAGCGGGGGCGGGTTGGCGTCGACGACACGCATGATCGCCTCGGCCGACGCGGCGGGGTCGCCCGGGGTGTTGCTGGCGCGCCACTGCTGCTGGCGCTCGCGTACCGCGTCATATGCGGCGATGGGCTCAGAACGCTTCGCCGAAGGCCCGGCCCAATCGGTTGAGAAGCCCCCCGGCTCGACAAGCGTGACGTGGATCCCGAACCCGTCGACCTCCTGAGCCAACGCCTGACTGAACCCCTCGAGGCCCCACTTCGAAGCGTGATAGATGCCGACGGAGGGAAACGCCGAGATCCCGCCGATCGAGGACACCTGGACGATGTGGCCGCTGCCCTGCTCGCGCAGGAAGGGGAGAGCGGCCTGCGTCACCCACAAGGCGCCGAACAGATTCGTCTCGATCTGCGCACGGGCCTCTTGCTCGGAAATCTCCTCCATCATCCCGAAGTGGCCGTAACCGGCGTTGTTGACGACGATGTCCAGACGGCCGAAGTGCTCGCGGGCCTTGGCGACAGCGGTGAACGCCGCGTCCCGGTCGGTGACGTCGAGCGCAAGTGGCAGCAGCGCGTCGCCGTACTCCGTCCGCAGGTCGTCAAGTGTGCTCGTGTCACGCGCAGTGGCGGCGACACGATCGCCGCGCGCCAGGGCCGCCCTCGTCCACTCCCGCCCGAAGCCGCGTGAAGTACCGGTGATGAACCAGGTCTTCCCAGTCATCAGGCGATCCTAGCGATCCGCTTCGCGGCCCGGGCCATGGCCCGTTGTACGGCAGCGGGTCGCACACTCCTGCGCTCAGCCGCCTGTTTCACATCGCCCGGATGGACACGTCGAATCAGGTCGAGATGAGCACAGCGCGTAGGTGCTGACGCTCCCCGGCGCCCGTTCGGGTCGTCGGGGAGCGTTCGCCAAGTGCGACGCTACAAACGGCCACGTCCGCCGATGCCGAAGCCGCCTCGCGTCAGCATCAGCACGAGGGCGACGAGCAACAGAATCCAAAGCAGTGGGCTGACCCCGATCCCGCCCGCGATCGCGAGGATGACCAAGACGACGATGAGTAGCTCGATTAGTCCCATGGGTCCCTTTCGGATTGGTAACACGGATAAGGCGGCTCGCGGCGCGCGCGAAGGCGCTCTGCGACACGCGCCGCGAGCGATGTGGCCGTTTTGGCACTCAAACCGCCCGCTGGACCCTCTTCCCAGAAGGCTGTGCGCTTAGGGAGTGCCAAGAACCCTGGCCATCCCATCAGGGCCGTGCTTGCCCTGTCTCAAAGGTACCCGTGTCACGCCTTTCTGAAACCCGCAGAGGGGTTGTTTCGCCGTGCGGCCGTGCGGCCGAGCGCGCGTAAACAGCTCGTCGATTCACGCGGCCGGGGGACGTCCGTCGCTACCCTGAGGGAATGGACGACCAATCGATCCTCGGCCGCATCGAGGCGCTGGTCGAGGAGGAGCACGCGCTCATCGGTCGTGAGGAGGGCGACGCGGTCCGCGAGGATGCGCTCGCCGTCGACCGCCGGCGCCTGCAGGACGTATCCGCCGAGCTCGACCGCTGCTGGGATCTGCTGCGCCAGCGCCGCGCGCTTCGCGGTGCGGGGGCCGATCCCGCCGAGGCCCACGCGCGAGACGTCGACACGGTCGAGAAATACCTGCAATAGAACTCCGTCGGATTGTGGCCTTGGCATGAGCACGGTGAGCGCGGGGGGAAGCTCGACACGGTCCACGGACGGCTTCGACCCGCCGCCGCAGGTGGGCGGGTCGCGGCTTCGCCGGCGCGTCCTGCTCCTCGCCGTCCTCGTCGTGCTCGTGATCGCCGCGATCACGCTCGTGCCGGGTCTGGCGAGCCTCCGCACTCGCTTCGCGCACGGCAATCCTGGCTGGCTGGGCCTCGGCGCCGGGCTGAAGGTGCTCTCCGGTCTCGCCTATGTCGCGATCTTCCGCGGCGTGTTCTGCTCGAAGATGCGCTGGCGGACGAGCGCCCAGATCGGCTTCGCCGAGCTTGGCGCCAACGCCGTGATCCCGGTCGGCGGAGCCGGAGGCCTCGCGCTCGGCGCGTGGGCGCTGCGCCGCGGCGGCATGAGCGCGGAGAGGGTCGCCGAGCGCAGCGTCGCCTTCTTCTTTCTCACGAGCCTGCCCAACGTGCTCGGCGTGATCGTTCTCGGTCTCGGCCTGGCCGTGGGGGTGTTTCCGGGGCACGTCGGGCTCGCCCTCACCCTGCTTCCGGCTGCGGTCGCCGCCGCGGCGATCGTCCTGACGATCGTCGGCGGCCGCTGGGCCGGCGCGGCCGAGCAGAGCGTCGCGGGTCGGGCGCAGGGCACCTCGCGCCGCGCCCAGGTCCTGCGGGCCGTGTCCAAGGGCGTCTCCGGCGCCCTGGCGCTGTTGCGCGAGCGCGACCCGTGGCTGCTGGTGGGGCTGCTCGGCTACCTCGGCTTCGACGTGATGATCCTGTGGGCCACCTTCCACGCGTTCGGCTCGGCGCCCGCGCTCGCAATCATTTGGATGGGCTATCTGATCGGCGAGCTGGGAGGCCTGATCCCCGTCCCCGGCGGCGTCGGCGGGGTCGACGTCGGCCTGGTCGGGACGCTCGTGCTCTACCACGTGCCGGCCGGCGCCGCGACGGCGGCCGTGCTCGGCTACCGCGCGCTCGCGCTCGTGATCCCGGCGGCGCTCGGTGCAGTTGCGCTGGTGATCCTTCGGCGCACGATCGCCAAGGAGGCGCTCGCGATCTCGAACTGCGAGCCCGGCGGCGAGGTCGAGATCATCGGGCGCGGGAGCGTGCGACTGGGGGCGTGAGCTCACCGCGGCTCGCCGAGCACCTGCTCCAGCGTGCGGCCACTGAGGACCGACGCGGGCTGCTCGGCAACCACGTCGGAGCCCGGGCGCGCCAGCTCATCGCGGCGCTTGAGGAGCAGCCACTGCGGTTTCGCCCCCGGCCTCGTGCGCTGCAGCGCGAAGCCCCCGCGCAGCTTCTCGCCATGCAGGACGAAGACCGCATGGCCGCGGTCGAGCGCCTCCGGCCACGCGACCCTGCCGCCCTGCTCGTACTCGCCCCGGTCCCACACGACGACGCCACCGCTGCCCGTCGGCCCCTCGAAGGAGTTGTGGCCGATGCTGTGATCGGGGACCTCCACGGCCAGCCGCTTGACGGCGGGATCGAGCGATGGCCCCTTCGGCAGCGCCCACGAGCGCATCACGCCTCCCACCTCCAGGCGCAGGTCGAAGTGCAGCGTGGTGGCCGAGTGTTGCTGGACGACGAACGCGCCCGCGGGCACGCCCCGGATCGCGAACTGCTCATGGCCCTCGATGCGCACGTCCTCGACGGACACGTCGGCGACGGCCGCCCCGCGAGGCCCGTGGCGCAGGAACTCCAGCAGCGCGTCGATTGCCGCACGGGGGCCCTCCGCGTGCACCGCCACGGTCCCGTCGTCGCAGTTGCGCACCCATCCCTGAACGCCCAGCTCGCTCGCTCGCCGGCGCGCGGCGGCGCGTAGGCCAATGCCCTGGACGCGGCCGCTGACGCGCGCGCGGATCGCGCATGCGCCGCCGGTGCCGTCGTCCTCTCCTGCGGGTGTCGAGCGGGGGGAGATCTGCCGGCCTTTCCTGCCTGCCGCCGACAGTGCGGCGCTAGGCCTTGCGATAGCGCGAGTCGGCGATCGAGTAGAGCGCAAACCCGATCAGACCGGCGGCGACGGCGCCGAGCAGGTACGGGCCGGAGGAGTTGCTCGCCAGTTCCCTGAGGGCGCCATCGAGCCCGATCGCCTTGTGAGGATCGAATTCGACGGCTGCATCGATCAGTCCGTAGCCCGTGAGCCCGAACACGACCATCCTCGCGAGGTGGCCGAACACCCCCAGGGCCTCGTACGCCTGGCGTACTCCTCGGCTCATCCGCGCCGTTTCGGCCTGCTCCATGAACTTCTTCGCGAGCCCTTTGTAGCCCTGATAGAGGGCCACGCCGATGAGCACGGCGCCGGCGGCACCGACGATCTCCGGGCCGGCGGTCCAGCCGAGGACTCCGGCGGTCGCCTGCTTGGGCGAGCTCGAGCCGCCCGACCCGCTCGACCCAGAGCCGAGCAGGATGTTGACCGCTACGACGCACAGGGCGGCGTAGACGAGTCCGCTGGCCGCCGCCGCGACGCGTTCGCCGGCACTGTCCGATTCCTGAGCGCCGTGGCCCACCGCCGCACGGATCAGTCGCCAGGCGGCGTAGCCTGCGAGGCCCACGGCGACCGCGAGCAACAGCACCTTGCCGAAGGACTGCGCGGCGATCGTCTGCAAAGCGCCCTGCTGGTTGGTCGTCTTGCCTCCGGCGCCGGCCGCCACCTTGATGGCGAGCACTCCGATGACCCCGTAGACGACGCCGCGGGCGAGCAGTCCGGCCCGCGCGAGCCAAGCGAATGCCGGGTGCTCAGTGACGTTCTCCCCGCCGTCCCGCGCGCCCGAGGAAGCAGCGCGCTCGATCGTTCCCAGTTCCATCCCGCTCGACTTATGCCCGCTCGAGCGGATGGCTAATCGGCGCGGCGCTCCCGCACGGCGTGCGCTATACCCACGCAATCGCCGAGCATCCACCCGACACGAGGCCCTTGGCCACGTCGCGCGCGCTCGACTCCGAGGCCGCGCTCGACTCCGGGGCCGCGCTCGACCCCGCGAGCGCCTGGGTCGTCGACTTCCAGGACGGCTCACGGGAGATGCGCGCGCTGCTCGGCGGCAAGGGGGCGAACGTCGCCGAGATGACCCGCGTGCTCGGCGCGGCACGCGTACCCCCGGGCTTCACGGTGACGACGGCAGCCTGCGTCGAGTACATGAGTGCCGCGGGGCAGTTCCCGGAGGGACTCGAGGAGCAGGTGGCGGCGGCGCTCGCGCGGCTCGAGAGCCGCGCCGGCAAGGCGCTCGGCGACCCCGGCGATCCGCTGCTCGTGTCCGTTCGCTCGGGCGCGCGCGAGTCGATGCCCGGCATGCTCGACACGGTGCTCAACCTCGGCCTCAACGACGCCAGCGTGGTCGGCCTGGCGGAGCGCTCGGGCGACGAGCGCTTCGCCTGGGACTCCTACCGGCGCCTCGTGCAGATCTACGGCAACGTCGTCGCGGGAGTCCCCGGCGAGCGCTTCGAGGACGCGATCGCCGCGGCGAAGACGGCCCGCGGGGTCACGCTCGACACGGAGCTCGACGCCGACGCGCTGCGCGAGCTGACGCAGACGTTCCTCGGCTTCTACGAGCTTCCGGGCGACCCGCGCGAGCAGCTCGCCGCCGCGATGCGCGCGGTGTTCGACTCGTGGCAGGGCGAGCGCGCGGTCACCTACAGGCGCATCAACAGGATCCCCGACGAGTGGGGCACGGCCGTGAACGTCCAGCAGATGGTGTTCGGGAACCTCGGCCCGAGCAGTGGCAGTGGCGTGGCGTTCTCCCGCGACGAGCTCACCGGGGCGCCCGAGCCCTCCGGCGACTTCCTCGCCAACGCGCAGGGCGAGGACGTCGTCTCGGGTGTGCGCACGCCCGCGGACCTCGCCGAGCTCGCCCGCGCGATGCCGGCCGCGCACGCCGAGCTGATGGACATCCTGCGCGAGCTCGAGCGTCACTACGGCGACATGCAGGACACCGAGTTCACCGTCCAGGAGGGACGCCTGTACATGCTGCAGACGCGCAGCGCGAAGCGCCCGGCGCAGGCCGCCGTGCGCTTCGCCGTCGATGCCGTCGGCGAGGGATTGCTCGAGCGTTCTGAGGCGATTGCGACGATCGACTCCTCGACGCTCGACGCGCTGCTGCACCCGACCTTCGATCCGCGCGCCGACTACGAGGTCGTCGCCTCCGGTGTCGCCGCCTCGCCGGGCGCGGCCAAGGGCGAGATCGTGCTCAGCGCCCGCGACGCCGTCGCCGCTGCCGCGGACGGCCGCGACGTGATCCTCGTCCGCTCCTTCACCGAGGCTGACGACGTCGCCGGGTTTCACGCCGCCCGCGGGATCCTGACGAGCGAGGGCGGCAAGGCCAGCCACGCGGCGCTCGTCGCGCGCGGGATGGGTCGTCCCGCGGTGACCGGCGCGAGTGCCGTCGAGGTCGACCACGGCGGGGGCCAGGTGCGGATCGGCCGACGCGTGCTGCGCGCGGGCGATCGCATCGCGATCGACGGCACGCTGGGCAAGATCACGTTGGAGGACGTCCCGCTCGTCGAGCCCGAGGTCTCCGAGCACTTTCAGATGGTGCTGAAGTGGTGCGACGAGCTGCGCACGCTGGGCGTGCGCGCGAACGCGGACACGCCCGCGGACGTTCAGCGGGCGATCGAGCTTGGCGCTGAGGGAGTCGGGCTGTGCCGCACCGAGCACATGTTCCTCGGCGAGCGCCAGCCGCTGATGGCGGCGGTGATCATGGCCGAGGACGCGGCCACGCGAGCGGCGGCGATCGCGCGGCTGCGCCCGCTGCAGGAGCGCGACTTCGAGCTGATCCTGCGCGCCGTGGACGGGCGCCCCGTGACGGTGCGCCTGCTCGACCCGCCGCTGCACGAGTTCCTGCCGCATCCGGGCGAGCTCGAGGAGGGATCGGCCGAGCGGCGCAGGGTCGAACAGCTGCAGGAGAGCAACCCGATGCTGGGGACGCGCGGAGTGCGCCTCGGAATCCTCTTTCCCGAGCTCTACGAGATGCAGGTGCGCGCGCTGTTCCTCGCCGCCGAACGCGTGCCGGGAGCGCACATCGAGATCATGGTGCCGCTTGTCGCATACGAGCGCGAGCTCGAGCTCGCACGCGGCCTGATCGACCGCGTCGCGGGCGAGCACCCCCGCGTCGAGCACCTCGTCGGCACGATGATCGAGCTTCCGCGCGCGTGCTTTCAAGCCGACCTCATCGCCCGCGACGCAGACTTCTTCTCCTTCGGCACCAACGACCTCACCCAGACCGCGCTCGGTTTCAGCCGCGACGACATCGAGGGTCGCCTGCTCGCGCGCTACATCGACGTGAAGATCCTCGACCGCTCGCCCTTCGAGACCCTCGACGCCCCGGGCGTGGGACAGATGGTGCGGATGGGCGCGTGGCTCGGACGCAAGGGGCGCCCGCAGCTCAAGCTCGGTGTCTGTGGCGAGCACGGCGGCGACCCGGACTCGATCGACTTCTTCCACCGCTCAGGCATCGACTACGTCTCCTGCTCGCCATACCGGGTGCCGATCGCCCGCGTCGCGGCTGCGCAGGCTGCGATTCGTCCCGAGCCCGTATCGGCCGGGCAGACGCGGCACGGCGCCTAGGCTCGAGCGAGTGTCCGCTCTGGAACAGCTTCGCACTCGCCTCGCCGAGCTCGCGGACCTCGCGTCGATCGCGATGCTGCTCGAGTGGGACCAGCAGGTGATCATGCCGAGCGCCGGTGCGCCCGCGCGGGCTCAGCAGCTCGGCGCGCTCGCCCGGCTCAGCCACGAACGGGCGACGGCGGAGGACCTCGGCGAATGGCTGGAAGCGCTCGCGGACGCCGAGCTCGAGGAGATCGACAGCGACATCGTTCGTGTCGCGCGGCGCGACTGGGAGCGCGCGCGGCGCGTGCCGGACGAGCTCGCGGCCGAGCGCGCGCGTGCCGGTACCGACGGTCAGGAGCGCTGGCGCGCGGCGCGCGACCAGGACGACTTCGCCGCCTTCGCGCCCGCGCTCGAACGCAACGTGCAGCTCGCGCGCGAGTACGGGCGCTGCGTCGCCGAGCCCGGCGAGAGCCCCTACGAGGCGCTGCTCGGCGACTTCGACTTCGGCCTGAAGAGCGCGCAGCTGCGTAGCGTCTTCGGCGCGCTCGCAGCGGCGCTGCCGGCGCTCGTGCAGGAGGCGCGAGTGCGCTCGCCGCGGCGCACGCTCGACGTGCCCGTGGCCGCCCAGGAACACGCTGTCGCAGGAACGCTGCGTCGGCTCGGCGTCGAGCAGGGGAGCTGGCGGGTCGATGTCTCCGCCCATCCCTTCACCTCCTGGGTGGGCCGGCGCGACTCGCGCTTGACGACGCGCTACGGCGACGGCCAGGTCGAGGCGCTGCTGAGCTCGCTGCACGAGTACGGGCACGCGCTCTACGAGCGCCAGATCGACCCGGCCCTCGAGCGCACGAACCTCGGCTGCGGGACCTCGATGTCGGTTCACGAGTCCCAGAGCAAGCTGTGGGAGAACCACGTCGCGCGCAGCCCCGCGTTCGCGCCGGTGCTGGCCGCCGAACTTGGTGCCGGCGGCTTCTCGGTCAGCCCCGTCGAGCTCCACGCGGCGCTCGTCGGCGTCGAGCCGACGCCGATCCGCGTGTCGGCCGACCCGCTGACCTACCCGCTGCACATCATCCTGCGCTTCGAGCTCGAGCTCGCGCTGATCGAGGGCACCGTGTCCGTCGCCGAGCTGCCGGACGCATGGCGCGAGGGGATGCGCCGCCTGCTCGGCCTGGAGGTCGCCTCCGACGCGCTCGGATGCCTGCAGGACGTCCACTGGGGGGCCGGCGCGTTTGGATACTTCCCCAGCTACGCGCTCGGGTGTCTGATCGCGGCTCAGCTGTGGCAGGCGATGGATGTCGAGCTCGGCGGTCTCGACGATGGGCTGGGGCGCGGAGAGCTGGCGCCGATCCAGCACTGGCTGGGCGAGCGCGTGCACCGCCACGGGCGCCGGCTCGACACGAGCGAGCTGGTGCGCCAGGCGACGGGCCGGGACCTCGAGATCGCGCCCTTCCTGGACTACGTGCGCCCGCTCGCCGAGCGCTGAGCACAGACGCCCGCCCCAGGGCGGCGGCTACGATCGCCCCGATGCCCGAACGCCTCACCCATGCGCGTGCGGCAGGGCCGCTCGCGCATGCTCCATCGGGCGCCCTGGTGGTCGGGGCGATCGCCTCGGTGCAGTTCGGCTCGTCGCTTGCGGCGACGCTGTTCCAGCGATTGGGCCCCGGCGGCACGGTGCTGCTGCGAGTCGCCTCCGCGGCACTCGTGCTGCTCGTCCTCTGGCGGCCGCGCGTGCGCCTGCGCTCGCGCGGCGAGCTGCTGCTCGCCGCCGGCTTCGGTCTCGTGCTCGCGGGCATGAACCTGAGCTTCTACGAGGCGCTCGACCGGATACCGCTCGGCATCGCGGTGGCGATCGAGTTCCTCGGACCGCTCGCCGTCGCCGTCGGCGGGTCTCGGCGAGCGGTGGACCTGCTCTGGGCCGTGCTCGCCGCCGGCGGCATCCTCGCGCTGACGCGCGGCGGCGTGCACGGGCTCGACTCCCTCGGCATCGTGCTCGCGCTCGCGGCGGGCTGCCTGTGGGGCGCCTACATCCTCCTGAACGCGCGCCTCGGCAAGGCGTTCGAGGGCTCTACGGGACTGACCCTCGCGATGTGTGTTGGAACCGTCGCCCTGCTGCCCGTCGGCGTCGCATCCGGCGGCGGGCACCTGCTCGAGCCGGGCTCGCTCGTCCTCGGGGCGGCCGTGGGTGTGCTGTCCTCGGCGATCCCCTACACACTCGAGGTCGAGGCGCTGCGCCGGATCGCCGTGCCGACGTTCGGCGTGCTGATGAGCATCGAGCCGGCGATGGCGGCGTTCGCGGGATTCCTCGTGCTCGGGCAGAGCCTCGGACCGCGCGCGCTGCTCGGCATCGCGCTCGTGACGCTCGCCTCGATCGGCTCCTCCGTCGGCGGCGCGAAGGCGGCGATCGCGGTCTGAGGCGCCGGCCCGCGGCGCCCGCACCGGCGCCGCGCCGCCCGGGCGGTCCGTCTCGCACCGGCGCCCCGCGCTACGCGGCAGCGATCCCTGCACGACATCCGGCACGTGCCCTAGCGTCGGCGAACGCATGTTCGATGACCGCCCGCTCACTCCCTGGCTCGAGCAGCTCAACGCCGAGCAGCGCGCCGCCGCCACGCATTCGGGCTCGACGTTGCTGATACTTGCTGGGGCCGGCACCGGCAAGACGATGACCCTGTGCGCGCGGGTCGCGTGGCTGCTCGCCGAGGGCGTGCCGGCGGAGAGCATCCTGCTGCTCACATTCACGCGACGCGCGGCGCGCGAGATGGTCGAGCGCGCGCGTGTGCTGGCCGAGCGCGTCGTCCCCGGCGCCGGCAACGTGCTCGGCGGCACGTTCCACTCGGTCGCGCACCGGATGGTCCGCCGGCATTGCCACGCGCTCGGGCTCGATCCGGGCTTTGGTGTGCTCGATGCGGGCGACGCGGCCGACCTGCTCGACTACGTGCGCGAGGAGCAGGGGCGCGCGGCCAGCCCCCGGCGCTTCCCGCGCGCCCAGACGATGCTGGACATCTACTCGCGGACGGTCAATGCGCAGCGGCCCCTCGCGGAGACGCTCGAGCAGTGCTTTCCGTGGTGCTCGGAGCACCAGCAGGCGCTGGCTGAGATCTTCCGCGCCTACGGCGCGCGCAAGCGCGCGCTGGGGGTGCTCGACCTCGACGACCTGCTCGTCTACTGGCGCGCGCTCGCGGTCGACGAGCTCGTGGGAGCCGACATGGGCGCTCGCTTCGAGCACGTGCTCGTCGACGAGTACCAGGACGTCAACGGCCTGCAGGTTGACATCGTCAAGGGTCTGCGCGCGCAGCAGGCCGGCCTGACCGTGGTGGGGGACGACTTCCAGGCGATCTACGGCTTCCGCGCGGCCAGCGCCCGGCACATCCTCGATTTCCCCAAGTCGTTTCCCGACGCGCACGTCGTCACGCTCGAGCGCAACTACCGCTCGAGCGGGCCGATACTCGCGATTGCAAACGCCGTCTCGGCGCAGGACCGCGAGGGCTTCCCGAAGCGCCTGTGGACGGAGCGTCCCGGTGGCGAGGCGGCCGAGCTCGTGCTGCCCCGCGACGAGAGCGCCCAGGCCGGAGAGGTGTGCGATCGCGTGCTGGCCGCGCGCGAGCAGGGCATGGAGCTGCGCGCCCAGGCGGTCCTGTTTCGCACCGGTCACGACTCCGACCTGCTCGAGCTCGAGCTTGCCCGGCGCGCGATCCCGTTCGTCAAGTACGGCGGGCTGCGCTATCTCGACGCCGCCCACGTCAAGGACCTGATCGCGTTGCTGCGCCTCGTCGACAATCCCGCTGACGAGATCAGCTGGTTTCGCCTCCTGCAGCTCCTCGACGGTGTCGGGCCGATCCGCGCGCGGCGTGTGCTCGACGCGTTGCGGGGAGGCGACGCCGATGCTCGGCCCGGGGAACGCTCCGGCGCTCCGGCGCTCGAGCGCTGGGAGGCGGCGGCGATCCACGTGCCCGAGGGCTCGCTCGCGCAGGCCACTGCGCTGATCGAGGCGCTGCGCGCGGCCGGTGCGCAGGCGCCGGCGAGCACCGGCGTGCAGGTCGAGCGCTTGTGTGCGGCGATCGCCCCGCTGATCAGGCTGCGCTATCCGGACGGCGCCGTGCGCGTCGGCGATCTCGATCAGCTCGCGCTCGCCGCGCGCTCTGCCCCCGATGTCCGCCATTTCGTCGCCGAGCTGGTGCTCGATCCGCCCGCTTCGAGCGCTGACCTCGCCGGGCCGCCGCACCTCGACGAGGACTTCCTCGTGCTCAGCACAGTCCACTCGGCCAAGGGCCTGGAATGGGACGCGGTGCATCTGATCGCCGCCTACGACGGAAATTTCCCGGCCGACATGAGCACCGCGACCGAGGAGGGCGTCGCCGAGGAGCGGCGCCTGTTCTATGTCGCCCTCACGCGCCCGCGCCGGCGGCTTCACGTGTACGTGCCGACCCGCTACTACCACCGCCCGCACGGAAGCGACGACGGGCACGGATACGCGCAGGCGTCGCGGTTCCTCAGCGACGCGGTGCAGGGCCTGTTCGTGACCACACGCCCCGCCGAGGACCTCGGCGCGCGCACCGACACGGACGCGTCGGGCGGCCGGCGCATCGAGGTCTGCATCGATGCGCTGTTTGGATGAGCGGGCAGGCGGGATAAGGTCCCGGCATGAGCTACACGCCCGCTGTCGATGTGCTCGAGCGCTACGCCGCCGTGCTCGTCGACTTCGCGCTCGGGTCAGGCCGCGGCGTGCAGCCGGGCGAGGTCGTGCGCATCGTCGCTCCCGAGAGCGCCAAGCCCCTGTATGTCGCGCTCAACCGTGCCGTGTGGCGGGCGGGCGGCCACGTGATCGGCGGTTACCAGCCCGACGACGATCGCGACTTCAACCTCGCGCGCGACTTCCTCGAGTCCGCCGCGGAGTCACAGCTCGCGCATTTCCCCGGCCGCTACCTGCGCGGGCTGGTGGACGAAATGGACCACCAGGTGTCGGTCCTCGCCGACGCCGATCCGCACGCGCTCGACGCGGTCGACCCGGCCAGGATCATGCGTCGGGGCGAGGCGATGCGGCCGCTGCTCGACTGGCGCGGGGAGAAGGAGAACGCGGGCCGCTTCACCTGGACGTTGGGCCTCTACGGCACACCCGCGATGGCTGCCGAGGCGGGGATGTCGCCGGCCGAGTACTGGGAGCAGATAGTGCACGCCTGCTACCTCGACGAGGAGGACCCCGTCGCGCGCTGGCGCGAGGTCGGCGAGCGCCTCGACGACACGCGGCGCGCCCTCAACGAGCTCGACATCGAGCGCGTGCACGTCGAGGGCGAGGATGTCGATCTGTGGGTGTCCCTGGGCGAGCGCCGGCGCTGGCTGGGAGGCCGTGGACGCAACATCCCAAGCTTCGAGATCTTCACGAGCCCCGACTGGCGCGGCACGGAGGGCTGGATCTACTGCAACCAGCCGCTCTACCGTTATGGAAACCTCGTCAAGGGCATCAGGCTGCGGTTCGTCGACGGACGCGTCACAGAGGCGAGCGCGGAGGAGAACGAGCGCGTGCTGCAGGAGATGGTCGCGACCGCCGGAGCCGACCGGATCGGAGAGTTCTCGTTGACCGACCGGCGCTACTCGCGCATCACCCGCTTCATGGCCCACACGCTCTATGACGAGAACGTTGGCGGAGCGTTCGGCAACACGCACATCGCGGTCGGCCGCTCCTACCAGGACGCCTATGACGGCGATCCCGCCTCCTTGGCGCCCGAGGAGTGGGAGCGGCTGGGGTTCAACCAGTCGAGCGTCCACACGGACATCGTCTCGACGACGGACCGGCGCGTGACGGCTCGGCTGCGCGACGGCAGCGAGCGCTTGATCTACGCCGACGGCGAGTTTGAACTCGATCGCATCTCGGCCTGAGGGCTGCCCGCGGCGATCAGCTGCTCCGCGCGCAGCGGCTCCGAGCCGGCGCAGCTGGGATGCCCCGGCGAGGCGGTCTCACAAACCTGCCAATTTCGGCTCAACTCTCCCTATCATTAGCCGTGGCGGGACAAGAGGGCAGGAAGCCCGAACCGCCTGCTCCGTCAAGCGCGGAGGCGGCATGCGGACAACATCGTAGGGAGTTGCGTTGCAATGACAGCAGGAACACACCGCCAGGAGCCAGTCGTCGCGCACGCGCTCCTGGTCGCACGCGCCGAGCCGACGCCGGGCCTCAGCCGATGAGCAGCGCGCGCGCGCCCAGGCGCCCGTTCGCGCCCAGACGGCCGTTCGCGCCCAGGCACCCGCTTGCGCCCGGGCACCCGCTCGCGCCTGCGCCCCCGATCGCATACCGGGCGCGCGGCCCGCTGGCGGTCGATCGCGGTGCCCTGCTCCTGCTGGCGGCAGCATGCGCCGTGCTGTTCGCGGGCTCGTTCCTGGTCGCCCGGGTGCTCAGCCCCGCAGCCCAGGCCGGTCAGGGCACGCTCCCCCGCGTCGCTGCGCAGGCGGGCGAGCCCGTACCGCTCAGCTTGACGCCGGCGCCGGCGATCCGGGCCGGCGTTGCCGCGGCGCCGAAATTGCAGGTCAAGCGCGTTTCCCGCGCGGCCGCGACGGTCACGCAGCCCGTCGTTGCCCCGGTCATACAGCGCACCGCGGCGCCGGTCGTGCCCGCGCCTGCGAGCGTGCAACCCGCGGCGCCCGTCGCAGCCACCCCTGCGCCCGTCGCGACCCCTGCGCCCGTCGCGACGCCCGCCCCGGCACCGCAGACCCACAGCGCCCCGGCTCCCAAGAGCTCGGGTGGCGGTGGGGCGGTGTCGTTCGAAACCTCGGGCTGAGCGTGGCGCGCCTGCCAGTCGGTACCCGCGCGATCGCGGCTGCGCTGCTCGTCGTCGTGGCGATACTCGGATACCTCGCCGGCCACCGCGGAGCGCCGGCGCCCGTCGGCGTCTCCTCATCAAGCGCAGCGGGATCGCGCGTGGTCTCGGTGGCCGACGTGCTGCTGGAAGTCCCGCAGCACTGGCTTCGTGCCGGCGCGCCGCAGTCGATCCCCGGGCTGGCGCTCGAAGGGCCACTGACGCTCGCGCCGGGAGCCGCGTCGACGGCGGGGCTAGTGGGCGGCCGGTCGCCGGGGGGCCAGGCCAGCCCGCTGCCGGCGAGCTTCCTGCGCACGCTTTCGATCGTGCCACACGCCGAGGTGCTCACCTTCCTCGGCGGTCAGGCATACGCCTACACCGGTGTGCGCATTCCCGGCTACGACCGCACGCTGAACCTGTACGTCGTCCCGACGACGTCTGAGAGCACCGGCCCGACGCTGCTCGCCTGTTACGCGGCGAACGGCTTCGCCGCGCAGCTTGCGCAATGCGAGCAGATCGTCGCGAGGTTGACGCTCGTGGGCTCGACACAGAGCGACCTCGCCCCCGACCCCCGCTACGGCGGCCAGCTCCGTGGCGTCGTCGGTGCGCTCGACGGCGAACGCCTCGCGCTGCGGCGCCAGATGCGCGTGAGCGCCACTCCGGCCGGCGTCGGCGTGCTCGCCACGAAGCTCGCCGCGGCGCTCGGGAAGACGGCGACGTCGGTGGCGGCGATCGAACCGCCGATCGCGGCCGGCGCCGCACAGGCGTCGCTTGCCGCCGCGCTGCTCGCTGCGCGCAGCGCCTACCAGGCGCTCGCGAGCGCGGCGAGCACCGAACAGCTTGCCACCTATGACCTCGCGCTCGCGCGCGTCGAACACGCCGAGCACGGCATCGACGCGGCGCTCGAGACGTTTGCGCTGATCGGCTACGGGCGCCCTTAGCGATCGCTGCACGCGCCGGGCGGCTGCTCGCGCGCTGGACGCCGTTATCGTGTTCGTATCGCGCCCCCGTCCTTCTCGCTGATCGAGTTCCCCGCCGACGACACCGAGCGCGCACGCGGCTTCTGGAGCGGGCTGCTCGACCTTCCGCTCGAGGAGCGCAGCGACGCCGAGGGGGAGGGCTGGCAGAGCCACGGCTCGGGGCCGGCCGTCGGCGTGCACGCGCGCGGGCGCGGACCCGGGGACTCGTTCTCGCTGCCCTACTTCGCGGTCGAGGAGATCGCCGCCGCACTCGCGCGGGTCACCGAGCTCGGCGGGAGCGTGGTGCATCCGGGGGAGCGATGGGCGATCTGCAAGGACACCGAGGGGAGCCCGTTCGCGCTCGCCCTCCTCTCCGACGGCCCGTGAGCCTCGCCGCTAGGCGTTGCGTCCGGCCTCGATCGCCAGCGTCGAGCCGGTTGCCCCAGCGAGCAGCGCCGCCAGCGCCCAGCCGCCACCGGTGTCATGGATGCCGAGCCGGCGGTCGAGTGAGATCGGGCCCGGGCCGCCGTCGACGAGCGCGAGCAGGCCGGCGATCAGCACGAGGTTGAACTCGTAGCCGCCTTTGCTCGCCCACGGCCCGTTCTTGAGGTGGACCGTGCGGATCGCCGTGATCATCGTGCCGATCAGCGTCGCCGCGGCGAGCGGTGTCAGCGCTCCCGCCACCAGCATCGCGCCGCCGATCGTCTCCGATGCGCTCGCCGCCACGGCATTTCGGCGCCCGGGGCGCAGCCCGAGCGAATCCATCATGCTGCTCGCCTGCTCGAGGCCGGGACCGTCGAACCAGCCGAACCACTTCTGGGTGCCGTGCCCGACGAACAGGCCGCCGATCACGGTGCGAGCGATGAGACGTCCGATCTTCACGTGGTCCTCCATCCGGGGACGGGGCAGGGGGAGACGTCCAAGGGAGCCCGCGGCGGGCACCGGACGCAGAGCGCGACACCGCATAGCTACCCGCGGCGGGCGGCGGTAAGCAATCGCGCTCGCCACGGCGCACTAACCTGCGCTTGTGTCAGATCCTGCCGCGCGGGCGAGCGCGCCACATTCGATCGCCTTGGCCACGGCCGCCGACGTCGCGGAGCTGCTCGGCTTGATGCGCGCCTACTGCGACTTCTACGCGACGGCGCCGAGCGACGAGTCGCTGCTGGCGCTTTCACGCGCGCTGCTCGAGCAGCCCGAGCGGGAGGGGATCCAGTTGCTCGCGCGCGAGCGCGCGGGCCGTGCCGTGGGCTTCGCCACGATCTTCTGGAGCTGGGACACGACCGAGGGCGCCCGCGTCGGCATCATGAATGACCTCTACGTCGTCCCGGATGCGCGCGGAGCGGGCCTCGGCGAGCGCCTGCTCGCGGCCGCTCGAGAGCGCTGCGCGCTGCGCGGGGCGGTGCGGCTGGAATGGCTGACCTCGCCCGAGAACCTCCCCGCGCGCGCCCTCTATGAGCGCGCAGGCGCCGTGCGGGAGCCGTGGCTCGTCTACACGCTGGCGGCCTCCGGCGCCTGACTCGCCGGCGGAAGGACGGAGCAGAGCGCGAGCCGTGCGGGTGCTGAGCTGGAATCTCTTTCACGGGCGCTCGCTGCCGCCGGCGGGTCGCGGTCTCGCGGACGCGTTCGCCGACAGGATCGCCGGATGGGAGTGGGACGTGGCACTCCTCCAGGAGGTTCCTCCGTGGTGGCCGGCGCAACTCGCGGCGCGCGCCGGTGCCGAGCAGCGGAGCGCCCTGACCTCGCGCAACGCGCTGCTCGCGCTGCGCCGTGCGATCGCCGAACGCCGGCCCGATCTGGCCAAGTCCAACGGCGGTGGCTGCAACGCGGTGCTGGCGCGCGAGGAGATCAGCGAGCACCGCGTGCTGCGACTGCGCCGCTGGCCGGAGCGCCGCGTCGCGCAACTTGTGCGGCTCTCGAGCGGCACCTGCGTGGCCAACTTCCACGCCAGCGCTCGTGTTCCGCTCGCCGAGCAGGAGCTCGCGCGCCTGTGGCGCGCGGCGCTCGCGTTCGCGGGTGAGGAGCCGTTGATCCTGGGAGGCGATCTCAACCTGCGCGATCCGAGCGTACCGCCGGGCGCCGGTGTCCTGCACATCGCTCGGCGCGACGTCGATCACGTGTTCGCGCGCGGAATGACACCGGTCGGCGAGGCCTGCACGCTCGAGCGGCGCGTGCAGGTGCAGGGACGCTCGCTCGAGCTCTCCGATCACCCTCCGCTGTACGTCACGGCGCGCCGCGCCTAGGCTCAGTCGGGCCAGCGGCCGTGGGCGTCGAAGTGCTCCCGCGCCGCATCCTCCGCGTCGCGCTCGCTTTCCCCCTTGGCACCGGCTCGGAACAGCCAGTTGATCAGGTAGATGGCAAGGCCGGCACTGACGATCCCGGCGCCCCCCTCGACGTTGGCTTCGCCGCCCAGCGCCATCGTCACGATCCCGCCGAGCACGATCGTCGCCGGCAGCACATATCTGAGCCAGACCACGCGCTCATGCTAGGACACGCCTCCCGCCCCTTGCGCTCCGCCGGCCGCCGAAGCTATACCGTTCGGCCGTATGGGGCCGCCGACGATCGACGAGCTGAGGATCGCCGACGACGCGGGTGCGTGGGAGGCGCTCGGGTTCGCGATCGACGGCGATACGTGTCTGCTCGGGCGCGTGTCCGTTCGCTTCGACGGGGAGGACGCGGATCGCGGGATCGTCGGGTGGTCGCTGCGCGAGCTCGCCAGCACGGAGCTGGACGGCCTGCCGACTACGCTCTCCGAGCGCGAGAAACCCGCGCCGGCGGGCGAACATCCCAACGGCGTCGTGGCGATCGACCACGTCGTGGCGATGTCGCCGGCGTTCGAGCGGAGCGTCGCGGCGCTGCGGGACGCCGGTCTCGACCTGCGTCGGATCCGCGAGGAGCCCACCCCCGCGGGTGCTCCGCGACAGGCCTTCTTCCGGCTCGGAGAGGAGATCCTCGAGCTGGTGCAGGAACCCGAGGAGATCGTCGCGCGGGCCGGAGGCCCGACGCGGCCGGCGCATTTCTGGGGGCTCGCGCTGCTCGTCGGCGATCTCGATGCGACCGTCGCGCGGATGGCGCCCCACGCGGGCGAGCCGCGCCCGGCGGTGCAGGCGGGACGGCGGATAGCGACGGTGCGCCGATCGGCCGGGCTGGCGGTGCCGCTGGCGCTGATGAGCGCGGACGAGCGCGAGCAGGCCGAGGCGTGAGCAGCGCGGAACAGGCGCGCTGGAACACGGTCGACGCCTTCGTGGAGGCGAAGCTGATCGCACCCGACGAGGAGCTCGAGCAGGCGCTGCGCGCAAGCACGGACGCGGGCCTACCGCCAATCGCCGTGACGCCCGCCCAGGGCAAGCTCCTGCACCTGCTCGCCCGCATCCACGGCGCCGCGCGCATCCTCGAGCTCGGCACGCTCGGCGGTTACAGCACGATCTGGCTTGCGCGGGCGCTGCCCGAGGGCGGCCGCCTCGTCTCGCTCGAGCTGCAGGAGCGCTACGCGCAGCTCGCGCGCACGAACGTCGAGCGCGCGGGGCTCGGCGAGCTCGTGGACATTCGCGTGGGGCCCGCGCTCGACTCGCTGCGGCGTCTTGCCGAGGAGCAGGGCGACCCGTTCGACCTCGTGTTCATCGACGCAGACAAGCAGAGCACGCCGGAGTACTTCGGGCATGCGCTGCCCCTGACGCGCCCCGGCGGCGTGATCCTCGTCGACAACGTCGTTCGCGACGGTGCGCTCGCGGACCCCGCCAGCGAGGATCCCGGGGCGCAGGGGATGCGTCGCTTCCACGAGCTTCTCGCGGTCACGCCGAGCGCGCAGGCGACGACGATCCAGACGGTCGGCGGCAAGGGCTACGACGGTTTCACGCTCGCGCTGCTCGAGCGGCAGATAGGCTCGCCCGATGGCGCGTAAGCTGAAGCTCGGGCTGAACACCGGCTACTGGTCGGCGGGGCCGCCGCCGGGGGTCACGGAAGCGATCGCCGAGGCCGAGCGGCTCGGCTTCGACTCGATCTGGACGGCCGAGGCCTACGGGTCGGATTGCCTCACGCCGCTGGCGTGGTGGGGCGCCGCGACGCAGCGACTGAAGCTCGGGACGGCGATCGTGCAGATGTCCGCCCGCCAGCCCGCCGCGACGGCGATGGCAGCGATGACGATGGACCTGCTCTCGGGCGGGCGCTTCATCCTCGGCCTGGGCGTGTCCGGCCCGCAGGTGGTCGAGGGCTGGTATGGGATGCCGTTCGCCAAGCCACTCGCGCGCACGCGCGAGTACATCGCGATCCTGCGCGATATCTGGGCGCGCGAGGGCCCGCTGACGGCGCCCGGCCCGCACTATCCGTTGCCGCTGCCGGACGGCACCGGGCTCGGCAAGCCGCTGAAGTCCTCGATCCACCCGCTCCGCGAGGAGATTCCGATCTACCTCGGTGCGGAGGGGCCGAAGAACATCGCGCTGTGCGCGGAGCTCTGCGACGGGTGGCTGGCGATGCTGTTCTCGCCGTCCGTCTACGACGAGCTCTACCGCCCCTCGCTGGAGGAGGGCTTCGCGCGGCCCGGCGCGCGGCGCAGCGCCGCGGACTTCGAGGTCGCGGCCACCGTGCCGCTGATCGTCACCGACGACCTCGAGCGCGCGGCCGACGCGCTGCGCCCGTTCTACGCGCTCTACTTCGGCGGGATGGGGGCGAAGGGCACGAACTTCCACGCCAACGTGCCGATCCGCATGGGCTACGAGCGGGAGGTCGCCGAGATCCAGGAGCTCTACCTGGACGGCAAGAAGGACGAGGCCGGCGCGCGCATCCCGACGAAGCTGATCGAAGAGCTCTCGCTGATCGGCCCGCGCGAGAAGATCCGTGCCGACCTCGAGCGCTGGCGCGAGTCTGTCGTCACGACGCTGTTGATATCCGGCGGCGCCGACAGCGTGCGCGCCGCCGCCGAGCTCGTGCTCGGCTGACTCCGGCGGCGCTAGGGTCTGAACCATGAGCGACGCGCAGGCGCCCGTCGGCGAGCAGCTCTTCGCCAACTACCAGTACGAGATCTACGCGCGCGGTCTCGGCGGCGAGCGCCCGCCGCTGCCGATCGCGCCCGTCGAGCTCGAAGCGCGGGCACGCGAGGTCCTCAGCGCCGAGGCGTTCGGCTACGTCGCCGGGGGAGCGGGATCGGAGGCGACGATGCGCGCCAACCTGCGCGCGTTCGAGCGCTGGCAGATCGTGCCGCGGATGCTGCGCGACGTCTCCACGCGCGAGCTCTCGGGCACGCTGCTCGGCACGAGCATGCCGGCGCCGGTGCTGCTCGCCCCGATCGGTGTCCAGTCGATCGTGCACCCGGAGGCTGAGCTCGCGGCCGGCCGCGCCGCGGCGGCGATCGGGCTGCCCGCGATCCTCAGCACGGCGGCATCGAACTCGATCGAGGACGTCGCCGCCGCGATGGGCGCGGCGAGCCGCTGGTATCAGCTGTACTGGCCCAAGGATCGCGAGCTCGCGGCGAGCTTCGTGGCGCGTGCGGCGCAGGCCGGCTACGGCGCGCTCGTCGTGACGCTCGACACCTGGATGCTCGGTTGGCGACCGCGCGACCTGCAGAACGCCTACCTTCCATTCCTGGCAGGGGAGGGCGTCGCCAACTACTTCAGCGACCCCGTCTTCCGCTCCGCGCTCGCGCGAGCGCCGGAGGAGGACCCGGGTCCGGCGATCGGACACTGGGCGCTGCAGTTCTCCAACCCGACCGTGACGTGGGCTGACCTCGCGTGGCTGCGCGAGCAGACCGAGCTGCCGATCGTCCTGAAGGGCATCCTGCACGAGGATGACGCTCGCCGCGCGCTCGACGCCGGCGTCGACGGGGTGATCGTCTCCAACCACGGTGGCCGTCAGGTCGATGGCTCGCTGGCTGCGCTCGACGCGCTGCCGCGGGTGCGAAAGGCGCTCGGCGAGGACTTCGCAGTGCTGTTCGACAGTGGCATCCGCACCGGTGCGGATGCCTTCAAGGCGCTCGCCCTCGGCGCCGACGCGATCTGCCTCGGGCGCCCGTTCGTCTGGGGGCTCGCGCTCGGCGGCCAGGCCGGTGTGGAAGGGGTGCTGCGCTGTCTGTTGGGCGAGCTCGACCTGACGCTGGCGTTGAGCGGCTACACCTCGATCGCGGAGGTCGACGCGAGCGCGCTGAGGCACGCGGACTGAGCGCGGGGGCGGGCGTGGCGAGGCTCGACGAGGCGAGGAGGAAGCGGCTCACCCTGATCGCAACGATCATGGGCTCGGGGATCGCCCTGCTCGATGGCACCGTCGTCAACGTCGCGCTGCCGACGATCCAGCGCTCGCTCGGCGGTGGGCTCGCGGGGCAGCAATGGGTCTCCAACGCCTACCTGCTGACGCTCGGCTCGCTGATTCTGATCGGCGGCTCGCTCGGCGACCTGTTCGGGGAGCGGCGCGTGTTCGCGCTCGGTGTGACCGGCTTCGGCACCGCCTCGCTGCTCTGCGCGATCGCGCCGTCGATCGGGTTCCTGATCGCAGCACGAGCGCTCCAGGGCGTCGCGAGCGCGCTGCTGACGCCCGCCTCGCTCGCCGTGATCGTCCGTACCTTCCCGCAGTCCGAGCGCGGAAGGGCGATCGGCAGCTGGACCGCCTGGGGGACGATCGCCGGGGTGCTCGGGCCGCTGCTGGGCGGCGAGCTGCTCGCGATCGGCTCGTGGCGACTGATCTTCCTGATCAACATCCCCTTCGTGATCGCGTGCGCGACGCTGATCGTGCTCGTGATCCCCCGCGCCGAGCCGCGCGCGCCGGGCGCCCGACGCATCGACGTGCGCGGCGCGGCGCTCTGCGCGGGCGGACTCGGCGCGTTCGTGTTCGCGCTGATCGAGCAGCCTCGACTCGGCTGGTCGGGTGTGATCGCGCCGCTGCTCGGCGGCGTCGTGCTGCTGGGCGCCTTTCTCCTCTATGAGTCCCGCGCACGCGATCCGATGCTGCGACTGGAGCTGTTTCGCAATCGCAACTTCGCGGCCGGGAACATCGAGACGTTCTCGATGTACGCCGGGCTGTCGATTCTGTTCTTCTTCCTCGTGCTGTTCCTTCAGCAGGTCGGCGGCCGCACGCCGCTGGAAAGCGGCCTCACGATGCTGCCGGTGACGGTCGTGATGTTCTTCCTGTCGAAGCGCTTCGGGGCGCTCGCCGACCGCTACGGACCGCGTCTGTTCATGGGCGCCGGCCCGCTGCTGGCGGCCGCCGGCCTGCTGCTGCTCCAGCGCGTCGGCGCCCACCTGGAATTCGTCAGCGACCTGCTGCCGGCCCTGCTCGTCTTCTCGCTTGGCCTGGCGATGACCGTCGCGCCGCTCACCGCAGCGGTGCTCGCCGGGGTCGACGACTCGCAGGCGGGCATCGCCTCGGGCGTCAACAACGCGATTGCCCGGGTCGCGGGGCTGATCGGCACAGCGGCCGTGGGCGCTGCGGTGGCTGCGTCGTTCGCCTCCACGCTCGATCGGCGCCTCGCACACGTCTCGCTCGGTGCGGCCGGTAGGAGCGCCGTCGCGCAGGCCAAGCGGCTGCCGCTCGGGCTCCCGGAAGTGCACGGACTGCCTGCGGCACAGGCGCGGGCGCTCTCCTCGGCGGCGGAACAGGCGTCGGTGCACAGCTTCCACCTCGGCCTCGCGATCGCGGCGATCCTGCTCGCCGTCGGCGGCCTGTGCGGCGCGCTCGGGATCCGCAACCCACGCGGGACGGTGCGCGGCGAGGAATGCCCGCAGGGCCAGTTCGTCGGTGTCGGCGCGCAGATCGGCCGCGGAACCGATGTCCAGCCCCACACTGCCTAGGGGCTGCGCGACCGACCGACCGACCGGCCGGCTCGCTCAGCCGATCGGCTCGCGCGAGTACTCGCGCATCGCCTCGATCAGCGGGCCCAGCCTGCGCCCGCGCGCCGTCAGGCGGTACTCGACCGTCGGCGGGCTCGAGGGGATCACGGTCCGCTGGACGAGGCCGGCGGCCTCGAGGTCACGCAGCCGCTCGGCCAGCATCCGCGGCGAGATGCCGGCGACGGCCTCGGCGAATTCGTTGAAGCGCAGCGCCCCGCTGAGGGCGGCGTAGATGATCGAGAGCTGCCAGCGCCGCTCGAGGAGGTCCGCGGTCTCGCGGACCTCCATCGGAACCGGCTCACATCTACGCGAGCTGCGCGACATCGCGTGCGGGCTCGAGGGCACGGTCGAGAACCTCCTGCACGGTCATCACCGGGTGGAAGCTCATCTGGTTGCGAACCTCCTCGGGGATGTCGTCGAGGTCGCCGCGGTTGCGCTCCGGCAGGATCACGTCGGTCAGGCCGGCGGCATTCGCGGCGAGTGCCTTCTGCTTGAAGCCCCCGATCGGCAGCACGCGCCCCTGCAGCGTGACCTCGCCGGTCATCCCGACGGTGTGCTTGACCGGGCGCCCGGACAGCAGCGAGGCGAGTGCCGTGACCATCGTCACGCCTGCGCTCGGGCCGTCCTTGGGGATCGCACCGGCGGGGACGTGCACGTGGAACTCCTTGTTCTCGAACGCATGCTCGTCGATGCCGAGCTCGTCGGCGTGTCCGCGGACGTAGGAGAGCGCGATCTTCGCCGACTCCTTCATCACGTCACCCAGCTGACCGGTCAGCACGAGATTGCTGGCACCCGAGCTGCCGCTCTTCATCGCGGTCGCCTCGACGAACAGGACATCGCCGCCGGCGCCCGTGACCGCGAGGCCGGTGGCGACGCCGGGAGTGGCGGTGCGCGCGGCGGACTCCTGGAAGAACTTCTGGCGGCCGAGCGCGTCACGCACGACATCCAGATCGATCTTCACGGGGAGCGTCGCCGCGGCCTTCGTCCTGGCCGACTTCGGCCTGCGCGACTTGGCGGGCTTGGCTGCGCCCTCGACGGCCGGCTCGGACTCCTTCTCGGGGCCGCTCGCGCCGCTCGCCGCCGGCTCGGCTGCGCTCGCCGGCACGGCCGGCACGGCAGTCTGGGCCGACGCGATCCGGGTGGCGGTCTTGCGCAGCACCGTCCCGAAGTTGCGCTCGAGGTTGCGTACGCCCGCCTCGCGGGTGTACTCGGAGATGATCGTCTTCAGCACCTCGTCTGAGATCGCGACCTCGTCCTCGCGCAGGCCGTTGCGGTCGCGCTGGCGCGGCCACAGGTATCCCTTGGCGATCGCGAGCTTCTCCTCGGAGGTGTAGCCGTCGAAGCGGATCACCTCCATGCGGTCGAGCAGCGGGCCGGGGATCGTGTCGGCGACGTTGGCGGTGGCCAGGAACATCACCTGGCTGAGGTCCAGCTCGACGTCGAGGTAGTGGTCGCGGAATGAGTGGTTCTGCGCGGGGTCGAGAACCTCGAGCAGGGCCGCGGAGGGGTCACCGCGCCAGTCGGCGCCGACCTTGTCGACCTCGTCGAGCAGGATCACGGGGTTCATCGTGCCCGCGTCGCGGAGCGCTCGCACCAGACGGCCGGGGAGCGCGCCGATGTAGGTGCGCCGGTGGCCGCGGATCTCGGCCTCGTCACGCACGCCGCCGAGCGACATGCGCACGAACTCGCGCCCGGTGGCCCTCGCGATCGACTCGCCGATCGACGTCTTGCCGGTGCCCGGGGGGCCGATCAGCGTGAGGATCGCGCCGGACTTGGGGTCGGCCTCGATCCCGCGCTCCTGGCGCAGCTTGCGCACCGCGAGGTACTCGGTGATCCGGTCCTTGACGTCCTCGAGGCCCGCGTGGTCGGCATCGAGCACGGCGCGCGCGGCGACCGGGTCGAGATGCTCCTCCGAGCGCTTGCCCCAGGGCACCGCGATCAACCAGTCGAGGTAGGTGCGAATCATGCTCGACTCGCCCGTCTGCTCGCCCATCCGCTCGAGGCGCGAGAGCTCCTTGAGCGCCTGCTCAGAGACCTCGGCGGGCATCTCGGAGTCCTCGATCTTCGTGCGGTACTCGTCGGCGACGGACGCGTCGTCCTCGCCGAGCTCCTTGCGGATCGAGTCCATCTGCTTGCGCAGGAAGTAGTCGCGCTGCTGCTTCTCGGCGCCCTCCTGGACGTCCTCGCGGATGCGCTTGCGCACCTGCAGCTCGGCCAGGCTCTCGCGCTGCAGCTTGACGGCCAGCGCGAGGCGCTCGGTCACGTCGAGCGTGCGCAGCAGCTCGACCTTCTGCTCGTAGGAGAGGTTGGGGGAGTAGCCGGCGGAGTCCGCCAGCGCGCCGGGCTCGGCGATCGCACGCAGGAACGCCGAGATGCGTCCGTCGTCACCGCGCAGCTCGAGGATCTCCTCGACGACCGCGCGATACTCGCGCTCGAGCTCGCGCGTGCGCTTGTCCACCGGGACCCCGTCGGGACGCTCGTCCACCTCGACGCGAAGCTCGCCGGTAGGGCCGGTCTGGGCGGCGCCGATCAGGGCGCGGTGCTCGCCGGAGATGGCGACCGCGCGTCCGCCGCCGGGAAGGCGGATCTGCTCGGAGACCTCGGCGATCGTGCCGACCTCGAGGAACTCCTTCTCGTGCCGCGGGACGAGCACAACGCGCTCGTCGTCGCCCACGTCGATCGTCAGCGTGATGCCCATGTTGGGAAACACGACGGTGTCGTCGAGGGGGATCAGGCGCAGCAGTCGCTTGGGCGGCTGAGGCTGGATGGTGGGCTGATCTGCGGGAGAGGGCATAAGTGATGTCTCCATATGAGCTTACGAAAGTGTAGTTAGTATAGCGCGGGGTCGTTGCGTGCGCAAGCATTGGGAGCCCATGCCTGAAACCCGCATGGCAGAGCCAAAAGGCGGGCTACTGCCCGTCGAAAGTGACCTCGACGTTCTCCTGCTCGACGCGCTCCTCGACCTCCGCGGAGGAGGTCATTGCGCGGCGGTCCGCGTCGAGCAGCGGATCGGAGAAGAAGCTGCGCGGCCACAGCCTGCGGACGCGCACGACGTTGACCTCGGCCGCGAACATCGTCAGCTGGGCGCCGAGGTAGAGCCACGCGAGCAGGCCGAGGACGAGGGCGAAGACGCCGTAGAGGGGCCCGGTGTGCTTGAGCTCGTGATCGATGTAGTAGCCGCCGAGGTGCTGCAGCATCTGCCAGAACACCGCCGCGACCACAACGCCGGGGAGCAGGTCGCGCCAGGAGACCTCAACGGCCGTGAGCAGCCTGAACGCGGTCATGAACAGCGCCAGGTTGAACGCGAACGCGATCACGATGCCGCCGACCACGTCCGCCGCCGCATGGGAGCTCGAGCCGACGAAGCCGGCGGCTGTCGTCGAGATCACCGACATCGTGCCGAGGATCGCCAGCATGCCGAGGCCGCGCAGCCGCGCGACGAGGAAGTTCGGCCGGTCCTTGAACGGCACGTGCCAGATGCGGTTGAAGGCGGTCTGGGTCGCCCCGGTGATGCCCATGCCGGCGATCAGCGAGCCGACCACGCCGATCGCGAGGGCGACGCTGCTGCCGGTGAGCGAGTGGAGCTTGAGCTGATCGCTGACGATCGGGAACTGGCCGAGCGCCCCGTCGAGGATCGCTTTCTGCTCGGCCGGGTTGCCCTGCAGCACGAAGCCGGTGATCGTGACGAGCACGAGCAGCAGGGGGAACAGCGAGACGAAGCCGTAGTAGGCGATCAGCGCAGCGAGCTGGCCGGCCTGGTCGTCGGTGAACTTCTTGATGACAGCTGCGAGGAAGGCGAGGCGGCGACTTTGCTGCTGGCGGCGGTCGAGCGCGTGAAGCCTGTCGGTGATGCTCATCGCAGCCTCGCTCGCGTGAGGTTCGCGCGCGTCTCCCGGCGCGCGCGGGGCGCAACGCGCGGGACCGCGCCGGCGGCGAACTGGAGGGGGGGTCTGGAGGCAGGCGGCAGCGACATCTGTGTGTGTCTACCCGATGGGAGCCGAAAACGCGACTCGCGAACGCCGGGGGGCGTACGGCGCCGGCGGCACAGGAGTCCGATCCGGCGCAGGAGGTGGCACAGGTCGCGCGCGCAAAGCGCGAGCTGCTGCTGCGCGTGCATCGCCACCGCCTCTATCGCGCCGGCATCCGCCCGATCGGGGAAATCCTGCGCCTGAACCCGCTTGCGCAGGACTACGTGCACTGGGGGTCGCCCGGTCCCGGGCGCTGGGTCACCCTGTACGCAACCGACACGCCCACCGCACACGTCTTCGTGACGATCGCCGGGCTCCGTCTCGACACCAGCCACAACGGCACCGACGTCGGCCCGAACCGCGACCAGGACGGTCCGCGCTGGCGCATCCTCGATCACATCCCGACCTGGGCGCAGTGGTCCATCCGCCACCCGCCGGGGCTGTAAGGTGGGCGGCAATGAGCGATCGCAAGGTCGACTACCTGCTGGTCGGCGGAGGCCTCGCAGCGGCCAACTGCGCGCGCTGGCTACGCGAGGAAGGCGCCGGCGGCGAGATCCTGCTCGTCGGACGCGAGCCCGACCCTCCGTACAACCGTCCGGAGTGCTCGAAGGGCTATCTGCGCGGGACGGAGAGCCGCGAGGAGCCGATGTTCCGACCCCCCGCATGGTGGAGCGAGCAGCGCATCGAGCTGCTGACGCGCACGAGCGTGACCAGCCTCGACCTGCAGGCGCGCACGGCGAAGCTCTCGAGCAAGGAGGAGGTGGGCTTCGAGAAGCTCCTGATCGCGACCGGCGCCAACGTGCGGCGGCTCAACGTCGACGGCTGCCAGCTCGAGCAGATTCACTACCTGCGCACGCTCGGCAATGCCGACGCGATCCGGGCGGGCGTGGCCGACGCCGACGACGTCGTGCTGATCGGCGGCTCCTACATCGCTTGCGAGGTCGCCGCATCGCTGACGATGCTCGGCAAGCACTGCACGCTCGTGATGCAGGAGGAGCACACGCTCGAACGCGGCTTTGGAAAGTCCGTCGGGCGCTTCTTCCAGGACCTGCTCGAAGGGCATGGTGTGAGCATCCACGGCAACGACGAGCTCGAGCGCTTCGAGGGCGAGGAGCGCGTCGAGAAGGTCGTGACCCGGCAGGGCCTCGAGCTCACCGCCGATGCCGTCGTGATCGGCGCCGGTGTCACCCCCGACGTCGGGCTCGCCCAGCGCGCCGGCCTGGCGATCGGCGAGCGTGGCGGCGTGCGCTGCTCCGCGCGCCTGGAGGCCTCCACGGTGGGCGTCTTCGCCGCCGGCGACATCTGCGAGTACGACTCGGTGGTTCACGGCGGTGCCGCGATGCGGATCGAGCACTGGGACGTCGCCTTCAACCAGGGCAAGACGGCGGCGCTGAACATGCTCGGCCGCGATGTCGCCCACGAGGTCGTCCCGTACTTCTACTCCGTGCTCGGCGATTGGGGTGAACTCGAGTACGTCGGACCCGCCTCGGAGTGGGACGAGGAGATCGTGCGCGGCTCGCTCGAGGACGGGACCTTCACGAACTGGTACCTGAGCGGCGGGGCCGTCAAGGCCGCGCTCAGCGTCGGGCGCTCGGGCGATCTCGACGCGGCGCGGCGCCTGCTCGCTGGCGGCGCGGTGCTCGGCGACGCGGACAAGCGCGCGCTGCGCGACCCCGACGCCGATCTCGCCGCCATCGCCCCCTGACCCGGACGACCTCGGCGCCACGCCCCCTGACCCGACGATCTCGCCGTCATCACCTGCGCTGGAGTAGGATCCTGGCGTTCATTGGTCGGTGGTGAAGGGAAGCCGGTGCGAATCCGGCGCGGACCCGCCACTGTGACCGGGGATGCCCACCGTTGCGTGCGAGAGCGCGCAGCCACCGATTCGCCGCCGGCGGACTGGGAAGGCGCGGAGGGGTAGGCCCGGGAGCCAGGAGACCTGCCTCCGACCCAAGCCCACAAGCCCTCGTGGAAAGGGGTTGGCTGCATGCATGCATCTCGACGTATTCCTCTGGTTCTCCTCGGCGCGCTGATCGCGTGCGCGCTCGCCGCCATCTGCGCCGGAGCGGCGCCCGCGCTCGCCGCACCGACCGTCACCGTCCGGATCGAGGGCGAATCGGCCACCCTGCTCCCCGCGACGACCGTCACGCTCAGCGCGCCCGAGCCGGTCAGCGGATGTCCCGCCAACAGCGTCGCCGCCGCGATCAACCTCGCCGTAGGTGGCAACTGGGACCACGGCGAGGCCGGCGGGGGCGGCGGGGACTTCACCGAAACGATTCTCGGCGAGACGCACGCCTTCACGCACGAATCCGATACCTGGGCGGAGTGGGTCGACGGCAGGTGGGGCGGGGGCATATGCAGCGACCTGCTCGGCGAAGGCGACGAAGTGCTGATGGTCGCCGACCACCAGCCGCCGCCATACGCGCCGACCGTGCTGCCGCTCGTCCTCGGCGAAGTCCCCGCCGTCGTCCAGGCGGGCGTTCCGTTCACCGTGAAGGCGAGCATGATCCACACGCCCGCCGGGACGTTCGCCGAACCCGGCCAGGGCACGCCCGAACCGGCCCAGGGCGTGACCGTCTCAGGTGGCGGAGCGAGCGCCACGACCGGCGCCGCCGGGGTCGCAACGCTGACGCTCTCCGGCACCGGCCAGTTCACGCTGCGCGCGACGGAGCCCGGCAGCGCGCCATCGCGGACCTACGCAATCTGCGTGCACAACGGCAACGACGGGAGCTGCGGCACGACTGCGCCGGCATCCGGAGCGCCCGCGACGTCCTCCGGCGCGGGAGGGACGCTGCCCCCGGCGCCCTACACCGGAGCGTTCGCGCTCGTTGCGAGCCTCAGCGGGCTCAGCGACGGGCACGTCTATCCCCGCCACGGCGCTCCGCGACTGCTCGCCGGCACGATCCGCGCGCACAGCGCGGTCACCTCCGTAAGCCTCGAGCTGCGCCGGCGCAATCACCGGCACTGCTCCGCCTACGACGCCACCAGCGAGCGTTTCCGGCGCGCGCGCTGCGGCAGCGCCGGCCTGTTCAAGGTCGCGAGTGGCGCGACGTTCTCCTACCTACTCCCGGCCGCGCTCGCGCCGGGACGTTATGTGCTCGACGTCCAGGCCACCGACACGTCCGGCAACCACCTGGCGCTTGCGCGTGGCAGCTCGCGGATCGTCTTCTATGTCCGCTAGCCGCAGCAACCTCGCGCGCGCCCTGCTCGCGGCGATAACCGTGGCGCTCGCAAGCGTCCTGCTCGTCGCCTCGGCGCGGTCCGCTGAAGCGTGGCGCGCGCCGGCGCGAGATGGCGTGAGCGCGCGTGTGGCCGCCACTGCGCCGACCCTCCGCACGATGATCGTGGGGCGCGGCAACGCGATCCTCTCGCCGGCCCGCACGGTCGTCGCGAGCGCTGCGACGGTGCGCGTTGGGGCCCGCGACTGCGCGGTTGCTGCCGCCACGCCGCTGGCCGTGCTCGCGGCGGTCCGTCGCGACGGCGGTCCGGGCTTTGCGCTGCGTGACTACGGGCGCTGTGGCGCGAGCTCCGCGAGCTCGGCGGCGCTGTTCGTGTACGCGCTCGGCGGGGAGCGCAACAGCGGGCAGAGCGGGTGGGAGTACAAGGTCGACGGCGTGTCCGGATCGGCGGGCGCCGCCGACCCCAGCGGCCCGCAGGGCGACGGGCACCGCCTGCGCTCGGGCCAGCAGGTCCTGTGGTTCTGGTGCAACGCCCACGCGGCCGGCTGCCAGCGCACGCTCGAGCTGTCGAGCTCGCAGGGCACCGTGGCGGCGGGCGGTCGCGTGGTCGTGACGGTCCGCGGGCGCGAAAACGAAGGCCGCGCCGTGCCCATCGCGGGTGCGATCGTCACGTTGGGGTCGGATTTCGCCTCGACCGACTCCACCGGACGCGCCCAACTCCTCGCACCAGGCTCACCCGGCCGCTACGCGCTCGGCGCGACACGGCGTGGGCTCGTGCCCGCCTTCCCGGGGACGGTCGTGGTGCAGTGAGAGCGCGGGGCCTCGGGATGCGCCGGCTCGCCGGTGCGCTGGGCGCCGTTACGGGGCTCCTGGCGGCCCTCGCGGGATGCGGGCTCGGAGCGGGGCGCACTCCCGGCGCCGTCCAGCTCGAGGTGACGAGCGAATTCGGCGCGCACGCGCTTTCACACAGCGGCGCGCTGAAGGTGAGTGGGCAGGAGACCGTGATGAGCCTGCTGATGCGCAACTACACGGTCACGACACGCTTCGGCGGTGGTTTCGTGCAGAGCATCGATGGCCTCGCCGGGGGCCAGCAGCACGGCCGGCCGGTCGACTGGTTCTACTACGAGAACGGCGTGCAGGCCCCGCTCGGGGCGGCGGCGACGAACGTGCATCGCGGCGAACGCATCTGGTGGGATCGCCACGATTGGAGTCAGACCGACGATGTCCCCGCCGTCGTCGGCTCGTTTCCCGCACCCTTCCTCGATGGCTTCGAAGGCAAACGCTATCCGCTGCGCGTCGAGTGCACGCAGACGGGCGGCCCCGCCTGCGCCTCCGTGCGCGCCAGCCTGCGCGCTCTCGGCGTGCCCGCGGCGCTGGCCGCGATCGGAGGCGAAGCGCCGCAGACGCTGCGCGTCCTCGTCGGGCCGTGGTCGCAGATCGGCGCCTCGCTGGGCGCGCAGAGCCTCGCGCAGGGACCCCACGCGAGCGGCGTCTATGCGCTCTTCTCCAGCAGCGGGGCGACCCTCACGCCGCTCGATCAGGACGGCGCGCGGCTCGCCCCCCTCGGAGCCGGCAGCGGACTGATCGCCGCCACGCGCCGGGCGCAGGATGCGCCGATCTGGGTGATCACGGGCACCGACAGCGCCGGCGTCGCGCTGGCGGCGCGGTCGTTCAACGCGAGCGCACTGCACGACCACTTCGCCCTCGCGCTCACGCCCTCCGGCGCCATATCGCTGCCGGAGGTGCACGGGTGAGCGCTCTGCGCGGCGGGCGCCAAGCCGCCTACCGCCGCCGCGCGAGCCCCCTGCACGCCGCCCGTGCGACCGTCGCGGCTGCTTACGGCGCCGCGCTCGCGACCGCCGCGCTGATCGCCCAGCATCCGCTGCTGCTGCTCGCCCTGCTGTGCTGCGTGCTCGCGGCCGCCGCGGCGGCGGGCCTCGGGCGTGAGATCGGGCGCGCGGCGATCACCGCGGCCGTGCCGATCGCGCTGCTCAGCGTGCTGGTCAACGTGCTCGTCAGCCGCAACGGGCTGACCGTGTTCGCGCGGCTCGGGGACTGGGGGGTGCTCGGCCAGGTCAACCTCACGCTCGAGGCGGTCGTCTACGGGCTCGTGTTCGCCCTGCGGATGCTCGTCGTCACGCTCGCATGCCTGCTCGTTTTCTGCACCGCCGACCCCGACGAGCTGCTGTTCGCGGTGCGGCGGATCTCGCCGCGCTCGGCGCTGACGGCGGCGCTCGCAACGCGTCTGATCCCGGTTCTCGGCGCCGACGCGCGACGCCTCGCCGAGGCGCAGCGCTGCCGTCCGGACGGAGGCACGCGCGGCACGCGCGGGACGCTCGCAATCCTGCGCGCGTCGGTGTCCGGCGCGCTCGAGCGCTCGCTCGACGTCGCCGCGGTGCTGGAGATGCGCGGCTACGGCACCGCGGGTAGGGCGCGGGGGCGTGCGCCGCGCCGGCGCTCGCGTCACGACGTGGCCTTCGCGTGCGCCGCCGCGTGTCTGCTCGCGCTGACGCTCGTCGCCTCGCTGGGCGGGGCCGCGACGTTCCACGCCTACCCGCTCGTGCGCCTGCCGCTGGGCTGGAGCTGGATCGCCTTCGCGCTGCTGGCGGTCGTCGTGGCGCTCGCGCCGTTCGCCGACCGCCGGGGGATCGAGCCGTGAGCGTGCTGGCCTTCGACCGCGTCAGCTACAGCTATCCGGGCGCCGCCGAGCCGGCGCTGCGCGAGCTGTCGCTGGCGATCGAGCCCGGTGAGTTCTGCGTCCTCGCCGGCCTGTCCGGCTCCGGCAAGTCGACGCTGCTGCGCGCCGGTGCGGGTCTCGTGCCGCACTTCCACGGCGGCACGTTCGCCGGCACGGTCCGCGTCGGCGGTCTCGACACCCGCGCGCACTCGCCCGCCGAGGTCGGCAGGGTCGCCGGCACGCTGCTGCAGGACCCCGAGACGCAGGTGATCATGAACAGCGTGCGCTCCGAGCTCGCGCTCGCGCTCGAGAACGCCGGCCACGGCGACGCCGCGGTGGCCAGGGCAATCGAGGAGGCGGCGCTCGCGCTCGGGATCGCGCAGCTGCTCGATCGCGCGACCGCCGAGCTGTCCGGCGGCGAGCTGCAACGCGTCGCGCTCGCGGCGGCGCTCGTCGCGCGTCCTGCGCTCGTCCTGCTCGACGAGCCGACCTCCCAGCTGGACCCGGTCGCCGGCGACGAGCTGATCTGGCAGCTGCGCAGGCTCAACCAGGAGTCCGACACCGCCGTGCTGCTGATCGAGCACCGACTCGAGCGCTGCCTCGCCGCCGCCGACCGCGTGATCGTGCTGGCCGACGGCGCGCTGGCCTGCGACCGCGATCCGGCCGGCTTCCTCGAGTGGGCCGCCGCCCGCGAGCCGGCGCTGCAGACGCCCGGGGCGCGGATGTTCTCGCAGCTGGCGCTCGGCCCGCTCCCGGCGGGGGTGAAGCAGGCGCGCGCGACGCTGCGTCGCAACGGCCTGCTGCCGCGCGCCGGCGCGGACTCGCCACCCACCCCGCTGGCCCGCGAGCGCCCACGGGCGCCGGCCGGCGCGCCCGCGAGCGAGCCGCGAGCCTCGCGCCTGCGGCGCGTGCTCCCGGGCGGGCGCCCGGCGTCTGTCCCCGCGCTCGAGCTGCGCGGCGTCTGGCACGAGCTGCGCGATGGGCCGGCGATCCTGCGCGGCGTGGACCTGCGCCTGCAGGCGGGCGAGAGCACCGTCCTGATGGGACGCAACGGTGCCGGCAAGTCCACCCTGCTGCGCCATGCAGCCGGTCTGCTCGCGCCCACGCGCGGGAGCGTCAGGAGCGCCGGTCGCGTGGCCCTGCTGCTGCAGAATCCGGGCGACTACTTCCTGCACGAGCGCGTCGAGCAGGAGGCACCCGCAGCGGCGCTCGAGCTGGCCGGTCTCGCGCGGCTCGGCTCGCGCCATCCCCGCGACCTGTCCGGCGGCCAGCGCCAGCGCCTCGCGCTCGCCATCGTGCTCGGCGGCGAGCAGCCGGCGGCGGTGCTCGCACTCGACGAGCCGACGCGGGGGATGGACCGAGCGGCGAAGCACCGGCTCGCGCTGTGGCTGCGCGAGCGCGCCGCGGCGGGCACGGCCGTGCTGGTGGCCACCCACGATGCCGAGTTCGCCGCTGAGTTCGCCGACCGCGCCGTGCTGCTCGCGGACGGACGCACGATCGCCGACGGCGCAATCGCGGAGGTGCTCGCGGGCGGCTGGTACTTCGCGACCGAAACCGCCCGCATCCTCGGCGGCGCCGGCGGTGCGCTGCGCCCGGAGCAGGGCGCCGAGGTGCTGCGCGCGACGGCGGCATCCTCGAGCGCCCCGGCGGCGCCGCCGGCGAGGCTGCTCGCGGGGGAGGCGAGCACGTGAGCTGGCAGCTGGCCTCCTTTGCGCTCGTGCTGAGCGCGCTCGCGCTCGCGCTGTGGTGGTACGAGCGCTCGCGCCCGCCCGCGAAGCTGATCGCGGTGCTCGCCACGCTCGGCGCGCTGGCGGCGCTCGGACGTGATGCCTTCGCCGCCGTCCCCGACGTCAAGCCGATCACCGCGATCGTCATGATCAGCGGCCTGGCGTTCGGCGCCGGGCCTGGCTTCGCCGTCGGCGCTGTCGCCGCGCTCGCCTCCAACATCCTGCTGGGCGAGGGCCCGTGGACGCCATGGCAGATGCTCGCCTGGGGGATCGTGGGGCTGCTCGGCGCGGCGCTCGGGCGCCTCGCCTCGCGCCGGCCCCCCGCGCTCGTGCTGGCGCTCGCGTGCGCGGCCGCGGCGGAGGTCTTCAACCTGATCCTCGACCTGTACACGTGGACGGGCACGGGCAGTCATTCGGCGGCCGGCTTCGCGGTCGTGCTCGGGGCGGCGCTCGCCTTCGACCTCACCCACGTGATCGCGAGCTTCGTCTTCGCGCTGGCCTTCGGTCCGACGCTGCTGCGGATGCTCGACCGACTCCGCGCGAGGCTCGAGGTGAGCTGGCAACCGCTCCCGCTCGCCCTGCTGCTGTGCCTGCCCGCCCTGTCGCTCGCCGCGATTCACCCCGCGCGAGCAGCCGCCTCGACGCGCGCCGCGATCCACCCCGCGCGAGCTGCCGCCTCCACCCGCGCCGCTTCCGCGGCGTCGAGCACGACGCCGACCCCGAGCACGATCGCGACCGCCGCGCGCCTGGACATCGCGCGCGAGGTGTCCTTCCTCGCGCGCGCCCAGAACAGCGACGGCGGCTTCGGTGGCGCCCCCGGCCAGTCCAGCAGCGAGCTCTACTCGGCCTGGGTCGCGATCGGGCTCGCGGCGGCGGGACGCGATCCGCTCAGCCTGCGCCGCGGCGGCCACACGGTGCTCGACGCACTGCGCGGCGAAGCGGCCGGCCTGCACGGTGTCGGTGACCTCGAGCGCACGATCCTCGCCCTGCACGCCTGCGGCGCGTCGCTCAGCTCGCTGCCCGGCGGCGATCCCGTCACGCGGCTGCTCGGCGCGCGCTCCTCCGACGGCTCCTTCGGGCACCTCGCCAACCTCACGGCGTTCGCCGTGCTCGCGCTGCGCGCCGCCGGATACCCGGCGGCGAGCGCGCCGCTGCGCAGCGCCGGGCGTTGGCTGCTGCGCCAGCAGGAACACGACGGCGGCTTCGGCTTCGCGACCAGAGGCGCCGGCAGCGACGTCGACGACACCGCCGCGGTGGTCGAGGCGCTCGTCGCCGCAGGAGCCCGCGGCAGCGCCGCCGTCGGGCGTGCCACGGCCTTCCTGGCGCGCGCGCAGAACCTCGACGGGGGGCTTCCCCAGCAGGCCGGGGGTTCCTCCAACGCACAGTCGAGCTCGTGGGCGATCCAGGCGCTGAGCGCCGCCGGACGCGACGTCGCGCGCGTGCACCGCCGCGGCAGTCGCTCACCGCTCGGCTATCTCGAGAGCCTGATCGCCCCCGACGGGAGCGTGCGCTACTCGCGCACCGGCGCGCAGACGCCGGTCTGGGTCACCGCACAGGCACTCACGGCGCTCGCCGGCAAGCCGTTCCCGATCGCCGCGCCGCACGCCCGCGCCTCGGCCGCGCGCGTTCGGCCGGCGGGCAGCGGCAAGGCCCGCGCAGCGCGCGTCCGCTCGGCCGCGGGGGCTGCCGCAGTGCGGGGGCGCGCGAGCCGCGCGGGCGTGCTCGCGCGCGCCCTCGGGGCGCTGATCGGTGCGCTGCGTGGCTCGGTGCTCGCGCTGGCGCTTTCAGGCGCCCTTTAGCCGCGTCCCTAACCTGTGTGCGAATGGAGGGTCACGCCTACACGGCCGCGGGGCTGCGCCCGCAGCGCTCCCAGCCGCGTGCCCGCCCACGGCCATCACCGACGGCAGCGCTCGCGCTCTGCGCGCTGTGCGTGCTCGGCCTCGCGCTCGTCTGGGCGGTTGCCGAGCACGTCCATGTGGTGCAGCTCAAGGACGCCGTCCTGCTGCGCGACATGGCGCGGCTGAACCACGGAGCGGCCCACTGGCTCGCGGGCGTCACGATCAAGCTCCTCGAACCGGGTCTCTTCATCCTCTGGGGCGTCGCCCTGGTCGCCTTCGCGATCGCCCAGGAGCGCCCGCGCACGGCCGTGGCGGTACTCGCCCTGCTGGCGCTCGCGCCGCTCTCAGCCGAGACGCTGAAGCCGCTGCTCGCCCACCCCCACATCAACCTCGGGACCGTCTACATCGGTCCCGCCTCGTGGCCGAGCGGACACACCACAGCGGGGACGGCGCTCGCCCTCGCCGCCGTGCTCGCCGCGCCCGCACGAATGCGCGTCGCCGTCGCCGTGCTCGCCGTTGCCTTCGCGCTGGCTGTCGGCCTGGCGCTCCTGATCCACGGCGCGCACATGCCGAGCGACGTGCTCGGCGGATATCTGCTCGCCGGCTTCTGGGCCTCGCTCGCGGTCGCCGTGCTCCGCGCGGGCGAGCGGCGCCGCACCGCGCCGAGCTAGCCGCCGCTGTCCGTGTCGCTGCCGTGGGCGCCGGGGTTCCACAGCGGCTCGCCGGAGCCACGCTCGCTCGCAGGCGAGGCGGCGGCACGGGCGAGGATGAAGAGGAGATCGGACAGCCGGTTGAGGTAGCGAACGACCTCGCCGTTGACCTCCTCGCCGACCGCGATCGTGCGCCGCTCGGCGCGCCGGCAGACGGTACGGCAGACGTGCAGATGGGCCGCGGCGGGGGTGCCGCCGGGGATCACGAACGAGCGCAGCGGCTCCAGCCGCGCGTTGACCTCGTCGCAGGCCTGCTCGAGCCAGGCCGTGTACTCCGGGCCCACCCGCAGACGCGCGCGCTCGCCCTCGCCGGCGGTGCCGGAGGGCAGTCCGGGCACCGACAGGTCGGCGCCGACGTCGAGCAGGTCGTTCTGCACGCGCCGCAGCCAGGCGGCGAACTCCTCGGGCATGTCTGCAGCCAGCAGCGCCAGCCCGATCGCGGAGTTGAGCTCGTCGACCGTCCCGTACGCCTCGACGCGCGGATGCAGCTTGGAGACGCGGCTCATGTCCCCCAGATGCGTCTCGCCGCCGTCGCCGAGCTTGGTGTAGATGCGCGTGAGGTTCACGGTCATCGTGGCTCGAGTCTCGCACACCGCGGCGGCGCTGATCCGTTCGCGGGAGGCCGAGGACGCCGCCGATCCGTGCGATCGGATACGTTCTCGCACCTCAGATGCGGATCGGCGTTCCGAAGGAGACCGCTGCGGGCGAGCACAGGGTGGCGCTCGTGCCCGAGGTGGTCGCAAAGCTCAAGGCCAAGGGCCTCGACGTGCTCGTCCAGAGCGGCGCGGGCGGCGACGCCCTGCTCACTGACGAGGCGTTCACGGCCGCCGGTGCGCAGGTCAGCCCGGACGCGACGGCGGTGTGGGGCTGTGACGTGGTGCTGGCGATCGCCCCGCCCGACCCGCAGGCGATCCGTGGCCTCGGCTCCGGCTCGATCCTGATCGGATTCCTCGCGCCGCTCACGAGCCCGCAGACCACGCGCGCGCTGTCCGAGGCCAGGGCGACGGCCTTTGCGATGGAGGCGATCCCGCGGATTTCGCGGGCGCAGGCGATGGATGCGCTGTCCTCGCAGAGCAACGTCGCCGGCTACCGCGCGGCACTGCTCGCGGCGGAGGACATGGGTCGCTTCTTCCCGATGCTGATGACCGCCGCCGGCACGATCCCGCCGGCCAAGGTGCTCGTGCTCGGTGTCGGCGTCGCCGGGCTGCAGGCGCTCGCGACCGCCAAGCGCCTGGGCGCGCGCACGACGGGCTATGACGTGCGCCCGGAGGTCGCCGAGCAGGTCGAATCGCTCGGCGCGCAGTGGCTCGACCTCGGTCTCGAGGCCAGCGGCGAGGGCGGCTACGCGCGCGAGCTGACCGACGAGGAGCGCGCCCGCCAGCAGCAGGCGCTGACGGATGCGATCAAGGGGTTCGACGTGGTCATCACGACGGCGCTCGTTCCCGGACGCCCGGCTCCGCGGCTCGTGACCGCCGAGGCTGTCGAGGGGATGAAGCCGGGCTCGGTGATCGTGGATCTCGCAGGCGAGGCGGGCGGCAACTGCGAGCTGACCGAGCCGGGGCAGACGATCGTCCGCCACGACGTGAAGATCGCCTCGCCGCTCAACCTCCCCGCGACCATGGCGGAGCACTCCTCGCAGCTGTTCGCCCGCAACGTGCTCGCGCTACTCGAGCTGTTCGTCGGCGAGGACGGCGCGCTGAGCCTCGACTTCGACGACGAGATCGTCAAGGGCGCCTGCGTCACGCGCGACGGCGAGATCGTGAACGCGGGCGCCAAGGCGGCGGTCGAGGCGGCGGGCGCCCCCGCCGCGTCCTCGCCCGGCGATGCCGCACCCGCTGGCCCCACGACCCCAGGAGGAGCCGCGTGATCCTCGCCAGCACCCTCACGACGAACCTCGCGATCCTCGTGCTCGCAGGGTTCATCGGCTTCGTGGTGATCTCGAAGGTGCCGAACACGCTGCACACGCCGCTGATGTCCGGCACGAACGCGATCCACGGCATCGTCCTGCTCGGTGGCCTGTTGATCGTGGGCCTGTCGGGCAACGGCGCCTTCAACAAGGTCATCCTCGTGATCGCGATCGCCTTCGGCACGATCAACGTCGTCGGCGGGTTCCTCGTCACCGACCGCATGCTCGAGATGTTCAAGTCCAAGCCGAAGGCGTCCGCGCCCGAGGGCAAGGACGAGGGCGAGGGGAAGGCCTCGTGAGCGGCCCCGTGCTGGCGAGCAGCTTCCTGCAGGACCAGAGCTTCCTCGACGTCCTCTACATCGTCGCCTTCGCGCTCTTCATCCAGGGCCTGCGCGGGCTGTCCGGTCCCACGAGCGCCGTGCGCGGCAACCGCATCGCGGCGCTCGGCATGGCGGTCGCCGTGATCGCGACGTTGCTCAACCGCAACGAGGGCAACTGGGGCCTGATCGTGCTCGGCGTTGCGCTCGGCGCCGCCGTCGGGATCCCGGCGGCGCGCCAGGTGAAGATGACGGCGATGCCACAGATGGTGGCGCTGTTCAACGGCGTCGGCGGCGGTGCCGTGTTCCTGATCTCGTGGTCGGAGTTCCGCCTCAGCCACGGCTTCGCCTCGACCGCCACGTACATAACGGTCTTCTCGCTGTTCGCCGCGATCGTCGGCTCGGTGTCCTTCTGGGGCTCGAACATCGCCTTCGGCAAGCTTCAGGAAATCATCCCCGGACGGCCGATCAGCTTCGGCTCCTCGCAGCAGATCGTCAACCTCGTGCTGCTCGTCCTCGCGCTCGCCGCCGGCGTCGACATCGCCGCCGGCGATCACTCGCAGGGCATCTTCATCGGCATGCTGATCTGCGCCGCGCTGCTCGGCAACGCCGTCGTGCTGCCGATCGGCGGCGCCGACATGCCCGTCGTGATCTCCCTGCTGAACGCCTTCACGGGCCTCTCCGCGGCGGCCACCGGAATCGCCTTGAACAACCCCGCGCTGATCGTCGCGGGCATGATCGTGGGCGCCTCCGGCTCGATCCTCACGAACCTGATGGCCACCGCGATGAACCGCTCGATCCCCGCGATCATCGCCGGCGGCTTCGGTGGGGGAGGGGCCGTCGAGGGCGCCAGCGGCGCGGGCGAGCACGCCGGCACGGTGCGCTCGACGAGCGCCGCCGACGTCGCCATCCAGCTCGCCTATGCCAACCGCGTCGTGATCGTCCCCGGCTACGGCATGGCCGTCGCGCAGGCCCAGCACGCGGTGCGCGAGCTCAGCAAGGAGCTCGAAAAGCGCCAGGTGGAGGTCAGCTACGCGATCCACCCGGTCGCGGGGCGCATGCCGGGGCACATGAACGTGCTGCTCGCCGAGGCCGACGTTCCCTATGACCAGCTCAAGGAGATGGACGACGCGAACCCCGAGTTCACGCGCACCGACGTCTCGCTCGTGATCGGCGCCAACGACGTGACGAACCCCGCGGCGAAGAACACGCCGTCCTCGCCGATCTACGGGATGCCGATCCTCGAGGTCGCCGACAGCCGGTCGGTGATCGTCATCAAGCGCTCGATGAACCCGGGTTTCGCGGGCATCGAAAACGAGCTGTACTACGACCCCAACACGACGATGCTGTTCGGGGACGCCAAGTCGGCGGTGAGCGAGATCACCGCCGAGCTCGCCCACATCTAGACCCCGGCGGTGCACGAGCGCCCGGTGGGGCGGCACGTGCGCGTGCCTGAACTGCGCTGGCGCCTCTGCGAGACTGCGGGCCGTGATCGAGCGCAGCCAGGCCCTCGCGACGCTCACGCGCGACGAGTTCGACGTCGTCGTGGTCGGCGGCGGGATCACCGGCGCGGGTGTCGCGCTCGATGCCGCCGCGCGCGGCTACAGCGTCGCCCTGCTCGAGCGCGCGGACTACGCGTCGGGCACCTCCAGCCGTTCGAGCAAGCTCGTGCACGGCGGGCTGCGCTACCTGCAGAACTTCGACCTCGGGCTGGTCCGCGAGGCGTTGCTCGAGCGTCAGCTGATGGTCGCGCTGGCGCCGCATCTGGTGCGCCCGCTGCCGCTCGTCGTGGCAGCCTTCGCGGGCGCGCACCCCGATCGGCTCGTGGGTGTGGGGCTGAACCTCTACGACGTCATGGCGCGCGACCGGCGCGAGCGCCGCCGCAAGGCCGAGTCGTGGAGCCCGGAGCGCCACCGCATCATCTCCGGCGAGGAGGTGCTCGAGCTGCTCCCCGCGCTGGCCGCGCGCGAGCCGACGAGCGGGTACCTCTTCTACGACTGCCAGACCGACGACGTGCGCCTCGTCCTGACCGTCCTCGGCGAGGCCGAGCGCTTCGGCGCGGTGTGCTCGAATCGCGTCGACGTGACAGGACTGCTCGAGCGCGACGGGCGCGCCGAAGGCGTCGAGGCGCTCGACCGCGAGAGCGGGGAGCGCTTCGAGGTACGGGCCGCCAACGTCGTCAACGCGACGGGCGTGTGGGCGGATGAGCTGCGTCCGCGCGAGCTGCACGAGGAGGCCGAGCTCCCGCGCATCCGACCCAGCCGCGGCACGCACATCACGATCCGCCACGAGGACCTTCCGCTCGTCGGCGGTGCGATCGTCCCCGCCGGCGCGGGGCGCTCGATCTTCGCGCTGCCGTGGCTCGGGCACACGCTCATCGGCACGACCGACAACGACTACGACGGGTCGCTCGAGCACATCGAGCCCTCGCCCGAGGACATCGCCTACCTGCTCGACGCGACCAACGCCTTCTTCGGCTCGGCGCTCGTCGCGGGGGAGCTGACGGGCGCGTTCGCCGGTGTGCGGCCGCTGATCTCGACGGGCGATCCGAAGAAGTCGGTCGACATCTCGCGCAAGGCCGAGCTGTACGAGACGTCCTCCGGGATGATCACGATCACCGGCGGCAAGCTCACGACGTGGCGGCGGATGGCGAAGATGGCCGTCGACCGAATCGTCGAGCGCGAGGCCCGCGACGCTCCCTGCCGCACACAGGAGATCCCGCTCGGGCAGGCGATCGCGGTCGCCGAGCTGCCGCGCGTCGAGGGCGTCCCGGAGGAGTCCTACGCGGCGCTGGCCGCGCGCTACGGGCACGCCGCGCATGACGTGCTCGCGATCGCCGCAGCGCGCAGCGAGGATCCCGGCGCGGGCAGCCCGGAGCGCTCGGAGCTCGCCCGACCGATCGTGGCGGGCCTGCCGGACCTGCTCGCCGAGGTGGCGCTGGCTGCGCGTCAGGAGCAGGCGCGCAGCATCGGCGACGTGATGCTGCGGCGCACCCGGCTGGGGCTGCTGGCAGCGCGCGAGCTTACCGCCGTGGCGGCTGCCGGAGAGGATGGACCGGTGCAGCGCGTCGGCGCGGTGCTCGCGCGCGAGCTGAGCTGGAGCGCGGCGCGCCTGCGGCTCGAGATCGAGCGCTTCGCGGCGGAGGCCGCCGCCGAGGGGATCGCCGCCGGCGAGGAGCGCGCGGGCGATCCGGCCGCTCCACCCGCGGTCCCGCCCGCGATGCCGTGAACGCCCCCCCGCATCGCCTCTCAGCCGTCGACGTGACGCTCGAGCTGGGGCCGCGGCCGCTGCTGATGGGCATCGTCAACGCCTCGCCCGACTCGTTCAGCGACGGTGGCGTGCACGCAGGGCTCGAGGGGCAGCTCGCACTCGCGCGCGAGCTGCACGGGGCGGGCGCCGACATCCTCGACATCGGCGGCGAGTCCGCCTCCACCGGCCGGCCGGTGGTCGCCGAGCAGGAGGAGATCGCGCGCGTGGCGCCGCTGATCGAGCGTGTCGCGGGCGAGCTCGGCGCGCTCGTCTCCGTCGACACCTACAAGCCCGCGGTGGCGAGCGCGGCGATCGCGGCGGGGGCGAAGATCGTCAACGACGTCAGCGGCCTGCGCGATCCGGCGCTTGCTGAGGTGTGCGCGCGCAGCGGCGCCGCGCTCGTCGTCATGCACACGCGCGCTGCGCCGCGCGAGCGCCTGCAGGACGCCGACCTGTACACGGACGTCGTGGGCGAGGTGAAGGCCTTCCTCGCCGAGCGCACCGCGCGCGCGATCGCCGCCGGCTGCAGCGCCGAGCAGATCCTGCTCGACCCCGGGCCCGACTTCGCCAAGACGCCCGCGCAGACGATCGCGCTGCTGCGCGAGCTCGAGCAGCTGCACGCGCTCGGTCGCCCGCTGCTGCTCGCGATCTCGCGCAAGGACTTCATCGGGGCGCTCACGCGCCGCGGCCCGCGCGAGCGACTCGCCGGCACGCTCGCCGCGCTCGCCCACGGCGTCGAGCACGGGGCCCACATCTTCCGCGTGCACGACGTCGCGGCGGCCGCGGACTTCCTCGCCGTGCGGGCGGCGCTGACGGGGACGAGCGAGCCGGGCAGGGATCTCGCGCTCAGCGAGGAACTGCGCTACGACAGGCTCTCCGCCGAGTAGCTCCCGCCCCCCGCTGCCGGGGGGCGCCTGCGCGGCGGACGCTGCAAACGCTACGCTGAAGCCCACCACGGGTGCCGCTCGCTGTCCAACGCGACCGGACGCCAACCGCCCAACCACGACGAAAGAAGGAAGACCATGGCTGTACTCGAGCGCTCCGAGCTGGAGGCAAGTCCGCTCGCCGACCTCCACGCGATCGCCAACCAGGTCGGTCTCGACGGATTTCGCAGGCTCCGCAAGGCCGACCTGATCGACGCGATCCTCGGTGAACCGGCGCCCGCGCGGAGCACGCCCGCCGAAGCGGCGGATGACGACGGTGAGGCTCCCGCTCGCAGTCGCCGGCGACGTGCACCGCGGGCCCGGCGCTCGACGAGCAGCGATCAGTCCGGCGCCGCCGCGCCGGCAGCCGACGAGGAGGACGAGCCCGACCGGGCGCCCGCCCGGGGCGCCGCCCGCAGGGGCAGGGGCAGAGGCGCGCGCGGTGCCGGCGCAGAGTCCTCGGAGCGCTCGGAGCGCCCGGAGCGCCCGGCCCGCGCAGAGCGCTCGGACGGCGACTCGGACTCGTCCGGACGCACGGCCAGCGGGGTCGTGGAGGTGCTCGGCAACGGCTCCGCCTTCCTGCGCGTCGACCCGCCCGAGCCCTCCGACGAGGACGTCTACATCTCCGCCGCACAGGTGCGCCGCTGCGAGCTCGTCTCCGGCGATCGCGTCGCCGGACCGGCGCGCCCACCGCGGCGCTCCGAGCGCTACCCCTCGATGGTCAGGATCGACACGATCAACGACAGCTCCGCCGACACCGTCGCCGAGGGCGCCCGCTACGAGGACCTCCCCGTCGGCTGGCCAAGCGAGCGCCTCGCGCTCGACTCCAAGGACCCGACGCTCGAGGCGATCGAGTGGCTGACGCCGCTCGGGCGGGGCTCCCGCGCGGTCGTCGTCGGGCCGTCCTGCTCAGGCAAGACCGAGACGCTTCGTCGTCTGCTCGGCGCCGTCCACGCCCGCGAGGGGCTGGAGGTGAGCCTGGTGCTCGCCGGGGTGCGCCCGGAGGAGATCCAGGAGTGGCAGGAGGGCCCGCTGGCCCCCGTCGCGGCTGTGAGCTTCGCCGCCTCGGCTGACTCTCAGGGCCAGGCCGTCGAGCGCGCGATCGACGCCGCCAGGCGCGCCGCCTCCCGCGGTGGCGACGCGCTCGTGCTGATCGACAGCCTCGACGGCCTCAATCCGCACGCCGCGCGCAAGGCGCTGGCCGCCGCGCGCAACCTGCGCGAGGGTGGCTCGCTGACGGTGATCGCGACTGCCTCCGCGCCGCTCGGCGGTGAGACGACCGTGATCGCGCTCGACCGCAGGCTGACCGCTGCGGGCCGCCAGCCGATCCTCGACCTCGCCGCGAGCGCCACGCTCAGGCTCGAGCTGCTCGTCGGCGAGGACGGAGCCGCGGCCGTCGCGAAGGCGCGCGCGGAGGCGATCGAGGCCGACGCGCGCTAGCGCCTCCGGCGCGCGGCATGACGCCTGCGGCCCGCCCGGCGTGACGCCTACGTCGCGCGCGGTCAGCGGCGGTACGCGACGCGGCCCCAGGAGGGCTCGGGCGCCAGCTCGATCGCCTCGCCGCCGGCGCCGGTGCCGGGCTCGGCCGGCTGGACGTAGGCGAAGGCCCCGCTGTGCTCGTCGTAGGTGACGCTCAGCTCGCCCTCCTTGACACGCTGGTCGAGCCAGGCGCCGCGGAAGACGAGACGGCGCAGCCAGTGCACGAGCGAGCGCTCGGCCGGGCCGACGAGCTCCGGCCAGCAGTCGTTGACGTGCTCGCCGAGCTCCGAGGCGGGCTCGCTGATCTCGCCGTTGACGGCGAGGTTGACGAGGTCTTCGAGCTCGGCCTCGCCGAGGCGGCCGGCGACGAAGCCGAGCCTCAGCGCGGCCTGCTCGCAGCGCTCGGAGAAGTCGGTCTCGTTGAAGGTGAAGCGCAGCTCGCCGTATTCGAGGACGAAGTGCTCACCTGAGTCGTAGTTTTCGCGTCGCGCGGTTTCCATGGCCGTTGCCGCGGCGCTCGGCCTGCGGGTCGTCGGGATCATACGGTGGGTTCCTGCAATCCGAGCTGGGCTGCATGGGATTTTGCATACGGCACGATTCGCACAAACGCGACGCGCTCGGCGAGCGCGCGACCGTGGCTCGGCAGGCGAGCGAGGGCGGCGTGCGCCGTTCCGGATCGGGTGCCAGGTACCCTGCGGCGCATGGCGAGGCTGAGCCAGCACGGACTGAAGCGCGTTCTCGGCACGAGCGCGCTGTTCTCGACGGCGTACGGCAACGTCGGCTCCTCGATCTACTACGCGCTCGGCCTGGTCGCCTCCTACGCGCTTGGCCTGACGCCGATCGTCTTCCTGATCACCGGCGTGATCTTCTACCTGACGGCTGCCACCTACGCCGAGGCGACGGCGATGTATCCCGAGGCGGGCGGCTCCTCGAGCTTCGCGCGTCACGCCTTCAACGAGCTGTGGTCGTTCTTCGCCGCGTGGGCGCAGATGCTCAACTACACGATCACGATCGCCATCTCGGCGTTCTTCGTGCCCCACTACCTCGGCGGGCTGTTCTGGCCGGCGCTCCAGCACGGCCCCGGCGACGTGCTGTTCGGCATCGGCGTCGTCACGGTGCTCTCGCTGGTCAACGTCGTCGGCGTGAAAGAGGCCGCGGGACTGAACATCCTGCTCGCCATCACCGACCTCGCCACGCAGCTGCTGCTCGTGATCGTCGGGATCGTGCTGGTGCTCTCGCCGCACGTGCTGATCAACAACGTGCACCTCGGTGTGGCGCCGAGCTGGAAGAACTTCCTCGTCGCGATCCCCGTCGGGATGATCGCCTACACGGGGATCGAGACGATCTCCAACATGGCCGAGGAGGCACGCGACGAGACCAAGACGATCCCCAAGGCGATCAGGGCGGTCGTCCTCGCCGTGTTCGCGATCTACGCGGCGCTGCCGATGGTCGCGCTCTCGGCGCTGCCCGTCACGCGCCAGCCGGGGCCGAGCGGTCACGGCTCGGTCTACTCCACTCTGCTCGGTCGCGACGAGGCGCATGGCGGCTTCGCCGGCGACCCCGTGCTGGGGATCGTCAAGCACCTGCACCTCGGCGCGCTGCAGTCGGCCGGCGAGATCTACGTCGGCATCCTCGCCGCCACGATCCTGTTCATCGCCGCCAACGCCGGCATCATCGGCGCCTCGCGGCTGATCTACTCGATGGGGCTGCACCGCCAGGTCCCCGACCGGCTCAGTCGCCTGCACCCGCGCTTCTCGACACCGTGGATCGGCATCCTGCTGTTCGGCGGGGTGGCGTGCCTGACGATGATCCCCGGCCGAGCCGAATTCCTCGGCAACATGTACGCGTTCGGGGCGATGCTCTCGTTCACGATCGCGCACCTGTCAGTCATTCGCCTGCGCATCAAGGAGCCCGAGCGCCCGCGGCCGTATCGCGGCCCGGGAACTCTCACCCTCGCCGGGCGCCCGCTGCCGATCTTCGCGCTGCTGGGGATCGCCGGCACCGGCCTCGCGTTCGTGACGGTCACGATCCTGCACCTCGCGGTCGCCGTCGCCGGCGTCGCCTGGCTGGCGCTCGGGATGGGCCTGTACATCGCCTATCGCAAGCAGCACGGCCTCGACCTGCGCACGACGACGCGCGCGCCGCGCCACGAGCGTCCGGCGGATTTTGAGGAGTTGGAGTATCGGACGGCGTTGGTGCCGATTTTTGGGGATGACGTGAGTGCGTCGGCGTTGAAGAGTGCGGCGAAGTTGATTGGTGAGGATGGGGTGGTGTTCGCGATTTTCGTGTTGC
>DASYFR010000034.1:0-143320 GCA_036498325.1 Solirubrobacteraceae bacterium
GATGTGGATCGAGGTCAGCTCGTCGTCCTGCACGAGGCGCTTGGAGAGGATGATCGCGTCCTCGAAGTTGTAGCCCTCCCAGGACATGAAGGCCACCATCAGGTTCTTGCCGAGCGCCATCTCGCCCTTGTCGGTCGAGGAGCCGTCGGCGAGCACGTCGCCGGCCTTGATCTTCTGGCCGCTCGCGACGAGCGGCTTCTGGTGGATCAGGGTGCCCTGGTTGGAGCGCATGTACTTCTGCAGCTCGTACTCGTCCTTGCCGTCGCTGCCCTGCACGACGATCTGCGTGGCGTCGACGAAGTCGACCGTGCCGGCGCTCTTCGCCAGCAGCACATCGCCGGTGTCGAGCGCCGCGCGGCGCTCCATACCGGTGCCGACGAGCGGCGCGTCGCTCTTCAGCAGCGGCACCGCCTGGCGCTGCATGTTCGAGCCCATCAGCGCACGGTTGGCGTCGTCGTGCTCGAGGAAGGGGATCATCGCGGTCGCGACCGACCAGATCTGCTCGGGCGAGACGTCGACGAGGTCGACGTCTTTCGGGCCGACCGTTACGTACTGGCCGGCCTGCGTGCGACAGAGGATTTCGGTGCCCTTCAGCTTCCCGCTCTTGGCATCGATCGGCGTGTTCGCCTGCGCGATCACCAGCTCCTCTTCCTGGGTGGCGTCGAGGTGGCGAACCTCCTCGGTCACGACGCCGTCCTTGACGACCCGGTAGGGCGTCGTCACGAAGCCGTACTCGGATACCTCGGCGAACGACGACAGCGATCCGATCAGCCCGATGTTCGGTCCCTCGGGGGTCTCGATCGGGCACATGCGCCCGTAGTGGGTCGGGTGCACGTCGCGGACCTCGATCGGGGCGCGCTCGCGCGTCAGCCCGCCCGCGCCGAGCGCCGACAGGCGGCGGCGGTGGGTGAGCCCGGCGAGCGAGTTGGTCTGATCCATGAACTGCGACAGCTGCGAGGACCCGAAGAACTCCTTCAGAGCCGCCACGACAGGGCGGATGTTGATGATCGTCTGCGGCGTGATCGTGTCCGCGTCCTCGGTCGTCAGGCGCTCGCGCACGACGCGCTCCATGCGGTACAGGCCGATCCTGAAGGCCTCCTGGATCAGCTCGCCGACGGTGCGCAGGCGGCGGTTGCCGAAGTGCTCGTACTCGTCGAGGTGCTCGGCGACGGGCTCGCGCGGCATGCTGATGGCCTCGGCCGCGTAGTCCTTGATCTCGACCTCGCCGTCCTCGGGGATGCCGAGGATCTTGGGCAGGCGGACGAGCTCGTTGATGAGCGCGACGATGTCGTCCTTGGTGAGCGTGCGGACGTCGAGGTCGGTGCCCTGCTTGAGCCTGGAGTTGAGCTTGTAGCGCCCGACGCGCGTGAGGTCGTAGCGCTTGGGGTCGAAGAACAGCTGGTTGAGCAGCGCTTTGGCGTTGTCGACGCTCGGCGGCTCGCCCGGACGCTGCTTCTTGAACAGCTCGATCAGCGCGCCCTCTTCGGTGCGCGTGATCTCGGTGTCCGATTCGATCGTGTTGCGGATGTAGAGCGAGTTCTCGAACAGCCGCAGGATCTCCTCATCGCTGGCGTAGCCCATCGCGCGCAGCAGCACCGTGACGGGCAGCTTGCGCTTGCGGTCGATGCGGACGAAGACCTTGCCCTTCTTGTCGATCTCGAGCTCCAGCCAGGACCCGCGTGCGGGCATCAGGTTGGCGATGAAGACCTGCTTCTCGCGGTCCTTCGGCTCCATCAGGTAGGCCCCCGGGGAACGCACGAGCTGTGTCACGACGACGCGCTCGGTGCCGTTGATGACGAACGTCCCCCGCTCCGTCATCCAGGGGAAGTCGCCCATGAACACGGACTGCTCGCGAATCTCGCCGGTCTCGCGGTTGATGAACGCGACGGTGACCGTCAGCGGCCGGGCATAGGTCAGATCCTTCTCGCGGCACTGCTCGAGCGAGGCGACGGGCTCGTCGAAGACGAACTCGCCGAACTGGACGGCGAGGTTGCCGGTGTAGTCCTCGATCGGGGAGATGTCGTCGATCGTCTCGCGCAGGCCGCCCGTCTCGGGGTCGGTCAGCCACTTGAACGAGCGGCGCTGGATGTCAATCAGGTTGGGGACGTCGACGGTCTTGTTCAGGCGCGCGAAGCTCCTGCGCGTCCGGAGAGCATCTACAGCAGCCAAGAAATGACTCCTTCGGAGGGCGATACACGGGCAGAGGAGGGCGCCGAAGCGCGACCACTAAAGATAGCACAGGCTATCCGCACCCCGAAGGGCTGCCGGCGCTCACGGACCCCGCCCTTCGAGAATTCGCGTATGTGGCGCGACCTCGGTGTCTCGGGCGGCTGCGACTATCGGCTAGCGCAGCGCACTTTACCGGAAAGCGCGGCAATTTGTTAGCGATACATAAAGAAGGGCCCCGCGCTCGGCGGGGCCCTTCGCACATCCGATCGGCTGCCGCGGCGGCTACTTGACGTCGACGGCGGCGCCGGCCTCCTCGAGTTCCTGCTTGAGCTTGTCGGCCTCCTCCCGGTCGATGCCCTCCTTGACCGGCTTGGGGGCCTCGTCGACGAGCGCCTTGGCCTCTTTGAGGCCCAGGCCGGTTGCCGCGCGAACGACCTTGATGACCTGGATCTTCTTGTCGCCTGCGCCCGTGAGGATCACATCGACGGTGCTGCTCGCTTCTTCCTCCCCGCCGGCCTCTCCGCCGGCGCCGGCGGGCGCCGCCGCGGGTGCCGCGACGGCGGCCGCGGACACGCCGAACTCCTCCTCGAGCGCCTTGATGCGCTCGGCGAGCTCGAGCACGGAGATGCCCTTGAGCTCCTCAATCCAGTCCTGTGTGGTGGTTGCCATGCGTTTCAGTCCTCCTTGGTGGGATTCGTCTCGGCGTCCTGTGGCTGTGCCTCAGCCGAGACGTCCGCGGTTTTGTCGTCTTCCGGGGCCGGCACGTCCTGCTCCGGCTCAGCTTGGTCCTCGGGCTCAGCTTGGTCGTCGGCCACTGCCGGCGCGTGATCGCCGGCCTCGGCTGCGGACGGATCGGCGCCCGGCGCATCCGTCGCGGACGCCTCCGGCTCCGTGTCCGCTGCGGGCTGGCCGGCGTCCGGCGCATCCGTCGCGGACGCCTCCGGCTCGGCCTCCGCTGCGGTCTCCTCCGCTGCGGTCTCCTCCGCTGCGGGAGCCGGCGCGGCGGGAGCCTCGCCCGCGGGGATCTCGCCCGACTCCTTTTTCTCGCGCACCTGGCCGAGGGCGACGGCGAGGCCACCGACGAGCGCGCCGAGCGTGCGCACCAGGCCGCTGACGGGCGAGGCGACGACGCCGACGAGCTGGCCGTATAGGACTTCGCGCGAGGGCAGGCGCGAGAGCGAGCGCAGCTGCTCGACGTCGAGCGGCTCGCCGCCCATCAGACCGCCCTTGAAGGGAAGGATCTGCGTCACGCGGGCGTAGTCGGCGATCGCCTTGGCCGCGACGGCGATGTCTCCGCGCACGAACGTGAGCGCTGTCGGCCCGGCGAGGAAGTCCTTCAGGCTCGCCGCTCCCGCCTGGTCGGCCGCGCGCTCGGTGAGTGAGTTCTTGACGACCTTGAACGTCGCGTCGGCGTCGCGCAGCTTGCTGCGCAGCTCGGCCACCTGGGCGACGGTGATGCCGCGGTAATCGACCGCGAAGATCGCCTCGGACTCGTCTATGTTGCTGGCGATCTCGGCGATCGCCACGGCCTTTTCGTCTCGGTTCATTGGGGCTCCTGTCCCGGGCTTGCGCGGAGGTGACTCCGCCGCCGGGGGTCTCTGGTGGCCTGTCGTCGGTGACGCTAGGCGGCGACGCTCGCCGCGGGCGCCTCCTCGAGGATTTCACGTGTGCGACTGGAGTCGACCTTCACGCCGGGACCCATCGTCGAGGCGAGCGTGATCGAGCGCAGGTAGCGGCCTTTGGCGGCCGACGGCTTGGCGCGGACGAGCTCTTCGACGACGGCTGCGTAGTTCTCCAGCAGCGTGCGGTCCTCGAAGCTGGCCTTGCCGATCACGAGGTGCACGATCGCGGTGCGGTCGGTGCGGTATTCGACCTTGCCGGACTTGGACTCTTCGACGGCTTTGGCGACGTCCATCGTCACGGTCCCGACTTTCGGGTTGGGCATCTTGCCCGAGGGACCGAGGATCCGCCCGAGGCGCCCGACGACGGACATCATGTCGGGCGTCGCGATCGTCAGGTCGAAGTCGTCGAAGCCCTCCTCGATACGTTTGGCGAGATCCTCGCCGCCGACGTGATCGGCGCCGGCCGCTTCGGCCTCACGCACCTTCTCGCCCTGCGCGAAGACTGCGATCTTGACGTCTTTGCCGAGGCCGTTGGGGAGCGCGATCGTGCCGCGCAGCTGCTCGTCGGCGTGGCGCACGTTCAGTCCCGTGCGCACGTGCACCTCGATCGACTCGTCGAACTTCGCGCTGGTCAGGCTGCGCACGAGCGAGATCGCCTCGGCGGGGTCGTATTCGCGGTCGCGGTCGACCTGCGCGAGCCCCTCGGAGTAGCGCTTGCCGTGTTTGCTCACGACGCCACGTCCACGCCCATGGAGCGCGCCGTGCCGGCGATGATCTTCGACGCCTGGTCGACATCGTTGGCGTTCAGGTCCTCGAGCTTGCGCTCTGCGATCTCGCGCAGCTGGGATTGGGTGATCGTGCCGACCTTCACGCGGTTTGGCTCGCCCGAGCCCTTGTTGATTTTGATCGCCTGGCGGATCAGCACGGCGGCGGGCGGCGTCTTCGTGACGAACGTGAACGAGCGATCCTCATAGACCGTGATCACGACCGGGATCACCGTCCCGGTTTCGCTCTGCGTCTGGGCGTTGAACGCCTTGCAGAACTCCATGATGTTGATCCCGTGCTGGCCCAGCGCAGGACCGACCGGCGGCGCGGGGCTCGCCTGCCCGGCGTTCGCCTGCAGCTTGATTGTCGTGAGGACCTTCTTGGCCATTAGAGCTTCTTCACCTGGTCGAATTGAACTTCCACGGGAGTCTCCCGCCCGAAGATTGATACCAGCACCTTCAGGCGGGCGGCGTCCTCGTTGATCTCGGAGATCTCGCCGGAGAAGTCGGCCAGTGGGCCGGAGACAACCTTGACGGACTCGCCGATCGAGAACTGCGCGCGCGTTCGGGTCGCCGTTGCGACCTCCTTGTGCAGCAGGCGGTCGACCTCGCTCTGGGTCAGCGGCACGGGCTCCTGGGAGGCGCCGACGAACCCGGTGACGCCGGGGGTGCCCTTGACCACTCCCCAGGAGTCCTCGTTGAGCTCCATGTTGACGAGCACGTATCCGGGCATCGTGCGCTTCTCGACGGTGACCTTCTGGTTGTCCTTCATCTCCGACACGGCTTCGGTGGGCACGACGACGCTGCGCACCGCCCGCTGCTGCCCGAGCGAGATGAGCCGGTGCTCGAGGTTGTGCTTGACCTTGTTCTCGTGACCGGAGTATGTGTTGACGACGTACCAGCGAAACATTCAGGGTTCCTCGAGAGATTCAGGGGCGGTTGGGGACGGCCCGCCGGCGGGAGCGCGCTGCTGCGCGCTCACGACGCCCGCGGGGACTACAGGACGAATTCGACGATTTCCTTCGCGACGTAGTCGGCCAGGCCGAGGTAGGCGCCGGCGATCGCCACGAAGCCCAGCACGACGGCGGTCGCCTGCGTGACCTGACGGCGATCTGGCCACTGCACACGCTGGAGCTCCGCCCAGCTCGCGCTGAGGAAGCCGACGACGCGGTTGCCGCCGCGAAGCGGGGCGCCCGACGGACGCCCGGGGCCGGCGGCCCCGTCGCCACCGCCACCACCACCGCCGCGCGCGGGCGGGCCGCCTGGGCCTTGGATCTCCTGCAGCTCGTCCTCGCTGCCGTCGAGCTCGTCTGCGCCGAGCTCGAGCTCGCTGCCCTCGGGAGCGGGAACGCCGCCGGCGCCGCGCACGAGGGCGGCGTCGAACTCGTCGACCTCACCGGAGGCGTGGTCGAGCGCGCCCGGAAGATCCTCTCGCACGGGCTGGCTCGGCGTGGTCGCCTGGGCAGAGCGAGCGGACGCGCCCGGTGAGCGGCCGGCGCGCTCGCGGCGTTGCTTTGCACGTTTGCGGTCACGGGCCACAGCAGCGCTCCCGCGCTAACGGGTCTCCCGATGACTGGTGTGCTTGCGGCACCAGCGGCAGTACTTGCGAAGCGTCACCCGGTCAGGGTTGTTGCGCTTGCTCTTGTTGGTCTGGTAGTTGCGATGCTTGCACTCCTCGCAGGCGAGGGTGATAGCAATTCGGACATCTCCGCGGGCCATGATCAGAAATCCCTGCGTCGTCGTTGTAGCGGCCTTGGGCGAAGAAAAACCCCGCCCAAGCGCGAGGTGCAAAGCAGTCTAGCGCGCTGACGGCCGAGCTACTCGTACAGCGTCAGCGTGCCGAGGATCACATAGGCGGCGACCAGCGCCCAGCCCTCGAACTCAGCCGCCTCGCCGTCGCCGGTGACCTGCCAGAGAACCAGCGAGGTGAGGGCGAGCGCGCCGATGTACACGGGTGCGAGCGAGAAGGTCAGCGTCGTCGTGAGAGCGAAGGAGATCAGCACGAGCGCCGGGAACAGGAAGGCGGCGATCTGCGCGACAGAGTTTTTGACGACGGAGATCGCCAGGTCGGATCGGCCCTTCCACGCGAGCACGAGCCCGGCCGTGTTCTCCACCGCGTTGCCCGCGATCGCCACGATCACGAGCCCCGCGAAAGCCGCCGATATGTGCAGCTGGTCGATCGCCGGGCGCAGGCCGTTGATGAACCAGTCCGAGACGAACGCCGAGCCGGCGCCGGCAACGAACAGCAGCGCGAGCGTCAGCGGCAGCGACAGGCGCGGACCGCGCTTGGATCCCGCCTCCGCGACTGCGGGCGAAGATGGCCCCCGTGCGGCCAAGGAGGGCTCGGGCGCGGCCGAGGAGGGCTCCCGCGCGGCCGAGGAGGGCTCGTCGGCGGCCCCCGGACGCGCGTCGCCCGGTGCCCGATCGGCGCGCAGATAGGGAACGGCCCAGGTGAGGTAGACGACGAGCAGGCAGACGGCGCCGACGATGGAGATCGTCTTGACGTGATGACTGGCGGGATCGTGCGCCGCGAACGACAGGCCCAGCAGCACGATGATGAAGACCGTCACCTGCAGCAGCGTCGCGGTGTCCCGGGGCAGCCGCGGGGAGAAGCGCATCATGCCGTCGGGCGAGCGCCGGGCGCCGACGACGATGACGAGGCCGAGCACGAGCAGCGCGTTGGCCAGAACCGAGCCCACGATCGCCGTCTGCGCGACGACGAGCTCGCCCTTCTGCAGCGCGAAGATCACAACGAACAGCTCCGGCAGGTTGCCGAGCGTCGACTGCATCATGCCGGTCACGCCCGGGCCGAAGCGCTCGCCGAGCTGCTCGGTGGCGAAGGACACGACCCAGGCGAGGCCCGCGAGCGCGACGGTCGCGAGCAAGAAGCGCGGTACCGCCGGCCACGCGCCATAGTCGGCAACTCCGGCGAGCGCCGCCAGCACGGCCACGACGGCGAGCAGCAGCCTCTCGGTCGGCGTCAGGGCGGACATCCCTACCGTCGAGCTCCGCTCGGTCGGGTCAGTGGCTCTGCAGCACTTTGTCGACGAGACCGTACTCGAGCGCCTGCTCGGCCGTGAAGAATCGGTCGCGCTCCATGTCCTGGCGCACTTCCTCCGTCGGACGGCCGGTGTGGGCCGCGTAGATCTCGTCGATCTGCGCGCGCATGTTGAGAATCTCGCGGGCGTGGATCTCGATGTCCGTCGACTGCCCTTCGAAGCCGGCGGAGGGCTGATGGATGAGGATGCGCGAATTGGGCAGGCATGCGCGCTTGCCCTTCGCCCCTGCGGCCAACAGCAGCGAACCCATCGACATCGCCACCCCCACGCACATCGTGGCGACATCCGGTTTGATGAACTTCATCGTGTCGTAGATCGCCAGTCCCGAGTAGATCGAGCCGCCCGGCGAGTTGATGTAGATCGAGATGTCCTTCTCGGGATCGTCGCTCTCCAGGTGCAGGAGCTGGGCGACGACGAGGTTGGCGACCTGGTCGTCGATCGGCGTGCCGAGAAAGATGATGCGCTCGTTGAGCAGGCGCGAGTAGATGTCGAACTCGCGCTCGCCGCGCGCGGTGCGCTCGATGACCATCGGGATCAGGGGCATGCGCCCCACCCTAGCGCCCGGCGCGCGCGGGCCGGCGCCGCGGGGCACACACCGGCGTCGCGCCCGTGCCCGGCCGAGCAGCGAGCGTCGAGCGGTGGCGTGCGAGTGGCCGGATGTCCGAGTTGCCGGTCGAACCCGCTCGGGTAACCGCGTGTTCGACGATGCGAATGCCGATGAGACGATCCGCGACCAGCTCTCCCCTCCCCCGCCGCGGGAGCGCCCGGCCGACGCTGCGCCGGGCGCTGCCCGCGCTTGCGCTGCTCGTCTCGCTGGCCCTCGCCGTCCCGGCGCCGGCGATGACCAGCCACGCCGGCTGGCCCCCCGACGAGCACCTCGTGATGGACAAGGGTCCCGCCGGCCGAACCAATCTCCTTCAGGGCCGCACCGGCTCACACAACTACCTGCTCGGCGGGTATGGCAACGACACGATCTACGGGGGCTCCGCGGGGGACGTGATCTGGGGCGACTACCACGCCTCCGGCTGGCCGGCCCGCCAGACGGTGGTGATCCACGCCGGCAACGGCGAGAACTTCATCTACTCCAATGACACCGTCAACTACGTCTGGACGGGGACGAACCCCGCCACGGTCGTGCACGCCCACGAGGGCTCAGGCGTGATCCACTGCGAAAACCCTCGCATCGTCGTCTTCACCAGCCACCACGCGCTGCCCCACTACAGCCTGCGCGGCTGCCGCCACATCAGCTTCTACTCCGTCGGCTACTGACGCCGGCGCCCCCGCGGGCGCCGGCTCCGCCACCGCCGCTGCTCAGCCGTTGATCGTCTGCATGCCCGCCGCGTCATAGCGGTCGCCGCTGGCCGTGGGAACGGCCTCGGCGATGCGGCGCACCTCCTCCTCGCTGAGCGAGACGTCGGCCGCGGCGAGGTTCTCCTCCAGGTAGGCGATGTGCCTGGTGCCGGGAATCGGCACGATGTGCTCGCCGCGATGCAGCACCCAGGCGAGCGCCAGCTGGCCCGGGGTGATGCCCTTCTCGGCGGCGAGCTCCTTGACGCGCTCGGCGAGCTTCAGGTTTTGCTGCAGGTTCTCGCCCGTGAAGCGCGGTCCGTGGCGGCGGAAGTCATCCTCGTCGAGCTCCTCGGGTGAGCTGAAGCGACCCGACAGGAAGCCGCGTCCGAGCGGCGAGTAGGCCACCAGCGCGATGCCGAGCCGATTGATGGTCGGCAGGACCTCCTCCTCGACGTCGCGCGTCCACAGCGAGAACTCGCTCTGCACGGCCGTGATCGGGTGTACCGCGTGGGCTCGCCGGATCGTCTCCGCGCTCGCCTCGGAGAGACCGAGATGGCGGACCTTGCCCTCGGCGACGAGCTCGGCCATTGCCCCGACCGTCTCCTCGATCGGCGTGTTCGGGTCGACGCGGTGCTGGTAGTAGAGGTCGATGTGGTCCACCGCGAGACGCTGGAGTGAGCCCTCACAGGCGCTGCGCACGTAGTCCGGGCTGCCGTCGATCGAGCGTTTGGGCGCCTCGCCGGCGGCGCCGGGCTCGAGCCTGATTCCGAACTTGGTCGCCAGGAAGACCTCGTCGCGCCGTCCCGCGATGGCAGCACCGACGAGTCGCTCGTTGGTGTGCGGCCCGTACATGTCGGAGGTGTCCAGGAAGTTGCAGCCGAGGTCCAGCGCGCGCTGGATCGTGCGCGTCGACTCCTGCTCGTCGCTGGCGCCGTAGAAGGCCGACATCCCCATGCAGCCAAGGCCGATCGCCGAGACCTGCGGACCGCTCGGGCCCAGCTTGCGCGTTTTCATGGCGCTGTCCTTTCTCGAAGTTGCGTCGTTCGCGCCCGGGGGGCGGCCTCTGGCGCGTACTGCGCCCCGGTATACCAGCCGCCGCGCGCCTGCCTCGCTCGGGCCCGGCCCAGCCGCGCGATGCGGCCATAATGCCCGCAGCCCGTGTTTCCCCTGAACCTCCCCAACCTCTTGACGGTGCTGCGGATCATGCTCGTGCCCGTGCTCGTGGTCGCGCTGCTCGGTAACACCCCCGTCGGCGACGTGCTCGCGGCCGTGGTCTTCTCGCTGGCCTCGCTGACCGACTTCGTCGACGGCTACCTCGCGCGCGCGAAAGCCGAGATCACGACGTTCGGCAAGCTGATGGACCCGCTCGCCGACAAGCTGCTGATCGTCGCCGCGCTGATCTCGCTCGTGTCGCTGCACCGGCTCGCGGCCTGGGTCGCGATGGTGATCATCACGCGCGAGCTGGCGGTCACGGTGCTGCGCCTCGGCGCCACGCAGGCCGGTGTGGTGATGGCGGCGAGCATGTTCGGCAAGGTCAAGACCTGCCTGCAGATCGCGGCGATCCTCGCCGTGATCGCGGTGCACGGCAAGCCCGCCTGGGTCTCGGCGTTGCTGTACGTCACGGTGCTCGTCACCGTGCTCTCCGGCCTGGACTACTTCTTCGGTCTGCGCCGGCGCATCCAGCAGAGCGAGCGCCGCGCTCCAGCCGGCGGCTAGGAAGCCGACCAGCGCGCGCCCGGGTCGAGCCACTCCTCGAGGCTCGTCTGGTGCGCGGCCGGGATGCCGCTCGCGATCTCCCCGCGCAGCTCCGCGAGCAGGCCGTGGCGCTCGGCCACGACGTTGTGCTGATGGATCGTCTCGAGGTTCTCCTGGCGCGCGGAGACGAAGCTCGCGCCGTCGAGCTCCGCGAACTCGCGCACGACGCCTGCGACCATCTCGCGCACGCAGTCCTCGACGAATCGTGGCCGCCGATGGGCCTTCTCGACAACCTCGACCTCGTCGCTCCGCTTCATCAGCTCGTAGATCTCCGAGGACATGCTGGCCTCGGCGATCGCCAGCAGCGCGGTCGCGTCGATCACCTCGCTGCACTCCTCGGTGCAGCCGATCTGGAGCGTCGCGATGCCACGCTGGTTGTGCGTCGCGACGGGCACGCTGTCGAGGATGCCATCGATCTGCTCGGGTGCGAAACCCTTCGCTGACAGGCGCTCGCGCGCGCGCGCGGCCAACAGCTCCTGCGCACACGGACACGCCGTGATGCCGGTCGCCGTCACGCCGACCATCCGACGCGTGCCGTGCGCGAACGCCACCGCGCGGCCGTGCAGCGTGTAGATCTCCTGCGTCTGCACGCCGGACACGGGCGCCGGCTTGTGCTCGGGGTAGCGCGCCGCGATCGTCACCTCGGCGCGCTCGGCGCCCTGACGGGCGCGCACCAGCTCGGCGATGTGCTGGGCGAGCGTCTCCGCGCGGAACGGCGCCTCGCCGAGCACGACCTCGCCGATCGCCTCGTTGACTACCTCATCGAAGCGCGACATGTGCGCGCCCTTCTGATCGCCACCGAGATCGACGAAGCAGTCGAAGCGCGCGAAGAACAGCTCCTCGCGTATCCGCACCACCTTCTCCACCCCCACCACGCCGACGCGCGAAAGGCCAACCGCGATCGCCGGCACGCGCGCCTGCACATCGTCGCCGGCGCCGCGCGTCGGAGACAGCGTCGGGATTCCCCTGCTCGCCTGCACCGCGGCAAGCCTAGCGCGCTGCCGGAGCCGTCAGGGTGGGCCGCGCCGAGGCGAATCTCCCGACCGCGGATTCTGGTATCACTCCGCAGTCAGCTCATCCAGGTCGTCTTGGCGGAAGGTGGCGATCGGGGTACGGGGAGTCGCGCGCAGGTCGCAACGAGAACTGCCATGCAAACGCAACGCACAGGAGGCTTAGCGTAGGTCAGGGGAGGTCGGGGCGGCGGCGCCGCTTCGAGGGGAGCCGCATCATTCCTTGGGAGTCCAATGAGCGAGAAGCTTGAGGGTCCGGTGGCCACCACGCCGACGGCAGTGGTGGAGATCGAGGAGTTGCAGGGAATCATCGCGGAGGGACAGGAGAAGGGGTTCGTGGCCGCCGAGGCGCTCGAGTCGGCGCTCGAGGAGGCGGAGCTCACACGCCAGCAGGCACAGGACCTGCTCAGTTATCTCGAGGAGCACGGCATCGACGTGGTCGTCGCCGAGGCCGCACCGGAGCTGCGCGACGGCCCGAGCTCGCCCGCTCCGCGCGAGGACCCGCTGGGCGCCGGCGTGCGCGAGCACGAACTCGCAGACGAGACGGCCGACCGCGATGGTCAACTCCAAGGGCTGCAGACGCGGCTGGAGGAGCTCAAGCGTCCGGAGGTCGATCTGACCGTCGAGCCGAGCCTCGACTCCCTGCGCCTGTACCTGCGATCGATCGGCCGCGTACCGCTGCTCAGCGGCGAGGAGGAGGTGGCCCTCGCCAAGCGCATCGAGCGCGGCGACATCGGCGCCAAGCAGCACATGGTCGAGGCCAACCTGCGCCTCGTCGTCTCGATCGCGAAGGGCTACGTGGGGCGGGGCCTGACGCTGCTGGATCTGATCCAGGAGGGCTCGCTCGGGCTGATCCGCGCGGTCGAGAAGTTCGACTACCGCCGCGGCTACAAGTTCTCGACCTATGCGACCTGGTGGATACGCCAGGCCGTCACGCGCTCACTGGCCGACAAGGGACGGACGATCCGGATCCCCGTGCACATGGTCGAGCGCCTGAACAAGCTCGTTCACGCCGAACGCCGGCTGATCCAGCAGCTCGGCCGCGAGCCGAGCCCGGGGGAGCTCGCCGCGGACCTCGAGTGCACGGTGCGCGAGGTGCGCGACATCATGCGCATCACCCAGCAGCCGATCTCGCTGGAGAAACCGGTCGGCGAGGAGGACGACTCGGCGCTGGCCGACTTCGTCGAGGACGTGTCCTCGGCATCGCCCTTCGAGATCGCCTCCGAGGCGCTGCGCCGAGAGAACATCCTCCGCGTGCTCGCCTGCCTGCCGCGTCGCGAGCGCGAGGTGATCGAGATGCGCTATGGGATCGTCGGCGGGCGCGCGCGCACGCTCGAGGAGGTCGGCCGCGCGTTCAACATCACGCGTGAGCGCGTGCGACAGATCGAGAACCGCACGCTCAAAAAGCTCCAGACCCTGCCTGAAGCGCAGCAGTTGCGCGAGGCTTCCTAGCCGCCTGCGGCGCACGCCGTGCGGCGGCCCGCCGCCGCACGCGCCAGGCCCTAGACTGACGTGCCCCGGCGGGGTTCCCGAGCGGTCAAAGGGGATTGGCTGTAAACCAATTGGCTCTGCCTTCGCAGGTTCGAATCCTGCCCCCGCCATCGTCGGTCCGGTCGCTCGCCGGGCGCTACAGCGGACTCGTCATGACGGCGCGCTCGGTGCGCAGCGTCGCCAGCTCCTCGGCTTTCAGCCCGGCGGCGAACTCGTCGATCTTGCGCTTCGGCCCGGTGACGGTGAACGCGACCTGGGTCGTGAGCAGATGGGGATGCTCGATGATCTCGCAGCGCAGACCGAGCTTGTCCGCCCAGTCCTGCATCGAGCGCTCGACTTCGGCGCGCACCCACTTTCCCGCGCTCGCGATCAGCGTTCGTGATTCGACCAGCTCGGCGTCGCGCTCATTGGCTTCCTGCGTGCGCTGCGCTTCCCCGGTCAGCGGCGGATCCACCTGCAGCCATTCGTCGAACTGCTCGTCCCAATGGCTGACGGTGATGCTCGCGTGCGCGCCGTCGCGACGCAGAGCGGCCTCGATTGCTCGCCGGGCGCTCCTCAGCGAAGCTTGGCTGGCGGTATATGCGAACAGCACGTTGCCGTCGTGCGTGATCGCCACGTCGTGTCCCGGGGCCGGGCCGCCGCCCTCCGCAACGACGTCGGGGGCCCGCACGCCGGCCAGCACGTGGTCGAGGGCGGCGCGCGTGTCGTCGCCGTCGAGCTCCGCCTTCAGCCGCCAATCCTGCTCTTCAGACATACAGGTCCGATCTGTTGACTCGGCGATCATAGGCCGACGCCACCACGCCGTCACGTTCCCCTCGCTGCCGGGCGGCGGCGCCTTACTCTGAGGAGATGATCACGCACCTCTTCGCAGGCATCCCTGTGGCGCAGCTCGACGCTGCCGTTGCCTGGTACGAGCGCCTCACGGGCCGCCCGCCCGATCTGGTTCCCAACGAGCAGGAGGCGGCGTGGCAGCTGAGCGACACGGGCTGGATCTACCTGATCGCCGACGGGGCGCGAGCCGGCTCGGGCCTGAGCACGCTGCTCGTCGAGGACCTCGACGCGTTCCTCGCCGAGGTGGGTGCCCGTGGACTCCTTGCCCCGCCGATCGAGATCATCGGGGAAGGCGTGCGGCGGACCGTTCTGAGCGACCCGGACGGCAACCGTCTCCAGGTCGGGCAGCCGCCCCGCGAGAGCGACAGCGCGTCGCCGGCGCGGTGAGCTTCGGGCAACACCAGGGCTCTCCTGCTGGGTGATGATCTCCGGCTCAACCGGGAGCGCGCTGAGCGTCGAGCACCGCGTGCTCGTCGGCGAGCGCGGCGTGCGCTGCGTGCACGCCCGGCGCCAGCCCGAGCTGCGCGCCGACGCGTTGCAGCAGCGTGAGCAGCTGCTCACGCTCGCCGGCGCTGAGATCGGCGCACAGGCGCTGCTCGTAATCGACGGCGACGGCGAACGCGCGCCCGAGCAGCTCGTGCCCGGCGGGCGTGAGGTGCAGCGCGTGCGTGCGCCGATCCTCGGGGTTGTGGCGACGTTCGATCAGGCTCCGTGCTTCGAGCGCGTCGACGAACGCGACCATGCGACTCGAGGGGATCTGAAGGCGCTCGCCGGTCGCCTGCTGGGACTGTCCCTCGGCGGCGCCGACGGCACGCAGGAGAGCGAATTCGCGCGGTTCGAGCTCGAGCGGCACGAGCACTCCGTGAAACCGTCGGGAGACCGCGTAGCCGATCGTCGAGATCGCGAATCCGACGGAGTGAAACGGCGGAGTCGCGCCGAGCGCATCGCCGCCCGCAGTGTCGCCCGGGGCGCTCTGTTGCGCAGCCGGCCGGGGGCCATCGCTTCCCTCGTTGTTCACACCCGTGATCATAGCGACGCGATACAATTTCTGATATAGATTGTTTCGAATGGAACCGTTCGCCGGAGTAACTGAAATCGACCACCAACACGTAAACGGCGAGAACGGCATCGAGGTCGAGGGCCTGATCCGTGACTTCAAGGGCGGCGTGCGCGCAGTCGACGGCATTGACCTGCGCGTCGCCCCCGGCGAGATCTATGGCTTCCTGGGGCCGAACGGCGCCGGCAAGTCCACGACCGTGCTGGTGCTGAGCACCCTGCTGCCTCCCACGGCGGGGACTGCGCGCGTGGCGGGACTCGACGTCGTCCACCAGGGCGCCGAGGTGCGCCGCGCGATCGGCGCGTCGCTGCAGGAGTCTGCGCTGGACCCCTTCCTCACCGGCCGCGAGCACATGCGCCTGCAGAGCTCGCTGCATGGTCTCGGCAAGGCCGACCGCGCACAGCGCGGCACGGAGCTGCTCGAGCGCGTCGGCCTGACAGACGCGGCCGACCGCAAGGTGGGGACCTACTCCGGCGGCATGAAGCGACGTCTGGACCTCGGGCTCGCGCTCGTGCACCGCCCGCGCCTGCTGTTCCTCGACGAGCCCACGACGGGTCTGGACCCGCAGAGCCGCGCGGCGCTGTGGGATGAGGTGCGCCGCCTCGCCGGCGACGGGGTGACGGTCTTCCTCACTACCCAGTACCTCGAGGAGGCCGACGTGCTCGCGGACCGCGTCGGCATCATCGACCGCGGCAAGATCGTCGCCGAGGGCACGCCGGCCGAGCTGAAGGCGGCGATCGGACGCCCCAGCGTCGAGGCGATCCCGCAGGACCCGGCCGACCACGAGCGTCTCGCGGCGGTGCTGCACCGTTTCGGCGAGGCCTCCGCGGCCTCGCCCAACGGCGTGGCCGCGCGGCTGCCGGAGGGCGTCGGCGACCTGGCGGAGATCGTGCGCGCGCTCGACGCCGAGGGCATCGCGATCGCCGACCTGCGCCTGCACAGCCCGACGCTCGACGACGTCTTTTTGGCGAAGACCGGCCGCTCGCTGGAGGGCGCCGGCGACGAGGACGCGGGCGAGGAGCAGGAGCAGGCCCCCGGGAGCACGACCGGAGCGTGAGCAGCGGCCTCGCCACGCAGGTTGCCGTGCTCGCTCGGCGCTCGATGCTGAAGACGCTGCGCCAGCCCTTCCAGCTGTTCCCGATCGTCTTCTTCCCGCTGATCCTGCTCGCCGTCAACGCCAGCGGCCTGAAGGCAGCGACACGGCTGCCTGGCTTCCCGACCCACTCCTACGTGTCCTTCGCGATCGCCGTGGCGTTCATTCAGGGCGGCATGTTCGCGCTGATAAACACCGGCACGAACCTGGCCGAGGACATCGAGAGCGGCTTCTTCAACCGGCTCGCGCTGACGCCGCTGCGGCGGGTCTCGCTGATCGGCGGACTGCTCCTCGGCGTCGGCGTGCTCGGCGTGCTGCAGTCGGCCGTCTACATCGTGATGGCGCTGATCGTCGGCGCCCACCTGGAAGCGGGCTTCGGCGGCGCGCTGGTGATCCTCGTGCTCGGTGCGCTCACCGCGATGGCGTTCGGCGCGCTCGGCTGCGCGGCTGCGCTGCGCACGGGCTCGGGCGAGGCCGTGCAGGGGCTCTTCCCGCTGTTCTTCGTGTTCATCTTCCTGTCCTCCAGCAACCTGCCGCGCAACCTCTTGCGAACAGGCTGGTTTCACACGGTCGCCACGTGGAACCCGATCTCATACCTGATCGAGGGCTTTCGCAGCCTGTTCATCACCGGCTGGGACGGCACCGCGCTGTGGCGCGGCTTCGCCGTCGCGATCGGGCTGGCGATCGTCGGTTTGCTCGCCGTTGCCGGCACGCTGCGCACGAGGATGCAGCGGACATGAGCACGCACGGCGGCATCTGGCGGGTGGCGCTGACGATCGCCTGGCGCAGCCTGCACACCTACGTGCGCCGGCCCGATTTGTTCGTCCCCTCGCTGATCTTCCCACTCGTCTTCCTGGCGAGCTTCGGCGGCGGCCTCACGGCGCTCGGCTCGGTGCCGGGCTTTCACTTTCCGGCCGGCTACACGGCCTTTCAGTTCGTCTTCGTGCTGTCCCAGTCCGCGATGTTCTCCGGCCTGTTCACGGGCTTCAGCCTGGCCTTCGACTTCGAGAGCGGCTTTGCGCGGCGGCTGATGCTGGCCGCCGAGGACCGGCGCGGCATCGCGCTCGGCTACGCGCTCGTCGCGCTCTCGCGCGCGCTCATCACGCTCTCACTCGTCACCGGTGTAGCGCTGCTCGGCGGCATGCGCATCACGGGCAACGGCGTGGACATCTTCGGCCTCTACGGCCTCGCGGCCCTGCTCGTCCTGATCGGCTACGTGTGGGCGGCCGGCGTCGCCTTCCGCTTTCGCTCGATCCAGGCAGGCCCGCTGATGCAGACGCCGGTCTTCCTGATCCTCTTCCTCGCGCCGGTCTATGTCCCGATCAGCCTGCTGCAGGGCTGGATCCACTCGGTCGCGAGCGTGAACCCTGCGACCGCCTTCCTGGAGGCCGGTCGCGGGCTGATCTCCGGGGTCCACGACAACACCGCGCTCGCCTTCGCGAGTGCACTCGTGCTGATCGCGCTGTTCAGCGTGTGGCTGTTGAGCGGCCTGCGCAGCGCCGAAAACTCGGCCTGAGCGCGGCTCAGCTCGGCGGCCGCTGCAGCTCGCGCGCGAGCTCCTCAGCGAGCGGTGTGCTGACGAGGACCCGCTGCAGCGCGCCGTGGTTGCGCACCGCGAACGACAGCCCGGGCTGCCGGCGGCGGACGATGAAGGCCTGATCGAGGCGCAGGGTGCGCGCGATGAACAGCAGCCAGGGAATTCGCAACCCGGCCTTCATGCCACCGCGCATCGCCTCGCGCATCGGGTTCTCGACGGTGCGCACGTCGCTGACGTCGGCCCGTGCGACGCGGATGGAGCCCATCAGGCCGAGCAGCTTCTCCCACCACGCCAGGTGGATTTCGAGGCTCTGCTCGCTCAGCTCGATGCGCATGCAGGCGACAGCCTAACCGGCCGTTTCGCCACACGGCCCACACGATTGGGATAGAACACGAGGAGCATCCGAACGCCGCCCGCGCAGCGGCGGCGTGACGACAAAGCCCCGAGAAGGGAGTGCCGATCATGGAGTCCACGGTTCCCAGCCGAGTCCTCGTCGTGGCGCACAAGACCGCCGCGACGAAGCCGCTCCTGGATGCGGTGAGAGAGCGGGCCCAGCAGGGTCCGGCGCGCTTCACGCTGCTCGTGCCCAACCCGACGCACGGGCTTCACAAGGTCATCGACGCGGAGGACGTGGGAGCGGGCGAGGCCAAGAGCGTGCTCGACGGGGCGCTGCCGAAGCTGAGCGACGCGGCCGGAACGCCCGTCGAGGGCATCGTCGGCGACCCGGACCCATCGGCCGCAGTCCAGGACGCGGTCAACCTGCACGGCTATGACGAGATCATCATCTCGACGCTGTCGCCCAAACTGTCGCGCTGGCTCAAGCTGGACCTTCCGAGCAAGCTCTCCGGTCTGGGCCTGCCCGTGAGGACGGTCACGCCCGCGGACGAGTAGCCGGCGCGCGCGATTGAAAGCGCCCGCGCGCACACGCCTCCGTCGCCGTCGCGCTCGCTCCGGAGGCCTGCCGCTCAAGGGCCACCGCAGCTGGCACCTGCGCAGACGATCGTCTGTGGAGCTTTCGTCTGCACGCAGCGAGAGTTGGCTGCATGGAGACCGTCCGCGCGCAGTTCGCCTCCAACCTCCGCCACCACCGCGTGCGGGCGGGGCTCTCGCAGGAGGCGCTCGCGGACCGCTGCAATCTCCACCGCACCGAGATCAGCCTGCTCGAGCGGTGCAAGCGCTCACCGCGGCTGGAGACGATCGTGATCCTCTCGCGCGGGCTACAGCTCGGCTCCCCCACGGAGCTGCTCGAGGGCATCGCCTGATCGCCCAGCGCTCCTGACGGACGCTGCGCGTGAGCGCTACGCTCTCGCCTCACGCCCAGCTAGCTCAGTTGGTAGAGCACTTCCATGGTAAGGAAGGGGTCATCGGTTCGAGTCCGATGCTGGGCTTGGGAAGGCCCCGCAAACCATGTGTTGCGGGCCTATCACGCGAGGGGGGACGCAGCGCAGATTCCCTACAGATTTCGTTGGAGGGCGGGCGGGGCGGTTTGAGGGGCGTCTGGGGGCGATGAGCGGTGGAGGCGGGACATGTCCGCGCAGCCGCGGGTCTGGGGCAGCCAGGTTCGACCGGATGCATGGACCCGGAGCGAGCTGGGACTGATGAGATTGGGCCAGCGGTGGAGGACGCAGGCAGTTGCCGAAAGAGCACAGTAGGCTGTTCAGCGGCGCGAACGTTTGGCTGCTAGGTGGCCGACTCCACTCGCAAGCGCCGCGCCTCGGCAAGGATCATCGTCCGCGCCTCGCCGCGCGTGGCGGCCTCGGCGAGCCTGGCGCGTGGCCCGGGCTTCATGAACTCCTCGAACCTGTTGGCGGTATCGCCGAGCGCGGTGTGCAGCTCAGCGTCCGACAGGTGGCCGCACAAGGCCTCGTTCCAGCCCTCGAGGAGTTCTATCTCGTCCAACGCGAGTGCGTTGAACTCCTCGAGTGTGTCCAGCCCCACAACGGCGTGGGCGAGCGTGTAGATGATGCGCTGCTGCAGAAACAGGATGCCGCTTTTGCTGAGGGTCGCGACCCGGGTAGTGCCCGGCAGATCGGCTGACTGAACCACACCGGTCTCGGTCAGATCCGCGGCCACGTGAGAGCCCTCGACGAGCTCAGGAAGCGGTAGGACCCGGCCGTGTCCGGTCCACTTGCGCAGCGGCACCTTCTCGTAGGCGCGGATGGGGGAGGCCTGCAGTCGAGGGCGCAGTGCGGCGCCTTTGCGAAGCGAACACGGGTGACCGATGAGGATCAGCAGCTCGTCCTCGTCGAAGCCTGGCATCTGAAGGCCCCTGTAGACATCGCCCTGACAGATCGGGCGCAACTCGTCGACGTCCTCGCCGCGCGTGTAGTAGAGATCCTCGACACAGCCCGGGGCGTCCAGCTCTCTTTTCGGGGTCTCCCCCTCTTCCGGTGCGCTCATCTGGCGCTCCGTCGGTTTTCAGCGCGGGATGATCGCGCGTTCCCCGTCCGGGCCGATCCCGACCTGGAACCCGGCGTCGGGCGCGGTGGCGCTACGCCAGGCCGGGTCGTGGCGGTCGAGCAGTGAGACGGTGTCGAGGGCGCCACGCACCCACTCCAGTAGCAGCCAGCTTCCGCCAGGCGCCCGGTAGATTGCAGCCGGGGTGAGAGTGCTGTCCTTGCTGACGGGCATCTCGACCCAGCTGCCGATGTCCTGTGGAGGGTTGTCGGTCCGTTCGAGCAGATCGAAAAACGCTACCAGCGAGGCGAGCTGCTGACGGTTATCGCCGGTGAGGCTGGTACCGCGGCGCCATTTGCGGATCGCTGTCGGTGTCACCGCGATCATGCCCGCGATCGTGTGCCAGGAAAGACCGCGTGTGAGCGCCAGCTCCTCGAGCAGCCCCGCCGGGGCGCGCAGTCGCGCCTGGATCGCGGCCGTCTCTTCCAACTCGCGCAGCTGGCGATCGCGATCGATCTGCTCGTACTCGCGGGTGAGCGCGGCGAGGTGGCGACGAACTGCGGCGAGGAACTCCGGCGTCGAGTTCGAGGCGGCCTCGGTTAGTTTCTCGCGTGCGTTGGCAACACACAGGTAGCCCTTGACGGACGGCAGCCATTGGGTGGGAGGCTGCTCGCGGATCTGTACACGTTCGGTCAGCGTCGGGCAGGTCGGCGTGAACGCAGAAGGAAGATCCGAGGAGTGCAGGTGAAGGATCGAGGACCAGGCCTCGGCATCCTCGAGCGGGCTCGCTGGGCGGGTGTACTCGCGTGGGTTGCCGACGAAATAGCGGAGGTAGGACGACGGCTCGCCTTCGTTGATCGCGAAGGGAACCTGTTCGACGGCGGGCGAGCAGGACAGATACGGCTTCACGCCGAGGCCATACATGTCCGTGGCCCCGAGCGTGCTCCACTGGTCACGCTGTTCGAAAAGCCCCTGCGACGGGCCGCTCATCAACCCCTGCCAGAGACCGGGGCCGGCGATGCTCCTCGCTCCTGTGCCCAGCGGCTGACGACCCGTCAACCCGTCGGCCTTGGTGTCCTTGACGATTGCCCCGGCGACCGAGACCTCAGGTTGAGCTGACACTCTCGACCTCCGGCGTCGCATCCTCTGGCGAAGCCCTGAAGTGGTTGCGCAGGTCCTCGGTGATCGCGTTCTCGAACGCCTCGCGGATGGGGGCGTGCAGGTCATCGGCGATCGCGAGCACGGCGTCGACGGCGAACGGCGGCACAGATTCGCCGGGCGCCTTCCACTCGCTCGCGATATCGAGCCGGAAGAAGGGCCCCTCGCCGGCGGGCCGGACACGCAGCGGCCCGTTCGGATCGACGACGAACCCTTCCGGTGCGGCGCCGTACACGATCCTCATCTCGTGGGCGTCCGTGAGCTTGTAGATCGTGATCGCTGAGGTCTGCTCTATCTCGGCGTCGAGCAGGTTCACGGCGCCGATCAGCGGATCCTGGATAAGGCCCTGCCAGTCGCGGGCCCCGTGCGCCGAGGGATGGCGGATCTCGTCGATGTACTGCAGTGCGACGCCGTTTATTCCGGCGGGCTGGGCGACCTCGACCAGCGCCCCGAGCACGTCGACGAGCAGCTCGCGCAGATGGTCATAGCTCTGATGGTCGGTGGACTCGACGGCCAGCAGCCGTGGGCCGAGGGTGACGCTGCGGGTGCGCTCGCGGTTGAGCATCCGCAGTTTCTGGGGGATTTGTGGGGCCGCCGGGACGCTCTCGCCGCCGAACGTGATCGGTATCTGAATCGCGTTGACGATCTCCAGCAGCGGGAACGTCTCCGCGAGGCGTTCGTAGACGGCCTCCTGGTTCTCTTGGCGCTGCAGCCTCGGCGCCAGCGGGAAGTGCGCTGTGAAAGCGACGAAGCGGACCGGGGCCTGTGGGTAGACCTCGTTGGACATGGGCTTATCCTCTATCGACAGCGTGAAGCGAACCTAAAACGAACTGCTTTCGACACTATATAGCCGTCCAGATGGTAAGGAACGGGTCATCGGTTCGAGTCCGATGCTGGGCTCTGCGACGTCGGCGCCGGTCGCCGCCCCGTCCGCCATGCGCCTCAACAGCAGGGGCTCAGCGCGCCGCGCCGCCGAGCACCGAGCGCCGGTAGCGCCTGCTGTTGGGGTCGCGCTCGAGCAGCCCGACGGCGGTCCATGTGCGCAGGTAGCGGTGGGTCGTGCTCGGCGACAAGGCGAGCTGGTGGGCCACCGCGCTCAGCTCTCGCTCGCTCCCATCGGCCGGAAAGGAAGCCAGCACGAGCAGCGCTCGCAGCACCGAGCGCGAATAGCCCTGGTCGGCGAGGAAAGGCAGCAACGTCTTTGCGAGCGTCCCCGGATCGCTCAGCGCGGATGAGAACGCCGGCGCGAGCCCGGCCTCGCCGGAGGCCTCGCGCACCACGCGCGCGACCTGCGCCTCGGTCAGCGCGATCGTCACGTGGCGCCCCTCGCTCATGCGGGCTTCGACGTCACGCCTGCGGAGGTCGATCCGAGGCGAGCGCCGGCCGGCTCATCGCGCGAGCCTGTAACGGCGCGTCCCCGCGTCGCGCTCGAGCAGACCGACCTCGAGGAAGGTGCTGATGTAGCGGTGCGCCGTACTCGGGTTCATCCCCAGCATGCGGGCGACCTCCAGGTTGCCGAGGCTCTCGCCGTCGGCCGGGAACGCCGCGAACACCAGCAGCCCCCACAGCAGCGATCGCGACAACCGCGTGTCGTCGAACCCGGCGAGCGTCCGAGCGAGCCGCTCGGGCGACTCGAGCAGACCCGACAGGGACGCCGAGATGCTCGCGCTCTCCGATGCCGCTCGCACGACCTGCTGCACCTGCGCGCGCGAGAGCTCGAGCGTCAGCGTCCCGTTGGCGGACGTCCCGCTGCTCCCCTTTGCCTGACGCTTGGCCGGCGCGCGCGCGGCGGACTTCGCCCGCGCGGGACTGACGGTCCCGTTGGTTCTCGCGTCGGCGCCGGCGCGCCGAGCGCCTCGTGCTCGCGGCACCCGCGCCGCGTTCTTGGCAGGCGTCATCTTCGCCGAGTGTCCTCGCACGGGGGCCCGGCGCATAGGTCTGCGCCCACTATTCAGTTCTAACCATCCGATCCGCACGGCTGACTCGGGTGGGCTGGCTCACGCCGAGCGCTGCGCGAAGGCGACGCGCCACAGCCGCAGGAGCGGGAGCAGCAGCCGCGTCAGCGACCCCCCCGCCTGGAGGAAGGCCTCTGTCCCGGCGCGCAGCTGCGGCGTCGGGGCCGTCTCCTTCGACAGGTACATCGCGATCATCGCCCCCGCGACGACGGCGTGTCGATGCCCGTCGCGCAGCGCGCACGCCTCGCTCACCGCGCGCAGCACCAGCGTGCGTATGGCAACGATCGCGCGCTGCGGGTCGGAGTAGTGCGACACGTAGCTGTGATCGCCGTTGGCGGCGTCTTCGATCTGGTCGACATAGCTGTCCAGCATCGTCGTCGCCGCCGAGATCCACGGGAAATAGGCGGCGTAGATGCGTGCGACGTCCGCTGTGCGACAGCTCGGCTCGGCTGCGAGCGCGAGCAGCGCGTGGATCGCCAGCGGCGCGCTGGCGGCGCCCGAGAGCTCCCACCAGCTCGCCGGCTGGGTACCGGGAAAGTGCTCGGCCGCCCAGCCTTCGAGCGCGGCGTCGCGGCGCGCGGGATCGGGATCGTGGTTGACGGAAAGCACCTGCGCGCGCCGCGCCTCGCGGACCGCGACCTCGCGTACGAGCGGATAGGAGGGAAGTCGCCGGCAGGCCTCACGGCAGGTCTCGACCAGCGCGCGCAGATAGCCCGCGTCCTCGCGCCAGGGGAGCTTGCGGTAGTAGTCGGAGACGGGCGCCTGCAGGTCGATCGCCTCGGCGATCGCAAGGTGCAGCTGGCGTCCGTCGCGCTGACCTTGAGCGACGGCGCGCTCGCTGAGATTGTCGAGGAAGTCCCAGATCAGCTCGTAGGCGACGAGCAGCCTCAGCAGCTCGAGATTGCGCCGACCCGGCAGCGTCCAGAAGAGCGCCGCGCCGTGCGCATGCGTGCGCTTGTGCTCGAGCACGTACAAGGCGTCCGCACGAATCGTGCGAGCGGGTATCGACTCCGCCCACGTCCGCCAGCCGTCGAGCTCCCGTGTGACTGCGCGCGCGCCCCACAGCAGTTCGCGCGCCGCGGCGCGGCCGAGCGCCCAGATCTGCCCGGGAGTGAGGGGAGCGGGATCATCCTGCCGAAGAAATAGAATTATTCGGATGGTATGCCGCTATGCGGCTAACCCGACAAGCCCGCGACCGGCCGCACACGCGCCACGAGATAGCCCGGCACGGCAGCGATCGCGACCGCCACCGTCGTGACGAGCACGAGGCTGCCGAGCGCGAGCGCCAGCCCCACCGCGAAGACGACCGGGAACCCCGTCACGTCGAGGATCGCGTGGCTCCCGAGCAGCTGGCCGGCGAGACCGAACACGGCACCGATCGCACATCCCGAGCCGACCAGCAGGACGCTCTCCAGCAGCAACGTGCGCCAGATCGCCAGATCGCTGAAACCGTCCAGCTTGAGGCGCGCGAGGCGCGCGCGGCGCTGCCAGACCATGTAGCCCATTGCCGCCGCCATCGCGAGCACCGCGGCGATCAGCACGAGCGCGGAGATCTGGCTCAGGCGCGAGAGACCCTGACGGCTGGCGGCGCGCTGGGCCTGCTCACGCGCGCCGCTCGCCTCGACCGCCAGCCCGGAGGACGGCCCGAGCGCGCGGCGCACCTCCGCCTGCACCGCCGCCGGAGCGTGGCCGGGCAGCACCTCGATCTCATACGCGCTGGCGTCCGCGCTTGCCCATGCGCCGGCGTAATCATCGGCGTTGATCATGATCGCCCCGGGCGGCCAGCCGACGTTGGTGCTGAGCGCCGCCACGCGCAGGCGCGTCGGCACGGGTGAGGCGAGCGTGAACGCGGAGCCGATTCCCAGGCGGTGTTCAGAGGCGATTGCTTCCGAGACGACTGCCCAGCCACCGGCTCGCAGGCGCGCGTCTGCGAGCGCGAGCGAGCCGTGCAGGAGCTGGTGTGGGTAGATCATCTGCCGCGCTGCCCGCGGCTGTGCGCTGACCCACACACGACGATCGCCGTAGTCCAGGAAGCCGCCCCGGTAGGTCCCCACCCCAGCGACGCCCGGCAGTTGCGAGAGCCTCGCCAGCGCGCCCGTCGGAAACGGCGCGGTTGCAAGCAGGTTGCTGACGCCGGGTGGCAGCACCCAGAGCTCGGCGGCGCCGCTGACGTCGCGCGCCGAGCGGTCCAGGCCGCGCTGCAGGTCAGCGTGCGCCCCCTGGATCGAAACACTGCCGAACACCGCGATCGCCCCGGTCGCCGCGATCGCGACGCTGCGCAGCCACATCGAGCGGAGCTCTGCGACGGCGAGAAACGGCGCGCGCGCGGGCAGGCCCTCCGTCGCCCGCTCCACGATCGCCAGCACGCAACGCAGCAGCGAGGGGAGCAGCACGAGCATCGCGACCGTCAGGCTGACCACGCCAACGAGGACGGCCCGTGGCGCGAGCAGGAGGACCATCGCCGTCAACGTCAGGCAGCCGACACCGGCGAGCAGCGCAGGCCACCGGCGCCGCTGCGTGCGCCCCTGCCCGCTCGCGCCGGCGGCCCCACCAACGAACACCTCGCGCAGCGGTGCCAGCACGCCAACGCCGGCCGCGAGCATCCCGCCGGCCACCGCCAGCGCGACGCTCTGCGCCGTCACGATCCGCTGAGTGCCGACGGCGAACGCGAACGACAGGTACCCCGGATTCGCGTGAAACAGCCGCAGCGAGAGCTCGTCGCCCAGCGCCAGCCCGACCGCGCACCCCGCCAGGCCGAGAACGAGCGCATCGAACATGAGTACCTCGATCACCGTCCACGGGCTGTAGCCGTCGAGACGCAGGTCGTTGATCAGGGCGCGCCGAGCGGGAACGGTCAGCAGCATCGCGTTGAACGCGAACATGAAGCCGACGAGCGCGCTGATCGCCGCGAACAGCGACGTCGACTGGTTCTCCGGCGTGGCCGCGCTGTCGAACAGCGTCGCCTCGTAGCTCGCCGGCTCGACGTTCAGGCGCCCGCCCGCCAGCCGCAACAGCGCGGCTCGCACAGCCGCGTCACGCCCGCTGCGTGGCTCGACGAAGATGCGCGAGATGCGCCCCGGCATGCCGGCCAGTTGCTGGGCATACGCGAGCGGGGCGAGCGCCACCGGGCTGTAGGCGAGGGCGCCGATGTCGCTCGACTGCAGCGTGATGCCGAGGAGTGCCGGCACAGCGCTCGCCCCGACCTGCAATCTGACGACTCCGAGTGCGCTCGCCCCGATTTCCCGGGCGATCGGAGCGGGCAGGGCGATTGCCCGCTGGCGTGCGAGCGCAGCGGCGCTGAAATGCTGCAGCAGCGTCCCACCGAGCCGTACGAAGCGTGGATCCGCGCCCAGCAGTGTGACCGCACGCGAGCCCCCCGGACCGAGCACGTTGGCCTGCGCCTCCAGCACTGGGGCGGCAGAGCGCACGCCCGGCAGCGCCTGCACATTCGCCAGCAGGCGGGCGTCGAAGCCCTGCGCGCCGCGCGCCGCGAGCTCCAGACGCGCCTGGCCCACGAGTCCGCTCGCCAGCTGCCTGACGGAGCCGTTGAGGCTCGTGTTGGCCACCTGCGAGGCGAACAGCAGCGCGACCCCGACAGCGATGCCGGCCACGGCCAGCAACTCCTGAACGAGCCTCGCGCGCAGGCGCACGCGGTAGAGGTGCAGGATCCCGAGCGGCTTCATCCGCGCCCGCTCGTGCTCGCCGCTCAGCTGCTCGCCGGCGCACCGCCGGTGTCCACAGGGGAGTCGGCGAGGCGACCATCGCGCAACGTGCGGACGCGGTCGGCGTAGGCCGCGGCCTCGGGATCGTGGGTGACCAGCAGGACAGCGATCCCGCGCTGACGGCACGTCTCGCCCAGCAGCGCGAGGACCTCCCGGCCGCGCTCGCTGTCGAGGCTCCCCGTCGGCTCGTCGGCCAGCAGCAGCCGCGGCTCGGTCGACAGCGCACGCGCGATCATGACGCGCTGGCGCTCGCCCATCGATAGCTGCTCGGCGCGGTGGCGCAGTCGCTCGCCAAGGCCGAGCCCGACCAACAGCGGCTCGACGCGCCGGCGCGCCTCGCGCACGCCGGCCGCGCGTCCGAGCAGCTTCAAGGCTGCGTTGTCGAGCGCGCTCGCACCCGGGATCAGGTCCAATGACTGACGCACGAAGCCGAGCTCCCGCATGCGGTAGGCGGCTGCCTCGCGCGCCGGCAGCGAGGAGATCTCGCGACCATCGAGCAGGACCGTGCCACTGTCGGGACGCATCACCGCCGCGGCGAGCATCAGCAGGGTGCTCTTGCCGGATCCGCTCGGGCCGTACAGCGCGACGAGCTCGCCGGCTGCGACCGACAGCGAGACGCCGTCCACGGCGCTGACCGCCTCGGCGTCACCAACCGGGTAGCGCTTGACCAGCTCGCGAAGCTCGAGCACCTAGGCCGACCGTTGCCTGCGGGGCAACTCGATCACGTCCGCCCCCGAGCCGGAAGGCTCGCGCGCGAGCGTCAGGCGCCCCTCGCTGAGCGACCCGATACGGCCGGCGTGGGCGACCTCGGGCATATCGGGGACCGTGATCAAAACGCCGAGTCCCTGCTCGTCGGCGGCGCGGCGCAGCAGTCGTGTGACCTCCTCCCGCTGGAGCACGTCGAGGTTGGCGGTGGGGTCGTCGGCCACGAGCAACCGGGGCTCGCGCACGAGCGCGTGGGCGAGCGCGACGAGCGTGCGCTCGCCGTCGGTCAAATTGGCCCAGCGCTCGCCCGCGCAGCCGCTTACCTCCAGCCGCTTGAGCATCGACCTGGCGTGCCGGCGGGCAGCGCGCGGCGAGTGCCTGCCGAGCAGCGGCAGCGCTACGTAGTCGAGCACGTTGTGAAAGTCCTCGGATTGGGGGCCGGCCCGCTGGACCCAGCCGATGCCCTCGTGTAGCCGCGCGGCGCGGCCACGGGCGAAGGCGCCCAGGTCCCGCGACTCGAACCAGACCGAGCCCTTCTCCGGCGCCTGCAGCCCAGCAGCCACCAGCGCCAGCGTCGTCTTGCCGGCGCCTCGCTGCCCCCACACTGCAACGAGCTCGCCGGCGTGGATGTCGAGGCACACGTCGGCGAGCACGATCGTCTCGTGCTCGCCGCGCCAGTGGCTCAGACAAACGCCCTCGAGGGCGAGCAAGGGCGTCATGCCACCGTCTACGCTCCTCCGGCGCTGCCGTCGGAGCGCTCCAGGACCGCCCTCATCACCTTGCGAGCGTCCTGCAGCCACTCGACCCTGACCTGCAGCAGCTTGATCTCGGCGTCGCGCTGCAGGATCGGGGCCATCTCCCGCCAGCTCGCGGGGTCTCGCGGCGCGCTCGCAGGCATCGCGCCGCTGAGCGCGCGCAGCTGATCCATGCACACCTGCTCCTGCGCCCACGTCTGCTCGATCAACCGCGGCAGGAGCTCTGGTCCGGAGAACAGGATCTTCAGGTCCAGCTCCTGGCGTACCGGGCTCGGGGAGCTCGACCGCAGGATCCACTCGCGGAAGTAGTCCACGCCTGCGGGCGTGGACTCGTAGATCGCCCGCGGCGCCGAGCGGCAGCTCGCGCTGGCGCCCTTCGCCTTCTCGCTGCGCACATGCCCGTCGCGGGCCAGCTGATCGAGGGCGCCGTAGACGCCCGAGCGCTCCCAGCCCCATGAGCCACAGCGCTCCTCCAGGCGCCGTGCGAGGTCGTAGCCGTAACCTGGCCGCTCGATCACCAGCCCCAAGACTGCGTGCTTCGCGCTCATCGCTCCCAGAGCCCCCGTTGTGCCTCGCAGGTCCGCAGCCAGACTAGCCGAGATCCGTCAAGTTCGGATGCATCAACATAATCGCGTCAGAGGGACGCGCTCGAGCGTAGCCCCGAGCGGCCTGCAAACCCGCATGGATACTGGCGATCTGCCGTGCGCAGAGTTCCCCGGGGAGACCGCGAGGAGTCGGAAACACCGATGGAAGGGGAATGCGCCAGCTCATACGCTTCGGCCATGCCGAACGGGGGGCGCAAGCGAGGGAAGGACGGCAGCCGGCGCGTGCTCGTCACCACCGCGGTGGCGCTGAGCGCGCTGGCGCCCGGCGCAGCGCCGCTCTCCGCTGCAGCCGGAGCGCCGCCAGGGGGCGCCTCGGCCGCCGCCGCGCGCGATTCGCGCCCGCGCGGGCTGGCGGCGCGCACGCTGAACGTCACAGACACCGCCCACCTGCGCTACCGCGGCACCTCCGGTGCCACGCTGATCGAGGAAGGACCCGCCAGCGGGGGGCTCGCGGGGACGGTCAAGGTCCGCTTCGACGTGGGCGTGTCGGTCGCGGCGAGCTTCACGATCTCCACGCCCCGCGGCGCCGTGATCGGACACGGCAGCGGGCTGCTGCACTCGTCCGGGAAGTACGCGAGCTTCGGCGGCTCGATGACCGTCACCCGCGGCACCGGCCGCTACACCTACGCACACGGGCACGGCGGCTTCTACGGGGTCATCAACCGCCAGAGCTACGACCTCACCGTGCAGACAACCGGCACGCTGTCCTACTGACGGAGCAAACCGGGTCATTCGACTCTCGCGCGCGGCCCGCCTGCTCGCCGTCCTGCTAGCGCTGTCGAGCCTGGTTGCGAGCGCGGCGCGGGCCTCCCAGCGGGTCACGCTCGCGGTGGCGCTCGCACCCGAGCGGCTCGGCGCGGGCACGACGATCGAGTACGGCTTCCACGTGCTCGCTCCCGGGGGCCACGTGCCCTCACCGCTGAGCACGGTCGAACTGCTCTACCCGGCGCAGATCGGGCTGATCACGAGCGGCCTGGGCCTCGCCACGTGCTCGAGCGCCACACTCGAACTGCTCGGGCCGCGGGCCTGCCCGGCGGACGCGCTGATGGGCCGAGGCAGTGCGCTGGTCGAGATCCCGGTGGGCCCGGCGATCATCCGCGAGGCAGGTGTCATCACCACCTGGATGGCGCCGCCGCGCGACGGCCGCGTGAGCTTGCTCTTCTATGCCGAAGGACGCAGCCCGGTGTTCGCCGAACTGATCTTTCCCGGCCTGATCCTCGACGCCCCGGCGCCGTACGGCGGCAGGCTGACGACGCAGATACCGGAGATCCCGACGCTCCCGCAGGCGCCCGACGCCGCCCTCGTCGAGATGCGCGCGACGATCGGGCCGAAGACGCTCACCTACTACGAACGCCGCCGCCACCAGCGCGTCGCGTACACGCCGAACGGCATCGTCCTTCCCAGGAGCTGCCCGCGTGGCGGCTTCCCGTTCGCCGCCCGGTTCACGTTTCTCGATCGCTCCCACGCGAGCGCGCGGACGGCCGTCCCGTGCCCGCGAGATGCGATCCGCTAGTCGCTCGCCAGCGGGCTCGCGAGGTCCCGCTCCTGCGCATCCGTACCCGTGCGCAGACCCGCGCCCGCGCCCGCGGGCGCGGCGGGCGCCGCGCCGGTCCCCGCGCGGAGGTGCCTGCCGAGGAACTGCAGTTGATCGGCGAGCGCGCGAGCGAATGGCTCCCCCGTGTAGACCTCGAAGTGCCCGATCGGGTACGTGCGCACCTCCGAGCGCCCCGTCGCCAGCCAGGCGGCGTCCTGCGCCGCCTTCACCGGCGCCACGGCGTCACGGTCGGCGATCTGCACGAGGATCGGGCAGGGCAGGCGGTCAGCCTGGCGGCCCGGGCGATAGGAACCCGCGGACAGCGCGATTCGCGCCGCGACCTCGTTGCGCCAGCTCGGTCCCGCGATCGCACGGTAGCCCGGCTCGGCGTCGGCGCTCGTCATCACCGCGACGCTGCCGGGGCGCCCGACGACGGGGACCATCGCCGGCGGACGCCCGCGCAGCGAGCCGGCGAGGTCGCGGAGCCCGGCCAGCGTGAGCTTCACGACGATGCCGAGGCCGGCGTAGCGGGCGACCTCGGCGAGCGTGCGCATGCCGTCCATCGCGGGCGTCTGGGCGATCACCGCCGCCACCCGACCGTCCGCGACGGCCGCTGCGATCACGTGGCCGCCCGAGTAGGAGGAGCCCCACAGCACGATCCGGTCGGGATCCACGCCGTCGAGCGTGCGCGCAAAGGCGAGGGCGGCAGCGTAGTCGGCGAGCTGCCCCGGGATCGAGACGAGCTGGCGTGGCTCGCCGTCGCTCAGCCCGAAGTGACGGTAGTCGAACGCGAGCGCATCCAGTCCCGCGGCGGAAAACCCCTCGGCATATGGCATCAGTCCGGAGTCGACGGTGCCGGCAAAGCCGTGGCCGAGCACCACGCACGGACGCCGGCCGTCGGCATCGGCGAAGGCCCCGCCCGCGCCGCGCAGGTGGACTCCCGCGCAGCGAACCCCAGCGCTGTCGAACGCCACCTCGCTCATGCCGCGCGCTGCGCCTCGGCGAGCCCAGCTGCGCGTCCGGCGCTCGCCAGAGCACCCGGCGCGCCGGCGCGGGCGCGCTCCTGTCCCGCCGGGATCGAGCGCGTCAGCAGCTCGTGCTGAAAGCCGTACCACTCGAGCTGCATGGTGTGACGTGGCTTGTCGGTGAAGTGGCCGATGTGAAAGGCCTCGTCACGGACGATCTCGCGCTCCATCTCCGCCGGTGCGGGGGGCGCCCAATCGCCGCTGAGCCAGCGCGCGGCGAGCTTCGACTGCAGCTCGGAGAACGGAAATATGGTCGGTATCGGCTGTCCCAGCCCGATGAAGGCGAGGTCGTCGATACCCGGCTTGAGCATGCGCTTGTACAGCGGCAGCCGGTTTTCGGGTGCTGCCAGGAAGTCCGGGTCGAAGAACGGAAAGCTGACGTTGTAGCCGGTCGCGTAGATGATCGCGTCGACCGTCTCGACGCTGGCGTCGGCGAAGCGGACGCGGTCACCCTGCAGCTCGGCGACGTCGCCCTTGGCGATCGCGTCGCCCGCCCCGAGCCGCCCGAGCAGCTCGCTGGACACCGTCGGGTGGGCATCGAGGAACCGGTGGTTCGGAGTCGGCAGCCCGAAGTCCTCCATGCGGCCGGAGAAGATCCGCGGGAGCACGCTCCCGAGCCTGCGCTGGAGCCCGACCGGGATCCGCGGGTTCGTCTTGACGACCTGGTCGGCGGGCTTGCCGAAGATGTACTTCGGGATTACATACGCGCCCGAGCGCGTCGACAGGAACACGGTCTCGGCGACCGTCTTGCGCGCGAGCTCAGAGACGATGTCGACGGCGCTGTTCCCGATCCCGACCACCAGCACGCGCTTGCCCTTCAACTCGAGCGGATCGCTCGGGTCGATGTACTCGTGCGAGTGGATCTGCGGTCCGTCGAAGGAGCCGGGAAAGTGCGGGTGGCGCGGATCCCAGTGATGACCGTTGCAGACGAGCAGGGCGTCGAAGGCCTCACGGGTGCCGTCCTCGAGCGTGATCAGCCAGCCGCCGGCCGGCCCGCGCTCGGCGCGGGCGACGCGCGTATTGAAGCGAATCTGCTCGCGCAGCGAAAACGCGTCGGCATAGTCGCGCAGCCACTCGAAGATGTGCGTGTGGTGGGGATAGTCCGGATAGCGCTCCGGCATCGGGAAGTCGCGGAAGGAGATCGACGGCTTGGAGATGTCGATGTGCAGCGAGCGGTACGCCGAGGAGACGCCGTTGGGGTTCTGGAAGTACCAGTTGCCGCCAACCTCATCGGAGGCCTCGAAGCAGGTGTGGGGCACGCCGAAGTCGCCCAGTGCCTTGCACGCCGTCAGGCCGCTGACACCGGCCCCGATGACGCACACGTTGGGGAGCTCGCGCATGCGCAGATCCTACGGCGTTACACGCTGGCGTGATGGACCCCGAGCGCACGTCGCTTGGAGGGGCTGCCAACGGGCGGAGCGGACCGTCGAGGAGCAGCGCGCGCTCGGCGGCGACCGACGGCACCGCGGCGCTCGCTCGCGCCACGGTGCCCGCAGTCGGCTTGCTCAGGAGCGGGCGCCGACCAGGATGCGGCGCGGACGCTGCTGGCGGCGCGCAGGGGCGCGCGTGGCGCTCCCGACGATCTCGGGCGCCTGCGCGCTGAGCGCCGAGGTGTGCGGCTCGAGCTTGCTCGCGCGGGACATTACGAACGCGAGGGCTGCGATCAGAACGACGTCGGCGGTCACGATGAGGGCGATGGCGAGTGAGAGGGTCATGATGTCTCCCTGGTGGACGTTTTCGGACTGAGATCAGTCTCGCCCGCGCCCCTGGGCCCAGGTTGTGGCGACGCTGAGAGCAACCTGAGAGCGTCAGCGGGCCGCACGGCCCCGCGTGCCGGCGCCGAACGTAGCGCCGAGCGCGCCGCGCGGAGAGCCTCCGCCGTGCTCAGGGCCGGCGCGCCGGCCCGATCGCCGCGCGCCGTGCGGCGCGCCGGCGCGGACCGTAGAGCAGGCGCTTGGGGAGCGGTACAGGGCTGAGCCTGGCGATCGCGGAGCCGACGAACAGCCTTGGCTCGACCCGCGCGATCAATGCGGCGAGCTGCGCGCGCTCGCTGTAGCTGAGCCTCCCGGAGCGCCCGCGCGCGCGTACGAGCAGAGCGAGCAGCCTGCGACGCTCGCTGCGATCGAGCCTGATGAGGTGTCGCCTTGCCATCAGCGCGACCTCGCCGATCAGCAGCAGCCGCGCGACGGGTACGCCGCGGCTGACGCGGCTGATCCAGCGGGTCGTGAGCAGGCGCGCGAGCATGGCCTCAGCCCGCCGGCGAGAATCGCAGGCCGGCCCGCGCAAAGCGTCCCGCCGAGCCGGTGCCGAGCGCCGTCGCCGGCGTCACGCAGCCTGCGCCCGGCGGCGTCGCGGCGTCCTCGGCGAGGAGGATCCCGGCCTCACCGAGCATCCTCGCCGTCGCGAGGTAGGCCGGGTGCCCATCGGCCTCGAGTCTCACCTCGAGCTCGTGGCCCCCGCTCGTGCGCGCATACGCCGCCATCGTCCAGCGCCAGCCCTCCAGGCGCTCGGCTCTGGGGCCGAACCCCGAGGCGGGCCCGACGCGGGCGAGCGCACCGGCGAGCGGCCTACGCACGGCCGGCCGCGCACGCGTCACCGCGCGCAAGCTGACCTGCGCACCCGCCAGCGCACCGGCCACCGCCCAGCGCGCTGGCGCCGACCCCGGCCGGCCGCCGAGCGCCATCCCCTCGCGATAGCGGAACGGCTCGCTCACGCGGCCATCGGCCGCGGCACGCAGCGCGGCCCCGCGGTGGATCACGGCCGGGTTGATGAAGGGCGCCGGCGACATCGGTGCGATGACCGCGCCGTCGGCCCCTCGGCGAGGGCCGAACTCGATCGGACTGACGCGCCGGACCGCCGCCGCCACAGCCGGGTCGGCGATCAGCAGCGCCGGGTCTGTGGTCAGCGCGGCATCATCCGATGCAGCCACCGCAGTGACGCTCTGGAAGGTCCCCCCGGAGATGGCGTCGGAGAGCCGCGGCAGCCCCGGGGGGCCCGTGATAGCCACCTCCAGATCGACGGCGGCGAGCCCTTCGCCCCACTGCTCCCCGGCGCGCTCCTCGGCGAGCGCGACGAGCATGTCCGGCGGCAGCGCCTCGAAGCCGCACACCTGGACGATCTTGACGCCCGCCTGCGCGGCGGGGCCGTGGAAGTCCTCGACGATGCCGCGCACGAAGGGCATCTCACCGCTGAGGTCCGCGTAGTGCGCGCCCTGCGCGACACACGCCTCGATCACCGGTCGCCCGCACAGCGTGTAGGGGCCGGCCAGGTCAAGCACGACGCGCGTGCGTGCGGCCATCGCCGCCAGCGACGCGGCGTCGGCGGCGTCGGCGACGATCGTCTCGGGCGCGCTCACGCCGGCCTCCCCCAGCACCCTCGTGGCCTTGGCGGCGTCGCGCGCCGCCGCCGCCCAGCGCAGCCCGGTCTCCCCGGCGCGCTCCGCGAGATAGGCGGCGACCCGGCGACCCGTCACACCCGTGGCGCCGAAGACGATCACATCGAGGTCTCTGTCAGCCATCGCGCTGACCATACACCGCCGCGCCGGGCCGGCCGGTGGCGCCGCCAGGGCCCTGGCGCGCCAGGCAAGGCGCTCGCCCGAGCGCTCAGCTGACGGGCGCGGCCTGCGAGATCGCGCCCGTCAGTCCGGTCAGCTCGCGCAGCAGCCCATCCATGCCCGCGATCGAGTAGGCCGCCCGCTGGCGTCCGGCCCCACCGCCGACCGCGAGCAGCGCCGGCAGGCCGTCCAGCTGCTCATCGCAGTCGAGCTCGCGCGCGTAGCGGCGCGCCAGGGCGAGCGCGTCGTCGAGCAGCTCGGCGACCGGACGCAGGCTTCCGCAGGCGTCGGGCAGACGTGCGCTGATGCCATAGCGCGCGGCCCTGAAGATCCCCTCCTCGAGCACCTCCGCAGGGGGGTTCGACGCGGGCTCTGCCTCCGCCTCGTGACGCGCCAGGCAGTGGGTGAGCGCGACCAGGCTGGCGTCGTCGCGCAGTGAGGCCTGCGCATCGAGCGCGCGGACCTCGACCGTACCGAGGCGCGGATGCGGACGCAGCTTCCACCAGAACCACGTGTAGTCGGGTACGTCCGCGGCGCGCGCCAACAGGCGCGTGGCCGCTTCGAAGTCGGCGAAGTCACGCATCGCGCGCGGCACCCCCGAGCGCGGCCACCCCCGCACGGTCACCTCACGCGCGGAGGCGAGGCCGGTGTCGCGGCCATGACGGTAGGGCGAGTTCGCGGCGAGCGCCTGCAGCAGCGGCAGGTGACGGCGCAGCCCGTTGAACGCCCGGATCGCCGTCTCGGGATCCGGCATCCCGATGTGGATGTGCAGGCCTCCGACCGGTGTCGCGACGGCGTCGCCGAGCAGGTCCCGGATGCGCTCGTAGCGTTGCTTGTCGGTGATCTCCGCCTCGCCCTCGCGCGCCGAGGGGTGCGTCCCGGACCCCAACAGCCCCGCCCCCGTCGCGACGACCGCCCGGCGCAGCCCGCCGAGCGTCGCGGTGGCCTCGCCGGCGCTCGCGCACACGTCGGTGATCAGCTCGACCTGGCACGCGTGCAGCTCGCGCTCGACCGTCCCCTCGACCGCACCGAGCCGCGCCTGGACGGCGGCCGAGGCGTTGGCCTGGCGGCCCGTCACGGGATCGACGAGGAACAGCTCCTCCTCGACGCCGACCGAGAACGCCCGACGCGATCCGAAAGCGCTCTGGATCTCGGCCTCGGGCGCGTCCATCCCCGCCTTCTTCCCGCACAGCCGCGTGCGGAAACGCCCTCATCGCGGCGCGCACGCTCCCCCACCGCATGATCGATGCCGGTCTCGACGATCGATCCCGCGCTCCGCTCTAGCCGTCGCCCGCCTCGAGGTTCTCGAACACGGCGCTCATCCCCTGCCCGCCGCCGATGCACATCGTCTCGAGGCCGTAGCGCGCACCGCGCCGGCGCAGCTCGCGCAGCAGCGTCGTGAGGATCCGTGCGCCCGTCGCCCCGATCGGGTGGCCGAGCGAGATGCCGGAGCCGTGGACGTTGACGCGCTCGAGCCCGTCCGACAGGCGCCACTCGCGCAGGACCGCCAGCGCCTGCGCCGCGAACGCCTCGTTGAGCTCGATCAGGTCCATGTCCGCGAGCGTCAGGCCGGCGCGCTGCAGCGCGCGCGCGCTCGCCGGCACCGGGCCGATCCCCATCGTCTCCGGGGCCACGCCGGCGACGGCCCACGACACCAGCCGCGCGAACGGCCGCAGTCCGAGCTCGGCGGCGCGTGCCGGGTGGGTGACGACGCAGAGCGCCGCGCCGTCGTTCTGGCCGCTCGCGTTGCCCGCCGTGACGGTCGCCTCCCGATCGCTCTCGGCCAGCAGCGCCCGCAGGCCGGCGAGGCGCTCGAGCGAGGTGTCGGCGCGCGGATGCTCATCGCGGTCGATCACGCGCTCCTCGCGGCGGCTCTTGACGGTAACCGGCACGATCTCCTCGGCGAACGTCCCGTCCTCCTGGGCGGCGACCGCGAGGCGATGCGAGCGCAGCGCGAGCTCGTCCTGCTCGGCGCGCGGGATCGCGTACTCGCGGCGCAGGTTCTCGGCCGTTTCGATCATCCCGCCCGGCATCGGGTGCTCGGCGCCCCCAGCCGTCACTCGCGGGCGCGCGAGGCGGTCTTCGAGGCGGAGGCCTCCCCCCTTCACCCCCCAGCGCATCCCGGCCACGTAGAACTCGGCCTGGCTCATGCTCTCCGCGCCGCCCGCCAGCACGAGATCGGCGACCCCTGTCTGCACCTGCATGCACGCGAGCATGATCGCCTGCAGACCCGCTCCACAACGACGATCCACCTGCATCCCCGGAACCTCGACCGGCAGCCCCGCGTCGAGCGCCGCGACGCGTCCGATCGCGGGCGCCTCGCCGTTGGGATAGCCCTGACCGAGGATGACGTCGTCGACCGCATCCGGCGGCAGCCCGGTGCGGACCATCAGCTCGCGGATGACGGTCGCGGCCAGCACGGTGACGGGCACGTCGCGGAAGACCCCGCCGAAGCCGCCCACCGGGGTCCTCAGCGGTTCGCAGATGACGGCGTCGGGCACGGCCGCAAGCCTACTCACTGGGCGCATCCACAGCCGCAGGTCAACCGCCCTGCAGCCACCCCGCTAGTCTCGCTGAGCGGGCCCATCGGGGCTCGCGTTCACGGCGAATCGAGGAGCAGCGGATATGAGCGAGGTCGTCTGTAAGCGCGTCGATGACGGGGTCGCAGTGATCACGCTCAACCGCCCCGAGCGTCTGAACGCGTGGACCGCGGAGATGGAGCGCATGTACTTCGATGCGCTGCAGGAGTGCGGCGACTCCGCGGAGGTGCGCGTGATCGTGGTGACGGGAGCCGGACGCGGCTTCTGTGCGGGCGCCGACATGCAGGATCTGCAGGCGATCGGCAACGGCGACATCGACGCCTCGGCGCTCGAGCACGCGCGCCGTCCGCAGACCTTCCCGCTGACGATCGAGAAGCCGATCATCGCGGCGATCAACGGCGCCTGCGCGGGGATCGGACTGGTGCAGGCACTGATGTGCGACGTGCGCTTCGCCGCCGAGGGCGCCAAGCTGACGAGCGCATTCGCCCGCAGGGGGCTCGTCGCCGAGCACGGCATCTCATGGCTCCTGCCGCGCCTGATCGGCCCCGCGCGGGCGCTGGATCTGCTGCTTTCGGCGCGCATCGTGCTCGCCGAGGAGGCTCACGAGCTGGGGCTCGTGAACCGCGTGCTGGCACCGGAGGCACTGCTCGAGCAAACGCTCGAGTACGCGCGCGAGCTCGCGCTCAGCTCCTCTCCGGCGAGCATGGCAACGATCAAGCGCCAGGTCTATGCCGATCTCGAGTCCCCCCTGCACGACGCGCTCGCCCGCGCCGACGAGTTGATGCTCGCGTCCTTCGCCGCCGCCGACTTCCAGGAGGGGGTCGCGAGCTTCCTGGCCCGCCGCGATCCCCGCTTCGCCGCCCTCGGGCGCGTGAGCGCAGCCTAGGGCGAGCCGACGCGGTGCAGGCGGACGCCTGCGACGGCGACGCTCTCAGCCCCGCCCGGCAGCCCCGCGGGGGTGCGCACGGCGATCTCAGTGATGCCGTGCACGGCGATCTCGCTGATGCCGTCGCGGGGCGCATCGCCCGAAGCCACGAAGTGGACCTGCGCACCGTCGAGCGCAAGCACCGGCAGCCCGCCCTCGCCCTGACTCACGGCCACGCCGAGGACGTGAGCCCAGCGAGCCGCGACCGTGGCTGGATCGTCGACCGCCACGGTGATGCCGGCCAGGTGCCCGGGTGCACCGCTGCCGATTTGACCCGTCCAGCTTGGACCGCCCCAGCGCCACGTGCCGTATGGGTCGGAGCGATCGAGCGAGACGATCGCGCCGCGCATGTCGGCCGGATGCAGGTGGGTACCGGAGATGTCCGGCAGGTCGAGCTGCCAGACCACACGGACGCCGAGCGCCACCGCGCGCCCGCGGGCACCCTCGAGGTCCTCGACATCGAACAGAACCATGTAGCCGGCGTCACCGGCGCTGCGCGCGAGGTGGCGCCCGGCGGCCGTCCCCTCGCGCGTCGGCGAGACCACCTCGATGAAGCAATCGCCGAGCGCGAAGACGACATTGGCGAGCCCGAACTCACCGACGCCAGGATCGCGAAACGGCTCGCCGAGGTCGAGCGCCTCGCGCAGCGTCCGCGCGACCGGCTCGAGCTCGGCGGCCACGAGCACGGCCTGCCGCAGCCTGACTCGCTGTCCTGCTCCGCTCACCCCGCCAACCCTATCCGCAGTGCCGCCGCCGCTCCCGCGTGCGGCGATCGCCCGGATCGCCGCACGGACAGCTAGGCTCCCGCGGTGCCGATGTCCCGCTTCCGCCATGCCCCGCACATGCGCGCCCTGCTCCTCACGCTCCTGCTCGCCGCGGGGCTGACCGCGACGGCGGCTGGGGCCGACGCAGCCGTGCCGGCGCCGACGGTGAGCACGGGTGCGAGCTCTTCGCTCAGCTATTCCTCGGTCGTTCTCCACGGCCGGGTCGCTGCGCACGGCCAGCAGACCAACTACTTCTTCCAGTACGGGCACACGCGCAAGTACGGTGCCCAGAGCCCGCTGGCGGACGCGGGGAGCGCGAGCAGCGCCGTCCCCGTCAGCCAGGCGATCGCCGGCCTGCAGCCCCTCACCGTCTACCACTACCGCCTCGTAGCGGTGAGCGCCGGCGGTACCACGCTCGGCGACGATCGGAGCTTCACCACACCGAGGATCCCCCTGTCGGTGGCGATCGTGGGAACCCCGAACCCGGTCTCCTTCGGCTTCCCATTCGTGGTCGAGGGCACGCTCTCGGGCACCGGGTCCGCAGGACATCCGGTGCGCCTGGAGGCTGATCCCTTCCCCTATACCGGAGGCTTCCAGCCAATCGGCAACGCGCAGCCCACGAACGCGGCCGGAGGCTTCTCCTTCCCCTTCCTCGGCCTGCTCGAGAACGCCGAGCTGCGAGTCGTCACGATCGGCAAGCCCGCCGTCTCGAGCCCGGTGATCATCGAGGGCGTCGCGGTGCGCGTCACGATCCGCGTCCATCGGGTCAAGCGCCGGGGCTTCGCGCGGATCTCGGGAACCGTGGCGCCGGCCGAGGTGGGGGCGCTGGTCGGCTTCCAGCGGCTCGAACCTGGACATCGCTCCGTCAACGTCGGCGGGACCGTCGTGACGGCGGCCACGCCGACGGTGTCGAGCTTCACCCGCGTGATCCGCGTTCGCCACCGCCGCCTGTACAAGGCGCTCGTGCGCATCTCAGACGCGGCGCATGTCTCCGCATACAGCGCGCCCGTCCTGATTCGCTGAGCAGCCGTCCCTGCGGCGCGCGCTGGCGCCCCGCGGCGGCGCTCGATCGTGCGCCGACGGCGACGCGCGACGGTCCGTGGTGGATGGCGAATAGTCGATCGCATCGGCATGCTCAAATGCTTGTCTGTAGACAAAAGGTCGCGGACGTGAAACAATCCTGACTGTCGGATCAGTTCACAGGCCCACGATTGGGCACGGAATCGTTCGTCTCGGGAGGTCCAATGCGGTCGGGAGGGCGAGGGGCGTCGTCGGGCTGCGGCGGGCGCGCGAAGGCCGCCAAGCACAGGCCCGCGCCGGTCACGGGATCGGGCGGCATCGCCCCGATCTACAAGCGTCTGCCGCACGGACCGCACCGGATGCCCCGCGACGCGGTGGTCCACCACCAGCGCACGCGGATCCACGGCGCGATGATCGAGGCCGTCGCCGACGTCGGCTATGAGCGCACGAGCGTCAAGCAGGTGATCGGCCTGGCGGGCGTTTCCCGTCGCTCGTTCTATGAGCTGTTCGCGAACAGGCAGGAGTGCTTCCTGGCGACCTTCGATGTCGTCGCGGCTCGCCAGATCCAGTGCATCGCGAACGCGTACCTCGCGAGTGACGGCGGCCTCGCCGAGCGCCTCGATGCGGTCTACGAGGCGTTCGTCGAGGAGGCGACGCAGAACCCCAAGGCCGCGACTCTCGCGCTCCTCGACGCGCAGACAGCGGGAGCCCCCGGCACGCTGCGCCTGCGCCGGGCGACGACCATTTGCGAGCGGATGCTCGCGCGGAGCTTCGCCGATGCGGGCGATGCCGCATCGCTGCCGGCTCCGATCGTGAGAGGAATAACCGGCGGACTGCATGGCGCGATCGGCAGCGCGCTCAGCGGGTCCGAGGCCCCGCAGCGCGAGCTGAGCGATCAGATGCTGCGCTGGACGCTGAGCTTCCAGACGCCACGGGCGGAGCGAATGGACGAGCTGATGTCGGCTCGACTGAGACAGCGCATGCGCGAGATCTCGCTCGCGAGCGCCGCCGGCGCCGGCGGGCCCCCGCAGGACAAGCTCGCCCGCGACGAGCGCGGACGGCTGTTGCACGAGGTCCTGCGCCTGGCCGCCAGACACGACTACCGTGAGCTGTCCGGGCCGCAGATCGCCGACGAAGCACGCCTGCCGGTGGACGCCTTCCTCGAGCACTTCGCGAGCCGCGACGAGTGCTATCTCGCCGCGCTCGAGATGATCGGCGAGGAGCTGTTGAGCATCGCCGGCGACGCCGAGCTCGGCGCAGCCGACTGGCCCGCGGCGGTGCGCCGCATGCTCGCGGCCCTGCTCAGCCACCTCGGCGCTCACCCGCTGTATGCGCGCACGATCGCCCAGGAGGCCTTTGCGGCCGGCAGCGAGCCCATGCAACGCGCGCTCGTGCTCACCGATCGCATCGCGGAGCTGCTGACCGACGCTGCGCCGGCCACCGCCGGGAGCGCCTTCGCCGTGCAGGGCATCGCGGGTGCGCTGATGCACACGGTGCGCTGCCAGGTGCTCGGCGGCCGCGTGGAGATGCTCGGCGTGCTCTCCGACCACCTCAGCTACCTGGTGCTAGCCCCGTTCATCGGCGCGGATGCGGCGCTCGCGGCGATCTGCGAGGACGCGGCCACCTAGCCTAGCGACGCTTGCGGATCAGCCGTTCGGCGAAGTAGGTGAGGACGACGCCGACGAGCAGCGATATGACGATCACGACGATCAGCGGCGCGCGCCCGGAGCCGACGATCCAGTGCACCTTGACTTCGTCGAGGTTCAGGACGGCGAACAGTGTGATGAGGACGGCGAGCACGACCATCGCCCCGGTGCGCGCGAGCTCTGGGGTGCTCCGCCTCGTGCGCTGCGGCGCGGCGTCGCCGCCCGGTAGCTGTCCTGTGGGATCCGCCATGATCGTGCCACCGGATACTAGCTCGCGGGTGTCGCTGCGAGCCCGCGCCCGTCGGAGGACTCGACGTGGGCGCACGCCCCCGTCGGAGGACTCGACGTGGGCGCACGCTCGCGGCCGAGGATGAGCGCCGCGCACGGCGAATACCATTGCTGCGATGAAGCGATCACTGCGCCACGCGATCCGAGCGAGCGCGCCGCCACTGTCGGTGGGCGCGCTGCTGGGCGCGGCGGTCCTGCTCGGCGGCTGCGGCTCGCAGACGAAGACGGTCTCCGCGACGGCCCCGCCCGCGGCGGCCCAGACCGCGAGCACCTCGACGACGCCCACGGCCACGAAGACCTCCACGACGCAGCCGAGAACGAGCACATCCGCGGCCACACCCGCTCCGACCAGCACGCGCACGGCGCCGGAGCCGGCGTTCACGCAGCAGGCAGGCCAGGCCGAAGGCGCCACGGGCGCCGCCGCGATCGTGCGTGCGCACGGCTACACGCCCAACGACACCTCCGAATACCACTCGGGACAGACCCTGCGCGTGCTCGTCGGCACGCGTACCGGCTCCGGCGACGGCTATGGCCAGCAGGCTTTCTTCTTTGTCGGGGCGCGCTATATCGGCACCGACGCGAAGGAACCCAGCGCGAGCGTGAAGGTCCTCTCCCAGGGTGACACCGAAGTCACGCTCGCCTACCCCCTCTACCGCCGGGGCGACCCGCTCAGCTCACCCTCCGGCGGCCAGACGACAGTGCGCTTCCAACTCAACAACGGCAAACTGGCCCCGCTCGGGGCGATCCCGCCCGCGAGCTCGACCGGCGGGCTCAGCCGCAACTAGGCCCTATCTTTGGGGTGGGAAACCCACCTAGCGAGAAAGGCTTGCCGATGAGCGCAAAGATCGAGGGTCGTGCGGAGGAGCTGCTGAAGGGGAAGAACTTCTGTCACGTCGCAACGCTGCGAGAGGACGGCTCCGTCCACGGCGTGCCGGTATGGGTCGACGTCCAGGACGGCCGCCCCGTCGTCAACACCGCCGAGGGTCGGGCGTGGCCGCGGAACCTCGAACGGGACCCGCGCGTGACGCTGACGATCCAGAACATGGAGAACCCCTACGAATATCTCGAGGTTCGCGGTCGCGTGGCCGAGCGCACGCACGACGGCGCGGACGAGCACATCGACTCGCTCGCGAAGAAGTACATGGGCGTCGACAGCTACCCGATGCGCCAACCGGGCGAACAGCGTCTGATCATTCGCGTCGAGCCCGAGCACGCGAAGGTCTGGGGCGGCTGAGCCGGCGCGCCGCGGCAGCCCGCCCTCTGCGCGGGCCTCGCCGCGGCTCCGCAGCACGCGCTACGGCGCGTCGGCGGCTCGCGCGCGGCGCAGCAGCCGCCGCCACGACGATGGTGGGCGAGGATGCGCTCGCTGCCACTCCTCGCGCAGCGGCAGTTCTCCGCGTGCGCGGGCTCGCAGAACGCAGGCCGTGTGCGCGTGGCGACGGCGGGTGGTGTCGCCCTCGGGGGAGATCAGCATATGCTCGCTCAGAGCGGGCAGATGATGACCACAGATCGGACACCGATACGTCGCCGGCTTGCGATTGCTCGCACGGCGCACAGTCCACCATGGAGCGGGCGGAAGACTGGACATCGTTCCATTGTGCCGCCCCTTGCAGCCACGCTTGCCGCCACCGTGGCCCTGCGCGCGGGAATCTCGCTGGTGCGGACGGCGCGTGAGCGGCGCGTGAGCGTGGCTCGCGAGCGCGACCGCCGCATCGGGCTGTCCCCGCAGGAGGACGTCGCCGACGGGCTGCAGCGGATGCTCCTCGGACAGCTCGACCTCGCGATCGAGACGCTCGAGCGACTCGACGGCGACGAGGCGCCGGAGAGCGGCGTGCACGAGACGCGCAAGGCGCTGAAGCGGCTGCGGGCGATGCTCCGGCTGCTCGCCGCGGAGCTCGGTGACAGAGCCTATGCGCGCGAGGACGCGGCCCTCCGCGACGCCGGGCGCAGGCTCTCGGGCTCGCGCGACGCCGAGGTGCTGCTGGCGACGCTCGACGGGTTGATCGAGTCACACCCCGACAAGCTCGCGGGGCGCGGCGGCGTCGCTCGCCTGCGCGCGCACCTGCGCAGCGAGCGCGAGCGGGCATGGCGAGCGACGCTCGCCGACTCCGCGGCGCGGGCGCTGACGCTCGAGGAGCTGCGCGCCTGCCGCGTAGGGGTCGCCGCCTGGCAGCTGGCGCAGCGAGACGGCGCCGGGCCCGCGCTGGCGGGCTTCACCGGCGTGTACCGGCAGGGGCGCAAGCGCTTGCGCCGTGCCGCCCGCGGCCGGGGAGAGCCGACCCTCGTCCTGCATCGCTGGCGCAAACGGGTCAAGGACCTGCGCTACGCCGCCGAGGCGTTGCAGCTGCGCGCGGACGACGGCAAGGACGGGGTAGAGCCGAGGGGCAGGCGCGCACGGCGGCGACGCTCGCGGGCGCGCAAGCGGGCGGCGTGGCTGCGCCGCCTCGCGCGCCGGGCCGACGACCTCGGCGAGCTGCTGGGCCACGAGCACGACCTCGCCGTGCTCGCCGAGTACGTGCGCACGCTCAGCGGAGCCGGCGGGCCCGCACCGCGTGTCGGCGCGGCTACGCGCAGGCGGATCCTGAAGCTGATCGCGGCGCGCCGGCGCAAGCTGCGCAAGCGCGCACTCCGCGACGGCGAGCGGCTCTATCGGCCGGCGCCGGCGCGCCTCGCCGCGCGTCTGGCCTCCGCGCATCCGCGCGTGCGGCCCCCGCTCAGTTGACGCTCACGACAGTGAGCGTGCGCCTGCCCTTCGGCAGCGACACCGAGGCCTGGTCGCCGGGCGCACGCCCGAGCAGCGCGACGGCGACGGGCGATTCGGCCGACAGGCGCCCATCGCCCGGGGCGGCGTCATGGGAGCTGACGATCCGCCAGGTCCGCTCGACACCGTCAGCGTCGCGCACGACGACGGTGGAGCCGAAACCAACGACGCCGGCCGCCGCCGCATCCTCCTCCACGACGAGCGCGTCGGCGATCTTCTCGCGGAGCCGGGCGATCTTGGTCTCGAGGTGCGCCTGGTCGTTCTTGGCGTCGTGATACTCGCTGTTCTCCTTCAAATCGCCCCATTCGCGGGCGGTCTTGATGCGCTCGGCGATCTCGCGGCGACCGTCGCCCTCGAGCTCCGCGAGTTCGCCCTCGAGCGCCTGCAGGCCCGCCGCGGTCATCATGTTGGTCGCCTCTTGCACCACTCTCGAGAGCCTACTCGCTCTAGAAGTACGTGTTGGGGGGCGAGGACAGCAGCGCGTAGACCTGCACGATCGCGGCCTGCACCAGCAGCTGCGCGGACGCCGGCGAACCCGCGACGAACAGGTTGTTGCTCAGGCGCAGATGCTGCCAGGCATAGTCGACGTAGGCCTGGGCAGCCCGCGGGCCGGGGGGATCGTGGGTGACGGAGTCGAGGTACATCAGGTTGCGGAAGTAGACAGACGGAAAGAACGGGTTCTCGCCGGCGAGCCGTTCGGGCGTGAAGTAGCCGAGCGCCGCACGGGCGGTCTGGCGCGCCTGGTAGAGGTAGGCCGAGTTGCCGGTCGCCTGGTAGAGCAGCGTGCCGGCACCGATCATCGTGCCCTGGTTGTAGCTCCACAGGAACGGTTCCACGACGCCGCGGCGGTTGACGTGATCGCCGTACAGCTGGCTGGGCTGGAGCAGGCACTGGCGCACCCAGGCGTAGGCCATTTCCGCGAACTGCAGGTATTGCGCGTTGCCGGTGAGCTTGTACAGCTGAACCGCGAGCTCGGCCGCGGGGGCGGTCGTCACGGTGTTTCGGTCGGTGCTGTCGAGCGCGTTGGAGAACGGGATTCCGCCGGGACAGCCGAGTTCGGGCGCGGACTGCCAGCCGGCCATCTCGAACGCCATGATCGCCTCGGCGGCGCCCAGCGCAGCTGAGCTGTGATCGAGCCTGTAGAGCCGCGCGAGCTCGATCCCGATCCAGTCGTTGTCGTCGTAGTACTTCGCGCCACCGGGACCCGCGGGCGGGGCAACGGTGCCGTCGAACGCGGCGAGCGTGCTCGTGTACAGGCCTTCCGCGGCGCCGGCGTTGTCGGTGTCGAGGTAGTTGTTCAGGCCGACCAGCTCGGCGCGCAGTTCGCGCGCGAAGGAGACGCCCGTGTGCGGGATGTTGGCCATGCTGACAGTCGCCGCGAGCGCCTGGGAGAAGGGCCACAGGTAGGAGAACGGTTCGCCGTTGTAGAGGCCCGAGCCGGGGATGTAATAGACCTTCTGCATCGTTTGGTAGGCCAGCAGCGCGCGCAGCGGATCACCGTGCAGCACGGGTCCCCGCTTCTTCTTCTTCTTTCTCTTGGGCTGCTTCGCGGCCGTATCGGCGCGCGTCGTGGCGCCCGCGGAGGCATATTGCGAGGGCCGTGGGCGCACGAGCGGGCGCGTGGCGCCGGCCGGGTAGCGCGACGCGCCGGCGGCAGCCGGCGATCCCTGCGCATCCCGCCCGGTTGCCCCCGCGGCACCGCCGGCAGCGGTGAGCAGGGCGCTCGCGCACAGCAGCGCGGCGAGCGCCGCGCGAGCTCGGCGTCGGTGGGTGAGGTGGGGCAGCTCAGGGCTCATCGGAGGCTCAGAAGCAGAACAGTCGGGGAGGGCGTTCGATGTGGTTTGCGCATACCGTGTCCCGGCCGCCGGCGCTCGACGGCCGTCGCAGACGCGCCCGATCGTCGCACAGGCACATGGAGGGGGTGGACGGTAACTTGCAATTCGACTACACCGCGGTGGGCCACGTGACGATCGACGTGCTCGCCGACGGCACGCGCCGGGCGGGTGGCGGAGCCTTCTACAGCGCCCTGCAGGCAGCGCGCCTGGGGCAGCGCGCGCTGATCGTCACCCGGGGCGTGGCGAGCGAGATCGAAGCCCTGCTGGAACCTCACCGCGACGAGTTCGAGCTGCGCGTGCTCCCAGCGCCCGCGACGACCACGCTGGCCACGAGCGGGGCGGGCCCAGCGCGCAGCCAGCGCGTGCTGGCGTGGGCGGGGCCGATCGAAGGGGAGCTCGAGCTCGACACCGCGATCCTCCACCTGGCGCCGGTGGCCCGAGAGATTCCCGCGCATTGGAGCGCCCGCAGCATGTTCACGGGGCTCACGCCGCAGGGTCTCGCGCGCACGTGGTCGGCGCCGGGCGGCGAGTTCAGGCCGGCGCCGGCGCCGCGGCCCTTCCTGAAGCTCGCCGCCGCAGCCGACGGCGTCGTGCTCAGCGAGCTCGAGCGCGCCGGTTGCGCGGAGCTGATCGAGCAGGCGCGCGCGGGCGGCGCGCTGGTGGCGATCACCGACGGGGAGCACCCCTGCACGATCCTCACGGCCGCGACCACAACGCGGGTGGCGGTGCCGGCGCTCGAGCACCCGCTCGAGGACCTCGGGGCGGGAGACGTGTTCGCGGCGGCGCTGTTCGTGTCGCTCGCCGCGGGGCGCACACCGGAGACCGCGGCCCGCTTTGCCTCGGCCGCGGCGGCGCTGCGGATGAGTGGCGTGGGGGCCGGCGCGATCGGCGACCGCGAGGCGATCGAGCGGCGCGTGGCGGCTACGCAGCCGGCTCGCGGCTGAGCGCCCTCAGCCGGCGAGCGCCTGCTCGATCCGCGGCGCGAGATCACCGGCATCCAGCGGCGCACCGCAGGCGCGTGCCGCGAGCAGCAGGCTGCCGCCGACGGGAGCCATCTCAACCGAGCTGACGACCGCCTCGGGCGCAGCGGCGAGAATCGTCGCGCTCAGCGGCTCGACGAACAGCGGCCCGGCCTTGAAAGCGCTGCCGATCAAGCCGACCGGGAATGGCTCTGCGCCGCCCTCGCCCTGCTCGGCCAGGCCCGTGCGGCGGATGACGGCCGCGACCTGGCCTGCCAGCTCGGCGGCGGCCCGGCTGAACAGCTCGCGCGCGACGGCGTCACCCTGCTCGGCCACGCGCGCGGTCTCGGTCGCCAGCGCCGCGACCTCGCCCTTGGTGAGCGGCTTGGAGTACACGAGGCTGGCGAGAGCCTCGACGCTCGGCGCCCCGAAGAAGGCGGGCACCAGCTCGCTCAGCGCGGTTGGCGGCCCAGAGGCCTCGCGGTCGCGCAGGGCGGCCTTGATCGACTGAATGCCGAGCCAGTAGCCGGAGCCCTCGTCGCCGAGCAGGTGCCCCCAGCCCCCCGCTCGCCAGGCTCGCCCGTGCCGGCCGACGCCGAACACGTTCGACCCCGTGCCCGAGATCACAGCGATGCCGGGCCCCGCCCCCGTGGCCGTCGCCCACGCGCCGACGACGTCGTTGACGACGATCCACCCCTCGTCCCGCGCCGCGCGAACGTGACCGACGATCGAGTCGGTGTTGGTCCCGGCGACGGCCAGCACAGCCGCCGCGAGCTCGGCCTCGTCGATCCCGGCGCGCGCGATCGCCTGCTCCGCCGCCCCCAGCAGAGCTTCGACGGCGGCCTTGGCCCCGACCGCATCCTCGTTGCTGGGGCCCGCGTGCGCGAGATGCAGGGCCTGGGTCTGCAGGTCGAGCACCGCGGCGAGCGTCTTCGTGGCCCCCCCGTCCACGCCCAGCAGGAAGCGCCGATGCTCACCCCGGTGGGGGTGCGTGAGCGCGTGCGGCAGTGCGACGAGCGGATCTCGATGCATCGCGGGATCCTCCCAGGATTTCCCGCCAAGCCACGACTGGACCGGTACTGCCAGCCGACCCAGTCGTGTGCGGCGACCCGGGCCACGCGGACGCAGCGCCCGCCGTGCCCCGGCCAGCGGGCGCGGCATGCGCGCCGCGCTTGACTCACGCGTCCAGTCGGTGGCGGAGGGCTCATGCCGCCGCCCGCCGCAGTCGATGTGAGGGCGAAGGTAGAGCGAACCGATCATGGATCCCGCGCAGCCAGATATCGCCACGCCGACTGCCCAGGACAGCCGAGCGGTCGCGCAGGGGGCGGAAGCGCTCCTCCGCGAGCACCCGGACGCGCTCGTCTGCGGTCTCGCGAGCAACGGCCTGATCGTCCCGGTGCCCCAGTCTGTTGGCCTGTGGGGCCAGGGCCTGATCGAGGGCCGAGCGCTGATCGACAACGTCGTGGCGGCCGATCGCACGACGGTCGTGCGACTTTGGCTGCGCGCGCAGGAGGAAGGTGCGGCCGCTGCCAAGGTGCGGATGCTGCGCAGGCCGGACACATGGGCCACCCTCCACTTCCTCGACCTGCGCGAAATCCACGGCGTCTTCCTCGGTGTCGTGCTGCCGAGCGAGGAGCATGCCCCCGGCGATCAGCAGGCCGGAGAGCTCGCCGCGGGCGCCGACGCGTCGCCGCGATTCTGCTCGCTGATGGAGGACGAGGGCGCGAAAGTCCTGGACTGCGACGACGCGTTCACGGCGATGTTCGGCTACACCGCCGCCGAGCTGGTCGGCGAGTCGGTGCTCGACCAGATCCACCCCGACGATCAGGGGCGCGCGGTGGAGGGATGGCTGGCGGTGCTCTCGACTCGCCACGACCAGCAGACGCGCCTGCGCCGGCGGCGCCGGGACGGCAGCTGGATGTGGGTGGACACGACTCTGCGCAACTTCCTGAACCACCCGTCACGCAAATACGTGCTCGTCGAGATGATCGACATCTCGGCCGAGATGAAGGCACAGGAGGCGCTGCAGGACCGCGAGGAGCTGCTGCGCCGCCTCACGAACGCAATGCCGGTCGGACTGCTGCACCTCGACACGGCGGGGGACGTCGTCTACCACAACGCCCGTCTGCTCGACATCCTCTACGGCGAGCACGCGGGAATCGTGCCGATCCAGCCCTCCGAGACGACGGCGGGCGAGCCGGCGCAGGCTCCACAGACCGGTGAGACATCTGCCGACGCCTTGCTGCAGACGCTCAGCAGCGCGGGTGCCGGGGATTTCCGTGCGGCGCTCGCGGAGGTGCTCGCGGACGGCGTCGATCGGGACGTCGAGTCAGATCTCACGCTGCCCTCGGGGACATGGCGACGCGCTCTCTTCAGCTTGCGCGTGCTGCAACGCCCCGGCGGGGAGGTGAGCGGCGCGATCATCTGCGTGCTCGACGTCACCGACAGCGCGGTCGTCCGCCAGGAGCTCGAGCGGCGCGCGACCTTCGACCCGCTGACGCTGTGCCACAACCGCTCCTCGATCCTCGCCGCGCTCGACAGCGAGCTCGGCGGCAGCTCGCGACACACAGGCGTCATCTACATCGATCTCGACCGCTTCAAGCCCGTCAACGACACGCTCGGACACGCGGCCGGAGATGAGCTGCTGGTGCTCGTGGGCGAGCGCCTGAGGCAGGCCAGCCGCGAGGGCGACCTCGTGGGGCGCATCGGCGGCGACGAGTTCCTGGTCGTGCTCCGCGACGTCCCCGACACGACCACGGCGATGGACGCCGCCGCGAGGATCGCCGAGCGGCTGTGCGACGGATACGAGCTCGGCGCCGGGCCTGTGCAGCTGAGCGCCAGCGTCGGCGTCGCCTGCTCACCCGGCGCGGGGACCAGCGCCGAGGAGCTCGTGCGCAGAGCCGACCTCGCGATGTACCGCTCCAAGCAGAGCCGTGAGAGCGTGCCCGCGCTCGCGCAGACGCAGTAGCGCCCGCCACAGCCTCCTCGGCCCCGGTGCCCGCGCGAAAACGCGCTGAGCACCCTCTCCTCCCCACCCGTCCCCGCGGGGTCTCTATGCGACGCGCCCGAGAGGATTCGAACCTCTGACCTTCGGTTCCGTAGCGCGAAAACGCCCGTTCTAGGCGAGCTCGACGCGAGCTCGATATACGCCTATTAGCAGGGTTTTTCGGGCTTAGACACGCCCTACGTGCGCTCTATGTGCGCCGCCCCTGGCAAGGAGGACAAGGGCAACGCTGCGGAGGTAGGTAGATTCGGCCCGTGGCGGGAACTTGCTTTTGCGGTTGCGGCAGAAAGCTCGGCTGGATGCGCCCTTCGAGGTCGTTGGCGTCGGGCACAGCCGCGAATGTCGCCGCACACGCGGACAAGATCGCGGAACACATAGCTGCGCTCCCACATTTCGAGGCGCTTGCTCCCGTCGAGAGCCTTGGGCGCGAGCTCGTCGGCGCTTGGATTCAAGTTGCCCACGGCGAAGTAGTGCGTTCGCGCGACCTCCTTCGAGCGACCGATGATTTCCTGGACGTCTCGTCCAAAGTGACTCACACGCCCGACGTCCCGCCCCCGGCAGATTGGCAACCCTGACTGGATGAGGGCGCCGAAGGCGCGGATACAATGTGGCCAATGCCACGACCCCTCGTCAAGCGCAAGCGCCCCAAGCCGGGTCCCATCACAATCCGGCGCGTCGGTGCTGACACGCCGGAGGAGACGATCAGCGCGCCGGAAATGGCGCGCCACGTTGACAAGGTGAGGTGGATACGCGAGACGACGGCCGTGAGCCTGGACGTCTATGCCGAACAGGAACGGCTCGCCACATACCTCCGGCTGGAGCCCAACGACACCGTCACGATCCCTGCCTACACACAGGACGCGTGGTGGTTCGTTCAGGACGTCGATGCGCCCCAACGTGCCCTCACGGCCGACACCCTCCTGTTCGGAGTACCGCTCGAACGGACCTTTCATTTTCACATGGTCGTGCCTAGGCGGCTGAGAGAATGTGGCGAGGAATGCGAAGCAGCCGTCGCGCTCAACACCCTGAAGCAGCACCGCGCGGCTAAACGCAGCTACAGCGCAACGCCGGTGTCTCGGCGCTCGTAGGCCCGCACCAACTGCGTGCGTGTCTCGTAGAGCGCGCCCGCGCCAGCGCCTCGCTGTTTACCGTGCTGTCGGGGTCCGTACGGGGTCCGCCCGGCAGCTATTTCACCAGGCGTTCGTACTTGCAGATTTGCGTCATGCCGTGCTCATCTACTTCGTCCCAGTTGATCTGGCTCGCCTGTTCCTTGGTGCATTCCAGTTCGTAGATCGGGCCGACGCTCGACTTGCCCCCAAGGCTCTTGAGCGGGCCTTCGGCGGTGATCTTCGCGGCCTGGATCGACGCGTCCTCGAATATCGCCTTATAGATCTGCCGCGTGGGCAGGATCATTTCGTGCTCGTAGCTGATCCCGGTTCCTTCCTTCACGGCGTAGCTGATCTTGCATTCGCCGCTGGAGCAGTGAACCCTCGGCGCGCTGGCGAGCCCTGGCGAGGAGCCGCCGTTGATCGCTTCTTCGGTGATCTTGGCCACGCTTTCGTTGTTGGCCGTGAACGACGCCGGGGCCTTCCCTTCTCCCGAGCCCCCGCAGCCCGCGAGCGCCAGCAAGGCACACGCCAGACCCCCGATTCCGCATGTCCGCACCGTGCGCATCGTCGGCGGGCAGCTTACACGCATGGCTGGACGCGACTGAGCGGCAGGTCGTCGCCACTGATTGGGCGGCGCTCGTGGGCGCGCATCCACGGCCGTGCGAGTCTCGTAGAGGGCGCTTGCCCATTCCTCGCGCTCGTCGTCGGGAGCCATAGCTATCGCGGCGTCGCATGCGGCACGCTCGGCCTCGAACCATGCCGGCGCGGCGCGCCAGAGCCAGCCCCTCGCGGTAGGCCTCTAGCGGCTCCATCAGATCAGAGAGCACTGGTGGACGAGCGAGGTGAAAGGAGCAGGGACCTGCGTGGCGCCAGTCGCCTCCCCGCAGAAAGCCCCCGCTCGCCCACCACTATTCTCTGGCCTCCCGGAGCCAGCCGCATGGTGCGCCGCCCGCAACGCCGGGAGGGCCTGCTCGGCTGGCAGGTCGCTGAGGTTGCCGCCGGGAGGGATGGCTGCGAGGAGACTTTCGAGGCCACGCCACTCCCGGCGGCGCATGTCTCGGGATACATCGAGAGATGCCTGCGCCAGGGCACGGTCAGGGGACGAAAGCGTGCGTGCCAGCGCAAGATCGTCGTCGCCTAGCCGAGGGCCTAACCGCGAGCTTCAACGCGGCCTCCGACGCATGCCAGCCCGAACGTGCGTTCGCATCATTCCGTCGCCGGGACGAGATAGGGTCATGAGGTCCATGACGCGAGTCGCAATCCAGACGCGCCTCGAAGAGGCCAACAGCGCTTCCGGCTATCACGAGACGTTCAAGCGCCTCTACTACCACCTGTACTCAAACTCGTCCGTCAGTCGTGCCGAGCGTCTGATAGAGGACCTCTCGCTGCTGCTCCTATCAAAGCTGGCGGCCGAGGTAAACGGCTCCCGAGATGACTTCGTTGCGTTCCTGCAGGGCGAGGGCTCTGCGGAGCACCGCATACTCACTCACCTGCGAACCGCCGCTCCCGATCTTGTAGACGCCTCAGCGCAGTTCGCAATAGACGACGCGACGGTTCGTTCGTCGTTGCTCATCCTCGACGAGGTTCGCGTCTCGGCCGCTCCAGCGCATGCGCTGGGGGAGGCTTTCCAGGCACTCATCGGCCCGAGGCTGCGTGGCGAACGTGGGCAGTTCTTTACTCCACGAACGCTCGTGCGCGCGATGGTCGAGGTGGTGGCGCCGAAGGCGGGCGAGGACGTTCTCGATCCTGCATGCGGCACAGGCGGCTTTCTCCTTGAAGCCATTCGGTATTGGGAGGAGCACAACGTCAAGCCGAAGGGCCATGTTCGCGGCGTTGACAAGGACGCTGGCCTCGCGCGTCTCGCGGCGGCAATGCTGCGCATTGCGTACAGCGGCGGAGCTGACGTCCTAGCGACGAATTCTCTTGACCTCGGCACCGGTGCGGTTGAGTCCGAATCAGCTGACGTGGTACTTACCAACCCTCCATTTGGCGCCAAGATCGGCATAACGGACGCACAGATTCTCGGCGCATACGACTTTGGCCATAAGTGGGAAGAGGTGAACGCCGGTGGCTGGGACCGCAAGGAATCTCTTGTAGAGGCGCAAGATCCGCAGATCCTGTTCCTTGAGCTGTGCGTCCGAGCGCTGCGACCAGGCGGCCGCCTGGGGATCGTCCTGCCTGAGGGCCTATTTGGGAATCGTAAGACCGGCTACATCTGGGATTGGATTCGCTCACAGGGGTCCGTGACTGCGCTCCTCGATTGCCCCCGAACTACCTTCCAGCCTGGAACTGATACGAAGACAAATGTGCTCTTTTTCCAGAAGGGCGCCGCGCGAGCACGCGCTAAGGTGCCGGTGGCCGTCGCGTTGCACTGCGGGCATGATCGGCGAGGGCGTGGGACTGGCGGTGACGGGCAGCCCCTGGCCGATGACTTCCGAGAAATCGCAGCGGATTTCAACAAGCCTGCATCTCGCCGTAGCTGGTGGCATCAGACGCAGGTCACCGACCCCTACTATCTGGTGCCACGCTTTTACGCGCCGCAGGAGGCGCGTGAGGCCCGCGAGGTCGCACTCACGCAAGGGGCAAGTCACACCACGCTCCGAGAGCTCGTCGACGCGCGTCTGTTGACGGTGCGGAAGGGCGATGAGGTTGGCGCCGAGACGTACGGAACAGGAACGATCCCCTTTGTGCGGACCTCGGACATATCTAATTTTGAGATCAACATTGACCCGACGAAGTGCGTCGATGAGCCGACTTATGCCCGGTATGCCTCGGGCCAAGCACTGAAAGCGGGAGACGTGCTCATGGTGGTCGATGGTCGCTACCGGATAGGAGCGACCGCGCTGCTGACCAGCAGTAATGCCCGCTGCGTAGTACAGAGTCACTTTCGCATCCTCGGCACGACCGGGGACGAGTTGGACACATATGCGTTGCTCTTCGCGCTCAACCTCCCGTCGGTGCGTCAGGGAATCCGGAACTTGGTGTTCATCCAGTCGACGCTCGGAACACTCGGCCAGCGGCTTTACCGGCTGGAGATTCCCCTGCTCACTGGAGACGGCCCATGGAGCGAATCAATACGGGCGTTCCGCGAAACGCTGGTCGCCCGGGACGCAAACCTGCTGAAGCTTCGTGAAGCGGTTGACGGCTCAGAGGTCGAGCTCTAGCCGGTCCGGCCCACCCTCGCGAGTACGCCCTCCATCCAGTCGTAGAACTCGTCCAGCGCCATGTCGCCCTGAGCGATGTTGCAGAAGCGATGAGCAAAACCTACGTTCTCTGGCGTGTGCACGCGGGGGTTCTTGTGCGCCGACTCGATCTCGGCTCGACCGCGCCGTGCAAGCTTGAACAGCTCAAAGTCGAGCGGCGCGTGGCAGATCACGCAGGTCGTCGAGCCTCGCGAAATTGGCCCGAATAGGGTCTCGACATATGAGCGGATGTCCTCCGGAGGATCGGTTGCGTTGCTCATCCCATACGCAAGCCAAGTAAGTCCCTGCGCGACGCTAATGCAGTCGTCGTAGGTAGCCGCCTTCTCGCGTAGCTTTCGCTGTACGCCCGCGCTCAGCTTGGACATATCTACGCCAGCGACTTCCTGCACCTCATCATCGGATAGCAACATCGCCCAACGCTGGACGCGGTTGAAGCCGGCATCGTCGCTCAACCATGCTGCTCCGGTCGTCATTGTGGCATCACGCTTGATCTTCGTGGCGACGTTCTTGGCGACCTTGTCGAGGTGCCTCAAGTACGGAAAGTCGCTGCAGCGCCCGGCGTGTCCCGCGATGTCGAAGCATCGCTTGTTCGCCGCAAAGCGAGAGCGGCTCGCCAGGGCCTTGCCGCAGTACTGAAGCGGCGTCGAAACAGGCTCGGGGGTTGGGCGGTCCGCAAACATCGGAGCTCCAGACTATCCGTGAGCGCCGAATATGTGCCGCCTTCGTCGACTCCGCCCGGGCCGCAAACAGGCGATGACGGGCGAGGCGAAGTCCCGCTCCTACGACAGGTCTGCGCGGGCGGCACCGATTCCTTTGTGTCCCAGGATGCGACGCAGGTCGGAGTAGGACTCCTTCTCTTTCTCTCCGTAGCCCTGCGCGACGATCGTGTGAGTCGGGTCGACTGCGAGGTGGGACCAGCCTGACTGCTCGCTCCAGATCTTGATGAACAGCCAGCCCTTGTAGGCCCCGTTCGTGCGTACTTTCGCGCTGATCTGATGCCTCTCGTCGTGGTCAATCAGACGGCGACCTCCCTCCGGCGGCGCGAGAGATTCCCAGCCGTATGTAGCGACGTTGCTCATCCCTATAGCCCCTTTTGGCTCGGGTAGCCGCCCAACGCGGCTACGTGCCGTGATCGTATCACCCGAAATGCGGCCTACGGGCAGCGCCTACCGTGCGCGATTCGCCTGACCCAGGCAAAACCCCCTGCCTCCGTCGGCTTTCCTGGCCGTTTACGTGGCCCTGCCGCAAAGGCTGACAAGGGCAGCCCCGCCAGCGCTCTCGGAGCGCTCCTGCCAAAAAGTGCTAATTAGGAGGGTGTTTGCGACGCGCCCGAGAGGATTCGAACCTCTGACCTTCGGTTCCGTAGACCGACGCTCTATCCAGCTGAGCTACGGGCGCAGCGTGGCTAGTCTAGTTGGCGGCGGGCCGGCTACATCCAGCCCTTGCGCTTGAAGAAGCGCAGGAGCAGCACGCAGGTGAGCAGCATGCTGCCGAGCCCGAGCACGAAGAACGACCAGGTCGAGGCGATCCCCCGGTTGATCAGCCAGCTGAAGTTCATGCCGAAGAAGCCGGTGATGAAGGACAGCGGGAGGAAGATCGTGCCGACGATCGCGAGCTGCTTCATCACCTCGTTCTGGCGATTGCCGACGGTCGAGAGGTACAGGTCGGTGCTGTTGCTGAGCAGGTCGCGGTAGGAGTCGATCAGGTCGGATATGCGAATCAGGTGGTCGTAGACATCGCGGAAGTAGTCGCGCTCGTCGAGCTGCAGGCCCGGGAGATCGGCGAGCTGATCGATCGAGCGCGCGAACAGATCCCGCTGCGGCGTGATCACCTTGCGCATCGCCACGAGCATGCGCTTGAGCGCGAACAGGCGCTGCAGCTGGGCGTCGTTTGGGTCCGCGAGGATCGCCGCCTCGAGCTCGTCGATCTCGTCGTCGAGGCTCGCCAGCAGCGGGAAGAAGCTGTCGGTGAGGGCGTCGAAGACGCGGTAGAGCAGGAACTGCTCGCTGTGCAGGACGACGCCGTCCAGACGTTCGCGCTGCTCGTCCAGCGCGGGTAGCGCATCCCTGTGCAGCGTCACGAGATAGCCGCCCGAGATGAACATCTGGACCTCGTGCAGCAGCTCGTCCTCGTCGCCGGGTTCCTGGTGAGCGCCGTAGAAGACCATGAAGACGTGGCTCCCGTAGGCGTCCAGCTTGGGGCGCTGCCCGAAGTGCAGCGCGTCCTCGAGCGCCAGCGGGTGAAAGCCGAACAGCTCGCGCAGCTGGTCCAGCTCAGCAGCGCTGGGGCTCGTGAGGTCGAGCCAGAAGAACTGATCGCCGGCGAGATGATCGCGAATGGCAGCCTCGTCGATCGTGTCCATGCACGGCACCGTGCAGGCGAAGCCGTGGATGGAGGCCTCTTGCGGGTGCTTGGTCTGCGCCTTGCCGACCGTCATCGCGACGACTCTACCCGGGGAGCCGGAGCCGATCCCGCTTCGCGAGGAGCGGACACGGTGCTCCGGCGTCCGCCCCTTGACACGTGACCATCTGGTCACCTATAGTCGTCGCATGGATGCGATCTTCAAGGCGCTCGCCGACCCCACTCGCCGGGAGCTGCTCGATGAGCTCTTCCGCGAGGACGGCCAGACACTGAGCGCGCTCGAGGAGCGCTTGCCGATGACCCGTTTTGGGGTCATGAAGCACCTCAAGGTGCTCGAGGAAGCAGGGCTGGTCGCGACCAGGCGCCGTGGGCGGGAGAAGCTCCACTTCCTCAACGCGGTCCCGATCCGGCTGGTCCACGACCGCTGGGTGAGCAAGTACGCAGAGCCGTGGGTAGCGGCGCTCAGCGACCTGAAGAACTCAATCGAGGAGGACAACATGGAAAAGGTGTTCGAGATCTACATCAAGACGACTCCGCAGCGGCTGTGGGAGGCGATCACGAGCAGCGATATGCGCATGCAATACAACTTCGGTGTCGGCGTGCGCTCCGACTGGACCGAGGGCTCGCACTACGAGGCGAGCCATCCGGGCGCCCAGGCGCTCGTGCTGGAGGGCGAGAATCTCGAGGTCGATCCGCCGCGCAAGCTGGTGCAGAGCTTCACGGCGCTGTGGAGCGAGGACGTGAAGGCCGAAGGGACCTCGCGGGTGACGTGGGCAATCGAGCAGGTCGAGGACTCGTGCCGGCTGACGGTGACCCACGACCAGCTCCCCGAGCACGCCAACGAAGAACTCTACGGCGGCTGGCCGATGATCCTGTCAGGGCTGAAGACGCTCCTGGAGACCGGCGAGACGCTCACCACGCCCGGTTCGCTGATGTATGGCGCGGGCTTCCCGGCCGTCGGGCGATGAGAGCGCTGAGAGCGTCCCGCGGCGCGGCCGTCGAACACGCGAACGGCCCATTAGCGCGAGTACGGAGAGGGAGGGATTCGAACCCTCGAACGAGGTTTCCCCCGTTACGCGATTTCCAGTCGCGCCCGTTCAACCGCTCCGGCACCTCTCCCCGCGCTCCTTCGCCGATCGGCGATCGGCGGCGGCGGCGCGCTCAAGGCTACGACACCGGCGTCGGTCGCGTTGCTAGGCTCCCGCAATGCTCGCCTCCAGCGCAGCCTTCTCGAAGACCTTCGGCCTGATCGTCGTCTTCGGCGGGATCGGCGTGATCGTCAACGTGATCGTCGTCTACATCGCCGTGCAGGTCCGCGGTGAGCGCAGGCAGAACCAGGAATACCTCGCCTCGCGCCGCCCGCCCGGCGCCGGCTGACTGGCCAAGCTTCGGCGCCTCCGCCCGGCGCCGGCTGACGCGGCCACGCTCGCGGCGCCTCGGCGCGGCGCTCGCCGGCCGGCCGGCCGCGCCGACCGTCCCGCGCCGACCGCGCCCTCAGATGATGTAGACGGGCGTCCCGACGGGCGATTTGCTGTAGAGCGAGATCACGTCGGGGATGCGCATGCGCACGCAACCGTGCGAGGCGTCGTGGCCGATCGAGGAGTACTCGCTGGGATCGATGCCGTGGATCCCGGCGCCCCCGTCGAAGGACATGAAGCGCGCCTTCAGCGGGTCAGCCGGCCCCGGCGGGACGACGGTGCCGGCGAGCGATCCGGCCCACGCTTTTTTGGGGACGTACCAGGGCGGGTTGACCTGCTCCCATTCGACCTTGTGCAGGCCGGCCGGCGTTTCCAGGCCTTCCATCCCGACCGCGATTTCGTACGTTCGTTCGAGTTTCAGGTGGCTGTAGAAACGCAGGCGGAAGTCGTTGCGGTCGACGACGATGTAGGCCGGGTACTTCGCCGCGAGCTGCGCCGTCGTGACCTTCGGGGCGATCTGCCGTGTCGGCACGCCGATCGCCCGGCTGCTTCCGCCGCCGCCGAGCACCTGGTTGATGCGCTCACCGAGGCGATTGCTGTCGACGCTCAGGCCCACCTGTCCCGCCACGGCCTGCAGTCCCGTCGCACTCGGGTGCACGCTGGCTTCGACCGGTGGGCGGTTGACCTGTTCGCGGATCTGCGCGGTCAGGGCGCTCACGGTGCGGTGGGAGTAGCTGACCACGATCGGGATGTCACGGTGCACGCTGCCGCCGAACAGGCCGCGGGCCGTGCGCGTGAAGATCGAGCCGGCGCGGCTCGCGGCGAGCGCCTGCTGGAGCATGTTGGCGAGATCCACGCGCACGTGCGCCTGGCGCGGATCGAGCGTCCAGGTGTGCGTACCCGAGTGCAGTCTCACGGGCTGGTTCAGCCGTGTGACGAGATCGCGCTCGAGCCTGGTCCGCGCGGCTGCCTCGTGCAGGCCTCCGACGGGGACGCCGGCGATGCTGACGCCGGCGGCGATCACGTCGCGGCGCGAGTGGTCGTACAGGTAGGTGGCCAGGGCGAGCAGCGCGAGCACGATCGCGACGCCGATCGCGACCGCCGGGAATACGCCGATCCGAGTCACCGAACCGCGATGACTCACCGAAGATGCGGCCATCTCTACCTCATAGCTCACCGAGTACGAATCCGAACCAGACCGAGTGTACCGGCCTCCACACGCGTGCAAGCCGACTTGCGAGACGCGGCGGAGCGCTTGCGCTCTCTGTGCAATTTGCCTCCATTTGTCTTTCCGCTTGACATCTGTTGGTCACGATGTAAAGTAGGCGGCACGTGAGCTACCCCCAGCCCGAGGAGGCGCCGATGTCGCTTCGAACCACCAGCGTTGCCGCGCCTTCGCCTACCGGCAGGCCCACAGCACCTGCGCCCGCCGGCACCGCCGCGCCGCCGACCGTCGTCGAGGCGGCCGCGCCGATCGCCGCCGGCCCGCCCGCCGCTCGCTGGCGAGACCCCAAGCGCTACGCCTGGCTGCTCGGACTGATCGTCCCGAGCCTGCCCTTCCTCGCCTGGGGGCTCGTCCACCTGACGGGCATCGCCGCCTTCTGGTTCTACGGGCCCGTGCTCGTGTTCGGCATCTTCCCGCTGCTCGATCTGGCGGTTGGGATGGACGCGCGCAACCCGCCCGATAGCGTGATCAAGTGGCTCGAACAGGACCGCTACTACCGCTGGTGCACGTACCTGTACCTGCCGATCCAGTACGCCGGGCTGGTCTTCGCCTGCTGGCTGTGGTCGAGCGGCCAGCTCTCCACGTTGGACAGCGTGGGGCTCGCGCTGACGGTGGCGATGGTCAGCGGGATCGCCATCAACACGGCCCACGAGCTCGGCCACAAGCGCGCCAGCGTCGAGCGCTGGCTGAGCAGGGTTGCGCTCGCCCAGAGCGGCTACGGACACTTCTTCATCGAGCACAACCGCGGCCACCACGTTCGCGTCGCCACCCCCGAGGACCCAGCCAGCTCACGTCTGGGCGAGAGCTTCTACGCGTTCCTCCCGCGCACCGTCATCGGCAGCCTGCGCTCGGCCTGGAAGCTCGAGCGCGTGCGCCTCGCGCGACTGGAGCGCTCGCCGTGGACGCCGGCCAACGACATCCTCGGGGCGTGGACGATGACCGTCGTCCTGTTCGCCGCGCTGCTCGCCGCGTTCGGCCCTGTCGTGCTGCCCTACCTGCTGCTCCAGGCCGCGCTCGGCTTCTCGCTGCTGGAGGTCGTCAACTACCTCGAGCACTACGGCCTGCTGCGCGCCAAGCGCGAGGACGGGCGCTACGAGCGCACCCGCCCGGAGCACAGCTGGAACAGCAACAGCGCGGCGTCCAACGTGCTTCTCTATCACCTGCAGCGCCACTCCGACCATCACGCCAATCCGATTCGCCGCTACCAGGCCCTGCGCCACGTCGAGGAGGCGCCGCAGCTGCCAACCGGCTACGCGGGCATGATCCTGCTGGCCCTGATGCCGCCGCTGTGGAGGCGCACGATGGACCACCGCGTGCTCGCCCACTACGACGGCGAGCTGGCGCGCACCAACCTGAGGCCGGGTCTGCGCGAGCGCGTCCTGCAGCGCTATCGCGACAGCGCATACGCGGGGGACATACGGTGAGCCGCTTTCGCTGTCCCGCGTGCGGCTACGTCTATGACGAGCAGCCGGGCCATCCGCGCGAGGGCTTTCCCCCGGGCACCAGCTGGCAGGCTGTTCCCGACGACTGGGCGTGTCCCGACTGCGGCGTGCGCGACAAGGTCGACTTCGAGCCGGCTGACTGAGCGCGCGAGGCTCGCCGGCGCACGAACCACGATGCCCACCGCCCCACGCACCCCCTATCCGGTGGCAGCGCGCGAGCTGCTGCGCGACACGCTGCTCGATGCGGCATCCGAGCAGCTCCACGAGCGGCGCTGGTCGGAGGTGACGATGGCCGACGTTGCGATCGCAGCAGGCGTCAGCCGGCAGACGCTCTACAACGAGTTCGGCACCCGCGAGGCGTTTGCACAGGTTCTGGTGATGCGCGAGGCCGCCCGCTTCCTCGACGCCGTGGAGGGCGCCGTGATGGCCAACCTCGACGACCCCGCCGTGGCGCTCGAAGCCGCCTTCGACGTGTTCCTGACGGCCGCGGGTGAGAATCCCCTCGTTCGCACGATCGTCGGCGGCGAGGGCGCCGAGCAGCTGCTGGCGCTGTTCACCACCCACGGTACGCCGCTCGTCGAGAGCGCAGCCGAGCGTCTCGGCGGCGTCCTGCTGGCCGGCTGGCCGCTCGTCAGCCGGGCGGACGCGGAGCTGCTGAGCGAGTGCCTCGTGCGACTGGCGATCAGCTATGCCGCACTGCCGAAAGGCCCAGCCAGCATGACTGCCTCATCGGTGGCCACGCTGCTCGGTCCCTACATCGAGCAGATCCTCGCCGCCAGCGCCGCTTAGCGCTTGCTCAGCCGGGCTGCGGGGCTTCTTCGTGACTGGCCTCGCGCGCCCGCTTGTATTCGTTGACGACAATCTCGGTCAGCTCCTCGACGGAGGTCTCGGCGGTCGGCTTGTCGAGCGCGATCGCCCCGTCCTGGATCATGCTGACGCGGTCGCACGCCTGCAGCACGTGTACGTAGTTGTGGAGGATCATGATGATCGAGACCTTGCCCTCCGCCTTCAGCCGCGCGACGAGGTCGAGGATCATCGCGCCCTCTTTCGCGCCCATCGCCGCGAGCGGCTCGTCGAGCAGGATGATGTCGGCGTCGGAGTTGACGGTGCGGGCGACCGCGATCGCCTGGCGCTGCCCCCCCGACAGGCGCGCGACCGATACGTCGATGCGGGGGATGTTGATGCCGATCTCGTCCAGCGCGGTGCGCGCTTCGCGCTTCATCCGACGGTTGGCGAGCAGCGGGATCGGCGAGCGGACGCGCTCCTTGCGCAGGAACAGGTTGTGGTAGACAGACAGTTCGTCGATCAGCGCGAGGTCCTGGTAGACCGTCTCGATCCCCTTGTCCCGCGCCTCGTCGACGCTACGCGGTTCATACGGCTGACCGTGCAGCAACATGCGCCCGGAGTCGGGCTTCTGGAAGCCGCAGAGGATCTTGATCAGCGTCGACTTGCCTGCCCCGTTGTCCCCCAGCAGCCCCAGCACCTCGCCCTGCTTGAGGTGCAGGTTTATGTCCCTGAGCGCCGTCACGGGGCCGAAGCGCTTGGCGATGTGCTCGACCCGCAGGACGTCCTCGGACGCGCGAGCAGGGTCCTCGCCGGCGGCGGGTGAGGCAGCCGGCTCAGCCACTTGCCTGCCCCCGCCTCGCGCGGCTCACGAACACGTTGGCGGTCATCGCCACGACGATCGCAAGCCCGGTGTAGAACAGCAGGTAGTCGGCGTTCACGCCCTGCAGGATCAGGCCGTCCTTGAGGATTCCCAGGAACAGGGCACCGATCAGCGCGCCGACGACCGTGCCGGAGCCGCCGGAGAGCAGCGTGCCTCCGATCACCGCCCCCGCGATCGCCAGCAGCAGGATTTCGTTCGGCCCAGACGGGTCCGGCTGGATCGTCGCAGAGCGGATCGCCTCGAAGATTCCCACGAGCCCGGCCGTCGTGGCGCACAGGATGAAGTTGCGGAGCGTCACCAGCTTGACCTTCACGCCGGCCTCGGCAGCGCCGATCCTGTTCGAGCCGATCGCGACCGTGTAGAGCCCCCAGCGCGTGAACATCAGCACCACCTGCAGCAGGATCACGATCGCGACCGCCCAGATCAGCTCCGAGTAGATGCCCCCACCGAAGATTTTCGCGAACGTGCTGATGTGGTTGATTTTTTCCGGCAGCGTGATGCTGTGGCCGTTGACGATGTGATGGGCCTGCACCGTCGTCGAGTGGACCTGCGCGCCCGGCGTCGGCACGGGCGTGCCATGGGAGATGATCAGGCTGAGGCCCTCGAAGGTGAACAGCATCCCGAGCGTGGTCACGAACGAGCTCACGCCAAGGATCGACACGAAGGCGCCGTTGATCGCGCCGACGGCCATGCAGACGACCAACGCGAGGATCATGCTCGGCGCGAGCCCGAGGCCGGCGCTGTCGAGCTTGTAGAAGACGATCGGCGCGAACAGGTACATGGCGCCGATCGACAGGTCGATCTCGCCGAGGATCATCACGAACACCTCGCCGGCGCCGAGGATCGCCAGCGGCGCGAAGTACGGCAGCAGCGTCTTGAAGTTTTCTCCCGTGAAGAACGAGCTGGTGTTGACCGAGAAGTACACGGCGACGATGACCGTCACCACGATGATGCTGCCCTCGCGCAGCGCCAGCAGGCGCGAGAGCAGCTCTCGCTGGGGCGAGGGAGACGCCCGGCGCGCGGGCGCCGGGCTCTCCGTCACGGGCTGCGGAGCTGAGGGCTCCTGCTGGACGCCCGCCATCGCTCTCCTCGTCTCCCCTCAGCCCGTCAGGCGATCGCCTGCGCCGCCGTCGAGGTGCCCTCGAATCGGCTTTTTGTCTTCACGTACGGGGCGACCGTTTCTTTGTTCAGGAACTTCAGGCCGGTGTCGGCTTCGTACATCCCCGTGAGGGTGCCGGACACCTTGTACATGAACAGCTCCATCACCGGCAGGAAACCCTGCAGGTAGGGCTGCTGGTCGATCGTGAATTCGATGTCACCTTCCTGCAGCAGTTTCTGCGTCTGTTCGGTGAGATCGAAGCCGCCCGCCTTGACGCCTTTGGAGGTCAGGCCGAGCTTCTGCATCACTTTGGCGAGGCTTTCCGTGCTGCCGCCGTCGACCGCGTACATGCCCTTGGCGCTCTTGTGGCTCAGGTACCAGGCTTCGATCGCCGACTGCTCCGCGGCTACCGTCGTCCCGGTCGCAACCGAGTGCGTCGTGATCGACTTGCCGGAGGCCTTGATCGCCTTTTCGACGCCTTCGATGCGCGGCTGCAGGTTGGCCGAGCCGGGCGTCGCGATGAACAGGCCGACTTCGCCGGAGCCGACCGCTGCGACGATCCGCTTGCCCATTTCTTCACCGGCCTTTTTGAGGTCCTGACCGATGTAGGCCAGCCGTGCGTTGCCGGGCGCGTCGGCGTTGTAGGCGACGACCGGGATGCCCGCCTTGATCGCCGCTTCGACGGGGGCGTTGAAGGCGTGCAAGTCGATCAGCGCGATCGCGATCCCGTCCGCGCCGCCGGTCACGGCGCTGTTGAGCGCGTTGACCATCTGGCTGACGTTGCTGCTTTCCGAGCCGGTCCACTGGTAGGAGCAGCCGAGCAGCTTGCATGCGTCGGCGGCGCCGTACTGGGTGGGGGTGAAGAAGGGGTTCGTCGTGACGTGGTTGACGAACACGAATTTGTAGGTCTTTTTCGAGCCGAACACGCTCGATGCGCCACCGCCCCCGCCGCTGGAGGCACTCGACCCGCAGGCCGCGAGGATCGTGCTCACCGAGCCGGCCGCCACGCCGGTCAGCGCCGTGCGCTGCAGAAACGACCGCCGGTCGATCTCGGGCCACGCGAAGCGGCTCCGCCCGGCGAGAGCCTCCCCAGACTCGTGCGCCTCGTCGATCTCTGTCATCTGGTCCTCCTCCGATCGAGATGAAAGGCTGGGCAGAGCCACAGCGCCACCCTCACCTTCTCCGCTTTCGCAACCATAGTCAATCGCGAGCACGACGAGAACCCCTGCGGGGGGCCGCTCGATCGGCGCGCCGGACGCGACGCTCGCGGCACGCCTGCCAGCGCCTGCGCGCCCGTGCGGGAATGGGCCTCATGGCTGCCGGGTATACCCTCGTGCCATGGCCGGGAAACCAGCCGAGCCGCGTCGGGACGAGCGCGCGCGTCCCCGCCGCCTCGACGCCGACACCGCCGCGCGCCCCCGCGCCGGTGGCGACGCGCGCGGCGGCGAGCGAGAGCCGGCGGAGCGGACGGGGCCGCTGAGGATCGAGCGTCTGCGCAAAGCGGATGGCCGCGCGCTGATCCTCTACGCCGAGGATTCCGCAGTTCAGGCGCGCTCGTGAGCGAGCAGCGCTACAACGAGCTGCGCGACGAGCAGGTCGTCTACGCGATCCACCGCCAGGACCGCACGTTCCTGCCGGCGCGCGACCACTGCCCGCTGGACCCCACGCGCCCGGGAGGGCCCGACACCGAGATTCCCGTTCCGGCATTCGAGATCGCCGTGTTCGAGAACCGCTTTCCCGCCTTCGACGCGCCGCACGGCGCGGCCGAGGTCGTCGTCTACACCGACGATCACGACGGCTCCTTCGGCACGCTCGCGCCCGCCCGCGCCGAGGCGCTGATGTGGGTTTGGCGCCACCGCTACCTCGAGCTCGGCGCGCGCGAGGACGTCGACTACGTGTTCATCTTCGAGAACCGCGGCGTCGAGGTCGGGGTGACTCTGCACCACCCCCATGGTCAGATCTACGGATATCCCTTCCTGCCGCCGGTGCCCGTGCTCGAGCTCGCCGCCGATGCCCGCCTCGGCGGCTGCGCGCCGTGCGTCCTGCTCGCCGGCGAGCTCGACGACGGCAGGCGCCTGCTCTACGAGAGCGATGCGGTCGTGGCCTACGTGCCCTATGCCGCGCGCTGGGGCTACGAAGTGCACGTGTCGCTGCGCGAGCACCGTGCCAGCCTGGCCGCCTGCAGCGCCGAGGAGCTGCGCCTGCTCGCCGAGGGCCTGCAGGCGGTCGTGCGCGGCTTCGACGCGCTGTTCGGACGCCCCTTTCCCTACGTGATGGCGGTGCACCAGGCGCCGACCGTCGCCGGCCCCGCACCCGGCGCTGCGCCGCTCGCCGGTGGCGGTCACCTCCACGTCGAGTTCTATCCGCCGTTGCGGACCGCCGAGAAGCTCAAGTACCTCGCCGGCTCCGAGCAGGGCGCGGGCACGTTCATCGCGGACATGCTGCCCGAGGAGGCGGCCGCCGAGCTGCGCGAGGCGATCGCCCGTGCGGGCTGAGCGCGTGGGCGCGTTCGCGCCCGGACGCGTCAACCTGATCGGCGAGCACACCGACTACAACGGCGGCCTCGCGCTGCCCTTCGCGATCGGCGCGGGGATCACCGTGCGCGCCCGACGGCAGGCGACGCTCTCGCGCGCGCAGCCCACGATCGAGGCCTATGCCCGGGACCTCGACGAGCGCGACGAGTTTGCGCTCGGGGAGAGCGCTCCGGCGGAGGGCTGGCGCGCGTTCGTGCGCGGAACCGTAGCCGAGCTCGCGCGCGCCGGAGCGCCGCTGAGCGGCGCACGCCTGGAGATCGGCGGGGACCTGCCGCGCGGCGCCGGGCTGTCCTCCTCGGCCGCCCTCGAGGTGGCGCTCTGCCTCGCGCTCACCGCACTCGGCGAGGAGGCCGGCTCCGACGGCGCGGGCCGACTGGACCGCATCGAGATCGCCCGCCTGTGCGCCCGCGTGGAGAACGAGTGGGTCGGCGCACAGACCGGCCTGCTCGATCAGCTCGCCAGCCTGTACGGCGCGCCGGACACCGCGCTGTGCATCGACTTCACGACGCTCAGCATCGAGCCGGTGCCGCTCGCCCTCGACGGGTGGCGCCTGGTGCTGCTCGACTCGGGCGAGCGTCACGCGCACGCCAGCTCCGGCTACAACGAGCGCCGGGCCGAGTGCGCCCGTGCCTGCGAGCTGCTCGGCGTGGGGTCACTGCGCGAAGCCGACGCGGAGGCCCTCGCGCGGCTGCCTGAGCCCCTGAGCCTCCGCGCCGAACACGTGCTCGGCGAAAACGAGCGTGTGCTCGCGGCCGTCGCGGCGCTGCGCAGTGGCGAGCTCGAGGCCGTGGGACGCCTGCTCGACGCTTCCCACGAAAGCCTGCGCGACCGCTACCAGGTCTCGACACCGGCCGTCGAGGCGGCGGTCGAGCGCCTGCGCCGAGCGGGCGCCGCGGGCGCCCGCCTGGTCGGCGGCGGATTCGGCGGCAGCATCCTCGGTCTGTTCGCCCCCGATGTGGCGCCGCCGGCAGAGGCCCGCGAGGTGCGGCCGGGTCGCGGTGCCCACCTGCTCGCGGGCTAGCGCCCGCGCCCGCTCGCGACGGCAGGCGCCGCCCCGTCAGCCCTCACGCGCCGGCTCGTGGCGCCGTCAAAGTCGCGCCGCGACGAGCGCGCACGCCGTCACGAACACCGCCAGCGACATCGCCGCGAGCGCACCGTCGAGCGGTCCCAGCAGCCCGCTGATCGAGATCGGCTCGCTGCGTCCGTCGAGGAGCGTGCGCACTCCGCTGACAGCCGCGGTGCGCCGGCGCAGCTCGCGCGCCGGCGAGCTGAGCCGGCGCTGGGCGACGCTCATCGCCGTGCATGCGAGCGCGATCAGGACGCCGGGGAGCGCGATCCTCTCAGCGTTGGCGAAGTAGCCCGTGAACGCCGGGAAGGCACCCCAGCCGACCGCGAACCAGGCGTCGCTGTGGAAGCGCCCGCCGGCGAGCTCGAGGTTGTAGGCGGGCAGGAAGAAGCCGCCGAGGAGCACGAGCGGCGCGAGCCAGAACGAGACGCTGAGCACGCCGGCAACGCCGATCGCGAGTGCGCCCACGAGGGCGACGGCCGCGAGTGCTCGTAGCGTTCCGTCGCCGATGCCCGTCTGCAGCGGACGGTCGTGCAGCTCGTCGAGCGCGTGTGCGGCGACCCCGACGGCGAGCGCGAACGCGGCGAGCCCCCACAGCAGCCGATCGGCGTGAAGCTGCGGCGCGAGGGCCGCGCCGAGTGCGTAGTAGCTGAGGTGCCACAGCGTGTAGGGAGGATGCAGCAACGTGAGCAGCTCGCCGACGCGCCCCCCGCCGAGGGCGTAGAAGGCGGGGCGCTGGGAGAGCACAGGACGCTCGCGCTCGATCGCCATCGCGGCTCAGTCTCCGCCGGCGCCCCGGCGAGCCGACATCAACACGCCGCCGCCCAGGCTCATGCGCCGGACGGACACCTGCTCGAGCCCCGCCTCGCGCCAGTAGCCGACGATCCGCTCGAGCGGGTGGCGTTCGTAGAAGCCGCGAATGCTCGGTCCGAGGAACCGCCCGACCTCGGCCCACTCACGCGAGGCGAGGCGACCCAGCGCCGGCAGGCCGACGGCGGTGTAGAACCGCCAGGCCCAGCGGGCGGGCGCCAACGGCGGCACGCCGAACTCGAGCGAGGCGATCCGCCCGCCGGGGCGTAGCACGCGCGCGAGCTCGCGCACCGTCGCCGCGGGATCGTCGACGTAGCGCAGCAGGTAGGTGACCGTGAGGGCGTCGAAGCTGGCGTCGGCGAACGGCAGCGCCTCGGCCTGGCCCTCGACGAGCTCGATCCGCGACCCCTCCACGGCGGCGAAGCGGGCACGCGCGCGGGCGAGCATCGCAGTGCTCTGGTCGATCCCCACGACCGAGCACTCGCAGCGACGCAGCAGCTCGGCCGCGACCATGCCCGTGCCGGTGGCGACATCGAGCACGCGATCCCCGGCGTGCGGGTCGGCGGCGGCGACGAGCGCGCGCCGCCAGCGCGGGTCCTGCCAGAAGCTGAGCGCCGCCGACAGCGCGTCGTAGCGAGCGGGCAGTCCGCTGAACAGGTCGATCGCCTCGCGCTTGCGTGGCGAGTCGAGGCGGTCGCTGTAGCTGGGTGCCGGAGAGCTCATCGCTTGCGGAATCTGACAGGCTAGCCGCCAGGCGGTCACCAGACGAGCGACAGCGAGGAAGTCGATGCCAGAGGCTGAACAGACACCGGGCCAAGCGACCGTGATGCTCATCACGGGCGCCTCCAGCGGGATCGGCGAGGCGACCGCGCGGCGGCTCGCGCGCGAGCCCGGCGCCGAGCTGGTGCTCGTCGCGCGGCGCGAGGAGCGCCTGCGCGCGCTGGCCGACGCCGTCGGCAACCGGCGGGCGAGCTTCGTCGCGGTGGATCTGCTCGACGACGACGCGCCCGCGCGCATCCGCGATCACGTCGCCGAGCGCCACGGACGCCTCGACCTGCTCGTCAACAACGCCGGCGCCTCCTGGCGCGCCAGCTTCGCCGACGGCGGCTACGCCAACGTGCAGCGCACGATGGCGATCAACTTCGACGCGCAGGTGCGACTGACCGAGGCGCTGCTGGACCTCCTGCGGGCGAGCGCCCCCAGCGCGATCGTCAACGTCGCCTCGACCGCCGGTCGGGTCGCGCGTGCCGGCACGGGCGCCTACAGCGCCTCGAAGTTCGCGCTCGCGGGCTGGTCGGACTCGCTCCACGCCGAGGAGCGTGCGCGCGGCGTTCACGTCGGGCTCGTGCTTCCCGGATTCATCTCGACCGAGGGGTTTCCCCAGTCTGAGCTGACCGCAAAGCCATGGACGCGCTGGATCGTCTCGACGCCCGAGCGCGCAGCCGAGGCGATCTACCAGGCAGGCCTGGGCCGGCGAGGAGAGCGCTATGTGCCACGCCCCTACGCTCTCGCAGCGGCCCTGCGCGTCCTCGCCCCCGGGCTCGTCCGCCGCGTTCTCGGCGGCGGAGCGGCGGTGACGACGCCGGCAAGCGGCGCCGATGACGGCGAGCGCCGCAACGGCTCGAACGCCGGCTAGGGCTCGAGCTCCCCTGCGTAGAGCGCGAACAGCGCCCCCTGGGGGTCCTGCACGACGGCGAGCTTGGCGATGCGGATGTCGATCGGCCCGATCAGCTTCGCGCCGCCGAGCTCCTCGACCCTGGCGATCCCCGCGTCGATGTCCTCGATGCCGAAGTAGACCAGCCACGCCGGCGGTGTGCCCGGTGTCAGCGCTCGCATGCCGCCGTTGTTGGCCTCGCCGTTCTTGATCGCCAGGTAGCGTTCCTCCATGTCCGGCAGCTCCTGCACGTCCCAGCCGAACAGCGCGCTGTAGAAGGCGCTGGAGGCATCGAGATCCGGGGACTGCAGCTCGTTCCAGACGAGCGCGCCGGGGGCGTTGACGATGCCCGCACCGATGTGCTCGCGTGGCTGCCAGACCATCACGTAGGCACCCTGCGGGTCCTGGATGACGGCCATGCGTCCCGAATCCATCACGTCGAACGCGGGGGCGTGGACCGTCGCGCCGAGCTCCTTTGCGCGCTCGGCGGCAGCGTCGGCCGACTCAACCGTGACGTAGGAGTTCCACAGCGCGGGGACGCCCGCGTCGCGCTGCTGCTGGGGCTGGCCCGTGATCGCCCCGACGTGATGCCCGTCGAGCGCCATCATCGAGTAGACGGCTCCGTCGCCGAGCGGCCTGTCATCCGCCTCCCAGCCGAACAGGGCACCGTAGAAGGCCTTGGCGCCGTCCTGATCGGTCGTGCTCAGTTCGCTCCAGCTGAACGTTCCGGGCGCATAGCGCTTTCGCTCACCCATGCGGTCAGGCTACCGGATGGCGGCCACCGTGCCGCGCGAGCGCGAGCTAGATTTGCGAGCGATGCCCCGCGAGATCCCGATCTCAGGCGAGACGATCAAGCTCGGCCAGCTGTTGAAGCTGGCCGGTGTCGTGGGCAGCGGCAGCGAGGTGAAGGCGATGCTCGCCGGCGAGCCGGTGCTCGTCAACCGCGCATCCGAGGGCCGTCGCGGGCGCCAGCTGCGCGTCGGCGACAGCGTCAGCGTCGCTGGAGAGGAGCTGGTCGTGACCGCGGCATCTCCCTCGCCGCGCGCGTCCTAGCTTTCGCGCGAGCGATCAGCTGACGTTTCGCCCGAGCGATCAGCTGACGCGGGCGATGATCACCGGCGCGCTCGTCGGCGTGCGGCTGCCGCCGAGCGGCTCGGAGGTGACCATCAGTTCCCGGGTGGCGTGGGTGATGCCCGGCACCGCTACCGTGGCGGCGCCGCTCGAGCTGACGGTGAAGAGGGCGTCGGTCGGTTGCGCTGCGCCGGCGCCTTTGAGCCACACCTCATAGATTCGCCCGCGTGTCGGTTGCGGCAGGCCCGCGATGCTGAGCTGGGCCCCCCCGTCCTGCAGGCGCACCGAGGCGCTCGCGCGCGGTGCCAGCACCTGGGCGCGAACGACGCGCACGGGACCGCCCGTCGCACCCCGCGTCAGCCCGATCGCCGCGAGCGCGATCACCACGACGGCCGCGAGCGCGGCGCCGGCGTGGCGCCAGCCGAGGGTCCGCGGGCTTCCCCTCCAGCCGAGCCCACCGTGCACGCGCGGAGATGACGCTCTGGCGCGCTCGCTTGCCGCGATCAGCGCGGCCTCCGCGTGAACGCTCGACATCACCCGCTGCTTGAGCTCACGCGGTGCGCTCAGCTGCGGGGCGGCCGCGGGCAGCGTGGCCGCGACCACCTGCAGCGACGCGACCTCCTCGCGGCAGATCGCGCACGAGTCCATGTGCCGGCGGAACGCCTCGCACTCGGCTTCGCTGAGGGCGCCGAGCACGTAGGGCGCCGCATTCGCGCCACAGTCGCCTCCCTCGAGCGGGTCGTTCGGGGCGCCCATCAGAGCACCTCAGCGGGGTCGCCGAGCACCATCCGCATCTTCGCGAGTCCCAAGCGCATGCGACCCTTGACGGTTCCCACCGGCGTGTCGAGCATCGCCGCGATCTGCGTGTGGGTCATGCCTCCGAAGTAGGCCAGCTCGATCACGTGGCTCTGCTCCGGCGGCAGCTGCGCGAGCGCCTCGCGGATCTCGCCGGCCTCCTCGCGTCGCGCGTATTCGACGTCCGTGCGCTCGGGGGCGACGAGCCGCTCCTCGATCCCCTCCTCACGAGCGATCCCACGGTCGCGCACGGTGCGCCGGCGCAGTGCGTCGATCGCACGGTTGTGGACGATGCCAAGCACCCACGTGCGCACGCTTCCGCGCTCACGCTCGTAGCGGGCGCGGCTGCGCCACAACGACAGGAAGGCCTCCTGCACGACGTCCTCGGCCAGCGCGTGCTGCGCGCACATTCGCCGTGCGAGCGAGAACGCGGCGTCGGCGTGCCGGTCATAGATCACCTCGAAGGCGCCCGCGTCGCTGCGGTAGACGAGGTGCATGAGCTCCTCGTCCGCGAGCATCCGCAGCCGTCCGGCGGGATCGGGCTCGCCGGATTGACGCCGATGTCTGAACATCACAGCCATTGTTACGGCGCCGACCAGCTTTTGGATCACCGCCGACTCCATCGGCGTCCTCGCGGGGCGCCGCTCGCGGCCGGTGATCGTCGTGCTCAGAGCGCATCCTCGTCGCCGCGGTGCTCGGGCGCCGGCGAGGCGGCGAGTCGCGTGGCCCGGCGCAGGTCGCGCCGATCGACGATGCGGGCGATCACGATGCTCAGCTCGAACAGCATGTACAGGGGGACCGTCTCGAGCAGCAGCGTCACGGCATCTCCGGGGAGCAACGCGGCGATCACACCGCACGCGGCGATCGCGTAGCGGCGATTGTGCCGCAGCTGGTGCGTCGAGACGATGCCTGCACGGGTGGCGGCGAGGATGCCCACGGGCACCTGGAAGACGAGGCCCATCGCGAGCAGGGTGACGGCGGCGAAGTGGTAGTACTGACTCGCCTGCACGAGCACGTTGAACTGCCCGCTGTTGAAGTTCTGGAAGAAGCGCACCGCGGCGGGCAGGACGACGAAGTAGCCGAACACGACGCCCGCGACGAACAGGAACGGGATCGCGAGCATCAGCGGAGTCGCGATCCGCCGCTGATCGGGGCTGAAGGCGGGCAGCAGGAAGCCGTAGAGCTCGTACAGGAGGATCGGCAGCGTCAGGATCAGGGCGAATATGAGCGTCACCGTGATCGTCGTGGTGAACGGCTCGCCGATGCCGAGCGTCACGGGCTTATCGCCCCTCGGCGCCGCGTCGAGGCGCCTGATCGCGCCGCCGAGCTGCGGCCCCACGTGCTCTAGCGCGGCCCTCGTGGCCGGCGAGACGCCACTGCCGGGAGCGCGCAGCGCCACGACCACGCTCTGCAGCTGCGTCGCCACGGTGAGGGCATTGCGCTGCACCGTGTAGGTCGCGCCGAGCGGCCCGTCGCCGGCCTTGACCTGCTTCTGGGTCTGGTGCGCGAGCGGCTTGTTGATCAGGTTCAACAACGCGTGGTTCTGCCACATGCACAGCCCGAACGCGACCGCGAGCGCGGCCAGCGAGATGATCAGCCGGCCACGCAACTCGTGCAGGTGATCGACGACGCTGAGCCGCTCTTCATATCCGATGCTGCCGACCGCCGCCGCCATGATCGCTTCTCCCCTCCGCTCTCGTGCTGTCTTGACCGGTGCCCGACCGCCTCTAGGCGGACAGTCGCTCGGCCGGCTGCGGGGCCGTGTGGACGGCCTGCTGGGGGGTAGTGTGGACGGCCTGCGGTGCGCTCTGCAGCTCGGCGGGGGCGGTGGTCACGGCGCCCGCGTGAGCGATCGGCGCCGCGTCGTCGTGCTCCCCGCTGATCGCGTCCTTGAAGCCGCGCATGCCGCTTCCGATCGAGCGACCCATCTCCGGCAGGCGCTTGGCGCCGAACACGAGCAGCAGGAGAACCAGAACAAACGCGATGTGGATGGGATTGTCGAGACCCATGTGAGCCTGCCTTTCGATTTGATGGGCCGCCCGCGGTGCGCGGCGGTTTCCGTTACCAGCTACTACGCGGAGGGGCCGCGGGCGGATCACCCACCGGCCCCTCCCCGGCCTCATCCCTTGATCAGGGGGCCCGCCTTCGCGAGCACCTGCGCCTTTGTCAGCGGCGCGTCGAAGCCTCCGCTCGGCGTCGGGCTCTTGCCGAGCAGCAGGTCGATCGCGGCAGCGTGACGCGCCTCGATCTGGACGATGCTGCCGGCCGCCGCGAGCACCTGCTTGCTTGCGAGTGCGGTCGCGGCGCCGTTGTAGGCGCCCACCCCGGTGTTCTCGAGCACCGATGCGAGCGCCAGGAACGAGCTCTCGCTGCTCGCCGGGAACACGAACCTCGGCTTCGCGACGGGCTTGCCCCCGAGCTGCTTGATCACGGTTGTGAGCGCCGCGACGTGATCCGCCTCCTCGGCGCCGAACTGTCTGGCGTACGCCTTCGCCTGCCCGCTGAGCGCGAGCGACTTGCCCTTGACGGTGTAGAAGTCCGTCTCGAGGTACTCCAGCGTGAGGGCGAAGTTGAGGATTTCGACGTCCCCCCCGCCCGTCTGCGCAAGCGCTTGCGAGACGAATGGCGTCACCGCCGCGGTCCCGTAGAACGCTCCCGCGGCGAGCGCGCCACGCAGGATGAAGCTCGACCGCGTCATCCCGTGGACCTCGAACCCGGCCAGGGCCGGGTTCCTCACGTGCTCCTCCGGCGAGTCTGTGGCTGTGTTGGTGGGCATTGCTCTGATGCTCCTTTCGCAAACTGCACTCACGCCAGGAACGGCTTGACAGCCGCCAGGACGGTGGACATGTCGGCCGGTTTGGCAAAGGCGCCATCCGGGGTGATCGACTTCTTGACGAGGGTGCCCAGCGTCGCCGCGTGGCGCGCCTCGACGGAGTGGATGGCCAGCGCGGAGGCGAGCACCTCGGCGCTCTGGATCGCGCCCGCCTGACCCAGATATGCCGACGCGCCGAGGTTCTCGACGGTGTACGCGAGACCCGCGACCTGCGTGGCGTTTTCGATCGGGAACTTCGCTGCCGGCTTGGCCGCGGGCGTCCCGCCCAGCTTCATCACCGCGGCTTTCAGCGCGGTCACGTGCGAGGCCTCCTGGCGATGAAAGTCGCTGATCAGCGCGCCGACCTTGCCGCTGAACAGGTTCGCTGCGAGGACCCGTTCGTAGAACGCGGTCTCCAGATACTCGAGCGTCAGCGCGTAGTTGAGAATCGCGACGTCGCCGTTCGTCGCCGACGCACTCGAGCTCGAGCTCGACGTGGCAGCGGGCGCGGCGGCAGTCGTGGCCGCCTTTTTGCTGCTCCCGCACGCCGCCATCACGAACGCCCCGAAGCTGGCAGCGCCGGCGCCGCCGGCCATCCTCAGGAACCGCTTGCGATCGAGGTCGTCGCGCACGAGACGCTCAACGATCCCTGCAGGCTGCGGCGCTGAGTCCTCCGGGGATGGACCCGCCATCTTTGCGTCCCCAGTAAGTGGGCTGGACATTCGATACCTCCATTCGCGGCAGAGTGGCGCGAGCCGTTCCCTGCCTTGCTTGACCAAGGGCGCGCGCTGCTCCCAGCGAATGGCCGCCGTCGACGGCCACCTCGAGGCCCGCTACGCGAGACGCCGAGCGAAAGCCGCTGCGGCGCTTTGAGTCGCCGGCCGCCGCGGCGTCGTCCCGGGACCTCGGCCCGCGAGACGGCGCGCAGCGTCCGAGCCGCTAGACGATGAAGCCGGTGCCCTTGACCGCTGCGAGCACCTGGGCCGCCGTGAGCGGCGTGTCGAACGGACCGTTCGGGGCGATTTCCCTGCCCGTGGGGTCGTTCAGCAGGCCGATCACGCTGGCGTGACGCGCCTCGATCGTCAGAATCGAGACAGCCGCCTTGACGTAGGCCGGGGCTTTGATGTTCAGCGCCTGCCCCGAGTACGCGTGGACGCCCGTGTTCTCGAGCACCTGTGCGGTCTTCATGAACGTTTCCGCGTTGGTGTTCGCGCCTTTGAAGTCGAACTTCGGCGACTTCGCGGCCTTGCTGCCGAGCGCTTTCTTGAGGAAGGCGACGTGCTTGTTCTCGTCTTCGGTGACGACCTTCAGGAAGGCTGCGCCCTGCGAGCTGAGCGGGAGGTTCGCCGCCGTCGCTCCGTTGTAGAAGGCGGCCTCGAGGTACTCGAGCGTGAGCGCGTAGTTGAGGATGCCGACATCGCCGCGTCCGAACGAGCCGGGCGGGCGACCGTGGGCGGCGGCCGCGAACGCGCTCGGCGCGAGCGCCGAAAGCACCGCACCACCGCTCATCGCGGCGCCGCCTGCCAGGCCGGCCTTCTTGAGGAAGCTGAGGCGGGTGTCGCCGGAGACGGCGTCGGCCGCTTCGCGGACAGCGCCGTCGGCGTCCACTTCGTCGAGGTTGATCGTGTAGGTCATCGCTACTCCCGGTTTTCGAGGGGTGGCCGGCGTGCCCGAAGTCGATCCCGAGCCTGCCTGTTTCCTCTCAATACGGGCCGCCCCGCCGCGCGGATCAATCGACGCCGGCGCAGGCGGCGAGCCGCCCGGCGCTCACGCCGGCGCTGCCCCCAGCTCAAAGGCCTCCGCGAGCAGCTCGTAGGAGCGCACGCGCGCGTCGTGCGAGTAGGTGATCGTCACGATGATCGCCTCCTCGGCGCCATAGCCGGCGACGAGCTCCTCGAGCTGCGCGCGCACGCTCGCGGGCGAGCCGAGCACGGCGCGGCGCTCCGAGCGCGGGTGCTGGCCCGCGCGATCGTCGTCGGCGAGGAAGCGTGCCGCCTCCTCCGGGGGCGGCACGGCGATCAGCTGCCCGCGGCGCAGAAGCGTGAAGGTCATCCGCGCGCTCGCCGCGAGCAGGCGCGCCTGCTCCTCCTCGTCCGCGCACACGACCCACACGGCGACCGCCGTGTGCGCTCGCCGATCGCGGTGTTCGGCTTCGGCGAAGCGCTCGCGGTAGAGCGCCGCGATCTCGGCGCCGCGCGGGTTGATGAAGTCCGCGAAGGCGTAGGGCAGCCCGAGCTCGGCGGCCCAAAGCGCGCTCTGAGCGGAGGAGCCCAGCAGCCACGGCTCGGGACGCTCGGGCAGCCCGGGCAGCGTCTTGGCCAGGCCTGCGAAGGGATGGTCTGCGGGGAGCCTGTCGTCGAGGTACCCGAGCAGCTCCGCGAGCTGCTCGGGGAAGTCATCGGGCGCGGCCTGACGGCGGTCGCGCTGCAGGGCGTAGGTCGTCAGCGGGTCTGTTCCGGCTGCGCGACCGAGCGCGAGGTCGATGCGCCCCGGGAACAGCCCGGCGAGGAGACTGAAGGTCTCGGCCACCTTCAGGGGGCTGTAATGGGGCAGCATCACGCCGCCGCTGCCGACGCGGATGCGCTCGGTCGCGGCGGCAAGCGGGCCGATCAGCGCCTCGGGGCTCGGGCCCGCGAGCATCGGACCGCCGTGATGCTCGGCGACCCAGTAGCGGTGGTAGCCGAGTCGATCCGCCGCGCGCGCGAGCTCGACCGTGTGCCTCAATGCCTGCGCTCCGCTCGACCCCTGCGAGATCGGCGACTGGTCGAGCACCGACAGGCGGAGGGGGTGTCTGGCTGACGCGGCGATGGCGCAATGCTAGGGCGCGCAGGCGTTGTCACCGGTGCAGGCGCGCTCGTTGCCGAACGCGGAGGTAGACTCACCGACCACATTCCGGGGAGGAGTCAGATGCTTGAGCCGACGCTGTTCCGCGACCGCCCGCGTCCTGTGCAGATCGTCCTGGGCGGGGTCGTACCCGCGCTGTTCGGCGCCGTCGCCGGGATCCTCGTCGGCACTTCGGTTGGCGCCTATTGGGCGATCGCCGCGGTCGTCTCCATCGGTGGCGTGCTCGCAGGCTTCGAGCATCAGGACGGCTGGGGCGGCGCCGACCGCGGCCTGGTCGGCGGAGCCGTCTACGGGACCGCCCTGCTGGTCGCGCATGCGATCGCCGGAACCCACGCGAAAGTCTCGCTCGGCAGCTTCCCGCCTCTGCTCGCCGTCGTCACGGCGATCATCGGGATGCTCCTCGGTGCACTCGGCGGCCGTCTGGCGCGCGGACTGCGCGAGCGGCACGCGGCCCCTGCGTCGGAGTGAGGCTTGCGAGTACGCTGCAGCCGATGGAGGACAGCCCGCGTGAGCCGGAACCGGCGTATCACCTGCTGCTCGACCTCGACGAGGTCCCCGCAGCAGCGAGCGCCCTGCGCCTGCTGATCTCCGACGAGGCGCACGAGCCGAAGATCCGCGGCCTGGCCCGCGAGGTGCTCGTGGAGCTCGAGGAGATCCCCGACGAGCGCGGCATCCTGACGGTGTCGCTGACGCCCGAGCAGATGAAGATCACGCACAGCGCCGTGCGGCTGCTGCTCAACGACCTGCAGCGCGGGCAGGCCGCCGAGCGCGAGCTGCTGCGAGAGATCCTCGCGAAGCTCCCCGACGAGCACACGATGCGCGCAATCGTCATCACCTAGGCCGGTCCGGCTCCCAGGGCTCCCGGTTTCGCCCGGTTGCCCGGCTCCGGGCGTTACCGGGTCCCGCGTTCCCGGGTCCCGCGTTACCGGGTCCCGCGTTCCCGAGTTCGCCGGCTCCCAGCAAAACAGAAGGGCGGGTGAGGGGCCACCTTCGGCCCATCACCCGCCCTTCTGCGCAACTACGAAACTACGCTAGTCGGCTATTCGTATTTCAGGTTCCCGCCGATGAGCTTCGCGTAGGTCTGGCCTTTGTAGGTGCCGCCGGTGGATCCGCCTTCTTCACCGGACTGTTTTTCGAAGCCTTCGGGGTTGGTGCACTGGTTTTCTTCACCGCCGAAGTGGTATTTGATGCCTTTCCAGGCGTTCGTCAGGAGGACCTCTTCCTGTTCACCCGTCGGGAACGCTTTGCTCGGTTTCGCCAGTGGCTGCGCGAAGTTGCTGTACAGGACCTCCGAGAATTCTTCTTCGGGGTGCCTGATCGCTTTGACCGGAATCGTCTGCGCGGGGATTTCGACCTTGCAGATTTTCCCGCTCACTTTGATGTACGCCGAGCTCTGGAGGATTTCGCCTTTGTATTCGACTTCTTCGCCGTCCGGGAGCGTTTCGACGAAGCCGTTGGCGTGGAACTTGACCGTGATTCCTTCTTTGGAGAAGCTCGCCCCGGTGTGGAGGTTGACTTTCGGTTTCGGGTACCAGCCGCACGCGCTGTATTTCATCGTCAGCGTGAGGATTTCGCTGGAGGTTTCGGTCAGTTCGCCTTTACTGGCCTCCGAGTAGCAGAGGATGTCGAAGGCCCCGAAGTGCCATTCCTGCATCCGTTCGGGGTTGAATTCGCGGAATTCGCCCGAGCCTTTTTCGACCTTCGGAATTTCTTCGAACCCTTTGCCGGTCAGCAACCCGGGTTTGCTTCCAACGAACGCGTGCCCCATGGCGGGTACCGCGGTCACGGCCAGCGCGCATACAGCCGCGGCGAGCCCGATCAGCACTTTGCTCTTTCTCATGTCTCCTTGTCCACCCTTTCGCCTCATTCTCAGAGGGTTTGCGCAACCCAGCGATCTCTCCCGCACTACCATTCTCGCGATGCGGTGAGCGGCCCCACGCCCACGCCCTCTGCGCACGGGACCGTGCGTAGAAAGCGAAACCTACCATGGATCCCCCAGGAATGCGAGGCATCGCCCCGCCGCCCTCGCGCCCCCGGCAGGCGCTTCCGCGCAGCTCACGACCACGGCCAAGGCGGCGTCTTCGCGGCGACTGGACGGACGTTCGATTAACGGCAGGGCGTCCAAGCCTCATGCTGCCCCTTGCCGATCCAAACGCAGTACGTGCGGCCCGGTTGCAGCACGTGAAGCCGGCGCACGCCTCCCAGCGGTTCCGAGCCCCGAGCGATCATTGCCCAGAAGGGAAGTGCGAAATTCTCAGCAAAGCCGACATATCCAACCCCGACGAGGTCGGCTCGGTCGAGTTCGGCATCACCTGTCGCGAGCTGGACGAGCACACCAGCGTCATCTCCGTGGAGGGCGATCTCGATCTCTCGACTGCCCCGCGCCTGAAGTGGATGCTGCTCGACTCGCTCCAGGAAGGCCGCGACAAAATCGTGCTCGACCTGTCGCTGACGTGCTTCATGGACTCGACCGCGCTCGGCGTGCTCGTTGTCGTCAACCGGCGCCTCGCCGGCGACGCCCGGCTGGGCATCGCGTGCGACCGCGCGGCCGTGCTGCGGATATTCGAGCTCTCCGGCATGGACGGAGCGTTCGCGATCTTCCCGACGCCCGAGGAGGCGCTCGCATACCTGCATGCACCGGCGAGTGGAGCCGTCTGAGCGGGTGATTCGCATGGTGCCCGCGCGAGCACAGCGACGCAAACCGGCGTACGCGCGTCGCCGCCGGTTGCTCGTGGCGGTCACCGCTGCGTCCGCGATCGGCCCGCTCGCGTGCGTCTCCGCGGCGAGCGCCCGGTCCGATCACGCCCCGGCGAGCCCCGCCTCCGGCGCGCCGAGCCAGGCGGCCGCCAAGGCGCAGCCCGAGCTACCCGGCAGCTCCGCGCCGAAGGCCGCAAAGCTCCAGGCGCCACCGGCCGGGCCGACCCCGGCAACGGGGGGCGCGGGAGGCGGCGCAGCGCAGCACGGCCACGCCCGCAAGACTCTCGGCGGTGCGCAGGGCAAGCAGTCCGTCGGCGGCGCGCAGGGCAAGCAGTCGCCGACCGCGGGCACCCCCCTCAGCGCCGCGAAGCCGGGCAGGCCAGGGGCGGCCAAGGGCGCCGAATCGGGCTCGGCGAGCGAACAGCGACAGACACACAAAGGCGCCGGCCACGCGAGCCCGCCGCACGTCACGCGTGCCAAGGCCAACCGCCTCCAAGCAGCCCCTGCGAGTGCCGCGGGCGCCGCCGCCGCGAGCACGAGCGCAGCACCGGCCGGCGTGTCGCCACCCGCCCCCGCCGTGGCGACGGCTGCCACCGTCCCGGTGAGCGCTGCCGCCGCCGCGAGCGCTCCCGCCGTGAGCAGCAAGCCCCGAGGCGCCGCGGCGACGCGCTCCGCGCGAGCGGCCGGCCGCCATCGCCGCGCGGGCCGGCGCGCCGCCTTCACAGCGGCCGCTGCGCAAGCGCTGCCGGCCGGCGCCCTGCTCGCGTCGGCGAGCGCTCCGCGGGTTGTCAGTGTCACGAGCACCGCGCCGCGCACGCCGCGCAGCGGCCACAGTGCCTCCTCGCCCAGCATCGTCGCGCCGCTCGCCACCACGATCACGAAGATCGTCGGCGTCGTGCCCACACCTGTGCGCGCGCTGATCGGGGCGCTCCTCGCTCTCGCATTGGCGCTCGCCGTCCGCTCCCGCTTCGCCGCCCGCCGCGCACGCCGCCTCGAGCGCCAGCGAGGGCAGCTGCTCGAGGATGTCGGCCTGCTCCAGGCCGCGCTGCTGCCCGTGCCTCCCGTCCGTCTCGGACCCGTCGGCACGACCGCCGCCTACCGACCGGCCGCCGGGCCGGCGGCCGGCGGGGACTTCTACGACGTGTTCGCGCTCGAGGACGGGCAGCTGGCGGTGATCGTCGGTGACGTCTCTGGACACGGGCGCAAGGCCCTGCCCCACACAGCGCTCGTGCGCTTCACCCTGCGCGCCTACCTCGAGGCGGGCATGTCGCCGCGCGGGGCAGTCCAGACTGCCGGCGCAGTGCTCGAGCGCCAGCTCGGGGGTTTCTTCGTGACGGTGGTCGCGGCCACCTACAACCCGCGCACCCGCATCCTCGTCTACTCCAGCGCCGGCCATCCGCCGCCGGTGATCATCGGCGCGGACCACGCGGCGCTCGCGCCCGTGACCGTGAGCTCCTCGCCTCCGATCGGCGTGGGTCTGCCGACGGGGACGCGGCAGAGCGTCGTGTCGGTCCCCGGGCGAGCACAGATCTGCTTCCACACCGACGGTGTCACCGAGGCGCGGGTTGCGAGCGAGCTGTTCGGTTCCCGGCGACTGACCGCCACGCTCGTCGAGCTCGGGCCGAAAGGCAGCGCGTCGGAGCTGCTCGATCGCGTGGCCGAGCTGGCTGACAGCCGCCCCGACGACATGGCGGCCTGCCTGCTCAGCATCGAGGGCAACGGGCAGGCGCCGCGAGCGGAGCGAGAGGAGCTCGAGCTCGACCGCGCGAGCGCCACGAGCGAGCGCACCGAGCGGTTCCTGTTGAGCTGCGGGCTGCAAGCTGCTGAAGTACCGGCTGTGCTCCACATCGCCGCCGCCGGTGCCGCTCGATCGGGCAGCGTCGTGCTCGAAGTCCACCATGAGAACGGGCGCGCTCGCGCGAGCCTGCAGCACGACAACCTCAGCTATCTGCACGCCCGCCATGCCCCGCACGCGGCCGAGCTGACGGTGAGCCGATGAGCGCCGGGCCGGCACTCGCGCCCGATGCGGCGATGGTCCTCGGGATCGCCTCCACGGCGATGCCCTTTGCCGGGAATCGCGAAGCGGAGGCCGAGCGCTGGCTGCGCCTGCTGCGCCTGCACGGGGAGGTCGGCATCGCCCTGCAGGCGCTCGGCGTCAGCGAGACGGCGCTACCGGAGCCCGTCGCGCGCCACGAACACCGGCGTGAGGACACGGACGAGCTCGACCCTGTCGATGTGGTGACCGAGCAAACGGTGCGCATCGCCCGCGAGCGCGGCGCCAGCGGCATCGCTACGACCGACATCCTGATGGCCGTGATGAACGTCTACGGCGAGGACTTCGACCGCGTGCTGCGGGCCCACGGCACCGATCGGGACGAGGTGCTCGAGCGGCTCGGCTCGTGGGACTCGCGGGCTGACGCTCAGCCGTAGCTGAAGTCGGCGCCCGCCGGGTTGGCGAGGCTGCTCACTTTGTTGACGGTTGCCTTGACTTCGACCGTGGCAGCTTCGTGCGCGGGGGCGATCATCGTGCACTGCGTGCTCGACGCGCAGCTGACGGATTTCACGGCGGTCGACCCGAATTTGAATTTCGTGCCCGCCGTTCCCGGCGCGAAGCCGGCACCGGTGACCGTGACGTCGACGCCACCAGCGGTCGAGCTCGAGTTCGGGCTCAGCGAGCTGATCACGGGCGCGAACTTGTAGATGTCGCTGCTCGCTGCCGGCGTGGTCCCGGATTCGCTCGTCACGCTGACCTGCACCGCCGCCGCCGCCTCCGCGGGAGCCACGGCGGTGATCGTCGTGCTGGAGGTGAGCGTGAAGCTGCTCGCGGGGACGCCCCCGAACCTGACGGCCGTGACGCCGATGAAGTTGGCGCCGGTCAGCGTCACCGTGGTCCCCCCGGCGGCGGTGCCGCTCTTGGGGGCGATCTTGGTCAGCTGCGGCGGCGGAACGTAGGTGAAGCGGTCGGCCGCGACCGGGGGACTGGAGCCCGCGGACGTCGTCACGATCACGTTGACGGTGCCGCTCCCGGGCGGCGCAGTGGCCGTTATCGACGTCGGCGAAACGACGGTCACGGCGCTCGCTTCGGCGCCGGCGAACTTGACGGTCGCGCCAGCTTCGAAGTCCTCGCCGCTGATCGTCACAGAGGTTCCACCCGCGGTCGTGCCGTGACTCGGGTTGAGGGCGGTGACGATCGGGATCGGTTCGCCGTAGGCGACCATGTGGAGGCCACCCGCGGAGATCGCCGCGACCTTCCGAACTCCTTCCACGCCCAGCGGCACCGCGCTCGGGGAACCCGCGGCGCCGTGCCCCAGCTGGCCCCAGTTGTCGAGCCCCCAGGTCACCACCGCGCCGCCGCTCAGCAGCGCAGCGCTGTCTGCGCCGCCCGCCGATATGGAGCTGACGCCCGACAGTCCGCCAACTTCCGTGGGAGCTTCCTGGCGCAGTTTGAACGTGCCGTTGCCGAGCTGTCCGGAGGAGTCTTCGCCCCACGCCATCACGGTGCCGGTGCTGAGCAGGGCGAGCGCGTGATTCGAGCCGGCCGCGAGCGAAGCGACGCTCGCGAGCGCGCCCGCGGGCACCGGCAGGTCGCTCGCTTCTTCCGCGCCGCTGTTGGCGAGCTGGCCGAACTGATTGCTCCCCCACGCCTGCACCGTTCCCCCGCTGAGCAGCGCAAGGGCAAAGTCCCCGCCGGCGGCGATCGCCTTGACGCCGGTGAGCCGTTTGACGGCGATCGGCACGTCGCTGGACAGTTTCGCGGTGCCGTCGCCGAGCTCGCCGCTTTCGTTGTCGCCCCAGGACATCACGGTACCGTTCGCCATCAGCGCGAAGCTGTCGTTGCCGCCGGCCGCGATTGCACGCACGCCGCTGAGCCCGTTGACCGCGACGGGGACCTGGCTGGCTTCGCTGATGGTGCCGTTGCCGAGCTGACCGTCCTGATTCGCGCCCCACGCCACCACGGTGCCGTTCGCGAGCAGGGCGAGGCTGTGGTCGCTGCCGGCGGCCACAGCCTTGACGCCGGCCAGCCCGCTCACCTGGACCGGTTCCGACGGAGTCAGTTCGCTGCCGTCCCCGAGCTGGCCGAACTGGTTGCTTCCCCACGCCATCACCGTCCCGTTCGCGAGCAGCGCGAGGCTGTGCTGCCCACCGGCGGCGATCGCGGCCACGAACGCGAGCCCGCTGACGGGTACCGGTACGGGGCTGAGCGAGCTGATCGAGCCGTCGCCGAGCTGGCGCAGCGTGTTCTGACCCCAGGCGACGGCGTTGAACTTGTTCGTCGCGACGGTCAGCGTGGCCACGTTGCTGATGGCGGTGCCTGAGGAGTTGGTGAAGCGCGCGCGGTACTCGACGCCGTTTTCGGCGAGCGCCGCTTCTTCGATCACGAGGGCTTCAGAGGTCTCGCCCGCGACGGCGCTCCAGGCGCCGCCGCCGTTGGTCGATATTTCCCACTGGGTCGTGGGCGTCGGCGTGCCGCCGGCCGCGCCTTCGAAGACGACGCGTTCGCCGGCTTTGACGGTCGTGCTGAGGGGATCGCGGGTCACCACGGGTGGCGAGAGGACGGTGAGCGTCGCGGCGCTCGAGGTCGCCGTCCCGGCGCCGTTGGTGAATGTCGCGCGGAGCTCGTCTCCGCTTTCCGCGAATGCGGTCGTCGCGATCGTGTATCTGGTGGCCGTCGCGCCGCTGATCGCGCTCCAGCTGCTGCCGGCGTCGGCGGACAGTTCCCATTGCACACCGGGAGCCGGGAAGCCCGAGGCCGCGGCTTCGAAGCTCGCGCTCTGCCCTTCGGCGACCGTCACGTTCGCCGGCTGTTTGCTGACGGCAGGCGCCTTCTGCACCGTGAGCGTGGCGGCTTCGCTCGTCGCTTTGCCCAACGAGTTCGTGAACACGGCCCGGTACTCGTCGCCGCTGAGGGCGGTCGTCGCGCCCGCGATCGTCAGCGTCGTCGAGGTGGCGGTGTTGATGTTGCTCCATGTGGTGCCGCCGTTGGTGGAGCTCTGCCACAGCACGTTCGCCGCGGGCCGCCCGGAGGCGGCGGCTTCGAAGGTCGCATTCTGGCCTTCCTGGACGGTCTCGCTGATCGGCTGCGCGGTCACGGCGGGAGGCGTGTTCACGCTGAGCGTCGCGACAGCGGTCGTGGCGACGCCGACGCTGTTCGTGAACGTCGCGCGGAACTGGTAACCGTTTTCGGAGGGACCGACGACGGCGATCGTGTATTTCGTCGCCGTCGCTCCCGCGATCTGACTCCAGCTCGCGCCGCCGTTGCTCGAGACTTCCCACTGCGCGCTCGGCGCCGGTTTGCCCGACGCGGTCGCTTCGAAGCTCACGGGTTTGCCTTCGCTGACAGTCTTGCTGACCGGCTGTTTGACGATCGCCGGCGCGGCGGTCGTTTCGGCGAACGCACCCGTGCGGTTCGGCGCGGCCGCTGCGGACCCGCCGAACAGCACCCCCACGAGCAACGTGAGCATGCCGGCGATGAACGCACGCCTGGCGGCGCCGGCGCCCGGCGGGTGAAACCCCCTGCTCATGCCGTCATCCCCCGATCGTCCCATCGCCCGGATCCATCCTCGAGACGCAGGTCTCCGGCGGGCTCCGTCTCGCCCCCAATGCAGACGCCCCGTGTCCCACCCCGCGTGCCGCGCGGATCGTACTCACCGCCGAGCGCCCGGTCAACTCGACCGGTTTAGCGATCGAAGCTGAGGGGTATAGCCAACGATGTCTATGCGTCGGGGGGAGACACTCGCAGCGGCCGCGGTGCGCAAGCGGGGAGCAACGCTCGCACCGCCCGCGATGCGCAAGAGCTTCGGAGTGCTCGCTCTCATGCTGTGCGCGCTCGCCTGGCTCGCGCTGCCTGCCGGCGCCGCGGCGGAAGTGACGCCGCAGCCCTACGCCACCAACGACGCGGGGGGCTTTCGCAACGTGCTCCCGTCCGGCGAGAACGGCCTGGACAATGCCGCGCAGCTCGCGCAGTTCCAGCTCAACGGCACCTACCCGCCGCACTACGCCGATCAGCTCCCGCTGTACGCGAACCTGATCTACGGCTCGCCGACGCTGACGAAGGAACAGATCCCCGACTACTTCAAGGACGCCACGTTCGGGGTCAAGGAAGGCGAAGTCGCCTCCGAGGAAAGCCCCCGCTCGGACGTGACGATCCAGCGCGACAGCGCCTACGGAGTACCGCACGTGTACGGCTCGACGCGAGCCGGCGTGATGTTCGGCGCCGGCTACGCCGCGGCGACCGACCGCCTGTTCCTGATGGACGTGCTGCGCCACACCGGACGCGCGGAACTGTCCTCCTTCGTCGGCGGCAGCGAAGGCAACCGCGCGATGGACCGGACGCAGTGGATGATCGCTCCCTACACCGAAGCGGACCTCCAGTCCCAGCTCGAACGGGCGCCGATCCTGTACGGCGCGAAGGGCACCCAGGTGGTCGAAGACGTCGAAAGCTACGTGGCCGGCATCAACGCCTACATCGACGCCGCGCTGCTCGACCCGAACAAGCTGCCCGCCGAGTACGCGGCCCTCGGCAAGCTCCCGGCCCCATGGAAAGCGACCGACGTGATCGCCGAGGCCTCGCTGATCGGCGGCATCTTCGGCAAGGGCGGAGGCGCCGAGGTGCGCTCGGCGCTCGCGCTGGAGGCCTTTGAACACAGGTTCGGGAGCAAGACCGGCCGTGCTGCATGGCGGGACTTCCGCGAGCACAACGACCCGGAAGCGCCCGTCACGATCGCCAAGGCCTTTCCCTACGAGACCGCCTCGCCGTTCTCCAAGGCGGGTCTCGCGATGCCCGATCCCGGCTCGGTGAGCTTCGTGCAGGACGGGTCCGGCCCCTCCTTCACAGCACCTTCGACGAGCTCCCCCTCGGCGGCACGCGCGCAGGTCACCGACACGCCCGACCCGATGCCGGTCCCCAACGACGGGTCGCTCGGCTCGCAGCTGTTGAAATCGGCGCTCGCCGGTCCCGCGCTGATGTCCAACTGGGAGCTCGTCAACAAGAAACACTCGACGGACGGCCACTCGATCGCCGTGATGGGCCCCCAGGTCGGCTACTACAACCCGCAGATCCTGATGGAGGAGGATCTGCACGGCCCCGGCATCGACGCCCGCGGCGCCGCCTTCCCGGGCGTCAACCTGTACGTCGAGCTGGGGCACGGTCGCGACTACGCCTGGAGTGCCACGACCGCCACCTCCGACAACGTCGACACGTTCGCCGAGGTTCTCTGCCAGGACGAATTCCACTACCTCTACAAGGGCAGCTGCCTGCCGATGGAAAAGCTCGAACGCGTCAACGAATGGACGCCGAACGCGTCCGACCAGACGGAACCCGGCAAAGAAACGCTGACGATCTATCGCACCGTTCACGGCATCGTCTACGCGCGCGGCACCGTCAAAGGTCAGGCCGTCGCGTTCACCAGCGCGCGCACGACCTACTTCCACGAGGCCGACTCGGCGATCGGATTCTCCGAGCTCAACGAACCCGGCTTCGTGACCGGCCCCGAACAGTTCATGCACGCCGCCTCCGACATCGACTTCGCCTTCAACTGGGCCTACGTCGACGCGAACCACATCGCCTACTACCTCTCGGGCGCCTACCCGCAGCGCGCGCTCGGCACCTCGCCGGACTTCCCGATCCTGGGGACCGGCGAATACGACTGGCAGGGCTATGACCCGACGCTGCACACCGAGAGCGACCTGCCCTTCGAAGCGCATCCGCACGCGCTCGACCCCAGCTACCTGGTCTCGTGGAACAACAAGCAGGCGCCGCGGTGGTCCGCGGCCGACGACAAGTACTCCTTCGGCTCGGTCTACCGCATGCAGATGATCCGCAACTTCATCCAGCACGACATCGCGGGTGCCAGGAAGATGAACGCGGCGGAACTGGTCAGCGCGATGGACGAGGCCGCCACGGAGGACATCCGCAGCGTGCAGCTGTGGCCGATCCTCAAGGAAGCCCTCGGCACCCCGACCGATCCCCAGCTGCAGGGAGCGATCGCCACGCTCGACAGCTGGTACGGCGACGGGGGGCACAGGCGCGACCTGACCAACCACGACATCTCCAAGCCCGGCAGCTATCAGCACAACGAAGCGATCACGATCATGGACGCGTGGTGGCCGAAACTGCTCGAAGCCGAGTTCGGCCCGACGCTCGGCGGGGAAACGATGGGAGCGCTGCAGGCGATGCTCCCGTTCGGCGGCCCTGACCCCGGTGGCCAGCCCGAAGCCCCGGACTTCGCCGACGGCTGGTACGGGTACGTCAGCAAGGACCTGCGCGACGTGCTCGCGGCCAGCAACGGCACGACGGCCCCGCGCGGTCACTACTCGCAGCTGTACTGCGGCGCCGGATCGCTCGGCGCCTGCCAGCAGGCGCTGCAGAGCTCGCTGCACGAAGCGCTGTCTGTCACCCCGCAGCAGATCTACGGCCACGGCGAATGCGCCGAAGACGCGCAGGCGAGCTGCTTCGACATGAACCGCTTCGTGAGCGCCAGCGGGATCTCCGTGCCGCCGTTCCCCTTCCAGAACCGCCCGACCTTCCAGCAGGTGATCGAACTGCAGCGGACGCTGCCGCGCTAGCGCTCCGGCGCACGACGCTGCTGCGCTGGAGGACCGCTCAGCTCACGCGAACAGCAGCTCGCCGACGAATCCGCCGGGCAGGATGCCGGGCGGACAGGCGAAGATCGCGCTGGAGGTGTGCAGCGTGAAGCGACTGAGCGCATCCGCGGCGGCGAGGCGGCGCTGGAGCGGGACGAACTGGCGGCGGGGACTGCGCTGAAAAGCGATGAAGAAGAGCCCCGCATCGATCTCGCCGCTGCCGGCCTCGATGCCGGCGCCGTAGGAATAGCCGCGCCGCAGTATCTCGGCGCCCTGATTTGTCCTGGGGCTCGCGAGCCGGATGTGGGCATCGGGGGCAATCACGGGTTGGCCGTCGCTGCGCTTGGCCTGCAGATCGACGGGATCGTGCTCGCGGCGGCCCCCCAGCGGAGCACCGGAGCGCTTCTCGCGCCCGACCGTGCTCTGCTGGGCTTCGAGGCTGCTCGCGTCCCAGGCATCGAACAGCATTCTGATGCGACGGGCGATCAGATAGGTGCCGCCGGCCATCCAGCGCGGCCCGTCGCCCCGCCGCGCCCAGACGAACTCTTCCAGCGCTTCGGTGTCCTCGCCACGCACGTTGTTGGTGCCGTCCTTGAAGCCCATCAGGTTGCGCGGTGTGGCCTGCGCGCGGCTCGTGGACGACGTGCGACCGAAGCCCTGTTGGGCCCAGCGCAGCGCGGCCGTCCCGGCTGCTGCGCGGGTGAGCACGTGGATCGCGTGAAAGGCGACCTGGGGGTCCTCGGCACAGGCCTGGACGCAGAGGTCCCCGCCGGAGCTGGCGGGATCGAGGCGCTCGCCTCGAAACGGGGGCAGCGGCCTCAGCTGCGCGGGCTGTGCGCGGCCCAGTCCGAAGCGCCCGGCCCCGGACGGGGTTGCGAACAGGCTCGGCCCGAAGCCGAATGTGAGCGTGAGCCGCGACGGGCCGAGGCCGAGCGCCTCGCCGGTGTCCTGGGGGGCGCGAGCGGCCGGGCGCGGGCTCGCTTCGTAGGGCTTCCCCAGCGTGAGCGATTCGGCGACGGCGGTCCAGCGTTCGAGCAGGCCCCTGAGCTCGGCGGCGGCGCCGGTGTGCACGTCGAAGGCGGCGAAATGCAGGTAGTCCTGGGCGGCGGTCGCGATCCCCGCCTGATGTGGCCCGTGGAAGGCAACGGTCTCAGAGGAGCGCGCCGCCGGTTTGCTCCGAGCCGCTCGAGCCGAGCGACCGACCAGTGGCTCGAGCCCCGCGTTGGCCGCGAGCAGAGCCGCGCCGGAGAGCACTCCCCGGCGTGTCAGGTCTCCCGGCCCCGCCATCGCTCTGGCGCTCGCGCTATTCCCAGCGGGTGCGGCGCGCAGCGGTCGTCGATGCGGCGCCCGAGCACCAGGCGTTGGCGGGCACGTTGAGGCAGGGGTTCGCCATCGTCGGTTCCTGCGGCAGCGCCATCATCTTGACGACGCTCGAGCGGGGGTAGGTCTCGCCGGGGACTTCCGGGCAGGGCGCGACGAGCTGCGAATCGCACGTCGCCTGCACGCCGAGCGGGCTCGACGCGGGTTCGCCGGAGTTTGGCTGGCCGCAGGTTCCGTGCGTGGTCTGGATCGCGAGCGGGTAGCTCGTCGGTTCGCCGCCGCCGGCCTCGACGTTGTTGTGCCAGCAGTTGCCGTCGGCGTTGGCGTTGGAGACTTCACCGATATCGCCGTTGGTCGGGTTGCCGAAGCCGCCGTTGTGCGAGAACGTGTTGTGCTCGACCTCGTTGGCCCAGTTGTCGAAGTAGCAGACCTGGGTTTCACCGCTGCCGCTGCCGACGCCGCCGCGACACGGTTCGGTGACGTACGGCGGCGGTGATTCCTGGGCCGGGTAGGGCAGCAGGGCGATGCCCCACGCGCCGTTGCCCGAGAAGGTGTTTTCGACGACCAGGTCGTGACGCCCGCCGGCGATCGTCATGCCCGTGCCGACGAGGCCCGGCGCCGATCCCGAGACGGGTGTCGCACCGTTGTTGTTGTTGGTGACCTTGTTGTGGATCATGACCCAGCAGACGTTCGTGCGCTGCGCGCCCGGCGGAGGCTTGGGGTTGGTGGTGCCGTTCGGGCAGATGCCCTCCTGCGGGGAGGGAGCGTCGTCGTTGTTCTGGCTCTGCGTCGCGACACCCTCCTCGTTGTTGTTGAACACCGAGTTCTCGATGATCAGATGGCCACCGGAGTTGGTGCCGGAGTAGCCGAGATCGTTGCTTTCCGAGCGGGAGTGGTTGATGATCGAGTTGCAGTCGGGGCACGCGCCGATGTAGTAGCCGGAGTCGGACATGTTGTTGGCGAAGGTGTGGTCGAAGACCCCTTTGCCGTAGGTGTTCGACGCGTAGATGCCGTACTCGTCGGAGGGCATTTCGGTGCCTTCCCAGAAGGTCGAGGTCGAGCTCAGGTATTCGCCCCACCAGGTCCCGATCGCCTGTTTGCCCGAAGCGCCGCCGCCGTCGAACCAGACCGAGTCACCGCCGTGTTCGGAGCCGAGGAAGTTGCAGGTGGAGAAGTTCTGCAGGTGCACGCCGTTGGCCTTGTAGACGACGACGCCGTTGTTGCCGTAGTAGCGACCGCTGGGCTGTTTGGCGCCGAAGTTCTGGTCGGCGGCCGCCGAGCTGCACTCCGGCGAGCCGGGCTTGGTCCCATCGATCATCACGGTGTTGCGGTTCATTCCGCGGATGTGGAGGTTCTTCGTGGTGATGAGGGTGTGCGCGCCGGCGAGGTCGTCGCCCTCGGCGCCGATCGGCGCGCGGCTGGAGCTCTCTTTGTAGTCGCCCGGTCCGAGCAGGATCCAGTCGCCCGGCTTGGCGGCATCGACGGCGGCCTGCAGGGTCGTGAACTGACCCGCTTTGCCGTTGTAGCTGCCAACGAGCAGAACGCTCGGTTCGATCCTGCTCACCCCCGCCCTGTGTCGCCTGGTTGCGCGATGCGTGGCGGCCTGCGCGACGCCGGCCGTTAGGAGGAGCAAGCTCAGCAGGATGAGTGCGCCTCCAAGCCGGCGGCCGGGCCGGCGAAACCGGTGCCCGCGCCGGCGGGCGTGAACGAACATGCGCGAGCTTCTACCCGACCGAGGGTAATCGTAAACATGGTGCGCGCGATGCAGTACGAGCGCGAGCTGAACCGCCCTTTCACAAGCCGGCGATGCGCGGCGCACGCCTCGCTCAGGCGCCGATGTAGGCGGCGAGGTGCTGGCCCGTGAGCGATCCGACTGCCTCCCACCCCGCGAGGAGGTCCGCGGGCGTGCCCTCGAAGACGATTCGACCGCCGTCGTGTCCGGCGCCGGGGCCGAGGTCGATGATCCAGTCGGCGTGCGCCATGACCGCTTGGTGGTGCTCGATGACGATCACCGACTTGCCGGAGTCGACGAGCCGGTCGAGCAGGCCGAGCAGCTGCTCCACGTCTGCCGGGTGCAGGCCGCTGGTCGGCTCGTCGAGCACGTAGACCCCGGCTGAGCGGGATGCTTTTTCGGTCATGTGGGTGGCCAGCTTGAGCCGCTGGCGCTCGCCGCCGGACAGCGTGGTGAGCGGCTGGCCGAGGCTGAGGTAGCCGAGCCCGACGTCGGCGAGCCCCTCGAGGATGGCGTGGGCGCGCGGCGTATGCGCCGCGCCGCCGCCGAAGAACTCCCGGGCCTCGATCACCGACATCGCGAGCACCTCGCTGATGTCGCGTCCGCCGAGGTGGTGATCCAGCACAGACGCCTGAAAGCGCCTGCCGGCGCACTCCTCGCAGGTCGTCGTGATCCCGGGCATCATCGCCAGGTCGGTGTAGATGACGCCGGCGCCGTTGCAGTGGGGGCAGGCGCCCTCGGAGTTGGCGCTGAACAGCGCCGCCTTCACGCCGTTGGCCTTCGCGAACGCCTTGCGGATCGGATCGAGCAGGCCGGTGTAGGTCGCCGGGTTGCTTCGTCGCGAGCCGCGGATCGCGCCCTGGTCGATCGACACGACACCAGCGCCGGCGGGGATCGAGGAGTGCACGAGCGAGCTCTTGCCGGAGCCGGCGACGCCGGTGACGACGACGAGCACCCCGAGTGGGATGTCGACGTCGACCTCCTGCAGGTTGTGCGCTTTCGCGCCGCGGATCTTCAGTGCCCCGCTGGGCTCCCGCAACGACTCCTTGAGGGCGGCGCGGTCATCGAGATGGCGCCCGGTGAGTGTGCCGCTGGCGCGCAGCCCCTCGACGGTGCCCTCGAAGCAGACGCTGCCGCCGGCCGAGCCGGCGCCCGGGCCGAGATCGACGACGTGCTCGGCGATCGCGATCGTCCCCGGCTCGTGCTCGACGACGAGCACCGTGTTGCCCTTCTCCCGCAGCCGCAGCAGCAGCTCGTTCATTCGGTCGATGTCATGGGGGTGCAGGCCCGTGGTGGGCTCGTCGAAGACGTAGGTGACGTCCGTGAGCGAGGAGCCGAGGTGGCGGATCATCTTCACGCGCTGCGCCTCCCCGCCCGACAGCGTGCCCGCCGGCCGGTCGAGTGCGAGATAGCCGAGCCCGATCGCGACGAACGAGTCGAGGGTCTCCCCCAACGCCGCCAGCAGCGGCGCGAGCGATGGCTCGTCGAGGCCGCGAACCCATCGGGCAAGGTCCGAGATCTGCATCGCACAGGCGTCCGCGATGCTGACGCCGTCGATCTTCGACGATCGCACCGCCTCGTTGACGCGGGTGCCATCGCAGTCCGGGCAGGTGGTGAACACCACCGCCCGCTCCACGAACGCGCGGATATGCGGCTGCATGGCCTCGAGGTCTTTCGAGAGCATCGACTTCTGGATCTTCGGGACCAGGCCCTCGTAGGTGAGGTTGACGCCGTCGACCTTGATCTTGGTCGGCTCCCTGTAGAGCAGGTCGTGGCGCTCGCGCCTGTTGAACTTCTTGATCGGCTTGTCCGGGTCGAAGTAGCCGCAGCCGCGGAAGATGCGGCCGAACCAGCCGTCCATGCTGTAGCCGGGGATGCGCAGCGCACCCTCGTTGAGCGACTTGTCCTCGTCGTAGAGCGCGGACAGGTCGAAGTCGTTGACCGAGCCGGCGCCCTCGCAGCGCGGGCACATGCCGCCGATGCGGCTGAAGCTCGCGCTCTTGGTGATCGTCCTCTCGCCGCGCTCGACCGTGATCCCGCCGCTCCCGTGGACGGAGGCGACGTTGAACGAGTAGGCAGCGGGCGAGCCGACGTGCGGCTCGCCGAGCCGGCTGAAGAGGATGCGCAGCATCGCGTTCGCGTCGGTGGCGGTGCCGACGGTGGAGCGGACGTTCGCCCCGATCCGCTCCTGGTCGACGATGATCGCCGTCGTCAGGCCTTCGAGCACGTCCACCTCGGGGCGCGCCAGCGTCGGCATGAAGCCCTGCACGAAAGCGCTGTAGGTCTCGTTGATCAGGCGCTGGGACTCCGCCGCGATCGTGCCGAACACCAGCGAGCTCTTGCCCGCGCCGGAGACGCCGGTGAACACCGTCAGCCGGCGCTTGGGGATCTCGATGCTGACGTCCTTGAGGTTGTTCACGCGCGCGCCGTGCACGCGGATCAGCTCGTGACGGTCGGCATCGTGGCGCCCGGACGAGCGGGTGTCCGTCTTCGTGGCCATGCTCAGCCTCTCCGGAGTGCCGCGGGGGCCGCCCTCGCGGTCGCGTCTGTGTCGCGTGGCTCGATCTGAGCAGCCTCTACGCCGGCGGCTGGTCGATGCGCACGAGGCTGCCGGACGGATCGCGCACGGCACAGTCTCGCGCGCCCCACGGCTGGTCGGTCGGCTCCTGCACGATCTCGGCGCCCGAGGAGCGCAGCTTCGCGAACGTCTCGTCGAGGTCGTCGGTGTGGAAGTGGACACCGTTCAGCGCACCCTTGGCGAGCAGACCGGCGAGCGCGTCGGCGTCGGCTGGGCTGCCGTTCAGGTAGTTCGTGAGGACGATCGCGACACCGGGCTGGGAGGCAGCGCCCACGGTGATCCAGCGGAAGTCCCCGCGGGCGACGTCGTTGCGCAGCTCGAGGCCGAGCTGGTCGCGGTAGAAGGCGAGTGCGCGGTCGGGGTCATCGACCAGGACGAAGCATTGAGAGAGCGTGAGATTCATGGCTTGGAGGTTAGGGAGCCGGCGCCGCCTGCGCTTCTCCGATCCTGCTCGGCTTGGGGGTCGGGCGGGTGAGATCCCTGGCGATGCAGCCCGGCACGCTCGCGAGCGCGACGTGGTCACGGGCCCGGTAGGCCGTCGGCGTCTCGCCCACGAGCTGGGTGAAGCGGGCGCTGAAAGAGCCGAGCGAGGAGCACCCAACCGCCGTGCAGACCTCGGTGACCGAGAGCTCGGGGTCGCGCAGGAGCGCCTTCGCGCGCTCGATTCGCCGCGTCATCAGGTAGGCGTAGGGCGTCTCCCCGTAGGTCGCGCGGAACTGCCGCGAGAAGTTTGCGCTCGACATCAGCGCAGCGCGGGCGAGCCCGGCGACGGCGAGCGGGCGCGCGTACTCACGATCCATCAGATCGCGGGCGCGGCGCAGGTGCGCGAGGTTGGCGAGCTCCTGCGGCGTCACGGGGCGAGCCTAGCGGCGCGCCGGCACGGTCGGGTCGCAGCGATGTAATCCCCGGCCCGGTGCCGGACACTAACCAGCCGTGACCGCGCAGGAGCACTTCGAATCGCTGTACAGCGAGCACGCCGGCGCGGTACTCGCATATGCGCGCCGCCGCGTGCCCGACGGCCAGGCCGAGGACGTCACGGCAGAGGTGTTCCTCACGGCGTGGCGACGGCTCGACGAGATCCCGACCAACACGACGGTCTGGCTGCTCGGCGTCGCGCGGAGGGTCCTGGCGAACCAACGGCGCAGCCAGGCCCGCCAGCTCGCCCTGCGGGCACGCATGGCACACGAGCCGCGTGGCTCAGAGCAGCCCCACGTGAACGCGACGTCAGACGGCCGCGTCACGCGCGCGTTGGAGAGTCTCAGCGAGAAGGACCGCGAGGTGCTCCTGCTGGTCGGCTGGGAGGAACTGGGCCACAGCGATGCAGCGCGGGTGCTGGAAATTCGCGCAGGGACGTTCGCGGTGCGCCTGCATCGCGCGCGCAAGCGCTTCGAGCAGGCGCTCCAGAAGGACTACAGGACGGCCCGGCCGCCCACCCAGCCCAGCCAACCCACGGAGGCACGATGAGCCCCAGCGAGACACTCGAACGCGTGCGCAGCGTCAACCCGGTCCCCACCCCCCCGCCGGCGCCCCCGATCACACCCCTGCTCGGGCGGCTCGACCGCTCCGTTCGCGCGCTCGACGCGCCCTTCCCGCGTCAAACCCCCAAGCGCTCGCGCCCGACGGTTCGCCCGAGGATCGCCGCAGGCCTGGCGGTCGCGGTGGCACTCGCGATCGCCGCGCTCGCGCTTCTCGGCAGCCCCGGCGGCGGCGGCGTCAGCGTCGCCGCCGCCGTCGACCGCGCCGTCACGCCCGGGCCCGGCGTGCTGCACATGGTCATCGACAGCGAAAACCTGGTCGGCGAACACGTCACCACGACGACGCACGAGGAGCTCTGGACGGCACAGAGCCCGCGACGGCAACGGACCATCAGCACGCTCCAATCCGGTGGCGAAACCGTCGAAAGCGAAGGCGCCGTCGTCAGCGTCGACCCGCCGCGGGCACTGCGTTGGCTGCGCAGCGATCCCAGCGTGATCCACGAAGACAGAAGCCCCGTCGCGCAGACGGTCCCGACGCCCGTCGCGTGGTTGCACACCGCGTATCAGCAGGGACGCCTGAAGGTGCTCGGGCGCAGCGAACTGAACGGCCGCCCCACGTGGCGCCTCAGCGTGCAACGAGACCCGGCACAGCCGGCGGCGACGCTCAACGGACAGCCCCTCCCGACAGCGACGGTGCTTGTCGACGCGCGCAGCTTCGCGCCGCTCGAGAACACCGTCTACTCGGTCGGGAGCCAGAACAACCGCGGCGTTCTGCTCACCACCAGGGTTCACTACGTGACCTACGAGGAACTGCCCGCCGGCGCCGACGACGAAAGCCTCCTGAGGATGGCCAGCCACCCGGGCGCCAGGATCGTCGAAGAACCAGCGACGGTGCCAGGCGAACACTAGCCGCACGCGGCGCCGTGGTAATCGAGATGACCTTGCAACGGCGAGCTGCTCGTATAGGTTGCCGACAGTCGCCGGCGACGGCGAGCAGGCGAGCGATCGAGAGGCCGAGGTGCACGCGACACCGGCGCAGGTGCAGGGCTCGACGCGGTGGCAGCGCTTCACCGGCTCGCTCGACGCCGCGCAGTGGCGGACCGTCGCGGCGATGGCCACGGTTGTGCTCGGGCTGCACGCGGTCGGCTTCTTCCTGCTGATCGCAGTCGTCGCACCCCACCACTACCGGCTGGGCGCCACAGGCGCCTTCGCGCTCGGCACGGGCGTGACCGCGTACACGCTCGGCATGCGCCACGCGTTCGACGCCGATCACATCTCCGCGATCGACAACACGACGCGCAAGCTGATGGCCGAGGGCAAGCGGCCGATGAGCGTGGGCTTGTTCTTCTCGCTCGGACACTCCACGATCGTGTTCATGCTCGCGCTGCTGTTCTCGGTCGGCGTGAAGGCCCTCAACGGTCAGGTCGCGAACGACGGCTCCGCGCTGCACAACGCCACCGGCTGGATCGGCACGGGCATCTCGGGGACCTTCCTGTACGTCATCGCGGCGCTCAACCTGGTGATCCTGTGGGGCATCGTCAAGGTGTTCCGCGAGATGCGCAACGGCCAGTTCGAGGAGGCCGAGCTGGAGCACCAGCTCAACACGCGCGGGCTGATGAACCGCCTCTTCGGCCGCTTCACCAAGACGATCACGAAGCCCTGGCAGATGTACCCCGTCGGGGTGCTGTTCGGGCTCGGCTTCGATACCGCGAGCGAGGTCGCGCTGCTGTTCCTCGCGGCCGGCGCGGCCGGCGCCGGGCTGCCGTTCTACGCGATCCTCTGCCTGCCCATCCTGTTCGCCGCCGGCATGTCGCTGCTGGACACGATCGACGGCTCGTTCATGAACTTCGCCTACGGCTGGGCGTTCTCCAAGCCGGTACGCAAGGTCTTCTACAACATCACCATCACCGGCTTGTCGGTCGCCGTGGCGCTGGCCATCGGCACGATCGAGCTGACCGGGCTGTTCGCGCAGAAGCTCAACGCGCAGGGCGCATTCTGGACGTGGGTGGAGAACATCGACATCAACCTTCTCGGCTTCGTCATCGTCGGCATGTTCATCGCGACATGGGCGATCGCGCTGGCCGTGTGGCGCTTCGGCCACATCGAGGAGCGCTGGAGCGCGCATCTGGCCGACGGAGAGCGCTAGCGCGAGGAGCTACGGTCCCGGCGCGGCGAACGTCGAGCGCAGCGACCTGGCGAAGCGACGCGCCCTGTCAGTCCCGCGACGCCCCGCCCACGGATGCGGACCGATCGCCCACGGGTGCCAGCCGAGCGTGCCGTAGTGCTCGCGCAGCAGCGCCTTCAGCTCGCCGCGGTGCTCCCCGCAGGCATAGCGCTGGGGCCCGTACATCCCGCGCCCGTGCCACGTCAGCCAGCGCCCTGGATCAGCGTCCACGTACTCGCCGTGGCGCAGGTCCAGCAGCTGGCGTTCCAGCGCCTGCTGCGTCTCGCGGTCCGGGCGGCGCGCGCAGATCTCACAAGCGAACACGACGTTGACCGGCATCCGCCAAACCTAGCGCGCGTCTGCCTCGCGTCAAAGCTCGATCCGCGCCGCTCCAGCGCGCGAGCCACAGACCCCGCGCACCTCCCCGGCGGCGAGCTCGCGGCGCACGCGCCGCGCTAGGCGACGCGGCCGTCTGGCCTGCGGTGAGCACGGCGGTCGGCGCCCGGGCGTACGTGCCGGTGCGCCGCGACGTCGGCGGGGTCGCCGATCAGTGTCTCGAGCTGCGCGTCGAGGCTGCCGAGCAGGTGCCACTCGCCGGCCGCACCGGTCACCAGCCCGGCCTCGCCGAGCCGGCCGAGCGCGTGCGATATCGATGGGCGCTCGGCGGACACGAGCTGGCCGAGCATGCGGTGGGTGAGCGGCAGCGTCAGGTGAATGCCGCCCGGCTCCACGCGCCCCCAGCGCGCGGCGACGTGCCACAGGAAGAGCACGAGTCGCACCTCCAAACGCGGCTGGCAGGAGATCGCACGCAGCGCACCGAGGTCCTCGGCGCGCCGCTCGGTGCGGCGCAGCAGCGCGTGCGCGATCTGCGGCCAGGGCAGCGCTCGCTCGGCGAACTCCGCGTCGAGCAGCGCGAAGCGACAGGCGCACAGCGCGTGCCACGAGGGCACCCGCTCGATCATGTCGTCGAGGTGCCGGCTGAGCGGCTGCAGCAGGTCGCCGCTGCCGAGCAGCTCGCTGGTGGTGCGGTTGGTGATGCACGTATCCACGGCCAGCAGGCCGTCGAGGAGCAACAGGCCGGGACCGTTGCCGACGACAGCGAGCCACGGCTGCAGGTCACAGCCGCCGGCCTGCGCTTCGAGCACGCGTGCGGTCACGTGCTGGCGTGCGGTCGGGCGCTCGCGCAGATCCAGCTCGCCGGCGAGGTCGTCGTCGGCGTCGAGCAGGTAGGCGTGAAGGGGCGGTGAGGCCGTGGGTCGGGCGGGTGAGGAGCGTCCGGCCCGCCGGGTTTCCAGCCGCACGACACCTAGACCCTCGCTCGTCATCCCACAGCCTCGAGCTTCCCTTCAAGCCGACAGGCGCAACCCACGGGCGACTCTACGCCCATGGGGCGGCAACTACCCCCATGCTCCTGCAGTAATCCGCATTACTGGACGGGGCGTAAGGCTGCTTACCAGGTCCGCTGCCGCCTCGGTTGAGCGGTGGTAGAAGGTCATTGGCTCACGCCACTGTGCCCGTCGCTCGCGAGCGACGGAAACGTCTTCGGAAAGGTCGTCCGCTGGTGTGCCTCGCCATTCCAGGGCAGATCGTGGAGATTGTCGACCAGGAGCACCGCCTTGCGATGGTCGACGTCGCGGGCGTGCAGCGCACGGTCAACATCGGTCTCCTGGATGTCGAGGGGACCGGCGTCGGGCCCGGCGACTGGGTGCTGATCCACGTCGGGTTCGCGCTCTCGCAGGTCGACGAGGAGGAGGCGCGCGCGACGCGCGAGCTGCTCGAACGCATGGGCGCCGACTACGAGCAGGAGCTCGAGGAGCTGAAGGCGAGCGTGATCGAATGAGCGCGCTCGCATCGGCGCAGCCGACGTGCTCTGGCGAGCACTGCGTCACGTGCGCCGACGAGGGCGTGCCGATGACGGTCGTGCGCGTCGACTCCCGCCGGGGGCTGGCGCTGTGCGCCGACACGGACGGGGCCCGGCACACCATCGAGACCGCGCTGGTGGAGCCCCCGGAGAGCGGCGGCATGGTGCTCGTACACGCCGGCGTGGCGATTGCCTCGCTACCGGCGGGGGTCGGCGCGTGAAGTTCGTCGACGAGTTCCGTGATGCCGCGCTCGGCCGCGCGCTGGCCGGCGAGATCCTCTCGCTGGTCGAGCCCGGACGCCACTACAAGGTGATGGAGGTGTGCGGCGGGCACACCCACTCGATCTACAAGTACGGCGTCGATGACCTGCTGCCGGCGAACGTCGAGCTCGTGCACGGGCCCGGCTGTCCGGTCTGCGTTATCCCGATGGGGCGCGTCGACGACGGCATCGCCGTCGCCAACGTCGCGGGGGTGATCTTCACGTGCTTCGGCGACATGATGCGCGTGCCCGGCTCCGACGGCAGCCTGCTCGACGCGAAGGCCGCCGGCGCGGACGTGCGCATGGTCTACTCGCCGCTGGACGCCCTGCGCATCGCCAAGCAGAACCCCGACCGCGAGGTCGTGTTCTTCGCGATCGGCTTCGAGACGACCGCGCCGTCCACCGCCCTGACCCTCAAGCGGGCGCGCGCGGAGGGCGTCAAGAACTTCTCCTGCATCTGCAGCCACGTGACGATCGTGCCGCCGTTGCGCGCGCTGCTGGAGTCGCCCGACCTGCGCCTGGACGGCTTCATCGGCCCTGGTCACGTCGCCACGGTCGTCGGCGCGCGCCCGTTCGAGTTCATCCCCGCCGACTACGGCAGGCCGCTCGTCGTGGCGGGCTTCGAGCCACTCGACATCCTGCAGTCGATCGCGATGATCCTGCGCCAGCTCGCGCAGGGCCGCTGCGAGGTAGAGAACCAGTACAAGCGCGTCGTTCCCTACGAGGGCAACCTGCGCGCGCTGGAGGTGCTCTCCGAGGTGTTCGAGCTGCGCCCGCACTTCGAGTGGCGTGGCCTCGGCTTCATCTCGCACAGCGGCCTGAAGCTGTCCGAGGCCTACGCCGACCTCGACGCGGAGCTGCGCTTCAGCGTGCCGGGCGTGCGCGTGGCCGACCCCAAGGCGTGCCAGTGCGGCGAGGTGCTCAAGGGCGTGATCAAGCCGTGGGAGTGCAAGGTGTTCGGCACCGCCTGCACTCCCGAGCGACCGATCGGCACGTGCATGGTGTCCTCCGAGGGCGCCTGCGCCGCCTACTACAACTTCGGCCGCTTCGCGCGCGAGCGGGAAGTCGTGTGATGGGCGACTCGGCCGCCGTCTCCGAGCGCGAGGAGAAGATCCTCGCGATCATCGAGACGGCCCGCGGCAAGCGCGCGAAGTTCCGCGACGAGCGCATCACGATGGCCCACGGCGCCGGCGGCAAGGCGACGCAGACGCTGATCGAGGGGCTGTTCGTGCCGGCCTTCGGCGGCGCCGCGCTGAGCGAGATGGCCGACGCCGGACGCCTCAGTCTCGACGGCGTCGAGCTGGCGCTGACGACGGATGCCTACGTGGTCAAGCCGCTGCGCTTCCCTGGCGGGTCGATCGGCGAGCTGGCGGTCAACGGCACCGTCAATGACCTCGCCGTGGCCGGCGCGCGGGCGCTGGCGCTGAGCCTGTCGCTGGTGCTCGAGGAGGGGCTGGCGGCCGACGAGCTGCGCGCCGAGGTCGACGCGATCGCCGCCGCCGCGAGCGCGGCGCAGGTCGAGATCCTCGCCGGCGACACCAAGGTCGTGGAGCGCGGTCACGCCGACGGGATGTACGTGTGCACGAGCGGGCTCGGCCGGCGCGACCCACGAGCAAGCCTCGCGCCGGCGAACATCCGACCCGGCGATCACGTGCTGCTCTCCGGCGCGATCGGCGAACACGGCATGGCGATCATGCTCGCGCGCGGCGAGTTCGAGCTGGACGCCGCGATCGAGTCCGACACGGCGTCGCTGTGGCCGGCCGTGGATGCGCTGCTCGACGCCGCCGGCCCGAGCCTGCGCTGCCTGCGCGACGCCACGCGCGGCGGCGTCGCCTCGGTGCTCAACGAGCTGGCGCGCGCGGCCTCGGTGGCGATGCTCGTCGACGAGCGCGCCGTACCCGTGCAGCCGGCGGTCGCCGGGGCCGGAGAGATCCTCGGCATCGATCCGATGTACGTGGCCAACGAGGGCAAGCTCGTCGCGTTTGTCGCGCCCGAGCAGGCCGGCGAAGCGCTGGCCGCGCTGCGCTGCGTGCCCGGCAGCGAGCAGGCCGCCGAGATCGGCGAGGTGCGCAGCGAACCGACGGGCATGGTGCTGGTCGAGACCAGCTTCGGAGGACGTCGGGTGATGGACCAGCTGGTGGGCGATCCGCTGCCGCGGATCTGCTGATCTGAGTCGAGAGGAGACGCGATGGCGACGGTAGCGTTTGCGGAGCACAAGAAGACGGAGGCGGTCACCGCCCACGTCCTGTGGATGACCACCGGTCTCAGCTGCGAGGGCGACTCGGTGGCGATGACGTCGGCGACCAATCCGAGCCTCGAGGACATCATCCTGCAGGCGATCCCCGGGATGCCGAAGGTCGTCGTGCACAACCAGGTGATCGACTACGCCGTCGGCCAGGACTACGCGCAGGCGTGGTTCGACGCCGAGCAGGGCAAGCTCGATCCGTTCGTGCTCGTGATCGAGGGCTCGCTCGGCAACGAGGAGATCAACGGCGAGGGCCACTGGACGGGCTTCGCGGTGAACCCGGCGGACGGTCAACCGATCACGATGAACGAGTGGATCGATCGCCTCGCGCCGAAGTGCGCGGCGATCGTCGCGGTCGGCACGTGCGCGACCTACGGCGGGATCCCCGCGATGAAGAACAACGCGACCGGGGCGATGGGCGTCCCTGACTACCTCGGCTGGAACTGGAAGTCCAAAGCCGGCCTGCCGATCGTCTGCATACCCGGCTGCCCGGCGCAGCCGGACAATATGACCGAGACGCTGCTGTATCTCGCGCTGCACCTCGCGGGCCTCGCGCCGGCGCCGGAACTCGACGAGGCACTGCGTCCGAAGTGGCTGTTCGGCCGGACGGTGCGCGAGAGCTGCAACCGCGCGGGCTTTGCCGAGCAGGGCGAGTTCGCCACCGAATACGGCTCGGATCATCGCTGCCTGGTCAAGCTCGGCTGCAAGGGACCGGTCGTCAAGTGCAATGTCCCCGTGCGCGGCTGGGTCAACGGCATCGGCGGCTGCCCCAACGTCGGCGGCATCTGCATGGCCTGCACGATGCCCGGCTTCCCCGACAAGTTCATGCCGTTCATGGACGAGGACAGATACGGCGCGGCGGCGGGCACCGTGATGAGCCTCACCTACGGGCCGATCGTGCGCTATTTCCGCCGGCGCAACGTCAAAAACAAATACGACGTCGAGCCGGAGTGGCGGCGCAAGGGCAAGACGCTCACCAGCGGCTACGCGAAGAGGTGGTGAGGCGCTGACCGACCTGCCGTAGACCCCTTTGGACTATTTCCGGCCGCAGGCCGAGCGAGGAGAGACGAGATGGCGACCGAAACGCCGCAGCAGCAGAAAGTGATGGTCAAGGAGATGTCCTGGGATCCGATCACGCGGATCGTGGGCAGCCTGGGGATTCACACCGAGATCGACTTCTCCAATCAGCAGGTGCTCAAGTGCTACAGCACCTCGATGATCTTCCGCGGCTTCGACATCTTCATGAAGGGGATCGATCCGCGCGACGCGCACTTCATCACCAGTCGCATATGCGGCATCTGCGGTGACAACCACTGCACCTGCTCGTGCCTGAACCAGAACATGGCCTACGGCGTCAAGCCGCCCCCGCTGGGCGACCTGGCGTTCAACCTCGCCGAGACAGCCGACTACATCTTCGACCACGCGATCTTCAACGACTGCATGGCCAACGTCGACTTCTGCGAGCAGATGGTCAAGGAGACCAACCCGGCGCTGTTGGCCACCGCCGAGAACACGCCGGCGCCGCACCGCGACATCCACGGCTTCAACACCGTCGCCGACATCATGCGAGCGCTCAACCCGTTCACCGGCGAGTTCTACCTGGAGACGCTGCACGTGGCGCGCTACACGCGCGAGATGTACTGCCTGTTCGGCGGTCGCCACACGCACCCCTCGACGATCATGCCGGGTGGCTGCAGCGCGGACATCACCCACCAGACGTGCACCGACTACTACGTGCGCCTGATGCGCTACTTCGACTACGTCAAGCGCAGCGTGCCGATGCACGACGACCTGTACGACTTCTTCCTGACGCAGCTGCCGGGGTACGACATGGTCGGCTACCGCGAGACCAACCTCGTCAACTGGGGCTCCTTCGACGACCCCGACTACGTCGACTACGACTATCGCAACATGACGGAGTGGGGGCGCAAGCGCTACATCACGCCCGGCGTAGCGATCGGTGGCGAGCTGATCTCGACTGACCTGGTCGAGATCAACCTGATGATCCGCATCCTGCTCGGCTCCTCCTACTTCGACTCGTGGGAGAACGAGCCGACGCTGGTCACGCAGGATCCGCTGGGTAACCCCGTCGACAAGAACCACCCGTGGAACAAGGTCACGCTGCCGCGTCCGCAGAAGCGCGACTTCACCGACAAGTACACGTGGGTCGTCTCGCCCCGCATCTACGACAAGCGCACCGACACGCATGTCTGCTGCGACACCGGCGGCGGCCCGTTCGCCCGCCAGTGGTGCACGGCGAAGGCGGGCCTGGTCGACTTCGGCTACGCCAAGGCCACCGGCCACTCGATCCAGATGGTGCTACCGCGCTCGCCGAACATGCCGGAGATGGAACTGGAGTGGCACGTGCCGGAGAAGTCGAACGCGATCGAGCGCGATCGCGCGCGCACCTACCACCAGGCCTACAGCGCGCTGATCGCGCTGCACTGCCTGGAGCGAGCGATGAAGGAGGTGCAGGCGGGGCGCACGAAGAGCTGGAACAACTTCACCGTCCCCGACAGCGCCGTCAGCTGCGGCTTCCACGAGGCGGCGCGCGGCGTGCTCTCCCACCACATGGTGATCCGCGACGGCAAGATCGCCAACTACCAGCCCTATCCACCGACGCCATGGAACGCGAGTCCGCGTGACTCCTACGGCACTCCGGGACCGTACGAGGACGCGGTACAGAACACGCCGATCTTCGAGGAAAACGGCCCGGAGAACTTCAAGGGCATCGACATCATGCGCGCCGTGCGCTCATTCGACCCGTGCCTGCCCTGCGGCGTGCACATGTACGACGGATCGGGCCGGGTGCGCAAGGTCGTGCACACGCCGACGGCGATGTCCTAGATGTCTGCCACGGCGATCAGCGAGGGGCCCGACGCGCTGCTGCTGCGCGTGCAGGATCTGCAGGCCAAGCTCGACTCGGGCGGGGATCCCTCGACGCGTGAGCTCGCCGAGGAGCTGGTCTCGGCCGTCGTGCAGATGTACGGCAGCGGGCTGCAGCGGATCCTCGGCCTGCTGCACGAAGCGGGCGAGCAGGGCGAGCGCCTGGCGGGCGCGTTCGCCGACGACGAGCTCGTAGCGGCGCTGCTGATGATCCACGACCTGCACCCGGTGGCGCTGTCCGAGCGCGTGCACGGGGCGCTGGAGCAGGTGCGCCCGTACATGGAATCCCACGGCGGCGACGTCGAGCTGATCTCGCTCGAAGACGGCGTCGCGCGGATCAGCCTGCGCGGCAGCTGCTCGGACTGCGCCGCATCGGCGGTGACGCTCGAGCTGGCGATCAAGCAGGCGCTGGAGGAGGCGGCACCCGATCTGGAGGCGCTGGAGGTCGAGGGGGTGGCGCCCGCGCCGGCCGGTCCCGCGCTGCCGCTGCTCGACGGCGCGGCGCCCTCGCCGCCCGGCGGCGGGACGGCGCTGCCGATGGTGATGTCGCCGTCGCCCGGCCGCGCGCCCGTCCCCGCGTCCGCGCCGACGCAGGCGCCGACGTGGTTTGACGTCGATCACCTCGATCTGGTGCCGGTCGGGAAGATGGTCGGCGCGGAGGTCGCCGGCGCGGAGCTCCTCGTCGCCAACGTCGACGGCACGCTGCTGGCCTACGCGAACACGTGCGCGGCGTGTGGCGCCTCGCTCGAGGACGGCGAGCTGACCGCGGGCACGCTGGCCTGCGGGCAGTGCTCGCGCACGTACTTCCTGCCCCGCGCGGGGCGCTCGATGGACGACGAGCGCCTTCAGCTTGAGCCGGTGCCGCTGCTGCGCGAGCAGGGCCATGTGAAGGTGGCGCTCGCGCGGTGAGCGCCGGCGGCGTCGAAAACGGCCATCTGCCAGCCGCGCGACCCGCCGGCGAACGCGCCGGCGCGCCCCGGCCGATCCAAGCCGCCGTGAGCGCCAGGCGGCGCGCGCAGCTCGTCAGCGGCCTGCGCGGCCTGGCTCGTCCCCGCCCCGCCGGCGAGCGGCACGCGGGCGCCGCGCCGGGCGCCGCCGCCGCCGCGTCGAGCGAGCGCGCGCCCGAGCCGTCCCAGGGCGCCTCGGCGACGCTGGTGGAGGAGCGCTGTGACCTGTGCGACACGACGATCCCGGGCGAGCACCGCCACCTGCTGAACCTGGTCGAGCGGCGCATCGAGTGCGCATGCGAGAGCTGCTGGGCGCTGCGTTCGGGCGACGCCGAGTACCGCCCGACGGGCGGGCGCACGCTGTGGCTGGACGCGCTCGAGCTCCCCGACGAGGTGTGGGCGAGCTTTCAGATCCCGATCGGACTGGCGTTCTTCATGGACTCGACGATCGCCGGCTGCGTCGTCGCGCTGTATCCGAGCCCCGGCGGCGCGACGGAGAGCGAGCTGCACTTCTCCTCGTGGAGTCGCATGGTCGAGCTGAACCCCTTGCTCGCGGACCTGGAGCCCGACATCGAGGGGCTGATCGTCAACCGGCTGTCGGACCCGCCGGCGTACGCGATTGCGCCGATCGACCGCTGCTACGCGCTCACCGGCACGATCAAGATGAACTGGGAGGGCATCTCCGGCGGCCCCCGCGTGCGCGAAGCGGTGTCGGGCTTCTTCGCTGACCTGCACGCGCGGGCGGTGCCCGCGTGAGCGCCCAAGCCCAGTCGCCCGTGGAGACGACGGTCGGCCCCGAGCCGGAGTTCGCGGTCCTGGGGGTCCGCTCGCTGCGCCACGCGGCGATCCCGACGATGCTGCTCGACCTCCAGGTCTCTGAGCCGAGCGGTCGTCAGGTGTACATGATCGCGCTGAGCATCCAGCTGATGATCGAGCCCGCCAGGCGCGCGTACGACGACGCGACGCGCGAGCGCCTGATGGGGCTGTTCGGCGCGCCCGAGCGCTGGGCGGTGACGACGCACAGCCTCGTGTGGGCGCAGCTCGACGTCGTCGTGCCGGCGTTCACCGGCTCGACGACGGTGACGGTGCCGGTCGCCTGCAGCTACGACATGGAGGTGGCGGCCGCCAAGTACCTGCACGCGCTGCCCGACGGCGAGGCGCCGCTGGCATTGCACTTCAACGGCATGGTCTACTACCCCAACGAGCACGGCGGCCTGCAGATGGTGCTCGTGCCGTGGTCGCGCTCGATCGACTTCCGCATGCCGGTCGCGACGTGGCGCGAGACGATCGGGCACTACTACCCGAACACCGGCTGGGTGGCGCTGCGCAGCGAGACGCAGGACGCGCTCGAGCGCGAGCGGGTGGCGCACGGCCTGCCGACCTACGACGCCTGCGTGCGTCGCCTGCTCGAGGAGGCGCACGATGCCTGAGCAGCTGGAGGCGCTGATCGACTCGCTGCTGTTCGAGGGGTACGCGCTGTACCCGTACACGCCCGGGGCGATGAAGAACTCAACGCCGACGCCGTTCGGCATCGTTTACCCGCCGCGCTACGCGGCGGCGCTGTCGAGCACGTTCGACCACGTCGAGTTGCGCTGCGTGCTCGCCGCGCCGGCGCATGCGACGGTCGCGGCTGAGGTGAGGTTCCTCGCCGCCGGCGGCGTGCGCCACGAGGCCGACGCCGGGCGCCTCGAGCTGGTCGCGGCGACGGGCGACGGCGCGAGCGACGAGGCCAGCGTCGGCGCGCTCGCGGTCGCCGAGCGGCCGCTCGAGCGCGAGGCGGAGGTCGAGACTCGCGGGGAGCCGTTGCGCCTGGCGATCGCGCTCAGTGCGCGCGAGCTGGAGGGCGGCCTGTACGAGCTGTCGCTGCGCGTGGAGAACCGCAGCGCGTGCGCCGACGGCCTCGACCGCGCCGGCGCGCTCGCGCGCTCGCTGCTGTCGACGCACCCGATCCTGACGGTGTCCGACGGGTGCTTCATCTCGCCGCTCGAGCGTCCGTGCGCGAGCGTCAACACGTTTCCCGTGCTGGCCGGCGACGCCGACGACGCGGTGATCGGCGCCACGATCGTGCTGCCAGACCACCCGCAGATCGCCCCAGAGAGCCGCGGCGGCCTGTTCGACTCGACGGAGATCGAGGAGGCGCTGCTGCTGCACGTGAAGGTGCTCAGCGACGACGAGCGCGAGCAGATCGAGCGCCACGACCCGGCCGTCCGCGAGATGGTCGCGCGCGCCGCCGCGGCGACGCCGCAGGAGATCCTCGCGCTGCACGGCCGCGTGACGCTGCGCGACCCGGAGGACGCCGACAGCGCCGCGCGCAGCCGCTTCACCGATGCGCCGCCCGAGGAGCCCGCGGGTCTCCTCGACCCGACGGCCGGCGAGGAGCACGCCGAGGTCGACGGCGTGCGCTTCCGTCGCGGCGGCAAGGTGCGCATCAGGCCGGACGCGGACGCCGACCTGCACGCACGCCTGCTCGACGGTCGCGCGGCGACGATCGAGCGCATCATGGTCGACTACGACGGCAAGGTGCACCTGGGCGTGACGATCGACGGCGACCCCGGGCAGGAGCTGATGCGCGAGAGCGGGCGCCTGCTGTTCTTCTTCGCGCCCGAGGTGGAGGTGCTCGGATGAGCGCAAGCGCCCGAGGCGGGGATGCTCGCATGAGCGCAAATCGACTGAGGAGGAGCGCATGAGCGGTGAGCGTGAACCGCGGATACTGATCGCCGGCGTCGGCAACGCGTGGCTGCGCGACGACGGCTTCGGTGGCGAGGCCGCAAGACGCCTGGAACAGCGCGAGCTGCCCGCCGGCGTGGCCGTGATGGACGCGGGCACGGGCGGCCTGGATCTCGCCTACGAGGTGATGCGCGGCTATGACGCGCTGGTGATCCTCGATGTGAGCCGCCAGGGGGGCGAGCCGGGGACGCTGTACGTGATGGAGGTGTCCGAGGAGTCGGTCGAGGGCAAGATCGACGACGGCGAAACGATCAACCCGCACGGCATGGACCCGCAGACGATGCTGCGCTTCGTGCGCTCGATCGGCGCGTGGCCGGGCCGCGTCGTGGTCGTCGCATGCGAGCCGGCCGACGTCGAGGAGCTCGGCTTCGGACTCTCGGGCGAGGTCAGCGAGGCGGTCGAGCGCGCGGTCGAGCTCGTGCTGGAGACGGCCGCCGAGCTGCGCACGCCGCCCGCGCTGGAACCCGCGGAGTAGCCCGATGCACGAGCTGTCGCTGAGCGGCGCGGTGCTCAACACGGTCGTCAAGCACGCCGGCGAACGCCGCGTCAGCCTGGTCAGCCTGCGCGTCGGGCGCTTGCGCCAGGTCGTACCCGACACGCTCGAGTTCTACTTCGGCTTCGTCGCCCGCGGCACGGTCTGCGAAGACGCGCGCCTGGAGCAAGAGGTCGTCGAGGCGTGCCTGCGCTGCGCTCGCTGCGAGCGCGAGTGGCGCATCGAGATCCCGGCCTTTCGCTGCCCGACGTGCGGCGGTTCGGACGTCGCGGTGGCCAGCGGCAACGAGTTCGAAGTCGAGTCAATCGAGGTCGAGGAGACAGCATGCATCGCACAAAAGTGAGGATCGTCGAGGACGCGCTGGACGCCAACAACACGATCGCGCAGGCCAACCGCGCAGACTTCGACCGCGCGAGCGTGACGGTCGTGAACTTCATGAGCGCGCCGGGCGCGGGCAAGACGTCGCTGCTGGAACGCGTCGTCGGCGACGTTCCCGGTGTGCGCGTGGGCGTGCTCGAGGGCGACGTGCAGGGCTCGATGGACGCCGATCGCCTGGCCGGCCTGCACGTCCCGGTGACGCAGCTGAACACCGACCCGAGCTTCGGCGGCGAGTGCCACCTGGACGCGAACATGGTGCGCTCGGCGCTCGGCGAGCTGCCGCTCGCGGAGATCGACATGCTGGTGATCGAGAACGTCGGCAACCTCGTCTGCCCGGCTGAGTTCAAGGTCGGCGAGGACGCGCGCGTGATGGTCTGCTCGGTCACCGAGGGCGAGGACAAGCCGCTCAAGTACCCGCTGATGTTCCGAACGTGCGAGCTGGTGCTGATCAACAAGATTGACCTGCTGGCGCACCTCGACTACGACCTCGACCAGCTGCTCTACCACATCGACCAGGTCAACCCCAACGCGCAACGCATGCTCGTGAGCGCGCGCACCGGGGAAGGTATCGACGCCTGGCGCGACTGGCTGGTGGACGTCGCCGCACGCGCCCGCGAGGGAGCGCTCGCTTGACGCAGACCGCGACCCGAGACTCGCTCGCCACCCACCTGGAGCTGCTGCTCGGGCGGCGCGTGCAGGCCAACGGCGAGTTCTTCGCCGCGCACGCCGAGCGCCTCGCGCGGCTCTGCCACAGGATGGCCGAGCGCTTCGCTCGCGGTGGGCGGCTGCTCGCGCTGGGCGCCTCGCCGGGCGCTCGCTCGGACGCGCGCCACGTGGCTGTCGAGTTCGTGCATCCGGTGATCGTGGGCAAGCGCGCGCTGCCGGCGCTCGCGCTGGTGGACGACGATGGCGACCTGGCGCAGCAGGTCGAGCTGCTCGCGCGTGAGGAGGACCTGGCGATCGCGTTCCTCGACGCGCAGTGCGCTCACTCGCGGACGGCGCGCGCACTGGCGCTCGCGCGCGAGCGCGGCTGCCTGACGATCGCCTTCTCGCCGCTCGGTGCGGAGTGGGAGTTCGATCCTCCGAGTGAGGACCCGCATGTCCGCCAGGAGCTGGTCGAGACGCTCTACCACGTGCTGTGGGAGCTGGTTCACGTGTTCTTCGACCACCGCGGACTGCTCGAGGGCCGCAGCGTGCGCCGCGCGCACGACGCCGGCGCGTCGAGCTTCCTCTACCCATTCCTGGACGAGCGCGAGCGCGAGCTGGAGCCGGTGATCGAGGATGTGTGCCGCTCGGCGCTGATGAAGGCCGAGGAGATCGACGCGCTGCGTGCACAGACGTTCGCGGGCAACCGCCGGCAGCTGCTCGGCGCGGCCGACGCGCTGCGCGCAAGCTTCGCGCAGGGCGGAAAGCTGCTGGCGCTCGGCAACGGCGGCTCGGCGACCGACGCGATGGACGTCGTCGCCGACTTTCGCACCCCCGGCGAGGGGGCTGCGGGCGCACAACCGCGCCCGGCGATCGACCTCACGGCGGACCCGGCGATCCTCACGGCGATCGCCAACGACGTGGGTACCGACGTGGTCTTCTCGCGCCAGGTGATCGCCTACGGCCTGCCCGGCGACGTGCTGCTGGCGCTGTCGACGTCGGGCAACTCGCGCAACGTGATCGAGGCGCTCGGCCAGGCGCGCCGCCAGGGCCTGCGCACGATCGCGCTCGTCGGCTACGACGGCGGGCGCGTCAACGCGGAGGCACTGGCCGATCACGTGGTGGTCACGCGCTCGCAGCACATACCGCGCATCCAGGAGGCCCAGGCGAGCGCCTATCACGCGCTGGTCGAGCTGGTAGAGCTGACCCCTGACGCCGCGGGCGCGCCGGGCCGATGAGCGCTCGCGCCGCCACGGTCGAACCGTCCGCACCGGCAGTCCGCCGCGTTCGCGCGCGCGTGCGGGGGACCGTTCAGGGGGTCGGCTTTCGCCCCTACGTCTACCGCCTGGCCGGCGAGCATCGGCTCGCAGGCTTCGTGCTGAACGACGCCGACGGCGTGCTGTTGGAGGTGCAGGGCAGCGCCGCCGAGGTCGAGCGCTTCCTCGCGCGGTTGGCCGTCGAGGCGCCGCCGCTGGCGGTGGTCGAGAGCGTCGCCGCCGAGGAGCGTCAGCCGGGCGCCGAGGAGCGGTTTGCGATCCGCCAGAGCCCGCGTGCGGGCGTCGCCCAAGCGCCCGTTACGCCCGACAGCGCGACGTGCGAGGACTGCGTGCGCGAGCTGGCGGACCCCGGCGACAGGCGCTATCGCTACCCGTTCGTCAACTGCACCAACTGCGGCCCGCGCTTTTCGATCGTGCGCGGCGTCCCGTACGACCGCGCGTACACGACGATGGCCACCTTCACGATGTGCGCGCGCTGCCGCGCGGAGTACGAGGACCCGGCCGACCGGCGCTTTCACGCGCAGCCCAACGCGTGCCCGCGGTGCGGACCGTCGCTAGCGCTGCTGAGCGCTGAAGGCGTCCCGCCCGAGCCCGCGCGCGTGCCCGTGCGCGGCGAGGACGCGCTGCGCGGGGCCGTCGAGGCGCTGCGCTCCGGGCGCATCGTCGCGGTCAAGGGGATCGGCGGCTACCACCTCGCGTGTCGCGGCGACGACGAGGCGGCGGTGGCGGCGCTGCGCGCGCGCAAGCACCGCGAGGACAAGCCGTTCGCGCTGATGGTCGCCGGCGTGCGGGCCGCCGCGCGGCTGGTGCGCGTGGGCGAGGCCGAGCGCGCGCTGTTGCGTGCCGTCGAGCGCCCGATCGTCCTCGCGCCACGCCTGCCCGACGCGCCGGTGGCGAGCTCGGTGGCCAGCGGCGCCACCGAGCTCGGCGTGATGCTGCCCTACTCGCCGCTTCACCACCTGCTGCTCGGCGACCTCGTGGACTGCCCTGCGCTGGTGATGACCAGCGCCAACGTATCGGACGAGCCGATCGTCTTTCGCGACGACGACGCGCTGGAGCGCCTGGGCGCGATCGCCGACCTGCTGCTCGTGCACGACCGCCCGATACAGACGCGCACCGACGACTCGCTCGCGCGCGTCGTGCAGGCGCCCGCAGGCGCGCGAGTGACGCTGCTGCGGCGCTCGCGCGGGTACGTGCCGGCGAGCCTCCCGCTGGCGGACGTCACGGAGTCGCCGATCCTCGCGTGCGGCGCCGAGCTGAAGAACACGTTCTGCCTGGCCAAGGGGTCGCGCGCGTGGGTCTCGCACCACATCGGCGACCTGGAGAACTACGAGACGCTGCGTTCGTTCACCGAGGGGATCGCGCATTTCAAGGCGCTGTTCGACGCCGAGCCGGCGGTCCTCGTGCATGACCTGCATCCGGAGTACCTGTCGACCAAGTACGCGATGGAGTGCGACGTCGAGCGGCTCGTCGGCGTGCAGCACCATCACGCGCATCTGGCCGCGTGCCTGGCCGAGCACGCCGAGCGGGGCAGCGCAGTGGGCGCGATCTACGACGGCACGGGCTACGGCACCGACGGCACGGTGTGGGGCGGCGAGCTGCTGCTCGGCGACCTCGAGGGCTTTCGTCGCGTCGGCGCGCTGCTGGCGGTGCCCTTGCCGGGCGGCGCGGCCGCGATCCGCGAGCCGTGGCGCATGGCCTGCGCGTGGCTGGCAGCGGCGGGCGACGAGCGCGAGCGCGACCCGCAGATCCCGCGGGCGCTGCGCGGTCGCGTGCCCGAGCGCTCCTGGCAGCAGGTCTGCCGGCTTCTGGCAAGCGGCGTGCGCTCGCCCTCGACGACGAGCATGGGCCGCCTGTTCGACGCCGTCGGCGCGCTGTGTGGGCTGCGCGAGCGCGTCAACTACGAGGGGCAGGCGGCGATCGAGCTGGAGGCCGCGTGCGACCCGGCCGAGCGCGGCGCCTATCCGATCGCGCTGCGCGAGCAGGACGAGCGGATCACGATCGACCCGCGCGAGACGATCGCGGCGATCCTCGCCGACCTCGCGGCCGGCACTTCGCTCGGCGCCGTCGCCACTCGCTTCCACGGCGCGATCGCCGCCGGCACGGTTCAGGCGCTGTCACGCGCGGCCGACGCGAGCGCGACGGAGCTGGTCGTGCTGTGCGGCGGCGTGTTTCAGAACCGACGGCTGCTGGAGACGACGCTCGCCGGTCTGCACACGGAGGGCCTGCGCGCGATCGTCCCCGAACGCCTGCCGCTCGGCGACGGCGCGATCTCCTACGGCCAGGCGGCGGTCGCCGCGAGGCGTCTGGCCGCGCCCGGACCCGGAGCGGCGCCTGTGCCTGCGCAGAGGCCAGCGAGGGCGGGCGCGTGAGCGAGCCGCGCGGCGGAGACGTCGATGCGGCGCTGGCGCGCGAGGTGTACATCCGCGGTGCCAACCGCCCGTTCGGCGAGCTGACGCAGCAGGACGCGATCGCGCGCGCGGACGAGCTGCGCGCGGTGACCGGGTGGGGACCGACGGTGCGCGTGGCGCCGGTCGCGCAGGCGTGGCGCGAGCTGTCGATGGCGATGCAGCGCGAGGGCGCGGCGAGCGTCGGTGAGCTGCCGGGCGAGGCGGTGCTGGAGCTGGCGCCGAAGCTGTGGGTGACGCTGCCGTCGGGGCCGATGCTGTCCTAGCGGCGAGGCGCGCTTTGCTGGGCGCCCGCGACGGCCCACCCGGTCCGGATCAGCCGGCCCGGGATGCCACGCCGAGCGTCCGCTCGAGCAGCGCGAACAGCTCACGGAAGTGGCGCTCGGCGCCCTCCTGCTGGTAGGCGGGTGTGTCGGCCATCGTGTAGCCGTGGGCGGCGTCCTTGAAGACCTCCGAGATGTAGGTCACGCCCGCCTCGGTGAGCGCCCGCTCGAGGATGGCGATCTGCTCGGGCGACATGCTGGGGTCGTTGTCGGCGTGGCCGAGATACAGCTCCGCCGTCAGCTCGCCGGCGCTCAGGTGCGGGCTGTCGGGGTCGTCGGTGACCAGGCCGCCGCCATGGAAGCCGGCCAGCGCCGCGACGCGCTGCGGGTAGGCGGTGGCGATGCGCCATCCCAGACGCGCGCCCATGCAGTAGCCGGTGATCGCGACCGGGCCCCGGCCGACCTCCTCGAGCTTGTCGAGGTAGGCGGCGCCGTCGCTGGCGATGCGCTCCGGCGTCAGCTCGCGCATCATTGGCCCGATGCGCTCGAACAGGGCGCCTCTGTGCTCCGGATCGGCGAGCTCCTCGGGCGGGATGATCGGCGAGCGGGCGTCGCGATAGAAGACGTTCGGCGCGAGCACCGCGAAGCCGCGCTCGGCGATGCGATCGGCCATCCCCTCGATCTGTGAACGCAGGCCGAAGGCGTCCATGATCAGCAGCACGCCGGGGTGGCGCTCGCCGTCGTCGGGTGTGGACAGGTAGGCGTCGGCACTGCCGTCCCGGGTGGCGACGTCGATCATGCTGGCGCTCATCTCATGCCTCCTCGCTCGAGCTTGCGGGAACCGCTCGGGCAAGGATGGCAGGTGGACGCTCGATTGCATGAGGGCGTCACACGCCGGGAGCGTTTCACGGGTCTGGCCTCGTGGCTGCGGCGGCTTCGACGTCCGGGATCGCGGTCGAAGTCCGGCGATTCGCTCGCACCTGGGCGGTTCCCTCGTGGTCGAGTCGATAGCGCGGGCGACCCGCGACGGTGCGAACCTCGGCGATCGCCACGCCGTACTCCCGCTCGGCGGACTCGCGGCTGATGTAACCCCGGTCGAGATCGCGCTCCACCGCCTCGGTCGGCCGGTCAAGCGGGTCGCCATACCCTCCGCCCCCCGGCGAGGAGGCAGTGATGTACTCGCCCGGCCCGAGCGGCTGTCGTGCCAGCTTCGTGCCCATTGGCGGGATCCACTCGCCGCGGTCGGTCGCGATCCTCACCTCGTTCGGCGCACCCGGTCCTCCGCCTTCCAACCCAAACGGGCGCGCATCCGCGCGGTCGCCCATCACCGACAGCACGCACGGCGACCACGCGCGGATCCGGTAGGTGCTCCCGTCGCCGCCACGCCGGCTACCCGCTCCGCCGGAGTCCTCGCGGAGAGCGAAGAAGTCGAAGCGAACCGGGTAGCGGTGCTCTGATGCCTCGAGCGCAACGAAGTTGGCCATCGACTGCGGCGGGTTACCGTGCACGAGCCCGTCGCCGAGAGCACTCGCACCGTACCCGCCGGGATACGGGAACACGCCGACGAAGTAGTCACCGCGCTCGGGATGCCGACCGGCCACCGTGATCACGCCGATCGTTCCAAAGGGGGCTGCCGGAACGCGGCTCGGCAGGGCCTGGGCAAGAGCGCCGAACATGACGTCGATGACGCGACCGACGACCTCTGTGTAGCCACTCACGGGTGCCGGGTACTCCGCCGCGAGCAGCGAGCCGTCGGGCACCGTGACCCGCACCGGGCGGAACGTGCCGCCGTTGATCGGGACGTCCGGGAAGATGTGCTTCAGCGCTACGTGACACATCGAGATCGTCGAGTTGCGTGCGAGGTTGAGAGGGCCCCGGGCGATCGGCGAGGTGCCCGAGAAGTCGATCATCATGTGCGCGTTTGCGACCGTGATCTCAACCTGGACCTGCAACGGCGCAGGATCGATGCCATCGTTGTCGATCGTGTCCGTGAACGAGTAGGAGCCATCGGGGATTTCTTCGATGTAGCTTTCCATCTGCCGCTGTGAGCGCGCGATCAACTCGCCGAGGCACTCGCTGACCGCGGCGCGCCCGTGGCGTTCCACCACGCGCCCGAGCTGCTCCTCGCCGCGTTTCACCGCGCTCGTCATCGCCCGCAGATCGCCCAGCATCTGCTCCGGCAGGCGCACATTGGCCATCACCGTCTCGACCAGCGCATCGTCACGCACGCCCTCGCGGTACAACCGCACGGGCGGGATCAACAGCCCCTCCTGGTGAATCTCTTCGGCTTCCGGGTTCCAACCGCCGGGCGCGCCTCCCCCGATGTCCATCCAGTGGCCGGTGCTCGCGATCAACGCGAACAGATCGCCGTCGAGGTAGACCGGAACCACCAGGTTGACGTCGTTCAGGTGCGTTCCACCGAGGTAGGGATCGTTGAGAATCCACACATCGCCGGGACGGAAGCCCCCCGTCCCCTGGGCCCGGGCGATCGTTGCCTGGACGGCGAACTGCATGTTCGCCAGGAACACCGGCAGCCCCAACCGCCCTTGTGCGATCGTCTCCCCGGTCGTGGCGTCGTAGATGCCGTGAGCACAGTCGTTGGTCTCAGAGATGATCGGCGAGAGCGCCGATCGGATCAGGTGCATGTCCATCTCGTCACAGATCTGCTCGAGGCGGCTGCGCACCACAGACAGGGTGATCGGGTCGATCATCCGAGCGTCACGAGAAGGTTCGAGCGATCGTCGACGCGGGCGTGCATGCCCGGCGCGATCACAGTCGTCGTGTCGAGCTGTTCGACGATCAGCGGGCCGTCGAGCTCGATGCCCGGCAGCAGATCCTCGCGTGCGTACACGGGGGTCTCTGTCCAGGTGCTGAAGTAGATGCTGCGTGTCGCCCTCGCAGCCGGAGGGGAAGCCGGCCCGGGAAGGCTCACGGATGCCTCGTGCGATCGACGGCCGGTGACCGTGGTGCGCGCCAGGACCACCCGGACGTCGACCCCGTCCAGCGCGTAGCCGAACTCCTGCACGTGGCGTGAAGCGAATTCTTGCCGCATGCGATCGGCGTCCCACGACGCATCGAGCGCAACTCGGAGGCGGTGCACCTGGCCGCGATAGGACATCTCGGCAAAGTGCTGCACCTCGACGTCGGCGAATTCGAGGCCGTCAGCCGCGAGCCGGCCCTCGCCGGTCAACCGCTGGCTCGCGAAGATCTCGACGAGCTCTGCGGCCGCCAGCTCGCCCGAGCCCGGAGCCGACGCGGTTGTGAGCGTGCGCTCGACGGTCTGTGAGAGGTCGTGGCGAGCGTCCGCGATCGCGCACCCCATCGCACACAGAACGCCCGGCGCGGGCGGCAGCAACAGGACCCCGAGCTGCAGCTCACGCAACAGCGCGGCGCCGTGCAACGGTCCGGCTCCTCCGAAGGCCACCAGCGCGAAGTCGCGCGGGTCGTGCCCCTGCTCGACCGTGATCAGCCTTATCTCGCCGGCCATCCGCGCGTTTACGATCTCGAGCACGGCGGCCGCGGCCTCCTCGCCGCTCAGACCGACACCCTCGCCCAGGCTCGTCATCGCCCGTCTAGCGCTCGGCAGGTCCAGCCGGCCCTCGCCGATCGCCCGCTCGGCGTTGATCCGGCCCAGCACGACGTTGGCATCGGTGACCGTCGGCTGTGTACCCCCCCTCGCAAATGCGACCGGACCGGGGCTCGAGCCCGCGCTGCGAGGCCCGACCTGCAGAATTCCCGCACGATCGACCCAGGCGATGCTGCCGCCTCCGGCGCCGATGGTGCGGATGTCGAGCGTCGGCACGCGCACCGGGATCCTGAAGTCGACTTGGACGGTGTCGCGCTCGGGCAGCTCTCCCGCCAGGCTCAGCGCGACGTCGAAGCTCGTACCGCCCATATCGCCGGTGATCACGTTCGCGAAGCCGGCTTCGTTGGCCAGGCGCGTTGCCGCGATCACGCCCGCGGCCGGGCCCGAACGCACCAGGTGACAGGCTCGCCGCCCCGCACGCGCGGCCGGCATGAGCCCGCCGTTGGATTGCATCACGAGCGGCTCGCCCTGGAAACCGAACGCCGAGAGCTGGCTCGCGAGCCCCTCGAAGTAGCGCGAAACCAGGGGCTGCAGAAAACCCTGTACGACGGCCGTGCTCGTACGCTCGAACTCGTAGTACTCGCTGATCACCTCACTCGAGATCACGACCTGCCATGCCGGTTCGGCCGCCGTCAGCAGCTGCCGGGCGCGCTCCTCGTGAGCAGCGTTCGCGTAGGAGTGGAGGAAGCAGACCACAATCGTCTCGAGCCGCTCTTCGCGCAGCGCGACAGCGAGTTCGTTGACCTGCAGCTCGTCGAGCGGCACGAGCACCTCTCCACGATGATCGAGACGCTCGTCCACCTCCCAGCGCTGGTCGCGAGCGATCAGCGGCTCGTGCTTGCCGCCCAAGCCGTAGATCTGGGGGCGATCGCGCCGGCCGAGCTCGAGCACGTCTCGGAAGCCTCTCGTCGTCACCAGCGCGCACTCAGCACCGCGCCGCTCGATCAGGGCGTTCGTCGCGATCGTGGTGCCGTGCACGAACTGCGCGAGCTGCGAGGGATCGATCTGCGCACGCTCCAGCGCGTGCAGGATCCCGAGGGACGGGTCGGGCGCCGTACTCGGCACCTTGACAACCGAGGGCGGGCTCCCCGCGCTGCCTTCGTCGTAGAACAGATCGGTGAATGTTCCCCCGACGTCGACCCCGACGACCATTCCTCCCGCAACGGACGTCATACCTGGGTGAGCAGCGAGTCCATCACGAGGCTCTGCCCGGTCATCGGGCTGGAGTCCTCGCTCGCGAGGAACACTGTCCCGGAGGCGATCTCGGCGGCGCTGTAGGCACGTTGCGCCCCCGTCACTTGGCCGAGGAGCTCATCCGCCCCGACACCCAGCCGAGCGGCGATCCCCGAGACCGCCTCCTGATAGATCGAGGCCTCGGGCATCGGGCCGGGACTGAGCACATTGACGCGCACGCCCGCGCCGCCGGCCTCCGCCGCCAGTGCTCGCGCGAAACCTGTGAGCGCCGACTTGCTCGCGGCGTATGGCCCGGTCATGGGAAAGCCGCGCAGCGCGTCCGAGGACGAGACGAAGATGATCGAACCGCGGCCACGGGGGACCATCTCGCGCAGCGCCTCGCGCGCGCACAGGAACACGGACCCGAGGTTCACGCGCATCACCGCTTCCCACTGCGCCAGCGTGATCTCACTCAGCGGCGCGGTCGGTCCCTGAATCGCGGCGCTGTGCACGAGCACATCGCAGGGACCGAAACGGGCTCGACCGTGGTCGAAGATCAGCTTCGCACCCTGCTCCTCCCCGGCATCGGCACAGACCGTGGTGGCCTCTCCCCGGGCTGCTGCGATCGACGCGGCTGCGCGCCGGAGCGAGGACTCGGTGGGACCGGCCAGCACGCAACGCATACCTCGCTTGGCGAGCGCCAGGGCACTGGCAGATCCGAGGGCGCCGCCGGCCCCGATGATCACGGCCACCGGACCGTCGACTGACGCGTCGCGCCCGTTCATCGCTCTACCTTCCGTCGCGGCGAGACGATCCGCTACTGGCGCATCAGCTAGTGACGGCCGAGGATCCGCCTGCCGATCGTGGAGAGAGCGACCGCTCCGATCAGCAGACCGCCCTGGACGACGTACTGCCAAAACGTCGGAGCGCCCACGATCGCGAGCCCGTTGAAGGCGACGCCGACCGTCACCACGCCGATCACCGTGCCCGCGATGTGGAACTCGGCGTTGCGCAGCGCGACCGAGCCGAGGAAGGCCGCGGCGAAGCCGTTGAGCAGGTAGCCGTCGGCGGCGTTGCTCTGCCCGCTGCCGAGCTTCGCCGCCAGCAGGATCCCGCCGATTCCGGCGCACGCGGCGCTGACAACCATCGCGAGGACGCGGATCCGGTCCACACGGACGCCAACCAGGTGGGCCGCCTCGGAGTTCTGCCCGATCGCCTGGGCGTAGTAACCGAACAGGGTCCGGTTGACGAGGATCCACAGCACGATCACGACCGCGACCGCGATGAAGACCGGGAGTGGGATGCCGGCGATCTTGTGCAGGTTGAGTTCGAAGAACGCTTTGGGCAGCCCGATCGAGAAGGCGATCCCCGAGTTGTAGAGGAAGTTCAGCCCGACGACGATCGTCCCGGTGCCGAGCGTTGCGACGAACGAGTGCACGCCTGCCTTGGTGATGATCAGGCCGTTGATCAGGCCGATTGCGGCGCATGCCGCCAGCGCCGCGACGATCGCCACGCCCATGGGCATTCCCGACTTGACCATGAAGCCGGTCACGAGAACTCCCGCGAAGCTTCCGACGTAGCCGATGCTGAGGTCGAACTCGTCGGCGATCAGGGCGACCGTGAGCCCGCACGAGATGATCGCTCCGATCGAGAGTTCCGAAGCGATGTTGACGAGGTTGCCGCTCGTCAGGAACAGGTTCGCCTTGAGCACCGAGAAGACGACGACCAACGCGATCAACGCGATGATCGTTCCGTACTTGCTGGCGATCCGCGCGGCCAGCTGGCCGTGTTTGGGGGGCGCCTCGGGGCTCGGGGCGTCGCTGCTGACGGACGGGGTTGGCAGGGTCTCAGTCGTCATGACATGGTCCCTGTCGCCGCTGGTGTTGTGCTCTGCGGCTGCTGTCCGTACGCCGCTCTGAGCATTCGAGCCTGAGTGATCGCCTCACCGCGAAGCTCCTCGACGATCCGTCCGAGATGCATCACGAGGACCCGGTCGCATGAGAGCAGCTCCTCGAAGTCGGACGAGATCACGAGCAGCGCCATGCCGTCTTCGGCGAGCGCACGAAGCATGCGGTGGATCTGCGATCGGGCTCCGACATCGACGCCGCGCGTGGGCTCGTCCAGGATCAATACCCGCCGGCGCCCGAGCAGCCAGCGCCCGAGCGCGAGCTTCTGCTGGTTGCCACCGCTCAGCTTACGGACCGTCGTGTCCACATTGGGCGGACGCAGGTCGACGCGCTCAGCGGTCGTGCGGGCCTGCGCACGTGCCCGGCGCATGCTGATCAGGTTGCCGCGGCGGGCAACCCGCAGGGACGGGCCGGCGGCGATGTTGATGTTGAAGGTTGCGTCCTTGTCGAGGAACAGCGCCTGCGATCGGCGCTCCTCGGGAACGAGGCCGATGCCGAGCCGGTTGGCGTCCGCCGGCGAGCGGACCCTGATCTGCTTGCCGTCGAGGAAGAGCTCCCCCTCTTCGGGCCTGTCGGCACCGAACAGCAGCCGCGCGAGCTCGGTGCGACCGGCTCCGACGAGGCCGGCGACGCCGGCGATCTCCTTCGCGCGGAGGTCGAGTGAGACGCCCATCACGGCCGGACGCCGGACGAGCCCGCGGGCGCCCAGCACAACCGCGCCGGCCTCGGCGTCCTGGGCGGGCGCGACCGACGTGGCGTCCGCCTCGCCCCCGGTGATCGCCTCGATCAGGGTCCCGCGTGTGATCTCGTGGGGGCGGAAGCGCGCGACGACGCGCCCGTCGCGGAAGGCTGTCACGCGATCGCTCAGCAACTCGATCTCCTCGAGACGGTGCGAGACATAGAGAACGGCGATGCCGTCCTGCTTCATCCGCGCAATGATCGAGAAGAGCTTCTCCGCCTCCTTGGCGGACAGGGAGGCCGTCGGCTCGTCAAAGGCGATCAGGCGCGCGCGGCGCATCAGCGAGCGCCCCAGCGCGACGAGCCACTGCTGCGCAACCGGGAGATCGTCGACGGGCGTGTCGAGTGGGAAGTCGAGGCCGATCTCTGCAGCCACCGTGCGTGCGCGCTTGAAGGTCCGGGCACGGTCAGCGAGACCGAACCTGCTGCGCCCCACGAGGCCGAGACTCATGTTGTGCAGCGCATCGAACTTCGGCACGAGGTTGAGCTCTTGGTGCAGGAACTGGAATCCGAGCTCCGTGGAATCTCGAGGGTCGGCTATCGGGGTCGGTTGGCCGTCGATCTCGAGCGCCCCCGCGTCGGGCGCCACCACGCCGGCGAGCACCCTGATCAGGGTCGACTTGCCGGCGCCGTTCGCCCCGATCAGGCCATGAACCTCGCCGGGGTAGATCTCGAGATCGACCCCACGGAGCGCCTGGACGACACCGAATGTCTTCGCGATCCCCGTTACGGACACGAGCGGCGCGCCAGAGCGCGCCGCTCCCGGGTCCTGGGCGGAGGCCGCGCCGGTCGCGTCCTCCGCCCCCCGTCCGCTGTTTCCTGCCGGGGACATCTACCCGACCACTTGCGGGTACTTCTTCACGAATTCCTTTACGTTCGACTGGTTGACTTCGACCGACGGGAACTTCGAGAACCGCGGTTTGAGCTGTTCGTAGGGCGTGCTCGCGTCTTCGTGGATGAGTTCGATCATGTGCGCCCCGAACGCGACCGAATCGAAGTACCAGCTCGCCGTGTACTCCTTCTTCTCGAGCAGCGCGACGGTCGCGGCTTCGGTGTTCTGCCCGTAGACAGCGACGTCGTGGCGTCCCGCTTCGTTGAGCGCTGCGGCGGCCGCGGTCGCCGGGCCATCCCAGCAACCCCAGATCGCGAGCTTTTCGCTCGACGGGTGGCTCTTCAGCCAACCCTGCGTGGCGGTCGCTGCTTCCTGCTGGAAGCCCGGCGCCTTGATCGGCTGCTCGCGGAGCTTGATGCCCGGGTGGGCTTTCAAGACCGTCTCCATCTGCTGCTGGCTGCTCACGCAGTTGGGTCCGGCGGGAAGCGTGAACGCGAGCACGCTACCGGTGGCGCCCATGTTCTTGACCATCGCTTCCGCCGAGGCCGTCCCGGCGTTGCCGAGGACCGCCTGCGCGACTTCGGAGTCCGGGCCCGGCGAATACGGGATGTACACCGGGATTTTCGCTTCCTTGGCCGCGAGGAGGCCCGCTTTGATGCTTTCGTTGCCATAGGAGTCGATCACGATCGCGTTGACGCCCTGCGTGATGAGCGTCTGCATCGCGGCGTTGGCCTTGGCGGGTTCGCCGCCCCCGTCCACGGTTGTGACCGTGTAGCCGTACTTCTTGGCCGCTTCTTCCTCGCCTTTCTTCATTTCCTGCTGAGGCACAGTGCTCAGCGAGAACGCGACATATCCGATGGTGAGCTTCTTGCTCGCGCTGCTGCTGCTGCTGCTGCTACCCGAGCTGCTGCTGCCGCTGGAACCGCAGCCCCCAGCGACGGCGGCTATGCAGACCACCACCAAGCTCGCTAGACCAAAGCGCCCTCTTTTCAACATCTGGTACTCCTCCCCGAGCCGCAGAAAACGGCCGTCTTGATTTGCTGCCGTACCGTCACAGAGAACTCGAGCAGTCGCGACTGGCGAAAGCGCCAGTCTGATTAAAGGCAGCGGTCCGGTGGTGATTCGTGCGAGCTAAACTGGCGAAGAGGAAAGGGAGCAGGGAATGAGGATCTGTGTCGTCGACGACCACGAGATCGTGCGCGAGGGACTTCGTCGTGCGCTCTCCAGCGACCCCTCGCTGGAGGTCGTCGGCGAGGCCGGGACCGGTGCCGAGGCCCTCAGGGAGGCACGCAGGAAGCTCCCTGACGTGATGCTGCTCGACTACCGGCTGCCGGACACGACCGGGGACGAGCTCTGCCGTACGATCCGTGGCGCATTCCCGAGCACGCAGGTGGTGATGCTGACGACGTACCTGAGCGAGGACGTCGTCCGTCGCTCGATCGAGGCCGGAGCAGCTGGGTTCGTGACCAAGTCATCGGGACTCGATGAGCTGCGGGACGTCCTCGCAAAGCTCGCCGCCGGGGCGAGCTCCGCATTCAGTGGCGGCGCGTCGGCGATCGTCCAGCGCCTGTACGACGCGACCGCGACGCGCGCGCCGCGGCGACCGCTCACGCCCCAGCAGGAGCGTGTTCTGGAACTGGCGGCCCACGGCCTCACCTACAGTGAGATCAGCGCGCGACTGCACATCTCGGAGTCCACCGTCCGCTTCCACATCCAGAGCCTCAAGGAGCGCCTCGACGTCCGCACCAAGACGGAGCTCATCGCAGTCGCGATCCGGTCGGCGCTGATCTCGCCCGACACGGACTCCGACGTTGTCTGAGACCCAACTGCGCCAGCGCCCACGCGCGGCCGTGACCGGCGGCGAGCTTGCTGTCTTCGCCGAGCGCTCGAAGCGGCTGCTCGACGCGACGGCCCTGGCGATCCTGGTGACGGCGGACGGTGAGCATGGCGAGCCGAAGCTGATCGCGCGGGCCGGTACGCGCGTCGACCTCGAGCGACTGCTGGCCGAGCAGGGATGGGACGCGGGCGAGCAGCGTCCCACGCGCATCCTCTCGGCCGAGCCTGCCGGGAGCAACGTGATCGAGCTCGGCGAACTCGGCGAGCAGCGGATATCGCGGCCCCTTGCCACCGCCGACGGGGTCTTCGGCGTTCTGCAAATCCTCGTGCGCAGCACCTGGCCACTCGATGAGCGAACGCACCGGATGGTCGCCGTCTTGGCCGACACCGCAGCCGCCCTCATCGACGCCGACGGCTCGGCCCGGGAGCCGCTCGGCGCGAGCGCGCGTGCGCTGGTCGTGGCGCGGATCCTGTCCGAGCTGGCGCTCACCGCCGGCAGCTACGCGGAGATGGTCGGGGGCATCACCGCCGCCGTTTGCCCTCTGATCGACGCCGCGAAGGGCGGCGTTGCCGTCCTTCACGAGAAGGACTTCTACCTGCAGATGCTGTCGGGCTCCTTCGGGGTGCCGCCCGAGTTTGTGGCGTCCTCGCAGGCGGCGCCCTCGAACCCTCACAGCCCGGCGGCTCGCGTGATCACGACCCACAGGGCCTGGTTCACGAACGCAGCGGTCGAAGACATGTGGGAATTCCGGGATTTCCTGCGCGGGTTCGGGGTCACGCGGATGATGATCCTGCCGCTCGTTCTTCGCGGCCGCGGCGTCGGCGTGATGCACATGGCGAACAAGCGCGAGCCTTTCTCGGAGGCCGATATCCAGGCGCTGGAGGTGATCACGCCGCTCGTCGCGGCCGTGGTCGAGCACGTTCGCCGCCGGCTCGACCTGCAGCGCAAGGAGGCGCTTGCTCTCGTCGTCAGCGACGCCGCGACGACGATCGCATCCGGCCAGCCGCTCCAGGGTTTCGCGCGCTCGCTGCACCGCTTCTGCGAAAGCGTCGGGGCGCGCATGATGGTCGTCTCCTTCGTCGACGGCTCGCCGCAGATCGTCGTGCAGCCGGGCGAGGTCGACGCAGCGATGGCAGCGGCGTTCCGCGAGCGCAGCGCACGTGGCGGCTTCGCCGTGAGGACGGCGACCAAGCGCCCGCGCTCTGCCGGGGACATCGGCTGGGACGCGTTGCATGTGCCCGTGCTGCTCGCCGGGCGGCGCGAGGGAACGTTGTCGGTGCTGAGGATCCCCAGCGATCCCTACACCGACGACGAGCGCACGGCGGTCGTGCGGCTGGCGAACGTGACCGCTCTGGCCTGGGCGACCGAGCGCTACCAGCAGGAGCGCGCGCAGATGGCTCGCATGCGGGAGCGCCAGCGCATCGCTGACGACCTCCACGACTACGTCGCCCAGATCCTCTACAGCGCCCACATCACCCTGGAGACGGTGCTGGAGGACCTCGGCGACGACGCCCCGATCCAGGAATCGGTCGGCCATGCGCGGGACCTTCTCGTGCGCAGCGAGGTGGGGATCCGCGAGGTCATCACGAGGCTCTCCTCGCCCACGCCGACCGATCTGCCCGCGCGGCTGGGAGCGATCGTCCAGGACGTCGAGGAGGGGTTCGGGGTTCAGATCCACCTCGAGGTGGGGCCGGCCCGGCTCGACCGGCTCGGTGGTCTCTCGCGGCCGGGCGCCGACGCCGTGCTCGGAGCTGCGCGCGAGGCGATGATCAACGCCGCCAAGCACGCCGGTCCGTGCCGGATCCTCGTCGAACTCGCCGTCACGGCGCGTGGGCGCCTGCATGTCACGGTCGTCGACGACGGCATCGGCCCCGTCGGTGACTCACACGCACACGGCTACGGCCTGCGCGCGATACGGCGGCGCGTCCGGACGCACGACGGGACGATCAGGGTCAGCGGCGGGATACATGGCGGCACGCGAGTGCTCGTCAGCCTGCCGCTGGAGCAGCTCGGCGCGGGGCAACCGGGCGGCACGAACTAGCACCTTCGCCAGGGCACGCGGATGCGGCGGGCTGGTTGCATCAGGAGGTCGTCAGCACTCGCCCAGCGACCGGAGAACGTGCCCACGTGGAGCCTTCCAGACTGCAGCCCTTGGATCCCGAGGTCCAGCGCCTGCTCGACGACCTCCACGCCGCGGGAGCACCGACGATCGCTGAGTCGACGCCCTTGGCTGTTCGCGAGCGCATCGCCTCGATGCGCGAGGCGATGCCTCCGGGGCCGTGGGTCGCCTCGGTGGAGGACCTCACGATTCCCGGTCCGGACGCGCCGATCCCCGCGCGTCGATACCGGGCGAGCGCCGAGCCCGGCGATGGCGTGGTGCTCTACTTCCACGGTGGCGGCTGGGTGATCGGCGACATCGAACAGTCCGACGCGCTCTGCCGCGCGCTCGTGCTCGCCTCAGGCTGCGACGTCGTCAGCGTCAACTATCGACTGGCGCCCGAGCACCCCTTTCCAGCTGCGGTCCGAGACGCGGACGCCGCACTGGAGTGGCTGCTCGAGGTTGGTGCCCCTGACCAGAAGGTCGTGATCGTCGGCGACAGCGCGGGCGCGAACCTCGCCGCGGTCATCACCCGCCACGCGCGCGACGCCGGAATCAGCGGCCGCGTCGTGCTCCACGTACTCGTCTATCCGGTCACAGATCACGCGATGGATACGCGCTCCTACAGCGAGAACGCCGACGGGCTGCTGCTGAACGCGCCCGACATGCATTGGTTCTGGGACCACTACGCGCCCGACCGCGACACACGGACGTCTCCGGATGCCTCCCCGCTCAGAGCCGAGGACCTCGCCGGGCTGCCTCCGGCGTTCATCGTCGTGACGGAGTTCGACCCGTTGCGCGATGAGGGGCTCGCGTATGCACGCCGCCTGGTCGACGCCGGCGTCGAGGTCACCCTCGACGACTACGAGGGCATGATCCACGGTTTCTTTCCGTTGGTCGGTGTTCTCTCCGCCGCCGATCGCGCCGTCGAAACGATCGGCGCAACAATCGCGGCGGCGGTCGCGTGAGCTCCGCGTAACTGGCGCAAGCGTCAGTTGTCTTCGGCCTGCTTGCGTCTAGATTCTCGAGCATGTCCGCACCGAGCGCACTCGACAGGGACAGCGGCCACGGCCACGTCGAGGAGGAGGCCCTGCAGATGTACATCGGCGGGCAATGGACGGCGGCGCAGTCGGGCGAGACCTTCGACTCGGTCGATCCCTTCACGGGGAGCACGTGGACCCGCGCCGCCGCCGCCGGGGAGGAGGACGTCGACCGCGCTGTCAAGGCGGCCCGTCGGGCCTACGAGGAGGTCTGGAGTCGCACTCCCGGCGCCGAGCGCGCCAGGCTGCTGCGCAACCTCGCCGCGCTCGTGGACCAGCACTCCGACCGACTCGCCCGGATCGAGACGACAGACAACGGGAAGCTGATCCGTGAGACACGCGGCGTGATGAAGATGGTCCCCGAGTACCTCTACTACTTCGCCGGCGCCGCCGACAAGATCAACGGCGAGACGATCCCGGTCGCGGACCTCGACTACTTCGTCTACACGCTCCGCGAGCCGATCGGGGTGGTCGGGGCGATCGTGCCCTGGAACAACCCGCTCATGATCCTGGCGATGAAGGTGGCGCCGGCGCTCGCCGCCGGCTGCACGATCGTCGCAAAGACCGCAGACCAGACGCCGGCATCCTCGCTGCAGCTGGCGGCGCTGGTCGAGGAGGCCGGCTTCCCGGCCGGTGTCTTCAACGTCCTCACCGGCCCTGGGCTGCCCGGCGGCCGCGCGCTCGTGCGCCATGCGGGCGTCGACCGCGTCTCCTTCACCGGCTCGACGCAGACGGGCATCGGCGTCATGCAGGACGCCGCCAGCCACCTCGCGCCGGTGTCGCTCGAGCTCGGCGGCAAGTCACCGAACATCGTCTTCGCGGACGCCGACCTCGATGCCGCCGTGAACGGCGTGGTCGCAGGCGTCTTCGGCTCCAGCGGACAGATGTGCACGGCGGGCGGGAGACTGCTCGTCGAGCGCTCGATCGCAGAGCCGTTCGTCGAGCAGTTGCGCGAGAGAGCCTCCGCGATCCGCCTCGGCGATCCGCTCGAGATGGCCACCGAGATGGGACCGCTTGCATCCGGCGCCCAGCTCGAACGCGTGCTCGCCCTGGTGGAGAGCGCGAACGCCGACGGCGCGCGCCTGGTGTGCGGCGGGAAACGCCCGAGCGCGACCGAGCTGCGTGACGGCTACTTCGTGGAACCGACCATCTTCGACGCCGTCACGCCCACGATGCGTGTGGCGCGCGAGGAGGCATTTGGGCCGGTGCTCGCCGTGATCCCGTTCGACGACGAGGCACACGCGATCGAACTGGCGAACGACACGGTCTACGGACTGGCGAGCGGCGTATGGACGCGGGACATCGGCCGGGGTCACCGCATGGCGCGATCGATCCACTCGGGAATGGTGTGGCTGAACTGCTACCGCAACGTGGCGCCCAACGTGCCGTTCGGCGGCATGCGCGAGAGCGGCTTCGGGCGCGAGAACAGCATGGAGGCTGTGCTCGGTTTCACGCACAGCAAGTCCGTCTGGGTCGAGACCTCGGGCGCGACGCGCGACCCCTTCAAGATGCCCTGAACGCCCTCGTGTGAGACGGCGGCGGGACGATCAGCCCCGGCCGCACAGAGCCCTTCACGCGTTCACTGAGTCTGCGAGCAGGTCACCCACGTGGGCGCCTGAGTCTGCGAGCAGGTCACCTACGTGAGCGCCGGGTCGACGATCGGCTTGATCTGCTCCATTCGCTTCATCGCGTCGAGCGCGTCGTTGACCTGATGCAGGCCGTAGCGCTTGCCGAGCATGCGGTCCCAGTCGAAGCGATCCCGGTGACGCGCCAGGAACTCCATCGCCTTGAAGTACGCATCGACGTCGCCGCTCATCGAGCCCGTCAGGCGCAGACCTCGGGTGGTGATCCGTGCGACGTCGATCTCCTGCGCCGCTCCGCCGACGGTTCCAGAGATGACGTAGCGCCCGTGCGGACGCAGCATCTCGACGCCCTCGATCGCTGCCCCGCGGGCGCCGGAGACCTCGATCGCGACACTCGGCCCGCCGCGTCCGGTGATGGTGTGGATCGCGTCCCGCCGCGCGAGCGCATCGCTGTACTCCTCGATCGAGACGGAGTGCGTGGCCCCCCAGCTGCGTGCGAGCTCGAGTCGCTCATCCGGCGCGCCGACGACGATCAGGTGACGGGGCGAGTGAAGCGACATCAACGCGACCGTGAACAGGCCCAGCGGCCCTGCCCCCTGGACGACGACCGAGTCCAGGAAGTCGACTCGGCCGGCAGCCTCGACCGTGTTGATCACGGTGCGCAGGGCACAGCTCCCGGCTGACGCCCACGTGCTCTCGACCTCGTCGGGCACGCGCAGCCTTCCCGAGCCCGGCGAGATGTAGCCGTACTCGGCGAAGGCGCCGGTGAAGTGAGGGGCGACACTGCAATCGATCAGCCCGGCCATGCGCCGGTTGGTGCACAGCGTGAGCTCGCGTTCGACGGTGCACATGTAGCAGTGCCGGCACGGCTCGTTGGCCCACACGACGCGATCGCCGGGCGCCAGCGGGCTCCCGGCCGAGTCCAGCTCGGCGCCCGCCCCGAGCCGCACCACCCGGCCCACCATCTCGTGACCGATGATCAGTGGCATCGGGACGGTGTAGGTCGCGCCCAGCTCGCCCTCCCAGATGTGCAGGTCACTGCCGCAGACGGTCGCGACCTCGATGGCGACGAGGATCGCGCCCGGAGCGGGCTCGGGGATCGGATACTCCCGCACCTCCATTCGCGCGCCGTACTCCTCGAGCACCGCGGCTCGGCCTGTGTCGGTCATGATCGCTCCTCCTTGGATTCGAGCAGCTCGCGCACGCGTGCGAGGAACCTCGCAGCTTCTGCGCCATAGACGATGCGATGGTCGATGCTGAGCGTCGCGGTCAGACGGCGGCGGACCGCCGGCTGCCCATCGACGGGAACGATCCGCTCCTCGATCGATCCGATCGCGAGGATGCCGCTCTGCGGCGCCGTGACGAGTGCCCTGAAGCCGCTGATGCCGAACATGCCGAGGTTGGAGACCGTGAACGTCGCGCCGGCCGTCTGCGCTGGTGTCAGGCGTCCCTCGCGGCCGAGCGCCGCCAGCATACGGGTCTCGGTGGCGATCTCCGCGAGAGACTTGCGGTCGGCGTCGAAGATCGTGGGTGCGTAGAGGGCTCGCTCGGCCGCCACGGCGACCGCGACGTTGACGCGCGGGTAGTGCTCGAAGGAGCCGTCGCGGTAGGTGGCGTTGACGTTCGGGAACTCACGAAGCGCGCGGGCGACCGCGCGCACGATCATGTCGTTGAGAGACGACGGAGCTGCGCCCCCGGAGCGCAGACTCTCCCGCTCGGCGAGCGCCGTCTCCATGTCGATGTCGACCCACAGCTGGAAGTCCGGGATCGTGGCCTTCGCGCTCGCCATCCGGCTCGCGATCAGCTCCTGCGTGCGGGTGAGCTCCACTCGGGTGGGCGCTCCCTTGGCAGTCTCCGCCGGGGTCGCTGTGTCGTCCGGTGTCCTCGCCGCGCTCGCGGCACGATCCGCCTGGGGTGAGGAAACCGCCTCGACATCGCTCACGACGATCCGTCCACCCGGCCCGCTGCCGGGGACCGTCGCCAGGTCGATGCCGCGCTCGGCGGCCAGTCGCCTTGCGACCGGTGACACCGACGGGCCACCGCGTCCGGGGGCGCGGCCGCCCGCGTCCGACGCAGGGTCCTTCGCGGTGGCCGCGGCGGCGGGCTCGGGTGCCGCGGCCTTCGCGGTGGCCGCGGCGGCCGGCTCGGGTGCCGCGGGCACGTCGTCACCGATCCAGGCGATCGGCTCACGCACCGCGACCGTCACACCCTCCGCCTGGATGATCTTCAACGGTCCCTCGGCGGTGGCCGTTCCGGCCGTCGTGGCCTTGTCACCCTCGATTTCGACGATCTCCTCGCCGATCGAGACGGTCGCCCCATCGGCCACCAGCCAGGCGAGGATGGTCCCCTCCTCCATCGTGTCGGAGAGCCGGGGCATCACGAACGCTGGCACGGGCTGTCGCTCAGGCCCTGAGGAGGCCTTCGGCGGCCGACACGATGGAGTCTGCGTCAGGGAGCCAGGCGCGTTCCATCGCCTCGCCGAAGGGAACGGGAGTGTCGTCGGCAGCGACCACGACCGGTGCGGCGTCGAGCGACTCGAAGTTGCGCGCGACGATCGCCGTGACGAGCGTCGCGGCCCAGCTGCCGCCGACAGGTGACTCCTGGACCAGGATCAGGTGGTTGGTTCGGTCCACGCTCGCGCCGATCGTCGCGTAGTCGAGCGGGGCGATCGTGCGCAGGTCGATGACCTCGATGGAGATGCCATCCTCGGCCAGACGCTCGGCGGCTTTGAGTGCCTGCGCCACCATCGCCTGCGAGGCGACGACCGTCGCGTTCTCTCCCGGTCGCAGGACCGCCGCGCTTCCGATCTCGATCGGCTCGGGGCTCTCCGCGAGCTCTCCCTTGTCGTTGTACATGCCCTTGTGCTCGAAGAACAGGACCGGATCCGGATCCGCGATCGCTGCGCGCAACAGCCCGTACGCGTCCGCCGGGTTCGACGGCGCGACGAGCTTCAGCCCCGGGATGTTCAGGAACCAGTTCTCGGCGGTCTGGGAGTGCTGGGCGGCGAACGCTCCCCCTCCGCCGTTGGCCATGCGCACGGTCACCGGCAGCGCCGTCTGCCCGCCGGACATGTAGCGGATCTTGGCCATCTGGTTGACGAGCTGGTCGAAACAGACAGCCGCGAAGTCGGCGAACATGATCTCTGCCACGGGACGCAGCCCGCTGAGCGCCGAGCCGATCGCGCAACCGATGATCGCCTGCTCGGAGATCGGCGTGTCGTAGATGCGCTCCGGGCCGAAGCGCTCGAGCAGCCCCTCGGTGATCTTGAAGACGCCACCGTTGGCGGCGACGTCCTCCCCGATCACGAACACGTCGTCGTCCTGCGCGAGCGAGTCGGCGAGCGCACGGTTGAGCGCCTCTCGAACGGTCACGATCATGCGGCTACGTCCTGCAGGCGCGCGTCGGCCGGTGGCTCGGGCCAGGACTGCGCCTCGCGCAGCGCCGCCTCGACCTCCCCTGCCACCTCGGCTCGGATCGAATCGAGTTCGGACTGGCTGCTTCCGCTCTCGAGCATGCGTCGTTCGAGCAGCAGGATCGGGTCGCGCTCGAGCCATTCCTCGAGCTCGCCGGCGGGCCGGTAGGCACCCGGGTCCGAGCGTGCGTGACCCTTCTGGCGGTAGGTCATCGCCTCGACCAGGGCCGGCCCCCCGCCCTCGCGTGCTCGCGCCACCAGGCGCCGCGCCGCATCGAGCACGTCGTGCACCTCGTTGCCGTCGATCCGCTCGCCGTGCATCCCATACGACGCGGCCCGGTCGGCGAGCCGCTCGATCGGGGTCGTGTGGGCGATCGGTGAGTACTCCCCGTAGAGGTTGTTTTCACACACGAAGATCACGGGGAGCTTCATGATCGACGCGAAGTTCAGGGACTCGTGAAACGCGCCGATGTTGGTCGCGCCGTCACCGAAGAAGCAGACATTGACAGCGCCGGAGCCACGGTACTTGGCGGCAAAGCCGGCGCCGACGCTGATCGGGAGGTGTGCGCCGACGACGCCGAAGGCGCCGAGGGCGCCGACCGCCACGTCGGTCAGGTGCATCGAGCCGCCCTTGCCGTCACAGAGTCCGCCCTGGCGCCCGAGCATCTCACCAAAGGCGCGATCGATCGGAGCCCCCATCGCCAACGTCGCGGCGTGGCCGCGGTAGGTGCAGGTCATCGTGTCGCCATCGGCGAGCGCGCGGCAGAAGCCGACCGAAACCGCCTCCTGGCCCTGCCCGAGGTGGGTCGCGCCGCGCAGCAGGCCGGCGCTGAACAGCTCGTGACAGTGGTCCTCGAAGAAGCGGATCTCGAGCATCGCCCCGAGGAGGTCGGTGTCGGCGCTCGGCTTGGACGCCCGCGCGGTGCTCGACTCGCTCATGTCCCCACCCTCGCTCCTGGCCGCCCCGTTCGCCACTGGCGCTTGCGCCAGTCGTGGCGGGGCTGCTCAGATGAGAGCGTTGACATCGACGACATAGGCCGCGAAATGGCTCGCGTAGTTCGGCGCGTCCGCGATCGCCTCCTGCATCGCCGCACTCGCGCCCGCGATCTCGAAGTCCGCCTCGGAGTCGAACTTGATGATCGCGAAGGCGCCGACCTCGGGGCCGAGCTCGCCTTCGGCGGAGACGATCGGGTACTGCTCATAGCTGCGGACCTTCGGCAGCCGCTTGCCGATCTCGCTGTGAACCTCGGTGAGGTGGGTGCGGAAGTCCGTGGCCGACATGCCGTCCTTCGGGTAGATCGCGTAGACGACGGTGTACACAGCGCGCGCTCCTTTGATCGTTTCGGCGAGCATCGCGCACGCACGGGCGTGCGGGCGCTGGCGAATCTGCTAGTCCGCAGCGGCGCGCTAGCGCTAACGCCAGTGGCAGCGCGACCCGGCGGTTGATGAAGTGCAGGGGGTCCGCCCCGAGACCACAAGGAGCCGCCATGGGTCAGGTAATGCACCACTTCGGCATCACCGTCAGCGACTTCGATCGCTCGGTCCCGTTCTACACCGGCTACTTCGATCTGACCGAGATCAAACGCGTCCCACTGGTGGGCGAGGGCATCTCGAGCGCGGTGGGGATCGAGGATGTGCAGATGACCTGCTGCCTGCTGGCGGGCGAGAACACGGTTCTCGAGCTGATCACCTACGACTCACCCCGAAGCAGGCCCTACTCGCTCGGCAACTCCGATGTCGGCGCCGTACACCCCTGCTTCGCTGTCGCGGACCTCGACGCTCTCTACACACGCATGCAGGCCGACGGGGTCCACTTCCACCATCCCCCGCAGGAACTCGGCTGGGGAACCAAGATGGCCTATTGCCTCGACCCCGACGGGATCAACATCGAGCTGCTGCAGCCCGCAGGGGAGCTGCTGCTCGGCAATCTTCTGGCGGAGGCGTCCTCGGCCTCCTGAGACGAGGGCGCGGTCGGGCCAGGCGGCGTCGGGTGCGCCGCGGTCTGCGCCGGAGTGCCGGGCCGCCAAGGCGCGACCGCCGGCTCGCGAGCCCGAACGGGTCGCGAGCCGGGCGGCTGTGAGAGGAGCACCTCAGAGAGAGTTGCCGCCGTCGACGGCGATGTACTGACCCTGAACCATCGCGAACTCGGGTCCCGAGAGCCGCTCGATCACGCCGGCGACATCGTCGAACTCCAGACCCCGTCCCGACGGATTTGCCGCCGCCGCTGCGGCCAACCGCTGCTCCCAGTTGTCCGGGAACATCGCGCGGAACGCGGGCGTGTCAAGCGCGCCCGGTGCGATCATGTTCGCGCGTATGCCAAGTGGCGCCAGCTCGAGCACGAGGTAGCGGATGATGTGGTCAGCGAGCGCCTTGGGGATCCCGAGCGGACCGTATTCGGGGACCACGATGCGCCCGCCGCGGCTCGAGAGCATGTAGATGCAGCTTCCTCGCGAGAGAATCGGCATCGCCTCGCGCACGACGTCGATCAACGACAGTGCGTTGACCTGCAGGGCATAGGCGATGTCGCCCGGGTCGGTCTTGAGCAGCGGTCCGCGCACAGCGGCTGCGGCGCAGTGAACGATCTGATCGAGATGGTCGGTGTGCCTGGCCACCTCCTCGAGCAGCTCGCGGGGACCCCCGCTCGAGCCCATGTCCGCCTTGATCACGTGGGCACGCCCACCCCGCTCCTCGATCAGGGACGCCGCTTCCGCGGCGGCCTCGTCGCTGTGCGCGTAGTTGACGAAGACGTCGTTGCCGTCCTTCGCGAAGTGAAGGGCGATCCCACGACCGATGCCGGTGGAGCCCCCGGTGATCAGGATCGCCATCGTCAGCCACCCAGTTGGTGGTCGACCTCTTCCCCGATTTCCCCGGACACGGTGACGCCGAACTCCTCGACGAGCGAGCCACCGTCCTGGCGCATGGCCTGGAACTCGGGCGTCGACTCGGCAGCCTCATACGCGGCCTTGTCGTCGAACACCAACTCCGCGACGCGGTAGTGGGCCGGCGTCGTTCCCTCCAGGCCCTCGGCAACGCGCGTCGTGACCAGCCGGCGCAGACCTGGGATCTTCGCGGCCTTCGGACAGTGGCGGTTGAGGTAGGCCTCCTCGAACGCGGGAATGTCCTCAGCGTTCGCCGGTGCGCTCCAGTAGCCGATCAGCTTCAGCATCTGAGCTCCTTCTGTGGTCGATGTCCCTCGATCCGAGGGGCTAAGGCGATCATCCATGCCGGCGGCGGCGTGGGCAACTGACGGATGCGACAGGGCGTCGGTGAGCCCAGCGCAGTCTCAGGAGCTCGCTTGGCGATCCCAGGCTCCGGCTGAGCCCTCTTCGCGGAGCAGGAACTTGCGCACGCGCTCGGTCCCGGTCTTCGGCAGGGCAATCACGAAGCGAACGAAGCGCGGGACCATGAACCTCGCCATCCGCTGCTCGCAGAACTCGATCAGGTCCGCCGGCGCCAGCTCAGCGCCATCCTTCGTCACCACGACGATCATCACCTCGTCCTCGCCGAGCTCGGAGGGCACTGCGATCGCTGCGCTCTCGAGCACCAGCGGATGCTCGTTCACCGTGCGCTCGACCTCGTAGGAGGAGATGTTCTCGCCCCGCCTTCGGATCGAGTCCTTCAGGCGATCGACGAACGTGAAGTAGCCGTCCGCGTCCATCTCGCCGCGATCGCCGGAGTGAAACCAGCCGCCACGGAGCGCCTCCGCAGTGGCCGCTTCGTTGCCGTAATAGCCCATCAGCATGACGTCCGGGAGCTTGCTGCGGATGCAGATCTCGCCACGCTCCCCGGGCGGCGCCGGCGTGCCGTCGGGCCTCTCGATCCGGACCTCGCTCCAGCTGACGGGAGTCCCGATCTTTCCCACGCGGATGTCCTCCGGCGGACTCGACAGGCAGAAGCACGCGGTCTCGGTGAGTCCGTAGATCTCGAGCACCGGGCACGCGAAGCGCTCCTCGAAGTCCCGCCAGAGCTCCTTCGGCGCCGCACCGCCGACGGTCAGACGGAGCGGGTTCTCGGCGTCATCGGGGCGCGCCGGCTGCTTGTAGAGCATCGTCAGCATCGCGCCGATGTAGTTGAAGACCGTCGCGCCGTGCATGCGCACGTCATCCAGCAGGCCGGATGCCGAGAAACGTGGCGCCAGGACGATCGGCCGACCCGAGACGATCGATCCCATCACGGTCAGGGTCTGCGCGTTGATATGGAAGAGCGGCAGCGTGGTGTAGAGGACGTCGTCGCTGCGGATGCGCACCGTTTCCACGGCGAACTCCCTGCCGGCGGTCGCGTACGCGTTGTGGCAGTTCATCACTCCCTTCGGGAGACCGGTCGTTCCCGACGTGTAGAGGATGCTCGCCAGCTGCTCCGGCGCGACCGTCGAGGCCGGCGCGGAGGGATGCCCACCGTCAAGCAGCGCCGCGAGGTGCCGGTCAGTGGTCCCGCCGGGCTCGTGAACGAACATGCGGGCCTGCTCACGCGCGGCGCTGGACGCAGCCTCGGCGATCTCTGCCAGCGGCGCGTCTGCGACCAGCAGCTTCGAGCCGGAGTGATCGATCAGGTAATGCAACCCCTCGCCGCGGAGAGCGGTGTTGATCGGCACGAGGACCGCGCCGAGCATCGCCGCGCCGAACCACAGATCGATGAACTCGAGGCAGTTCGGCAGCATCACCGCGATCCGGTCCGCGCGGCCGAGTCCGTTTGCCGCCAGGGCGTTCGCGGCGCGCTGAGCGCGCTCGAGCATCCCGCCGTAGCTGACCGACTGTCCCTCGAAGCTGATGAACGTGTCATCGGCCGAGCGCTCGGCTCGCATCCTGAGCAGCCACGGGATGCTTGCTCGATCGCCGGCCTCGAGCAGCGCGCTCAACGCGTGACCGCCTCGCGCAGGCGCCGAGGCGAGCCGGCGTGAGCGACCTCTGTCACCTCGCGCCGCCTCACGCCGCGGAGTGCGTGAGCGAATCGGACTCGCCCAACACGAAGCCCTCGTAGCCGCGCTTGGCCACGTCGTCGCAGATCTTCCGGTAGGTCGGCACGCCGCCCGCGTAGGGCATGAAGGTGCGCGGCTTGCCCGCGATGTTCGCGCCTATGAACCAGGACTTGGCTGAGACGAACAGCGTCCCGCTGGCAACCTCGGCGACATGCGCGACCCAGCTCGTCTCGGCCGCAGCGGTCGCCTCGAAGCGGCTCACGCCGTGTTCGCGCAGATACGTCAGGCAGCGTGAGATCCAGTCGATGTGCTGCTCGATCGAGACGATCACGTTGCCCAGCACCGACGGGCTGCCGGGCCCTGTGATCGTGAACATGTTCGGGAAGCCCGCGACCGCAAGCCCGAGGTAGGCCCGCGGGCCGTCGCGCCAGTGCTCACGCAGCGACTCGCCACCGGCGCCCCGGATGTCGATCGCCGTCAGTGCGCCGGTGATCGCGTCGAAGCCCAGAGCAAAGACGATCGCGTCAACCTCGTACTCGCCGTTGCGCGTGCGGATCCCGGTCGGCGTCATTTCGGTGATCGGCGAACCGGAGATGTCGACGAGCGTCACATTCGGCCGGTTGTAGGTCTCGTAGTAGTCGGTGTCGACGCACAGGCGCTTCGCGCCGAGCGGGTGGTCGGTCGGAACCAGGCGCTCGGCCACGGCGGGGTCCCGCACCGTATTGCGAATCTTGTTCCTGACGAACTCCGCGACGACGCGGTTCGCCTCGGGGTTCGTGAGGGTGTCGGAGAACGCACGCAGCAGACCCGGTGCTCCGCCCTTGCGCCAGCCTGCGTCGCAGACGGCCACCCGCTCCTGCGGGTTGAAGTCGTCGAGCGGACGAAGCGGACGGTCGACGGGCACACCCCAGCCTGCCTCGCGGGCGGCTCGTCGCCGCGCGCGGTAGTCGCGCTTGATCGCTGCGACGTAGTCCTCGTCGAGCGGCTGGTTGCGGGCGGGCACGCTGAAGTTCGGGCTCCGCTGGAAGACGTGGACGTGCTCAGCCTGCTTGGCGATCTCCGGGATCGCCTGTACGCCCGTGGAGCCGGTGCCGATCACCGCGACACGGCGGCCGCTGAAATCGACGCCCTCGTGCGGCCAGCGCGCGGTCGTGTACGTATCGCCCCTGAAGGTGTCGAGCCCCGGAAAGCTCGGCGCGTTGACCGCCGACAGGCAGCCCACCGCGGTGATCATCCATGTTGCCTCGTAGCACTCGTCCTGCTCCGTCCAGATGCTCCAGAGGTCGCGCTCCTCGTCCCAGCGGGCCGCTGTGACCTTCGTGTTCAACTGGATGTCACGGCGCAGGTCGAAGCGGTCGGCGACGTGCTCGATGTAACGGAGGATCTCGGCCTGCGGGGCGTAGCGCTCGCTCCACTGCCACTCCTGCTCGAGCTGCTCGTCGAACGAGTAGGAGTAGTCGATGCTTTCGACGTCGCAGCGAACGCCGGGGTAGCGGTTCCAGTACCAGGTCCCGCCCACGCCCGCCGCCGCCTCGAGCACGCGGACCGAGAGGCCCAGCTCACGCAGGCGGTGGAGCATATAGAGACCCGAGAAGCCCGCGCCGATCACGATCGCGTCCATTCGTCGAGGTATCTCAGGCATGCTCGCCACCTTCTGATTCGCAGCTGGAATTCGCACCCACAGAGTCCTCAGCAAGCTAGCCGCAGGCCGAAACGGCGAACACTGCCGCTTGCGATAGTTCGCGTCGCCGGAGCGGGTCGGGCCGCGCCCGACGCTTGCGCCGGCCGCGGAGCCGGGCCCTCACGCGAGCCACTAACCTGCGCTGCGATGGGCGCGGAATCCAAGCGCGTGCTCGTGCTCGAGAAGGCGTGGCAAATCCTCTCTCTTTTCAGCGTCGAGACACCCGAGCACGACATGCGCGAGATCCGCTCCGCCACCGGGCTGCCCGCGACGACGTGCTCTCGCATCGTGCGCAGCCTGACCGGCGCCGGACTGCTCGTGCAGAGCGACGACTCGTTCAGGATCGGGCTCGCGGTCGTTGCCTGGGCCGACGCCGCGCTTGCAGGCCTCGATGTGCTCGACGCCGTGCGGCCGGTCCTGAGCGCGCTTCGCGATGAGACCGGCGAGACTGCCGGGTTCTTCGTCCGTCACGGCCAGCACCGGGTCTGCCTGGCGTTTGCCGAGTCCCAGCACCCGCTGGGGCGGCGTCTGTCACTGGGACACCTGCTGCCGCTGAACGTGGGAGCGCCGGGACGGGTGCTGCTGGCGTTCGACGAGCAGGCGGTGCAGGAGATGAGGACGAGCCCCCTGCCGAAGTTCACCGATGCCACGATCGACACGTGGCCGGAGCTCGAGACCGTTCTCGCCAAGGTCCGCCGTGACGGCTACTCGCACAGCAACGGCGAGTGGAGTCTCGAGCTCGCCGGCCTCGCGGTCCCCGTGATGGCGGACGAGCGCGGTCTGCTCGGCGCGATCGCGCTCTCGACCCCGGTCTCCCGCCTGCCGAGGTCCCGCGTCGGGTCGATGCTGAACGCCCTCAAACAGAGTGCGAATGACGTGACGCGAGCGCTCAGCGGCCGCGACGCTGCGAGCGCGCGCTAGGGCGCAGCGTCCTCGGCTCGAGCACCCTCTGGTGGCTCGCCGATCACGCCCGCCTCGCGCAGAGCTGCGACGGCCCGCTCGTCCAGATCCAGCCAGCGACGCAGGACATCCGCGTTGTCCTCTCCGAGGGCGGCGCCCGTCCGCCACACCCTGCCCGGATGGCTCGCGAGCCGTGGAATGACACCCTGCATCCGCACGGGACCAAGCTCGCGATCCTCGATCGAGATGATGTCGCCCAGCTCGGCGTAGATTGGATCCTCGACGATGTCGCGAACGGAGAAGATCCGTGAGGCGACGACCTCGGCGGTGGTCAGCTCCTGCAGCGCGTCCTCGGTCTGCCGCGCGGCGACCCAGTCGCGCAGCTCGGCATCGATCCGGTCCCCGCCCGCGGCCTGCAACGCGACCGTGGAGTAGTCCGCCTCGTCGAGGCCGAGCAGGCGCACGACGTTGAGGACTGAGCGCTGCGTGGCGGAGGTGATCGTTATCCACTCGCCCTCCGCCGACTTGTACGTGTTCACGACGGCGGCCGGCGCGATCGCGAGCCTGTTGCCGGTACGTTCGGGAGTCAGACCCAACTGGTCGTGCACGATCACCTGCCACTCGATCAACCTGAAGAGCGCCTCGAACAGCGCCAGGTCGATCCACTCGCCCTGGAACTCCGGGTCGCTCGCGCACCTGTACATCGCGGCCATCACCGCGAACGCCCCCATCAGCCCGGTGACCGCGTCGCCGTGCGAGAAGCCTGTGTGAACGGGAGGCGCGTCGGGAAAGCCCGTCAGGTTCACCACTCCGCTGCGGGCCTCGCCGACCTTGCCGAACCCGGGTGAGGATCGCATCGAGGTGTCTGCTCCGTAGCCGGAGATCTGAAGCATCACCAGCTTTCGGTTGACAGCGTGCAGCGCATCCCAGTCGAGTCCCCATCTGTGCAGCGTGTCGGCGCGGAGGCTCGTGATGACGACGTCCGCATTCGCGACGAGGTCGCGTGCGACCCGCTGTCCCTCCTCCCGGCGGAGGTCGATCGTGATCGAGCGCTTGTTGCGTCCGGAGACCTTCCACCACAGATGGACGCCGTCGCGAGCCGGACCCATCGCCCGTGCGGTGTCGCCCAAGCCGGGCGGCTCGACGTGGACGACGTCCGCGCCGAGGTCGGCCATCAGGCCGCCCGCCAGCGGCCCGGCGACCACGTGGGCGAACTCGACGACCCGAAGCCCCTCGAGGGCACCGCGACCTACACTCTCCATATCGTGGAGGCTATCACCGTATCGTGGCGGTGGTAGTAACATCCGCTCCGCCCGAACGGAGAGGAGCCGGCGATGGCAATCAGCCAGACCAAGCCCAGGCAGACGCGCTCGCAGCTGTACGTGCCGGGCAACCAACCGACGTGGTTCGCCAAGGGGGTCGCAACAGGCGCCGATGCGCTGATCCTCGACCTCGAGGACGCGGTGCCGATCGACTCGAAGGCATCCGCCCGTGAGGAGGTCGCCGCGTTCCTCGCGTCCCGGGCAGAGCACCCGGACCCCGTGTTGCTCGTGCGCGTCAACGACAGCGGGCAGCGAGAGTTCCTCGACGACGTGATTGCGACGGTCGAGGCCGGTGTCGACGGGATCGTCCTGCCGAAGGTCTACGGCCCGAGCGACGTGATCGCGCTGGACGGGCTGCTGGGCGCAATCGAGCGGCGCTGCGGACGCATGCTCGGCAGCACGATGATCGTCCCGATCCTCGAGACGGCGGAGGCGATTCGCGGCGCCTATGAGATCGGCGTCGCCTCGAGCAGAGTGGCTCACATGGGCGGCATGAGCGCACGGGGCGGCGACATCGAGCGCGGCGTCGGGTTCAGGTGGAGCTCGGCAGGCCAGGAGACCCTCGGCCTCAGGGCCCGCGCGCTTCTCGACGCGCGCGCCGCCAAAGTGCCCAACCCCGTCAGCGGAACGTGGACCGATATCGAGGACCTCGACGGCATGCGCGCCTTCGCCACCCAGAGCCGTGATCTCGGCTATGAGGGAATGGTGCTGATCCACCCCTCGCATGTGCCGATCGCAAACGAGGTGTTCGGGCCCTCGCCGGAGGACCTCGAGCGCGATCGCCGGCTCATCGAGGCGATGTCGCAGGCCGAGTCCAACGGTTCGGCCGCGATCAGGTTCGACGGCCACATGGTCGACATCGCGATGGTGACCCGCGCGCGCGAACGGCTGGCGCGTGCGGGCGATCAGCCGATGCGAGCCGACTCGAGCTCCTGAGGTAGGCCCCTCGCGCCACCCTCCCGGCCGCGGCGGCGGCGGAGGACGGGGTGGGCGGGGCGCTCGCACGCCCCGCCCACGTGGAGAGGAGGAGTAGGACTCTCCAGCCGCCGCGTTGGGGAGCGCGACGGCGACGGGCGCCGGTATGACGCCGCCGGCCCCACACTAGCAAATACGCCGACTTCCGACTATTGTATGTCCGAGCAGTTGAGAACCGATCAGGCGTGAGACCAGAGAGAGGCCCGAGTGCCGCAGACCGCTCCAGCCAAGCCGCCCGAGCTTGAACCGACAGGCGCACAGCAGCGACCGGACAGACCCGGCCCCGGCGGCCCCAGCGAGACCGAGCGGGTCTTCCGCTCGCTGTCGGGTGAACCGGTGCGTGAGTTGTATACGCGGGCGGATTTGCCGGCGGGTATCGGCGCTGTGCCTCCGGCGGGGGATCCGGTTGGTGTGCCGGGGGAGTTTCCGTTTACGCGGGGGATT
>DASYFR010000035.1:0-98149 GCA_036498325.1 Solirubrobacteraceae bacterium
TGGTCGAGGAAGCCGAGCGGGTGCGTTGCGATGTGATCTATTGGTCGACGATTCATGCGCCTGCGGGTGAGCAGCGGATCGGGCCGACGGCTGTGTATCTGCTCGGCAAGCGTCCCTGCCGCGTCATCATCGAGACCGACAACCGCCCCGCCGCGGACGAGCGGCTCGCGCTCAACGCGTGAGCGTGGAGCGCAGGGCCTGCTCGAGCTGGGGGTGGCGGAACTCGTGGCCCAGCACCAGCGCCTTGGCCGGCACGACGCGCGCGCCGGTGGTGAGGATCTCGGCCATCTCGCCATACAGCAGGCGCAGCGCCGCAGCCGGCACGGGGAACAGCGCGGGGCGTCTCAGCACGCGGCCCAGCACGCGCGTGAAGTCGCGGTTGGGGACCGGCTCGGGCGCCGTCGCGTTGACGGCGCCGCTCCAGCGCTCGTCCTCGAGCGCCGCACAGATCAGCCCGCGCAGGTCGTCGCTGTGGATCCAGGAGATGTACTGGCGCCCTCCCGCCAGCGGTCCGCCGAGCCCGAGCCGGAACGCCGGCAGCATCTTCGAAAGCGCGCCGCCGGCGCTGTCGAGCACCACGCCCGTGCGCACCTGCACGACGCGCATGCCGAGCTCGGCGGCGCGCGCGGCCTCGGCCTCCCATTCGACGCAGACGCGCGCCAGGAAGTCCCCGCCGGGGGGCGCGTCCTCGTCGAGCGGCTCCTCGCCGTGCGCGCCGTAGTAGCCGATCGCCGAGGAGCTGACGAGCGTGCGCGGGCGTGCGCTCGCATCCGCCTCGCCGGCGCGGCGCAGTCCCTCGAGCAGGTTGCGCGTGCCGCGCACACGGCTGTCGCGGATCGCGCGCTTGGCCGCCTCGCTCCAGCGCTGAGCGACGGGCGCGCCGGCGAGGTGCACCACCGCGTCGCAGCCCGCCAGTGCGCTCGCAGGCGCCGGTTCGGCGAGCGGGTCCCACGCGACGGCGTCGAGCTCGACGCCGTCGAGCCGTTCGCGCGCCCGCGCCGGGTCGCGCGTGAGGACCGTGATCTCCCGGCCCCGCTCGCGCAGCGCGGCGATCAGCGGCGGGCCGATCAGCCCGGTTGCGCCCGTGACCGCGACGCGCTGCGGGCTCACCCGCGGCCGTCGAGGGCGGGGGAGCCCTGGGAAGTCGCGGTCATCGTGTCGCCCTGCGCGAAGCCCACCTGCTGCCCCGCGAGCGCGACCCCGCCGGCGCGCGCCTGCTCGGCAACCGCGGCGGCGACCGCCGGGGCGACGTCGCGGTTGAAGACCGATGGGATGATGTAGTCCTCGCGCAGCTCGCTCTCGTCGACGATCGCCGCGATCGCGCGCGCGGCGGCCATCTTCATCTCCTCGGTGATGTGCGGTGCGCGCACGTCAAGCGCGCCCCGGAAGATGCCCGGGAAGCACAGCACGTTGTTGATCTGGTTGGGGTAGTCCGAGCGCCCCGTCGCCATGATCCGCACGTACGGCGCCGCGTCCTCGGGGTTGACCTCGGGGTTGGGGTTGGCCATCGCAAAGACCATCGCATCGGTGTTCATCCGCGCGAGCGCCTCAGCCGGCAGCGCGCGCGCCCCCGACACGCCGACGAGCAGGTCGGCGCCGTCGATCACGTCCGCCGGCGCGCCGTCGCGGCACTGCGGGTTGGTCGCCTCGGCGAACCAGCGCTTGACGGCGTTCATGCTGCCGTCGAGGTAGTCCTCGCGCTGGACGTGCAGCGCACCGCGCGAGTCGGCGCCGATGATCCTCGTGACGCCCGCCGCGAGCAGGATCTTGGTGACGGCGATGCCGGCCGCGCCAAGGCCGATCACGAGCACGTCGATCTCGGCGAGCGTGCGGCCCGTCAGCTTGGCGGCGTTGAGCAGCGCCGCGAGCACGACGACGGCGGTGCCGTGCTGGTCGTCGTGGAACACGGGGATCTCCAGCTGTTCCTTGAGCTGCTCCTCGATCTGGAAGCAGCGCGGGGCGGAGATGTCCTCGAGGTTGATGCCGCCGAAGGCAGGCGCGATCAGCTTGACGGCGCGCACGATCTCCTCGGGGTCCGTCGTGTCGAGGCAGATCGGGAAAGCGTCCACGCCGGCGAACTCCTTGAACAGGCAGCACTTGCCCTCCATCACCGGCATCGCCGCGTGCGGGCCGATGTCGCCGAGGCCGAGCACCGCGGTGCCGTCGGAGACGACCGCGACGGTGTTGCGCTTGATCGTGTACTGGAACGCCTTGTCGACGTCCTCGGCGATCGCCAGGCTGACCCGCGCGACGCCGGGGGTGTAGGCCATCGAGAGGTCGTCGCGCGTCTTCAGCGGATGCTTGTTGTGCTGTTCGATCTTGCCGCCGACGTGCAGCAGGAAGGTGCGGTCCGTCGTGTCGATGACCTCCGCGCCCGCGATCGCGTCGATCGCCGCGATGATGCGGTCCCAGTGCTCGCGGTCGGAGGCGTCGACGACGATGTCGCGCAGGCTGTGGCCGCCGTCGACCTCGACGAGGTCCACAGCTGCGACCATCGCGCCGGCCTCCGTGATCGCGGTGCTGACCGTCCCGAGGATGCCCTGCGCGTCCTCCAGCTTGACGCGTATGGTGAGACGATATTGCGCGCTCGGTGTGGCGCTCACGGGGTAGTGCTCCTCGGTCGTTGGCGGCAGGGGATGTTAGGAGGTATCCGCGAGGAACACTTGTTCCTGTTTGCGGGCGAGCTGGGGGCGGTGCGGCGCCGTGGCGCCTAGAGTGCTCAGGCGATGGCCGTCAACTCGAAAGCCGGCTCCGCGGCGGCTGGCGCGGGTCGCGCGCCAGCGAGCGTGCCGGGCGCCGCGGGGGAGGCGCGCCGGCTGTTCCTGATCGACGGTCCCAGCCTCGTCTACCGCGCCTTCTTCGCGCTGCCCGAGTCGATCGCGACCTCTACAGGCGTGCCGACGAACGCGATCTTCGGCTTCGCCTCGATGCTGGTGAAGATCGTCACCGAGCACGGCGTCGGCCCGACGATCGTCGCCTGGGACGCCGGCACCTCCGGGCGCAGCGAGCTGTTCTCCGAGTACAAGGCACAGCGGCGCTCGCGCCCGGACCTGCTCAAGCAGCAGTGGCCGGCGATGGAACCGCTCGTCGAGGCGTTCGGCTATCGCAACGTGCGCGTCGAGGGCTACGAGGCCGACGATGTGATCGCATCGCTGGCCGAGCGCGCGCTGGCCGCCGAGCCGGCGGTGCCGGTGATGATCGTGACGGGCGATCGTGACGTCTTTCAGCTGATCGACGAGCGCGGCCTGGTCAGCGTGATGGCGACCTCGCGCGGGATCACCGACACGAAGCTCTACGACCGCCAGGCGGTGATCGACCGCTACGGCATACCACCCGAGCTGATCCCCGACTTCTACGGCCTCAAGGGGGACACCTCCGACAACATCCCCGGCGTGCCGGGGATCGGCGACAAGACGGCTAGCGATCTGCTGCAGCGCTTCGGCTCGCTCGAGCAGGTGCTGGACCACATCGACGACATCAGCGGCGCGAAGCGCAAACAGAACCTGCTCGAGCACGCCGAGAACGCGCGCGTCTCCAAGCAGCTCGCGACGGTCCAGCGTGACGTCGCGGTGGAGTTCGACATCGTCGCGGAGGCCGCGCGCGAGCCCGACCGCTCGCGCGTACGCGAGGTGTTCCGCGAGTACGAGCTGCGCGATCCGTTGCGCCGCCTCGAGGAAGCGCTGGGAGATCCCCAGCTCGCGGCGCCGGCGCCGCCGGCGGAGGTCAGGCTGGCAGCGCGGGTGCGCGCGGGCACGCCCGCGGACATCGCTCGGCTCGGCAGCCGTGAGGCAGAGCTGTGCGTGGTCGTTCGGGCCGCCGAGGCGCCCGAGGGCGAGCTGTTCGCCGAGGGCGCCCCCTGGCGCTTCGCCGTCGCCGTCGCCGAGGAGGTGCTGCTCGGCGACTGCGCCGGGCCGGAGGAGGTCGTGGCAGCGTGCGGCGCGCGCCCGCTCGTGGCGCACGACGCCAAGGGGCTCGGCCTGATCGCGCCGGCGCTCGTGCACGACACGCTGCTCGGCGCCTACCTGCTCGAGCCGGCCCGACGCGGCTATCCGTTCGCGGAGCTGTGCGAGGAGCGCGGGTTCGCGAGCGCCGTCGAGGACCCGGTGGCGGCCGACGCGGTGCTGCTGGGGGCACTGGCGGGCTGGCAGCGCGAGCAGATCCGCGCGCGCGGCCTCGAGCCGCTGATGCGCGACATCGAGCTGCCGCTCGTGGCGGTGCTGCGTGACATGGAGCTGCTCGGCGTGCGCCTGAACCGCGAGCGCCTGGCGGAGATCACCGAGCGCGTGCGCGAGGAGATCCTCGCGCTCGAACGCGAGATCTACCTGCTCGCCGGCGAGGAGTTCCTGATCTCCTCGCCCCAGCAGCTCGGCGAGATCCTGTTCGAGCGGCTGGGGCTGTCGCGCAAGCGGCGTGGCAAGACCGGCTTCTCGACCGACGCCCGCGTGCTGCAGGCGATCCGCACCGAGCACGAGATCGTGCCGCGGATCGAGCGCTGGCGTGAGCTCTCGACGCTGATCAAGACCTACCTCGACGTGCTGCCCGAGCTCGTCGACGAGCGCTCGCGCATCCACACCACCTTCCTGCAGGCCGTCGCCCAGACGGGCCGGCTGTCGAGCACGAACCCGAACATGCAGAACGTCCCCATCCGCACGCCGCTGGGACGCGAGATCCGCGGCTGCTTCGAGGCCGAGGACGGCTGCGTGCTGATCTCAGCCGACTACTCCCAGATCGAGTTGCGCGTGCTCGCGCACGCCGCGGGGGAGCGCGTGCTGATGGACATCTTCGAGCGCGGCGAGGATGTCCACACGGCGACCGCCTCGCGGGTCTTCGGGGTCGAGCCCGACGCGATCGACCCGGGCATGCGCTCGAAGGCGAAGATGATCAACTACGGCATCGTCTACGGGCTGTCCGACTACGGGCTCGCGGACCGTCTGAACATCCCGCGCGAGGAGGCCAAGGAGTTCATCGACGCCTACCTCGAGCGCTTCCCCGCGGTCGCACGCTTCATGGTCGAGACCGTCGAGCACGCCAGGCAGGCCGGCGACGTGACGACGCTGTGGGGGCGCCGGCGCCAGATCCCGGAGCTGAAGGCGCGCAACTACCAGGTGCGCACACTCGGCGAACGGCTCGCCGTCAACACGGTGATCCAGGGGACCGCAGCCGACATCATCAAGCTCGCGATGGTTCGCACACACCGCGCGCTGGCCGAGTCCGGCCTGCAGACGCGCCTGCTGCTGACGATCCACGACGAGCTCCTCTTCGAAGGCCCCGCGCACGAGCAGGACGCCGCGCGCGAGCTGATCGAGCGCGAGATGTGCGCGGTGTGGGAGCACGAGCCGCCGATGGGCGTCGAGATCGGCGCCGGGCGCACGTGGCTGGAGGCGAAGTGAGCAGCTCCTCGCGCTCGGCAGCGGCGCCGAGTCCCGCAGGCGAGGGGGCCGTGTGAGCCGTAGCATCGCCGTGCTCTTCGGCATCGGTGCCGGCTGCCTCGTCGGCATGCAGGCGCCGATCAACTCGCGCCTGGGCAAGACCGTCGGCAGCCTGCAGGCGGCGACCTTCTCCTTCCTCGTCGGCACCGCGGTGCTGCTGGCGATCACGTTGTTCGTCAGCGGCGGGCTCGGCGCCCTGGGCAACGTCGGCCGCGCGCCCTGGTGGGCGCTCGTCGGCGGCCTGCTCGGCGCCGTCTACGTGAGCGTCGCGCTCGTCGCCGTGCGGACGCTCGGCGCCAGCGGGCTGACGGCCGTCGTGATCGCGGGGCAGCTCGCGATCTCGGTCGTGATCGACCGCTTCGGCCTGCTCGGCGTCGCGCGCGCACCCGTCGGCGCCCAGCGCATCGCGGGGCTCGTGCTGCTCGTCGCCGGCGTCGTGCTCGTGGTGCGCAAGTGACGCGCCGGCCTCAGCCGCCGGAGCTCACCTCCGCGAGCGCCTGCGCGAGCAGGCGGATCCCCTGCTCGATCGCCGGCTCGGCGAGGCTGGCGAAGCCGAGCAGGAGGCCTGGCTCGCCGGTGGCCGCCCAGCGGTGCAGCGAGAGCCCCTCGACGCCCACGCCGCGCGCGTGCGCCGCGTGTACGACGGCGCCCTCGTCTGTGCCCCCCGGCAGTCCGACGAGGACGAACAGGCCGGCCGCGCCGCGGCTCTGAACCCGGGCCTGTGGAAGCCAGCGCGCGAGCGCGGCCAGCAGCGCCTCGCGGCGGGCGCGATAGCTCAGGCGCATGCGCCTGATGTGCCGATCGAGCTCCCCCTCGGCGATGAAGTCGCGCAGGGCCAGTTGGCCGATCACCTCCGAGCCGCCGTCCTCGATCGTCTTGGCCGCCGTCACCTCCCACGTCAGCCACGACGGCAGCAGCATCCACCCGAGACGCAGGCCGGGGGCAAGGCGCTTGCTCAGCGACCCGATCTGCGCGATCCGTTCAGGCGCCAGGCCCTGCAGGGCGCCCACGGCGACGCGGTCATAGCGGTACTCGGAGTCGTAGTCGTCCTCGACGATCAGGTTTTCCTCGCCCGCCCACTCGATCAGGGCGGCGCGCCGCGCCGGCGAGAGGACCGCACCGGTCGGAAATTGGTTGGCGGGTGTGACCAGTACCGCTGCGAGATTGGCCGCAGCCAACGCGTCGACGACGATGCCGTCATCGTCGACCGGGATCGGGACGGTCTGCAGCCCGGCCTGCTCGACGATCAGCCGGTGGACGTGCCAGCCGGGCTCCTCGAGCCCGATGCGTTCGACACCGCGGCCGCGCAGGGTGCGGCAGAGCAGCGAGAAGCCCTGCATGAAGCCGGTGCAGAGAACCATGTGCTCCGGGTCGGCATCACATCCGCGGACTCTGCGGAGATGCTCGGCGAGCGTTTCGCGCAGGGGTGGCGCACCACGCGGGTCGCCGTAACCGAGCGCATCCAGGGGCGAGGCGCGCAGCGACGTGCGCAGCGAACGCAGCCAGGCCTCACGGGGGAAGCCCGCGAGGTCGGGCAGACCGGGGTGGAAGTCGTAGGCGTAGTGGTGCCGGAGGGAGCCCGCCGGGGGGCGCTCGACGCCGTGCACCACGCGGGCCACCCGCACGGGCGCGCCCTGACGCGTGGTCAGGTAGCCCTCGGCCGCGAGCTGTCCATAGGCCTCCGTGACGACCCCGCGCGAGACGCCCAGCGTGCTCGCGAGCGTGCGTGTCGAGGGCATGTGCGCCTCCGCCGTCAGTGCGCCCGCGCGGATGCGCTCGCGCAGCGAGCGCTCGATCTGCACGTGCAGCGGCAGCTCGCTCGAGCGATCGAGTTCGACGAGAAGTTCCGCCCCTGCAACTGGCCCTGTCTGCCGCTCCACAACTGGAACTGTAATAAAGGCCAGTGCTCACATAGGTTCCTCACTGCAACCTGGCACGTGGGTCGCGCGGGCGGCGCAGGCGCCTCTTGATCTCCACGGAATCGAGGAGGAACCAACATGAGCTCCACAGAACGCAACGGCATCGCAAGGCGGCAGGTCACGATCGTCGGAGGTGGTCTCGCCGGTCTCGTCTCCGCGATCGCGTGCGCCGAGGACGGGGCTCGCGTGCGGCTGCTCGAGGCGCACGAGCGGCTCGGCGGAAGGGCCCGCAGCACCGACGGCCCCTACAAGGCCAATCTCGGTCCGCACGCTCTCTACACGGGCCCGTTCTGGAGCTGGATGCAGGAGCGCGGGGTGCTGCCCGAGCACGTCCGCCCGCGGCTCAGCGGTGCGCGCGTGCGCCTCGCCGGAGCCGTCAAGCTGACGCCGCCGCTGGCCGCGATTCCGTCGGTGCTGCGCCTGCGCGGCCGGGAGGCGCCGGTCGACCTCGACTTCCGCACGTGGGCGGCTCAGCACACCGACCCGCGGACCGCCGAGATGCTGTCCTCGGCCGCCGGCGTGTACACCTTCCATCACGACCCCGGCAGCCTCTCGGCCGCCTTCGTGTGGCCGCGCACCGCGCGTCTGCTGCTGTCGGTGCCGATCGGCGTGCGCTACCCGGTGGGCGGGTGGAGCGCGATGATCGCGAAGCTCGAGCGGCGTGTCCACGAGCTGGGCGTCGACGTGCAGACGGAGACCCGGATGTCGGAGCTGCCGGGCGGCTCGCCGGTGATCGTCGCCACCGAGCTCGAGCAGGCGCGCGAGCTCCTCGGCGACGCGGAGCTGCGGTGGACCAGCGGCAGCACCGTCTGCATGGACGTCGCTCTGCGACACCGCCGCGGCGATCCGGCGGTCGTCTCGGATCTCGACGAAGCGGGTTGGATCGGTCGCTACTCGACGACCAATCCCTCGATCGCGCCCGACGGCGAGGAGCTGATCCAGGCGCAGATGCCAATCCGGCCTGGCGAGAGCGCCGATCAGGCGACGCTGCGGCTCGAGCGCCTGCTCGACGCCGCGCTCGAGAACTGGCGCTCGCGCGAGACCTGGCGACGCCGTCAGGTGATGGACGGGCGCTCAGGCGCGCTCGACGAGCCAGGTCGCACGTGGCGCGACCGTCCGGCGGTGGATCGCGGGGACGGCGTGTACCTGGCCGGCGACATGGTCGCCGCGCCGGGCCTGTTGTGCGAGGTCTCCTGGGCGAGCGCCGTCGAGGCCAGCCGGCTCGCGCTCGCGGCGGTGAGCGGGGCCGGCGGCGCGAGCGGCGCGGCGTTGCGTGAGGTCGCCTGAGCGGCGGCTCAGACGGACGCGCCGACGAGGTGGCGCGCGTGCCTGTTCGACGCCGTCGAGCCGGCACGCGCGAACGCGGGCGGGGCTATCGCGAGGTAGTGCGAGAACGCCCACGCCGACAGGCGCCGACTCTCGAACGCGCGCACCACAGCGGTCGTCGCGCGACTCGGCGTGATCTGACCGAGCGCGCGCTGCACTCCCAGCAGCCAGGCAAATTTGCGCGCGTGCGCGTCCGAGAAGGCAGCGTAGCGAGCGAGCGCCTGCTCCCGCGTGGCGCGCCGCTCGATCACCGCGCGCAGCTCGCGCCCGCAGGCCAGCCCGAAGTAGATCGCCGTGCGAATGCCCTCGGCGGTCAGCGGGAGGCAGTGCCCGGCCGAGTCGCCGGCGAAGAACACGCCGTCCTCGACGGCGGGGCGCAGCTGGTGAGGGATCCAGTTGCCCTGGTAGCCCGCCGGCGCGACGCCGAGGTCGGCCGCGAGCCTGACGGTCGGCTCCTTGACGTGATGCGACGGCCAGAACGAGCCGACGCCGACGCGCAGCTCGTCGCCGGCGGGAAAGCTCCAGGCGTAGCCCGCGCGGATGTAGCCGGCATCGAGCCACAGCTCCATCTGCTCCCCGCGCGCGCGGGGGTGGACCTCCAAGCCACGCGAGAGACGGGCAGCGGGAGGCTGGATCGGCGCGGCGTTCGACAGCACCCTGCGCCAGCCGAGACCGTCGACGATCAGCGGCGCGCGCAACTCGCCGCGGTCGGTCTGCACCGCGTTGCCGGCGCGCCCGGTCACGGTCGCCGTCTCGAACTCGAGCTCGCCGTCGGCGGCCTGATTGCGCAGCTCGGCGCACAGCTCGCGGTAGTCGAACGTCGAGAACGACCACGGCAGCCGCCAGCGCGCGGTCCGAAACGGCGTGTGCACGACGAGCTCGTCGAAGCTCTGACGCAGCGAGCTGGTGAGCTCGAGCGCGGCGAGCCACTGCGTCGGGATGCCGCAGGCGGAGGTCTGGCGCTCGCCGACCTCGTAGCGGTCGACCATCAGCACGCGCGCGCCCGCGCCCGCGAGCTCGCGGGCGACAGCCAGGCCGGCAAAGCTCGCGCCGCAGACGAGCACGTCGCAATCGCGCTCCAAGCGGGTGCGCTGCACCCCCCGCTTCGTCGCTCGAACAGGCATCTGCCCGGCAATGATACGGCTGCGCTACGCTTCGGCCGGTGCATACCGTGATGGAGAACCCCGAGGCTCGCATCGTCGACGGGTCGAATGGCCTGCTGCTGGAAGTCGACGGCCAGATCGTCCCCAACTACGACGCTACCTTCAGGCCGATCGAGGAGGGTGAGGTCGTCACGGGCCACGTCGTGCGCATCGACAAGGACGAGGTCCTCGTCGACATCGGCTACAAGTCCGAGGGCGTCATCCCGGCCAACGAGCTGTCGATCCGCAAGGCCGTCGATCCGAACGAGGAGGTCCACCTCGGCGAGGAGGTCGACGCGATCGTCATGACGAAGGAGGATCAGGACGGCCGCCTGATCATGTCGAAGAAGCGCGCCCGCTTCGAGAAGGCCTGGCGCCGCATCGAAACCGCGGCCGAGTCCGGTGAGCCGGTCGAGGGAACGGTCATCGAGGTCGTCAAGGGCGGTCTGATCATCGATCTCGGCGTGCGCGGGTTCCTGCCCGCCTCGCTCGTGGACATCCGCCGCGTGCCGAACCTCGACGAGTACATGGGCACGAAGATCGAGACGAAGGTCATCGAGCTGAACCGCTCGCGCAACAACGTCGTCCTCTCGCGTCGCGCGGTGCTCGAGGAGGAGCGCAAGGAGGTACGCCAGCAGATTCTCGACCGCCTCCAGCCCGGTCTCGTCGTCGAGGGCCAGATCTCCAACATCGTCGACTTCGGCGCGTTCGTCGACCTCGACGGCATCGACGGACTGATCCACATCTCCGAGCTGTCGTGGTCGCACGTCAACCACCCGAGCGAGATCCTCGCGATCGGCGACACGGTGAAGGTCAAGGTGCTCGACATCGACCGCGATCGCCAGCGCATCTCCCTCGGCCTGAAGCAGACGCAGGAGGACCCGTGGCAGCGGATCGTCGACACCTACAACGTCGGCGACGAGCTCGCCGGCAAGGTCACCAAGGTCGTGACGTTCGGCGCGTTCGTGGAGATCCTCGACGGCGTCGAGGGCCTCGTGCACATCTCCGAGCTCGCCCCGCACCACGTCGAGAGCCCGCGCGAGATCGTCCACCCGGGCGATGAGATCCGCGTCAAGATCCTCGAGATCGACTCCGAGCGCCGGCGCCTGTCGCTGTCGGCCAAGCGCGTCGAGGATCAGATCCTGCCCGTCTCGCGTCCCGGCGAGCCTGAGCGCGAGGAGGCCCAGGACGACGCCCCCGAGGCGGCAGCCGAGACTTTCGTAGAGGCACCCGCAGACGCCGAGCCGGCGCAGGTCGAGCCCGCCGCGGACGCTGAGCCGGCGGAGCCCGTTGAGCCCGCCGCGGACGCCGAGCCGGCGCAGGCCCTCGAGCCCGCCGCTGACGCCGGCGCGGCAGAGGCCGTCCAGGTCCCCGCCGCTGAGCCGCAGGCCAGCGACGAGACCACCGAGCCGGCGCCCGAGAGCACGGCCGAGGCGCCCGCCGAGGGCGAGGCGCAGGCGGAGGTCGAGGAGGATGCCGCCGCACATGCGGCGGACACCGCCGCCGGCGCCCCCGCTGCGCAGCACGAGGAGGAGGCGCCCGCGCCGGCCTCCGCCGCCGCGCCCGCGCAGCAGGACTGACCCGCCCGGGCGGCGTTGACGGTGCGAACGGCGGTGCCCTTCGTCGGCCTGACAGGCGGAATGGGCGCCGGCAAGTCAACCGCGCTCGCGGCGCTCGGCGAGCTCGGTGCGGCGGTGCTGTCGACCGACGCGGTCGTCCACGAGCTCTACGACAGCCCCGAGGTGCGCGACGCCGTCGTCGCGCGCTTCGGCCCGGAGGTCGCGCCGGGCGGCACGGTGGACCGCGCGGCGCTCGCGCGCAGCGCGTTCGCCGGCGAGCAGGAGCGCGCCTGGCTGGAGGGCCTGCTGTGGCCCCGCGTGGGGGAGCGCGTGGCCGCCTGGCTCAAGCGCGTGCGCGCGCAGACGCCGCCGCCGCGCGCTGCCGTGGTCGAGACGCCGTTGCTGTTCGAGGCCGGGATGGAGGGGATCTACGACGCCACGATCGCCGTGATCGCCGCCGAGCCGCTGCGCCGCGAGCGCGCCGCCGGGCGCGGGCATGCCGTCGCGGACGAGCGCGCCGCCCGGCAGCTTCCGCAGGAGGAGAAGGCGCGTCGGGCGAGCTTCGTCGTTCGCAACGACGGCAGCGAGGGCGAGCTCCGGCGCGAGCTGTCGGGGATCCTTGACAAGCTGGGCGGATGAGTCAACGGGGACTCGGCAGGGCTGTCGTGGTCGCGCTCCTGCTCGTCGGGGTCGTAGTGGTGGTCGCGAGCCGCGAGCAGGCGGCGCGCAATCGGGGGCTGCCGCTGACCGACGCCGCGATCATCCGCGAACAGGCGGTCGCCAAGCACCTCGACCCCGCGCTGATCGCCGCGGTGATCTACGCGGAGAGCAAATTCGAACCACGGCCGTCAGAGGCCGGCGCCGAGGGCCTCATGCAGATCCTGCCCGCGACCGCCTACTACCTCGCGCACCTGTCCGGCGGCAGCAGCTTCACGGCGAGCGACCTCGCGACGCCGCGCATCAACGTCGCCTATGGCAGCTACTACCTGCGCTACCTGCTCGACCACTACCACGGTGACGAGATGCTCGCGGTCGCGGCCTACAACGGCGGCCTCGCGAACGTCGACCGCTGGGTGGCCCGCGCGGAGAGCGCGGGACGGCGCCTGACGACGGCGGCGATCCCGTTCCCGGAGACCCGCGAATACGTTCAGCGGGTGCTCGCTGCGCAGCGCGTCTACCGCGTCTCCTACCCGCACGAGCTGGGCCTGTCCTAGCCGGCGGCCCGCTCGCTACGGTAGAGGCGTGCCCGACTTCAAGCTCGACTCGGTCTTCACGCCCACCGCCGACCAGCCGCGCGCGATCGCGTCGCTGGCCGAGGGCGTCGAGCGCGGCGAGCGCTTCCAAACCCTGCTGGGCGCCACTGGCACCGGCAAGACGATGGCGATGGCCGGCGTGATCGAGGCCGTGCAGCGCCCGACGCTCGTGATCGCCCACAACAAGACGCTCGCCGCCCAGCTGTGCAACGAGTTTCGCACCTTCTTCCCCGACAACGCGGTCGAGTACTTCGTCTCCTACTACGACTACTACCAGCCCGAGGCCTACGTCCCCAGCCGCGACCTCTACATCGAGAAGGACTCGGCGATCAACCAGGAGGTGGACCGCCTGCGCCACGCCGCGACCGCGGCCGTGTTCGCGCGCCGCGACGTGATCGTGGTCGCCTCCGTCTCCTGCATCTACGGCCTCGGCTCGCCGGAGACGTACGCGATGAACATGCAGATCCTCAAGCGCGGCGAGGAGATCGACCGCGACGGCCTGCTGCGCAAACTCGTCTCGATCCAGTACACGCGCAATGACAGCGTGCTCTCACGCGGCAGCTTCCGCGTGCGCGGCGACACGCTCGAGGTGTTCCCGGCGTACGCCGAGACGGCCTTCCGCGCGACGATGTTCGGCGAGGAGGTAGAACGCCTGCAGCAGTTCGACCCGCTCACCGGCGAGCTGCTCGCGGACGACCTCGAGCATGCCGCGATCTGGCCCGCGACGCACTACAACGTCAAGGAGGGGACGATCGAGGACGGTGTCGCGGAGATCGGGCGCGAGCTGAACGAGCGCTGCGAGCAGCTCGAGTCCGAAGGCAAGCAGCTCGAGTCCCACCGCCTGCGCCAGCGCACGCAATACGACATGGAGATGCTCAGGGAGGTGGGCTTCTGCTCGGGCATCGAGAACTACTCGCGGATCCTCGACGCGCGTCCGCCGGGCAGCCGCCCGTACTGCCTGATCGACTACTTCCCCAAGGACTTCGTCTGCTTCATCGACGAGTCCCACCAGACGGTCCCGCAGATCGGCGGCATGCACGAGGGTGACCGCTCGCGCAAGCAGACGCTCGTCGACTACGGCTTTCGCCTGCCGAGCGCGCTCGACAACCGCCCCCAGACGTTCGCCGAGTTCCTCTCGATCACGCCGCAGCTGATGTTCGTCTCCGCCACGCCGGGCGAGTACGAGCGCGCGCACTCGACGAACATCGTCGAGCAGATCGTGCGCCCGACCGGGATCGTCGATCCGCTCGTCGAGGTGCGCGAGTCGAAGAACCAGATCGACGACCTGATGAACGAAGTGCGCAAGCGCGTCGAGCGTGACGAGCGCGTGCTCGTCACCACGCTGACCAAGAAGATGAGCGAGGACCTGTCGCAGTACCTGCTCGAGATGGGCTTCAAGACCCGCTACCTGCACTCCGAGATCGACACGCTCGAACGCATTCAGATCATTCGTGACCTGCGCCTCGGCGAGTACGACGTGCTCGTCGGCGTCAACCTCCTGCGCGAGGGCCTCGACCTGCCGGAGGTCTCGCTGGTGGCGATTCTCGACGCCGACAAGGAGGGGTTCTTGCGCGGCGAGACCTCGCTGATCCAGACGATCGGCCGGGCCGCGCGCAACGTTGGGGGCACCGTGCTGATGTACGCCGACAAGCAGACCCGCGCGATGCGTGCGGCGATCTCGGAGACCGACCGGCGCCGCGAGATCCAGCTCGCCTACAACGAGGAGCACGGCATCACGGCGGCGACGATCGTCAAGGGGATCTCCGACATCGCCGAGTTCCTGCAGGGCGAGTCGAAGGTGCCGCGCGGGCGCAAGCGGCGCAGCGCCCGGCGCGCCGGCGCCGCGGAGATGCCCCGCCACGAGCTCGAGCGGATGGCCGTGGAGCTCGAGGAGGAGATGCTCGCGGCTGCGGAGGACCTGCGCTTCGAGTACGCCGCGCAGCTGCGCGACGAGCTGCGCGAGCTGCGCCGCGATCTGCAGGAGATTCGCGCCGAGGAGGCGCCCGCCCCGGCGACGCCGCCAGCCGAGACCCCGAGCGCCGACATCGCCTAGGATGCCCGCCGTGGAGCTCGACCGCCAGGCCATCGAACGCCGCGACTTCCCGATCGCGCGGCGCGGATATGACCCGGCGGCCGTCGACGCACACCTGCGCGCGGTCGCCGCCGAGCTCGCCGAGCTGCAGCACAAGACCAGCGCAGGCGGGGGCGACTCGCTCGCCGCGACCGCCTCGAGCCAGGTGCAGAGCATCATCTCCGCGGCCGAGACTGCGGCCGCGGAGATCGAGAGCCAGGCCGAGGCGGCGGCGCGCGACGCGCGCGAGGCTGCCGACCGCGATGCCCGCGCGACGCGCGAGGAGGCGATTGCGAAGGCCCGCTCCCAGGTCGCCGCCGTGACCGCGGCGACGGCGGCGCTGGGCGAGCGAGTCGGCTCGATGGATGCCCAGGCCAGCGCGCTCGTGGACAGCCTGCGCACGGGCGCCGAGCGGCTCGCCGCCGACCTCGGCGCGCTGGAGGCCAACATGGGCGAGCTCTACGACGCCGCCTCCGGCGAGACCGTGACGCGGTCGGTTGCCGGCGAGCGCCCGCAGCCGACCGTCCCCGCTCCCCCGCCGCCCACGCCCCCCGCCCCGCCGCCCACGCCCCCCGCCGCGCCGCCCACGCCCCCCGCAGCGCCGCCACCGGCAGCCGCGCCGCCACCGACCCCGGCAGCCGCGCCCGCGGCTGCGCCCGCGCCCGCTGCGAGGCCGACGGTCGCCGGCCCGGCCGCAGCAGCGGATCCGCCCGGCACCGGCGACGTGGACGGCGCCCGCCTGATCGCGTTGAACATGGCGCTCAACGGCGAGTCGCGCGCGGACACCGAGCGCTACCTGGCGGAGAACTACACGCTGCCCGATCGTCTCAAGCTCGTGGACGAGGTCTACGCCGCGATCGAGGGGTAGGACGGACGCGAACGTCTGTTCGCCGTCATAGAATGACCGGACATGCCGGCCGGTAACAAGATCGTCGTCTCCGGAGCGCGGGAGCACAACCTCAAGGACATCTCGCTCGAGCTGCCGCGCGACGCGCTCGTCGTCATAACCGGCCTGTCCGGCTCGGGCAAGTCGAGCCTCGCGTTCGACACGATCTACGCCGAGGGCCAGCGCCGCTACGTCGAGTCGCTGTCGGCCTACGCGCGCCAGTTCCTGGGGCAGATGGACAAGCCCGACGTGGACGCGATCGAGGGGCTCTCGCCGGCGATCTCGATCGACCAGAAGACGACCTCGCGCAACCCGCGCTCGACGGTCGGGACCGTCACCGAGATCTACGACTACCTGCGCCTGCTGTGGGCGCGCGTGGGCAAGCCGCACTGCCCGATCTGCGGACGCCCGATCGTGGGACAGTCGGCCGAGCAGATCATCGACCAGGTGATGGAGCTCGCCGAGGGCACGCGCTTCATGGTGCTCGCGCCCGTCGTGCGGGGACGCAAGGGGGAGTTCGGCAAGCTGCTGGCAGAGCTGCGGACCGACGGCTTCGCGCGCGTGCGGATCGACGATCGCGTGCGCATGCTCGACGAGTCGATCGTGCTCGACAAGCGCTACAAGCACGACATCTCGGTCGTCGTCGATCGTCTGGTCATGCGCCACGACGTGCGCAAGCGCCTGGCCGACTCGGTCGAGACGGCCGTCGGACTCGCCGACGGGCTGATCGAGATCGAGACCGTCGGCGCTCGCGGCGCCGACGAGCAGGTCGAGGCGCACACCACGGGCGCGAAGGGCGCGCGTGCGCCGTCCGGGCAGATCGTCCCCGGGGCCGTGCCCGAGCCCGGCACGGTGTTCACGTTCTCCGAGCGCTTCGCGTGCCCCGAGCACGGGCCGTCGCTGGTCGAGCTCGAGCCGCGGATCTTCTCCTTCAACTCGCCACACGGAGCCTGCGACCGCTGCACGGGGCTCGGCTCGATGATGGAGATAGACCCCGAGCTGGTCGTGCCGGACCCGTCGCTGTCGATCGGCGAAGGCGCGCTCGCGCCGTGGGCGAACAGCGCCTCCAACTACTACTCGCAGGTGACGGAGGCGATCGCCGAGCGCTACGGGATCGACCTCGAGGAGCCCTGGGAGAGCCTCTCCGAGGACCAGCGCGACGTGTTTCTCCACGGCACCAACGGCGAGCCCGTGCAGGTCACCTACCGCAACCGCTACGGACGCCAGCGTTCCTACGCAACGCGCTTCGAGGGCATCGTCGCCAACCTCCAGCGCCGCTACCGCGAGACCGACTCCGACTGGACGCGCGAGAAGATCGAGGAGTTCATGTCGCTGCGTCCGTGCCCCGCGTGCGGCGGCGCGCGCCTGCGGCCGGAGTCGCGCGCCGTGCTCGTCGGCGGGACGCGGATCGAGGATTTCTGTGGGCTGTCGGCGCGGCGAGCGCTGGAGTGGCTCGACGAGGTCGAGCTGTCGGAGACCGATCGCCACGTCGCCCGCTTGATCCTGCGTGAGATCTCAGAGCGGCTGCGCTTCCTCGAGAACGTCGGCATCGGCTACCTCTCGATGGAGCGCGCGGCGGCGACGCTGTCCGGCGGCGAGGCCCAGCGAATCCGCCTGGCCACGCAGATCGGCTCCTCGCTCGTCGGCGTGCTGTACATCCTCGACGAGCCCTCGATCGGGCTGCACCAGCGCGACAACTCCAAGCTGATCGGGACGCTCGAGCGCCTGCGCGACCTCGGCAACACGGTGATCGTCGTGGAGCACGACGAGCAGACGATGCGCGCCGCCGACCACCTCGTCGACCTCGGCCCGGGCGCCGGCGAGCACGGCGGCTGGATCGTCGCGCAGGGGACGGCTGCGCAGGTCCAGCGCGTCAAGGCATCGCTCACCGGGCAGTTCCTCTCCGGCGCGCGCACGATCGAGCCGCCGGCGCGACGGCGCACCCCGAGCGGCTACGTGGAGATCCTCGGGGCCGCCCAGCACAACCTGCGCGACATCGATGTGCACGTCCCGCTGGGCGTGCTCACGTGCGTGACCGGGGTCTCGGGGTCGGGCAAGTCCACGCTCGTCAACGACGTGCTCTTCAAGGCCGTCGCCAACCGCCTGCACCGCGCGCGCAAGCGCCCCGGTGCGCACCGTGCGATCCACGGGCTCGACCAGCTCGACAAGATCATCGCCGTCGACCAGTCGCCGATCGGGCGCACGCCGCGCTCGAACCCAGCCACCTACACCGGGCTGTTCGACGTCATCCGCGACCTCTTCGCGAAGACCCAGGAGGCGCGCGCGCGCGGCTACAAGCCGGGACGCTTCAGCTTCAACGTCAAGGGCGGGCGCTGCGAGGTCTGCCGGGGGGACGGCCAGATCAAGATCGAGATGCACTTCCTCCCCGACGTGTATGTGCCCTGCGAACAGTGCCACGGCAAGCGCTACAACCGCGAGACGCTCGAAATCCGCTTCAAGGGCAGGAGCATTGCGGACGTGCTCGACATGCCCGTCGAGGAGGCCCTCGGGTTCTTCGAGCACATCCCGAAGATCCGCCGGCGCCTGGAGACACTCGACGCGGTGGGCCTCGGCTACGTCCGCCTCGGGCAGCCCGCGACGACGCTGTCGGGCGGCGAGGCGCAGCGCGTGAAGCTCGCCACCGAGCTCTCGAAGATCGCCACCGGCAGGACCCTCTACATCCTCGACGAGCCGACCACCGGGCTGCATTTCGCCGACGTGCAGCGCCTGCTCGAGGTCCTCCAGCGCCTCGTCGACGCCGGCAACAGCATCGTCGTGATCGAGCACAATCTCGACATCATCAAGTCCGCCGACAGAATCATCGACATGGGCCCGGAGGGCGGGGAGGAGGGGGGCCTGGCGATTGCCAGCGGGACGCCCGAGGAGGTGGCCGCCGAGCCCTCCTCGCACACCGGCCAGTTCCTCACCGCGCTGTTGGCGCCCACGTCCGCCGCCGGCGCTCGAGGCAAGGGGACGCGCAAGCGCGCCGGACGCCTCGCGGCTGCCGCCTAGCGATGGCCGGCACGGCCCGTCGCGCCAGGCTGTGGGCGCAGAAGTGGCGCTGGTATGAGCGCAACTCGCTGCCCTGGAACAGGGCGCAGATTCACTGGCAGCTCGCGCGGCGGGAGGCATTCGCACGCTGGCCGCTGGAGGGCAACGTGCTCGAGGCGCTGCGCGAGGGCCGCCTCGAGATCGGCGCGAACGCGCTGCTCGAGCCCGGCGTGTGGATCACCGCTCCCGCTCCCGCGCGCGTCCGCATCGGCGCCGGCACGTTCCTGAACAAAGGCGTGATGGTGGCGGCGCACGAGCTGGTGGAGATCGGTGATCACTGCATGCTCGCCAACGGCTGCTTCGTCTCTGACGCCGCCCACCGCTTCGACGACCCCTCCCGGCCGATCACCTGGCAGGGGTTCCAGAGCAAGGGGCCGACGCGTATCGGCGAGAACTGCTGGCTCGGAGCCAACGTCGTCGTGACCAGCGGGGTGACGATCGGCGAACGGTGCGTGATCGGCGCAAACAGTGTCGTGACTGCCGACGTGGAGGCGTTCTCGATCGCCGCGGGCGCGCCGGCGCGCGTGCTGCGGCGGATCGAGTACCCCGACGGGCGCGACGGGGCACCGCGGCCGCCGGCGAACGGGTAGCGTCACGCCGATGGACCTGCTCGAGGCGATGCGCTGCGCCCCGACGACCCGGCGCTTTCAGCCGGATCCGGTCCCGCGCGAGCTGCTCCTACGGGCCCTCGACAGCGCGCGCTTCGCCCCGAGCGGCGGCAACCGGCAGGGCTGGCGCGTCGTCGTGGTCGAGGAGCCCGCTCGCCGCCGCGCGCTGCGCGATCTCTACCTGCCGCGCTGGCGCGCCTACATGGAGCAGACGGGAGCCGCCCGCCTGCTGGAGGATCCCGAGCAGGCGGGCTCGCGGCGCGCGCGCAGCGTGCGCCTGGCCGACGAGTACGCCGAGCGTCTGCACGAGGTGCCCCTCCACCTGCTCGTGGGTGTGCGCCTGGAGGACCTCGCGGTCACCGACGCGGAGCTGCCGCGCCAGAGCATCGTCGGAGGGGCGTCGATCTACCCGTTCGTGCAGAACCTGCTGCTGGCGCTGCGCGCCGAGGGCCTGGGCACGGCGATGACGACGCTGCTCGTCCCCGCCGAGGCAGAGGTGCGCGAGCTGCTCGAGATCCCGCAGGGCATCGCGCTCGCGGCGCACATCGGCGTCGGCCGGCGCGCCGAAGAGTGGCCGGCGAAGCTCTCGCGCCGCCCCGTCGAGGAGTTCGCCTTCGCCGAGCGCTTCGGCGAGCCGCTCTCGGACGCCTAGACGAGCGCCGCCACGCGCCGTCTTCGGGCCGGCGCGCCGAGTCGGCGCGTCGGCACCGACCGCGATCAGCGCGCGGCGAGGCGCTCGCGCAGCTCGGCCAGCTCGGCCGGGTCGATCGAGTAGGTGTGCTCAGGGCCGGGATAGCGCCTCGCGCGGACGTCCTCGGCGTAGGCGCTGACGCCATCGTTCATGTCCTGCTGAAGGTTGGCGTAGCGCTTGACGAAGCGGGCCCCGAGGCCGTCGCGAATGCCGAGCAGATCGTGGAAGACGAGCACCTGGCCGTCGGTGGCCGGCCCTGCGCCGATGCCGATCACGGGGATCTCCAGCAGCGTCATCAGCTGTTCGGTGACGGCGCTCGGGATCGCCTCGAAGACCAGCGCGAAGCAGCCGGCGTCCTGTAGTGCGAGCGCCTCAGCGGCGATCTTCGCGGCGGTCGCCGCCGAGCGGCCCTGCGCCTTCCAGCCGCCGAGCGCCGTCGCGGTCTGCGGGGTCAGCCCGACGTGTCCCATCACGGGAATGCCCGCGCCGATGATCGCGCGGGCGCGGCGCACGGAGGCCTCGCCGCCGCCCTCGAGCTTGACGGCCTCACAGCCCGCCTCCTTGACCATCCGCATGGCCGTCGTGATCGCCTGCTCGTCGGAGACCTCGTAGGAGCCGAACGGCAAATCGCCGATCAGCAGCGGCGTGGTCAGTCCGCGGCGCACGGCGCGCGCGAGCACGAGCATCTCGTCGAGCCCGACGGGCGTCGTGGCGTTGTGGCCGAGCACGGTCGTGGCGGCCGAGTCCCCGACGAGCACGAGATCGACACCGGCGGCCTGGGCCGCGCGCGCGCTCGGGTAGTCGTAGGCCGTGACCATCACGATCGGGTCGGCGAGGCGCTTCTTCTCGACCAGCAGCGGCAGCGTCATCGGCAGCGCACCGGGGTCGGCTGGGGTCCGGATGCTGGGGCGGCTGGACATGGGGACTTCCTCTCTGACTGCGGTTGACGCCCGCTCAGGAGAGCAGGGTCGCCACCGCGTCGTCGATCGTGATGATGCGGTTGGTGTTGGCCTCTACGTGCACCACGCGGGGCTCGTAGCGCTCCATCTCGGCCTCGTCGTACTGCCCGTAGGAGATGATGATGATCGTGTCGCCGCGGTGGACCAGGCGCGCGGCGGCGCCGTTGACGCAGATCGCGCCGGAGCCGCGCTCGCCGGCGATCGTGTACGTCTCGAAGCGTGCGCCGTTGTCGACGTCGACGACGTGGACCTGCTCGTGCTCGCGGATGTCGGCCGCCTCGAGCAGGTCGGTGTCGATCGTGATCGAGCCGACGTAGTGCAGATCGCTGTCGGTGACGGTGGCTCGGTGGATCTTCGACTTGAGCATCACACGCTGCATGTACTGAGCGCCTTTCCATCGTGGGGGTGGTCGAGGTCGTCGGGCCCGAGGTCGTCGGCGAGAAGCTGCGGCTCGCGCGCCGATTCGCGGTGTAGGAGCGCGTTGTCGATCAGGCGCACCTCGCCGACACGCGCGGCGAGCGCGATCAGCCCGTCGCTGTCGAGTCGCTCGATCGGCTCGAACGTGACGGGGTCGACGAGTGCGAGGTACTCGGGCGTGACTCCGTAGGCCTCCATCGCCACGCGGGCGGCGTCGAGCAGCGCCTTGGCCGAGCGCTCACCGCTCGCGGCCAGCTCGCCGGCCGCACGCAGCGCTTGCGGCAGCGCGGCGGCGCGGACTCGCTCGTCGGCGTCGAGCAGTGCGTTCCGGCTCGACATCGCCAGGCCGTCCGGCTCACGCACCGTCGGCAGCGCCTCGATGCGCACGGGAAGGTTGAGGTCGGCGACGAGACGTCGGATCACGACGAGCTGCTGCGCGTCCTTCTGGCCGAAGAACGCGACGTCCGGTAGCGCCATGCACAGGAGCTTCGTGACGACGGTCGCGACGCCGCGGAAGTGCTCGCTCCCCCGCGCTGCGCCCTCGAGACGCGCGGTGACGCCCAACACCTCCACGGCGGTTGCGAAGCCGCGCGGGTAGACCTCCTCCTCGGCGGGGGCGAACAGCACGTCGGCACCGGCTGCGCGCGCGAGCTGTGCATCGCGCTCGGGGTCGCGCGGGTAGCGCTCGAGGTCCGCGCGCTCGTTGAACTGGGCGGGGTTGACGAACATCGAGACGACGACCACGTCGCACTGGCGCCGCGCGTGGCGGATCAGCGAGCAGTGCCCCTCGTGCAGCGCGCCCATCGTCGGCACGAGGCCGATCGCACGCTCCTGCCGGCGCGACGGTGCGAGCACCGAGCGCAGCCCCTCGACGGTGCGCACCGTCCTCATGCGCAGCCTCGGGTCGTGTGTGTCTGACTCATTCGGTCCAGTTCCCTTCGGATACCGGCGCGATCTCAGGCTTTTCTACGGGTCTACGTCGGATCCATCCCGAAAGCACGGTGACGGTCCAGCGGGGATGTTAGCCATAGATGCGGCATCTGGGAAGGGCGGCGCAGCCTCCCTCAGGTGGCGGGAGGCGCCGTGCCCGGCGTTCCCGCCGTCGTGGAGGCTTCGATGTGCTCCTGCGTGATTCGCCCGCTGCTCGGGATCTCGGGGTGGTGGACGCGACAGAGTTTGAAGTGGCCGTGCTGAAAGCGCCCGAGCCGGTGGCAGCCGCTGCGGTGGCATTCGAAGTGCCGGTAGATGCCGAGCACGAACGCGATCAGCGTGATCGTGCTCGCGAGTTCCACCCAGCTGTCCGTGACCACCTGGGGCTGGCTCCAGAAAATCAGGGCGAGCGTCACTGTCCCCTCCGGGAATCGTCGTTGACCGTCCAGCGCGAGCCTAGCGGTGCGCTCAGATCGACCGCAGCGGCCGCCGGCGGGGCTACCAGGCGTCGACGTAGGGCCGGCGCTTGCCCTCGCTGCGCCACCACTGCCCGCTGTGCTCGTCGAGCAGCGTTGCGATCCAGCGCCTGGAGTCGGCCGGATCGATCACGTCGTCGATCTCGCCGTAGGCCGCCATGTTGACGCCGCGGCCACGCTCGTACGCGGCGGCGACCATCGCCTGGAAGGCTCGCTCGCGCTCCTCCGGGTCCGCAATCGCGTCGAGCTCGCGACGCATCCCGAGCCGCACGGAGCCCTCGAGGCCCATCGCCCCGAACTCCGACGTGGGCCACGCGACCGTGAACAGCGGCGCCTTGAAGCCCCCGCCGGCCATCGCCTGGGCGCCGAGCCCGTAGCCCTTGCGCAACACGATCGTCCCGGTCGGCACGGACAGGTTCGCGCCCGTCAGGAACAGGCGCGCGAAGTGCCGCACGGTCGCCGTGCGCTCGGCCGCCGGCCCGACCATGAAGCCGGGCGTGTCGCAGAGGAACAGCACGGGCAGCGCGAACGCATCGCACAGCTGCAGGAAGCGCGCCGCCTTGTCCGCGCTGTCGGCGTCGATTGCGCCGCCGAGGTGGGTCGGGTCGTTGGCGACGATCCCGAGTGGGCGTCCGTCGAGCCGGGCGAGCGCCGTCAGCATCCCCACGCCGAAGCCGTCGCGCAGCTCGAGCACCGAGCCCGCGTCGAACAGCGTCCGCACGATCGTGCGGACGTCGTAGATCCGCTTGCGCTGCTCGGGGATCAGCTCGCGCAGCAGGATCTGGTCGGCGACCTCGCCGGGTGCGCTCGCGCCCCCGAAGTAGGACAGGTAGCGCTTGGCCAGCGCCACAGCCTCGCGTTCGTCGGCGGCGCGCAGGTCGACGACGCCGTTCGCGTGCTGCACCTCGATCGGCCCGACCTCGGACGGGTCGTGGACGCCGAGGCCGCCGCCCTCGATCATCGCCGGGCCGCCCATGCCGATGCTCGAGTCCTCCGTTGCGATCACCACGTCGCAGCAGCCGAGCAGCGCGGCGTTGCCCGCGAAGCAGTAGCCGGCGGCGATGCCGACGAGCGGGACGAGGCCGCTGAGCGAGGCGAACAGCGCGAAGGCACGGCAGTCGAGGCCCGCGACGATCGGCACGTCGACGTCCCCGGGACGGCCGCCGCCGCCCTCAGCGAACAGCACGACCGGCAGCCGGCGGCGCTCGGCGATCTCGAACAGGCGGTCCTTCTTGAGGTGGTTGCGCATGCCCTGGGTGCCCGCGAGCACCGTGTAGTCGTAGGACAGCGCCACGCAGGCGCGGCCCCCAACCTGCCCGAGGCCGGCGACGAGGCCGTCGGCGGGCGTGCGCGCGATCAGCTCCTCGCGCGAGCGGCGCTGCTCCTGGGCGGCGAACAGCAGCGGCCCGTACTCGACGAAGCTGTCCTCGTCGAGCAGTTCCGCGATGTTCTCGCGTGCCGTGCGGCGACCCCGCTCGTGGCGGCGCGCCACCGCCTCGCCGCGCGCCGGATCGAGCCCCACCTCGTGACGTTCGCGCACGAGCCGCAGATCCTCGCGCTCGCCGGGCCGCCGGGCGGCGGACGGCTCGGCCGTCCCGGCCGCGTCGGCGCCTGCGCCGGGCGCCAGCGTCAGCAGCAGCTGGCCCTCCTCGACAGCGTCGCCGAGGGCCACCGCGAGCTCGCCCACGATCCCGTCGGTCTCCGCGAGGACCTCGTGCTCCATCTTCATCGCCTCCAGCACGACCAGCGCGCTGCCCGCGCCGACGGCGTCCGCGGGCACGCGCGGGAGCGCGACGACGACCCCGGCAAAGGGCGCCAGCACCGGGAGATCTGCGGCGGCGGACATCGGCAGATCATCGCTCAAGGCGGCCCGTCCGGTCGACCCGGTGCCTCGCGTCGCCACGCCCGCACAGTCGAGCGGGCGCTGACGGCGAGCAACTACGATGCGGCGATGCCGGTCGGGGACAGCGAGCAGTCGGCCGTCGAGCGCCGCGAGGCGCTCAAGCAGGTGCTCGCGCAGGCGCGCTCCTGCGTGCGCTGCCCCGAGCTGGCGGCCACCCGCAGGACCGTCGTCTTCGGCGCCGGCAACGCGAACGCGGACCTGATGTTCGTCGGCGAGGCGCCGGGTGCGAGCGAGGACGAGCAGGGGGTTCCATTCGTCGGGCGCGCCGGCAAACTGCTCGAGAAGCTGCTCGAGGAGATCGGGCTGCAGCGCACGGACGTGTTCATTGCGAACACCCTGAAGTGCCGTCCCCCCGGCAACCGCGACCCGCTGCCGGTCGAGATCGAGAACTGCCAGGAGTACCTCCATCGCCAGGTGGCGCTGATCGAGCCGAGCGTCATCTGCACGCTGGGAAACTTCTCGACCAAGCTGCTGCGCGGCGATCCGACCGGGATCACGCGCCTGCACGGCCAGCCCGAGGTGCTCGTGCTCGGCGCCCGCGCCGTGCGTCTGTATCCGATCTACCACCCGGCCGCGGCCCTCTACACGCCGCGGATGCTCGAGACGCTCCGCGAGGACTTCGCCCGCATACCCGAGCTGCTGGCGAGCGGTGCGCCCGAGCAGCCCGCGCCGATCCAGGAGCAACCGGAGCCGGACCCGCCGGCAGGCGTCGATCCCACGGCGCACGGCGATCCGCCGACGGCCGACCACGATCCGCCGACGGCTGACCAGCTCGGTCTCTTCTAGCCCCGGCTGGACGTTTGTTCTAGCCGCTGTCCAGAGCCATTTTGCCTGCAAAGGAGGGGTTTTTCGGGGGGTGTCGAAAGATTTTCGACAGACTCTAAAGTCGTCGGGCGCACCTGTCGATGAAGATTCTGTCTCCATCCCTCCAGGAGTAACGACCGGCCCGCGCCCCATTCTCCCGCGGGTCGGTCTATTTAACCGCCGCTCGAGCCGCCTCGCGAGCACCGGGGAGCGGGGTTGCAGGCTTTAGAGTCTCCGGGTGGCCCCGCGCAGCCTCGAAACGACCGGTCCCCGCGAGACGGAAGCGCTCGGCGCGCGACTCGCCGACGAGCTCGGCGAGGGCGACGTGGTGCTCGTGCGCGGTGAGCTCGGCTCGGGCAAGACGACGCTCGTGCGCGGCGCCGCCCGTGCGCTGGGCGTGCAGGACCCCGTGACGAGCCCGACGTTCAGCATCGGCCACCGCTATCGCGCCGGCGCGGGGTTGACCGTCGCGCACCTCGACCTGTACCGGCTGGCGGGGCTGGAGGGAGAGGACGAGGCCTTGCTGGAGGACTACATCGGAGCGGGACGGATCGCCTTCGTGGAGTGGCCCGAGGCGGGCGCTGCCGAGCTCGCCGGCGCGCGCATCGGCGTCACCCTGAGCCACCGCGGCGGCGACCGCCGCGAGGTGCTCGTGGCAGAGCTCGGTCCGTCGGAGCAGACTGGGGCGCCAGGATGATCGTGCTCGGGTTCGACACCGCGACAGCCGCGACCGCCGCGGGCCTGCGCCTGGCTGACGGGAGCACGCTCGAACGACGTGACGATCCGCCGCCGGGCGCGCACCCCGCTCACGCCACGCGGCTGCTCGAGATGGCCCGCGGCCTGCTCGAGCAGGCCGGCATCGGCTGGCGCGCGCTCGATCGCGTCGCCGTCGGCGTCGGCCCCGGCACGTTCACGGGACTGCGGGTGGGCATCGCCACAGCTCGCGGTCTCGCCCAATCGCTGGATGTCGAGCTCGCCGGCGTGTCGAGCCTGCAGGCGTTGGCCGCGGGAGCCCTCTCGGGATCCGGGCCCGCGCCGACCCGCCGCGCCGTCAGGCAGACCGGCGCAGCCGCCGAGGCGCCCGTCGCTGCGGTGCTCGCTGTGATCGACGCCCGTCGCGGCGAGGTGTTCGCCGCAGCCTACGCACGCACGACGGGTCCGGCTCCGCGCGAGCTGAGCGCGCCGTGCGCGCTCGCGCCCGGGCGGCTGGCCGACCTGTTCGCCCGCGTGTCCGGCGACGGCGAGCGCTGGCTGGCGCTGGGGGACGGAGCGGTGCGCTACCGCGGCGACGTCGAGGCGGCCGGCGTGGCGGCGCCCGGGGACGGCAGCGGCCTGCACAGGGTCAGCGCCGCCGCGGTTTGCGCGCTGGGCCTCGCGGCGCCGGCCGATGCGAGCGCGTTGCTGCCCGACTACCGCCGCCGCCCCGATGCGGAGCTCGCGCTCGAGCGCGCCGGCGCGGGACGGGCCGCGTGAGCGGACGCTCCACGATGCCGCAGGATCTCGACCCGCCGCCGCCGGTGGACATCCGCCGCCTCGGCTACCCGGACCTGCCACAGGTGACCGCGATCGAGCGGCGCGTCTTCCCGACGCCGTGGTCGCTCGCGATGTTCGTGCTCGAGCTCTCCAAGCAGTCCGGCATCTGCCTGGCGGCCGTCTCGGAAGGCCGGCTGGTGGGCTATCTGATCTGCTCGCGCTATGACACGGTCTGGCACGTGATGAACGTTGCCGTCGACCTCTCTCACCAGCGCCAGGGGCTCGCCTCGGCGATGCTCGCCGAGCTCTACCGCCAGGTCGACGACGAGGACGCCCGCTTCACGCTCGAGGTGCGTCCCTCCAACAAGGTGGCGATCCACCTCTACGAACGCGAGGGCTTTCGCGCGGCCGGTATGCGCCGGCGCTACTACCAGGACAACGGCGAGGACGCCCTCGTGATGTGGCGCACGCCGGCGACGCTCACGGGCTCGCTCGACGACGTCCCGAACCCCCGCCCGGCATGAACACCGCGGCCGGCGGCGAATGACGATCCTCGCGCTCGAGACGAGCTGCGACGACACCTGTGCGGCCATCATCGACGCGGACGGACGCATCCGCTCGAACGTGATCTCTTCTCAGGAGGCACACGGGCGCTTCGGCGGCGTCGTCCCGGAGATCGCCTCGCGCCAGCACCTGGAGCTCGTCAACCTCGTCGTCGAGAGTGCGCTCACACAGGCGGGGGCGACACTCGAGGATCTCCAGCTCGTCGCCGCGACGCAGGGCCCTGGGCTGATCGGGGCGCTGCTCGTCGGACTGTCGACCGCGAAGGCCCTGGCCGCCGCCAGGGAGCTTCCGTTCGCCGCGGTCGATCACCTGCAGGGACACGTCGCCGCGAACTTCCTGCTCGACCCCTCCGCCGAGCAGCAGACGGAGGCCTTCGAGCCGCCGTTCCTGTGCCTGATCGCCAGCGGCGGGCACACCCTGCTCGCGCACATCACCGCACACGACGGCTTCGAGGTCCTCGGGCGCACGCTCGACGACGCTGCCGGTGAGGCCTTCGACAAGGGGGCACGGATGCTCGGGCTCGGCTATCCCGGCGGGGCCGCCCTCGAGCGCCTGGCCACTACGGGGGACCCGCACGCGTTCGCCTTCCCCGGGTCGGCAGCCGAGCGCTCGCGCGGCGGCCGCGGCCCCGGCCGGCGCGCCTTCGCGGACGGGCTCGACTTCTCCTTCGCCGGCCTGAAGACGGCGCTGCTGTATGCGGTCCGCGAGCTCGGCGAGCAGGGCACCGCCGAACGCGCCGCCGATCTCGCCGCGTCCTACCAGGCGGCGATCGTCGACAGCCTGCTGGCGCGAACCGAGCGCGCACTGGAGCGCACCGGGCTCGAGCGCCTCGCGGTCGGCGGTGGCGTCGCCGCCAACGGTGAGCTGCGCCGCCGCCTGCACGCGCTGGACGCCAGCGTGCACGTGCCGGCGCGCTCGCTCTGCACCGACAACGCCGCGATGATCGCGAGCGCCGCACGCTTCGGAAAGCGGCTCGCCTACCCGGCCTATCTGGGCATCGACGCATACGCGACCGGTGAACGCCCGCGATGACCGTCGTGACCGTCTACTCCAGGCCCGACTGTCACCTCTGCGAGGAGGCGCTCGCAACCCTGCGCCGGTTGCAGGGCGAGTTCGTCTTCGACCTGCGCGAGCTCGACATCGACGCAGACGCCGACATGCAGCGCAGCTATTTCGAGCGGATCCCCGTGATCGCGCTGGACGGCGAGGAGCTGTGTGAATACTTCGTGCAGGAGGCCCTCGTGCGCGAGCGTCTAGAGTCACGGCGATGAGTTACGGACAACCTGCGAGCGGTGCCCTCGAGGCCGACCGGGATGGCCCCGCCGGCTCCAGCGAACGCCTCTCGCTCGGCGTCGCCGCACGCCTGTCGCGTTACCTGCAGGTGCTGACACAGGCCAAGAAGATGGGCAAGGAGACGATCTCCTCGCAGGAGCTGTCCGACTACACGCACGTCAACTCCACGCAGATCCGCCGCGATCTGTCCGGTTTCGGCAAGTTCGGCAAGCGCGGCGTGGGCTACAACGTCGAGGCACTCGTCTCGCAGATCCGCAAGATCCTGCGCACCGCCGGGCAGCACAACATCGCGCTGATCGGCGCGGGACACCTCGGCAAGGCGATCGCGTCGTCGGAAATCTTCGCCGACCACGGCTTTCGCGTCGTGGCGATCTTCGACTCCGATGACGCCAAGGTCGCCACCCAGGTCGGCAATCAGGCGGTGCGCCACATCGACGAGCTGCGTCAGGTGGTCGAGGACGAGGACATCGTCGTGGGCGTGCTGGCGGTCCCCAACAGCGCCGCCCAGGGACTCGCTGACGAGCTGGTGGACGCGGGCGTGAAGATCATCTTCAACTACTCGGAGTCGCTGCTCGATGTCCCGCCGGAGGTCACCGTGCACACCTCGAGCCCGGCCGTCGATCTGCTCTACGCGCTGTACTTCTACCTGACCTGAGGGCGAGCGTCGCATTCGCGTCACACTTGAGAGGGCTGTTCCCCGACCGCGCTCGAGAATCAGATGAAGCCACCGGATCTAGACCGAGCGGAAGCGACCTTCGCGGCGGCGAGGGAGATGACGGTCGGCGTCGAGGAGGAGTTCTCGATCCTCGCGCCGGAGACGCTCGAGCTGATGCCCCGCTTCGAGGAGCTGCGTGAGCTCTCGCGCAGCGACCCGGTGCTCCGCGACAGCGTCGCGGGCGAGCTGATCTCCTCGGAGATCGAGATCATCTCGGGCATCGGCGACGATCTCGAGCACGCCCTCGCGCGCCAGCGCGAGCGCCGCGCGCGCCTGTTCGCGCTCGCGTGTGCGCACGACGCGGCGCTCGGCGCCACCGGCACGCATCCGTGGGCCGACTATCGCCGGCAGCCGATCATCGACACGGAGCACTATCGCCGCGTCGAGGACGAGCTGAAATACGTGGCCTGGCGCAACAACACCTTCAGCCTGCACGTCCACGTCGGCGTGCGCGACGTCGACCGCGCGGTGCGGGCCTGTGACAGGCTGCGCCCCGTGCTGCCGCTGCTGCTTGCGATCTCCGCCAACTCACCGTTCCTCGACGGGCGCGACAGCGGGCTGCATTCGGCTCGCACGCAAAGCTTCACCAAGAGCTTCCCCCGCTGCGGCGTCCCGGACGCCTTCGGCGGCTGGCGCGCCTACCGCGAATACATCGAGTTCCTGGCGCGCACGAACTCGATCGTCGAGTTCACGCAGGTGTGGTGGTCGGTCAGGCCACACTTCAGCTTCGGTACCGTCGAGGTGAGGATCTGTGACGTGCAGGCGACCGCGCAGGAGTCAGACGCGCTCGCCGGGCTGATGGTCGCCTGCATCGCGCAGGCGCTGCGCGACGTCGACGAGGGCGTTCCCTTCGAGCACCCCGCACCGCGGCTGATCGAGGAGAACATGTGGCGCGCGATCCGCCACGGCCTCGACGGGCGCCTGATCGACATCGAGGCCGCCGCCGAGTATCCGGCGCGCGCCGCGATCGAGCGCCTCGGCGAGTGGACTGCGCCGGTGCGTGGCGAGCTCAACATCGAGCTCAACTTCCCCGAGCGCAACGGCGCCCAGCGTCAGCGCCGGATGATCGAAGCGGGCGCCCCGCGCGAGGAGGTCTTCGCGGCGTCCGTGCAGGAGACCAGGCAGACCTACTCGGAGGAGGTGACGGTATGAGCGCGGATGCGAGCGGAGGGCCGGGTGCCGGCGGCGGCGCCGGGGAGCCGAGCGAGGAGGAGCTGCGGGCGGCCTACGAGGCCGAACTGGGCCGCATCACGGCGACCGACATGATGGCGCAGGCGGCGGTGTCGCTGCTCAACATCGGCGCCCGCCGGCTCGGGCTCGCCGGCGAGGGCGAGCCCGCCGGTGCGAGCGCGGCGGGGCGCGACCTCGAGCAGGTACGCGACGCGATCGACGGCGCACGCGCCCTGCTCGAGATCCTCGGCCGGCGAATCCCGCAGGAGCTCGGGCCGCTGCGCGACGCCCTCTCGCGGCTGCAGATGGCCTACGCGCGCGAGATGCAGCCGGGCGCCGGCGAGCCCGGCGCTGCGCCCCGGGCGGCGGGCGAGCAGCGCACGCCCGACCCCGGCGCGGAGCCGCCGAGCGCCGCGCGCGAGGGCGACGCCGGACAGGGCGGCGGCGGCGAGCCGCGCCCAGGTCCGGCCGAGTCCAGCGGCAGGCTGTGGGTTCCCGGCAGGTGAATCCGGCGAACGGCCGCTCGCCGCTGGCCGGCACGCTTGCGGCCGGCACGATAGACTCGGCCCGCGTTTGCACCGGGTAGCGCGCTCTGCTTGAGCGGCCCGGCCGTCAAATGTGCGCGCGACGATCCTCGCGCGGCACGCAAATCAGACCGCGGAGGATTTTCTGTTGAGCAGCTTTCTGACGAACCATGGGGTCGTCGTCGCCCTCGTTTGCGCCGCCTGTGCCGTCGCCTACGGCCTTTTCACAACGCGGGCCCTGCTCGCGCTTCCGGCGGGCAACGAGCGGATGCAGAGCATCTCGCTCGCCGTTCAGCAGGGCGCCCGTGCCTACCTGAACCGCCAGTACGCGACGATCGCAGTTGTCGGCGTGGTCCTCTTCGTCGCCCTGATCTTCATCCAGAACATCGCCGTCGCCGGCGGCTTTCTGATCGGCGGTCTGCTGTCCGGATCGACCGGCTACATCGGCATGAACGTGTCCGTGCGCTCGAACTCGCGCGTCGCCGAGGCCGCCCGCGCCGGCGTCACGCCGGCGCTCCGCGTCGCCTTCCGCGGCGGCGCGATCACGGGCATGCTCGTCGTCGGCCTGGCGCTGATCGGCGTCGCCGGCTACTACGGCGCGCTGACCTCGTTCTTCAACGACAGTCCCAAGACGGCGGTCGACGCGCTCATCGGGCTCGGCTTCGGCGGCTCGCTGATCTCGGTGTTCGCCCGCCTCGGCGGCGGCATCTTCACGAAGGCGGCCGACGTCGGCGCCGACCTCGTCGGCAAGGTCGAGGCCGGCATTCCCGAGGACGACCCACGCAACCCGGCCACGATCGCCGACAACGTCGGCGACAACGTGGGCGACTGCGCCGGCATGGCTGCGGACCTGTTCGAGACCTACGCCGTCACCGCCGTCGCGGTGATCCTGCTCGGCGTGCTGACCTTCCACGAGGCGACGCGCGTGGCGCTGTATCCGCTCGTGATCGGTGGCGCGGCGATCATCGCGTCGATCATCGGCACCTACGCCGTTCGTTCGAAGTCCGGCAACGTCGAGCGCGCGCTGCTGCAGGGGCTCGTCGTGTCGGGGCTGATCGCTGCTGCAGCGTTCGCGCCGATCACCTACTGGCTGATGCGCAACCTCACGTTCAGCCAGGTCGGCAACGCCGTCAACACGCCCTCGTGGGGCAAGTTCTATCTCTGCTCGCTGATCGGGATCGCGGTCACCGCGCTCCTGTTCGGACTGACGGAATACTACACCTCGACTCGGTTCTCGCCGGTCAAGAAGACCGCCAAAGCCTCGATCACCGGCCACGCCACCAACATCATCCAGGGCTTCTCCTCCGGGCTGCAGGCGACGGCGCTCCCTGCGATCGTGATCGTGCTCGGGATCCTCGGCGCGTGGAAGCTCGCGGGCGGTGGCGTGACCGGCATCTACGGGATCGGCGTGGCCGTGATGGGCCTGCTGTCGCTGACCGGCCTGATCGTCGCGCTCGACGCCTTCGGCCCGATCACCGACAACGCCGGCGGTATCGCCGAGATGGCCGATCTGCCGGAGGACGTGCGCAAGGTGACAGATCGCCTCGACGCCGTCGGGAACACCACGAAGGCCGTCACCAAGGGCTACGCGATCGGCTCCGCAGTGCTCGCGGCCGTCGTCCTGTTCGCCGGCTTCCAGAAAGAAATCGAGGCCAAGGTCGGCCACGCGATCTCCTTCGGGATCAACGAACCGCCGGTCCTGATCGGGCTGCTGCTCGGCGGCCTGATGGTCTGCCTGTTCGCCTCGCTGTCGATCGAGGCCGTGGGCCGCGCCGGGGGGGCCGTCGTCGAGGAGGTCCGCCGCCAGTTCCGCGAGCACCCCGGGATCATGGAGGGCACCGAAGACCCCGACTACGCGACCTGCGTGGACATTGTCACGAAGACCGCTCAGCGCGAGATGATCCTGCCGTCGCTGCTGCCGATCGGGCTGACGCTGATCGTCGGTCTGATCGATCAGCAGGCGCTCGGCGGGCTGCTGATCGGCGTCATCGTCGTCGGCTTCTTCTTCGCGGTCCTGATGACCGCGGGCGGCGGCGCCTGGGACAACGCCAAGAAGCTGATCGAGGACGGCTCATTCGGCGGCAAGGGCTCCGACGCCCACGCCGCCTCGGTCACGGGGGACACCGTCGGCGACCCCTTCAAGGACACCGCCGGCCCGGCGATCAACCCGATGATCAAGGTCGCCAACATCGTCGCCATCCTGATCATCCCGCTGATCACCTGAGGCCCGTCGTCGCAAAGCCGGCTCGTGCCTGCGAGCGCCGTGCCCGCCGGCGGCGGCTCCAGGCAGCCGTCCCAAGACCTAAGCTCAGGATCAGATGAACGGCCGCCAGGCCCACCGCTCAGGCACCTTCGTGCTTTCGCTGCTGATGATCGCGATCGGCTTGGCGCTGGTCGTCCAGGTGGCCTCCGGCGACGGCGGCGTGCTGTCGGCGCGGCTGCTGATCGGCGTCCTGTTCGTCGCCGCCGGGGTCGGCCGCACGTTTGTTGAGGTCCGGCGGGGTCGGGGGGCATGAGCGCGCAGGACGGCGCCCCCGCGGGCGGGCCCTCCGAGCTGGCCTCGCGCTCGCGCGTGATCGTCCGGCGCAGCATCGGCTCGCCGGTCCTGTTCACGATCGTCTACTCCTCGCTGGCGAGCGCGATCTACTTCTCGCTCGGCGTGATCGCCGGGCACGCGCTCGGGCTGACGCCGCTCGTCTACCTGATCGCGGCGCTGCTGTTCACGCTGACCGCGATGACATACGTCGAGGGCGCCTCCCTGCACCAGGACAGGGGCGGCTCGACGGTGTTCGCGCGCTACGCCTTCAACGAGCTGGTCAGCTTCGTCGCCGGTTGGGCGATCCTGCTCGACTACATCATCCTCGTCGCCGTCACGGCGTTCTCGGCGACGCAGTACCTGCGCGTCTTCTGGTCGCCGCTCGGGCACCACGACGAGGCGCTCGGCCTGGCGCTCGCGTTCATCGCGCTGGTCGTGTTCTCGAACATCCGCGGCTTCGGCGGTCGCCGCGCGCGTCGCGTCGGCATCCTCGTCGCCGGCGACCTTGCGCTGCAGGGCTTCATCGTCGTGCTGGGCCTGGTCCTGTTCTTCAACCCGCACACGCTGCTCAACCCGATCCATCTCGGCAGCGCGCCGAAGTGGTCGGATTTGATCTTCGCGTTGACCGTCGCGGTGATCGCCTTCACGAGCCTCGAGTCAGCCTCGGGGCTCGCGGGGGAGGTGCGGATCAGCCGCCGCGGGCTCAAGCAGATGATCGCCAGCGGAACGGCGACGGTGGTGTTCGTCTACGTGGGCATCGCGCTCGTCGCGGTCACGGCGCTGCCCGTGCAGGGGGGCCACACGGAGTTGGCGACGCGCTATCTGAACGCGCCGATGATCGGCGTCGTCAGGCACGTGCATCCGCATTGGCTCGAGCAGGTACTCCGCTATCTCGTCGCGGGGCTCGCGACGGTGACGCTCGTCGCGGCCGCGAACTCCGCGATGCTCGGGCTCTCGCGCCTCGCCTACTCGCTGTCCACCAACCGCCAGATACCGAGCGGGCTGGGGCGCCTGCATCCGCTGCGCTCGACGCCCTACGTGCTGATCATCATCGCCGGGGTGATCGCCGCGGGGCTCGTCGTGCCGGAGGACCTCGACTTCCTGATCGGCACCTACGCGTTCGGCGCGACGATCGCGTTCACGATCGCGCACCTGTCGATTTGCCGCCTGCGCTACAGCGAGCCCGACCGCGACCGGCCCTACCGGGTGCCGCTGTCGGTGCGCGTGCGCGGCGGCAGCCTGCCGCTCCCGGCCGCCTTCGGCGCGCTCGTCTCGGCCGCCGGCTGGGTCGCGGTGATGGTCCTGCACGAGTCCGCGCGCTATGTCGGCATCGGCTGGATGGCGGTGGGCCTGGCTCTCTACGTGATCTACAGGCGCGCCGATGAAACATCGCTGCTGCGGCGCGTCACCGTCTCGCCCCAGGTCCTGCGCGCCGAACCCGTGCCGGAGCGCGAGTACGGCTCCGTGCTCGTCCCGCTGCTCGGCACCGAGCTCGATGACGACATCGTGCAGACTGCCGCGCTGCTCGTGTCCGGCAAGCCGACGGACGAGGCGGCGATCGACACCGCGACGATCGAGGCGCTGTGGGTGTTCGTGATCCCGATGTCGCTGCCGCTGGACGCGAGCCTGCCCGACGCGCAGATCAAACACGCCCGCCAGGTGCTCGCGCGGGCCAAGGCGGTGGGGGAGGAGTACACCGGCGTGCACGTGGCCACCGCGACCGTGCGCACGCGCCGCGCCGGCTATGCGATCGTCGACGAGGCCCGGCGCCGTGGGGTCGAGGCGATCGTGCTGGGCGCCGAGGAGCCATCCCTGATCCGCGGCGGCGCGCGCCTGGGAGGACGCGGCGGACCCCTCGAGGGTTATGTCGGAGACATCACCAAGTACGTCGTGCGCAAGGCCACATGTCGCGTGATCGTGACCGCTCCGACCGCCCGCGACTCGCCGCTGGAGCAGGCGCAACGGGCGCAGCCGGACGGCGCCCCCATCGTCTAGTCTGCCGCTATGCCCTGCGCACTGATGCCATGTTCATCCTGATCGTCGGCGCCGGACGGGTCGGCTCGGCGCTCGCCAAGTCGGCGCTCGCCGGCGGCCACGAAGTGTCGGTGCTCGACGCCGACCCGCTCTCCCACGAGCGCCTGGACGCCGGTCAGAGCAAGACCTGGGAGGAAGCAGACGGCCAGTTCACCGTCGGGACCGCGCTCGAGACCGACGCGCTGATCCAGGCCGGGATCGAGCGCGCAGACGTGTTCATCGCCTCGACCGCCGGCGACAACACGAACCTCGTGATCGCGCAGATCGCCCAGAAGCGCTTTGGCGTCGCGAAGACGATCGTGCGCGTGATGGACCCCGCGCGAGCCGACTGGTACGGGGAGCAGGGCATGCAGACGATCTCTCCGACCAAGCACGCGATCGAGATGTTCGAGCGCGCGCTCGCGCCCGAGGCGGCCTAGCCGTGTACGCGATCATCGCCGGGGCGGGCAAGGTCGGGCGCAACCTCGCCCGCGAGCTGATCGCCAAGGAACACGAGGTCACGCTGATCGAGTCCTCGCGGCCGCGCTACCTGGCGATCGAGGAAGAGTACGAGCACGCCGTCCAGTACGGCGATGCGACCGAGCTGTGGGTGCTCGAGCGCGCGGGCATCCAGCGCGCCGATCTGGTGATCGCGGTCACCGGCGACGACGAGGACAACATCCTCGTCTGCCAGGTCGCCAAGGAGAAGTACCTGTGCGACCGCATCATCGCCCGCGTCAACAACCCGCGTAACCACGACACCTTCCGGCTGCTCGGCATCCAGCCCGCCGTCTCCGCCACCGATCTGATCCTGCGGCTGATCGAGCACGAGGTTCCCCGCTACGGTCTCGTGCACCTGCTCGCGCTCGAAGAGGAGCGCCTCGAGATCATCGAGCTCGAGGTCACACCCGAAGCGCCCACCGTCGGCGAGCGCGTATCCGACATCGCACTGCCGGAGGGCAGCCTGATCATCTCCGTGCTGCGCGGAGGCTCCGGCTTCGTGCCCAAGCCCGACACCGTCATCGAAGCCGGCGACGAGGTCCTGCTGGTGCTCGACTCGGGCCTCGAGGAGACGATCACCGAGTTCTTCGCCCCGAACGGGCACGCGAGCGCGATCTAGCGCCGGCGCGCGGTTCTGCGCCCCCGTGCCCGTCCGCAAGCGAGCGCCTGTGCCCGCCCGGGTCGGGAGGGGATGGCGGGGCGATTGGCTATCCTTGCGGCCACACTGTCCGGGATAGTCCAATTGGCAGTGACGCCCGGTTCTGGTCCGGGAGATTGGGGTTCGAGTCCCTGTCCCGGAGTACATGAAAGCCCTTCTGATCGCAGGGCTTTCGTCGTCTTGGGACCGATTGCGTCCGCCGCGTTCAGTCGTGCGAGCTCGCCCGCCATCGGCAGGAGCAGGACGATGTGCGAGTGCTCACCGAATCGTGAGCAGCTTCTTGATCGGGTGCGACGGGCACGGCTCATGCTCGCCCTCGAATGTGTAACCGCCGGGGTGCGGGCAGAGGCGGTCGATGTACGACTTGACGGTGCCTTCGTCTCGCTGGAGGCAACGCAGGTATCCGGCATCGGTCGCTTCGTTTCCGCAGGCGGCGAGCAGCCCTTCGAGCCTGTGTATGCGCTGCTCGTAGGAAAGACGTTCTTCGGTCTTGCCGCATCCCGCCAGCGACACGACAGCGACCGCCGCGGCAACCCCGCATCCCCACCTCGGCCGAAACATTGCCTATCCAGTATCCCGCACGGGCGCCCGTGACCAATCTCGCTCGGCTCCAGGGGGTGGCTGCGCTAGTCCGACTCCTGCAGTCCCACGGCCTTCAGCGCGTCGGCCCGGCTGATGAAGTCCTCCGCGCGGGTGATGCGCCCGTCTTGTAGCCAGAAGACGTTGTAGATCCTCTCGGCGATCGCGATGCCGCTCGTGCGCGCGTGACCGTCGAACTCGACGCGCGCGATCACGGCGTTGCCGACGGCGCGAAAGCTCACCGGTCGAAGGACGAAGTCCTCGGCCCACGCCTCCATGAACGACTCCAGGAAGCGACGATATTGCTCGATTCCGTGGCACTCCCGAGTCTCGGTGAACGTCGCGATCGGGCGGTAGACGACATCGGGCGAGAACACGTCGGGCTCCCCCCATTCGCGCTTTGCCACGCGCTCGTACACCCGCTTGACGATCGCCACGTTCTCCTGCATCGCCCGCGCAGTATCCCGCTAGAGCCTTCGCCGGGCCGGCGCCCACCGGGGTCGTTGGCCGGCAGCGGGTCTTCGCGAGCGCGACAGCTAGCCGGGCGTGCCGAGAGCGACGTACGGGCCGAGGGCGCTCCACAGCTTGACTTCGTAGGGCACCCCCGGTGTGAGGCCGGAGAAGGTGTAGCTGCTCGCGGAGCTGGCGATCGAGAGGGGGGCCACGAACAGGCCTGCCGGGATGGCGACAGGCCTGTAGTTCACGCGCCACGGTTCCGTGCTCTGCGTCACGGTCCAGTGCACCGTCAGGGCACCCCTGCCCGCTTCTACCGCGAGCGCGGGCGGGATCGCCGGCTGGTGGGAGATCGCGATGCTGTGCCGTTCACCGGCGGCGACCTGCGTGACGGTGCTGAGGCCCACGACAGGCTGCACGGGCGAGACGGCGCTCACCGCCCCGTTGCCGAGCTGCCCGTACTGGTTGCGCCCCCAGGCGAGCGCCTGACCGTGCACGACGGCCACGGTGAACTGGAATCCCGACGCCGTGACGCTGCTGGCGCCGCTGATGCCGGGCACCGGCCGGGGGCGCCGGCTGCAGGGAAACAGCTGTCGTCCGCAGGTTTCCGTCGTCCTGTAGCCGAGCTCGCCCGACATGTTCGTGCCCCAGGACTCGAGCGTCCCGTTGGAGAGCAGAGCGAACGTGTCGGTGTAGCCGGCGGATATCTGTACCACTCCGCTGAGGCCCGCGACCGGCTGGGGGGTCAGCGCCGTGCTGCCGGTTTTATCCGTGCCCCACGCCTCGACGGTCCCGTTCTCGAGCAGTGCTGCGGAGTGTCCGCCGAGGGTCGCGATGCCGCCGATGACGACAGACTTGACGCCGCGTAGGTTGCGGACCGGCGTCGGCACGTCTTTTTCGACTGTCGTGCCGTCGCCGAGCTCGCCGTGCTGGTTCTCGCCCCATGCGAGTACGCTGCCGTCGGCGAGAACGGCCGCGTCGGAGGCGCCGCCGAGCCCGAGCGAGACCGCGTTGGTGATGCCCGGTACTTCGACGGGCACGGGCGAGCGGGAGGCGTTGCTTTCCCGGCCCGCGCCGGTTGTGCCGTTGCCGAGCTGCCCGTACAGGTTGCTGCCCCAGGTGAGGACGTGTCCGGTGGAGAGCAGGGCAGCGACGTGCTCGCCGTACATGGCGATCTGCACCACGCCACTGACGCCCGGCACCGGTTTCGGTGTCGGGCTGCGCGTCAGGGTCCCATCGCCGAGCTGCCCGTTGCTGTTGCCGCCCCAGGCCTCGAGCGTTCCGTCTTCCATCAGCGCGATCCCCGAGCCGCCGCCGGCCGCGACTTCCCGGATGCCGACGAGCTGGCGCACCGACGCCGGCACGTCGCTGCGTTCGCTGCGATAGCCGGCGCCGAGGTTGTAATGCCAGTTTTCTCCCCAGCCGACCGCCGAGTCGCCGCGGGCTCCCGCCACGGGCAGCGCGACGCTGAGCACGGCGACGGTCACGATCATCCGGCACAGCGAAGCCTTCGAAGCCACGGGCGTCTCTCGCAGGTTCTCGTGCCGTCTCGAGCGAGGGCACTGGGGACGAGGAACTAGTCGCCAGTTCTGTGGCGTTGGGCGAACATCGGAGGCGAGGGCCAGCCAAACGTCCAGGGCACCCGAGCTCGTTGTGCGACGGGCCGCCCGCCGGGCCGTCGCCGCGCTAGGAGCTCACCCGCCGGCAGTGTTTGTCGTGAGGCCGTGGGCGAGGGCCGTGAGGCCTTCGGAGCGCTTGGCCAACTGCTCGGCCAGCTCGCAGACGCGCTCTCGCTCGGCTTCCAGTTCGTGGGCGGCGTCCTCGCTCTCCACTCCATATCGACGGTGCGCCGCAGCCAGATCGTCGACGGCTGCCGACAAGGCTCGACATGCCAGCGTGACGCGTCCGACTGCGCGGCTGGTCAAGGCGTCTTGCATATCTCCGCTCCTCTCTGTGGACCGCGACGGTCGCGACCTCACCGCGGATGTACCCGTCGAGGTGTTTCCTGAAGCAACGCGGAGATGCTGCGGCGTCGCGGCGCCTACGCAGCGGCCTGCTCGGCCCAGTCGCGATACAGCCGGTAGTAACGGCCCTCGGCGGCGATCAGCTCGTCGTGGGTGCCCTGCTCGGCGATGCGGCCGTGCTCGAGCACGACGATCCTGCCGGCCTGTCGAATCGTCGAGAGCCGATGCGCGATGACGATCGCCGTGCGACCGGACAGCAGGCGCCGCAGCCCCTCCTCGATGCGTCCCTCGGTGTGCAGGTCGACGTTCGAGGTGGCCTCGTCGAGCACGAGGATGCGAGGGTCGGCGATCAGCGCGCGGGCAAACGCGATCAGCTGACGCTGGCCGGCCGACAGCTGCGCGCCGCGCTCGCCGACCTCGGTGTCGTAGCCGCGGTCGAGCTCGGCGATGAACTCCTCGGCCCCGACCGCGGCGGCGGCGGCGCGGATCTGCTCGTCGTCGGCCTGCGGGCGCCCGAAGGCGATGTTCTCGCGAATCGTCCCCGAGAACAGGAAGGCCTCCTGCGGCACGATCCCCATCTGCGAGCGCAGCGACGAGCTCGAGATCTCCCGCAGGTCCTGGCCGTCCACGAGCACGCGGCCCTCGCTCGGGTCGTAGAAGCGCGCGACGAGCTTGGCCATCGTCGACTTGCCGGCGCCGGTCGCGCCCACGAGCGCGACGGTCTGCCCGGGCGGCACGCGCAGGCTGACGCGGTCGAGCGCGAGCGCCTGCTCACCCCCCTCGGCGGCCCCGCGCCGGGCGCCGTAGGCGAAGGAGACACCGTCGAAGTCGATCGCGCCGCGGATGCGCGCGAGCTCACGCGCGTGCGGCGCGTCGTGCAGGTCGGGGCGAACGTCGAGCAGCTGGAAGATCTTCTCGAGCGCCGCCATCCCCGACTGGTAGGTCGTGTAGAGCTGGGAGAGCTGCTGGATCGGATCGAACAGGTTCGAGAGCGCGCCGACGAACGCGACGATCGTGCCGGCGGTGATCGAGCCGTTGATCGCCTGGTAGCCGCCGTAGAGCACGATCCCGGCGACCGCGATCCCGGACAGCATTTCGACCGACGGGAAGTACAGGGCGTTGAGGCGCACGGTCACCATGTTCGCGTCGCGGTTGTCCTCGTTCAGCTCGGCGAACTGCGCCTCGTGGAACGGCTCCTGCCCGAAGCTGCGCACCACGCGGATGCCCGACAGCGTCTCCTGCAGGTAGGCGGTGATCGCGCCGATCGTCTCGCGCGTGCGCCGGAAGGCACCGGCCGAGACCAGGCGGAACCAGATCGAGCCGCCGGCGAGCAGCGGAAAGACGCAGAACGTGATCAGCGCAAGCCTGAGGTCGAGCGTCAGCAGGATCACGATCGTGCCGATCAGCGTGAGCCCGGCCTGGAACAGCGTCACGACGGAGTCCGTCACGAGGCTGTCGAGCGCCTCGACGTCGTTTGTCATGCGCGAGATCAGCACGCCCGCGGGGCGGCTCTCGTAGAAGCCGATCGGAAGTGACTGCAGGTGCGTGAAGATGCGGATGCGCAGGTCCGCGAGCGCGCGCTGCCCGACCCAGCCGACGAGATAGGTCTGCACGTAGGTCATCGCCCACACGATCACCGCCGACAGCAGGAAGGCGACGACGACGAGCGCGAGCGTGGTCGTGTCGTGGTGGGAAATGCCCCTGTCGATCGCGACTTTCGCCAGCAGCGGCGGCGCCAGCGAGGCGGCGGTGCCGACGATCAGTGCGGCGAGCGTCGCCGCGGAGCGCGCGCGGTAGGGGCGGATCAGCTGCACGAGGCCGCGCAGGTTGCGCCCGCGGGTCCCCTTCGACGCCCGCTCGCCGGCCCATTGCGCGCGGCCGAGGCCGGGTCCCGAGGGGCCGCGTCCGACGCCCGGGCTCACAGGCCGCTGACCTCCCGCGCGCGGGTCTCCTGCGTCAGGAACACCTGATCGGGCAGGCCCTTGGCGACAATTTCGCGATACAGCTCCGACTCCTCGAGCAGCTCCGCGTGCTCGCCGTGGGCGAGCACGCGACCGTGGTCGAGCACGACGTTCTCGTCGGCGAGCGCGATCGTGGAGAGGCGGTGGGCGATGATGAACGTCGTGCGCCCGGCCATCGCCTCGTCGAGCGCGAGCTTGATCTCGCGCTCTGTCGAGGAGTCGACCGAGGAGGTCGCGTCGTCGAGGATGAGCACGCGCGGGTCGGCCAGCAGCGCGCGCGCGATCGCCAGCCGCTGACGCTGGCCGCCGGAGAGCGTCAGTCCGCGCTCGCCGACCTGGGTGCGGTAGCCATCCGGCAGGCGTGCGATGAACTCGTGCGCCTGCGCGCGCTCGGCCGCCGCTTCGATCTCCGCCGCGTCGGCGTCGGGTCGCGCATAGGCGAGGTTCTCGGCGATCGAGGCTGAGAACAGGAAGGGATCGTCGCTGACGACCGCCACCGCCTGGCGCAGCGAGCGCAGCTCGACCGCGCGCACGTCGGTGCCGTCGATCAGGACCGCTCCGGAGCTGACGTCGTACAGGCGCGAGATCAGCGACACGAGGCTGGTCTTGCCCGAGCCCGTCGCGCCGACCAGGGCGATCGTGCGCCCCGCCGCCACATCGAGCTCGACGTCGCGCAGGACGGCGCGCGTGCGCGCCGGCGCGGCGGAGCTCGCGCGCTCGGAGTAGGCCGCCCCGAACTCGTCGGGGTCCTCGTAGCGCAGACTCACCGCGCGCATCTCGACGTGACCGTTGCCGGGCGGCAGCGCCCGCGCTCTGGGCGCCGAAACCAGGCGCGGCTCGCGGTCGAGCAGCTGGAAGATGCGCGCTCCCGATGCGGCCGCGCGCTGGGCCAGGCCGAGCGTGACGCCGAGCGAGCGCATCGGCGATATCAGCATGTTGAGGTAGAAGTAGAAGGCGCTGAACTGGCCGAGCGTGAGGTGTGCATGGATCACGCTGCGTCCGCCCACGAGCAGTACGGCGGCGAGGCCGAGCTGCGGGAGGAAGCCGATCATCGGGTTGTAGCGGGCCTCCAGGCGCGTCGCCGTCATCGCCTGATCGAACACGCGCGAGACGCTGTGGCGGAAGCGCTCGAGCTGCAGCGGCTCGCGCGCGAAGGACTTCACCACGCGCACGCCGGAGATGTTCTCCTCGGCGTCGGCCGTCAGCTCGGCGATCCGCTGCTGCACCTCCTGGACGGCGGGACGTGCGCGCCGCCCGTAGCGCTGGGAGATCACCACCACGAACGGGGTGGGGGCCATCGCGACGAGCCCGAGCGTCGGGTTGATGGCGATCATCGCGACGCCCGCGAGCACGAGCGTGAGCGCCGACTGGAGGATGAAGACGAGCCCATAGCCGAGGAAGAAGCGGACGGCCTGCAGGTCGACGGTCGCGCGCGACATCAGCTGGCCGGTCTGCTGGTGGTCGAAGAAGCCGAGCTCGAGGCGCTGCAGGTGGCCGTAGATCAGCTTGCGCAGGTCGTACTCGATGCCGAGCGACACGCGCCCGGCGATCATCCGCCGCATGTACGTGAGCCCCCAGCGCAGCAGGACGGCGCCGACGATCGCGAGCGCGAGCGCCAGCAGCGTGTGGCGGTCGTGCGCTCGCGCGGCGAGCTGGTGGCGCTGGGCGTGGCGGACGCCGCTCTGCAGCGCGTCGACGGCGCGGCCCGTCAGGTAGGGCAGCGCGACGGTCATCACCATCGCCACGCTCGCGAGTACCCACGAGATCGTCAGGCCGCGCTTGTAGGGGCGCAGGAAGCCGAGAAGTCGAGTAAAAGTCTTCATAGTTGTGCGGTCAACGAGTATCGCATGACGGGGTTCCTCGACCCGGGCGCGGACCGCACCCGAGGCTAGGCTGAGACGATGCCCGCATCTCCGAGCGGCGCTTCGCGGCGCCCCACCGGCGCGGGCCTGTGCGATGGCTGCGCGCACCAGCAGCTCGTGCGCAACACGCGCGGGTCGAGCTTCTCACTTTGCCGGCGCTCGCGCGAGGACCCGGCCTATCCCCGCTACCCGCGGCTGCCGGTGCTCGCGTGCCGCGGCTTTCAGACGCGCGCCGGCGCCCCCCAGGCGGATGGTTGAGGCGACTCGCTCTCGCATTCAGCCCGCGAGCGCGCCCGCCGGCTCGTGCTGCTCGCTCGGCCCTCCCGGCGCGGATCCCGAGCTGACGAAATCGCGGCTGCGCACGAGCGCGAAGGCGAGCGCCGAGCCGACGAGCGCGAGCGTGCCGGCGACGATCAGGATGTCGGTGAAGGCACCTGTGAAGCCGATTCGATAGGACGACACCAGCGCTCTGCTCGCCGGCTTCGAGAGTGAGCCCGCGACGCGCGCAATTTCGCCGGACTCGAGCACTTTCGCGAGCTGCCCGTGTGCGGAGGCGAGGACCTGCTGCGCATGACCGGTGTGTACCAGCGCAGCTTTTGTGCCCTGCGTGATGCTGTGCTGGAAAATCGCGCCCAGTCCGGCGATCCCGGTCGCGATGCCCACCTGGCGGGAGGTGCTGTTGATGCCGGAGGCCATCCCGCTGCGCGCCGCCGGGACGACGCCGATCGCGGCGGAGGCGAGCGGCGGGTTGACGAGGCCGACGCCGGTGCCCGTCAGCACGAAGCCGGGGATCAGCGTCGTCCACCCGCTGCTCGCGTCGACGGCGGTCATCCAGAAGAGGCCCGCGCCGATCAGCGCGAGGCCGCTGCCGAGCAGGATGCGTACGGGCACGTGCACCGTCAGACGGCCCGCGATCGGCGCGACGGCGAAGGACAGCAATGTTGTCGGCAGGAAGCGCAGGCCGGCCTGCAGCGGGCTGTAGCCGAGGACGTTCTGGATGTACAGCGTGAGATACAGGAACATCGCGAAGATCGAGCCGGCAAGCGCGAAGGCGACGATGTTCGCGCCCGCGAAGGCCGGCCGGCGGAAGAGCGAGAAGTCGAGCATCGGCCGCGCCTGCGAGCGCTCGATCACGACGAAGGCGACGAGCAGCGCAGCCGAGGCGATCAGCATCGCGAGGATCTGTGTCGAGCCCCACCCGGCGTCGTTGCCGCGCACGAGCGCGAACACCAGCAAGAACAGCGAGCCCGAGAAGCTCATCAGCCCGAGCCAGTCGACCCGGGTGGCCTGCGGATCGCGCGACTCCTGCACGCGCGCGAGCGTGAGCGCCACCGCGCCGACCCCGATCGGCAGGTTGACGAAGAAGATCCATTCCCAGCCGATGCCCGAGGTGATCACACCGCCGATCAGCGGGCCGACCGCGACCGCCGCTCCCGTGACCGCACCGAAGACACCGAAGGCCGTGCCGCGCTCGCGCCCCTCGAAGGCCTCGGCGAGCAGCGCCAGTGACGTCGCGAACATCATCGCGCCGCCCGTGCCCTGCAGCCCGCGGGCGAGGTTCAGCATCAGCGCGCTCGAGGACAGCCCGCACAGCGCAGAGGACGCCGTGAAGACGACCAGGCCCGCCGTGAACACGCGCCGGCGCCCGATCTGGTCGGCGACCGACCCGGCCGTCAGCAGGAACGCGGCGAGTGTCAGCGAGTAGGCGTCGACGACCCACTGCAGGTCCTGGAAGCTCGAGTGCAGCGCCCGCTGGATGTCGGGCAGCGCAACGTTGACGACGGTGATGTCGAGGAGCAGCATGAAGATCGCGATCGAGACCGCGATCAGCGTCCACCACTTGCGATCCATGCTGCCTCCTTTCGCTCGTCGGTGCCCGGCCGGGCCCGTCCGGCGCCGGCGCACCCGCCGCACCGCGGCGCGCACGTCCCGCACTATATGAAGCGGTCAAGCGCCCGCCGCAGCGCTCAGCGCGGGTTGAGCGCGCGCGCCGGCGCCGAGCGTGAGGATGCCGATGCCGATCGGCGCTGCGGCCCGCGCAGGGGGGAGGGCGTCATCCGGCCGCCGCCTTGACCGGCCTCGGCTCGTGATGCTCGTCCTGCTCACGCAGCCTGCGTCGCACGCGCTTGCGCGTCTCGGCGAGCTCGTGCTCGAGCTTGCCGAGCTCCGCCGTGCGGTGGCGGACGAGCTCGAGCTGGCGCTCGATGTGACCGAGGGCCTCGCTCAGCAGCTCGCGGCGGCGCCCCGGCTCGACGCCCGCGCGGCGCAGTTGGGCGCGCACCTCCGCGCGCGCCTCCTCCGCGCTCAGCAGCGTCTTGAGCTCCTCGAGTGAGACGCCGAGCAGGTGCTTCAGGCGCATCACCTCGCGCAGCCGCTCGACCTCTGCCTGGGTGTAGAGGCGATGACGCCCGGACGGACGCGCGCGGGCTTCGGGCAGCAACCCGATCTCCTCGTAGTAGCGAATCGTGCGCGGCGTCGTGCCGACGAGCCGGGCGACATCGCCGATTCGCAGGCTCTGCAGCGCGGTCGGCGAGGCGAGCGTGGGGGAGGGTGTCATCTGGCGCTCGCGGGCGCCGCGAGGACGTCGGCGCCGCTTTCGTGCGCGGGGCGCAGCAGGCACACGAAGACGCCGACGAAGGAGACGGCGGCGAGCACCCACAGCGCGACGTGCATGTTGGCGATGAACGGAGCGAGCTTCTCCGGCGAGAGGCCCTTGGTGAGCCCGGAGAAGATCGCGAACAGCGTCGCTTTCGGCACCGCCGAGGTGACGATGGCCATCACGAATGCGATCGAGAGCACCGCGCCGGTGTTCTGCAGCAGCGTCCTCGCGCCGGCCGCGATCCCGCGGCGGTGGGCCGGGACGACGCCCATCATCGCGGCGGTGTTGGGGCTGTTGAACATGCCGGACCCCACGCCGACGAGCAGCAGCCAGAGCGCGCTCTGCCAGTAGGCGCTGTGGACCTGCAGCGTGGTCATCGCCGCGAGTCCCGCGGCGCTGACGAGCATCCCGAGCGCCGCCAGCGCGCGCGAGCCGTGGCGGTCGGCATAGATCCCGGCCAGCGGCGATGCGATCAGCATTCCGAGAGCGAGCGGGATCAGCTTGATCCCTGCCGTGATCGGCGAGTCGCCCTCCGCCCCCTGGTAGTAGAAGACGAACAGGAACATCAGCGCGAAGCGCGCGAGCCCGTTGATGAACGCGGCCGCGCTGGCGGCGGCGAACAGGCGGTTGCGGAAGATCCCCAGGTCGAGCATCGGCGCGCGCGAGCGGCGCTCGATCACGACCCAGATCGGCAGCAGCACCGCCGCCGCGATCAGGCCGCCGATGACGATGCTGTCGTTCCAGCCCGTCAGTCCGCCACGGGAGACGCCGAGCACGAGCCCGGTGAGTCCGAGCACGAAGGTGCTCGTGCCGAGCACGTCGTAGCCGCGGATCGCGTCGGGTTTCGCGAGCTCGCGCAGGATCATCGCTCCCCAGGCGGCCCCGGCGAGCGCGAAGGGGACGTTGAACCAGAACACCCAGGGCCAGGAGATCGCCACGAGCGCGCCGCCGAGGACGGGCCCGAGCACGAGGCCGATCGCGGCGACCATCGTGTTGGCGCCCATCGCGAGGCCGAGCTGCTCGCGCGGGAAGGCGTCGGTCACGAGCGCGGCGGCATTGGCGAACAGGAAGGCCGAGCCGATGCCCTGCAGGATCCGCCAGAGGATCAGCGTGGTCGCGTCCGGCGAGAAGCCGGCACCGAGCGAGGCGAGCGCGAACACGACGAAGCCGCCCACGTATGCTCGCTTGCGTCCGAACAGATCGCTCAGGCGGCCGGCCATCAGCACGAGCACGGTGGCGGCGATCAGGTAGGCGAGGATGACCCAGACGAGTGCCAGCAGGCTCGCGTGCAGCGAGCGCTCGAGGTCGGGGAGGGCGATTATCAGGGTGCCCGAGTTCGTCGCCGCGAGCAGCATCCCGAGGCTGGTACACGACAGCGCCCACCACTTGTAGTGCTCGTGGGCTGCTGACACGCCGAAGCGTTGGCCGGGTGCGCTCTTGCGCTGCTGCGTTGTGACGCTCAAACCCTCACCGTCCCTGATGCTCGAAAGAAATTGACGTGAACGTAAAGATCAGAATAGCAGGGTGCCCTCGGCGTCCGCGCGGTGCTAAAACGTCGTCATGTCCGCAGATGAGCCGAAGGTCGCGAAGACCGACGCGGAGTGGCGCGCGCAGCTGACGCCCGCGCAGTACGACGTGCTGCGCAAGGCCGGCACCGAGCCGCCGTTCACCGGCGAGTACGTCTACAACAAGCAAGCCGGCGACTATCGCTGCGCGGCCTGCGGAGCGGTGCTGTTCTCCGCCGACACCAAGTTCGACTCCGGCACGGGGTGGCCAAGCTTCAGCGAGCCGGCGGTCGCCCAGGCCGTCGAGCTGCGCCCGGACAACAGCCTGTTCATGCGCCGCACGGAGGTCCTCTGCCGTACCTGTGGCGGTCACCTCGGACACGTCTTCGACGACGGGCCGGGCCCCGCGGGGGAGCGTTACTGCATCAACTCCGCCGCGCTCTCCTTCGAGCCGGCGGCGAGCGATGCCGACGCACCGCTGGACTCCGTGCCGTCCGCCGCCGAGGCGCCGGCGGATCCCGCCGCGCCGGGCGCCGCGACCGCGCCGGCAGACGCCGGCGAGCCCAGCAGCCTGTAGCCTGCTTCGCGCGATGGTGATGTTCGAACAGTCCCGCCGGCTGTCCGAGCCGCTGCGCTGGGGCAGGCGCGAGAAGATGGCGGTGGCTGCGGCTCTCAGCTGCCTGGTGATAGCGCTCGCCGGCCTCGGCGCGTATGCGCTGACGAGCGGCGCGCCGGCGCGTGCGGACTGCATCCGCGTGACGTTCGCGAGCACCCTCGGCGGCGCCGATCTGCAGGGGTGCGGAGCGCGCGCCCGGCGAATCTGCGCCTCGGGCGGATTCCGCAACATCCAGCAGGAACTGCGCCTCGCCTGCGCTCGCGCGCGCTTGGCGTACAAGCCGCCGGCCTAGCAGCACCGGCGCGCGTGCGGCCCTCGAGCCGCGGCGGCTCGCCGACGAACCGACGCGTCAGGGGCACGGTTCTCGCACGTCGGCCAGGCCCCGCGGGACGTCCTAGACAAATGTCGAAACCGGTGCCTGAAGTGTTGGCCAGGATGGCCCTACCCGCGTTCGCACAGGCCGGATTTGATACCCGGGACTGTCATTGGTGCGCGGAGCCCGCTCGTGTGGGGGGGGCCGGGTACCCCAATCGAGATGTAGGAAACGGAGGCACATGTCCTGGCTGGCATATCCAAGTTGGCTGAATGCGGGCGACAACGCGTGGCAGATGACGGCAGCGACCTTTGTCGGGCTGATGAGCTTGCCCGGACTGGCGATCCTGTATGGCGGAGTGATGCAGAAGCGCTGGTCGGTGAACAGCATGATGCTCACGTTCGTCGCCTTCTGCCTAGTGCTCGTCGCCTGGGTCCTGTGGGGCTTCAAGATGGGCTTCGGCACTCCGATCGGCCACGGAAAGGGCTTCTTCGACACGTTCTGGGGTAAGTCGGGAACGGTGCTCTCGACGGGAGCGGAGGAGGGGCAGGCCGTGATTCCATCGATCACGGAAGGTCCCCCGTTCCACTTCCCGATGGCCTCGCTCGTGTACTTCCAGTTCGTGTTCGCCGGCATCACGCCGATCCTGATGCTGGGGTCGGTGCTCGGTCGCATCAACTTCAAGGCATGGATCCCGTTCGTGCTCGTGTGGATCACGTTCGTCTACACGGTCAACGCGTTCCTGATCTGGGGCGGCGGGTACTTCGCCGCGCACGGTGCACTGGACTACTCCGGTGGGTATGTCATCCACCTCGCGGCCGGCATCTCCGGATTCGTCGCCGCCGCGGTGATCGGGCCGCGCCTGCAGCGAGATCGTGAGATCGACGCACCGAACAACCTGCTGATGGTGATGGCGGGCGCCGGTCTGCTGTGGCTCGGCTGGAACGGCTTCAACGGCGGGGACTCCTACTACGCGGGCGCGAACGCGTCTGCGGCGGTGGTCAACACGAACGTCTGCACGGCTGTGGCCGTGCTCGTGTGGATCGCCTGGGACTACATCTTCCGCGACAGGCCATCCCTGATCGGCTCGGTCAACGGCATGATCACGGGGCTGGTGGGTATCACCCCTGCAGCCGGTTTCGTCAACGGCTGGGGGGCGATCGCGATCGGTGTGATCGCCTCGACGATCGTGTGGATGGCGATCAGGTTCCTCAGCCGAGCGCCGGTGTTCCGAAGCGTGGACGACACGCTGGGGGTGATCTATACACACGGGATCGCCGGCCTGCTAGGCGGTCTCTGCGTGGGCATATTCGCCGATCCACACCTGGTCGAGTACATCGGCGTGGGTGGGGCATCGAACCTTCCGGGCAAAGCCGGGGTGATCCACGGCAGCTGGACGCTGCTGCGCTGGCAGGCCGAGACTGCGGCCTTCGTGATCATCTTCAGCGGCGTGATGACGTTCATCCTGCTGAAGATCGTGGGGATCTTCGTGCCCCTGCGTCTGTCCGATGAGGAGCTCGAGATCGGCGACCACGCGATCCACGGAAACGAGGTGTACCCGTCGGACGTGCCGACGCTCGGCGGCCCGCACGCACCGGCCTGGCAGCCAGGTCAGGGCGGCACGGGTCCGCTGCCGGCGGGAGCAGGCGTCTGAGCTGGGCGCCGATCAGACTTCCGACCCGGGCGCGGCCTCCCCACGGGCGCGTCCGGGTCCGGGAGAGCAACGAACCTTCAGCGGCCCCGCCTCGGCGGGGCCGCTGTCGTTCCGCGCAGCGACAGGCGTCACCAACGACAGCCGTCAGGGCAGCGACAGCCGTCAGGGGCTTCTCTCCAGCTCGTTGCCACGCCCCGGCGCAGCGGCAGACGTGCTGAGGGCTAAGCCGCGAGCCCGATCGGGCACGCGACGCCGGTGCCGCCGAGGCCGCAATAGCCACCGGGGTTCTTCGCGAGGTACTGCTGGTGGTAGTCCTCGGCGTAGTAGAAGGGGTGGGCGGCGTCGAGCGCGAGCAGCTGCGTGCTGATCGTGCCGTGTCCGGCCGCCGCGAGCATCCGCTGGTAGGTCGCGAGCGAGGCCTCCGCCGCAGTGCGCTGAGCGTCGTCGCTGTACATGATCAGCGAGCGATACTGAGTGCCGACGTCATTGCCCTGGCGCATTCCCTGAGTCGGGTCGTGGCCCTCCCAGAACAGCCTCAGCATCTCCTCGTAGCTGGTTGCTGCCGTGTCGAAGGCGACGAGCACGACCTCCGCGTGGCCCGTACGCCCGCTGCAGGCCTCCTCGTAGGTGGGGTTGGGCGTGCTGCCGCCGGCGTAGCCGACCGCCGTCGTGTAGACGCCCTCGGCCTGCCAGAAGATCCGCTCGGCTCCCCAGAAGCAGCCCATCCCGAAGACGGCGGACTGCACGCCCGCCGGGAACGGCCCCTGCAGCGGCGTGCCGAGCACCTCGTGACGGGCGGGAACGGGCATCTCCTCGGCGCGGCCGGGCAGCGCGTCGGCGGGCTCGGGAATGCTGGCCTTGGCCGAGCTGAAGAAGCGCACGCAATCAGGCTAGCCGATGTGCACGGGCGCTCCGCGCATTGCTCTCGACGGCGTGGTGCGCCGTCGGCCGGCGCGAGTGGACCCTCGGCTAGCGCGAGTAGACGGTGAAGAAGTCGCGGTCGTCAGGTTCGAGGTAGCGCGTGACCGGGCGGTTCATGCCGGGCAGGAGATTCTTCGGCTGGCCTGCGCCGGGCGCGCCGTAGGTGATGAAGCTGACCCAGTAGGAGTTGATGTCGAGCTCCATCGCCCGCACGGCGCCGGCGTGGATCAGCGTTTTTGCGAGGCTCGAGACGGTCTGATCTTCGCCGGCCGCGTAGATCAGGTTCCCGTGCTTGTCCACGCCGATGCCGGAGCGCCAGACGAGCACGGCGTTGCCGACCGTGGCGCCCCATTCGGAGTCGTTCGTGAGCCGCGGGTTGGGACGGCCTTCGCTGACGATCAGCGGCAGGTTCTGGCGGGCGTAGCTGACTCCCGCGGGCACCGTCGTGCCGTAGGTCCAGTCGACCACGTCGACATGCCCGTCGGTGTAGCCGACGAGCGTCCCCTGGCCGTTCTGCATGCTCGCGTATGTGTGTCCGCCGATGGCGAAGCCGCCTTTGGAGTCGCTCAGCTTGAAGCCGCTGTTGAAGGTTGCGAGCAGACGCGGCCGGGCTTGCACGGGGACCGACATCGGACCGCGGGGAAGCGACACGGAGGGCTCCAGACGGCCCGGATGCAGGAGCACGCTCGCGCGTTTGGTGTCGATCCAGGCGAGGCCCATCACGACGCGCGGGTATTCCGGCTGGTTTCGAAGCGTCGTCACCAACACCGGCGGGTTGGCTTCCAGGCCCGGCCGTGTCGCATGCCAGATGCCCTCGCCCGGCAGCGCCGGCTGCAGCAGCGGTGCGACGCTCGCGGGGCGATATTCGCTGGCGGCCTTGCCGGCCCCCGCCGCAAAGCCCACTTTCGGCAGCGCGTGCAGCGTCGGGCCGCCCTTGCTCGGCGCCGTCAGGCTGTAGTAGATCGACTCGACGCGCGCGACGAGCCCGGCGGCGCCGTTGTCGCGGAGCCACTCGACGGTGCGGATGCCGAGGGCCGAGTTCGACGGCTGCGTGATCGCGCTGACGTAGGAGATGAGCGCCGGGAGCATCACGACGAGCGCTGCGACGAGCACGATCCGGCGCAGGCGCGTGAGGCCATGAGGGCGTCGCCCGGGACGGTCGCCGTCGCCGAGGCGACGGGCTGTGGCGGCGCCTAGCTCCATTGCCCTGAACTGTACGGGGCGACCGCTCGGAGTCCTACGCTTCTAGACTCCCGTGAACGCATTCTCATTAAGAAAAGTCTCACTCACTTCGGGCGCTGAAGTGAGCTGAGAATGGGCACCGGTGTGGAATTCTTCCTCGCGTGGGTCGTGGGTTCTCTCTCGGGTTCTCATCTCCTCGCCCGTAGCGTCTATCAGGAGGTCCGACCAAATCAACCCACTTGAGGCAGTAGCGGACGACGAGGAGGTGCGCCTCGATCGCGGCGGCGAGGGCTCGGTCGTGAGCATCGTCGCTGCACGCCGGGAACAGCGGGCGCACGAGGCGGGTGCGCCGCGACCGTTCGCGGCCGTGCTGCTGCGCGCCTGCCGCCCGCGGCAGTGGAGCAAGAACCTGCTGGTCCTGGCGGCGCCGTGCGCGGCGGGTGTGATCGACACCCCGCTGATCGCCGCGCAGGTGGCGGGTGCGTTCGCGGCGCTCTGCATGATCTCCAGCGCCACATACCTCGTCAACGACGTGCGCGACCGCGAGCAGGACCGCCTGCATCCGCGCAAGCGCCTGCGGCCCGTGGCCAGCGGCGAGCTCGCGCCGGCTGTCGCGATTCGCTGCGCGGCTGCGCTGGCGCTGCTCGGTGTCCTCCTTGCGATCGCCGTTCGCCCCGGTCTCGGAGCGGTCGCCGTCGGATACCTGCTGCTCACCGGCACCTACTCGCTGTGGCTCCGGCGCATCGTCGTGCTCGACATCCTCGCGATCGCAGCGGGCTTCGTGCTGCGCGCGATCGCCGGTGGCGTCGCGACGGACGTGTATCTGTCGCGCTGGTTTGTGATCGTGACGGCGTGCTGCGCGATCTTCCTCGTTGCCGCCAAGCGCTATGCCGAGCTGCGCGAGCAAACCGCAGCGGGGCCGGCACGTGCGACGCTGCGGCTCTACTCCCAGGACGGCCTGCGGTTGGTGCTGCTCGCCGCCGCGAGCCTCGGCGCGATCGCCTACACCGGCTGGGCCTTCACGCGCCCCGCGCATCTGCTCTGGTACGGCCTGTCGATCCTGCCGCTCGTGCTGTGGCTGGCGCGCTACGCGGTGCTGATCTCCTCGGGCGCCGGACAGGCGCCGGAGGAGCTGATCCTGCGCGACCGCACGCTGCTCGCGCTCAGTGTCGCCTGGAGCCTTCTGTTCCTCGGCGGCGTCTATGTCGGTCATTGAGCTGAGCGGCCCGCCCGTCCCGGCCGGGTTGGAGCGTTCGCTGTCGGGCTGGGGGAGAACGGCCCCGAGCCGCTGTCGTGTGGTGCGTCCGCGCGACGCCGAGCAGGTGCTCGACGTGCTCGCTGGACCGCGGGCTGCGGCCGGCGGAGCAATCGCCAGGGGCGCAGGGCGCAGTTACGGCGATGCGGCGCAGAACGGCGGCGGCGATGTGATCGACATGACCGGGCTCGACCGCGTCCTCGCGATCGACCGCGAGCGGATGCTCGTGAGCGCGCAGGCAGGGGCGACGATCGCGCAGCTGATGACGCGCCTGGCCGCCCATGGCCTCGGCCTGCCGGTCGTGCCCGGCACCCGTCACGTGACGCTCGCGGGCGCGATCGCGAGCGATATCCACGGCAAGAACCACCACCGCGACGGCGGGTTCGCCAGGCATGTGGCGTCGCTGAAGCTGTGCACACCGAGCGGTGAGCTGCTCGAGCTCGCGCCCGAGTCAGACCCCGAGCTGTTCTTTGCCACGCTCGGCGGCATGGGGCTCACCGGCGTCGTGATCGAGGCGACGCTTCGCGTGGAGTCACTCGCCGCGCCCTGGGTCCTCGAGGACCTCGACCGCACCGACGGGCTGGCGGCGACGCTCGAGCTGATGAGCGGCGAGGAGCCCCGTCGCTACTCGGTCGCGTGGCTGGATCTGCTCGCTGAGGGCGCGAGCATGGGTCGCGCGATCGTCAGCCGCGCAGACCCCATGCCCGCCGGGGCGTCGATCCCGTCCGGGCGTCGCAGGCGTGCCGCGGCGGGCTATCCGGCGGCCCTGTCCCAGCGCCCCGCGCTGGTGATCCCGAACGGCTTTCCCGCCGCTCTGCTGCGGCCGGCGAGCGTGCGGGCGTTCAACGCGCTGCGCTGGCGCGCCTCGCCCCGGCGCGAGCGTGGGCGCCCGTTGGCGCTCGCGCCCTACTTCTTTCCGCTCGACGTGCTCGGAGAGTGGAACCGCCTCTACGGGCGTGGCGGCCTGATCCAGTACCAGTTCGTGATTCCCAGCGGCCAGGAGGCGGCGCTGGAGGCCTGTTTCGAGCTGATCCGCGCGCGCCGGCTGCCGGTCTACCTGGCCGTCTTCAAGCGCTTCGGGAGCGAGTTCGGGGGGCCCCTGTCCTTCCCGCTGGAGGGCTGGACGCTCGCGATCGACCTGCCCGCCGAGGCGCCCGGACTCAGCGCGTCGCTGGATGAACTCGACGCGCTCGTCGCCGGGAGCGGAGGGCGCGTGTACCTGTCGAAGGATGCGCGCCTGCGGCGCGATCTGATGCACAGCATGTATCCGCACCTGCAGAGCTTTCTGAGCGTGCGCGCCGGCGTCGATCCGGACGGCGTCATGCGATCGGATCTCGCGCGCCGGCTCGGCCTCTGCGGAGCACCGGCGTGAGCACGGTCGCAAAGGGCGCCTCGGGCCGGCGCGTGCTCGTGCTCGGCGGCACGTCCGAGATCGCCCAGGCGATCCTCGGCGAGCTGCAGCGCCGCGCACCGCGCGAGATTGCGCTCGGGGCCCGGGACGGCGCCGCGCTGGGCGAGCGGGCGGAGCAGCTGCGCGCGGCCGGCAGCCCCCGCGTGCTGACGTTCGAGCTCGACGCGCTGGCGTTCGAGCGCCACGCGGAGGTGCTCGCGGCGGCGTTTGCAGAGCTCGGCGGCGCGGACATCGTGATCCTGGCCGTCGGCGAGCTCGGCGAGCGTGGCGGGCTGCCGGATGACATCGCGGGAGCGCTCCGCGTGCTCGAGGTCAACACGGTCGGTGCCGGCTCGCTGCTGATGCACGCCGCGCGGGAGCTGCGCGGGAGCGGCGGCACGATCGTCGTGCTCTCCTCCGTCGCCGCCGAACGGCCGCGGCGCGCCAACGCCGTATACGGTGCCGCCAAGGCGGGGCTGGACTCGCTCGCACAGAGCCTCGCCGACGACCTGCACGATCACGGCGTGCGCATCCTCGTGGTCCGTCCCGGCTTCGTCCGCTCGAAGATGACACGAGGCCTGAAGCCGGCGCCGCTGGCGAGCACGCCGGAGGCGGTGGGCGCGGCGGTGCTGGCGGGGCTCGAGGGCCGTGCGCAGACGATCTGGGTGCCGCGAGCGCTGCGGTTGCTTATGCTCGTGATGAGGATGATTCCCCGGCCACTGTTTCGTCGGATCGAGCAATGAGCGCCACGCGACCTTCGCGCCGAGGCCCCGAGGAGCGCGCCGCCGCGCCCGTGCCGCGCGACATCTCCCTGCTGCGCGCGCGCCGGCGCGAGGCTGACCGCCGCCGGCGTCTGTTGCGCGTCGACATCGGCGTTGGCGTGGCGGCTGCGCTGATCCTCCTGCTCGCCACGCCCGGCCTTGCGATCGCGGCGATCCTCGGCGCTCTGCTGCTGCTCGCGTGCGCGACGTCGGTGGTGCTTCAGCGACGCAGGGCTCGCAAGCAGGCCGGTGCGCAGGCGCCACGCTCGCGTGCAGACGGCTCGGGCCCGGCGAGCCCCCGCGGCGGCTCCTCGCGGGAGCAGCGCGGTCCCTCGTCTCCCCGTTAGCGCGGCTCGAGCACGAACACCGCGATCTCGCGCGAGGTGCGCTCGTCGTAGTCCTCGAAGCCGGCGTACTGCGCGTTCATCTTTGCCCACAGCTCGCTGCGCTCGTCGCCCTCTGCGACCCGTGCCCGCACGCTGCGGCGCTGGCCGCGGATCTGCACGTCGGCGTCGGGGTTCGCCTCGAGGTTGTGCGACCACGCGGGGGCACGCTTGTTGCCGGCGTTGGAGCCGATCACGACGAGATTCTGAGCGTCGGCGAGGAACAGCACGGGCGTGGTGCGCGGCTGTCCGGAGCGCCGTCCGGTGGAGGTCAGCAACAGCACGGGCGCCCGTCCGACCTTGCCCATCACGCGTCCGCGCGTGAGCCGGTAGATCGGCACGTTGAGCTTGCCCGCCGCCCGCAGCGCGCCCGCCGGGATCGACATCGAGAATTTCGACAGCGCGTGGTCGCTTGGCACGCGCGCAGTATGTCACTGCCCGTGCGCTGCTCGCAAGGCCACGCGCCGTTGTAGGGTGCCCGCGTGAGCGCAGCACAACCCGCCACGCCGGTCCGTTACGAGGTCGACGGACGCATCGCGCGCCTCACGCTCGATCGTCCCGAGCGCGGGAACGGGCTGACGCCGGCGCTGATCGCCGAGCTGGTGGCGTGCGTGGAGCGCGCCGACCTCGACCCGTCCGTGCGCGTCCTGGCGCTGTCTGGCAACGGCACGGGCTTCTGCGGCGGCTATGACCTCGTGGAGAGCGCCGAGGGCATGGGGTCGGTGGGGGAGGGCGGGGAGCCGGCGAGCTCCCCGCGCGCCGCGGGAGGCCCGTTGGATCCCGCCGTCGTCGCGGCCAACCACGATCCCGAGCGCACCTGGGATCCGATGGTCGACTACGCGATGATGAGCCGCAACGTCCGTGCCTTCATGAGCCTGTTTCACTGCGGCAAGCCGGTCGTCTGCATGGTGCACGGCTTCTGCGTGGCGGGTGGGACGGACATGGCGCTGTGCTCGGACCTGCTGGTGATCGCCGAGGACGCGAAGATCGGCTACCCGCCGGCGCGCGCGTGGGGCTCGCCGACGACGGCCCTGTGGGCACATCGGATCGGCGTCCAGCGGGCCAAGCGGCTGCTCTTCACGGGCGACTCGCTGTCTGGTCGGGAGGCGCTCGAGTGGGGCCTCGCGGTCGAGGCGCCGCCCGCCGAGCAGCTGCGCGAGCGCACCGAGGTGCTGCTCGAGCGGATCGCGCAGATGCCGCTCAACCAGCTGATGCTGATGAAGCTGCTCGTCAACCAGACGCTCTACGCGCAGGGCCTGCACGCGACGCAGGTGCTCGGCACGGTGTTCGACGGGATCACGCGTCACACGCCCGAGGGCTACGCCTTCCAGCAGCGCGCCGCCGAGATGGGATTCCGCCAGGCGGTACGCGAGCGCGACGAGCCGTTCGCCGACGGCGGCCGCTCGACCTTCAAGGGCTAGGCGCATCTGCGAAGGTGCCCCAGGCCGATGATCCGCGTCAGCTCCCCCCTCACCCGCGAACTCGAGCGCCTGCTCCCGGTGCGTCCTTTCCACGTGCGCTTCTGGGACGGCAACACGCTCGCGGCGACCGTCCCGGAGGCGCCGACGTTCTTGCTGCGCCGTCCAGTCGCGCTCGCGCACTTCCTCGCTGCGCCGGGGTCGCTCGGGCTGGGGCGCGCCTACGTCGAGGGGGCGCTCGAGGTGGACGACCTCGACGCTGCGTTCCTCGTCGTCGACAGCTGGGAGCCTCCGCCCTTGAGCGTCACCGATCGCGCACGCCTCGGCGCGGCGCTGCTCGCGGCCGCGGCGCCCGGCGGGATCCCGCGCCGGCCTGCGCTCGAGCTCGTCCTGCGCGGACCGCTCCACACCGCCGAGCGCGACGCGGCGGCGGTTCGCTACCACTACGACGTCGGCAACGAGTTCTTCGCGCTGTTCCTCGACGAGTCGATGACCTACAGCTGCGCGATCTTCAGCCGGGGCGCGACCACGCTCGCTGACGCGCAGCAGGCCAAACTGGAGCTCGTCGCGAGCAAGCTCGACCTGCAGCCGGGCATGCGCGTGCTCGACGTCGGCTGCGGCTGGGGGAGCTTCGCCATCCACGCCGCGCGCGAGCACGGGGCGCGCGTGCTCGGCATCACCCTGTCCGAGCCGCAGGCCGCGCTCGCCCGTGCCCGTGTCGCGGAGGCCGGCGTGGCGGAGATGGTCGAGATCCGCGTCGCGGACTACCGGTTGCTGGAGCACTCCTCGTTCGACGCGATCGCCAGCATCGGCATGTCCGAGCACGTCGGCGAGAAGCAGATCGACGTGTACGCGCGCACGCTCTTCGGCTTGCTGCGTCCCGGTGGAGTGCTGCTCAACCACGCGATCGCGGCGCTCGATCCGAGCGCCGAGCCGCTCGAGGATCTGTTCTCGACCCGCTACGTGTTCCCCGACGGCGAGCCGCTGGCGCTCTCGCGCGTGCAGCTGGCGCTCGAGCGCGCGGGCTTCCACACCGCTCACGTGGAGGGCTTTCGCGAGGACTACGCGGTCACGCTGCGGCAGTGGGCCGAGCGCCTCGATCGAAACCTGCCCGAGGCCGAGCGGCTCGCCGGCCCCCAGCGCACGCGCGTGTGGCGTCTGTACCTGCGCGCGGCGCGCCACGGCTTCGATACTGCGCTCACCGCCGTGTATCAGGTGCGCGCGCGCCGTCCCGGCTAGCGGGGTAGAATGTCGCGCACTCGCGGATGTAGCTCAGCTGGCTAGAGCGTCGCCTTGCCATGGCGAAGGTCGAGGGTTCGAATCCCTTCATCCGCTCTCGACGACGTGCCTGCCGACGGGATCTATGCGGCCTCTCGTCGTGGACGACCCAGTGTGGCTTGACATCAACCCCGGAATCGCCACAGCTCTCCATCGATGACGCCGAGCCGCCGAGTCAGGTCCGCTCTCGCACGGTACTTCCCACGGCGTTTGCGAGACGAGATTTATCGCCTCAGGGTTCTCGGCGCCGGGGACTACGCACGCAACAAGTGGCGTCACGCGAGTGGCCGCGCACCCGTCCCGCGGGCGAATGTTCCATTCGACATCGGCGCTCCCGTCTCGATCGTTCTGCACGAGTCCACGCTGAAGGCGGTCAGATCACATTGGGTCGACCACGGGCAGGAGATGCGAGAGCTGGATGCCTTCCGACGCTTGGCGCCCGGTCACTCCACCTTCCTGGATATCGGAGCTGCCCAGGGCATTTTCTCTGCCGCGTTCTGCGCGCTGACCGGCGGAGATGCGTACGCGTTTGAGCCGTCACCCAGCATGTTCGAGGAGCTGACAGCCCTGAGCGGCCTGAATCCGCAGTTCCACACCACCTGTTTGAAATTCGCTCTTGGCTCGGTGGCTGGGACCCAGCAGGCGGAGTCACACGGCGCACAGTTGCGCGGCGTCGAGCTCGGCGACGGCGACAGCGACAGGATGGTGGTGGAAACGCTCGATGACTTTGCCGGCCACAGGGCGTTGTCGCCTGACTTTGTCAAGATCGATGTCGAGGGCATGGAGCTCGAGGTCCTCCGAGGCGGCGCGGAGACGTTCAGCCGGTTGGTTGAGGCGATCATGCTCGAGGTGCACCCTGAGATGCTGATGCGGGGCGAGGCCGTCTCCGACGTCCAAGCGCTGCTGGAGCGCTTTGGCTTCAAACTGTTCACGCTCGACTTCGCTCCCATAGCCAGCCTCGCGAGCCACATGGCGGGCGGGCGGAGGCTGGCTCCGCCTTCGACGAACATCGTGTGTGCCAAGGGGCAGCCGGTCGCGTCGTAGTTGCGCAACGAGCAGCGCGGCGCACGCTCGACATCACCCCATTTCAGAAAGCGTGACGCGGCAGGTAGCGGCCATTCTCGCCACGCGCGAGCAGCCCGCGCAGCTCGAGCTCGGTGAGCGCATGGAGCAGTTCGCTGGGCTCGGCCCCGGCGGCCACGAGTCGGTCTGGGGTGTCGGCACCCGAGCCGACGAGATCGATGATCGTGCGCAGGTCGGGCTCGAGCGCGAGACTCCGTTCGGCGACGCGCCCGCCGGCGCGGATCGGTGGGCGCGGCTCGCGGTAGAGCAGCTCGAGGATGTCCTCGGCGTCGCGAATCGGGCTGGCGCCCTCGCGCAGGAGCGCGTGCGGGCCGGTGGACAGCGGCGAGGTGACCCGGCCCGGCACGACGGCGAGCGGGCGTCCGAGTGCGCGTGCGGTGTGGGCTGCGCCGAGCTCGTGCGGCGTCTCGCGCGCCTCCACCACGACCGCGAGGCCCGCGAGCCCGACGGCGATGCGCTCGCCGGCCGGGAGCCCCCAGCGCCGGCCGGGACACGCGTGTGGCAGCTCCGACAGCGCGCACCCGCGAGCGGTGAGACTCCCGTACAGCGTTCGCCAGCGTGTCGGGCACACGCCGAGGCCGCCGCCGAGCATCGCGATGCCGCCGCCGCCGGCGTCCTGCACGCCCGTCTGCGCGGCGCCGCCGACGCCGTCGGTGAGGGTGCTCGCGACCGTCACGCCGCTCGCCGTCAGATCCCGTGCGAGGGTTCGCGCCATCTCGCGTCCGTAGTCGCTCGCCCGCCGGCTGCCGAGCAGCGCGACGAGCGGCCCCGCCGTCAGCCGTGTCAGCCTCGCGCCGGCGCCGCCGGCGATGTTCAGCATCCACGGCGCGGCGTCGCCGCGCAGTGCGCGCGGATAGCCCGGATCGTGGCGGCAGATCGCCTCGACTCCGCGTCCGGGCTCGCTTGGCTCAGGGGCGAAGGCGGCGTGACGCGCGCGCAGGGACTCGCGCCGGCGTCCGCCGAGGGCGGCGATCAGCGCCTCGTCGGGCAGGGCGAGCGATGCGTTCAGGCGCTCTCGCCGGGGCGCGAGCGAGTCGAGCACGGGCGAGAGCTCAGACAGCAGCCAACTCCGGCGCAGGCACTCGCGGCACGCGCCGTGAGCGGTGCGAGCGTGCGCCCGGTACGGCTCACGCGGCGCGGACGTCACCGAGGCCCGCCTCGGCGCGAAGGGCCAGCGCCGCCCCGAGGTCGGCGGCGCGGACGCGCTCGCTCGCGTTCAGGTCAGCGATCGTGCGTGCGACGCGCAGGGCGCGCTGCTCTCCGCGCGCGCTGAGCAGTCCGCCGGCACGGGCGCGTTGCAAGAGCTCCGCTCCGCGAGCATCCAGGCGCGCGTGCTCGAGGACCGCGCGCACGTCCATGTGCGCGTTGATGGCGATGCCCTCGTGCGCGAGTCGCCGCGCCTGGCGCTCGCGGGCGAGCAGCACTCGCGCTCGCGCCGCCGCAGAGCTCGTCGTGGCGGCGCCGTCGAGCCCCGCGCCGTCGCTGCGCTGAAGATTGACGACGAGGTCCATTCGATCGAGCAGCGGCCCGCTCAGGCGCCTGTTGTGCCGGGCCACCTCGCTCTCGCTGCAGCCGCAGCGCTCGCCCTCTCCGGCATATCCGCAGGGGCACGGGTTGGTGGCGGCGAGCAGCATGAAGCGCGTGGGGTGGACGGCCGAATGGCGCGCACGAACGATCACCACGCGCCCGTCCTCGAGCGGCTGGCGCAGCGCCTCGAGCGTCGCGCGGGCGAACTCGGCGAGCTCGTCGAGAAACAGCACGCCGTGGTGGGCGAGCACGACCTCGCCGACGCGCCCGCGCTGGGCTCCGCCGATGAGCCCGGCGGCGGTGATGGAGTGGTGCGGAGCGCGGAACGGCCGCGCGCGAGGGAGGCCGACCAGACGCGCACCGGCAAGGCTGTGGATGCGGGCCACCTCGACAGCCTCCTCGCGGCCGAGCGGCGGCAGGATCGAGGCGACGCGCTGGGCGAGCATCGTCTTGCCGGTTCCCGGCGGCCCTCTGAGCAGGCAGCTGTGCCCGCCGGCGGCGGCGATGACGAGGGCGCGCACGGCATGGTGCTGGCCGCGCACGTCGGCGAGATCGAGCGCGCGAGGAGCTGCGCAGGCAGCGAGCGCGCTTCGCGGAGAGCGCCTGCTGCGGGCGTCGGGTGCGCCGCCCTCGAGCACGCGCACCGCGCTGCGCAGCCGCTCGACGACCGCGAGCTGCAGGCCGTCGACGAGCTCCGCCTCGTGCGCGTCGGTAGCCGCGAGTACGAGCATCGTCAGGCCCGCGCGACGCGTCGCCTCGGCGACCGCGAGCGTGCCGTGCGATCGGCGGACGCCTCCATCGAGGCCGAGCTCGCCGAGTAGTGCGACGTGCTCCAGGCGCTCGGTCGCGAGCTGGCCGGCCGCGCCCAGCAGCGCGCAGGCGATCGCGAGGTCCAGGCCGGCACCCGCCTTGGGCAGGTCCGCTGGAGCGAGATTGACGGTGACGCGCCTGGCGGGGAACTCGAAGCCGGAGTTGTGGATCGCCGCGTGGATGCGCTCGCGCGCCTCGCGCACGGCGGCGTCCGCCAGCCCCACCACGGTGAAGGCGGGCAGTCCGGGGCGCACATCGACCTCGACGCTGACGCGCCGTGCCCGCAGGCCGTCGATCGTGAATGCGTGCGTCCTCGCCAGCACGTCGTCTGCTCCCATGCCGCTCGCTGGAGCAGGCAAGCTAGGGCGTGCTTGGGACGGGACGCTCTGGCTACATGCCGACGGGGTGGCGCACGACGTACCCGGCGGTCGAGGTCATGCTGCTCGACCAGCGCGAGCCGGTTTCGGCCTGCGCGACCGTGTCGAAGCGTCTCCCGTCGATGACCATGAAGACGTGTTCGGAGTTCGCGTAGATCGTGATGTGCTGGCCGGGCCCCGCTTCGCCGTATGACTCAAAGCCGGTGGAGTCCTCCGGCGAGCTCAGCAGCCCGCCGCCGTGCAGCGCGTAGGAGACAGAGCCCGAGCAGTCATAGCCCGCCGACTGGAAGGACCCGTGTCCGCCGCCCCACACGTAGGGGCGCGTGGCGATTTCATCGCCCGCGGCGATCACCCGCGCGATCACGCCCGAGCCTTCGCCTCCGCCGGTGCTGCTCGTGGCGCCCGTGCTGCTCGTGGCGCTTTCGGTGGAGACGCGCGCCGAGGGGGGCGGGGTGAGCGTGCCCTCGGTCGTGATGCCGAGGACGCTCCACGTCGCAGGACCGACGACGCCGTCGGCGGACAGCCCGTGGCGGGCCTGCAGGCGGCGCACGGCGGCCTCCGTTTCGGGGCCGAATTCACCATCGGGGGACAGCTTGAGCGCTTTCTGCAGACGCGAGATCGCGCTGGAGCCCTGGCCGCCTGCCGATTCCTCGGGCGCGGGAGCGCTCGCGGCCGTGGCCTGGTGGTTTGAGGCGTGCCGGCTTGGTTGCGCCAGCGCCGAGGGGGGCGGGGTGAGCGTGGGCTTGGCCTGGATGCCGAGCACGCTCCATGTAGCCGGACCGACGACGCCGTCGACGGTCAGCCCGTGGCGGGCCTGCAGGCGGCGCACGGCGGCCTCCGTTGCGGGACCGAAGCTGCCGTCGCTGGACAGGCGCAGGGCTTTCTGCAGCCGCGCGACGGCGTCGGCTTCACGGGTTTCGCTGGGTTCCGCGGCGGCCGTCTGTTCGCTCTGCTGCGAGCTGCTCGCTTCGCTTTCCTGTTCGCTGGCGGGCGCTTTCGCGGCGACCGCTCGAGTCCTCGCGGAGGCGGCGGGGGCGGCTTCGCCGGGGATCGAGGACTTGAAGTCGTCGGCGAACGCCGTGCTCCCTTCGCCGCGCAGTGCGGCCAGGGTCAGCGGGCCGGCGACGCCGTCGACGGAAAGCCCGCGGGCGGCCTGCAGGTGGCGCACGGCCTGTTCGGTTTCAGGTCCGAAGATCCCATCGACGGTGATCCCTCCGAGCGCCTGCTGCAGGAGCTGGACCTGACGGCCTTCGGCGCCACTGGAGAGCACGATTGTGTGTTCGGTCGTGGTCGTGGGTTCGGGGTTGGGAGCGCTCGCGTTGATCGTTCCCTGTCCGCTTGCGAGTGTCGCCGTCGGACCGACGGTGAAGGCCGCCAGCGCGCCCAACGATGCGCGCTTGGCGCGAGAGCCGGCGGGGACGAAGCGCAGCTCGGTGGCGCGCCGCCGAGCGCGGGAGCGCCCGAGCGAGAGGTGCCATGCGTCATCGTCGGCGAGGTCGCGTTGCTCGCGCAGGCCGCCGCGGGCGTCGAGCAGCGCGGTCAGCGTGCCACCGGCAGAGGCGTCGCGGGCTGCTGTGTGGCCGCGAGCTGCGCGGGCCCGCCGGGCACGCGAGCGCTGGAGTGAGGCAAGCCAGAGGTCATCAACTGCAAGATCACGCGTCGGTCCCGACATCCGTTCGGCGTCCTTTCTAATTCATTGCATGGCGCCTACGGGGTTAGCTGTCGGGCTCGCGTAAACAACTACGCTACGCCACACGGTGTGGCGATTCGCCCCCGCAATCTCGCGACTGCACTGGGTCCCCCGCTCCTCCACCCCGTGGGGCGGAGGACTCGGCACGAACGGGCGGCAAGCTAACAGATCCCGTTGCAAGATGCATCACATGAGAAGGACTGCAACGTTTGTTGCCGACGTAAGCGGGCACGCGCGCGTCTGTCCACTGATAGGTTCGCCGTCTGATGCGCGCGCAACGAATCGCCGTCGCCGTGCCGCGGGCTGGGCTCACTGGGGTGCTGCTCGCCGCGGCCTTGGTCGTGGCCGGATGCGGCGGATCGTCGTCCTCGACGACGAGGACGCGCAGCGCCGGCGCGGTGAAGCTCGACGCCGCCGGCACGCTCACACCGGTCGCTGCGGCGCCGGCGCTCGAGCTGCGCAACTACCTCGGCGAAAGGGTCAACATCGCCTCCTACCGAGGCAAGGCGGTGCTGGTCACGTTCATCTACACGCACTGCCCCGACGTGTGTCCGCTGATCACCTCGAACCTGCGCGTCGCGCAGAACCTGATGGGCCCCGCGCGCGCGGCGAGAACGCAGATCATCGCGGTGTCGGTGGACCCGCGCGGCGACACCCGCAGGACGGTCAGTGCGTTTCTGGCCGCTCACGAGATGACAGGTCGGATGCAGTACCTCGTCGGCTCTGCGCGCGAACTTGCCACGGTTTGGAAGGCCTGGGGCGTGGGCTCTGAACGTGACGCCAAGGACCCGGAACTGGTGGAGCACTCAGGCCTCGTCTACGGCATCACCGGCTCGGGGGAGCGTCTGGCAATCTACGCGGCCAACTTCCGGCCAAGCGACATCGTCCACGACGTGCCGCTGCTGGCGGCACGCTGAGTCAGGCGATGTCGCGGCGCTGGCGAACGCTGGGGGCTGCCGCGGCGGCGCTCGCCGCGATCGCCCTGCTGGCGGTGTTCGGGCTCGCCTCCAATCCGTCGGCGTCGTCGAGCCGGCCCGCGCCTGAGCTTCCGCGCGAATGGCTCGCGGGGCCGCCCGTGACACTCTCGAGCCTGCTCGCGGGCACCGGCGGGCGTCCGGCGCTGGTCGTGTTCTGGGCGAGCTGGTGCGGGCCGTGCGCGCGCGAGGCCCCGGCGTTCGAGCGGTTCGCGCAGAGCGCCACAGGACGCGGGCGCCTGGTGGGCGTCGACTGGAGCGACGGCCTGTCGGGGGCGCGGGCGTTCATCCGACGCCACTCGTGGACCTTTCCCAATCTGCGCGACGGCGAAGGCGTCGTCGGCAACGAGTACCGCATGGCGGACCTGCCGACGACGTTCGTGATCGACGCGCGCGGGCGCATCCGCTCGACGCTCCGCGGTCCGCAGGACGAGGGCTCGCTGCGGACGGCGCTCGCCGCCGTGGAACACAGCTAGCGGGCGGCGTCTGCGTCGCGCCACGGCAGCACGTCATCGAGCCGCATGATCTCGAACAGCCTGCGCGGCCCGGGGTGCCCGCCGGGGATGAGGAAGAAGTCGGAGTCGTGCTCGGCGCAGCACTCGCGCGCACGCAGGATCGCCTGGATGCCCGAGGAGTCGATGAACCAGACGTCGCGCAGGTCGATCTCGATCTCGCGCGCGCCCCCGGAGCACAGGCGCGTGATCGAAGCCTCCAGCTCGGGGGCGCCCTGGAGATCCATTTCGCCCGACAGCACGAGCCGGTAACGCCCGTCCTGCTCCTCCTCGCGGATGCTCAGTATCTGCTTTGCGCTCATCGGGTCCCCGTTCGCTGCGGAGCGAGAAGATACCGCGCCGCCATCGGTGTTAGGCTCGCGGCCGTCATCGGTCCAAGAAACAGGGGGGAAGGCATGGGCGTAAGTCGCAGGATGCTCGGTGTGGTTGCAGGGACGGCGCTTACCGTGCTGGCCGCCTGGGGAACGGCGGGCTCGGCACTCGGATTCGTGGCGCCGGTCACGGCAGGGCCGCCAAAGCCGCCGGGCGTCGCGCACCTGGAATTCGACGGCTTCTTCCCGGCGTCCACTGAAATCCACGTGGGCGACAAGGTGAGGTGGTCGATCAACGGCTTCCACACGGTCACCTTCCTCGCCAAGGGCCAGAGCCAGCCGCCGCTGATCATCACCTCGGCCGCCAACCCGATCTCCGGACAGCTCGATGCGTCGGGCAAGCCGTTCTGGTTCAACGGCCAGCCGAGCCAGATCATCAACCCCGAAGCCGCCGCGCCGGCCGGCGCAAAGACCTACAAGGGCGGCACGTTCCTGAACAGCGGTCTGCCCGGCGGCGAAGGGCCGCCGAAGCCGTTCGTCGTGAAGTTCACGAAGGCCGGGACCTACACGTTCCACTGCCTGGTGCACCCGGGCATGAGCGGCGTCGTCAAGGTGCTCCCCAAGCGCAAGTACATCCCGACGCTCAAGAAGGACCTGAAGGCAGCCGCCCTGCAGCTCAAAGCGGGGATCCTCAAAGCGCGGGCGCTCGCAAAGGTCCAGCCGCCGACCGCGACGGTGCTCGCGGGCAACGACTCGGGCGCGGTCGCATGGCTGCGGTTCTTCCCGTCGAGCCTGACTGTCAAAGCGGGCACGTCGGTTGAATTCAAGATCGCCTCCAAACGCGAGGTGCACACGATCACGTTTGGGCCCGCGGCATACACGGGAGGCATCGAGAAGACGTTCACGGCGCCGATCAAAGGCGCCACCGCGGGTCCGCCGACGATCGGCGTCAACCCGCTGGGCGGCTACCCGAGCGACCCGCCGCCGCTGCCGCCCTTCACGGGCGCCAACCACGGCAACGGGTTCGAGGGCTCGGGCATTCTCGCGCTGGGTGGCCCGCTGCCGTCAAGCACGAAGATCACGTTCACGAAGCCAGGCGTCTACAACTTCGAGTGCGTTGTCCACGAAAACATGGACGGGAAAATCACCGTCACGCCGTAGGTCGCCGCTGCGGCCGGGGCGCGCGAGCGCCCCGGTCCGCAGAGGAAGCGTCTCGCGCCGGGTTCGAGTGACGTGCGCGTCTGCAGGCGTCTGTGCCTGAGGCGGGTGGGTGAGCCCGCGAGAATAGCTCCGTGGGGTAGCTCGGAGCGCGGCTTGACAAGGCGACGACCGGAATCGAACCGGTGTAGACGGCTTTGCAGGCCGCTGCGTAGCCACTCCGCCACGTCGCCAGGTGCGTCCTCAGGGTATCGACACGCTGATACGCTTGGCGCGTCCCAGGGCGATTAGCTCAGCTGGGAGAGCGCCGCCTCGACAAGGCGGAGGTCACTGGTTCGAGCCCAGTATCGCCCATCCCCAGAAAGCCCTGCAAAACGCGGGGTTGCGGCTTGTCAGGCGCACACCTGCCGACCAAGAGCCGGGACCCCAGCCGGCGCGGTCGTTCAGTGGCTGGCCTCGCCAGTGTCGGAGATCTGACGCTTCACCTCGCGACGTCACGGCATCGTCACACCACCGTCACACCGGCGTCACCGGAAGGCGCCCATCGGCTCCTAGTGTCGCGCTTCGTGCGCCAACTCCCGGCGCACCCATCCCCAGACAGCTAGGAGGGCTTCCCCCATGCTCAGACTGACTCGTCGACTGGCGTGCCTGGCAGTTGGTTGTGGCACGCTGACCGCCATCCCCGCCGCGGCGGCGACCCCCGTCGCGCCCGCAGGGCTGACCGTCGCAACCTTCGCAACAGCACCCAGCGGCATCGCTGGCCCCGACGACATCGCGCCACTCGGAAAGGGCGTTGTGGTCGGATGGCAGAACGGGATCGGGCCGAAGGGCGAACCGTCGCCGACGGGCGCGACCCAGAGCGACGTGGTCCTCTACTCCAAGGCCGGCACCGTGATGGACGACTGGAAGGTCACGGGCCATCTCGACGGCATCGGGACGAAGGGCGCCACGATCTACGCGACGGTCAACGAGGACGGCAACACCTCGCTGTACACGATCGCGGCGCACCGCTCGGGAGCACAGCCGGTCCAGTACACGTTCTCGCCGGAGCCCGACTCGGGTCACAGCGGTGGCGTGCTGACGGGCGGCGGGACCGACGGCGTGCAGGTGCTCCACGACGGCCGCCTTCTGATCAGCGCCTCGGCGCCCAACAACGGCTCAGAAGAAACGGTGCCGAACGCCACCGCGACGTTCCTCGCGACCCTCAACCGCCACACACTTGTCGCAGCCCTCGCGCCGACGTTCGAAAACGACGCGCAGGCGACCGACGCGCTCACCGGTGAAACGGTCACGCTGGGCGCGCCCGGGTCGAGCCCGCACGCGCTCACGGATCCCGATTCCAACGCGATAGTGCCTGCCAAGAGCCCGCTCTACGCCGGCGATTACATGCTCAACAGCGAAGGCGACGGAGTTCTCGTGTTCGCGCCGATCACCAAAACAGGGCTCGGCGCGCTGACGGAGCTGCCGCTGAGCCGGGAAGGCAGCCCGGCGCAGACCGGCGACGTCGCCTGGGCGACGGCCAAGAAGGGGATCCTCTACGTCGTCGACAAAAAGGCCAATACGATCTACTCGGTCACCGGAAAGTTCCCCGACGGACAGGCCTACACGGGGCTGGCCCAGGTAGGGAGCACCGAAAACAACACCGAGGTCGACGTGCTCAACCTGACGACAGGCGAAGTGTCGCCGTTCATAACCGGGTTCGGCGGTGTGAAGGGCCTGCTCTTCGCATAGGTAGCGGCGCGGGTCGACCGTGGGCGGGGGCTGATCGCCCCGCCCACCTCGCGCCCCGGATCGTCCCCTCGCGATGGTCCCTTCGCGCCGGCGTTCGCGCAGCTCGCCAAGGAATGTCTCGAAACGGCTCTACCCGGCCGTGGGGTCAGGTGCGTGGCGGCGACGTGGCGGCCGGATCGGTGATCTGTAGTCGTGCGTGAACCGCGGCGAGCGCGCGCCCGAACGCGCTCGCGTCGCCTTGCAGGATGAACGAGGTGTTGGCGGCGACGAGCAGCGCTTGGAGTTCGAAGGCGAGCTGGGCGGGATCGGCGGTGGACCCGAGTTGGCCCAGCTCGGCGGCCTCGCCGGCGAGGCGTTCGAGAAGCGTCAGCCAACTGCGCCGTTGCTCGATGATGGCGTCGCGTACCGGTCCCGGCCGGGCACCGACGTCGACCGCGGCCGCTGCGAAGAAGCAGCCGCCCGGGAAGACACGCCGTTCGACGTGGGAGAGGAACGCCTCGCAGAGCGCGAGCAGACGCTCGATCCCTCTGGGTGCGTGCAGTGCTGGAATCAGGACCTCGTCGACGAATGTTTGGCGCGCGGCCTCAATCGCCGCCAGCTGAAGATCCAGCTTGGATCCGAAGTGGGCGTAGAGGCCGCTCTTGCTCATTCCCGTCGCTCGGGCGAGTTGCCCGACCGAAAGGCCCTCGAGCCCGTCGACTGTCGCGAGCCGCGCAGCCTCGTCGAGGATGGCCTCGCGGGTCCGCTCGCCCTTTGTGGGCGTTGCATTGCCTACGGTCACGCCCACGCAGTATAAAAGAACGATCGTGCTATTCTCCGGCGGCTGAAGAGAACGGTCGTGCTTATTGGACGGGGTGTTCGAGGAAGACGTGGTGCTGCACACTGACTATCTGGTCGTGGGGGGAGGGGCGAGTGGCCTCGCCTTTGCCGACACGCTCGTGGCTGAGGCGCAGGACGTGCAGGTGACCGTGATCGACCGCCGAGACGCCGTGGGCGGCCATTGGCTGAACGCCTATCCGTTTGTTCGTCTGCACACGCCGTCCGCGTACTACGGGGTGGACTCGCTTGCGCTCGGCGAGGACCGAGTCGACCGGGGCGGGGAGAACCGCGGCTACTACGAGCGCGCGACGGGCGGTGAGGTGTGCGAGCACTTCGCCGAGGCCGCGTCGAGGCTCGTCGCCACGGGACGCGTCAGCATCCTCACCGGACACCAACATCTTGGTCGCGGTGGTGCGGGTGAGCAGCTCCGGGACCTGACCACGGGGGAGGTGCACGACGTCGTCGTGCGTCGCAGGCTCGTCGACGCTCGATACCTGGAAGCGTCGATCCCCGCCACGCACGCCCCGGCGTTCGACGTGGCCTCGGGCGCCCGGCTCGTGCCGGTCAACGACCTTCCGGAGGCCTTGCCGACGGCCTCGCGCTATGTGATTCTCGGTTCCGGAAAGACGGCGGCCGACGCGTGCATCTGGCTTCTCGGGAACGAGGTGGAGCCTGACCGGATTCGCTGGATTCGCCCGCGGGATGCCTGGTTCTACGATCGTCGTCACTTCCAGCCGCTGGACCAGGTCGGCGCGATCATGGAGGGCGTCGCACTGGACGCCGAGGCCGGCGCCGCGGCGGCGAGCATCGGCGAGCTCTTCGAGCAGCTCGAGTCGTCTGGGCGCCTCACACGCATCGACCCTTCCTACCCCGCCACGATGTTCCGGGGCACGATGCTCAGCTCTGTCGAGCTCGAGGCGCTGCGGGAGGTTCGCGATGTCGTGAGACTCGGGCGAGTGCGACGGATCGAGGCGGATCGCATCGTGCTCGAGCGTGGGGAGACGAACACCGGCCCTGAAACGGTGCACGTCGACTGCACGGCGCTCGGCTTGGCGGACGCGCACGCGACGGCGATCTTCGAGCCCGGTCGAATCGTGCTCCAGCAGGTCCGCCACCTCTCGCCCTGCTTCAACGCGGCGCTCGTAGCCTTCGTCGAGGCCCACCGCGATGAGGACAGGGAGAAGAACCGGCTCTGCCGGCCGAATCCGTACCCCAGCACGATCAACGACTGGCCCGGAATGGTGAGCCGCACGTGGAAGACCGAAGGGCGCTGGTCGAGCGAGTCCGACGTCTCGGACTGGGTGGCCGGCAGCCGGCTGAACCTCGTCCGAGCTGTGGCCGACCACGCCGCCGAGCCACCGGTCCAAGCGGCGATCAAGCGCTATCTCACCAACGTCACCGCCGCGGTCGAGCAGCTCGAGCAACTCGGCCAGACGGACGCACCCCAGACGTGAAGCGTCCGATGCAAGGACTTCGGTCAATCGCACACAATGCGCCAGTGGCGACGCGGCCTCGCGGCTCCGCGCAGTCGTCCTAACGTGGGGCGTGTCAACAGGACAGGAGGATGCTCATGCCCAAGTTCGTGACTATCGGCTATGGAGATCGCGAGGGATACGATCGGACCGATCCGTCAGTCCGCGACGCAGCCCACCAGCACGACGAGTCGCTGCGTGCCGCGGGGGCATTGATGGGTATCGCTGGGGCGCCCGTGCAGGTGCGCAACCCGGACGGCGCGAGCCTTGACACCACTGCGGGACCGTTCCTCCGTTCAGAGCTCCCGATCGCAGGATTCGCGGTCATCGAGGCCTCCTCTCTCGAGGACGCGGTCAGCCTCGTCTCCAAGACGCCTTGTGCGGTAGCGCATGGGGTCGTGGAGGTCTGGCCGCTGGCCTCCACGCCATAAACGTGAGCTTCCCTCGGACCAGCGCGCGAAGCGCTGTGGTTGTCGCCGTCAGGGTCGTGCCGTGATCTCGTCGATGACGGCGACAGCGATCCGGTCCGAATGCGAGGGTTGTCGCAATGGACGCTCACGAGCGACTGCGCGCTGGCCGCCTGTCGGCGCAGCGGCTGACGCCGGCGACGGCGTGCAAGAGCGCCGAGGAGGCGGCGTTCGCTGTAATCGGCGTCCAGGCTCAGGATCTGCGCGCCGCGGCTCTTGCACTGCGTTCGCGCGTGCCCGGCCTCACCCGAGGTGCCGTCCGTGCCGCGCCGCTCCTGCGCACGTGGACGGTCCGCGGCACGGTGCACCTGATTGCGGCGTCCGATCGGCCCTGGCTGCATGCGCTGTTCGCCCGGCGAAATGCCCGCGTGTTCGGCGCGCGCTTCGCGCGCTTCGGCATCGCAGAGGAAGTTGACGCCATGCGCGGGGATGTCATTGAACTCTGCGCCGAGCGTCCCCGCGATCGGCAGTCGCTGTTACGCGCGCTGGTCGAGCGCGGCCACCCGTCGCTCGAGCAGGGTGCGATCAACACACTCGTTCCGTGGCTCTCGACCCAGGGGCTCATCGTCACCGACACTGCCGGCCTGCTGCACGCGTCCGATCCGCCCCCGGCGGTCGACCTCGACGAGGCGCTCGCGATCCTCGGCCGCCGCTATCGCGCAGGCTACGGCCCCTGCGACGCAAGCGACCTCGCGAAGTGGTCCTCGCTACCCATCACACAGGCGCGCCGGGCGCTCGAAGCCAGCGGTCCGCCGAGCGACGTTGACCTGTTGCCCAGCGATGAGATACCGCCCTGTCTGCTGCTCGCCGCCTTCGACACGCTCATGCTCGGTCATCGCACTCGCGAGCCATTCGTCCCCGCCAAGCACGACCATCACATCCTGAGGGGCGGCGGCATGCTCAAAGCGGTCGTACTCAATCGCGGAGCAGCAACCGGTACTTGGTCTATTCAGAAGGGCCGTCCCGAGCCGGCATGGTTCGCGCGACCCGCGCCCGCTCCGGCGCTCGCCCGTGAGACTGCGGACATCGAACGCTTCCTCGCATCGTAGGCGCCGGTAGCTCCGCGGAGCAGGTGGGCGGCACGCTCGAGCGCGGCCGCGCGGCTAGCGCGCGGCGCGCCGCTCAGCGGGCGCCTGCGCGCTTGCGTGCGCCTCGTTTGGCCGCTTCGCTGCGGGCCCTCATCTTGCGCTTACGCGTTCTCGCCGCCTTCTTTGCAGCGGCGCTGCGCTTTTCCGGCCCTTGGCGCAGCCTGTCGCTCACCTCGTCGACGACCGATGACAGATCGGCGACCACCCGGCGCGCCGCGCGAGATTTGGTCGCACCGCTGGTTGCTCGCACGACGTCGCGCGCAGTGCTTCTGCGCAGCCCCCGCGCTTTCAGGCTCTTGAGCAGCTTCTTGTCGGTCTTTGACACGATCCGTCCTCCTCGTTCGTTGACCAGGCTGAGGAGTTTTAAGTACCCACGTCCCCTGGCGCTCAACCGCCCGAACGCGCCCCCCGCGGCCGCGGAGGGTTGTCCTCAGTGCCCTGGTCCCGCGATCGCGGCAACGCTCACCACCGGGCGTCCCGCACCGCGCGCGCCGTGGACCCACCGGACGGACTGGCGAGCCTCGTGCTCGCGCTCGGACTCGCGCTGTGCGAGCCACTCGGCGTACGGGTCGCGCGGGAAGACGCGCTCGCTGAGGGCCTGTGGTTCGTGGCGGCTGATGATGTCATCGGGATCCTCGTGGACGAAGAGCCGCACGCCTGGAGGAGTGGCGATGTCGAGAGGTGATGCTGCGCCGCGTCTTGAGAACCTACGCGTTTGAAGCGGTCCCATGTTGATCGTCCCCTGATTTCTAGTCGCTCGTTAATGGTGAATCGCTGGTCCCCAACGACGCGCTATGCGGCGGCGCCGCTGGTGAATCTTCCGGCCGGCACTGCGGCCGAGGCGGCAAGGATGCACCTATTTCACCAATCGCCAAAACGACTTGGACGCATGACTTAAGGGATGCACGAAAGTGTTACATCGGTGTCGGGCGTGCGGTCCGCGGCGTTTGCCCCAAGCGGGCAAACCATGTCGTTACTTAATGCCGACGCGCCCTCGCGAGCGCAGATGGAACGTCACAGTTCGCCTGCCAGGGTCGCGACGATCCAGATGAGTACGCCGGCGCCGAGCAGACGGCGGAGCCAGTTGACGCCCGCAGTCGCCTCCTCCCAGGCCCACACCCCGAGCCCAATCGTGAGGATCGCCCTTCCGACGCCATGGGCTCTGCCATCGGCGGCCGCGGCGAGTCCCCAGCCGCCCAACGCGAGGATCAGTGGCGGGTTTGGAAACTGCGCGACGGGAAAACGGCGTGGCCAACCGAGTTGGCCACGCCGCCAGAGCTCGGCGACGGTCACGGCGCTGATCTTCGCAGGCGGGCGTGCCGGGCTCAGTGGTGGTGCTCGTGCTGCTCGCCACGCACGGTCCGCCACGACTGCCACGTGATCCTGAGGATGACGAGCGTGATCGCCAGGCCGATGATCGGGTCGGCAATCGGCGCCCCGAGCGCGACGGCGGCGGCGCTCGCAACGACGGCGAGCGACACGTATGCGTCGGCGCGGGCGTGGTGTCCGTCCGCGATCAGCGCCGGACTGTCGAGGCGCGTGCCGGCGCCGATCCGGATGCGTGCCGCGACGAAGTTGCCCGCGTAGCCGATCGCGCCGGCGAGTGCAAGGGTCGCCAGATGTGTCGGGGCCATCAGATTTACGAGGCGCTCGATCGCGGCGACCCCTGCGACGCAGGCACTGATGAAGATCGCGGCCACCACCGCCAGCCCCGCGCGTCGCTCTGCGAGCTGGGAGCGCAGTATGAACGCGATCCCGAGCGGCACCGCGGTCAGCGCGTCGCCGAAGTTGTGGATCAGGTCGGCGAGCAGCGCGACGCTGGCGCTGGCGAGGAACACCGCCGTCTGTGCGATCGCCGCCAGGCCGAGGACCGCGAGCGACAGGCCGACGGCGCGAACGCCCTCGCGCGAGCGCTTGATGCTGTCGTCGATCAGTCCGTGCGAGTGACCGTGGCCGCCGTGATCGTGCTCGTGGCCGGCCGGCCCGTCGAGCGGCTGCGACACACGCAGGCCCGAGGCGATGTGCCTGTGTGGCCCGCGGTGGGGGTGGGCGTGGATCTGCCGCCCGTGCCGATGGGCTCCAAGAACCGTGTCGGTCACGCCGGAAGCGTAGCGAGCCCGTTGTGCTCAGGCCGGACGCGAGGCGAGCTCCACCACCTCACGGCGCGTCGCTCGCTGTCACTGCGTGAACGCGCGCTGACTCGAGGACGCGTCCGAGGCGGAGCTCGGGTGGCGGTCGATCTCGAACCACGCGCACACCGTCGCCTCGGTGTGCTCGATCGACCAGCGGTCGGCGATCTGGTCGAGCAGGAGCGAGCCGTACGCGCGCGGCTCGTCGTCCAGCTCCGCGGTTGCGGCTGGTGGGCCGTGCACCTCCACGCGCACGATGTCGGCCGGCATCCATGCGCGCAGCTCGATCGAGCCCTCGTCGGCCCGCTCGACGGCCTCAGTGACGAGCTCGCTGCTCAACAGCACGACCGCGTCGCGCAGGTCCGGAGACGGGCGGTCGAGCTGGGCTATGTGGTGGCGTGCGGCGCGTGGCGCGAAGGGGTCGAGCGGGAGGGAGAGCTCGAGATCGGGATGCGTGAGGTCCGGCAGCATCTCCCTGTTCAGTGCCCGGCGCAGGGCGTTTCCAACCATCCGACGCTGCGGCGGGCGATCTCTTGCGCGCCGCTATCCGCGCCCGTGGCAGGCGACCCCGAGACGGTGGAGGCGACCGCGAGCCTCGTCGGGGGCCCTCCGCGGGGGCGCGTCCGCCAGCTCACACACCGTGGCGCCAGGCCGCCGGGGCGCCGTTTGGCTGCGCTGCGAGCAGGGCAAGTAATGACCGTGGAGCGCCCTCGTCGAGACCAGACAGAGCGCCCCGGGCGAAGCAAGGAGAAGGCGAAGGAGCGCTCGTTGGTGATACCGCTCGACGATGAGGATGCGATGCGCGCGCTCGCCCGCTTCGCCTACTCGGGAGAGGGCGATGGCGAATTGCAGGACGCGCGCCACCGCTCCCAGCACGACCAGGGGACCCGGCAGGAGTAGGGCCCCGGCACGAGGGGGGCCCAGGACGATCAGGGACCCGGCACGAGCAGGGGCCCCCGGCACGCGTAGGGCGCCGCGCTTAGGCAGATGGAGAAACGGCGTTCGCCGAAGCTGGCCAGCAGGCCGTTTGCAGAGCGAACGGTGTCGGTCATCCTGGGCCGATGGCTTCCGACCCGGCGATCATCGGCGGACCGACGCAGATCCGCGCGCCGCGCGCCGGGGACACCTACCGCTGGAAGGTCCAGCACGGCTCCGCCGAAAAGCACGTCTACGTGCAGATCGCGGGGGCGCTCCGCGCCGAGGAGTTCGACGATCCGCTGCGCTCGGGGATCGAGTCCAAGGGCGAGTCGATCCTCCTGCGGCTGCTCGAGCGCGGCAACGTTCCGACGCGCATCAAGATCACCTCAGCCGGGATAACCGAAGTCGGCACCGACCGCCGCTCGCGACCCTGCCTTCTCTAGAGCGCCTGGGCCACTCGATGCGCCCTTGATGCCATGTGGGCGACGCCGAGCTGCGCGTATGCGGCTTGCGCACGCCCGATCGCGGCGAGCGCAAGCGCGGGATCGCTCGCGAGCAGCCGCTCGCCGAGCAGCAGCTCGCAGCGCGCCGCCTCGAGCGGTCGGCCGATCTCCTGCCACGTCGCGCGCGCCCGTTCGAGGTCTGCCGGCTCGGGTCCCACGTCGCGGCTCAGCCCGCGGCACTCCAGCGCGCTCGCGCGTCCCGCCGGGTAGTCGACGCGCTCGGCGAGCTCGCTCGCCCTGCGCGCGGCCTCTGCCGCCGGCTCCGCGTGCGCGGCGCTGGCGTGCACGAGCGCGGCTGCCGCCCACGCCTGGATCGCCTGGACCACGAGTCCGGCGCGCTCGCACACCCCGAGCGCCTCGGTCAGCGCTGTCTCCGCCCCGGCGAGGTCGCCGCGGTCTGCCAGCGTCGCCGCGAGGCCGTGGAGGGCGTCGAAGCAGACCTCCGACCAGCCGAGGCGTTCGGCCAGCTCGCGCGCGCTGCGGTAGGCACGTTCGGACTCCGGCCAGTCTCCCTCGCGCCAGCGCAGGCGCCCGCGCACGGCGAGGGGAAGGCAGAGCTTCCCGATCAGCCCCTCGCGTTCGCACAGCTCGGCGCTGACCCCGCTCGACGCCTCCGCCTCGCTCCAGCGGGCGGCGTGCAGCGACAGCGTCGCGAGCGCCCCGTGGATCTCGATCTCGGCCGGGATGTCGCCGATCTGCTGGGCGAGCGACAGCGCCTCGCGATACGCCTCGCCGGCCGCGTCGTAGGCGCCGTCGAAGCTCTCGAGGTGATGCCCCAGCGCGAGCAGCGCGATGACCGTCTCGTGGGCGTCGGACTCGCGCGCCAGGTGGACCGCACGCTCGAGGTTTTCGTGCGCCTTCGCGGTGTCGCCGATGCGCCCGAAGACACGCCCGAAGATGCCGTGGGCGCGGCTCGCGAGACGCACCTCGTCGAGACGCTCGGCGAGGCGCAGCGCCTTCTCGGAGGCGTAGATCGCGAGCATGTTGTCACCGGTCTGCATGTACAGCCAGGCCGCCTCCTCGTAAAGGCGCACGAGCGCGAGGGAGGGCTCGCGGTCCTTGATCAGGTTGATGCCGTGCTGGTGATGCTCGATCGCCTGCCTGCGCTCGCCCTTGTGGGCCAGCCCGGCGCCGATCTTGCGGTGCAGCTCGGCCACCAGCTCGGCCTCGTCGCTCTCACGATGGTGCTCGAGTGCCGATTCCCACACGGCGATCGCTGCGTCCACGCGTCCCAGGCGCAGCGCCACGTCGCCCTGCTTCTCGGCGATCCGGGCGAGCGCCTCGGCGTCCTCGCCGACGCGCTGGCGCGCCGCCTCGTAGCTGGCGAAGGCGTCGGCATTCGAGTACAGCGCCGTGGCCGCGTCGCCGGCTGACTCCAGGTAGTACAGCGCCTTCACCCTGTAGGGCTCCAGCTCGGCGCCGACGAGGCTCAGCTCGGAGGCGAGCTGCGCGGCCCGCTCGTAGTGCTCGGCGAGGAGCGCGACGACCTCCTCGACGCGCTCGTCCGCGCGCGTCTCGATGAAGCCCGCGACCTCGAAGTGCTTCTGTGCGCGTGTCGCCTTCGGCAGCATCTCATACGCCACGTCGCGGATCAGGGCATGCTTGAACGCCAGCTGCGGCTCGCCGCTCGCGCCGCTGTCCGCGACGATCACGAGGTCGCGTTCGCGCAGGGCCTGCAGCGCCTCGCCGAGATCGCCACGCTCGGCCTCGGCGACCCCGACGAGCGCATCCTCGGGGAACCTGCGCCCGACGACCGCCGCGTGGGCAAGCAGGCGACGCTGAAACGGGGCGAGCGAATCCAGCCGCGCCGCCAGCAGCCCCTGCACGGTCGTCGGCAGCTCCGCCGCGCTCGCACCGGGGGCTTCGCCGAGGTGTCGCACGATCTCCTCCGCGAACAGCGGATTGCCTTCCGCGCGCGCGGCGACGTTCGCGAGCACCCCGTCGGCGGTGTGCTCGTCCCCCAGCAGCGCGGAGATCAGCTGCCTGCTCTCCTCGGCATCGAGCGGATCGAGAAACACGCTCGTGGCGTCGCGGCGGACCCCGCCCCAACCCGGCCGGCGCTCGAGCAGCTCCTCACGCGCGAGGCACACCTGCAGCAGCGGCGCGCGTGACCAGCGGGCGAGGTGCTCGATCAGGTCGAGCATCCCCTCGTCGGCCCAGTGGATGTCCTCCCACACGAGCACCACCGCCTGCGTACGCGCGAGCCCTTCCACGTATTCGCGCACCGCCGCGAAGAACATTTCGCGCGCGCGCAGCGGATCCTCCTCGGGCTGCGCGGTGGCACCGCGTTCCGCGCCGATGCCCAGCACGCGGCCGATCAGCGACACGCGCGCCGCGCGCCGCTCGGGGTCCTCGTCGCGGGCGCTGCCGAGCAGCTCGGCCAGGCGTTGGCTGAGCTTCTCCCGCGCCGCCGCCGGCGGGTCGCTGTCGAGGATCGCGCACTCGCTGCGCAGCACCTCGCCGAGCGGCCAGTAGACGATGCTCGTCCCGTAGGGCAGGCAGCGACCCTGCCGGAGCGCGGGCGCGCCCGCACGTCCGCTTATCTCGGACTCGAACTGCGCCAGCAGCCGCGACTTGCCGACGCCCGGTTCGCCCAGCACCGTGACGAGGTGCGGCTTCGCATCGCGCTCGACGCGGTCGAGCAGCTCGTTCAGTCTCGCGAGCTCCTGGCCGCGCCCGATCAGCGGGGCAAGGACACGCGGCGAGTCGCCTGTGGCGGAGGCGAGGATCGCGCCGCGCGCCTCCCACGCGGGCACCGGCTCGCTCTTGCCCTTGAGCACGAGCGGCTCCGCCAGCGGCGCGTACTCGATCGCCGAGCGGGTCGCGCGATAGGTGCCCTCGCCGACGGTCACGGTGCCGGGACGCGCCGCTGCCTGCAGGCGCGCCGCCACATTGACGCTGTCGCCGATCACCGTGTAGCCCTCGCCGAGGTTGCCGGCGAGCACCGCGCCGGTGTTGATCCCGATGCGCAGCATGAAGGTGACCGCGTGCTGGAGCGCGAGCGGCTCGTTGATCTCGCTCATCGCCGCCTGCATCCCGAGGCCCGCGAGCACCGCCCGCTTCGCGTCGTCGCCGTGCGCGACCGGAGCACCGAATATCGCCATCACGTTGTCGCCGATGAACTTGTCGACGTGTCCGCCGTGGCGCTCCACCTCCTCCCCGAGCCGCGCGAGGCTCCGCTCGAGCAGCCGCTTGACGGCCTCCGGGTCGAGCTTCTCGGCCACCGCCGTGTATCCCGACAGATCCGCGAACAGCACGGTCGCGGTGCGCCGCTCGTCGAGGTCCGCTCGCCCGCCCGCGGCCGGCGCTGCGCTCGCGTCACCGCGGCCGTCCTCGGGCGCGCCGCCGTCGAGCGAATGCCCGCAGACGTTGCAGAAGCGTGCCTGCGCCGGAGCAGACGCGCCGCACGCCGGGCAGCTGCGCTCGAGCGCCGCGCCGCAGCTCATGCAGAAGAGCGCGGCGGGCGGATTCTCGCCCGCGCACTGGGTGCAACGACTCATCCCGTGTCCCCGTCCAAGCTCGCTCCGCCGCCTTCACCGGGAGCCTCCAACACGGCGGATCCTAGCGCCGCGCATGCGCGGCACGGGGCGCGCACGCCGGGTCCGCAGCCGGGGGCGTCAGCTGGTCCTCGGCCGGGCCTCAGGCGAGGTAGACGCGCGATAGCGACTCTGCCACGCAGACCGGCTTGTCACCGCCCTCGCGCTCGAAGCTCAGCTCGGTCGTGATCTGGGCCCCGCCGGGGATCTCCTCGAGCGCCTTCAGCGTCGCGCGCATCCGCACCTTCTCGCCGACCGGCAGCGGCGCGGGAAAGCGGACGCGATTGAGGCCGTAGTTGAGGCCGAAGGCGAAGCCCTCGAACTTGAACATGTCGTAGGAGAAGCGAGGTGCGAGCGAGAGCGTGTAGTAGCCGTGGGCGATCGTTCCCCCGAACGGCGTCTCGCGGGCGCGCTCGGGATCGACGTGGATCCATTGGTCATCGCCGGTCACCTCGGCGAACTGGTCGATCCGCTCCTGCGTCACCAGGTGCCAGTCGCTGACGCCGAGCTCCTTGCCGACGTGGGCCGTGACCTCCTCGAGGCCGGTGAGCGTGAGCATGGGTGTCGTTCCTCCGATCGCAGGTCGCGCAGCGCCGCTCGCGGGCGCCACTGCGAGGAGTCCGGATCCTAGCCACTCCTCCGGCAGCGCCGCCGAGGCGCTCGCGTCCACGTCGTCGGCGATCCCAACCGGTCGAACTTGTGCGAGCCCGATCAAGCCGTCGTGTCGATCTGCCGATTGGGACGGATGATCAAGCCGGCAGCCCTCAGCGACGGCGCGACAGCGCGTCGTAGGCTCCTCCTGGCGGCTCCGATCGCAATGATCGGCGCTGTTGCGTCGCTGATCGGCCCCGGGCCGGGGGCGATCGCCAGGGCCGCGCCGCAGCGGAGCGGGCGCGCGCACGCGGCGATCATCGGGGGCGTCGCGGAGCCCGGCCAGCTCTCCTCCGTTGCGGAGCTCGTCGACATCAAAGGCCGCACCGGTCTGCTGTGCACGGGCACCGTCGTCGCTCCGCGGCTCGTCCTGACGGCGGGCCACTGCGCCGAGAACCTCAGCACGGGTGCAAGGAACGCCGCCGCCGGCTATCTCGTCCTGACCGGAACGGTCAGCGACAGCGACCCCGCGGGCCAGGTCTCGCGGGTGATCGGGGTGCTCGTGTACGAAGGCTTCGCACGCAGGTTCGCGATCGGAGACGCCGCGCTGCTCGTGCTCGCGACGCCGACGAGCGCGCCGGCGATCAAGCTCGCCGGCCGCGGCGATGCGAGCATGCTGCGCGCCGGCACGAGCGCGACGATCGCCGGCTGGGGGCTGACGCACGCGGGCACCGGTCGCGTCGCCCAGAAGCTGAGGTCGGCCCACACCGTGGTGCAGAAGCAACGCTGGTGCGCGCGGCACACCGCCTTCTTCGTGCGCAGCGAGCTCTGCGCGATCGACTCCGTCCATCACACCTCGGGCGCATGCTTCGGCGACAGCGGCGGCCCTCTGATCGCAGACGGCCAGGGCGGAGAACCCGTCGAGATCGGCATCGTCAGCCACGGCGACGCGCACTGCTCCCCCCGCAGGCCGGCCGTTTTCACGCGTATCGATCTGGTTGCGCCGTGGGTGCGGACCTGGATCAGGGCCTACGCCCCGCGCGTCGCGCCCCCACCGCAGCCGACGCTGCCGCCCGCCACGACGCCGTAGGGGGCCCGGCCGCTCAGTAGACTGGCCTGCTTGCCGGTCTCACGCGGGAGGTGTCTCGATGCGGGTTGTCAGGATGCACCAGACGGGCGGTCCGGAGGTCCTGCAGCTCGAGCAGGCGGACACGCCGACTCCGGGTGACGAGGAGGTCCTGGTACGCGTACATGCCGTGTCCGTCAACCCGGTGGACTGGAAGTACCGCCGGGGCATGCAGCCCAGGGAGCTGCCGGCGGTACTCGGCAGCGACGTCTCCGGGACCGTCGAGGTCTCCCGCGCCGAGGGGTTCGCCGAGGGCGAGGAGGTGTTCGGGCTCGCCGCCGGGGCCTATGCCGAGCTAGCCGTCGCGAACGCCGGCGCGCTCGCCCACAAGCCGCCCGGGATCAGCCACGAGCAGGCCGCAGCCATCCCGGTCGCCGGGCTGACGGCGTGGCAGGCGCTGTTCGATCGCGGAGGCCTGGAGGCGGGTCAGAGCGCGCTGATCGCAGGCGCCGCCGGCGGCGTCGGGCACTTCGCGGTGCAGCTCGCACGCAACGCCGGCGCGCGGGTGATCGCCACCGGCTCGGAGCGCAACCGCGAGTTCGTGCTCGGGCTCGGCGCCGCGCAGTACATCGACTACACCCGCGAGGACGTGGCCGCGGCCGCGAGCGGGATCGACGTCGCCTTCGACACCGTCGGGGGCGAGACGACGCCGGCGCTGATCGGGGTGCTGCGCCCGGGCGGGATCCTCGTCACGATCGCCGCCGCTCCGCCCGAGCGCGCTGCCGCCGAGCGCGGCGTACGCGCTGAGCTGCTCAGGATGAGCCCGAACGCCGAGCAGCTCGCGCGGGTCGCGCAGCTCGTCGCCGACGGAACCGTGCACGTGGAGATCGCGCGGACCTTTTCACTCGCGGACGTCGGCGCGGCCCACGCGCTCAGCGAGGAGGGCCACACGCGCGGGAAGCTCGTGCTCGTCCTCGAGCCGAGCTGAAGCACCCACAGAGGCCGAGGAGCGGACCGGAGGACCCCCAAAAAGCACCCCGCCACGGCCGAGCCTTCGCGATCGGCCGTGGCGGGGAGTGCCACTAACTGCGTAGAGGGGGATGCACAGCGCATATACCCAGGCCCACAAGCGGCTAAACACTTTTTTTCAAAATTTCTTTGCCGCGCCATTTCAGCCCACGTTTCCTGGGCCTGGACGGCTCGGCCACGGCCGCGTAGCCTGTGGGCGGTCGAGATGTTGCGCCGGGTTGACTCCGGCTACGAACAATGTTCGTATATGTCCCGATGGAGGCAGGCCGAACTTGGCTCGGAGGGGGCGAAGCGTGAACGGGACGGCGGCATGAAGGGCGGCGGCGTGAAGGGGACGGGGGCGTGAAGGGGGAGGCGGCGCTGGCGCGGAGCTTTGCGCTCGTGGGCTCGGACGAGCCCGCGAGCGTGCGTGAAGCACGCGCGGCCGTGGCGATAGCTGCCGGCCTCTATCTCGTCGGGGCGCTGCTCACCGCCGCGGCTCTGCTGTTGCCCGACGTCAGCTTCCCGGCGGGCATCGTCGGCGTCGCCGCCGACGCGCTGCTGACGGCGGCGCTGCTGCTCTACGCGGCTCGTCGCGCCTGGGGCGGCCTTGGCCTGGCCTGCGTGGCGGATCTCTGGGGGATCGTCCTGATCGCCGTCCTGTGTGCCTCCGGGGGCGGCGCCGGGAGCCCGTTCGCACTGATCTACCTCTTCGCGATCGGCCACGCCGCGGCGTTCCAGCCGCGCGGTCGCTTTCTGCTCGTGTGCGTCGCCGGGCTGATCGCGTTCCTGCTGCCGCTTCTCTACGAATCGCCCGTCTCGCCGATGTTCGGCGCGGTCGCCAGCATCGGCATCGTGCTGGCGCTGTTGACCTCCGCGGTCGTCCACTCCGCGCTCGACCGCATGCGCGAGCAGCGCCGCCACCTGGAAGTCCTCATCTCCGCGACCTCCGGGCTGAACGAGTCGCTAGATCCGTCGGAGACCGTGCGCGCGATCGCGCGGATGGCCGTGCCGGAGCTCGCGACCCTGTGTGTGATCGACCTGCTCGACGACAGCGGCACGGTCGGGAACACCGTCGCCGCCGGCGTTGACCCGCTGATCGTCGCCGGGGTCGAAGCTGGGGAGGGGACACGCGAGCGCTTCCTCGCTGCGCAGGGCTACGCACGTTCGGCCTCCCTGCCGATGCTCGCGCGCGGGCGCACGCACGGGGTCATCTCGTTCTGGGCGCTCGAGCGGAACTCCGATTCGAACGGCGACCTCCTGCCGGTGCTCGAGGACCTCACGGCTCGCGCCGCGATGGCGCTCGACAACTCCCGCCTCTACGCCGAGCGAGCGCGAGTCGCGCAGACCCTCCGGCGCAGCCTGATGCCGGCCGTACTGCCCGTCATCCCCGGGCTGGAGCTCGCCAGCTACTTCCGCCCGATGGGCGCGGGAGAGGAGGTCGGCGGTGACTTCTACGACGCCTTCGGGGATCGCGAGAGCTGCTGGCTGATCGTCGGCGATGTCTGCGGCAAGGGCGCCGAGGCCGCCGCGCTGACCGGGTTCCTGCGTCACACGGCCGCCGCCTACGCGCGCGAGGAGACGTGCCCCGCACGCGTCCTCACCCACGTCAACACGGCGATGCTCGACCAGGACTTCGACGGTCGCTTCGCGACGGCGATCCTCGCGCACATCCGCTTCGACGACGGGTGCGTCGAGCTCACGCTCGCCGTCGCAGGTCACCCCGGCGCACTTATCACGCGCGCCGACGGGACAGTCGTGGAGCTCGCTGGCAGGGGCAAGCTGCTCGGCATCCTCGCCGACCCGGCAATCGAGCCGGTCGCCACGACGCTCGCCGGCGGCGACTCGCTGGCGCTCTACACGGACGGCCTCTCCGAGGCCCACGCGCCCCGGCGCATCGTCGCGGTCGAGGACATGATCAGCCGCCTCGAGCAGGCGCCCCCGGTGAGCGCGCAGTCCACGATCGACTCGTTGCTCGGGCTGATCGATCTCGATCACCGGATCGGCGACGACATCGCGATCCTCAGCGCGAGGGTCCTCGGGGCATCCGCACGGACGACCACGAGCCAGCGCGACGCGGGGCTCCTGACGCGCTCGGCGCTGAGCCAGGCCTAGGGGCCGGGCGCGGGCGCTGCGGGCTCCGTCGCGCCCTCGCCCGCGTGCGCCTCGGCGAGCGTGCCGTAGGCGTCGGGGCGCCGCGTGGTGAGGAACGGGAACAGCTCCAGCCAGTCGCGGCGCTGGTCGAGGTCGAGATCCGCGAGCAGCACCGCCGCTCGATCGCGCGGTGCCTGCACGAGCTTGCGCCCGTACGGGTCGCAGATGAACGACGAGCCGTAGAAGCGCAGCGGCGGCTCCTCGCCGAAACGGTTGACGGCGATCATGAACACACCGTTGGCGATCGCGTTGCCGATGATCACCCGCTCCCACAGTGGCTCGGTGTCGAAGTCCGGGTGCTCGGGCTCGGATCCGATCGCCGTCGGATAGATCAGCACGTCGGCGCCCTGCAGGCTGTACGCGCGAGCGAGCTCGGGGAACCACTGGTCCCAGCACGTTGGCAGGCCCAGGCGGGCGTCCTCGACGGTGGCGAGCGGAAAGGCCTCGCCGCCGGCGGGTCCGGGCCTGAAGTAGCGGTCCTCGTGGTAGCCCGTCGTGACCGGGATGTGCAGCTTGCGCGTGCGCACGACGAGCTCGCCGGCGGGATCGAGCAGGATCGCGGTGTTGTAGCCGAGTCCGTCCTCGCCGTCCGAGCGCTCGTACAGCGAGGCGTGGACGTGGATGCCGGTCTCGCGCGCCATGCTCGCGGCGAACGTGTGGGTGGGCCCACCGGGAAGCACCTCGGGGACGGCCCCCGCCGCGGCTGGACCGGATGGGTCGACGGCGAAGTACCGGCTGAGCGTGAGCTCCTGCAGGCACACCAGGCGGGCTCCCTCGCGGGCCGCCAGGCGGATACCGGCCGCGAGCGCCTCGGCGTGCTCATCGGGGTCCGGGTGCCAGCGCTCCTGCACCGCCGCGACCCGCAGCGCAGCGCGCCGCGGCGGCCGGGTTCGCGCCGGCGAATCGAGCTGCCCCGGCGCACGGATCAGGCGGATCTCGGACATCGAGGAGGACTGTAGGCGCTTCGCGCATACTTAGGCCGATGGGCGCCCGCAGAACGGACACCGGCGCGAACACGGGCGCCCGGCGGGCGCGTTGACCGAGACGTGCGCCGCGACCCCGGCCGCCGACGGCTTCCGCATGCCGGGCGAGTTCGAGCCGCACGCCGGCTGCTGGATGGCTTGGCCGGAGCGGCCCGACAACTGGCGTCTCGGCGCCAAGCCGGCGCAGCTCGCGTTCGCGGCGGTCGCGGCGGCGATCAACGTGTCCGACGCGGTCCGCGTGGCGGTCTCCGACGCTCAGTTCGAGCACTGCCGGGCGCTGCTGGCGGAGTCGATCCGCGTCGTCGAGCTCTCCAGCGACGACGCCTGGATGCGTGACATCGGACCGACGTTCGTGCTCGGCGCGGACGGCGAGCGGCGCGGCGTGGACTGGCGCTTCAACGCCTGGGGCGGCCTCGACGGCGGCCTCTACTTTCCCTGGGACCGCGACGAACGGGTCGCGCGCAAGGTGCTGGAGATCGAGGGCGCCGCCCGCTACCGCGCGCCGATCGTGCTCGAGGGCGGATCGATTCACGTCGACGGCGAGGGCACCGTGCTGAGCACCGAGGAGTGCCTGCTCAATCCCAACCGCAACCCCGGGCTCTCACGCAGCGAGATCGAGCGGACGCTGTGCGACTACCTCGGCGCAGAGCGCGTGATCTGGCTGGGGCGGGGGCTGTGCGGCGATGAGACCGACGGGCACGTCGACAACCTCGCGTGCTTCGCGCGCCCCGGCGTCGTGCTGCTGGCGTGGAGCGAGGATGAGTCCGACCCGCAGCACGCCGTCTGCCGCGAGGCGCTCGAGCGCCTGCGCGGCGCGAGGGACGCGCGTGGGCGCTCGCTCGAGATCGTCCGCCTGCCGCTGCCCGGCCCGCTGACGATCAGCGAGGAGGAGGCCGCGGGGGTGGATGCGCTGGCCCACACGAAGCCGCGGATCGCCGGCGAACGCATGGCCGCCTCCTACGTCAACTTCTTCATCGCCTCCGAGCGCGTCGTCTTCCCTCTGCTCGATCCCCGTTGCGACGATCGCGCCGCGGAGGTGCTCGCCGACTGCTTCCCCGGACGCGAGATCGTCGGCGTGCCCGCGCGCGAGATCCTGCTCGGCGGCGGGAACATCCACTGCATCACCCAACAGGTGCCCGCCGGCCGCGTGCGCTCGGCGTGACGCCTTCGGGAGCGAGGCGTCCCAGTCCGCCGTCGTCGCGCGCGGCGTGAGGACGGGCTCAGGTGCCGGCGGCGGTGCCGGGCAGTCGGTACTTGCGGGTCTGCGGACAGCGCTCGAGCAGGCCCAGCTCGACGAGCGTGAGGGCATAGCGATGCGCGGTGCTGGGGCTCATGCCGAGCTCGCCGGCGAGCTCGACGATGCCCCGCGGCGCCCCGTCCGGCGCGAAGCCCGTGAGGATCGACAGACCTCTCAGCAGCGAACGCGACAGACGCTGGTCGCTCGTGTCGCCCGGCATGTGTGCACCGACGCGCCCGATCGCCGCGCGCATCGGCGCGTGGTCGGCGTCGCTTCCGTTCGCTCGGCGCTCGTCGAGCGGCGCCTTCAGCGAGGCGGCGATCAGCGTCGAGAGGCTGGGTGCGCGGCTGTTGGAGGCAGCGCGCACGACGTCGTCGACCTGGCTTGGGGACAGCGTGATCGAGATCGAGACCGGCCCATCGGTGCCCATGGCGCGATCGTCCCAGATACAGACAACCGTCTGAAAGGGGTGTTTCCTTCCGGGGCTGTTCGTTGTGTGTGCATACAATCGCTTCGTGGCCACGATCTCCGTCACCGAGTTCAGCGACCCGGGGTGCCCGTGGGCCTACTCGGCAAGCCCCCCCCTGGCCGTGCTGCGCTGGCGCTACGGCGGGCAGCTCGACTGGCGGCTCGTCACGATCGGGCTCAGCGAGGATGCTGCGCGCTATGTCGAGCTGGGCTACACGCCGGCGCGGATGGCTGCGGGGAACCTGCTGTTCAGGCGGCGCTACGGGATGCCGTTCGCACCCGCGCCGCGAGCCCGCGTCGCGGCGACGGGCCGCGCCTGCCGTGCGATCGTCGCCACGCGCCTGCTGTTTCCCGGCCGCGAGCGCGAGGTGCTGCGAGCGCTGCAGTTCGGCTGGTTCACCACGACTCTGCTGCTCGACGAGGACGCCGACATCGCCACGGCGCTCGCGCGCGTGGAGGGGCTCGACGTCGACGCCGTCGTCTCGGCGGTCGACGCGCAGCCGACGCTCAGCGCCTACGAGGACGACAAGGCCGAGACGCGCACGGCCGCCGGCGGCGCCACCGAGTTCCAGGGCAAGGCGCGCCAGACCGACGGGCCCGTGCGCTTCTCCGCTCCCTCGCTCGTCTTCGCGGCCAACGGCACGCGCCTGGAGGCCGGCGGCTTCCAGCCCGTCGAGGCCTACGACGTCATCGTCGCCAACCTCGACCGCACGCTCCTGCGCCGTGACCCACCGGAGACCCCGCTCGACGCGCTGGGCGACGCGCCCGGCGGTCTCACCACGCAGGAGCTCGCGGCGATCATGGCGCACGGCAACGACGCGCCCGACCGAAACGCCGCCGAGCGCGCGCTGATCGAGCTGAGTGGCGAGGCGCGCGTTCGCCGCGAGGCGCTCGGCGACGACGCCCTCTGGCACCTCGCCTGAGCAACCGCGCGACCGGCCGCCGGCGCCCGGCGGCGCAGACCCGCGCGCCCTGGCCGGGTAGCCTGCAGCGCCTGAGATGACGGTGACGCTCACACTTCCCGACGGCAAGCCGCTGGAGCTGCCCGATGGCGCCACCGGCGCCGATGCCGCCGCCGCGATCGGCCCCGGTCTCGCGCGCGCGGCGCTGGCCGTCGAGGTCAGCGCGCACCCGCCCGCCGTCGGCGAGAGACCCGATGTGCGCGACCTCGCCCGCGCGCTCCCCGACGGCGCAGGCCTCGCGATCATCACGGCCAAGAGTCCGCAGGCGCTCGAGCTGATCCGCCACGACGCCGCGCACGTGCTCGCCGCGGCGGTGATGGAGCTCTACGACGGCGTGAAGATCTCGATCGGGCCGCCGATCGCCGACGGCTTCTACTACGACTTCGAGTTCCCCCAGGGCACCGTCATCTCCGAGGCCGACTTCCCCGAGATCGAAGAGCGCATGCGCGCGCACGTCAAGGCGGCCGAGGCCTTCGAGCGCGAGGACGTCCCCGTCGCGCAAGCGCGCGAGCGCTTCGTCGGCGAACGCCAGGATTACAAGGTCGAGCTGATCGACGACCTCGTTGCCGCGGCCGCGGCGTCGGCGGGCGGATCGCCGCTGCGCACCGTCTCGCTGTACAGGAACGGGCCGTTCACGGATCTGTGCCGCGGGCCGCACGCCCCCACCACGCGCTCGATCGGCGCCTTCAGGCTCAACTCCGTCGCCGGCGCGTACTGGCGCGGAGACTCGACTCGCACGATGCTCACGCGCATCTACGGCACTGCCTTCTTCTCCAAGGCCGAGCTCGAGGAGCACCTCGAGCGCCTCGAGCAGGCCAAGGCCCGCGACCACCGCAAGCTGGGCCGCGAGCTCGACCTCTTCATGTTCTCCGAGCTGTCGCCCGGCAGCCCCTTCTGGAAGCCGGCGGGGATGGCCGTGTGGAACAGCCTCAGCGAGCTGTGGCGGCGTGAGAACCGTCGCCGCGGCTATCGCGAGGTGAAAACGCCGATCCTCTTCGACGTCGATCTCTTCAAGCAGTCCGGGCACTGGGACACATACCGCGACCACATGTACTTCACCGACGTCGAGGACCGCCCGATGGGCCTGAAGCCGATGAACTGCCCGGCGCACATCCAGATCTACAAGGATGCGCGGCGCTCCTACCGCGACCTGCCGATTCGCTACTCCGAGGCCGGCCTGGTGCACCGTCACGAGCCGAGCGGAACCCTGCACGGGCTGCTGCGCGTCCGCCACATCACCCAGGACGACGCGCACATCTTCTGCACCGAGGATCAGGTCCAGGAGGAGGTCGTCGCCTGCCTGCGCTTTGGGTTCTTCCTCTATGAGCTGTTCGGCTTCGAGCCGCGCCTGGAGCTGTCCACTCGTCCGGCCAAGCGCATCGGCGACGAAGAGATGTGGGACCGCGCCGAGGGCGCGCTCGCGGGCGCGCTCGCCGCCGAGCAGCTCGACTACGAGCTGAACCCGGGCGATGGCGCCTTCTACGGCCCGAAGATCGACCTGCACATGACCGACTCGCTCGGGCGCTCGTGGCAGCTCGGCACCGTCCAGCTCGACTACTCGATGCCCGAGCGCTTCGAGCTGAGCTACACCGGCGCCGACAACGAGGAGCACCGTCCGGTGATGATCCACCGCGCGCTGATGGGCTCCTTCGAGCGGTTCATCGGAATCCTGATCGAGCACTATGCCGGCGAGCTGCCCCTGTGGCTGGCTCCGCTGCAGGCGATCGTGCTGCCCGTCTCCGACCGCTTCCTCGCCTACGGCGCCTCCGTCAGAGACAGCCTGCTCGAGCGCGACGTGCGCGTCGAGCTGGACGAGCGCAGCGAGTCGATCGCGCGCAAGATCCGCGACGCGGAGCTGCGCAAGATCCCCTACATGCTGATCGTCGGGGAGCGCGAGCAGGGTGACGGCACGGTTGCGGTCCGTCGCCATCACGAGGGCGACGAGGGCAGCGTCGCGCTCGCGCAGTTCGCAGAGCGGCTTTCCGGCGAGCTATACTCGCGGGATTGAAGCCACGCAAATCCTCAGAGCGCCGCGTCTAGCATTCACTTGACGCCTGGTCACACAAGCTAGTGCCGGTCCCCCGCAGGTTCGACCGGCGCCCGCCCGAGCGGGACACCACGAGGATCAACGAGCGCATTCGCGTGCCCGAGGTTCGCCTGATCGACGACGAGGGCAACCAGATCGGCGTGCTCAAGACGCCCGACGCGCTCGTTTTCGCGCAGGAACGCGATCTCGACCTCGTCGAGGTCGCACCGGAGGCGCGCCCGCCCGTCTGCCGCGTGCTCGACTACTCCAAGTACAAGTACGAGCAGGCCCAGAAGGTCAAGCAGGCGCGCAAGCACCAGCAGCAGATCACCGTCCGCGAGATCAAGTTCCGCCCGAAGATCGCCGAGCACGACTACGACACCAAGAAGCACCACGTCGAGCGGTTCCTCAAGCACAAGGACAAGGTCAAGGTCACGATCATGTTCCGCGGGCGCGAGGTCACGCACCCGGAGCGGGGGACGATGATCCTCGACCGCCTTGCCGAAGAGCTCGCCGAGCTGGGCGTCGTCGAGCAGCGTCCGATGCAGGAAGGACGCAACATGACGATGATGATGGCCCCCTCCAAAGCCGTGCTCGCGGGCAAGACCGACGCGACCGACGACTCCAGCGACGAGAGCGCCGAGGCGGCGCCCGACGCGCAGCCGCCCGCCGATGAGACCAAGCCGGTGCAGCCGGCCGTCGAGGCCGGCGCGGCAGAGGGCAGTGCGAGCGAGGCCGACGCGGCAGAGGGCAGTGCGAGCGAGGCCGACGCGGCAGAGGGCGGTGCGAGCGAGGCCGGCGCGGCAGCAGGCGGCGCGAGCGAGCCCGGCACTGCAGAGGGCGGCGCGAGCGAGGCCGAGGCGACGCAGGCCGGCGCGACGACGCCAAACGGCGCCCGCAAGGGCTCGGCGCCGCCGGGCGCGCCCTCGGGCGCGCAAGCCGGCACGGCCGTGCCATAATCACCGGCCGACGACCATGCCCAAGATGAAGACACACTCCGGCGCCAAGAAGCGCTTCAAAGTCACCGGCACCGGCAAGGTGCGCGGACGCCACCCCTTCACGAGCCACATCCTCGAGAAGAAGTCGCCGAAAAAGAAGCGTGCGCTGGGACGCCCGGCGCTCGTTCACGAGGACGACGTGCCGCGCATCAAGCGCATGCTGGGGGTCGGCAAGTGACGCGCGTCAAGCGTTCCGTCAACGCGCGCAAGAAGCGCCGCGCGACACTCGAGCTGACGAAGGGCTTCCGTGGCGAGGCGCACTCGAACTACAAGCGCGCCAAGGAGGCGCTGCTGAAGGCCGACGCCTACGCATACCGCGACCGGCGCAACCGCAAGCGCGACTTCAGGCGACTGTGGATCACGCGCATCAACGCCGCCGCGCGCATCAACGGGATGAGCTACTCGCAGTTCATGCACGGCCTGTCGCTGGCCGGTGTCGAGCTCGACCGCAAGGTCCTCGCCGACATCGCCGTGCGCGACGCCGACACGTTCCGACGTTTCGCCGAGGTCGCCCGCGAGGCGTCGAGCACCTGACCCCGGCCCGGCCGGCGGTACCGGCACTCGACACAGACAGCCTCCCGGGCGTCGCTCCTGACAAGGACGGCGCCCTTTTTCGTTCCCACTCCACGCCAGCAGAGCCGATTCGCAGATGACCACGATCCAGTCCCCCCAAAATCCCCACCTGAAGGCGCTGCGCAAGCTCGCCACGCGCCGCGAGCGCGCGCGCACAGGCGCCTTCGTCGCGGAGGGCGAGGACCTGATCGCCGCTGCCGAGCTGGCCGGGCGCCCGGCGCTCGAGGGCTACCGCCTGGACGGCTCGCAGCTCGGGGGTGAGCACTTTCACGACGTCGCGCGCGCCGCGCTCGCGGGCGTCTCCACGCTCGGATCGGGCACGCGCGTGATCGCCGTCTACGAGCAGCGCTGGGTCACCGCCCACGGTCCCCTGTGCGTCTACCTGGACGGCGTCGGCGACCCCGGCAACGTCGGCACGGTGCTGCGCTCCGCGCATGCCTTCGGCGCCTCCTGCGTCGCGCTCGGGCCGCGCTGCGCGGACCCGCACGGGCCGAAGGCCGTGCGCGCGAGCATGGGCGCGATCTTCGCCGTCGAGCTCGCGCGCGTCAGTGGAGTCGAGGAGCTCCCGGGCGAGAAGATCGGGCTGCAGGCCGGCGCGCCCGACGTGCTGCGCGGCCCGTTCGAGCCCAGCGCGGGCGCACTCACGCTGCTCGTCGGCGCCGAGCGCGACGGTCTGCCCGCGGACGTGCTCGCCGCCTGCGATCGCCTCGCGCGCATCCCGATCGTCGGCGACTCGCTGAACGCGGCGATGGCCGCCACGGTGGCGCTGTACGAGATGACCCGCCGGGGCGCGCGGGACAACGATACGGTCCCCGCGTCATGATCGAACGCATCGACGAGCTGCGCGAGCAGGCTGAGCAGGCGATCTCGGCGGCCGCCACGAGCGAGGCGCTCGAGCAGCTGCGGGTGCGCTACCTCGGTCGCAAGGCCGAGCTGCCGCAGATGCTGCGCGAGGTCGCCGCCCTGGCGCCCGAGCAGCGCTCCGACGTCGGCAAGGCCGCCAACGCGGCCCGCCAGGCGCTCGAGGCGCTGATCGCCGCGCGCGCGGCGGCGCTCGGTGCCGCAGAGCTCGAGCAGGAGCTCGCCCGCGACCGCGTCGACGTGACGCTGCCCGGCGCCCCGCCCCAGCCGATCGGGCGCCTGCACATACTCACGGCGACAAGGCGCGAGCTCGAAGACATCTTTCTCGGCCTCGGCTTCACGGTGATGGAGGGGCCGGAGGTGGAGACCGTCCACTACAACTTCGACGCGCTCAACCACAGCCCCACGCATCCGGCGCGCGCACGCACCGACACCTTCTACCTCGCCGCCGGCGCCGGCGAGGCCTCGGTGGGCACGGCGCCGGCAGACGAGCTCGTCCTGCGCACGCACACCTCGCCGATGCAGGTGCGCGCGATGGAGGCGCACCCGCCGCCGCTGTACGTGGTCATCCCGGGCCGCGTCTACCGGCCCGATTCCGACGCCACGCACACACCCCAGTTTCACCAGATCGAGGGCCTCGCGGTCGACGAGGACATCACGCTCGCCGACCTCAAGGGCACACTGCTGGAGTTCGCCCGCGCCGTCTTCGGCGAGGAGCGCGACGTGCGCCTGCGCCCGCACTTCTTCCCCTTCACCGAGCCGAGCGTCGAGGTCGATGTCTCCTGCTTCCACTGCTCCGGGACAGGGTTCATGGCGGACGGCTCACGCTGCCCCCTGTGCAAGGGGGAGGGCTGGCTGGAGGTCCTCGGTGCGGGCGAGGTGGACCCCAACGTGTACTCCCACGTGGCCACGAACGAGCTCAACGCGCCCGGCTATGACCCCGAGAAGGTCCAGGGGTTCGCGTGGGGGATGGGCATCGAGCGCATCGCGATGCTCAAGCACGGCATCCCCGACCTGCGCCTGTACTACGACAACGACCTGCGCTTCCTGGGCCAGTTCTGATGAAGGTCCCACTTCCCTGGCTGCGCGAATACTGCGACCCCGCGCTCGACGCCGGCGCGCTCGAGGAGCGTCTGACGATGACCGGCACCAAGGTCGAGGCGGTGCTCCACCACGGGGTGCCCTCGCCCGCGGGCTTCGTCGTCGGGCGCGTGCTCGCCGTCGAGCAGCACCCCGACGCCGACCGCCTGAAGGTCTGCCGCGTGGACATCGGCGGGGACCAGCCGGCGCAGATCGTCTGCGGTGCGCCGAACGTCGCGGCCGGGCAGAGCGTCGCCGTGGCGCGCCCCGGGGCGGTCATGCCCGACGGCACCAAGCTGCGCCAGGCGAAGCTCCGCGGCGTCAGCTCCGAAGGCATGATCCTGTCCGAGAGCGAGCTCGACCTCGGCGAACAGGAGTCCGCCGGGATCATGGTGCTGGACGACCATCTGCTCGACGCCGAGCTCGCGTCCGGCACCCCGCTCGAGGAGGTGCTTGCGATCGCCATGGACGTGCTCGAGCTCGAGATCACGCCCAACCGGCCCGACTGCCTCGGCGTGTACGGCGTCGCACGCGAGCTGCACGCCGCCACCGGGGCCGCGCTCGCGCCGGCGCCGTGGCGGGAGGACCCCGGCTCGCCCGGCCCGCTCGCCGGCGCCGAGGTCGCCGTCGAGGCCTCCGATCTCTGCCCCCGCTTCACGGCGCGCGTGTTCGAGGAGGTGACGCTCGCGCCGTCGCCGCCGTGGCTGAAGGCACGCCTGGCCGCCGCCGGGCAGCGCCCGATCAACAACGTCGTCGACATCACCAACTACGCGATGCTGCTCACCGGGCAGCCGTTGCACGCCTTCGACCTCGACCGCGTGGCGGGAGGACGCCTGACAGTACGCCGTGCTCGAGAAGGCGAGAGCGTGCGAACGCTCGATGGCCTCACGCGCACGCTCGATCGCGAGATGCTCGTGATCGAGGACGCGGAGGGCCCGACGTCGATCGCCGCGGTGATGGGCGGAGCGCGCTCGGAGGTGAGCGCGAGCACGACGCGCGTGCTGCTCGAGGTCGCCAGCTGGAGCGGGCCCAACATCCACCGCACCTCGTGGGCGCTCGGCCTGCGCAGCGAGGCCTCGAGCCGCTTCGAGAAGGGCCTTCAACCGGAGCAGTGCATGCACGCCCAGGCGGTCGCGAGCCGGCTGCTGCTCGAGCTGTGCGGCGCGCGCCTGGTCCCCGGCACGATCGACATCGGGCCGGCGCCCCCGCCGGCCCCCACGATCCGGCTGCGCGCGGCACGCGTGCGGGGCATCCTCGGCGTCGACGTCGCCGTCGAGCGCCAGGCGCAGATCCTCAGCGCGCTCGACTTCACGAGCGCCCCAGCCGGCGACGGCCTCGACGTCGAGGTCCCCGCGCTCCGGCGCGATGACGTCACTCGCGAGGTCGATCTGATCGAGGAGGTCGCGCGGATCGACGGGCTCGAGCGCCTGCCCGCGACGCTGCCGGCCAGGCGCGGCGCGGCCGGCCGCCTCACGCATGCCCAGCGCGTGCGGCGTGCGGCCGAGGACGCGATGGTCGGGCGCGGTCTGCACGAGATCGTCGGCTGGAGCTTCACCGAGCCCGGCGTGCTCGACCGCCTGCGCATCCCCGAGGGTCACGAGCTGCGCCGCGTGCTCAGCGTCGAGAACCCGATGTCCGACGGACAGTCGATCATGCGCCCGACGCTGCTCGGCTCGCTGCTCGAGGCGGCCCGCCACAACGCCGCGCGCAACGGGCCCGACGTCGCGATCTTCGAGTCCGGCACCGTCTACCGCGCCGCGGCGCCGTCCACCGCCCGGGCCCGCGCCGGCGGCGCAAGCGAACACCACGCCCTCGGCGTCCTGCTCAGCGGCGCGATCTCGCCGCGCTCGTGGCGCGGCGAGCGCCCGCAGGTCGACTTCTTCGCTGCCAAGGCGCTGCTCGCGGCGCTGCTCGAGCGCTTCCACGTCGAGTGGAGCCTGCGGGAGCGGGAGTGGCCCTTCCTGCACCCGGGACGCAGCGCCGCGGTGCTCGCCCGTGCCCCACGGGGTGCCGCCGCCGACGACGGCGAGGAGCACGCCGTCACGCTCGGCTTCCTCGGCGAGCTGCACCCCCTCGTGGCGGCGAGCTGGGACCTCGAGCGAACCGCCGCGTTCGCGGTCGATCTCGGCAAGCTCGCCGCCGTCGCGCCGGAGCTCGTCTCCTTCCGCGCGTTCGGCTCGCACCCGCCGCTGCGCCAGGACCTCGCGGTCACGCTGCCGGAGTCCGTCGCCGCCGACGCCGTGCTCGAGCGCGTGCGCGCGAGCGCGGGGGAGAGCCTCGAGCAGGTCGAGGTGTTCGACGTCTACGCCGGCAGCCAGGTCGGCGAGGGCCGGCGCTCGCTCGCGCTCGCGCTCAGCTTCCGCGCGCCCCAGCGCACGCTCACCGACGAGGACATCGCGCCGGTGCGCGAGCGGATCGTCGCCGCGCTCGCCGAGGTCGGTGGTGAGCTGCGTGGCTAGCGACGCTGTCCAGCAGCACGCGCCCGGCGCCCCCCGCGTGATCGTCGCGGGCGCCACCGGCTTCGCGGGTGCGCTCGCAGCCCACCTGCTGTGGCGCCACCCGGGCTTCGAGCTGACGGCCGTCACCGGCCGCTCCGAGCAGGGCACGCGCCTCGACCATCTGTATCCGCGCTACCGCGTGCCGCTCGCGCTCGAGCAGCTCGAGCTCGACCGGCTCGGGCCGCTCGACGCCGCGATCGTGGCCTACCCGCACGCGGCCGCCGCCCCGACGGTCGCGGCGCTGCTCGAGGCGGGTGCGCGCGTCGTCGACCTCAGCGCCGACTTCCGGCTGCGCTCGCGCGACACCTACGAGCGCTGGTATGGCGAGCACCCGCGCCCGCAGCTGCTCGAGCGTGCCGTCTACGGGCTGACCGAGCTGCACCGCGAGCAGATCGCCGCGGCGGAGCTCGTCGCCAACCCGGGCTGCTACCCGACCGCCACGCTGCTCGCGCTCGCGCCGCTGGCCCGAGCCGGGCTGATCGCCGACGCCGTGATCGACGCCAAGCAGGGCATCTCCGGCGCCGGTCGCGCGTTCGACGAGACCACGCACCTGTCGATGGCGGGGGAGAACATCGTCGCCTACCGCGTCGCCGCGCACCGCCACACACCGGAGATCGAGGAGCAGCTCGCGCTGCTCGATCCCGCCCACGCGGACGTGAAGGTGCAGTTCCAGGCGCACCTCGTGCCGCTCGACCAGGGCGAGCTGGCCAGCTGCTACGTGACCCCGACGCGTGCCGTCTCCGCCGCCGAGCTCGACGAGCTGTTCCGCGACGCCTACGCCGACGAGCCGTTCGTCGAGCTCGCAGACGCCCCGCCGGGCGTGCGGGAGGTGCGCGAGACGAACTTCTGTCGCATCTTCGCCGCCGGCGACGCGCACACCGGCAAGCTGCTCGTGTTCTCGGCGATCGACAACCTCTGGAAGGGAACCTCCTCCCAGGCCGTCCAGAATCTCAATCTCATGTTCGGCTTCGGAGAAACGGATGGTCTGTCGTGAGCGATCAAGGATCCACACCGGCCCCTTCCGCACAGACATCAGCCGACGGGGCTCAGCGCGGCGATCGACTCGCCGATAGCCCGCCGCAGCCGTTCTTTCAGTCACGGTGGGTGCCGGTGCCGCCACACGTCACAGACCTGGGACCGGGCGCGGGGCTGGCGGGCGGGTTTCGGGCGGGCGGCGTGGCCTGCGGCATCAAGCCCAGCGGCAAACCAGACCTCGGCCTTTTGGTGTGCGACTGCGAGCGTCCGGTCAGCGCCGCGCGGTTCACCGCAAGTGCCACCCCGGCCGCGCCGGTGCTGGTCAGCCAGCGGCGCTGCCATCTGAACGGGTTGCGGGTGGTGCTCGCCAACTCCGGCTGCGCCAACGCCGCCACCGGACGGCGCGGCGAGGAAGCCGCCAGCAAGACCCAGGGCGCCGCGGCGATGGCCGTGGGAGTGGGGGAGTCACAGGTGGCTCTGGCGTCCACCGGCGGGATCAGCCAGGAGCTGCCCGTCGAGCAGGTCCTGAAAGGCATTCATGCGCTAGCGAGCAGGCTGCGGACGGATGGGGACAGCGACTTCCAGCGCGCGATCGAAAC
>DASYFR010000036.1:0-75588 GCA_036498325.1 Solirubrobacteraceae bacterium
GGCGCACCTCGTCCCTCTCGACCAGGGCGAGATGGCGAGCTGCTACGTGACGCCCACCAGGGAGGTCTCGGCGGCCGAGCTGCGCGAGCTGTTCGCCGACGCGTACGCGGAGGAGCCGTTCGTCGAGGTCCTCGACGCACCGCCCGGAGTGCGCGAGGTGCGCGAGACGAACTTCTGCCGCATCCATGCGGCCGCCGACGAGCACACCGGCAAGGTGCTCGTCTTCTCTGCGATCGACAACCTCTGGAAGGGCACCTCCTCGCAGGCGCTGCAGAACCTCAACCTGATGTTCGGGCTGGCGGAGACGAGCGGGCTGTCATGAGCAACGCTGGCCCGCACCGGATCGCCGCGCTGCCGTTCTTCCACTCCCGCTGGGTGCCCGCGCCGGCGCACGTGCGCGAACTCGGGCTCGGCGCCGGGCTGCCCGGCGGCTTCCGCGCCGCGGGCGTCGCCGCCGGGATCAAGCCGAGCGGCAACGCCGACGTCGGACTGCTCGTCTGCGACGCGCCCACGCCCGTCAGCGCGGCGCGCTTCACGACCACGGCGACGCCCGCCGCGCCGGTGCTCGTGACGCGCGAGCGCGCACGCCTCGCGGGTCTGCGCGCGATCCTCGCGAACTCCGGCTGCGCCAACGCCGGCACCGGTAGCCGCGGACTCGACGACGCCGCCAAGACCCAGGGCGCCGCCGCGATGGCGGCCGGCGTCGAGCCCGCCGAGGTGGCGCTCGCCTCGACCGGAGCGATCAGCCATCAGCTGCCCGTGGAGAACGTCCTCAAGGGCGTCCTGGCGGCGAGCTCCCGCCTCGGGCGCGACGGCGACGCCGCCTTCCAGCAGGCGATCCAGACGACCGACGCGTTCGAGAAGCGCGCCAACCTCGAGCTCCAGCTGTCCGCCGGCAGCGTGCGGCTGAGCGCGCAGTGCAAGGGCGCCGGGATGATCTCACCGCGCTTCGCGACGATGCTCTGCTTCGTCGAGACCGACGCCGCGCTCAGCGCCGAGACGGCCGACCTGCTGCTCGGCGTGTGCGTCAAGCGCTCCTTCGACCGCGCCTCCGTCGACGGCCAGCTGTCGACGAACGACACGGCGATCCTGATCGCCTCGGGTGCGAGCGGCGTGCGGATCGCCCCCGAAAGCGAGGACGAGCTCCGCTTCGGCGAGGCCCTCGACGCCCTGCTGCGGGCGCTCGCGGTGATGCTCGTCGCCGACGGCGAGGGGGCGCTGCGGATCGCCCGGGTGCTCGTTCGCGGCGGCGATGGAGACGGCGTCGAGGCGGTCGCGCGCGCCGTCGCGAACTCTCCCCTGGTGAAGGCCGCCCTGCACGGCGGCGACCCCAACTGGGGGCGCATCGTGCAGGCCGTCGGCGCGGCGCTGGCCGGGCGCGAGCATGCACCCGCCCCGGTCGCCGTCGACATCGCGATCGAGGGAATCCAGGTGTGCTCGGGGGGCGCCGCGATCCCCCACGACGCGCATGCGCTCGAGCGCGCTGTGCAGCGCGAGGAGGTCGAGTACGAGGTCTCGCTGCCCGGCGAGGGCGCCGAGACGGAGGTCTTCTTCTCCGACCTCTCGCACGAGTACGTCCATGTCAACGCCGACTACACGACATGAGGTTGCGATGCGCGATGTAGGCACGCTGCTCGAGGCGCTCCCCTACATACGGGAGTTCCACGGCAAGACGGTCGTGATCAAGTACGGCGGCGCGGCGATGGTCGATGCGCACCTGCGCGAGGAGTTCGCCCGCGACGTCGTCCTGCTCAAGTACGTCGGGCTGAACCCGATCGTGGTGCACGGCGGGGGGCCGGAGATCACCGGCTACATGGAGCGTCTCGGCCTGCCGGTGAAGTTCGTCGGTGGCCTGCGCGTGTCCGACGAGAGCACCGTCGAGGTCGCCAAGATGGTGCTGATGGGCAAGGTCAACAAGGAGATCGTCATGCGCCTCAGCCGTCACGGGCAGCCCGCGGTCGGCCTCTGCGGCGACGACGGCGCGCTCTTCCGCGTGGTCAGGCGCGCCGGCCCGAGCGGCGAGGACATCGGCTTCGTCGGGCGCATCGAGCGCGTGAACGTGGGCGTGATCGAGCACATCGCGAGCGATTACATCCCCGTCATCGCCTCCGTCGGGGCCGACCGCGAGGGGAACTCCTACAACGTCAACGCCGACGAGGCCGCCGGTGCCGTGGCCGGAGCGCTGGGGGCCTACAAGGTCATCTTCCTCACCGACGTGCCCGGCTGGCTCGCCGACGCGGGCGACCCGGCCAGCCTGATCGCGCAGAGCAACGCCGGCGAGGTGCGCGAGGCGCTCGCGGGCCTCGAGGGTGGCATGCGTCCGAAGCTCGAGGCGTGCGTCGAGGCGATCGAGAACGGCGTCGACGCGGCGCACATCCTCGACGGGCGGATCGCCCATTCGCTGCTGCTGGAGCTGTTCACCGACGCCGGCATCGGTACGAAGATCGTCGAATCGCACGGAGCCGCGGGATGACGCTCGCGCACCTGCAGGAGCTCGAGCGTGACAGCGTGATCGGCTCCTACGCGCGGATGCCGGTGGAGTTCGTGCGCGGCGAGGGGGCGCGCCTGTGGGACGAGCAGGGCAACGAGTACCTCGACCTGCTGTGCGGCATCTCGGTCACGAACCTCGGCCACTGCCATCCGCGCATCGTCGCCGAAGCCAGCGCGCAGATGGCCTGCCTGATGCACGTCTCGAACCTCTTCTACACCGAGCCCGCGATGCGCCTCGCCGAGCGGCTGTCAGCGGCCAGCCTGGGGGGCAAGGTGTTCTTCTGCAACTCCGGAGCGGAGGCCAACGAGGCGGCGATCAAGCTCGTGCGCAAGGCCCGGCGCGGGGGCGATGTCGTGGTTCTCCAGGGCGCCTTCCACGGACGCACCTACGGCGCCCTGTCGGCGACCCCGCAGGAGTCCAAGCAGGCGCCGTTCGCGCCGCTCGTCCCGGGCTTTCGGGCGGTCGCGGCAGAGCCGCAGGCGCTTGCCGGCGCGGTCGACGAGCGCACCGCCGCCGTGCTGCTCGAGCCGATCCAGGGCGAGACGGGCGTGCACGTGCTCGCCGATGAGCTGCTGCTGGCCGCGCGCTCGGCCTGCGACGAGCACGGCGCGGCGCTCGTGTTCGACGAGGTCCAGTCCGGGATGGGGCGCACGGGCACGCTGTGGGCGTACGAGCAGACGAGCGTCGTGCCGGACGCGATCACCGTCGCCAAGGCGCTCGGCGGCGGTCTGCCGATCGGAGCGCTCGTGACGGGCCCGCGGCTCGCCGACGTGCTCGCCGCCGGCGACCACGGCTCGACCTTCGCCGGCGGCCCGGTCGTCGCGTCGGCGGCGCTCGCGGCGCTCGAGCTGACGAGCGATGCCGCCCTGCTCTCGCGCGTGCGCGAGCTCGGAGCCCGGTTCGCCGAGGGCCTCGAGGGCCTGCCGCACGTGCGGGCGGTGCGCGGCCGCGGGCTGATGCTCGCCTGCGAGCTCGACGTCGCGGCGCCCGCGCTCGCTCGCCGCGCGCTGCTCGAGCAGCGCCTCGTCGTCAACGCGACGGGGCCGAGCACCCTGCGGCTCTTGCCGCCGCTGACGATCGCCGAGTCGCAGATCGACGACGCGCTCGGACGCCTGCGGACGCTGCTCGAGGACTGACCATGCGCCGCGCGCTCGCCGACGGCTTCGAGCTCGACGACGACCGTGCCCGGATCGACCTCGACGCCGTGCACGCCTTCATCAGCGGAGAGTCCTACTGGGGTCGCGGGCGCACGCGCGAGGTCGTGCGGCGGACCGTCGCGGGCTCGCAGCGGGTCGTCGGCCTCTACCGCGGGACCGAGCAGGTCGGCTTCGCGCGGGCCGTCTCGGACGCGACGACGGTCGCCTACCTCGCCGACGTCTACGTGCTCGCGCCCTTCCGCGGCCGCGGGCTCGGGCTCGAGCTCGTGCGCGAGGTCGTCGACGGGGGCGAGGGGCGGCCGCTGGCCGACGTCCATTGGCTGCTGCACACCGCCGACGCCGAGCAGCTCTACGCGAGAGTCGGCTTCCTGCGCGGTCCCGTGCGCTACCCGCTGATGGAACGCTCGCGCGGCTACGATCTCACCCCGTGAGCGACGAGCAGCAGATCCCGGCGACGAGAACCGCCTCCTACGAGGCGGACCCCGCCGATGTCCACCGCGTGCTGCTGCTCTACTCCGGCGGTCTCGACACGAGCGTGATGCTCAAGTGGATCCAGGACTCATACGGCGCCGAGGTCGTCTGCCTGACGGTCAACCTCGGCCAGCCCGGCGAGGACTACGAGGTGATCAGGGGCAAGGCGATGCAGCTCGGCGCGCTCGACTGTCACGTGGTCGACGCGCGCGAGGAGTTCGCGCGCGAGTACCTCGTCCCGGCGATCAAGGCGAACGCGCTCTACGGCGCCGGCTATCCGCTGTTCACGGCGCTCGGGCGCCCGCTGATCGCCAAGCTCGCCGTCGAGCACGCGCGCGCCGGCGGCTGCGACACGATCGCGCACGGCTGCACCGGGAAGGGCAACGACCAGGTGCGCATCGAGGCCACGATCGCGACGCTCGCTCCCGAGCTGAAGGTGATCGCGCCAGTGCGCTCCTGGCAGATGGGCCGCGAGGAGGAGATCGCTTACGCGCGCGAGCACGGCATCCCGATCAAGACCTCGCCCGGGCAGGCCGGAACCGAGACGCTGGCGCCGTACTCGATCGACGACAACCTCTGGGGTCGCTCGTCGGAGGGACGCTGGATCGAGGACCTCGAGCACGCGCCAGACGACGACGTCTTTCAGCTCGTCACGCGTCCCGAGCTCGCCCCGGACGAGCCCGAGCACGTCGAGATCACCTTCGAGCGCGGTGTGCCGGTCGCGCTCAACGGCCGTACGCTCGGCCTCGTCGAGCTGATCGAAGCGGCCGCCGAGATCGCCGCCAGGCACGGCGTCGGGATCATCGACCAGATCGAGGATCGCATCGTCGGGCTGAAGGTGCGCGACATCTACGAGGCGCCCGCCGCGGCGCTGCTGCTGCCCGCCCACCAGGAGCTCGAGCGGCTCGTCTGCACGATCCACCAGAACCAGTTCAAGCCCCAGCTCGACCGCCAGTGGGCCTATCTCGTCTACGCCGGCCTGTGGTGGGAGGCGCTGCGCAGCGACCTCGACGCCTACATGGACCGCGTCAACGAGCTCGTCACGGGGACGATCGGCATGAAGCTCTACAAGGGGCACGTCCGCGTCGTCACACGCTCCTCGGCGAACGCCGTCTACGACGCCGCCCTGGCGTCCTTCTCGCAGTCCGGCGGGCTGTTCTCCCAGAGCGCCTCGCCAGGCTTCATCGAGCTGTTCTCGCTGCAGTCGCGGATGGCCTGGCGCCTGCACAACGAGTAGCGCCGCGGGGTAGGATGGTGCGCGTGAACGCCGCCGGCTATCGCATCCTCGGCTACGCAGTCTGGCGTGGCGGCAAGTGGTACCTGCGCCAGCGGCTGCCGTCGCGGCGCTCGCTCGCACTCACCGGGCTGGCGGCCGTCGGGACGCTCGGCGCGCTCGCCGCGGTCGGCAAGCGCCTCGCCGCCTGAGCGCTTGCGCGCGCGCGGACTCGTCCGCCGCTCCCCCTATTTTCTCGGTCATCGTGACGGCTGAGGGCAACGAGACGAGCGGCGGCGAGGCGGGGCGAGGCGCCCACCCCGGGGGCTTCGGCTCGGAGGGGCGCCGCAGCGAGGGCGACCTGCTCGCCGAACGGCGCGCGCGGCGGGCGGCCGAGAGCGGCGAGGCGGCTCTGACGCTGCGCGCGGAGGCGGCCGAAGCGACGGTGCAGACGCTCGAACGCCACGTCGCGAGCCTGCAGCAGCGGCTGCACGAGGCCGAGCAGGAGCACGTGCGGATGTCCGAGCTGCTCAACCTCGAGAAGGCGACCACCTCCGAGCGCGAGCAGGAGCTGCGGCTCGCCAAGCAGCGCGAGTACGGGGAGCTCGAGCAGGTGCAGCGCCAGCTCGTCGAGGCCGAGCAGGCCGCCGCCGCCGGGCGCGCGGAGCTGCGCCGTGCCGAGCAGGAGCTGCAGAGCCGCCTTGGCGAGCTCGAGGCGCGCGCGACGCAGATGCAGCGCGGCCTCGACGCCGAGCGCGCCGCGCGCGAGCGTACGCAGGCACAGCTCGAGGTGATGACCCGCGGTCACGCGCAGATGCAGCGGCTCGTCGGCGACATGAAGGGGCTGATCGAGCGCCTGACCGGCGCCGTCGCCGACATCCAGGGGCGTAGCGAGGCCCCCGCCGCCGTCTCCGCGCCACCGCAGCGCTACGCCGCGCCGAGGGCGCCCGCGCCGCTGGAAGCGCGCGAGCGGGCCGACGGCGCGCCACCGCAGCCCTACGCCGCGCCGAGGGCGCCCGCGCCGCTGGCAGCACGCGAGGCGGCCGACGCGCAGGCGCGCGGGACGGAGATGGCCGACGCGCTCGCGGCGGCGGTGGAGCGCCTGCGCGCGCGCGCCGAGGCGGCCGTCGAGGAGCCCCGCGCGGTCGGCGCGAGGGCGCCCGTGCTGCCGCAGCACAAGCACAGCCTGTCGCTGATCGGGCGCTGGCGCAGAAGACGCAAACAGCGGCGGAGCCGCTGAGCCTCCGCCGCCCGGACGCCTAGCATCCAGTCCACGTGAGCAACCCGTCCTGCGCACACCTCCACGTGCATTCCGAGTACTCGCTGCTCGACGGCGCCTGCAAGATCGAGGCGCTCGCGGCGCGCGCGGCCGAGTTCGGCCAGCCGGCGCTCGGACTCACCGACCACGGCGTGATGAACGGCGCGGTGGAGCTCTACAAGGCCTGCAAGAAGCACGACGTGAAGCCGATCGTCGGCTGCGAGATCTACCTCGTCGACGACCACACCGCGGGCTCGAGCACGCGCGTCGAGCGCAACCACCTGACGCTGCTGGCGGCCGACGACGCCGGCTACCGCAACCTCGTCAAGCTGTCCTCGGCCGGGTACCTCGAGGGCCTGCAGCGCGGCAAGCCGACCGTCGACATGCCGCTGCTCGAGCGCCACTCCGAGGGCGTGATCGCGCTCACCGGCTGCCTTGCCTCGCGCTTCTGCCAGCGCCTGCTGGAGGACCGCGGTGAGGAGGCACGCGCCCACGCCGAGGAGCTGCAGGGCATCTTCGGTCGCGACAGCGTCTACTTCGAGGTGCAGAAGAACGGCCTTGCGCCGCAGGAGAAGTGCAACGAGGGCATCGTGCGGATCGCGCGCGAGCTGGGCGGGAGCCTCGTCGGCACCGGCGACGTGCACTACCTGCGCCGCGAGGACTACGAGCATCACACGGCGCTGCTGTGCGTGCAGACGAAGAGCACGATCGCCGCGCCGAAGCTGACGTTCGACACGAACGAGTTCTACCTGCGCGACAGCGGCGAGATGATCGCCGCGTTCGCCGAGTGGCCCGAGGCGATCGCGAGCACGCTGGAGATCGCCGAGCGCTGCTCGGTGGAGATCGAGCTGGGCAAGCAGCTGATCCCGAGCTTCCAGACACCCGACGGGAGCAGTGAGCGCGAGTACCTGCGCGAGCGCGTGCGCGAGGGCCTGATCCTGCGCTACGGCGACCCGCCCCCGGCGGCCGCCGTCGAGCGGATGGAGAGCGAGCTCGACGTGATCGACCGGATGGGCTTCAACGCCTACTTCCTGATCGTCTGGGACTTCGTCAAGTTCGCCAAGGAGAACGGCGTCGCGGTCGGACCGGGACGCGGCTCGGCGGCGGGCTCGATCGTCTCCTACTGCCTCTCGATCACCGACGTGGACCCGCTCCGCTACGACCTCCTGTTCGAGCGCTTCCTGAACCCCGAGCGCGTCTCGATGCCGGACATCGACATCGACTTCTCGGTGCGCGGGCGCGAGCGGGTGATGCGCTATGTGACCGAGAAGTACGGGCGCGAGTCGGTCGCCCAGATCGTCACCTTCGGCAAGATGTTCCCGCGCGCGGCAACCCGCGACGCGGCGCGCGTGCTCGGCTACGACTACGGCGCGGGCGACCGCCTGGCGAAGCTGATCCCCGACCCGATCATGGGCCGCTCGCCGTCGTTCGCGGACTGCCTGAAGGCGGGGCAGCCGCTGCGCAAGGCCTGCGACGAGGACCCCGTCGCCAAGCGCATCGTCGACGTCGCGCAGGGGCTCGAGGGGATCGTGCGGAACTCCTCGATCCACGCCGCCGCCGTCGTGATCGCCGACCGCCCGCTCACCGACATCGTCCCCCTGCAGCTCGCCGACGCCGGCACCGACGAGGCCGGCGAGCGCAGCTACCGCACGGTGACGCAGTTCTCGATGAAGCCGATCGAGGAAATCGGCCTGTTGAAGATGGACTTCCTTGGGCTGCGCAACCTCGACGTGATCGAGGACGCCCTCGACATCATCGAGCGCTCGAGCGGCGAGGGCGACGGCGAGGTGGTTTCGCGCCCCGACATGACGACGCTGCCGCTCGACGACCAGCGCACGTATGAGATGCTCGCACGCGGCGACTCGACGGGCGTGTTCCAGTTCGAGTCCGAGGGCATGCGCGAGGCGCTGAAGAAGGTCCGGCCGACGGAGTTCGAGGACCTGATCGCGCTCAACGCCCTCTACCGCCCGGGCGCGATGGACCAGATCCCGGTGTACGCCAGGGGCAAGCACAACCCGGACTCGATCGTCTACCCCGACGAGCGCCTGCGGGCGATCCTCGAGTCCTCCAACGGCGTGATCCTCTACCAGGAGCAGGCGATGCAGATCTCCAAGGAGCTCGCCGGCTTCTCGGGGGCCAAGGCCGACGACCTGCGCAAGGCGATCGGCAAGAAGAACCGCGTGGCGATGGCCGCGCTGAAGCCGGAGTTCGTCGAGGGCTGCCGTGCCTCGGGCACGCGCCCCGACGTGATCGAGCTGCTGTGGAACTCGAACGAGAAGTCGGCCGACTACTCCTTCAACCGCAGCCACGCCGCCTGTTACGCGCTGATCGGATACCGCACCGCGTGGCTGAAGGCCAACCACCCGTGCGAGTACATGGCTGCGCTGATCTCCTCGGTGATGTCGACCAAGGACAAGGTCCCGTTCTTCGTCGCCCGCTGCGAGGAGATGGGCATCGAGATCCTGCCGCCCGACGTCAACCTCTCAGACCACGAGTTCACCGTCGGCGCCCCCGCGGACGCGGTCGCCGGCCTCGTCGGCAGCATCCGCTTTGGCCTCGACGCGGTCAAGGGCGTCGGCTATCAGGCCGTCGAGGCGATCAAACGCGCCCGCGAGGACGGTGGCGCGTTCACCTCGATCTGGGACTTCTGCGAGCGCGTCGACAACCGCACCGTCAACAAGAAGGCGATCGAGGCGCTGATCAAGTGCGGCGCGCTCGGCTCAACCGGGGCGAGCCGCAAGGGGATGCTCGCGGTGCTCGAGCAGGCGCAGGCCAAAGGCCAGAAAATCCAGCAGGACGCACAGATCGGACAGGCCTCGATCTTCGACCTGCAGGATGCCGGCGACGCCACGGCCACGCCGCCGGGAGCCGCGCCCGTCGCGGGACTCGGGCTCGCCCAGCCGGTCCACCCGGCGATCCCGGCCGAGGAGTTCGAGCAGCCCGAGCTGCTGGCGGCGGAGAAGGAAGCGATCGGCCTGTTCGTCTCCGCGCACCCGCTGAAGCCGCTGCGCGACGCGCTGCGCGCGCGCGTGGACTGCCCGGTCGCGGCGCTCGCCGGCCGCCGCGACAAGGATTGGGTGACGGTCGGCGGCATCATCACCGAGGCCAAGCGGATCCGCACGCGCAGCGGCGACCACATGATGTTCGCCACGCTCGACGATCTCGAGGGCGCGGTCGAGATCCTCGTGTTCGGCAAGGCGCTCGCCGAGCACGAGGCGGCCCTAGCCGTCGACGAGGTGGTGATCGTGAAGGGACGCGTCGACCACAAGGAAGCGGGCAAGACCTGCCTGGTGGCGCAGAGCGTCGAGGCGTTCAAGCCGAGCCAGGAGGAGATCGAGCGAGCGAGCTCGCACGCGCGGGCAGCGGCGGTGGCCGCGGCGGCGCTCGCGCGACCGCTCCTCCTGAGCGTCGCCGCCGCCGATCTCTCGCCGCACGCGCTCGACGACCTCCGGCAGGCGATCGAGGACTTTCCCGGGCCCGCGGAAGTCCTGCTCGACATCCACACCGAAGGCGGCACGCGCCGGCTGCGGCTCGGCAAGGACTTCCGCGTGCAGCACACCCCGACGCTGCGGGCCGAGCTCGAACACGCGCTCGCGCCGCTCCCGGCGATCAGCGCCGTCGCCTCGGCCTCGGCCGGCTGACGGCCGCCTGCGGAGCACGAGCGCCGTCAGCTGCGCGTGCGCCTGCGCGCTGTGAGCCCCCGCTCGCGCAGGCTCACAGCGAGCGCGACTTCCTCGCGCGAGGCGCCTTCGCGATTCACGCCCGGCGTCTCCAGCACGCACGGCAGTCGCTGCACACCGGGCGCTGAGAGGAAGGCGCTGCAGCCCGCCTCGCCGAGCTCGCCGCCGGCGACGTTCGCGTGCCGGTCGCGATTGGAGCCGAGCCCCAGCTGCGAGTCGTTGAGGTGCAGCGAGCGCACCCGTCCGCGTCCGAGCGTACGCGTGCATTCCCGCAGCACGGCGCTCATCGCGCCCGCGCTGCGGATGTCGTAGCCGGAGGCATACAGGTGGCAGGAGTCCAGGCACACCCCGAGCCGCTCCCCGCCGCCGGCGGCGTCGAGCAGCAGCCCGAGCTCCTCGATCGAGCGTCCGAGCGTTCCGCCGGCGCCGGCCGTGTTCTCGAGATGCAGCTCGCAGCCCTCGCTGTCGGCGAGCGCCGCCGCGATCGTCTCGCCGGCCCGCGCGATCGCCTCACCGACGTGACCGCTCTTCGCCGAGCCCGGGTGCAGGATCACCGCGCGAGCTCCGATCCTCGCCCCGGTGCGCAGCGAGTGCGTCAGCGAAGCCAGCGTTTTGGCGCGAATGTCGCGATCCTCGCTCGCGCAGTTGAGCAGATAGACGGCGTGAATCAGGACGGCGTCGATCGGACTGGCCGCCATCGCCGCGCGAAAGGCTGCGACGTCCTCCTCGCGGTAGACGCTCGGCCGCCACATACGCGGAGACTGGTTGAAGATCTGGATCGAGCGGCAGCCGCGCTCGACGCCCCGCTCGATCGCCTTCGCCAGACCGCCCGCGGGCGAGACATGCGCGCCGATTAGCATGCGAGCGGATTATGAGGGTTCGCTTCGCGCCATCGCCCACGGGGGCGCTCCACATCGGCGGTGCCCGCACGGCGCTGTTCAACTGGCTGCTCGCGCGCCACCACGGCGGAGCGCTGGTGCTGCGCATCGAGGACACCGACCGCGAGCGCTCGACGGCCGCGAACGTCGAGCAGATCCTCGACGCGCTGCGCTGGCTGGAGCTCGACTGGGACGAGGGGCCGATCATGCAGAGCGAGCGCTCCGGGCGCCACGCCGAGGCGCTCGCGACGCTGCTCGACAGCGGTCACGCCTACCGCTCCCACGCCACCGGCGAGGACGTCAAGGCGTACAAGCTCGAGCACGGCGCCGAGCGCGGCTTCCGCGGCGAGCCCGAGCCCGACGGGGCGGTGCGCCTGCGCGTGCCCGACGATGGCGCCACGGTCGTGCACGACCTCATCCGCGGCGACACGCGCTTCGAGCACGTGCACATGGACGACCCCGTGATCGCCCGCGCCGACGGATCGGTGCTGTACAACTTCGCCGTCGCGATCGACGACCTCGATGCCGGCATCACGCACGTGATCCGCGGCGAGGATCATCTCTCGAACACGCCCAAGCAGCTGCTCGTGCTCGAGGCCGCGCGCGCCGCCGGCATCGGCGGCGAGGCGCCCCCGCCGGCCTACGCCCATCTGCCGCTGCTGCACGGTCCCGACGGCAAGAAGCTCTCCAAGCGCCACGGCGCCGCCTCCGTGCAGGAGCTGCGCGAGGCCGGTTACCTCCCGGAGGCGGTGCGCAACTACCTCGCGCTGCTCGGCTGGGGTGCCGGCGACGACGCCACCGTGCTCTCGACCGCGGAGCTGATCGAGCGCTTCACGCTCGAGCGCGTCAGCCGCAACCCCGCGCGCTTCGACGAGGTCAAGCTGCGCTGGCTCAACGGCGTCCACATCCGCGCCCTGCCGCTGGACGAGCTCACGCGTCGCCTGGAAGAGTTCACCGGGCGCTCCGGGCTGCGAGCGGCCGCACGGATCAGCCAGGAGAAGATCCACACGCTCGCTGACTTCTGGCCGCTCGCGGGATCGCTGCTGGACGGTGCGCGCGAGGACCCCACGGCCCGCGAGCGCTGGCTGGGGGAGGCTGGACGCGCTGCCCTCGCCGAGGTCCGCGCAGCGCTCGAGCAGGCGCCGAGCTTCGACGAGGATGGCGTCGGCGCGGCCCTCGCCGGCGTGATCGAGCGCCGCGGAGCGAAGCCCCGCGAGGTCTACCAGCCCCTGCGCGTCGCGATCACCGGCGCGACGATCTCCCCGGGGATCTTCGAGAGCGTCGCGCTGCTGGGGCGCGAGGAGACGCTGAGGCGCATCGACCGGGCGCTGGCGGCGGTGTGAAAACCGCTGCTGGGGCTCAACCGTTCGTCCACAGCTGCCGATAGGACCCCAACTCAGAATCCTCGGCCCCGATGGCCGGAACCCAGGGAAGGGGCCGCAAGTGCCGGCAACCGCCACAGCGAAGAAGCCAACGACTGCGAAGAAGGCGAAGGCCCCAGCCGCCCCGCCCGCGCGCGCCGCTGCGCCCTCCGCTCCCACCGGCGAGCGTCACCAGAACGAGGGCCACGGCCGCCGCCTGACGATGGCCTTCGAAGCCCTCGAGGCCTATCCCGCGCTGGCCGAGTCGCGCGACCGCCTGCTCTCGGTGATCGCCAGGGAGCACGTCGCCACCGCCGACATCGTCGCTGCGGTCGAGTCCGACGTCGCCCTGATCATCTCCGTGCTCCGCCTCGCCAATCGCGCCGGCGACGCGCGCGCCCGCATCGACACAGTCGTTGGCGCGATCGAGGTGCTCAGCGCACAGACCGTTCACGCGGCCGCCACCCACGTTCGCACGTTCGACTTCTTCGAGCGCGCGAGCGTCTGGGATGCCGCGCCCGAGCGCTTTCGCCTGCACGCGCTCGCGACCCAGCACGCGGCCGATCGCGTCGCGGCGGAGGTCGGCTACGAGAACCGCGATCGCCTGACCGTCACCAGCCTGCTTCACGACATCGGCAAGCTCGTCCTCCTGCACGCCTACCCCGGCTATCCCTCGCAGGTCCACCGCGGCGCGCGCACTCCCGAGGAGCGCATCCACCAGGAGCGCCGCGAGCTCGGCGTCGATCACGCCCTCGTCGGCGGCGTGCTCGTGCGCAGGTGGGGGCTGCCGGCGGGCATCGCCACCCCGATCGAGCGCCACCACAGCCCGGAGGCCGAAGGCGAGGCTGCCTTCATCCGCCTCGCCGACATGCTCGCCCACTATGAGCAGGGCGCGCGCGTGTCGCCCAGCGAGATGCTGCAGACGGCCCGCGCCGTCGGCCTCGGCCCCCAGGAGCTGCGGCGCGTGATGTACGAGCTGCCCAGCTCCACCAGCCAGCGCCAGCGCCACGTCGACCCCTGCCCGCTGTCCGCGCGCGAGCTCGGCGTCCTGCAGCGCCTGGCCGAGGGCAAGGTCTACAAGCAGATCGCGCACGAGCTGACGCTCTCGACGAGCACCGTGCGCACCCACCTGCACAACATCTACGGCAAGCTCGGCGCCGTCGACCGCGCGCAGGCCGTCCTGATCGCAACCGAGCGCGGCTGGCTGTAGGGCGCCCGCCGGGCGCCGCCGCAGGACCCCGTTGCGTAGCATCGCTCCTCGCGATGATCTCGATCACCAGCAAGTCGCCGTATGCGGTGCTCGCCCTGGCCGAGCTCGCACGCAGCGCGGGAGCCGAGCCGGTGCCGATCGGCGAGCTGGCGCGCAAGCGTGACGTGCCGGTGCAGTTCCTCGAGCAGCTCTTCGCCGTGCTGCGCCGCGCAGGGGTCATCAGCTCACAGCGCGGCGTCAAGGGCGGCTACCGCTTCGCGCGCGAGCCCGCGAGCGTGAGCGTGCTCGAGATCGTGGAACTGCTCGACGGCCCGCTCGGCCCGGGCGCCGAGGGTGTCTTCGCCGACGCCGCCGCCGCCGCCCGCAACCTGCTCGCCGCGACGAGCATCGCCGACGTCGTCGAGCGCGAGCTGCGCGAGGCGGGCACCAGCATGTACCACATCTAGCGACCCCCCTGCGACACGGGACGCTTGGCTAGCCAGTGCGGTTTCAGACCGCCCGGTAGCCGCTCAGAACCGCACCCACGGGGTGCCGACTGCAGCGCGACTGCAGCGCACCGGACCCGCGAACGACGTCAGCCGCCCGACGAAGGCGGCTCACGGGGCAACCAAACGACCAAGCTCATCCGGCGGTGCGCGTGAAGCGTTCAGGCGTGCGGTGCTCGCGCGGGCCGACAACCGCCGGAGGCCCACCGGCGGCGGATCGTCAGATGCCGTACCTTGATGGTTGACGCCGTGGCGCCGCAGAGCGCGACGAGCGAACACCAAGGGGGAGTGCCAAATGGCCGTCAAAGTGGCCGTCGATCAGGGCGAGCTCGTCGCTGCGAGGTTTCCGACGCCTGGCGAGAGCAGGGCAGCGCGTTGGGCGGGGTGATTCATGGCGATTACCTTCATCACGTCGATCCCCGCGTTGCTTCTGTACCACCCGATCCTGCACGATCACAGCTACATCCTCGGGGCGGGCCACGACACTCGCATCGAGTTCGCGGCGGTTCTGGAGGTCTTTCTGATGATCTCTGGCATCGGCGTGGCGGTCGTGATGTTTCCAATCCTCCGGCGCGAGAGCGAGCGTCTCGCGCTCGGCTATGTCGCGTCGCGGACCGTCGAAGCGGCCATGATCGGCGTCGGCGTCATCAGCCTTCTCGCGCTCGTGACGTTGCGTGGCGATTTGGCGTCATCCGTCGCTTCCAACGGGGGGTCGCTCGAGACGGTCGGTCGCTCGCTCGTAGCGATCCACGAATGGACGTTCGTGATGGGACCAGGATTCGCTGTCGGCGTGAACGACATTCTGCTGGGCTATCTGATGTACACCACCGCCCTGATTCCACGGCGGCTCGCGCTGTTTGGGGTGATCGGCGGCCCGCTGATCTTCGCTTCGAAGATCGCCGTTGTGTTCGGGGCCTTCAGCATCACCAGCTCTGTCCAGGGCGTGTTCTCGATTCCCGTGTTCGTCTTCGAGGCTGGGTTTGCGATCTACCTGATCGTCAAGGGGTTCAGGCGGTCCCGCGTCCTCTCCGGAGAACCGGCAATTTAGGTCGAGGCGTCGGCAGACGCGCGCTTCTTCGTCGTCGCCGAGGAGTATCGCCCGCCGGTGCGCTGCGCAAATGCATTCCTGCTGGAAACGCTCGGCAACCCCAGCCGGATTGGCTCGCGACGGGCCCCCCGCTGTTGCTATACGCTCCGCCGATGGGGGCAGGAGCAGCACGGCTGAAACGTCAGTGGCGGTGGCGACTAAAACGCGTACCTGACCAGGTGGGCCAGTTTCGATTCCTGGCGAAGCTGCCGCGACGTAGCGTGGGAGCTGAAGTCGGGGTGTGGCGAGGCGGGTTCGCAGCTAGAAATCTCCGCCGGGCACGACCGTCGCGCCTATATCTCATAGACCCCTGGCGCCAGCTCGAAGACGAGGCTCATGCCCATGCCATTTGGGGCAAAGCAGGCGCCCAGGACGAGATGGATCGAATGCACGCGGACGTTGTGAAGCGATTCAGCAAGCAGATCGAGCGCGGGCAGGTCGTCGTTCTCCGCGAATTGGCGGGTGAGGCCGCCAGACACTTGGACGATGAGATGCTCGACTGGGCCTACATCGATGGAGATCACACTTACGAGGCGGTTCAGGCCGACCTCGAGGCGTACTGGCCACTTGTCAAGCCAGGAGGCATTTTGGCCGGGGACGATTACAACTTTCTGGGGTGGTGGAAAGACGGTGTCACCAAGGCCGTAGACGAGTTCGCGGAGATCAACGGACTCAAGCCCACGATCACTGGCAACCAGTTCCTATTTGAAAAGCCGGCCTGACGGGGACGGCATTGCGAAGCCGGTCGTTGGCCTTCGAGAGGCAGATCGGCACGACCGCAGCGCAAGCTGCGGCGCACCCGGTGGAAGTGGCGGCGTAGAGCCAATGTGGCGGCGTAGAGCCAATGTGCCTCCACGTAACACGTCTGAGCCCACGGGCCTGTAGCCTCTGCCCTGTGCCGCTCCCCCGCGCACCATCCCGCGCTCGCCCGGCGCGCGGGCGCTCACGCACCGCGCGGCTCGCCGTCATTGCCACGACGGCCCTCGTCTGCCTGGCCGCGGCGAGCTCAGCCGCAGCGACGCCGAGCGAAGGCATCCACAACATCAAGCACGTCGTGATGATCATGCAGGAGAACCGCTCGTTCGACTCGTACTTCGGCACCTACCCCGGCGCCAACGGGATTCCCGCCGGCGTGTGCGTGCCCGATGCCGCGAGCGGCGCCTGCGTACGTCCGTTCCACAACCCCAACGACAAGAACTTCGGCGGTCCGCACGGGTCGAAGTCTGCGGCCGCCGACATCAACGGCGGCAAGATGGACGGCTTCGTGGAACAGGCGAATGCTCGCTCGGGATGCACCGAAACGGGGGGCTGCAGCAAATGCCCGGCCGAAATCGACTGTGCCGATGAAGTGATGGGCTACCACGACGCGCGGGAGATCCCCAACTACTGGAGCTATGCGCAGAACTTCGTGCTCCAGGACAACATGTTCGAGTCGGCCGCCTCGTGGAGCCTGCCCGAGCACCTGTACACCGTCTCCGGGTGGTCGGCGCGCTGCCCCAAAGAAGACACCAACCCGCTCGACTGCGTCGGCTCGCTGATCCCGATCACGCCCTCCAAATCGTGGTCGGAACCGATCGAAAAGCCACCGCGCGCGACGTACGCGTGGACCGATGTCACCGACCTCCTGGCGAAGGCCGGCGTCAGTTGGCGCTACTACGTCAGCGAAGGGCTCGAGCCCGACTGCGAGGACGACGAAGCAATCGTCTGCAAACCCGTCAAACAGAACTCCAAGACGCCGGGAATCTGGAACCCCCTGCCCGACTTCACCGATGTTCAGCAGAACGGCCAGGTCGGCAACGTCCAGTCGCTCAACAGCTTCTACACGGCCGCCCACGAACAGTCCTCGTGTGCGCTGCCGAGCGTGGCGTGGATCGCCCCGAGCCTCACCGTCTCCGAACATCCGCCGTCGCTGATCTCGAAAGGACAGGCATACGTCACGACGCTGATCAACACGATCATGCGCAGTCCCTGCTGGGGGAGCACCGCGATCTTCGTCTCCTGGGACGACTGGGGAGGCTTCTACGACCACGTGGAACCCCCCCACATCGATGAAAACGGCTATGGCCTGCGCGTGCCGGGCCTCGTCATCAGCCCCTACGCGAAGACCGGCTACATCGATCACCAGCAGCTCAGCCACGACGCCTACCTCAAGTTCATCGAGGACGACTTCCTCAACTCTGCGCGCCTGAACCCGGCGAGCGACGGGCGTCCCGATCCCCGCACGAGCGTGCGCGAAGAAGCCCCCGGGCTGGGCAGCCTGGCGAACGACTTCGACTTCGCCCAGACGCCGCGCCCGCCGCTGCTGCTGTCCACCCGCCCGGCCCCGGGGCCCGCCTCCAAACCACCCGACGCGCCCGCCCCGATCGTCGTGACCGGCGCCGCCTCCGCGGTCACCCAGACGACAGCAACGCTCAACGCGACCGTCAATCCAAACGGAGGCGAAGTCAGCGACTGCCGTTTCGAATACGGGACCACGCTCGCCTATGGATCGAGCGCGCCGTGCACCGCGCCGCCGGGATCGGGCTCGGTTGCGGTGGAAGTCTCGGCTGCCGCCACAGGCCTTGCAGCAGACAGCGAATATCACTTTCGCGTCGTCGCCACGAACCCGGCCGGCACCAGCTTCGGCGCGGACCGGACACTCACCACGCTGCCGGACGCGCCGGCGGTGCAGATGGCGGCTGCCGGCCCGATCGCGCAGACGACGGCGACGGTGAACGCCACGGTGAATCCGAACGGTGGGGGGGTGAGCGACTGCCACTTCGAGTACGGGACCACGCTCGCCTACGGGTCCAGCGCGCCGTGCACGCCCTCGCCCGGAGCGGGGTCGAGCCCGGTCGCGGTGTCGGCCGTGCTGACGAGGCTGCAGGAAGGCACCAGCTACCACGTGAGGGTGCTGGCCACGAACGTTGGCGGGACGAGCGTGAGCGGCGATGAAACGTTCACCACCGACCACGAAGAACTTCCCGAAGCCGGCGCCTGCCTGCTCGCGCCCGTGCAAGCCGACAACGCCCGTCACGGCCGTTACACGACGTCCGCGTGTACGACCAAGAGCAGCGCGGAAAGCGGCGAATACGAATGGACGCCGACGCTCGCGACCGTCGGCTTCACGAGCACCAACGCCGGCGCCAGCCTGGAAACGGCCGCGGGAGCGAGGATCACGTGCACGGCGGGAGCGGGTCGCGGCCAATACACCGGCGCGAAGACGCAGACGGTGAGCTTCAGCTTCAGCGGCTGCACGAACGCCGCGCTCGCGAGCTGCCAGAGCGAAGGCGCAGAATCGGGAGACATCGCGCTCAACGCGCTGGCCGGCGAACTCGGCTTCATCAGAGATCAGACCAGCGAAGGCAAACTCCTCGTGACGGTCGGCGTCGCCTTCAAACCGGAACAGCAGCCGTACGCGGCGAGCTTCGAATGCGGCGGCACGATCGGCCAGCCCGGCGCCGCCGCGCTGATCAAGGGCGCGGTGATCGCACCGTTGACGCCACTCGAGAAGATGTCCACGAGCGGTGCTCTGAAGTTCGCTGCCTCGAACGGGCTGCAGCGGCCGAAGAGCTTCGAAGGCGGAGCCACCGACGTGCTGCTCGCCTCCTTCGCCGGAGGCGCGTTCGAACGGGCCGGGCTGACAGCGTCCAATGCGCTCTCCAACGCGGAACCGCTGGAGATCAAAGCGATCCCGTGAGCCACGCGCGGCTGTCGTCAGCTGCGCGATGCCCGCTGCACTATTCTCCCGGCGACGATGGCCGGAATCCCGATCAACATTGCGGAGTTCGTCGGGAACACGCCGCTGCTGGCACTGCCGCGGATGCTCGAGGGGACCGCGGCGGCGGACAGCGGGGTGGAGCTGTTCGCCAAGCTCGAGGCCTTCAACCCCGGCGGCAGCGTCAAGGACCGCATCGGCGTGGCGATGATCGAGGCGGCCGAGGCCGAGGGCAGGATCGAGCCGGGGCGCACGACGATCGTGGAGGCGACGTCGGGCAACACCGGCATCGCGCTGGCGTTCGTCTGCGCCGCCAAGGGCTACGAGCTGGTGCTGACGCTGCCGCAGGGAATGAGCCGTGAGCGCGAGAGCCTCCTGCGCCTGTACGGCGCGCGCGTGGACATCACGGAGTCGATGGGCGGGATGAGCGAGGCGGTCGAGGCCGCTCGCACGATGGCCCGCGACGAGGACGTGTTCCTGCCCGACCAGTTCTCGAACCCGGCGAACCCCGAGGCGCATCGGCGAGCGACGGGGCCGGAGATCGCGCGCGCGCTCGACGGCGACGTCGACGTGCTCGTCGCGGGCGTCGGCACCGGCGGCACGATCACCGGGGTCGGGGAGCACCTGCGCGAACACGTCAACGCCAAGCTGCGCGTCGTCGCCGTCGAGCCGCGCGGATCGGCCGTGCTGTCGGGCGCCGGACCCGGCCCCCACCGCATCCAGGGCATCGGCGCGGGATTCGTGCCGCCCGTCCTCAATCGCGAGTTGATCGATGAGGTCATCACGGTCTCCGACGACGACGCGATCCAGACCGCCTGGCGTTGCGCACGGCGCGCGGGCGTGCTCGCGGGGATCTCCTGCGGGGCGGCGCTGTGGGCGGCGCTGCAGGTCGCCGAGCGCCCCGAGTCGCGCGGTCAGCGGATCGTCGTGATCATGCCGGACTCCGGCGAGCGCTACGTCTCCCAGGCCTTCTTCGCCCCCTGACAGGCCTGCCCCCGACGCTCGCCGATGCGTTCGGTGTGACGGTCGGTTGCGTGCACAACTTCTCGCTGTCGGCCGCTACGCTGTGGAGATGCCCGGTCTCGGCACGTTCGCTCGGGTCGTCAAGGAGGTTCGTCGCGACGTCCTCGCTGCGCGCGACCGCGACCCGGCCGCCCGCGGCGTCGCACCCGGCGAGATCCTCGCGACCTGGCCCGGGATCCACGCGCTGCTCGCCTACCGGGTCGCGCACGCGCTGCACCTCGCCGAGGTCCCGGTGCTGCCCCGGCTGCTGTCGATGATCACGCGCGCGATCACGGGTATCGAGATCCATCCCGCGGCATGCATCGGAGGGGGGCTGTTCATCGACCACGGCGCGGGCGTCGTGATCGGGGAGACGGCGGACATCGGCGACAACGTCACGCTCTACCAGGGCGTCACGCTCGGCGGCACCGGATTTCAGGTCGGCAAGCGCCACCCGACGGTTCAGGACAACGTCACGATCGGCTCGGGCGCAAAGCTGCTCGGCCCGATCACGATCGGGCACGGAGCGAAGATCGGCGCCAACAGCGTCGTCATCACCGACGTGCCGCCGAACTCGACCGTGGTCGGCAACCCGGGGCATCCGGTGCGCGTGGAAGGCCACCCCGTCGAGGGCCCCGACGCCGACTGGATCCACCTGCCGGACCCGATCGCCGAGGCGATCCAGGCGCTCTCGGGCAGGATCGCGACGCTCGAACAGGCGCTCGCCGAGCTCTCCGAGGGCGAGCCCCAGCCGCTCGCCGAGGTGCGCCCGCTGCGGACGGTCAAGGGCCCGAACCCCGCCGGGGGATAGCTCCGGCCCAAACCCCTCCTGCCGGCCTCGAGCGGCCCTCCGGGCGCGCATCTATGCTGGGGACAATGCCTGAAAACCCGCATGCCGAGCACCTGCGCGAGCTGCTCGAGGGCCTCAACGAGCCGCAGCGCGAGGCCGTCACCCACGGCGAGGGCCCGCTGCTGATCCTGGCTGGCGCGGGCAGCGGCAAGACCCGCGTGCTCGCGCACCGGATCGCCTTTCTGATCTACAGCGACCAGGCGCAGGCCGGCGAGATCCTCGCGATCACGTTCACCAACAAGGCGGCGCGCGAGATGCGCGAGCGCGTCGAGCTGCTGCTCGGCAGGGCCACGCGGGGCATGTGGCTGATGACCTTTCACGCCGCCTGCGCGCGCGTGCTCAGAGCCGAGGCGGACCGCCTCGGCTACACGCGGCAGTTCACGATCTACGACCAGGCCGACTCACGCCGGCTGACCAAGCGCTCCGCCGACGCCGTCGGTGTGGACCCCAAGCGTCACACCCCGGCTGCCATCCACAACCAGATCTCGGCTGCCAAGAACCGCCTCTGCGACGCCGACAGCTACCGCCAGGCGGCCGGCTCGCCGTTCGAGGAGATGATCGCCGACGTCTACGACATCTACGAGCGCGACCTGCATCGCATGAACGCGATGGACTTCGACGATCTCCTGTTCCGCACGGTCAACCTGCTGGAGCTCTTCGAGGACGTGCGCGAGCGCTACACCAACGCCTTCCGGCATGTGCTCGTCGACGAGTACCAGGACACCAACCACGCGCAGTACCGGCTGCTGCAGTTGCTGGTCGGCGGCGGGCGCCCGCCCGGGCGCGGGGATGGCGAGCGCGGCGGGCGGCCGACCTACGCCGGGCCGCTCGGACACCGCAACCTCGCGGTGGTGGGCGACGACTGTCAATCGATCTACAGCTTCAGAGGCGCCGACATACGCAACATCCTCGACTTCCAGGACGACTTTCCCGACGCGCGCGTGGTCAAGCTGGAGCAGAACTACCGCTCCACGGAGACGATCCTGGGCGCCGCCAACGCGGTGATCGCCAACAACCGCGGCGGCATCGCCAAGCGCCTGTGGAGCGAGCTCGGCCAGGGTGAGCAGATCCAGCTGCGCGCGCTCGAGGACGAGCACGCCGAGGCTCGCTTCGTCGTCGGCGAGATCGAGCGCCTGCTCGACGAGGGCGCCTCGCGCGCCGAGCTCGCAGTGCTCTATCGCACGAACGCGATGTCGCGGGTGCTCGAGGACACGCTCGTGCGCCGCGAGATCGCCTACCAGGTGATCGGCGGGACGAAGTTCTACGAGCGCGCCGAGATCAAGGACGCGATCGCCTACCTCATGCTGCTCGCCAACCCGTTCGACGTCGTCAGCTTCACGCGCGTCGCAAATTCACCCCGGCGCGGGATCGGGCAGACGTCGCTGGCGCGGGTGCTCGCGCACGCGCAGAGCGCCGACGTGTCGGTCTGGCAGGCCGCCGCGGCCGCCGAGCAGGTTCCCGGTCTGGGCGCAGCGGCGATCAAGGCGCTCGCGCGCTTCATGGACACGATGGGAGGGCTGCGCGCGCTCGCCGGGCTGCCCGACACCGCTTCCGAGGGAGACGGGCGCGAGCCGCGCGGCGCGCGCGCGTCGATCGCCGAGCTGCTGGAGGCGACGCTGTCGCAGAGCGGCTATCTCGAGGCGCTCGAGGCCGAGCGCACGATCGAGGCGCAGGGACGCATCGAGAACCTCGAGCAGCTCGTCGAGGTGGGCCGGGAGTTCGACGCCGCGGCCCCCGCGGAGGAGGACACGCTCGAGGTGTTCCTGCAGCAGATCGCGCTCGTCGCCGACGCCGACACGCGCAGCGACGACGAGGGGCTCGTGACATTGATGACGCTGCACAACGCCAAGGGGCTCGAGTACCCGACGGTCTTCATCTGCGGCCTGGAGGATGGCGTGTTCCCGCACTCGCGCGCGATCGACGAGGGCGGTCTGGAGGAGGAGCGCCGCCTGTTCTACGTCGGAATCACGCGCGCGATGCGCCGCCTGTATCTCAGCTACGCGCGCCGGCGCGCCGTCTTCGGCGCGCAGACCTTTGGGCTGCCGAGCCGCTTCCTCGAGGAGATCCCGGGCGAGTTGCTCGAGGAACCGCACGAGATGATCTTCCGGCCCGGCGCACTCGTCGGCGCGTCCGGGACGGCGGTCACGGCCGGCCGCGGGGCCGCCTTCGGGCAGGCGCGCTGGGAGGCGCCGGCCCGCGCGGGCCCACGGCGCCGCGCGCCCGTTGCCGAGGGGCCCCGCTTTCGCCTCGGCGAGGATGTCGTTCACGCCGCCTTCGGCGACGGCGTCGTCACGGGGGTCGAGCCGGGCGGGGTGATCGTCGTGCGCTTCGCGGACGACGGCTCGGAGCGCAAGCTGATGGCCGAGTACGCGCCGGTCAGCCGGCGCTGACGCGAGCGTCCCCTCCGCCGTCCAACGCATAGCATCTGGTCGATGAGCGCGACGATCATCGACGGCAAGGCGATCGCCGCGGACGTCCGCGCGGGGGTCCGCGAGCGCGTCGAGGCCTTCACGCGCGAGTCCGGCCGCGTGCCGGGGCTCGCGACGGTGCTCGTCGGCGATGATCCGGCATCGGCCGTGTACGTCGCCGGCAAGCAGCGCGCCTGCGTGGAGGTCGGCATGGCGCCGTTCGACCGGCGCTTGGCCGCCGGGGCGTCCTTCGAGCAGGTTGCCGCCGAGCTGGAGGAGCTCAACGCCGACCCGGCCGTCAGCGGCGTGCTCCTGCAGCTGCCGCTGCCGGGAGGGCTGCAGGCGCCCGCGCTGACGGCGATGATCGATCCCGCCAAGGACGTCGACGGCCTCACGCCGGTCAACGCCGGCCTGCTCTCGCTCGGGGCGCCGGGGCTGCGCCCGTGCACGCCCGCGGGCGTGATCGAGCTGCTGGACCGCAGCGGCGTGGAGCTCGACGGTGCCGAGGCGGTCGTCGTCGGACGCTCGAACCTGCTCGGCAAGCCGATGGCCCAGCTGCTGCTCGAGCGCAACGCGACGGTGACGCTCTGCCACTCGCGCACACGTGACCTGCGCGCCGTCTGCGCGCGCGCAGACGTGTTGATCGTCGCCGTCGGGCGCGCGCGCCTGGTCGGACGGGACTTCGTCAAGCCGGGCGCCGTCGTCATCGACGTCGGCATGAACCGCATCACCCCGCAGGCGGCCGGCAACAAGAGCGGGCTCGTCGGCGACGTCGACTTCGCCGGCGTGTCGGAGATCGCCTCGGCGATCACCCCGGTCCCGGGCGGCGTGGGGCCGATGACGATCGCCTTCCTGCTGCGCAACGCGCTCCAGGCCGCCCGTCGGCAGGCCGAGCTCGAGGCGCCCTATGCGGACGCCGCCCGCGAGCCCTGATGGCGGCCGCGCAGGACACACGGCGATGAGCCTCAGGCGCCTGCGCCGGGGCGAGCTGGTCGTGCTGGCCGGCGTGATCTGCCTGGCCGTCTCGCTCTTCGAGCCGTGGTATGAAGGCCCGATCTCGGGACAGCTCGACGCGTGGGACACGTTCGGAGCAGCGGCCGCGCTGCTGCTCGCATGCCTGTGTGCGGGGCTCGCCGTGGTCGTCAGCGCGATCGGCGAGCGCGACGCCGCGTTACCCGTCGCCGCAGCCGTGTGGTCGGTGCTGCTTGGGCTGATCGGCGTGATCGCGGCGGTCGTGCGCGTGCTCGAGCGCCCCGACCATTCGAGCTCGCTGTGCATCGGCGCGTGGCTCGCGCTGATCGGAGCCGTCGCGATCCTGGCCGGGTCGTGGCTCGTGCTCGACGACGAACGGCCCGGTAGCTACCGGGCCGCCGCGCCCTCGCCGCGCTCGCGGCCCTGACGAGCGAGGCGCGCTCGCCGCTCCACCCTGCGGGCGGCGCGCACGACGGGCGGTTGCCAACGCAAGCGGCGACGGGCAAGCGCGCTCGCGGGAGGCCCATAGAATGGCCGCGATGATCACCGACGACGAGGTCCTCCACGTCGCGCGCCTCGCGCGCCTGGCGCTGAGCGAGGGAGAGATCGCGCCGATGGCTCGCGAGCTCTCCGCGGTCCTCGACCACATCGCGACGATCGCCGAGCTCGAACTCGACGACGTGGCTCCGACATCGCACGTCGTCGATCTGTCCGGCGCGCTGCGAGCCGACGTGCCACGCCCCTCGCTGCCTCGCGAGACCGCGCTCGCGCAGGCCCCCGCTGTCGCGGACGGCGGTTTCCTGGTTCCCAGCCCGCAGGCATGAGCGCCGCGGCGATGCTCGAGCTGACCGCCTTCCAGGCGGCCGCCGCGGTCGCCGACGGGTCGCTTTCCGCGGCCGAGCTGTTCGCGGCCTACCGCGAGCGCGCCGCCGCCGACCGGGCCGCCGGGGAGGAGGGCCTGAACTGCTTCACGTGGGTCGCGCCGGAGGGCGGGGGGGAGCCCACGAGCGGCCCCGTGGCCGGGGTGCCGCTGGCCGTCAAGGATCTCTTCTGCACCGCCGGCGTGCCGAGCCAGTCGGGGTCGCGCATCCTCGAGGGTTACGAGCCGCCGTACACGGCGACGGCCGTCGAGCGCATGACCGCCGCGGGCGCGAGCCTGCTCGCGAAGACCAACCAGGACGAGTTCGCGATGGGCTCCTCGAACGAGAACTCGGCGTACGGGCCGGTGCGCAACCCGTGGCGCCGCTCGCGCGTCCCCGGCGGCTCCTCGGGAGGCAGCGCGGCGGCGGTCGCCGCCGGCCTCGCGCCGTGGGCGCTCGGGACCGACACGGGCGGCTCGATCCGCCAGCCGGCGGCGCTGTGCGGGATCGTCGGGCTGAAACCGACGTACGGGGCGGTCTCGCGCTACGGGATGATCGCGTTCGCCTCCTCGCTCGACCAGGCCGGCCCGCTGACGCGCGATGTCCGCGACGCGGCGCTCGCGCTCGCGCAGATGGTCGGGCGCGACCCCTGCGACGCGACCTCGCTCGAGCTGCCCGGCGCGGTCGCGCTGCCGAGCGCCGAGCGTCTCGACGGCGTTCGGCTCGGCGTGCCGGAGGAGCTCGCCGGCGCCGCAGCCGGGATCGAAGCGGGCGTGCAGGAGGCCTTCCAAACCGCGCTCGCCCGCGCCGAGGCCCTCGGGGCGCAGCTCCACGACGTGCGCCTCCCGCACGCGCCGCACGCGCTGTCCGCCTACTACGTGCTGGCGCCCGCCGAGGCCTCCTCCAACCTCGCGCGCTTCGACGGCGTGCGCTACGGGACACGGGCGCCGGATGCGGGGGACCTGCTCGAGATGTACACGCGCACCCGCCACGACGGCTTCGGCGCCGAGGTCAAGCGCCGCATCATGCTCGGCACCTACGCGCTCTCCTCCGGCTACTACGACGCCTACTACGGACGCGCGCAGAGGGTGCGCACGAAGATCGCGGAGGATTTCGCGGCGGCCTTCGACGACGTCGACCTGATCCTCACGCCGACCGCTCCGACCGTCGCGTTCGAGCTCGGCGAGAAGACCGATGACCCGCTCGCGATGTACCTCAGCGACTTCTGCACCGTGCCGATGTCGCTCGCCGGGATCCCGGCGATCTCGATCCCCTGCGGCCTCAGCGACGGGCTGCCGGTCGGCCTGCAGATCGCCGGCCCGGCCTTCAGCGAGAACCGCCTGCTCGACGCCGCCCACGCGCTCGAGCTGGCGCTCGCCTTCGACGGGAGCGCGGCGCGTGTCTGAGGACCGCGTCAGCCCGGGCGCGCAGGGCGAGCTCGAGGCGGTGATCGGCCTGGAGATCCACGTCCAGCTGGCGACGGCGACGAAGATGTTCTGTGGCTGCGCGCTGTCCTTTGGCGAGCCGCCCAACACGCACACCTGCCCTGTCTGCCTGGGGCTGCCGGGGAGCCTGCCGGTCGCCAACGCCCGCGCCATCCACTTCGGCCTGATGATCGGGCTCGCGCTCGGCTCCGAGCTGGCACCCCGCTCGATCTTCCACCGCAAGAACTACTTCTATCCCGACCTGCCGAAGGGCTACCAGATCTCCCAGTACGACGAGCCGCTGTGCCGCGGCGGCTCGCTCGGCGAGGTGCGCATCCACCGCGTGCACCTCGAGGAGGACGCCGCCAAGCTGATCCACGTCGGCGCCAGCGGACGCATCCACGGCTCGGACGCGAGCATCGTCGACTTCAACCGCGGCGGCACGCCACTCGCGGAGATCGTCACCGAGCCCGACCTGCGCTCCCCCGAGCAGGCCGGCGAGTGGCTGCGCCTGCTGCGCAGCACGCTGCGATCGCTCGGCGTCAGCGACGTCAACATGGAGGAGGGCTCGCTGCGCTGCGACGCGAACATCTCCCTGCGCGCCGCCGGCACGGAGGCGCTCGGGGTCAAGACGGAGCTGAAGAACATGAACTCCTTCCGCTTCATCGAACGGGGCATCCGCGCGGAGGTCGCACGCCAGCAGAAGCTCCTGCAGGGCGGGCAGGAGCTCGTGCAGGAGACGCTGCACTTCGACCCCGGCTCCGGCGCCATCACCTCGCTGCGCTCGAAGGAGGAGGCGCACGACTATCGCTACTTCCCCGAGCCCGACCTGCTTCCGGTGTCGATCGACGAGGACATGCTCGCGGCCGCTCGGGCGGCGATGTCCGAGCTCCCGGCCGAGCGCTCCGAGCGCCTGCAGCGCGAGCTCTCGCTCAGCGGCGAGAGCGCGCGCTCGCTGGCGTTTCGCGCCGAGCTCGGCGACTTCTTCGAGGCCGCCGTGGCGGCGCCCGCCGAGCCCGCGGCGCCGGCGCAGGCGCTGGCCAACTGGGTCACCGGGGAGCTCGCCGCGCGCCTGCCCGAGGGGCAGGAGCCGCGCGACTCCCGGGTCAGCCCCGCGGCGCTCGCTGCGCTCGTCGGCCTCGTCGCCGCCAAGCGGGTGAGCGTGGGGGCGGGGCGCCAGGTGCTCGAGCGGCTGATCGCCGAGGGCGGCGACCCGCAGGCGATCGTCGCCGCCGAGGGCCTCGAGGCGCTGGACGACGGCGACGAGCTCGCCGCGATCGTGGCCGCGGCGCTGGCAGCCAACAGCGACGCGGCCGAGCGCGTGCGGCAGGGAAACGCGAAGGCGATCGGGCCGATCGTGGGCCAGGTGATGCGCGACACGAAGGGCCGCGCGGACGGCACCGAGGTTTCACGCCTGATCCACGAGCAGCTCGGCGTCTGAGGCCGGGCACCACATTTGGCACACGTCCACCGCACATTTTGGACGCCGGGCCAAAGGCAACCCGGCCGCGGCGCGCAAATATCGTCGAGGTGAACCGGTCAGCAGCCAATCCAAGCGTCTCGACTCCTCGGCGGTTCATCCTCCTACCCGAGGAGGGGGCGGATGGGGCTTCCCTCGGCCCCAGGATTCGCCGCTACACGCTAACCAGCGTCGGGCAGGGCGCGGTTCCTCGGCGCGCTGACCTGAGCGGCACCGATGTCTCAACGGCAAGGATCGCCCGCGAGCTCGGGCGGCTGGGGCGCATGTAGGCCCGTCTCACCCCGACCGTGCCGGCTTCCCTCAGCCGGTGCTCCCGGCAAGCGGCCGGACAGGGGTAGCCCTTCCTGTCCGGCCGCTTTGTCGTTAAGCTGGATGTGCAATGAACGAGACTTCACATAGATCATTCGGGCGCACCGTGGTGGCGGCTCTGGTGTTTCTCGTGGCCGCCTGGCTGCTGCTCGGCGTGATCGTCCACGTCATCTCCTTCCTCTTCAGCACGCTGCTGCTGATCGTCGCGGTCGTCGCCGTCATCTGGGCGCTGCGCGTGCTGCTGTAGCCGGAGGCGGCGTGGCGTACATCGTGATCGCCGCGTGCTTCGGGCTCGCCGGCGGGATCGTCGGCAAGCTCAAGGGCAGCTCGTTCCTGCTGTGGTTTTTGATCTCCGGCCTTGTCCCCTTCTTCGGCCTGCTGGCAGCGGTCGCATACCGCTTCGAGCGCGATGAGCTGCGGCGCGAATGCCCTCGTTGCGGGCGCGTCACGAAGGCCTACGATGCGCTCTGCACGCGCTGCGGCACAGAGCTCGAGTTCCCCGAGTCCGCGATCGCCCTCGAGTCCTGGGAGCGCACCGCCGCGCCCTCGCCGCGCTGAGCGCGTCCCGCGGCCCGCTGCCGCAGCGCCCGACTGCGGCGCTGGGCGGCGCTGCGCACCTGCCGCGCCGCGGCGTGTTCGGCTCGCCTAAGCCTTATTTCGGACGCCCTAATCCGGCCGGTGTCATACGCTGGCCTGGCATGAGCAGCCACACCGACACCGCGCCGGCGCGCAAGAGCTCGCCGCTCGCCCGCCTGATCCACCGCGCCGGCTTCAGCGACGAGCGCGACTTCGTGCTGCGCGTCGTGCAGCCCGCGCTCGTCGGGATGATCGACGGAACCGTCTCCTCGCTCGCGCCGATCTTCGCGGCGGCGATCGCCTCCAGCTCGCACACGGCGCTGGTCGTCGGCCTCGGCGTGGCGCTCGGCGCGGGAGTCAGCATGGGCTGGTCGGAGGCCCTGTCGGACACCGGCGAGCAGACCGGGCGCGGCTCGGCGATCGTGCGCGGCTCGATCACCGGTGGCATGACCACGCTCGGCGGCATCTTTCACACGCTGCCGTTCATCATCTCCGACGTCCACAAGGCCCTCGTCGTGGCCGGGATCGTCGTCGCCGTCGAGCTGTTCGCGATCGCCTGGGTGAGGAAACGCTTTCTCGGCGTCTCGATGCGCTCATCGCTGCTCAGCGTGACCGTGGGCGGGATCATCACGCTGACGATCGGCGTCGCGCTCGGATTCTCCTGAGCGGCCGCAAACCCGCTGGTACACTGGCTTTTTTCCGCTCGGACAAGGAAAGGGGGTCGGTGAGATGCGGGCAGTCGATGCGTTGATGGAATGCCTCAAGGCGGAGGGTGTCGACGTCGTCTTCGGCCTCCCCGGCGGCGCCAACCTCCCGACCTACGACGCGTTCGTCAACGGCGGCATCCGGCACATCCTCGTCCGGCACGAGGCCGGCGGCGGCCACGCCGCCGAGGGCTACGCGAAGGCGACGGGCAAGGTGGGCGTGGCGTTCGCGACGAGCGGGCCCGGCGCGACGAACCTGATCACGCCGATCTGCGACGCGATGATGGACTCGGTGCCGGTCGTCTTCATCACCGGGCAGGTGCGCACCGAGCTGCTCGGCACCGACGGCTTCCAGGAGGCCGACACGATCGGCATCACGATGCCGGTCGTGAAGCACTCGTTCATGATCATCGACCCGCAGGAGATCCCGCGGGCGATCCACGAGGCCTTCCACATCGCGCGCAGCGGGCGCCCGGGGCCCGTGCTGGTGGACATTCCCAACGACCTCAGTCGCGCGGAGATCGAGTACGAGCCCGTCTCCGACGTGCGCCTGCCGGGCTATCAGCCGCGCGTCGAGGGCAACCAGAAGCAGATCCGTCAGGCCGCCAAGGCGCTCGCGTCCGCCCAGCGTCCCGTGATCTACGCCGGTGGCGGGGTCGTCAACGCGGAAGCCTCCGCCGAGCTGACGGAGTTCGCCACCAGCGACCGCTTCCCCGTCACCTGCACGTTGATGGGTCTCGGCGCGTTCCCGGCCCAGGTCGGTGGCACGCCCCATCCCCAGTGGCTCGGGATGCTCGGCATGCACGGCACGCGTGCTGCCAACTACGCGATGGACGAGGCCGACCTGATCTGCGCGGTCGGGGCGCGCTTCGACGACCGCATCACCGGCAAGCTCTCGGAGTTCGCGCCGCGCGCCAAGTTCATCCACATCGACGTCGATCCGGCGGAGATCTCCAAGAACGTGCCCGCGCACATCCCGATCGTCGGCGACGCCAAGCACGTGCTCGCGAAGCTGCTCGTCGAGTACCGCGCAATCGGCGCCGACCCCGCCCGGCTGGAGGCCTGGTGGGGCCGGATCGAAGGCTGGAAAGCCAAGTACCCGCTCGCCTACGAGGACAGCGCCGACGCTGAGATCAAGCCGCAGTACATGGTCCAGGCCCTGTTCGAGGCGACCGGCGGCGAGGCGATCGTGACGAGCGACGTGGGCCAGCACCAGATGTGGGCGGCCCAGTACTACGACTTCCCGGCGCCGCGGCGCTGGATCAACTCGGGCGGGCTCGGCACGATGGGCTTCGGGCTGCCCGCAGCGATGGGAGCCGCCGTCGGGGCGCCCGATCGGCTGGTCTGCTGCATCGCCGGCGACGGCTCCGTGCAGATGAACGCCCAGGAGCTCGCGACCTGCGCGCAGAACAACATCCCGATCAAGGTCTTCATCATGAACAACGGCTATCTCGGCATGGTGAGGCAGTGGCAGGAGCTGTTCTGGGACGGCAAATACAGCCACGTCGAGATGGGTGAGTTCCCCGACTTCGTCAAGCTCGCCGAGGCCTACGGCGTGACGGCGATGCGCCTGACGGACAAGCACACGCTCGTCGAGGACATGCGGCGCGCGATCGCGGTCGAGGGCCCGGTGCTCGTCGACGTGCGCGTCACGCGCGAGGAGAACACCTACCCGATGATCCCCGCCGGCAGCGCCGCCCGCGAGATGGTCGGGTGAGCGCGGTGACCGGAGAGCCCGCGACCAAGACGCCACTCAGTCTCGAGGAGCTGCACGCCGCGACGAACATGCGCACGGGCCGCAAGCACGTGCTGTCGATCCTCGTCGAAAACAAGTCCGGCGTGCTGACCCGCATCGCGGGCCTGTTCGCGCGCCGCGGCTTCAACATCGACACGCTGACGGTCGGGCCGACGGAGGACGCGCAGGTCTCGCGCGTGACCCTCACCGTCGACGGCGCACTGCACCCGATCGACCAGGTCACCAAGCAGCTGCACAAGCTCATCAACGTCCTCAAGATCCGCGACCTCGAGCCGGCCGACACCGTCGCGCGGGAGCTGGCGCTGTTCAAGGTCTCCGCCGACGGCGTCCAGCGCGGCGAGCTGCTGCAGATCGCCGAGATCTTCCGCGGTAAGGTCGTTGACGTGACCAAGCGCGCGATCATCATCGAGGTGACCGGCACGACGGACAAGATCGAGGCGTTCGAGACGATGGTGCGCCCGTTCGGACTGATCGAGATGATGCGCACGGGCGAGATCGCGATCTCGCGGGGGCGCAGCGAGACCTGATCGCTTGACCGGGCGCGGCGAGGAGATGCTTGACACCCGCGCGCGCCCGCCTTTCTCGCTGAGCGACACCGAGCGCGAGCGCCTGGCGGCGTGTCTGGCGCTCGCGGTCGCACGCGCGCGGCGCTCCGGGCGCGACACGCTCGCGAGCGTCTCGGTGGCGCTGCCCGCGGACACCGACCCGGCTGAGCTGGCCTGCGCCTCGCGCCGCCGCGCCGAGCCGTGGTTCCTGTTCGAGCAGCCCGATCGCGACGGCGCAGCGCTGGCGGGACTGGGGCAGGCGGCCGTCCTCAGCGCGGCCGGCCCCGGTCGCTTCGCCGCCGTCGCCGACCGCTGGCGGACGCTCGCGGCAGCCGCCGTCAGCGGGACCGCCGATGAGCCGGGCGAGGGCCCGCTCGCGCTCGGCGGCTTCGCGTTCGCCGAGGAGGGTGGCCGCGCGCCCCACTGGAGGGCCTTCCAGCCGGCCTCGCTGGTCGTCCCCGAGGTCGCGCTGCGCCGCCGCGCAGGCGAGGTGAGCCTCACGCTGACGGCGCTCGCGAGCCCCGACGACGTGCCCGCGGAGCTGGTCGAGCGCCTCGCGGGGCGCGTGAGGGAGCTGCGCGTCGCCCCCCTGCCACTGCTCGATCCCGCGCCGACGGGGCACTTCCTCGTTGCCAGCGCGATGCCGCCCGAGCACTACGAGCAGGCCGTCGCCCGCGCGGTCGAGCTGATCGCCGAGGGCGAGCTGGAGAAGATCGTGCTCGCGCGCGAAGTCCAGGTGCACGCTCCCAGCCCGTATGACCCGGCGGCGATCTTCGGCGTGCTCCGACGTGAGTTCCCCTCGTGCTTCGTCTTCTGCGTCGGGCGCGCGAACGCCGCGCTCGTGGCGGCGAGCCCGGAGCTGCTCGTGCGTCGCGAGGGCCAGCGCGTGAGCACGCTCGCGCTCGCCGGCTCGACCCGTCGCAGCGCAGACCCCGCCGTCGACGACCATCTCGGCGAGCAGCTGCTGCGCGACGCGAGCTATCGCGAGGAGCACGCGATCGTCGCGCGCCGGATCGAGCGAACGCTGAGAGCGCACTCGGTTTGGGTGGCGGCGCGGGGCGAGCCCGAGCTCGTCCGGATCGCCAACATCCAGCACCTCGCCACGCCGATCCGCGCCCAGCTCGCCGCACCGATCGAAGCGCTCGAGCTGGCCGGGCTGATGCACCCGACCCCCGCCGTCGGCGGCGAGCCGATCAGCCGCGCCGCGCCGCTGATCCCCGCCCTCGAGGGACTCGATCGCGGCTGGTACTCCGGACCCGTCGGTTGGACGGACGCGGCCGGCGACGGCGAGCTCTGCGTGGCGCTCCGCTGCGCCCTGCTCGAGGGGCCGGTCGCGCGCTGCTTCGCCGGCAACGGCATCGTGCGTGACTCCGACCCCGCGCGCGAGCTCGCCGAGACGGAGATCAAGCTGCAGGCGCTGCTGCCGCTGCTCAGCGGGTAACGGTGCCGGCGACCTCGCGCCACACGCGCCGATGCAGCGCGACGTTCTCCTCGCGGCGTGTGCGGACCTCGATGATGCTCGCGGCCTCCCCGGCGAGCGCGCGCTCGAGCGCAGAGCGAAAGGCGGGGAGGTCGGTCGGGCGCTCGTGCGAGAGCCCGTACAGGCGCGCGGCATCGGCGAAGTCCAGGCCCGTCGGCGTGGCGACGTGGGCCGTGTAGAGGTCCTGCCGCGGCGTGTTCGGGTCGGGGTCGAGCGCGAGCGGGGCGCCGGACACCGCGAGGAAGTCGAAGATGCCCCCGCCGCCATTGTCGATCAAGACGATCGTCAGCTTCAGCGACAGCCTGCGAGCGGCCAGCAGACCGCCGATGTCGTGGGCCAGCGCGACATCGCCGATCAGCAGGACGACAGGCTCCCCGGGGCTCGCCGCGGCGACGCCGAAGGCCGCCGAGACCGTGCCGTCGATTCCGTTTGCGCCGCGGTTGCAGAGCACCCGCGGGGGATCCGCTCGCGCCGGCCAGAACGTCTCGATGTCGCGCACCGGCATCGAGGAGGCGACGAACAGCGTCGCGCGCTCCGGCAGCAGCACGCCGAGCTCGCGCGCGACCAGCGGCTCGGAGAGCTGCTCGTGGCCGAGCGCCGCCGCGATCGCCTCGGCCGCACGCTGATCGGCGCTGCGCCAGCGCTCGAGCCAGTCGCCCTCGCTCGCAGCCGAGCCGCGCGCCTGGCCGTCGCCCTGCTCGGCGAGCGGCGCCAGCGCGAGGAGCGTGCTCGCCGGCTCGAGCGCCAGGCAGTCGCTGAGCACCGAGTCGGGGTCCTGCCAGGCACCCTCGGGATCGAGTGCGACCTGGCGCACGTCGGGATCGAGCGCCGCCAGCCACGTGCGCAGGGGCTTTGACACGGGCAGGTCCCCGACGCGGATGACCACCTGCGGTGCGAGCTCCGCGGCCAGCCGTGCGTCGCGCAGCAGCGCGTCGTAGTGGGCGATCGCGGCCTGCCCCCGGCGCGCGCCGGACAGCGGGTCGGCGAGCAGCGGCCAGCCGAAGGCCTCCGCGAAGGCGCCCGCGGCGATCCCCAGCGGGGCGGCGCGCTCGTGCCGTCCGCAGATCAGCACACCGCGGGACGCCGAGCCGACCAGCGCGCGAAGCTCGCCAAGCGCGGGCTCCTCGCGCACCGCGGCCGCCCCGGCGGCGCGCGGCGGCGCAGTGCGCAGCACATACGGGAGGTCGCCCGCGCGCGCGGTTCGGTCCCGCGGCAGCTGGAAATCCCCGACGAGCGGCTCGCGCAGCGGGAAGTTGAGGTGCACGGCGCCGGGAGCGCCCTCGAGCGTCGTCGCGTAGGCGCGGCAGGCGAGCGTGCGCACCCAGCGCAGCTGGCGCTCCCCGGCGCCGGCCAGCTCGACCTCGAAGAACCACTTGGCGGCGTCGCCGAAGATCTTCAGCTGGTCGATCGCCTGCCCGGCGCCGTTCTCGCGCAGCTCCGCCGGGCGGTCGGCGCTCAGCAGCAGCAGGGGGACCCTTGCCTCGCGCGCCTCGATCGCGGCCGGCGCGAGCTCGGCGACGGCCGTTCCCGAGGTGCACGTGACCGCCACCGGCAAGCCCGAGGCCTTTGCCGCGCCGAGCGCGAAGAAGCCGGCGCAGCGCTCGTCCACGTGGGAGAAGCAGCGCAGTCGCGGGTCGCGCGCGAGCGACAGCGCGAGCGGCGCCGAGCGCGACCCCGGCGAGGTGCACGCGGCGCGCATCCCGCAGCGCACGAGCTCGTCCACGAATGCCCGCAGCAGCAGGTAGGTGTCGGTGGGTGGCGTCATAGGATTCGCACGTGCCCGAGAGCGTCGTCCTGCTGCATGGCTTCGGCGGCACCAGCCGCGCGTGGGATGGCGTCCTCGAGCGCCTCGATCGTGAACGCTACCGTCCGTTGGCCCTCGACCTCCCGGGCCACGGCGAGGCCGCCGATGCGCCACGGCCGATCACGTTCGCGAGCTGCGTCGCCCACGTGCTCGCCCGTGCCCCCGCCAGCTTCGCGCTGTGCGGCTACTCCCTCGGCGGGCGCATAGCCCTGCACGTCGCGCTCGCCGCGCCCGAGCGAGTCACCCGGCTCGTGCTCGTCTCGAGCACCGCCGGGATCGAGGACGCCGCCGAGCGTTCACGGCGGAGCGCAGCCGACCACCGCCTCGCCGAGGAGCTCGAGCGGCTCCCGTTCGAGGACTTCATCGAGCGCTGGCGCACGCAGCCGCTGTTCGCCGCCGAGCCGCCGGAGGTCGGCAGGCTCGCGCGCGAGGACCAGCGCCGCAACCGCCCCGAGGCCCTCGCGGCAGCGCTGCGCGGGATCGGCACGGGCGAGATGGAGCCACTGTGGGATCGCCTGCCCGAGCTGTCGATGCCCGTCACCGTGCTCGCGGGCGAGCGCGATCGCAAGTTCACGGCGATCGCCAGGCGCATCGCCGCCGGCGCGCCGCGGGCAGCAATCGTCGCAATCCCGGGTGGCCATGGCCTGCCGTTGGAGCACCCCGGCGCGGTCGCCCGCGCACTCGCCGCGAGCTAGCTCACAGACGCGGCGCTCAGGCGGGCTCGACGCCGAGCCCGGGCGCGCTCGGCAGCGCGATCGCGCCCTCGCGCGCGGGCAGCGGGTTCTCGATCCCCTCGAACAGGTCGAGCGTCGCGAGGCCGCAGTGGGGCATCGGGCCGCGCGAGGCCAGCGCCGCGGCGGCCTGCACGGCGGCGGCCACACCGAGCGGCCCGTCGAGCGTCGAGGCGAGATACACCTCCGCGCCGGCCAGGCGGACGAGTGTCGCCGCCGCGACCAGGCCCGCGATCCCGCCGCAGCGCGCCACCTTCAGGCAGACCGCGTCCGCGACGCCGGAGGCGAGCGCGCCGCGCTCCGCGGCCGTCTCGTCGATCGACACGCGCACGGCGACGCGCTCGCGCACCTCGCGCATCGGCTGCAGGCCGTGCGTCGGCTCCTCGACGAGCTCGAGCCCGGCCGGCGAGAGCACCTCGATCATCCGCACCGCCTCCTCGACATCCCAAGCCCCGTTGGCGTCGAGGCGCAGCGCCACCTCCGGGCCCGCCGCCGCGCGCACGGCCGCGACCCGGCCGGCGTCGTCGACGACGCCCACCTTCACCTTCAGGCAGCCGTATCCCTCGGCGAGCGCCCGCGCGGCCTGCTCCCCGCAGGCGCCCCGGTCGAGCGCCGTGAGCGTCGCGTTGACCGCCACCTCCGCTGTCGGTCTGTCGCTGAGCAGCGCCGCCACCGGCTTACCCGCGCGGCGGCCCGCCCTGTCCCACAGCGCCATGTCGACGGCCGCGAGCGCGACCGGCAGGTCATCGACACGCCGGCATGCTTCGAGCACCTGCGCGCCGTTCATCTCGCCCGAGGCCGCCAGCACCGGCGCGTAGGCTCCCAGCGCCGCCGCCGCCCGGCCGATGCTGACGCCGTCGTAGGGCTCGAGCGGGGCTGCCTCGCCGTAGCCGATCGAGCCGTCCTCGTCGCTCAGCCTGACGAGCACCAGCTCGCGCTCGCTGATCGATCCATACGAGGTCTCGAGCGGCCGCACGAGCCGCAACGTCCGGTGTTCGGTCTCGAGCCTCACGAGCCGACGCCGCCGCCGGCGAGGATGCCGGCCGAGAACAGCAGGCAGAAGACGAGCTGCAGCGCGCCGGTGCCGGCGAGGGCGCCGTTGAGGGCCGGTCCGTCCGTGCGCGTGCGCACGACGCCGACCAGGCGCCGAGCGAGCGGAAGCGCGAGCCAGGGCAGCAGCAGCCATGCGCGCATCGATCCGAGCAGCCATGGGAGCGGAGCCGCCAGGAACGCGAGCGCGAGCATCGCCGTGTACAGCGTGCGTGTGCGCTCACGGCCCAGGCGCACGGCGAGCGTGCGCTTGCCGGCGCGCCGATCGGTCTCCAGGTCGCGCACGTTGTTGACGACGAGGATCGCGCTCGCGAGCAGGCCCACGGGTATCGCGCACACGAACGCCTCCCACGGCAGGTGCTGGACCTGGACGAAGTAGGAGCCGGTCACCGCCACCACGCCGAAGAACAGAAATACGAACGCCTCTCCCAATCCCTCGTATCCGTACGGTCGCGGGCCGCCCGTGTAGAGCACGCCGGCGAGGATCGACGCCGCCCCCACCGCCAGCAGCTCCGGGCCGGCGACCGCGACGAGGTAGGCGCCGCAGGCGACCGCCAGGCCGAACGTCACGTACGTCGCCAGCAGCACCTGGCTGGGGGGCACCAGTCCGCCCGCCGTCACCCGCACGGGCCCGAGCCGATCCTCGGTGTCGGCGCCGCGCCGCGCGTCGGAGTAGTCGTTGGAGAGGTTGGTGCCGACCTGGATGAACAGCGCGCCGAATAACGCCGCCGCGAACGCCAGCGGATGGAAGTGGTCGGCGCCCAGCGCCAGCGCCGTGCCGACGAGCACCGGCGCGACCGCCGCCGGCAGCGTGCGCAGACGCGCGGCCATGATCCAGATGCGGACGGCGCTCATGCCCGCTTGGGAAAGCGCGAGAAGTCGGGCTTGCGCTTCTCACGGTAAGCGTCGCGGCCCTCCTGGGCCTCCTCGCTGCCGTAGAACAGGAGGTTCGCGTCGTGGGCGAGCTGCTGAATGCCCGACAGCCCGTCCTCTGCGGCGTTGAAGCTGGCCTTCAGGAGGCGCAGCGAGAAGGGGGAGAGCGCCAGCATCTCGCGGCACCAGCCGACCGTCTCCTCCTCCAGCCTGGCGAGCGGCACGACGGTGTTGACCATCCCCATCTCGCGCGCCTCCTCGGCCGAGTACTGACGGCACAGGAACCAGATCTCCTTCGCCTTCTTCGGGCCCACCAGGTTCGCCAGCAGGCCCGCGCCGAAGCCGCCGTCGAAGGAGCCCACCCTCGGGCCCACCTGGCCAAAGCGCGCGTTGTCCGCCGCTATCGTCAGGTCGCAGACGAGGTGCAGGACGTGGCCGCCGCCGATCGCGTAGCCCGCGACCATCGCCACGACGGGCTTCGGCAGCCGGCGAATCTGGACGTGCAGGTCGGTGACGTGAAAGCGCCCCACGCCGGGGTGCGCGGCGTCGCGGCTCGCGGCGTCCTCGTCGAGGTAGCCCGAGTCGCCGCGCACGCGCTGGTCGCCACCGGAGCAGAACGCGTCGGGGCCCTCGCCGGTGAGGATGATCACGCCCACCGAGGGGTCCTCGCGCGCATCCTCCAGCGCGCGGGAGATCTCGATGATCGTGCGCGGCCGGAAGGCGTTGCGGACCTCCGGGCGATCGATCGTGATCTTCGCGATCCCCTCCTCGGGCGCCGCCGACTTCTCATAGCGAACGTCGGCGTACGCCTCGCCCGCCGGCGCCGGCACTGGAGTCCAGGAGATCGTCACGGCGCGAAGGCTAGCCTGTGGGCCATGGTCGTCGAGGGATGGCTCGCTCGCGCCGCCCGTACACGGGGCGGGCACACCGCTCTGCAGACCCCCCGCGGGAGCCTCTCCTACGCTCAGCTCGATGCGCGCGCGGGAAGCGTTGCGAGCGCGCTGTCTGCGATCGGCGCGCGTCGCGGCGCGCGCGTGGCGATCGCCCTCCCCAGCGGTCTCGACTTCGCCGAGACGCTGCACGCCTGCCTGCGGCTCGGGGCCGTCGCCGTGCCCGTCGACCTGCGCCTCGGCGCAGGCGAGCGCGCGGCGATCGCGAACGGGTGCCAGGTGGTCGTGGACGCCCCACTGGTGGATGGGCCACCGGCGAAGGGGGGTGCGGTGGGAGCGGTGGTGCACGACCTCGACGCGACGGCGCTCGTCATCCACACCTCCGGGACGACCGCGGCGCCGCGACCGGTCGAGCTGACGTACGGCAACCTTCTGTGGAGCGCGCTCGGCTCCGCCGTCGCGCTCGGGCGCGACCCCGAGGATCGCTGGCTGTGCGCGATGCCGCTTGCGCACGTCGGCGGACTGTCGATCCTCGTGCGCTCCTGCATCTACGCGACGACCGCCGTCCTGCACGAGCGCTTCGAGCTCGAGCGCGTGCTGGCGGCGCTGCGCACGTCCGACATCACGCTTGTCAGCCTCGTCGCGACGACGCTCGCGCGTCTGCTCGACGCGGGGCTCGCGGCTCCGCTCACGCTGCGCTGTGCACTGACGGGCGGCGGCCCCGTACCGCCGGCCCTCGTGGCTCGGGCGCACGCTGCCGGCGTGCCCGTCTCGCTCACCTACGGCCTCAGCGAGAGCTGCTCGCAGGTGACGAGCACTCCCGTCGCCGAGCTCGCCGCGAGGCCGGCGGGGGCAGGGCCGCCGCTGTTCTGCACGCGCGTGCGAATCGACGCCGACGGGGAGATCCTCGTGCGTGGAGCGACCGTCGCGCCAAAGGCGCTCGCGGCCGACGGCTGGTTGCACACCGGCGACCTTGGCCGCCTCGATGAGGCCGGGCGCCTGCACGTCAGCGGCCGCAAGGCCGACACGATCGTCAGCGGCGGGGAGAACGTCGCGCCGGCCGAGGTCGAGGCTGTGCTGGAGGCTCATCCGGGGGTCCTCGAGGCGGCTGTCCTCGGCCGCCCGCACGAGCGCTGGGGCGAGGCCGTCACCGCGATCGTCGTCGCCCGCCCCGGCGCGCAGCTCGACGATGAGCAGCTGCGCGCCCACTGCGCACGCGCGCTCGCGCCCTTCAAGGTGCCGAAGGAGCTCGTGCTCGCCGCCGGCCCGCTGCCGCGAACCTCCTCGGGCAAGCTGCTGCGCCGGGAGCTCGCGTGAGCACCGACGCGAACGCGTACCGCCAGGACTCGCTGGAGCACTGGGAAGACGCCGCCCCGGGGTGGGTGCGTCGCCAGGAGCTGCTGCGCGGGCTCGCGGACCCGGTCGCGCATTGGATGGTCGAGGCGATCGCGCCGCAGCCGGGCCAGCGCGTGCTCGAGCTGGCGGCGGGGCTCGGGGATCCGGCGATGCTCGCCGCCGAACTCGTTGCGCCGATCGGCGGCGTGATCGTCTCCGACCAGGCCGAGACGATGCTCCAGGGCGCTCGCGCGCGGGCGGTCGAGTTGGGGCTCGCCAACGTCGAGTTCCAGGTGCTGAACGCCGAATGGATCGACCTGCCGCTCGCGAGCGTCGACGCGGTGCTGTGCCGCTGGGGCTACATGCTGATGGTCGACCCGCAGGCCGCGCTCGGCGAGACGCGTCGCGTGCTGCGTCCGGGCGGGCGCCTGGCGCTCGCCGTGTGGGACTCGATCGACGCCAACCCGTGGGCGCTGCTGCCGGCGCACGAGCTGATCGAGCGCGACCTCGCCGAGCCGCCCGCGCGCAGCGGCGCGCCTCCCGGGCCGTTTGCGCTCGCCGGCGCCGGGCGCGTCCGCGAGCTGCTCGAGGGCGCCGGCTTCGCGGAGATCGAGGTGCAGACGCTCGAGCTGCAGCGGCGCCACACGAGCTTCGATGAGCTGTGGGAGGTCACGCTCGATCTCTCGCGCAACTTCCACGACGCGGTCCTCAGTCGTCCCGAGGCCGAGATCGAGCAGATCCGGGTGTCGCTGGCGGAGCGCTTCGCGCCGTTCACCGAGGCGACGGGCACGCTCGCGGTTCCCGCCCGCACGCTGGTCGCTGCCGCCAGCGCCTGAGCGGCGGGGCGGCTCGCGGCTCGCGCGACGCCGTCTGGGAGGCGAAGTTGGATAGCCTGGCCGCAATGATCTACGACGACGACGCAAACCTCCAGCTCCTCGACGGCAAGACCGTCGCCATCATCGGCTACGGCTCGCAGGGTCACGCCCACGCCCTCAACCTGAAGGACTCGGGCGTCGACGTGGTCGTCGGCCTGCGCGAGGACTCTCCCTCCGTCGCCAAGGCGCGCGAGCAGGGCCTCGAGGTGCTGTCGGTGGTCGAGGCTGCCAGCCGCGGCGATCTCGTGATGATCCTGCTCCCCGACGAGCGCCATCACGACGTCTGGGAGCAGGAGATCCGCGACGGCATCTCCGAGGGCAACATGCTGCTGTTCGGCCACGGCTTCTCGATCCACTACCAGGAGGTCACGCCGCCGCCCGGCGTCGATGTCGGGATGGTGGCACCGAAGGGTCCGGGCCACCTCGTGCGCCGCCAGTTCACCGAAGGCAGCGGCGTGCCCGGGCTGATCGCGGTCGAGCAGGACGCGACCGGCAACGCGCGCGGGCTCGCGCTCGCCTACGCCAAGGGCATCGGCTGCACGCGCGGGGGCGTCATCGAGACGAGCTTCAAGGACGAGACCGAGACGGACCTGTTCGGCGAGCAGGCCGTGCTCTGCGGCGGCGCGTCGGAGCTCGTCCAGGCCGGGTTCGAGACGCTCGTCGAAGCGGGCTATGACCCCGAGATGGCCTACTTCGAGTGCCTGCACGAGCTCAAGCTGATCGTCGATCTGATGCACGAGAAGGGACTCGCCGGGATGCGCTACTCGATCTCCAACACGGCCGAGTACGGCGACTACACGCGCGGCAAGCGCGTGATCACCGAGGAGACCCGCGCGAGCATGCGCAAGATCCTCGCGGAGATCCAGTCGGGGGACTTCGCGCGCGAGTGGATCGCGGAGAACCGTGCCGGCCAGGAGAGCTTCCTGCGCATGCGCGCCGAACAGGCCGACACGCAGGTCGAGCACGTCGGTGGCGAGCTGCGCTCCCACATGGACTGGATCAAGCCGGCTTTCTGACGGAGGCCCCGGAGCGCCGTCGCAATGCTGGCGTACATCTTCTGGCATCGGCCCGCGGCGGGCGTCGAGCGCGACGTCTACGAGCTCGAGCTGCAGCGCTTCCACCGCTCGCTCGCCCTGCGCCCGCCCAGCGGATTTCGCGGCTCGGCGCCGTTGCGGGCGGCCGAGCTGCCGTGGAGCGTTGGCGGCGCCGAGGCGGCCTACGAGGACTGGTACCTGCTCGACGGCTGGGGAGCCGTGGGCATCCTCGAAGAGGCCGCCGTCTCGCGCGGGCACGTGAGCGTCCACGACGCCGTCGCGCGCCACAGCCTGCTCGGGGCCGGCTCGGTCTATCGTCTCTGCGAGGGCCAGCCGATCCTCGCCGAGGTGTGCTCGAGCATGTGGGTGAGCCCTGTCGGCGGACATCCCCGACCGGGCCTCGCGGACCTGCTCGCCGACGGCATCGACCCGCAGCGCACATCGCTGTGGCGGCGCTGCCTCGCGCTCGGCCCGGCCCCGGAGCTGTGCCTGCTGAGTGCCGACCCCGGCCTCGAGTCGAGGTGCGCCGGCGTCGGCGCCGAGCGCCTTCCCCACGGCTGGAGCGCCACGCTCGCCGCGCGCGAGCCGCTCGAGGGCGGCTCGTTTTCAGATCAGCGTCGCGGGTAGTACCGGGAGGCGCCAAGCACGCGAGCCCCGGAGTGAGGAGACAGCATGAACGCACGTCCCAGTGATGTCCGCAAGGCGCTCGCCGGCGCCGAATACCCGGCGAGCCCAGACGAGCTGGTCGCGGTCGCCGAGCAACACGACGCGCCCGAGGAGGTGCTCGAGGACCTCGGCGAGCTGAGCGAGGACGAGTACGCCAGCCAGGCGGCGGTGCTCGCGGAGCTCGCCGGCGAGGGCGACGAGGACGAGGAGTAGACCGGGCGAGCCGGCCGCGTCGCTCGCGGCCGCCCGCGTTCCGCTCGCCGCCGCACGCGTTCGCTAGACTCGCCTGGTCGTCGCGACTGGCGCTGAGGTGGAGTCCACCACCGGGAAGCGACGAGTATCTCAGCCGCGCGCCTGGGCACCCTCAGACCACTGCCGTAAGCTCGAGGTCCGACACAGCGAGGAGCCCCAATGACGCCCAGCCAAGCCACAGCGCAGACGCCCCTGGTGATCCCCGCGGAGCTCAAGCCGGCCGATGGCCGCTTCGGCTGCGGGCCCTCGAAGGTTCGTCCCGAGGCGCTCGCGGCGCTGGCGCGCGACGGTGCGGCGGTGATCGGCACCTCCCACCGCCAGAAGCCCGTCAAGGCCCTCGTCGGCGAGATCCGCGCCGGCCTGCGCGAGCTGTTCGCTGCGCCTCCCGGCTACGAGATCGCACTCGGCAACGGCGGCGCGACGGCCTTCTGGGACGCCGCGGCGTTCGGGCTCGTGCGCGAGCGTGCGCTGCACCTCACCTACGGGGAGTTCTCGCAGAAGTTCGCCGCCGTGACCGCCGGCGCGCCGTTCCTGGCAGATCCCGTCAGGCTCGCGGCCGAGGCCGGGGACGCGCCCGCGACGGCGCTCGCCGGCGCGCGCGCAGCCGAGGGCGGGGCGGACCTGATCGCGTGGGCGCACAACGAGACCTCGACCGGCGTGATGGTGCCGGTGCTGCGCCCCGACGGAGGCGGGGACGCGCTCGTGGCGATCGACGCCACCTCCGGCGCCGGCGGGCTGCCCGTCGACGCCGCCGAGGTCGACGCCTACTACTTCGCGCCGCAGAAGAGCTTCGCCGCCGACGGCGGCCTGTGGCTCGCGCTGCTGAGCCCCGCCGCGCAGGAGCGCATCGCCGAGCTGCATGCCGGCGGGCGCTGGATTCCCGAGTCCCTGTCGCTCGCGACGGCGCTCGAGAACTCACTCAAGGACCAGACCTACAACACGCCCGCCGTCGCGACGCTGTTCCTGCTCGCCGAGCAGGTTCGCTGGATGCTCGACGGCGGCGGCCTGGACTGGTGTGTGTCGCGCTCGCGCGCCTCGGCCGAGCATCTCTACGGCTGGGCCGAGCAGAGCGGCTGGGCGCGCCCGTTCGTCGTCGATCCGGCCAAGCGCTCGCTCGTCGTCGGCACGATCGACTTCGACGAGGCGATCGACGCCGCCGCGATCGCCGCGACGCTGCGCGCGAACGGCATCGTCGACACCGAGCCCTACCGCAAGCTCGGGCGCAACCAGCTGCGGATCGGGATGTTCCCGGCGATCGACACCGACGACGTGCGCGCGCTGACCGCGTGCATCGACTGGACCGTCGAGAGGCTGGCATGAATCGCCCGAAGGTGCTCGTGAAGGAGAAGATCGGCGATTCCGGCATCGCGCTCCTGCGTGAGCACTTCGATGTCGAGCTGGGGATCGAGTGGAGCGAGGAGGAGCTCGCCGAGCGCATCGGCGCCTACGACGGGATCGTGATCCGCTCCGCCACGAAGATGACCGCCGAGCTGATCGCACGAGCGAGCAGCCTGCGCGCGATCGGACGCGCCGGCGTGGGCGTCGACAACGTCGATGTCGAGGCCGCCACCAAGCGCGGCATCGTCGTCGCCAACGCCCCCGAGTCGAACGTCGTGACCGCGGCCGAGCACACGATGGCGCTGCTGCTCGCGCTCGCTCGCAACATCCCGCAGGCCTACGCGTCGCTGAGCGCCGGAAAGTGGGAGCGCTCGAAGTTCTCCGGCGTCGAGCTGTACGAGAAGACGCTCGGGATCCTCGGCTTCGGACGCATCGGCCAGCTCGTCGCGCAGCGCGCGCGCGGCTTCGGCATGCGCGTGCTCGCCTTCGACCCGTTCGTCAGCGCCGAGCGCTACCGCGACCTCGGCGTCGAGAAGGCCGACGGACCCGCCGACATCTACGCGCAGGCGGACTTCATCACCGTGCACCTGCCGAAGACGCCCGAGACCGAAGGCTTCCTCGACGCCGCCGCGTTCGCGCAGATGCGCGACGGCGCGCGCGTCCTGAACGTCGCCCGCGGTGGCCTGATCGACGAAGCGGCGCTCAAGGACGCGCTCGACTCGGGCAAGCTCGCGGGCGCCGCGCTCGACGTCTTCCCGAGCGAGCCGATCACCGAGCACCCGCTGTTCGGCTATCCCAACGTCGTCGTCACACCGCACCTCGGCGCCTCGACCGCGGAGGCGACCGACCGCGCCGGCTACCAGAGCGCCGAGCAGGTCGTCGCCGCGCTGACGGGGGGCGTCGTCTCGACCGCCGTCAACATTCCGGCGATCGGCGCCGAGGACATGGAGACGCTCGGCCCGTTCCTGCCGCTCGCGACGCAGCTCGGGCGGCTCGCGATGGCGCTCGCCGAGGGTAGCTCGGTGGAGCGCATCGAGGCGGCGTTCCTCGGGCGGATCGCCGAGTTCGACACGCGCCTGCTCGGGCTCGCCGTGATCGTCGGCGCGCTGCAGGGTCGCACCGAGGAGCAGGTCAACCTCGTCAACGCCCCCACGATGGCCCAGCAGCGTGGGATCGTGTTCGAGGAGAAGGCCGTCTCCGAGGCGCAGGACTTCAATGAGCTGATCCGCGTCACGGTCGTCGCCGGCGAGGAGCGCGTCGCCGTCGCGGGCACCGGCATCGGCCCGAGCCAGGTCCCGCACCTCGTCGAGGTGCAGGGCCGGCGGCTGACGATCGAGCTCGAGGCCTACGTGACCGTCTTCCGCTATCAGGACCTGCCGGGGATGATCGGTCGCGTGGGGACCATCTTCGGCGCGCACGGCATCAACATCTCCTCCGCCGCCGTCGGGCACACGGCCGAGGGCTCCGACGGCAACGACGGGGGCAGCGGGCAGCGGCTGGCGGCGATGGTCGTGACGACCGATGCGCCCGTCCCCGCCGCCGTCCTGCAGGAGATCCTCGCCTCCGAGGGCTTCGACGACGGCTGGTCGGTCGACCTCGGCTGATAGCGCGGGCGTCGAGATCGGCCGATCGCGCTGGTCGGCGGCGGTCGATCGGTTAGGCTGCCCGGCGGATGCGGGCGGTCGTCATAACCAAGCACGGGGGTCCGGGGGTGCTCGAGGTGCAGGAGCGCCCCGACCCCGAGCTCGGAGCGGGCCAGGTGCGGATCCAGGTCGCCGCCGCCGGCATCAACTTCGCCGATGTGATGGCGCGCATGGGTCTGTATGCGGATGCGCCGAAGACGCCCTGCATAGTCGGCTATGAGGTCGCCGGCACGGTGCTCGAGGTAGGGGAGGGTGTCGCCGGCCTCACGCCGGGGCAGCGTGTGCTCGCGGGAACGCAGTTCGGCGGCTACGCCTCCGAGGTCGTCACCGGCGCCGCCGACGTCGTCGCGCTGCCCGACGAGCTGAGCTTCGAGCAGGGCGCCGCGATCCCCGTCAACTACGGCACCGCCTGGGCCGGCCTGGTTGGCTACGGCAGCCTGCAGCCGGGCGAGCGCGTGCTGATCCACTCCGCCGGCGGCGGCGTCGGCATCGCCGCAACGCAGATCGCCAGGCGCGTCGGCGCGGAGGTCTACGGCACGGCATCGCCCGGCAAGCATGCGCGCATCGCCGAGCTCGGCGTCGAGCACCCGCTCGACTACACCAAGGCGGGATGGGAGCGGGGGCTCCCGCACTTCGATGTGATCCTCGATGCGGTCGGCGGCAAGAGCTTCCGCGTCAGCTATGACCTGCTGCGCCCGGGCGGGCGCCTCGTCGCCTTCGGCGCCTCCGCGGTCGTCTCCGGCGAGCGGCGCAACCTCGTCACGGCGCTGCGCGCGGTGGTGCGGATGCCGCGCTTCAGCATGATCAAGCAGATGTCCGAATCGAAGGCCGTGATCGGGCTGAACATGCTGACGCTGTGGAAGGACCACGGCAGCCTCGAGCCGTGGATCGCGCCGATGCGCGAGATGCTCGAGGACGGCACCGTCAAACCGGTGATCGCAGGCGCCTTCAGCTTCGAGGATGCCGGCGCGGCGCAGACGATGATCGTCGAGCGGCGGAACGTCGGCAAGGTCGTGCTCGTCCCGTAGGGACGGCCGATCGCCGGCGCGGCGGCAGGGTGCTACCCTGCGAATCGAATGTCGTTTCGCATCTCGCTCCTCTCTCTTCTCCTGCTCCCCCCTCGGGGGGAATAGCGCGTGGCGGCCGCGTAGCCGCATACCCAGCAGAGAGGAACGAAAAGCGAGATAGAGAAGGAGCACGAACGACATGAGCACGACAGACGCAGCGAACGGCGCGACGCACGGCAGGGACGCGGCGAACCGCGTGCAGATCTTCGACACGACGCTGCGCGACGGCGAGCAGTCGCCGGGGATCTCGCTGAACAGGCAGGAAAAGCTCGAGATTGCCCACCAGCTGGCGCGGCTCGGCGTGGACGTGATCGAGGCCGGCTTCCCGATCACCTCGCCAGGGGACTTCGAGTCCGTGCAGGCGATCGCACGAGAGGTGGAAGGCCCCGTCATCTGCGGGCTGGCGCGCACGAGCAAGCAGGACATCGAGGCCGCGTGGAACGCGGTGCGCGATGCGGAGCGGCCGCGCATTCACACGTTCATCGCGACCAGCGACATCCACATCGAGCGCAAGCTGCAGACGACGCGCGAGGACGTCAAGGGACAGGTGCGCGCGGCGGTGGCGCAGGCGCGCGAGTACACCGAGGACGTCGAGTTCTCGCCCGAGGACGGCTCGCGCTCGGACGTCGAGTACATGGCCGAGGTGATCCAGATCGCGCTCGCGGAGGGCGCCACCACGATCAACGTGCCCGACACCGTCGGCTACACGATGCCGAGCGAGTACAAGGCGATGTTCGCAGAGCTCTATCGCCTGGTGCCCGCACTGCGCGGCGTCGTCGTCTCGGTCCACTGCCACGACGACCTCGGCCTCGCCGTCGCCAACTCGCTCGCCGGCGTGGAAGCCGGCTGCCGCCAGGTGGAGTGCGCGATCAACGGGATCGGCGAGCGCGCCGGCAACGCCTCGCTCGAGGAGATCGCGATGCTGCTGCACACGCGCGAGCCGAGCCTCGGCCTGTGGACGGGAATCGAGACGACCGAGATCGCCCGCACCAGCCGGTTGGTCTCGCGCCTGACCGGCTACCAGGTGCAGCCGAACAAGGCGATCGTCGGTCGCAACGCGTTCGCGCACGAGGCCGGCATCCACCAGGACGGCGTGCTGAAGGAGCGCACCACCTACGAGATCATGGACGCGACGACCGTCGGCCTGCGCAGCAACTCGATCGTGCTCGGCAAGCACTCCGGCCGCCACGCGCTCAGCCAGGCGCTGCAGGAGATGGGCTTCGAGATCGACGGGCAGGCGCTGAACACGGCCTTCAGGCGCTTCAAGGAGATCGCAGACCGCAAGAAGCAGGTGACCGCGATGGATCTCGAGGCGCTCGTCACCGACGAGCTGCGCGAGGAGATCGCCGGCTACGCGCTCGAGTGGTTCGAGGTCGATGCCTCATCGCTGCGACCGCCGCACGCGAAGGTCTCGGTCACGCTCCCCGACGGCACGTCCTCGCCCGGCAGCTTCACCGGCGACGGACCGATCGACGCGGTCTTCCAGGCGATCAACGTCGCCAGCGGGATCGCCGCGAAGCTGAGCGAGTTCACGATCGCCGCGGTCACCGAGGGCCAGGACGCCCTCGGCGAGGTGGCGATCGTGCTGGAGGTCGACGGCTCCAGCGGCGCCGGCCAGGGCGTCTCCACCGACATCATCGACGCGGCCGCACGCGCGTACGTGCGGGCGCTGTCGGTCGCGGTGGCCCGCTCGCAGGCGGGGGACGCGCTCGGCCTGCCGGAGGCAGCGGGGGGCTGAGGCCCAGGCTGGCGGAGGCAGCTGGGGGCTGAGCTCCTCGCAAACGAAGCCGAGCGGTCAGAGACAAAGCTTGCGCTGGAGTTGACTTCGACGACGGACGCACGCGATCGTGCCGTCATGACGCGCGCGCACAGCCAGCTCGGCGGGGTCGTGCTGTCGCTCGCCTCGGCAGCGCTTGTGGCTGCGGGGTGTGCGAGCAGCCAACGAGCTGCTGGGGTCGGCGCCGGGAACACGGCCGGCGCGACGGGCGCAAGCGGGTCGCCGCGAGCCCGGCTGATCGCGCGCGCGGATCAGATCTGCCGGCGTGCGAACGAGGAGGTCGCGGCGAGCAGGCCCGCAACCGCGACGGCCAGGGAAATCGCGCGGGTCACGCCGAGGAATGTCGTGATCGAGCAGCGCGCGCTGGCCGAGTTGAACACGCTCACGGCGCCGCCCGGCCTCGCGCGTGACTGGCAGTTGCTGCTGAGCTACAGACACGAGCTGGCGAGCGAGCTCGGAGCGCTCGTCCCCTACGCGAAGGCGGGCGACACGCAGCGCATCGACTCGCTCGCCCGCTCGAAACGCCGGACGCATCGCGCGCTGCTCGTCGTGGCATCGCGCGCCGGGTTCAGGGACTGCGGGGTGGTGGGCTGAGCGACCCGCGTCCGTGATAACGTACGGCCGTATGACGAGCGCCACCTCAGCTGAGCAGCCCACCGACGGCTACGCGGCCCTCTCCTCGGCTGTCATCGGCGCGCGCGTGAAGGCGCTCCGCGAGGCGGCGGGGCTGTCGCTGCGCGACCTGTCCGAGCGCAGCGGGGTGAGCGCGCCGATGCTCTCGCAGGTCGAGCGCGGCGAGACGAGTCCGACACTGACCGTCGCCACGCGGATCGCCGCGGGGCTGGATCTGCGTCTGTCGCAGCTCCTGCGCCTCGACGAGGGCGGCGCCGTGACCGTCGTGCGCGCCGGCGAACGCCGTCGCGGCGGCAGCAAGCGCCGCGGCCACAGCTTCGAGGTGCTCACCTCCGCCCAGCCGGGACAGCGCGCCGAGCTCTCGCGCCACGTGCTCGCGCCCGGCGGCGCCACGGGCGGTCCCGACGACCCCCCGATGCACGAGCCCGGCAGCCGCGAGACTGCGCTCGTCGAGCAGGGGTCGCTCGTGCTCATCTGCGACGGTCACCGCCACGAGCTCAGCGAGGGCGACTGCGTGACGTTCGACGCCGACCTGCCGCACCATTTCGAGAACCCAACCGCCTCGGAGGCCGCCTTCCTGGCGGTCGTCTCCGCGGGCCTGAGACGCAGTTAGGAGCCAGATGCCAAAGACGCTGTTCGACAAGATCTGGGAGAGCCACGAGGTCGGCGGTCCCGAGGCGGGGCTGCTCTACATCGACCTGCACCTCGTCCACGAGGTGACGAGCCCGCAGGCGTTCGACGGCCTGCGCCTCGCCGGACGCGACGTGCGCCGCCCCGACCGCACGCTCGCGACCGCCGACCACAACACGCCGACCGACGGCACGCCCGTCGCGGCGCGCATCAAGGACGAGCTTTCGCGCGTGCAGGTGGAGACGCTCGAGCGCAACTGCGCGGAGTTCGGCGTGCCCGTCTACTCGCTCGGCTCCGCGCGCCAGGGGATCGTGCACGTGATCGGCCCCGAGCTCGGCGTCACCCAGCCGGGCATGACAATCGTGTGCGGCGACTCGCACACCTCCACGCACGGCGCCTTCGGCGCGCTCGCCTTCGGCATCGGCACGAGCGAGGTCGAGCACGTGCTCGCGACCCAGTGCATGGTGCAGGGCAAGCCCCGCTCGATGCGCATCCGCTACGAGGGCGAGCTGGGCTACGGCGTCACCGCCAAGGACCTGATCCTCGCGACGCTCGGCCAGCTCGGCGTGGGCGGCATGACCGGCCACGTCGTCGAGTACGCCGGCCCGGCGATCGAGGCGCTCTCGATGGAGGGCCGCATGACCGTCTGCAACATGACGATCGAGGGCGGCGGGCGCGCCGGGATGATCGCCCCGGACGAGACGACCTTCGCGTGGTTTGCCGACGGCGAGCGCCCGGGCGCGCCCAGGGGGGAGGAGCTCGAGCAGGCGGTCGCGCGCTGGCGCGAGCTGCGCAGCGACGACGGCGCGAGCTTCGACAAGGAGGTCGTGATCGACGCGAGCGCGATCTCCCCGCAGGTCACCTGGGGCACGAACCCCGGAATGGTCCGCCCCGTCACGGCCAGCGTCCCTGCGCCGGAGGACTTCGACAGCCCCGCCGACCGCGAGGCGACCGAGCGCGCGCTCGCCTACATGGCGCTCACGCCGGGAACCCCGATCGAGCAGATCCCCGTCGACCGCGTGTTCATCGGCTCCTGCACCAACTCGCGCATCGGCGACCTACGCGCCGCCGCCGAGGTCGTCGCGGGACGGACGGTCTCCGACAGCGTCAGTGCGATGGTCGTGCCGGGATCCCAGCAGGTCAAGGCGCAGGCCGAGGCCGAGGGGCTCGACGAGGTCTTCCGTCAGGCCGGCTTCGACTGGCGCGTGGCCGGGTGCTCGATGTGCCTGGGCATGAACCCCGACATCCTGCAGCCGGGCGAGCGCTGCGCGTCGACCTCCAACCGCAACTTCGAGGGCCGCCAGGGACGCGGCGGGCGCACGCACCTCGTGTCGCCGCAGATGGCCGCGGCAGCGGCGATCGAGGGGCACTTCGTAGACATCCGCGAGTGGAGCAAGGAGGCCTGATGCAGCCGATCAATGTGATCAAGGGCCCGGTCAGCCACCTCGACCGCTCCGACGTGGACACCGACCAGATCATGCCCAAGCAGTTCCTCAAGCGCGTCGAGCGCAGCGGCTTCGGGCAGTACCTCTTCTACGACTGGGCGAAGGAGCCGGGCTGGGAGCTGCCCGCCAACCCGATCCTCGTCGCGGGCGAGAACTTCGGCTGCGGCTCCTCGCGCGAGCACGCCCCGTGGGGCCTGCAGGACTATGGCTTCCAGGCGATCGTCGCACCGAGCTTCGCCGACATCTTCTACTCCAACTGCACCAAGATCGGGCTCCTGCCGGTCGTGCTGAGCGCCGAGGACTGCCACAGCCTCGCTCGCGCGGGGGAGGGGGAGGTCGACCTCGAGGCTCAGGAGGTGCGCTTCGCGGGCGAGCAGGTCGCGTTCGCGATCGACCACGAGATCCGCCACCGCCTGCTGGGAGGCCTGGACGACATCGCGCTGACGCTGCAGCGCACCGCCGCGATCGACGCCTTCGAGTCCGACACCGGCGCCCCCGCGCGCGTCGCGACGACGGCGCTGTAGGCATGACCCATCGCATAGTCACCCTGCCCGGCGACGGGATCGGACCGGAGGTGATGGCGCCGACGCTCGAGCTCCTCAACCGCGTGGGCGAGTTCGACTTCGAGGAGCACCCGTTCGGGGGCGCCTCGATCGACGCCCACGGCGTCGCTCTCACCGACGAGGTGCTCGCCGCCTGCCGCGGCGCCGACGCGGTCCTGCTCGCAGCCGTCGGCGGCCCGAAGTGGGACACGACGGACGCCGCCAAGCCGCGCCCGGAGCAGGGCCTGCTCGGCCTGCGCAAGGGCCTCGGCCTGTATGCCAACCTGCGGCCCGTCAAGCCGCTGCCGGCGCTGTATGACGCCTCGCCGTTGCGGCGCGAGCGGATCGAGGGGACCGACCTGCTCGTCGTGCGCGAGCTCACCGGTGGGATCTACTTCGGCGAGAAGACACGCACCGCGACATTCGCCTCCGACGTCTGCGCCTACAGCAGCGAGGAGATCGAGCGGATCGCGCGGATCGCGTTCTCGGTCGCGCGCACGCGCGTCTCGAGCATCGACAAGGCCAACGTGCTCGAGACCTCACGACTCTGGCGCGAGGTCGTCAGCGCCGTGCATGCGCGCGAGTTCCCCGACATCGAGCTCGAGCACGTGCTCGTCGACAACGCCGCCATGCAGCTCGTCTCCTCACCGCGACACTTCGACGTGCTGCTCGCCGAGAACATGTTCGGAGACATCCTCTCCGACGAGGCAGCCATGCTCACCGGCTCGATCGGCATGCTCCCGAGCGCGTCGCTCGGCGCCGAAATGCCCGCCGCCGACGGCTCGCCGGGCGCCGGCGGCCCCGGCGCGGGCGGGCCGGGCCTGTTCGAGCCCGTCCACGGCTCGGCGCCCGACATCGCCGGTCGCGGCATCGCCAACCCGCTGGCGATGTTCCTGTCGGCGGCGATGCTGCTGCGCCACGGGCTGGCCTTGGAAAGCGAGGCCGCGGCTGTAGAATCGGCCGTGCAGCGCGCGCTCGCGGCAGGCCTGCGCACACCCGATCTCGGAGGCGAGGACGGCACGGTGCAGGCGACGAGGGCAGTCCTCTCGAACCTCGAATAGGAGTCCGATCAACGTGGAGCCCACCGACCTCATCTGGATGAACGGAGACTTCGTCGCCTGGGAGGACGCCAAGGTCCACGTCCTGACGCACGGCCTGCACTACGGCACCGGCGTGTTCGAGGGAGTCCGCTGCTACGACACCGAGCACGGCCCCGCCGTATTCCGCAATGCCGAGCACACCGAGCGCCTGCTGCGCTCGGCCGAGCTGTACTACATGCCGGTCCCATACAGCGCGGAGGTCCTGCAGGCCGCCTCGCGCGAGCTCGTCGCGCGCAACAACCTGCGCTCCTGCTACATCCGCCCGATTGTCTACCGGGGTTACGGCAGCATGGGCCTCAACCCGATGGATGCGCCTGTCGACGTCACGATCGCGTGCTGGGAGTGGGCCACCTACCTCGGCGAGGAGGGCACGCGCAACGGCATCCGCGCGAAGGTCTCCTCGTGGCGGCGCATCAGCCCCGACTCGCTGATCCCCCAGGCCAAGGCCTCCGGGCAGTACCTCAACAGCGTGCTCGCGAAGATCGAGTCGATGAACGCGGGCTACCAGGAGGCGATCCTGCTCGACGACCACGGCTACGTGTGCGAGGGGACGGGCGAGAACATCTACATCGTCGCCGGCGCCGAGATCGTCACGCCGGGCCACCACAACTCGATACTCGACGGCATCACGCGCCGCTCGGTCATCCAGCTGGCACGCGACCTCGGCTACACGGTGCGCGAGCGCGACGTCGCCCGCGCCGAGCTCTACCTGGCCGACGAGGTCTTCATGTCGGGGACGGCCGCAGAGCTGGTGCCGGTCGTGGAGGTCGACGACCACAGGATCGCCGACGGCACGCCGGGCGAGGTCACGCGGCTGCTTCAGGGCGCCTTCGACGACGCGATCCACGGCCGCTCCGAGCGCTACCGCGACTGGCTCGACGTCGTGCCCGCGGCGGCGCTGAAGGCTCCCGCGGCCTAGGCCGATGTCCGACATACAGCTATACGACGCCACCCTGCGCGACGGCATGGGCGGCGGCGGCCTGAGCCTGACGGCGGAGGAGAAGGTGCGCGTCGTGCACGCCCTCGACGGGCTCGGCGTGCACATGATCGAGGCCGGCTTCCCGGCCTCCAACCCCAAGGAGCAGGAGCTGTTCGCGCTGCTCGCCGCCGAGACGCTCGAGGTCGCCGAGATCGTCGCGTTCGGCATGACCCGCCGGCGCGACACGGCCGCCGCACAGGACGATGGCCTGCGCGTGCTCGCCGACTGCTTCGCGCCGGTCTGCACGCTCGTCGGCAAGGCCTCGGTGCTCCACGTCGAGAAGGTCGTGCGCGTCTCGCGCGAGGAGAACCTCGCGATGATCGCGGAGTCTGTCGCCTTCCTGATAGGCGCGGGCAAGCGCGTGCTGCTCGACGCCGAGCATTTCTTCGACGGCTTCGCGCTCGACCCCGGCTACGCGCTCGACTGCCTGCGCGCGGGAGCCGAAGCGGGCGCAGAGCGCGTCGTCCTGTGCGATACCAACGGCGGCTCGCTGCCGCCGCAGGTGCGCACGGCCTTCGCCGTCGTCAGGGAAGCGATCCCCGGCGTCGCGCTCGGCATCCACACCCACGACGACTCCGGCTGCGCTGTCGCGAACACGCTGACGGCGGTCGAAGCCGGGGCGACGCAGGTGCAGGGGACGGTCAACGGGATCGGTGAGCGCACCGGCAACGCGAACCTGATCACGATCATCGCGGACCTCCAGCTGAAGATGGGCGCGCGCCTGCTGCCCGACGAGCGCCTCGCCCGCCTGACCGAGACGGCGCACTACCTCGACGAGCTGCTCAACCGCTCGCCCGATCCCGCCCAGCCGTATGTCGGCAAGCACGCCTTTGCGCACAAGGCGGGCCTCCACGCCGCAGGGGTGCGCGCGGACTCCCAGACCTTCGAGCACGTCGACCCGGCCGTCGTGGGCAACAGCCGCGACGTGCTGATCTCCGAGCTCTCCGGCAAGGGGGCGATCGTCGAGAAGGCGCGCGAGGCGGGCCTCGCCGCCGACGACGAGCTCGCCCAGCGGCTGCTCGAGCGCGTCAAGGAGCTCGAGCACGAGGGCTTCCAGTTCGAGGCCGCCGATGGCTCATTCGAGCTGCTGCTGCGCAAGGAGGCGGGGGTGTACGAGCCGCTCTTCCGCCTGGAGTCCTGGCGCGTCACGGTCGAGAAGCGCGCCGACGGCAAGGTCGAGACCGAAGCGGTCGTGAAGATCTGGGTGGACGGCGAGCGCTACGTGCGCAGCGCCGAGGGCAACGGGCCGGTGCACGCCCTCGACCAGGCGCTGCGCGCGGCGATCGGCGAGCTCTACCCGCACCTTCGTGACATCGAGCTCGTCAACTTCAAGGTCCGCATACTCGATGAGACGAAGGGCGCCGGGGCCGTCACGCGGGTGCTGATCGACGCCTCCGACAAGCACGAGGAATGGGGCTCGATCGGCGTCTCGGAGAACCTCATCGCGGCATCCTGGGAGGCGCTCGTCGACTCGCTGGAGTACGGGATGCAGCCGGGGCGCCGCGCCGGTTCGCCGCCCGCAGGCGGCGCGGGCACAGACGCGAAGGCCTCCGTGCGAAGCTCCAGCGGGGTGTAGGTGGCGGATGAGATGATCCCGCTCGCCCGGCCGCTGCTGGGCGAGGCGGAGGAGCGCGCGGTGATCGAGGTGCTGCGCTCCGGACAGCTCTCGCTTGGGCCGAAGCTGGGGGAGTTCGAGCGCGCGTTCGCGGCGCGCGTGGGGGCCGGCCACGCGAGCGCGGTCTCGAGCGGGACGGCAGGCCTGCATCTCGCGCTGCGCGCGGTGGGCGTGGAGCGCGGCGATGAGGTCATCACGAGCCCCTTCTCGTTCGTCGCGTCGGCGAACGCGGTCCTCTACGAGGGCGCCACGCCCGTCTTCGCCGACATCGACCCCGTGACGCTCAACCTCGATCCGGCCGCCGTCGAGGCGGCGATCACGCCGCGAACGAGGGCGATCCTGCCGGTGCACATCTTCGGCTATCCCGCCGACATGCCGGCGTTCGAGCGAATCGCCGCCAAGCACGGACTCGCGATCGTCGAGGACGCCTGCGAGGCGCTCGGCGCCGGGCACGCCGACGGCACCCGCGTCGGCGGACGCGGCAACCCCGCCATCTTCGGCTTCTACGCCAACAAGCAGCTGACGACGGGCGAGGGCGGGATGATCACGCTCGCCGATGCGGACGTGAAGGCGAGGATCGACTCCGAGCGAAACCAGGGCCGCGCACCGAACATGGACTGGCTCGACCACGACCGCCTCGGCTTCAACTACCGCCTCTCGGACATCGCCTGCGCGCTCGGGCTCGCGCAGCTGGAGCGGCTCGGGCAGATGCTCGCGTCGCGCGCGAGCGTCGCGGCGCTCTACCGCCAGGCGCTGAGCGGGATCGAGGGGCTCGAGCTGCCCTGCGAGGACGCAGGCGGAGCCGTGCGTGGCTGGTTCGTGTTCGTCGTACAGCTGCCCCGCGGCGTCGACCGCGACGAGGCAGTGCGGCGCCTGGCGGCCGGGGGCATCCAGAGCAAGCCCTACCTCCCGGCAATCCACCTGATGAGCCTCTATCGCGAGCGCTTCGGACACCGCGAGGGCGAGTACCCCGTGTGCGAGGAGGTGGCGGCACGGTCGCTGGCGCTGCCGTTCTTCCCGGGGATGAGCGAGGGGGAGGTCGGGCGGGTGGCGAGGGCCGTACACGAGCTGGCGGCCCCAGCCCGCTCGGGGTGACCTGGAAACACTGCTCCAAAAGCGCCACGGGCTGCGCTACGTTCGCGCGCCATGACGAGACGTCGCAGCGCATCGGGTGCTCTCGCGGTCGTGCTGGCCCTGAGCGGGCTGAGCGCCTGCGGGGGAACGGGCACCGGCGCGCTCGTCGCACAGGTCGGTCGCGCACGCATCACCAGCGCAACCGTCGCCCATTGGGCTGCGCTCGAGGAGCGGGCACAGGGCGGCGGCGCGGCACGCGAGGACCAGGAGCAGCAGGTGTCGCGAGAACGGGCGCTCGAGTTCCTCATCGGCGCCGACTGGACCCTCGGCCAAGCCCGCGAGCTCGGCGTGAGCGCGAGCGACGGCGAAGCCCGCACGCGGCTGGCGCTCTTCAAGTACGACCAGCTCGAAGGCATCGAGCATCCGCGGCTCGCACGCGAAGCGGAGCTCGAGCGCTGCATCGCGCGTGGCGCCCCCGCCGCGGACCAGATGTGGGTGATGAAGCTCTCCCTGCTGCAGTCGAGGATCGACGTCGCGCTGCGCACGCGCGCGTACCGCCAGATCACTCCCGCGCAGGTCGCGCGCTACTACCGCGCGCACACCGCGAGCCTGTTCGTGCCGATGCGCCGCTACTTCGAGATCCTGCTGACGAGCAAGCGCGCCACAGCTGTCCGCGCGCGGCGTGAGATCGAAGCCGGACAGAGCTTCCTCGCCGTCGCCCGACGGGTGTCCAACGACCCCGAGGCGCCGCACGGCCTGCAGGCGCTCTCCCCGGGCGAAGAGGAGCGCCCGTTCCGAGCGCACATCTTCGCCGCCGGCCTTCGCCGGCTGGTCGGCCCGATCCACCAGGCCGCCGACTTCTACCTGTTCCGGGTGCTGCGGATCAGGCCACGACGGACAATGGGCATTGCGGAGGCCGAAGGCGAGATCAGGCAGGGCCTCTCAGCGCCGGGGGCGAGAGCGCTGAGCGAAGCGACGACGCAAGCGTGGCGAGGGCAAACGACATGCCGCGCGGCGTACACCGTGCCGAGCTGTCGCGAGTGGGTCGGTCGGAGACAAAGCCCCGAATTCGTTGACTCGCGCCGCCGCCCTCTGGCACACTCGCCGGGCAAGTTCGCGTCCGTCGAATCTGGGCGGGCGAGGGCGCTCGACGAGCCTGCGGTACCCCAACGGGTCGCGAGCGTCGTACAGCGACACGAAGGAGAAGCAACGATGAGACGACTCAAGATCATCGGCGTTGCGGCGTTGGCCGTCTTTGCCGTCACCGCGATGGCGTCTGCGACGGCGTTTGCCTTACCGACGCTCAAACCGAACACGGCCGTGACGTTCACCGGCACGAGCCCCGTCGGCAAACTCGAAGTATTAGGCTCGGCGCTCGTGGTGGAATGCGAAAAAAACGCGGACGAAGGCTCGTTCGCCGCAGAAACGGTGTTAGGCCCGTTCCACATCAAGTTCTCGGGCTGTAGCGCGAAACTGGGAACGACCGGCCTTGGCAAATGCACCGGCTTAGGCGACACCGAAACGGGCGTCATTTTATCGTTAGGCGAAGTCCACCTGGTCTACGACTCGTTAGCGCCGTTAGGCGCAGCGATGCTGTTCTTAGTCGAACCGACCCACTTCGAATGCAAATCGATCACGACGGTGTTAATCACCGTCGAAGGCAGCGTGCTCTGCTTAGTCACGCCGATCAACACGCCGACAAAAGCACCCAAAGTTAAGTGCGAAGGCGAAAAAGGCGACGCCAAAGAGACGACGTACTGGAACGACGCCGGCGAAGCCAAGACAACGTTGCTCAAGTCGTCTGAAAACGAGAAAGAAGCAAAAGCCGCAAGCGAGAACACGGAAGCGACGCTGACACCGTCGCACGAACTCGAAGTCATCGCGTAGGACCCGTCGCTATGCGGAGGTGTGCGGGGCGAGCGCCCCGCACACCGCTGTGTCAGCGGACAGTGGGAGACACGGGTTGAGCGGATAACGGGGCCGCCGTAGCATCGCCGGGCGCTATCGGTGAGGGACGGGACTGCATACGAACGGCGAGGAGAGGTGAAATGGTCGTAGGGCGATCGCGACGGGCTCATGACGCGCGGCGACGCTTGCGGTCGTGGCTGATCGCGTCGGTTGTTCTCGGCGCGTCGCTCGGTGCCGTCGGTACGGCCTCGGCACGGGCGGCGGTGATCCACGAATTCCTCACCGAACCGTCGCAGATGCTCACCAAGGGCGTTCCACTCGGCTCGGGCGCGGCCGTCACCGGCCGGTTCGCGGCTGTAGGAGCGATGACGGACGACGGCGGCGATGTGTTCATCGCGAGCAAAGTCCCCGGCGGTGGGGCGACGAGCGTCAGTCGCTTTGCCGACTCGAGCGGGGCCTACCTGCCGCCGCAGCTGAACGAAGTGGGGTCGCTGACGAACCTCGAATTTGGCGTCGCCGTCGGTCACGCGACCGGCGAAGAAGAGGTGTATGTCGGCGCGATTGACGAAGGGGGGCAGCGAGTGGCGGTGTTCGGCTCGTCGGGCGCTCTGCAGGCGACCTGGTCGGGAGCGGCAACCCCGCAGGGCTCGTTCACCGGCGGGGGGGAACTGACAGGGATTGCGGTCGACAGCTTCGCCAACGCGCTCGAAGACTGGGCTTCCGGCGACGTCTATGTCGCCACCGGGGGCCGCGAACACAATTTCGTCGATGTCTTCAGACCGACCGCCGGAGGCACCGAACCGGAACTTGCGGCGCAGCTCGCCGGGACGTGCGCGGCGTCGCACGAGACGTGCAACGGAGGCGAAGTGGTGCCGTTCGGCCGGCCGACCGAGCTCGCGGTGTCGGGCTTCAACGGCGACGTCTTCGTCGGCGATGAAAACCGAGTCGTCGATATGTTCGCTCCCGGTCCAATCGCGGGCCAGTACGAATTCCTCGGGGCTCTCAACGGACCCCCGCCGACGGGCGAATTCGGCGAAGTCAAAGCCATCGCCGCGGACGCGGGCAACGGCGATGTCTACGTCGCAGAAGAACACGTCGTCAACGAGTTCGACCGCGCGGGCAACTACGTCGGGCACATCACGGGGACACCGGACGGAGCGTTCAGCGACATCAAAGGGCTCGCGGTAGACCCAACGTCGCACGACGTCTTCCTCGGCGATTTCGAAGAAGCGAGCGGGCTCAGCCGCATCGATGCGTTCGGCCCCAACACGGTCGTTCCCGACGTCGAAACCGGCGCGGCGATCCAGGTCAAGCCGACGAGCGCGGTCCTCCGCGGCACGGTGACCTCGACGCAAGGCGCGGCGACGTGTCGGTTCGCCTGGGGCACGAGCAGCGAATTCGGCCAGACCGCGCCGTGCTCCGCACCGGTGCCCGAAGGCGCAAGCCCGGCGGCGGTCGAAGCGAGCCTGTCGGGGCTGCAGCCGGACACCGCCTACTTCTTTCGCCTGCAGGCTACGAGCGACCTGAACGGCAAGGAAAATCCTGGGGAAGGAGCCGTTGAGTTCACGACTCCGGGCCCCGGCATCCGCGCCGAGTCGGCGTCCGCAGTGACCGCGGAATCGGCGACGCTCGAAGCGACAATCGACCCGCACGGGGCGGCGACGAGCTACTACTTCCAGTACGGCCCCACGAGCGCCTACGGAAGCGAAGCGCCCGCGGCGCCGGGACCGTCGCTCGGCAGCAGCGCCGGCGGCGTGGAAGTCTCGCCCCAGCACCTGCAGGGGCTGGCGCCCGCGACCACCTATCACTACCGCGTGGTGGCCGTCAGCGCGCTCGAAGGCGAAGACCAGGTGTTCGCCGGCCAGGACCAGACCTTCACAACCCAGCAGCCCGGAGCTGCGTTCTCCCTGCCCGACGGGCGGCGGTGGGAGATGGTCTCACCGGCAGACAAGCGCGGGGCCGAAGTCGAGGCGCTCGGGCAGGGCAACGCGGTCCAGGCGGCGCCGCGGGGCAACGCGATGACGTTCGTGACGACGGCGCCGACGGAAGCCGAACCGGAGGGGAACGCGAACTTCGTCCAGGTCCTCGCCGCGCGCGGGGCGCAGGGTTGGACGACGCACGACCTGACGAGCGCCCACGAAGCGGCGACCGGCGTGGGGGCGAACGAGTACCGCATGTTCAGCGAAGACCTCGCGCTCGGCATCGACCAGCCGCTCGGGGGCTTCACCCGTGCGCTGTCGCCGGCGGCCTCCGAACAGACCGCCTACCTGCACACGAACTTCCCCGCGGGCCAGCCGAGCGTCTTCTGCGCGGCGTCGTGCTATCTCCCGCTCGTCACCGCCCAGCCCGGCTATACCAACGTCCCGCCCGGCACGACCTTCGGCGAAGAAGGGGCGTGCGCGAACGTCACGACCCACAAAACCCAGTGTGGGCCCGAAGCGATCGGGGCCACACCCGACCTCAGTCACGTGGTCCTCAATGCGACCGTCGCGCTGACCCCGGGAATGAACGCCGGCACCGGCCTGTACGAGTGGGCGGCCGGCCGCCTGGCTCCCGTGAGCGTGCTTCCGTGCTCGCCGGAGCCCTGCCAGGGCGAACCGGCGACGAACAGCCCCGTGCTCGGCTTCGAAGGCCAGGTCGACCGCAATGCCGTCTCCGCAGACGGCTCGCGAATCATCTGGTCCGAACACGGGGGTCACCTCTACCTGCGCGACGTGACGGCAGCCCAGACCCTGCAGATCGACACGGTTGCGCCCGGCGGCTCGGGTGTCGGGCTCCAAACGCCTCGATATCAGGCCGCGTCGGCCGACGGGTCGCGGATCTTCTTCACCGACAACCAGCAGCTCACCAGCGATGCCGGGGGTCAGGCTGCAACCAACGCAGAAGGCGATCTGTACGAATGTCACGTGGTCGAGCAGGCCGGTAGTCTGCGCTGCCAACTCACCGACCTCACTCCCGCCGGAGCCGGCGGGGAGCCGGCGACGGTCCTGAACGTGGTCACCGGCGCGAGCGAAGACGGCTCGTGGGTGTACTTCGTCGCCGACGGCGCCCTCGCCCCCGGCGCGGCGCGCGGAACTTGCGGATCGGAAGCGCAACCGGAACCCCCGGTCCACTGCAACCTCTTCGTGTGGCACAGCGGGGTGACGAAGCTCGTGGCGGTGCTTTCGGGCAGCGACTTCCCTGATTGGAATGGCACCAGCGGCACACACGACCTCGGAGATTTGACCGCACGGGTATCGCCCGACGGACACCTCCTCACGTTCGTGTCCGACCGCAGTCTGACCGGCTACGACACGCGCGATGCGAAGACCGACCGGCCCGACGAGGAGGTCTACGTGTACGACGCGATCAGCGGCAACCTCTCATGCGTGTCGTGTGCGCCGTCGGGCGCGCGCCCCCAGGGGCTGGAATACGGGGACATGACCAACCCGCTGCTTCTTGGTGTCAAAGTCTGGGACGCCCGTCAGGGCCTCGCCGGCAGCCTCCCGGCGTGGACTTCGTACTCGGGTGGGCAACACGGCGCGGAATCGATCTACCAGTCGCGCTACCTGTCCGACAACGGGCGGCTGTTCTTCGACAGCGCCGACGCGCTGGTGCCGAAGGACACGAACGGCACGACCGACGTGTACGAGTTCGAGCCGCCCGGCGTGGGCGGCTGCACGACGGCGACGTCCTCGGGCAGCGTTCTCTACAGCCCGCAGGCGGGCGGCTGCGTCGGTCTGATCTCCTCCGGCACCGCGCAGGCAGAATCGGGCTTCCTCGACGCTAGCGCCGGCGGCGGCCGCGACGCCGAAGGCCACGAAGGCGGGGGGGACGTCTTCTTCATCACCACCGGGAAGCTCGCCGCTCAGGACTTCGACGCCAGCGCGGACGTGTACGACGCGCACGAATGCTCAGCCGCCGCGCCTTGCTACCCGACGGCGGGGACGGAGCCGCCGCCGTGCGAAACGAGCGACTCGTGCAGGGCCGCCCCGACGCCGCAGGCGGCGTTCGGCGCGCCCGCGAGCTCGGTGCTCGCCAGCTCCGGCAACCTCGCGCCTCCAGCGCCCGCGAAGACCCGGACGCCGGCGCAGGTCCGCGCGGAAAAGCTCGCCAGGGCGCTGAGGGCCTGCCGCGCCAAGCACAACAAGCGCAGGCGCAAGGCGTGCGTGCGAGCCGCGCAGCGGCGCTACGGCCACACGACTGCCAGACACGCCACCACGAAGCGGAGGAGGAAGTGATGCGGCGCGTCCACGCCGCGGGCGCCCTGCTCGCGACCATCGCCGCGCTGGCCCTAGCGGGAGCCGCCCCCGCAGCGGCGGAATCTCCGTGGTGGCACCTCTACTCCGGGGCGCGGCCGACCACGCTCGCCGCCGGCGTCGCCACCGACGAGGTCCAGGAAATGACCGTCAGCGCGACGAGCGGCTCGGTCTTCCTCGCCGAACCGAAGGCTCTCGAAGAATTCAACGAAGGCAAGCTCGAACTCGAAGAAGTGCCGTTCACGGCCGTGCCCTACGACGCCACGGCGCAACAGCTCCAGGAACAGCTCGAAACGCTGTTTCCCTCGCACAGGGTCGTCGTGACGGGCGGCCCGGGCGACGAAGCGGGCGACAAGCCGTACGTGATCACCTACCCCGGGCAGTCCGTCGCGCCCGTCTTCGCCAACGGCGAATTCGCCGCCCTCCTCGGCCTCGGCGAAGCCCTGTCCGGGGGAAGAGCCGAAGTGAGCGTCACCGAGCGCTCAAAAGGAAAGCCCGACGGGCAGCTGATCCTCTCGGCCGCCAACCTCGGCGACGCCCCGACGAGCGGTGTCGTGAGCATCGCCGACAAGGTCCCGGCCGGCCTCACGCCCGTCTCGATCGAAGCGATCGCCGGCGAGTCGGCGGAAAACGAGCTGCGCTTCGAAAACGCCAAACGCGAACACGTGCCCGCGCCCGTGAAATGCACGCTCTCCTCGCTCACCTGCACGTATGGCAGCGAGCGCAACCTTCCGCCGTACGAACAGATCGAGGTGCGCATCGGCGTCCTCGTCGCAGGCGCCGCTGCGAGCGCCTCCCAGGAAATGACCGTCAGCGGCGGCGGCGCCGCGCCTGCCTCGATCAGCCGCCCCGTCGCAATCGGCGGCGCGGCCGCGGCATTCGGGGTCGAAGACTTCCGCCAGGACCTCGAAGGCGAAGGCGGTACGCCCGACACGCAGGCGGGATCGCATCCGTTCCAGTTCACGACGACGCTCGCGCTCAACCAGACCGCCGCGGCCGAACCCGTCGCGCAACCCAAGGACCTCAGCTTTGCGCTGCCGCCCGGCCTGATCGGCAACCCCACGAGCTTCCCCCAGTGCACCTCGACGCAGTTCTTCAAACGCATCCAGGAAACCGACAACGAATGCCCGCAGGACACCGTCGTCGGGGTCGTGCGGGTGACCGTCAACGAGCCCGTCCAGGAGGGGCTGATCACCTTCACGCTGCCCGTCTTCAACCTCGAACCCGCCGAAGGGGAGCCGGCCCGGTTCGGCTTCCTCGTCGAGTTCACGCCCGTGTACATCGACACGGCGGTCCGCACGGGTGGCGACTACGGGATCACGGCGACCGCGAGCAACGTCTCCCAGGCGGTCGGGCTGCTGCGCAGCGAAGTGACCCTGTGGGGCGTGCCCGGCAGTACGGCGCACGACCGCCAGCGCGGCTGGGGCTGTCTCGAAGCGACGCGCGGCGGCACGCCGCTGCTTCCCTGCGAACCGCTCAAGCAGGCCAATCCCAATCCGTTCCTCGAGCTCCCGACATCCTGCAGCGGTCCGCTCCACAGCAGCGTGGCGATGAGCTCGTGGGCGCAGCCACACGAAGCGTCCTCGTTTGAACCGACCGAACAGCTCGAGGCGCTCGACGGCTGCAACCGGCTCCCGTTCGACCCGACGATTCGGCTCGCCCCCGACGGCCAGGACGCGAGCAGCCCTGCGGGAGTCAGCGTCGATCTGCACGTGCCCCAGGAAGCGAGCGCCAACCCCGGCGGCCTCGCCGAGTCCGACGTCAAGGACATCAGCGTGACCCTCCCCGAAGGCGTCACCCTCAACCCCGCTGCCGCGGACGGGCTGCAAGCGTGCTCGGAGGCGCAGATCGGCTTCCTCTCCGGACCGCCGGACGAACTGCGGTTCACCTCCGGGCTGCCCGAACCGTTCTGCCCGCAAGCGTCGAAGGTCGCAAATGTGACGATCACGACACCCCTGCTGCCGCGCCCGCTCACCGGCGCCGTGTACCTCGCGACCCCGGCGCCGGCCGGCGAAGCGGGCAAGAACCCGTTCGGGTCGCTGATCGCGCTCTACCTCGTCGCCGAAGACCCCGTCTCCGGCTCGCGCGTCAAGCTGCCGGGCGAGGCCTCGCTCGACCCGGTCAGCGGTCGCATCACGACGACATTCGCGAACAACCCGCAGCTGCCCTTCGAAGACGCCGAGCTGCACTTCTTCGGCGGCGACCGCGCGTCCCTCGCGACACCGCCGCGATGCGGCACCTACACCACCGATGCGAGCTTCACGCCCTGGGCGGGAGGAGCGGCGGCAGCCTCGGCGTCGAGCTTCCAGATCACGGCGGGGCCGGCCGGCAGCCCGTGCCCGAGCGCGATCCCGTTCGCTCCGACGCTCGCCGCGGGCACGACCAGCAACGCCGCCGGCTCGCTGAGCTCGCTGACGACGACGATCAGTCGTGAGGACGGACAGCAGAGCCTGCAGAGCGCTCAGCTGCACATGCCGCCGGGCCTCTCCGGCCTGCTCCCGGGCGTCGCGCTGTGCCCCGAAGCGCAGGCAAACGCGGGCACGTGCGGCCCGCAGAGCCTGATCGGCCACTCGGTCGTCAGCGTGGGCCTCGGCGCCGACCCCTTCACGGTCACGGGCGGACAGGTGTTCCTGACAGAGAGCTACCACGGCGCGCCGTTCGGCCTCTCGATCGTCACGCCCGCGGTGGCCGGGCCATTCGACCTCGGCGACGTCGTCGTCAGGGCCAGGATCGAAGTGGACCCGCAGACCGCCGCCCTCACGGTCACGACCGACCCATCGGGAGCGCACGCGATCCCGCGCATCCTCGACGGCATCCCGCTCCAGATCAAGCGCGCCACCGTGACGGTCGACCGGCCGGGGTTCACCTTCAACCCGACGAACTGCGCGCCGATGGCGCTCACGGGCACGATTGGCAGCGCCGAAGGCTCGAGCGTGCCCGTCTCGACCCCCTTCCAGTTGGCGAACTGCGCGACGCTCAAGTTCGCGCCAAACTTCTCCGTCTCCACCTCCGGCCGGACCTCCAAAGCAGGCGGCGCGAGCCTGTCGGTGAAGCTGAGCTATCCGAAGGCCCCGTTCGGCACGCAGGCGAACATCGGGCGCGTCAAGGTCGATCTCCCCAAGCAGCTGCCCTCGCGGCTGACGACGCTGCAGAAGGCATGTCTCGCAGCCGCCTTCGCCGCCAACCCCGCGACCTGCCCCGCCGCGTCGATCGTCGGGCACGCCAAGGTGATCACCCCGGTGCTTCCGGTCCCGCTCGAAGGGCCGGCCTACTTCGTCTCCCACGGCGGCGAAGCGTTCCCGAGCCTGACGATGGTTCTACAGGGCTATGGCGTGAAGATCGATCTCGTCGGCTCGACCTTCATCAGCCGGCAGGGGATCACCAGCACGACCTTCAAGTCGCCGCCCGACGTGCCCTTCAACACGTTCGAACTCACGCTCCCGCAGGGCAGGTACTCGGCCCTCGCGGCAAACGGCAACCTCTGCAAGTCCAAGCTTGCGATGCCCACGATGTTCATGGGGCAGAACGGCGCCGTGATCCACCAGAACACGAAGATCGCGGTCACCGGCTGCCCGAAGGCCCGCAAGCACGCCAAGAAGAAGGCCAAGCGCTCGCAAGCCAAGCGCTCGCCTCGCCGGCGCCACTAGCAGACGCCACCGCAGGCAACCCGAAGCACCTGGAAACGAGTCGGCGCCCGCCATTGGCGGGCGCCGATCGCACCGCGTCATCCGGCCCTCGCTGCGCGGGCCGGCCTGCGGCTATTCGCTTTCTTTCACCGCCGGAGCGTTCGCCTCTTTCAGCGTTCCCTTGAGAATCGCGGTGTTGTGGCCCGCCGACGCCGGCAGGCCCAGCTTGACGTCGATGATCGGGTCGAGCAGGAACGCGAACAGCCCGCCGCACCCCTGCACGCCGGGAGCAGCGAACGAGTTGTTCACGAGCACGTTGTTCCTGAGCGTGAGGATCGTGATCGCTTCGTTGACTTCCACTTCGCCCACGCTCCCTTTGATCGAGACGTTCGGGGGCGGCGGGCTCGTGGATCCGGTCGTCAGGTCGATCACGATCGGGTGGGCATTCGAGCCTATGTAACAGCTGCCGCCGAGCAGCGGATTTTCGAGGTGCACCTTGACCGGCAGCGACAGCGCAACCCCCACTTCGGAGAGCAGGTTGTTGGAGTTGATCTTGATCGCGCTGGCCGGTGCGGCCAGTTCGGTCGTCGCGGTCACGCCCGTGAGACCGTTTTCGAAGGTGACTTCGCAGGCGATCCGCTCGATCAGGTTGCTGATTTCATTGCACCTGATCAGACCCGCCAGCCCCCCCGGCACTTTCTGCGGGGTTTTCGACAGGGTGTTTCCGTCTTCCGCGCCGATGAATTCCGTTTCACCCGTCGTTTCGTGCGTGCCACCCTGGAGGGTCACGATGCTCGAGATCGGCACCCGTTCCCTGCCGATCACGAATTCGCCGCTTTCGGTCTTGCCGAGCAGGCATGCTTCCGTGCCCGGGTTGCTCAGCGGGCAGTCCGCGAACGGGGCGTATTCGCCTTTCGGGTGGTGTTCGACGGCGGACGCCGAGCTCACCACGATGAGCATCGCGATCGGTACGGCGGCGGCCAGTCCGGCAGCGCGCAGCAGTCTGCGAACGCCGGAGCGTCGATTCTTGGTCATGAGGTTTGCGACCTGCTTTCTTGTAGCTGCAGAGATGCGTCGTTGCGAACGTAGAGCGCCGCACCGCGACGCGTCAATGACTGTCTCTCACCGCAACGATTCGACTGGCTGATACCGCGGTGTGGCTGCGTCGGGATCGCTTTCGATCACGTGTGGGCGGCCACTAGAAACACTCCCACACGGGAGCGACGGTCGCCGCTAGCGTCGCCGTGCAATGTGGAAACCTCGACAAGGGCTGCGCTCGTCGCTCGTCGCGTGCGCGGTGATAGCAACGGTGACGGCATGCGGCTCCGCGCGTTCGAGTGAAGTGGTCGCGCATGTGGGAGGCAATGCAATCACGCGCGCGAACGTGAGCCACTGGATGTCGACGCTCGCCGGCGGCGACTTCTACGAGCTCTCGCGCGGGCACACCGTACCGACGGGGCTCGTGTCGGACCCGCCCGACTACCGCGCGTGCGTCGCCCATCTGGGAGCGTCCGTAGCTGGCCCCCCGACGGGCCGGCCGCCGTCGGCGGCGGAACTGCTGCGCAAATGCAGCCAGCTCTACGCGGCCCTGCGGGAGCAGGCCGTCAGCTACCTGGTCAACGCCAGCTGGACGATCGGCCTGTACGGAGAAGTCGGAATCCAGGCCACGCCGGGCGAAGTCAACCGCCTGTTCGAGCAGATCAGGGCCAGGGAGTTTCCCGCCGCGACACAGCTCACGCACTATCTCGCCGCCAGGCGCTGGACGCTCGCAGACGAGCTGTTCGTCGTGCGCCAGGACCTTCTCTCGCAGAAGGTGCAGGCGCGCCTGTCCGCCGGTGGGCAGCAGGCGTATGCGAGCCTGACCGAACACGCCCAGCGGTGGACCGCGAAGACGACATGCCGCGCAGGGTACGTCGTACGCCACTGCGCGCAGTTCACGGAATCACGCACGGCCGGCGCCGCGCCCTCCCCTGCGGTGCTGATGGAGCAGATCGCCGCGCTGATGGGCGTGAGCTGCACCAACGAGCCCGCCTGCGGCCGCGGCTGACGGGGCGGCGTGCGGTCGGTGCTCGCGCGAGCCGCCACAGCTAGGCTGGCCGTGCTCGTGGCCCTCGTCGTCGGCCTGTCGGCGTGCGGCGAGGCCGGTTCCTCGGTGACCGTCGTGCGGGTGGGCGGACGATCGATCACCAAGGCGATGGTTGACCACTGGATCAAGATCACGGCGATCACGAGCAACGAACGCATCCCGCGTGGGCCGGCGCCTGCGGGGGTCGTCCCCGATCCACCCGCCTACACCGCATGCATCGCTCGCTTAGCCGGCCATCCACAGGCTGGGACGGATGCGGCGGGCGGCGAATCGAAACCGGGGGTCGCTGTCTTGCGAAGTCGCTGTCGAGCGGACTACTCGGGCCTGCGCGCGCAGGCGCTGCGCTACCTGATCGACTCGTACTGGCTGACGGGCGAAAGCGCGCGCCTCGGTATCGCCGTGAGCCAGGCCGAGCTCGCGAGGCAGTTCGCGCGCACCCGCAAGGCCCTGTTCCCGAGCGAGGACGAATTTCGCAGGTTCTTCGCCTACTCGGGTGAGACGCTGGCAGATCGCCTGCTCGGGCTGAAGCTGGACATCCTCTCGGAAAAGCTCCGACAGAGGCTGCTCGAACGCCAGCCCGGGGGGACGGCCCAGCAACGTCAGCAGGCCGTCTCGGCATACCTGGAAAAGGCGATGGCCGGATGGATTCTGAAGACGAGCTGCGAGCCAGGCTACGTCGTAGCGGAATGCCGGCAATACGCGGCCGGGCATGGCTAGCGGGCGGATCCCGGCGCGGCGGCTCTTGGCGCCTGCTCGGTCGACGCCCCCCATAGACTCCTCGCCATGTCCCGCTTTCACGCCCCCCAGCACGCCGACTTCCAGCGCCTGAACTCCTCGATCGCCTTCGACCGGCGGCTGTGGCCGCAGGACGTCGCGCAGTCGCGCGCGCACGTGACGATGCTCGGGGAGCGGGAGATCATCTCGGCGGAGGATCGTGAGGCGCTGCTCGCGGCGCTCGCGACGGTGGAGGCGGAGCTGCGCGAGGAGCGCTTCGCGTTCGAGCCCGACGACGAGGACATCCACATGGCGATCGAGCGCCGGGTGACGGCGCTCGCGGGCCCAGTCGGCGGCAAGCTGCACACGGCGCGCTCGCGCAACGACCAGGTCGTCACGGACCTCGCCCTGTACACGCGTGCGCAGGCCGGCGATGCGCAGGCGGCGATCACAGCGCTGATGGCGGTCCTCGTCGCGCGCGCCGAGGAGCACATCGACTGGCCGATGCCCGGATACACGCACCTGCAGCGAGCCCAGCCCGTCTACCTAGGCCATCATCTGCTGGCCTACTTCTGGATGCTCGCGCGCGACCGCGCGCGCTTTGCCTTCGCCGAGCGCGAGTCGGGCCGGCTTGCGCTCGGCTCGGGCGCGCTCGCGGGTGTCAACTTCGACACCGACCGGGGCCTGCTCGCGCGCGAGCTCGGCTTCGAGGAGGTCGCGCCCAACTCGATCGACGCGGTCTCCGGGCGCGACTTCATCCTCGATTACCTCGCGGCGGCCGCCACGTGCTCGACGCACCTGTCTCGCCTGGGGGCCGAGCTCGTGCTGTGGTCGAGCAGCGAGTTCGGGTTCTGCGAGCTCCCCGACGCGTGGAGCTCGGGATCCTCGATCATGCCGCAGAAGAAGAACCCGGACGCGGCTGAGCTGCTGCGCGCGAAGGCGCCCCGTGTCGTCGGGCACCTGGCGGCCTTCCACGGCGTCATGCACGCGCTCCCGCTGACCTACAACAAGGATCTGCAGGAGGACAAGGAGCACCTGTTCGACACCGTCGACACGCTGACGCTGACGCTGGCGGCGGCGACGGGGATGATCGCCGGGGTGCGCTTCGACGGCGAGCGCATGCGCGCAGCCGCCTCCGACGAGCTGATCGCGGCGACCGACATCGCCGACCTGCTCGTGCGCCTCGGGGTTCCGTTCCGCGAGGCGCACGGCGTGGTCGCCGGGCTCGTGCGCACGGCCGTCGACGCCGGCAAGGGCCTCTCGCAGCTGAGCGACGCCGAGCTCGCCACGGTCAGCGAGACGCTGGCCTCCCATCGCGGCGAGTACGACGCGGTGCTGGCGGAGAGCTCCTGGCTCGAGTCCAAGGTCTCCGAGGGGGGGACGTCGCTGGCGCGTGTGCACGAGCAGCTCGCGCTCGCGAAGACCAAGCTCGATGAAGCCGCCGTCGCCTGAGTCGACGCCGGCGGGCGCGCCCGTCGACCAGCCGGGCCGGTTTTCTCACTCGCGGGCCCTGGCGGCCGACTTCTATGCCCGCCCCGTGCTCGAGGTCGCCCGCGAGCTGATCGGCTGCACGGTCACGCACGGCGAGACGGCCGGCGTGATCGTCGAGACCGAGGCCTATCACGAGATCGAGCCGGCGTGTCACGCGTTCGCCGGCCTGACGCCGCGGACGAGCACGCTGTTCGGCCCGCCCGGACGCGCGTACGTGTACCGCTCCTACGGCATCCACGCGCTTCTCAATGCCGTCTGCGAGCCCGAGGGGACCGGTGCGGCGGTGCTGATCCGGGCGCTTGAGCCGATCGCCGGGCTCGAGGCGATGTACCTGCGCCGTCACGGCGCGAAGCGAGTCGAGGAGCTCTGCTCGGGTCCGGGAAAGCTGACGCAGGCGCTCGGCATCTCGCTGGCGGACAACGGCAAGGACCTCCAGCACGGACCCGTGCAGATCGCGGCGGCGAGCGCGAGCTGGCGCGAGCGGGCGGTGATCGAGGGGCCGCGGATCGGCATCACACGCGCGGTCGAGCTGCCCTGGCGGTTCTGCGCACACGGCAGCGTGCACGTCTCGCGTCCACGACCGTGGGGACGCGTGCGAGCCTAGACGCCGCCGAGCGCTCCGGGCCGCGCGGCGCTCTCGGCTGCTACCCGCCGGGGCCGACGCCGCCGGTGGGCGAGGGCGATGCTGGCGGCGACTGGCTCGAGGATGACGACGGGGGGGACGCCGGGGCAGGTTCCTGCGCCGGCGCGGACGCTGCCGGAGGGGTCGAGTGTTCCTGTCCGCCTGCGGACGGCGCCGGTTCGCCGGCACCGCTGGGCGAGGAGGACTTCGAGTTGCCCTTGCCGGTCTGGCTTGGCGCGGCGCCCTGGGCGCCCGGGCTGGGATTCGTTTCGCTGCCGCTCGAGCCTTCGAGGCTCGCTGCCCCTTCGGCGCCGTTGGGTGGCGAGGCGTGTTCGGCGCGGGCCTTGTCGATCGCGATCGCGGCCGTCATGAAGCCGTGCCAGATGAGCGCCGGGAACGTTCCTCCCAGCACGGGCGTGCCGTTGAAGTCGCTCGTCATCGGGACGAGCTTGTTGGGGTAGCCGACCCAGACGGCGACCGTGTACTTGGAGTCCCAGCCGACGAACCAGGCGTCGCCGTAGTTGCTCGTCGTCCCCGTCTTGCCGGCCGCGAACTGGCCGATCGAGGCGGCGCGGCCGGTGCCGTACTGCAGCACCGTCTCGAGCATCGAGGTCTCCGTCTGGGCGACGTTGGGCGGAAGCACCGCCTGGGTCTCCACGCGGTTGCGGTCGCGCCGCGATCCGTCCGGGAGCGGGCGCCCCGGCGATTCGACTTCCTGGATGCCGACGGGGTCGCCGATCTGGGCCATGCTGCCGGTGACTCGGCGCCCATTGTGGGCAATCGTCTCGTAGGCATGGGCCATGTCGAGCGGCGTGACGCCGACGGTGAGGCCGCCGATCGTCATCGCCGGGTTCGTCGACACCGGTGTGGTGATGCCCATCCTGTGCGCGAGCAGCGCGATCCGGCGGGTGGTGACCTTGAGGCCGACTTCGGCGTAGATCGAGTTGTCGGAGAAGGCCGTCGCGCCCGTCAGTGTGTTCGAGCCCGAATAGGCGCCTTCGTCGTTGTGGACGACGAAGCGTTCCTTACCGTTGGTTCCGGGGACGATGAATTCCTTCTGCTTGGACGTCCACACCGAGTCGGGCGAGATCCCGGCCTCGAGCGCGGCGGCGAGGTCGAAGGCCTTGAAGGAGGAGCCCGGCTGGCGCTCGCCCTCGGTGGCGACGTTGAAGGGGCTTTCGCTGTAGCTGCGCCCGCCGACCATCGCGCGCACCTCGCCGGTGGAGTTTTCGATTGCGACGAGCGAGGCGGTCGGTCCGCCGGGGTTCGCTAGGTAGGCTCCGACGGACTGTTCGGCGGCGCGCTGCAGGCCGAGGTCGAGCGTCGTCTTGATCTTCAGGCCGCCGTCGAATGCGCGCGGGGCGCCGTAGCGTTCGATGATCTGCTGCTGAACCCAGCTCGTGAAGTAGCCGGCGTCGACGCCTTCGACGGTCTGCTCCTGCGGCGCCTGGACCTCCTTCGGCGCGGGGATCGCCTGCTTGACGCTTTCTTCATACACGGGGCGCGTGAGGTAGCCCTGTTCGAGCATCTGGCGCAGGACGACGTCGCGGCGGGTCCTCGCGGCGACGGGATGGTTGGCCGGGTCGTAGGCGGTCGGCGATTGGATCACGCCGGCGAGCAGCGCCGCCTCCCACGGCTGCAGCTGCTGCACGCACAGCGCCTTACCGGGCATTCCGCAGCCGAGGTGGTTGACGTCGTGGCCGAAGTAGGTCTCGGCGGCGGCCTCGATGCCGTATGCGCCGTTGCCGAAGTAGATCGTGTTGAGGTACGCCGTGATGATCTTTTCCTTCGACCACTTGTGTGACAGCTGATAGGCCAGCGCGGCCTCGCGCAGCTTCTCGAAGATCGTGCGGTGCGATTGGGCCTGGAGGGCGTTCTTGATGAACTGCTGCTCGATCGTGGATGCGCCCTGGACGTTGCCTTTGTGGCGGATGTCGGAGATGAAAGCGCGGGCGATGCCGCGGATGTCGATACCGCCGTTGGAGCGAAAGCGCTTGTCCTCGATCGAGATCACCGCCTCCTTGACGATCTGCGGGATCTGCCCGGGCGTCACGATCACCCGGTTCTGCTGGCTGAGCACGCCGATCGGGTGGCCGAGGTCGTCGAGCAGGGTCGAGCTCTGTGCGTCCTTCAGCTGGGAGAACCGCGTCAGCGAGGGAAGATCGGAGGCGACCGAGACGAAGATGCCGAAGACGAAGGAGATCAGACCGAGCAGCAGCAGCGAGAGGATGATCGCGACGAGCCGCAGCCGCTTCAGCCGCGGCTTGCTCGCCGCTCTACGCGCGGCGGATTCCGGTGATGGGGGGATGTCGGGGGCGACTGTCGCGCTCATGTGTGAGGACGCGGCCGGCCCGTGGCGGCAAACCGGGAATGAGGTCGGACCGGGCCCGGGCGGCTGGCCGCGCAAGGAGCTGCGGCGCCCCTCGGATGCGGCGAGAGTCTAGCATTGGCGCCGATGCCAAACGCCGACGACGCGGCCGCCGAGGATGCCGCCCGGCTGGCCCGCGAGCTGGCTGCCAACGCCGTCGACAGCCTCCCCGAGGGCGCACTCGCGGCGCGCATCGCGGCCGCCCGCGCGGAAGCTCGCCCGCTGCGCGTCAAGCTCGGCATCGACCCGACCGCCCCGGACATCCACCTCGGCCACGCCGTCGTGCTGCGCAAGCTGCGTCAGTTCCAGGACGCCGGCCACCTGGTCGTCCTGATCGTCGGCGACTACACCGCCCGCGTGGGCGACCCGTCCGGACGCTCGACGCTGCGCCCGATGCTCTCCGCGGAGGAGATCGAGGCGAACGCGGCGACCTTCCAGGCACAGGCGCTGAAGGTCCTCGACGGCGACGCCGCCCGCCTGGAGGTCCGCCGCAACAGCGAATGGCTGGACATGCCGATGATCGAGCTGCTCGGGCTGTTGCGCACGAGCACCGCCGCGCAGCTGCTCGAGCGCGACGACTTCGCCAAGCGCTTCGCGGCACGCGAGCCGATCTCGATGCTCGAGCTGCTGTATCCGCTCCTGCAGGGGTACGACTCGGTTGCGGTGCGCGCGGACGTCGAGCTGGGGGGCACCGACCAGAAGTTCAATCTGCTACTGGGCCGCGACATCCAACGCGCGTATGGCGTGCCCGAGCAGGCGATCATGACAATGCCGATCCTCGTCGGCACCGATGGGCAGCGGAAGATGTCCAAGTCGCTTGCCAACCAGATCGGCGTGAGCGACTCGCCGGAGGAGATGTACGGCCGGGCGATGGCGATCCCCGACCAGGCGATGGCCGACTACCGCCGGCTGCTCCTCGACCCGCCCGGCGGCGTGTCCGGGCCGGCCGGCGCGGACACCGGCGCGCCGCTCGATGGCCGCTCGGCGCGCGACGCCAAGCGCGCGCTGGCGCGCGGACTCGTCGCGTGGCTGCACTCCGCGGCCGATGCCGAGGCAGCCGAACGGAACTTCGAGCGCATCCACGTCGAGCACGCCGAGCCGGAGGAGATCCCGGACGCCCGCGTCGAGCCGCGCGACGGCCACGTCCATCTGCCGGGGCTGATCGCCGCGGAGTTCGGTGTCTCGCGCTCGCAGGCGCGGCGCCTGATCGACGGTGGTGCGGTGACGATCGGCGGCGAGCAGCTCGCCGAGGGCGAGCACGACGTCGCCGCTGAGCGCGCCGACGGCCAGGTCCTGAAGGTGGGGCGCAGGCGCTTCCGGCGCATCCGCGTCGACTAGCCGCAGGGGTCTCCGGCGCAACCGCGTCGGCTAGCCGCAGGCCACCCCTTCGCGCTATACTCCCCGGTCGGCCCGCGGGCGCCCCTGGGCGCTGGGTCGGATCGGTCTCCTCTGAAGGAAGCCCTTTCGGTGAGGCTAGGCGGTCTTTGAAAACTCAACAGCATGCGCATCTACGATCCGATCTGGATCGTGGTGTGCGTCCAGGTTCGACCCGCCGCGGGAGCGCTTTTCGCGTGCCCGGCGGCGGTCAAAGAGTCAAGTAGAGAAGTACCCCGTCATGGTTCGGGACCACGGTGTATGGGTTCCGGCCCGTCGTTTGTCGGCAGGCGCTTGCGTCGGCCGGCAGCGACAACTCCATGACAGCTTTTCGTGAAGTTCTTCACGGAGAGTTTGATCCTGGCTCAGGACGAACGCTGGCGGCGTGCTTAACACATGCAAGTGGAGCGACGAACCAGGGCTTGCCCTGGGGCAGAGCCGCGAACGGGTGAGT
>DASYFR010000037.1:0-153786 GCA_036498325.1 Solirubrobacteraceae bacterium
TCTCCATCCCAAGAGACCGCCGTGAATCGCTCCGGGTCCTTGCGCAGCAGCGTCGCGTTCGGGCAATCCTCACGATGGATCGTGATCCCGCGTCCGAGCGAGATGTAGCCGACAATCTCATCGCCCGGCACCGGACGACAGCACTTCGCCAAGCGCAGCATCACGTCCTCGACGCTCTCGACGCGGATCCCGTACTGCCCGGAGGACTTCGTCGTGCGCTTGCGCGAGCGACCGACGCGCAGCAGGTCCGCGGCCGGCCCTTCCGCGTCAGCCGCCTCGCCCTGCTTGAGACGCTGCATCACCTTGCCGACGACCAGCTTGGGCGAGACCTTGGCGGCGCCGAGCGCGATGTAGAAGTCATCGGCCTTGCGGTAGCCGACCTCGCGGATCACGTCTGCGAGCAGCGCCGAGCCGGTGATCTTCTGTGCCGGCAGCCCCTGTTTGCGCAGCTGCTCCTGCAGCAGCTCACGGCCGGTGTGCTCGGTGTCCTGGCGCGACTCCGCCTTGAACCAGGCCTTGATCTTGTTGCGGGCACGCGTCGTCTTGACCGTCGCCAGCCAGTCACGCGACGGCCCCCGCTCGCGCTTGGCGGTGAGGATCTCGACGATGTCCCCGGAGCGCAGCTCGTAGTGCAGCGGCACGATTTTGCCGTTCACGCGCGCGCCCACGCAGCGGTGGCCGATCTCCGTGTGCACCTCGTAGGCGAAGTCCAGCGGCGTCGCTCCCGCAGCCAAGGACTTCACTTCGCCCTTCGGCGTGAACACGTAGACCTCCTCTTCGAAGAGGTCCGTGCGCAGCGTCTCCATGAACTCGCTCGGGTCCGAGAGGTCTTTCTGCCAGTCGAGCATCGAGCGCAGCCACTTCAGCTTGGCGTCCTCGCCCGCCGCCGGCCAGGCGGCGCCACCGTCCTCGTCCTCGGCCTGGTGCTTGTAGACCCAGTGCGCCGCGACGCCGAACTCGGCCATCTCGTGCATCTCGTGGGTGCGGATCTGGATCTCCAAGGGCCGCCCCTCGGGACCGATGACGGTCGTGTGCAGCGACTGGTACATGTTGAACTTGGGCATCGCGATGAAGTCCTTGAAGCGCCCGGGCAGCGGCTTCCACGCCGAGTGGATCACGCCGACGGTGCCGTAGCAGTCCTTCACCGACTCGACGATCACCCGCATCGCCGTGAGGTCGTAGATCTCGTTGAACTCGCGCCCCTTCTTCGTCATCTTCGAGTAGATCGAGTAGAAGTGCTTGGCGCGACCGGCGATCTCCGCATCGATGCCGACCTGTCCGAGCTGGCCGCGCAGGTAGTCGCCGGCCTCGCTGACGTAGCGCTCGCGCTCCTCGCGCTGCTGGGCGACGAGGCCCTTGATCTCCTGGTACTTGCGCGGGTGCAGCGTCGCGAAGGCGAGGTCCTCGAGCTCCCACTTGATCGCGTGGATACCCAGACGGTGCGCCAGCGGTGCGTAGATCTCGATCGTCTCGCGCGCCTTCTCGATCTGCTTCTGCTTGGGCATCGCCTCGATCGTGCGCATGTTGTGCAGGCGATCGGCCAGCTTGATCAGGATGACGCGCACGTCGGTGGCCATCGCGACCATCATCTTGCGGTAGTTGTTCGCCTGCGCCTCGTCGCGCGACTGGAAGGTGATGCCGGTGAGCTTCGTGACGCCGTCGACGATTCCGGCGATCTCATCGCCGAAGCGCTCGCGCACCTCCTCGATCGACGCCGAGGTGTCCTCGACGGTGTCGTGCAGCAGCGCCGCGCACAGCGTCTCGGTATCCAGGCGCATTCCCGCGCAGATCCGCGCGACTCCAACCGGGTGCACGATGAAGTCCTCGCCCGACTTGCGCCGCTGGGCGGCGTGGTGCTCGCATGCGAACACGAACGCGTCCTGCACGCGCGCCCGGTCGATCTGCACCGAGGAGTCCGCCGCGTGCTCGGAGACGATCGCGAACAGGTCGCTGAGCATGCTCCGCTCGGATGCGCTCAGCGTGAGCGCGGCCCGCGCCCGCGCGTCGGCCTGCGCGCTGTCCGGCGCGGGCGGTGCCGGGCGCCCCGGCGCAGCGCCCGCGCCGACCGCGCGCGCGTCCTTGACATCGGCGCCAGGCGACGATGTCGGCGATGAGGCCTGTGGATCCTTGGCGATGGCCATACCTGAAGGGTAGGGGACGCCCCGCCCGGATTGAAGCGGACCTACGGCAGCGCGAACAGCACGAGCTCCTCGGGCTCGGCCGGGGAAGCCTCACAGGGGGCCTCCGGCTCAGCGGGCGATCGCGCCGGCGCCGCGGCGGGCTCGAGCGTAGGCGCGAGCGAGGGCGCCCGTGCCGTGACCTCGCCCGCGGTTGCGAGCGAGGGCGCCTGCGCCGTGAGCACGGCCGGTCTCGCGCGGCGCAGCACGAGCCGCGGCTCGCTGACGCCGTTCCACTCGTTGACCTCGAGCGTGAAGGTGGCCTGCGCGGGGACGCCTTCGGGCACCGGCAGGCGCCCGCCGTTTCCGAACGCCACGGCGCGCGCGCGGGCTCCGCGCGACTCGACGGTGAAGCGCACGTGCTTGCCTTCGCCCATCTTGCGGGCGTCGGCGAAGACGGCATCGGCCGCCATCAGCGAGATCCCCGGGTTGCCGCGCCCGAAGGGCGCCAGGCGGCGCAGCTCCTCGGCGAGCGCCATGTCGAGCTGGGCGCCGGGAACGATCGCATCGACGCGCTCGACCTCCACCAGATCGGCCGGCGCGAGCACGCTGCCGGCATGGGCGTCGAGCGCGGCAGCGAACTCCGGGATGCGCTCGCGCCGTATCTCCAGGCCGGCTGCCGCGCGGTGCCCGCCGTAGCGCGTCAGCAGCGGCGCGCACGCGGTCAGGCCGGCGAGCAGGTCGAACGCCTCGATGCTGCGCCCCGAGGCTCGGCCGTCCTCGCCGTCGAGCGCGACCAGCACGACCGGGCGCCCGCTGCGCTCGACCAGGCGCGAGGCCACGATCCCGATCACCCCGGCGTGCCATTCCTCACCGGCGAGCACGTACGCGGCGCGCTCCCCGAGCGCTGCCATCTGCGCCTCGGCCTGGTGGCGGATGCGCAGCTCGACCTGGCGGCGCTCGGCATTGGCGGAGTCGAGCTCGTGCGCAATCTGCGCGGCGCGCAGGGGATCGTCGGTGAGGACGAGCTCGAGCCCGGCGTCGGCGCGATACAGGCGCCCGGCGGCGTTCAGGCGCGGCGCCAGGGCGAAGGCGACGGAGCGCTCGTCGAGCTTGCCCGGATCGACACGCGCGACCTGCATCAGCGCGCGCAATCCCGGCTTGGCAGTGCTCGCGAGCGCGCGCAGGCCACTGCGTACGAGCGCGCGGTTCTCGCCGAGCAGCGGAACCACGTCGGCGATCGTCGCGAGCGCGACGAGATCGAGATCAGCGCGCAGCTCGTGCGGATCGCGCCCGGCTGCCGCGAACACGGCCTGCGCGAGCCGGTGGGCCACAGCCGTGGCGCACAGCTCCGGGCACGGATAGCCACACAGCGCCGGGTGCACGATCGGCGCGCGTGGGAGGACGCCGTCGGCGCGCGGGGCGTGGTGGTCGCTGACGACGACCTCGATCCCCAGCTCGCGCGCGAGCGCGACCTCCGCGACGGCGGTGATCGCGCAATCTGCCGTGACCAGCAGGCGGGTGCCGCGCGCGCCCAGGCGCCGCACGGTGGCCGGCGCCAGCCCGTATCCGTCGCCGGCGCGATCGGGCAGGTAGGAGTCAACGTCGGCGCCGAGGGCGCGCAGCGCGCGTACCAGCACCGCCGTCGAGCAGATGCCGTCGACGTCGTAGTCGCCGTGGATCGTGATCCGCTGGCCCGCGCGCACGTGGCGCAGGATCGGCTCGACGGCCTCGCCGATGCCGGCGAAGTCGGCGTGCGAGTGCTCCTCGCCGCCGTCGAGGAATGCGTGCGCCGCGGCCGCCTCTCCCAGGCCGCGGCGCACGAGCACCTGCGCGAGCGCGTCGCTCACGCCGAGCTCGCCGCGCAGCAGCGCGACGCGCTCGGGCGGGCAGTCGGGGATCTCGAAGCGCACCTCGCTCACGCCGGCGAGACTACGGCCAGCGTGAGACAGAACCGCGGGCTAGCGTTCGCGGCGCATGCCCTCGAGGTACACCGCCGCGATCCCCAGCACAGCTCCGGGGACCCCGTAGAGCACGACCGCGATGTCGGTCGCCTTTTCGCCCGGGATGCGCAGCGCGGAGACCTTGATCGCGTAGATGATCAGCCCGACGAGGATCGCGCCGAGCAGCGCGCCGACGAACGCGCCGACGATTCCGCCCCAGAAGCGGTCGGGCAGAAAGATCGTGAAGTGCCAGATCGCGAGGCCCATCATCACCCACCCGAGCACGCCCATCAGCGCGACCTCCCGTGGCGGCGGTTGCGCGCGCGCCGAGCCTTCTGGCGCGGCTTGGAGTCTTCCTTGAGCACGAGGTCCTCGGGCGTGAGGTCGGCGGCGGGGTCGCGCGCGGGCGTCGCCGGCGGCTCGGGCTGCGTCTGCGGCTTGGGCTTCGGCTTCGGCTTCGGCGCCGCGATCGTGCGCCCGCCGCTGCTGCCGGGGGCGGGCGGCGCGCTCTCGGGCTCGATGTCGCGCACGAGCTCCTGGAACTCCTCGCGCGAGATCTGCTGGCCGGGCTCCTCCGGGGCGATGATGCTGCCGCGCCGGGTGCGCTTGCTCCGCTGCTCCGGCTCGACGTCCTCGGGCGCCCCGCCCCTCGTCGTGGCGTAGGCGGGCACGGCGCCCTGGTCGCGCTCGATCCGCGCGCGCCTGATGCGGTAGTTACCCTCGCGCTCCTTCCAGTGGGTGAGCACGGGGGACGCGATGAAGATCGACGAGTACGCGCCCGAGGCGATGCCGATCAGCAGCGCGAAGGCGAAGTCCTTGAGCGTTTCTCCGCCGAACAGGAGCAGCGCGGTGACGGGCAGCAGCGTGCAGAAGCTCGTCGCCAGCGACCGGGTGAGCACCTCGGACATCGAGCGGTTGACGATCTGCGAAAACGCCGCTCTGGGCATTCTCGGGACGTTCTCACGCACACGGTCGAACACGATGATCGTGTCGTAGAGCGAATATCCGAGGATCGTCAGGAGCGCGGCGACCGTCGCGGTCGTCACTTCGCGCCCGGTCAGCGAGTAGACGCCCGCGGTGATCAGCAGATCGTGCATCAGCGCGATCAGCACCGGGATCGCGTACTTCCACTCGAAGCGCAGCGCGATGTAGGCGGAGATCACGAGCAGCGAGGCGATGATCGCGATGATCGCGCTGTTGGCCACGGTTTTCCCGAACGTCGGCCCGATCGAGGTGGAGGAGAAGTTTCGCGTGCCGAGCTTCGATTCGAGCGCCGAGCGGACCCTCGCCAAGCCGGCGGGAGTCAGTGTCTTGGTGGAGATCTGGTAGCCCGAGCCGCCAATGCTCTTGTTGTTGAATTTCTGCACTTTGGCGTTGCTGTAGCCGTCGGCCGACAGGACTTTTTCGATCTGGCTCTCACTGACGGGCCTGACGAACGCCGTCTCGATGCGGGTGCCGGACTTGAAGTCGATGCCGAGGTTCAGGCCGTTGGCGCCGATCGCCAGCGCGCCGACGAGCAGGATCGTCCCGGACAGCGAGAAGAACCACTTCGAGGCGCCCATGAAGTCGAACGTCCACCCGCGCCCGCGCCGCTCGGCGCCGAGCGCGGCGGGGTGGGTGACCAGGCGCGAGCGGCCCATCGCGCCGAGCGCCGCCTGCGTGGCGAGCACGGCGGTGAACAGCGACACGAGCGTGCCGATGCCGAGTGTGAAGGCGAAGCCCTTGACTTCAGCGGTCGCCAGCGCGAACAGGATGAAGGCCGTCATGAACGTCACGACGTTGGCGTCGACGATCGCCGCGAAGCCGCGGCGGTAGCCCGTGGCGATGCCGGATATCACCGATCTGCCCCCGCGGATCTCCTCCTTGACGCGCTCGAAGATCACGATGTTGGCGTCGGCGGCAACGCCGATCGTGAGAATCAGCCCGGCGATACCGGGCAGCGTCAGGGTGATCGGGATCAGCTTGATCAGCGCGAAGAAGTACATCCCGTAGATGACCAGGCCGCCCACGGCGATCGCGCCGAGCACGCGGTAGAAGAGCAACAGGAACAGGCACACCACAGCGAAGCCGGCGAGACCGGCGACGAGGCCCTGGTTGAGAGCCGTTTTGCCGAGCGTCGCCGAGACCTGCGAGTTGGAGATCAGCGCCAGCTTGACCGGCAGGGCCCCGGACTGCAGCTCGCTGGCGAGTTCCTGGGCCGAGGTGATCGTGAAGCCGCCGGAGATCTGCGAGCCGCTGGTCGCGTCGATCCCTTCGGGGTACTTGGTGTAGTCGATTGACGGCGTCGTGATCAGCTGCCCGTCGAGGACGACCGCGAAGTGCTGCTGGGCGGCTTCCTTGCCGACGCCCGGGAGCTGCGCTTCCTGGCCGCGTTCGGCGATCCTCCTGGTGACGTTCTGGAAGACCGTCTTTCCGTGCGAAGTGAAGCCGAACGTGACGTTCGGGGCACCGCTGCCGCCGGAGCCTTCGTCGAAGCTCTGCTGGGGGTTCGTGACGTCCGCGCCGGTCAGGACGTACTGGTCGTTGAGCACGTAGTAGCTGTTGGGGCTTTTCTGGCTGACCTTGCCGGCGGCGCTTTCGACCGGGCGCGCCTGCACGATGATCGTGCCGGGATTGACGCGCACGGCCTTCGGCTTGGCGCCCGCCGGGAGCTTGTATTCGCTGTAGAGGTTCTTTTCGCTTTCCTCCGGTCCGCGCAGGACCTTTTCGTGGGCCGTGTCGAGCAGGTACCAGCTCCCGTAGATGCAGCCCCCGATCTGTTGCGGGGTGCAGCCGGACGCCCACGTGGTCTCGTTCTTGTGCAGCATCGGCGGCCGTTTGGCGGCCCGCAGGACAGCCTGGTACTCGGGCAGCCCGAACTGGCTGGCGCCTGCGTTTGCGCCGCCGGTGGCCGTCGCTTCGGTCGGCGCCGGCTTGCCTTCCGGGCCGATCACGTTCGGCTCCCAGTCGTAGAAGTACAGCTGGGCGGTCTTGCCGACCTCCTGTTCGGCGCGCGCCGGGTTGCTCACGCTCGGCAGCGCGACGACGATTTCGTCCTTGCCCGAGCGCTGGATTTCCGGCTGGGAGACACCGAGCTGGTCGACGCGCTTGCGCATGATGTCGATCGCGCGGTTGAGCGTTTCCCCGTCCACCTTCGCCTGCGCCGTGGGCTTGGCCTGGTAGACGAGCTCGACGCCGCCCTTAAGATCGAGGCCGAGACGCGTCTTTTTCGCCACGATTGTCGCGAGCGACGCCGCGATCAGCCCGGCGACGATCAGCAGCACGAAGAGGTTGCGACGGCGGTCGGTCATCGAGGGTCAGACTACTTGTCGGGCGTCAGCACGAGCAACAGCCCGCCGTCGTCGTCGTAGGCCGGGAAGATGTCCGCTTTGGCGTTCGCCGCCACGTCGCGTTCGCCCGCCACCTCCACCGGCACCTCGAGTTTGCGCACGCCCCACTCGAGCACCGTCGCGACTGGATCATCGCCGTTGGCGAAGCGCAGGCCGAGGATCTCATCGACGCGCTGTCCGATCACGTCCTCCTCCTCCAGGCCCGTGAAGGCGAAGGAGTTCTTGCCGCATCCCACGACCCGGCCCTCGCCGTCACACACGAAGAAGGCCGCGTCGGGCGCGGGGTAGTAGTCGTCGAGCAGTTCGAACAGGAAGGCGAAGCCGCACTTCGCGCAGCCCTTCGGCTGGCGCGTGAAACCGATGTTGCGGTCGAGCTCGCTCGTGCGATGACCGCAGTTGGGGCAGATGAACGGGTGGGCCATGGTGTCTCCCACACAGACTACGCAAGCCCGCATCGCGAGGCGCCCGATACGGTGCGCGACGGGCAAGGCTCAGAACAGCGATTGCCCAGCCGGCGCGAGCGGCTCGAGGCCGAGGTGCGCGAAGGCCGCCGCGGTCGCGGCACGCCCACGCGGGGTGCGCTTGATCAGGCCCTCCTGCAACAGGTAGGGCTCGTAGACGTCCTCGATCGTGTCCTGCTCCTCCCCCACCGCGACCGCCAGCGTCGAGAGTCCGACGGGACCGCCGGAGAACTTGCAGCAGATCGCCTCGAGGATCCTGCGGTCGAGGCGATCGAGCCCGCGCTCGTCGACCTCGAGCAGCTCGAGCGCCGCATGGGCGGCCTCAGCGGTGACGACGCCGCGCATGCGCACCTCCGCGTAGTCGCGCACACGCTTGAGCAGGCGGTTGGCAACGCGCGGGGTCCCGCGGCTGCGCGCCGCGATCGCGAGCGCACCGTCCTCCTCGAGACCGATCTCGAGAATGCCGGCGGAGCGGCGAACGATCAGCGCGAGCTCGTCCACCGCATATGGCTCGAGGCGCGCCTGGATGCCGAAGCGGTCGCGCAGCGGCGTCGTCAGCAGGCCCGTGCGCGTGGTGGCGCCGACGAGCGTGAAGGGCGGCAGCTCGAGCGTCACGACGCGCGCGCCGGCGCCCTGGCCGACGGTGATCGGCAGGCGGTGATCCTCCATCGCCGGGTAGAAGGTCTCCTCGAGGGTGCGCGCGAGGCGATGGATCTCGTCGACGAAGAACACGCTGCGCGGCTCGAGCGCGGTGAGGAACGACGCGATGTCGCCCTTGCGCTCCAGCGCCGGCCCGGCGGTCTGCACGAACGGGACTTCGAGCTCGGCGGCGACTATCTGCGCGAGTGAGGTCTTGCCCAGCCCTGGCGGCCCCGCCAGCAGTAGGTGGTCGAGCGCCTCGCCACGGGCGCTGCACGCCTCGATCGCGACTGACAGCTGCTGGCGCAGCGTGCGCTGGCCGACGAACTCCTCCAGGCGGCGTGGGCGCAGCGAGCGGTCGAGCTCGTCCTCGGGGACGAGATAGGGCGTCTGGATGCGCACGCCGGCCTCGCCCACCGGGCCCTCGCGGCCGGGATGCGCGCCGGAGGGTGTGTGCTCGAGCGTGCTCATCGGCTCCTCACGACGGCGACCGCGCGAGACGCAGCGCGGCTCCGATCAGATCCTCGGCGCTCGCTCCCTCGACCTCGGCGAGCAGCTCGTCGGCCTCCTCGGGGGCGTAACCGAGCTCGAGCAGCCCTTCGCGGGCCAGCGCGCGCGGCTGGCGTGGCTCACCGCGGCGCGCCACGATCGCGCTCCGCGCGGGCGCATCGGTGCCGCTCTTCACGCCGACCTTCTCGCGCAGCTCGACGATGATCCGTTCAGCCGTGCGCTTGCCGATCCCGGGGACCGCCTGGAAGCGGGCCGCATCGGCGGCCGCGAGCGCGCCGATCAGCTCGAGCGGCGAGCCGGCCGAGAGCACGGCAAGTGCGACCTTCGGCCCCACCGCCTGAACGGACAGCAGCATCAGGAACAGCTCGCGCTCCTGCTCGGAGTGGAAGCCGTACAGCGCGAGCGCGTCGTCGCGCACGATCAGGTGGGTGTGCAGCGTCACCCGCTCGCCGACGGCGGGGACGTGGCGAAGCGTCTCCGCGGAGACGGCCGCCCGGTAGCCGACGCTCCCGCACAGGACGACCACGTGGTCGCTGCGGCGCAGCGCGACCTCCCCGCTCAGCAGCGCGATCATGCGCCGTGGAGCGCGAGCGCGCTCGCGAGCGGCGCCGAGTTGACATGGCAGATCGCCACTGCGAGCGCGTCCGAGGCGTGGTCCGGGCGCGGCTCTTCGCGCAGCGCGAGCAGCGTCATGACCATCCGCGCGACCTGGTCCTTCGCGGCGCGCCCGCTGCCGCAGACCGCTGCCTTGACCTGCTGGGGGGTGTAGCTCGTGCACGGGACGCCGCGCTGGCCGGCCGCGAGCATCACCACGCCGCGCGCCTGGCCGACGGCGAAGGCGGTGCGCACGTTCTGGCCGAAATAGAGCTGCTCGAGCGCCAGCGCGGCCGGCTCGTGCTCGACGATCAGGGCATCGACAGCGGCGTGGATGTCGCTCAGGCGGCGCTCCTGGGGTGCGTGGGCGCGCGTCTCCACGACGCCGCCGTCGAGCGCCACCAGGCGCCCGTCGCGGTGTGCGACGACGCCGTAGCCGGTGTTGGCCAGGCCGGGGTCGATGCCGAGGACGATCACGGTGAGGGATTCTGCGCCTGCCGCCGGACGCCTGCCCCCGTGCGCCGCGCAACGCCGCGACCGTGCGCGCGCGCCGCTCGCGTCCGGCGCCGATGGCATACGCTGCGCGCCGCCCGCATCCGGCGCCCGTGGCATACGCTGGGCGCAGTGGCGACTCGGGGAGGCATCGATTTCGCGGCCGAGGGCCTGCTGGAGGGGCTCGACGGCAAGCAGCGTGCGGAGCGGCTGATCCTGCTGCAGGAACTGGTCGCCCAGGGAGTGCCGCTGTCGGAGCTGCGCCGCAGCACGGCGAGCGGGACGATCGTCTACCTGCCTGCCGACAGGGTCATCGTCAGCCCCGAGCGCTACACGTTGGGCGAAGTCGCCGAGATGACGGGCATCGACGAGGCGTTCCTGGTGCGCGTGCGCCGGGCGATGGGTCTTCCGATACCGGAGGCCGACGAGGCCGTCTACACGGAGGCGGAGGTCGAGTCCACGCGCCAGATCCACGTCGCCCGGACCGCCGGGATCAGCGACGAGGAGATGCTCGATCTGATGCGCGTGCTGGGCCGCGGACTCTCGCAGGTGGCCGAAGTGCTGCGCGCGCTGCCGCTGAAACTGGTCCTGCAGCCCGGCATGAGCGAGGCGGAGCTGGCGCAGAGCTACGCGCGCGCCGCCGAGCAGCTGTACCCGCTCGTCGACCCGCTCGTCAGCAACACGCTCGCGCTGCACATGCGCCACGCCACCCAGAGCACGGTCGTCAGCGAGCTCGAGCGCAGCGGCGGACGGCTCCCGGGCTCGCGCGAGGTCGGCGTCGCCTTCGCGGATCTCGTCGGCTTCACGCGCCTCGGGGAGGAAGTTCCGCCGGACGAGCTCGGGCGCCTGGCGGTGCGCCTGGAAGCGCTCGCGATCGACGTCGCCGACCCGCCGGTGCGCTTGGTCAAGACGATCGGCGACGCGGCGATGCTCGCGTCGCAGGAGCCTCAGGCGCTGTTGGAGGCCAGCCTGTCGCTGATCGCCGCGGCCGACAGCGAGGGCGAGGACTTCCCGCAGCTGCGCGCGGGCGCCGCGCTCGGGCAGGCCCTGCCGCGCGCCGGCGACTGGTACGGCCGGCCAGTCAACCTCGCCAGCCGCATCACCTCGATCGCGCGCCCGGGCAGCCTGCTCGTCGAGCGCGAGCTGCGCGAGTCCGCCGGCGACGGCTACGCCTGGTCGTTCGCGGGCGAGCGGCGCCTGAAGGGTATCCGCGGTCCGGTCAGCCTGTTCAGGGCGCGCCGGGCGGTGGCCTGAGCGCCGGGTGCTGGCCTGGCGCCGGGCGCTGGCGTGAGCGCGGCCGCGCTCAGGATCCGGCGGGTGCCGGCTCGGGCGCCCCCGGCGCGAGCGGCGCGCGCCGCCGGCGCTCCCACACCCGCCAGGGCGCATCGCCCGCGGCCCACAGGTCGTTGAGCTCGACGGCGTCCTTGTAGGTGTCCATGCACTCCCAGAAGCCCTCGTGGCGGTAGGCGCGCAGCTCGCCCGCCGCGGCCAGCCCTTCCAGCGGGCCGCGCTCCAGCACGCTGTCCTCGTCCAGACGCGCGAGCACGGCGGCGGCGAAGCAGAAGAAGCCGCCGTTGATCCAGTGCTCCGAGCGCGGCTTCTCGCGAAAGCCGAGGACGAGGTCCCCGGCGAGCTCGGTGACGCCGAACTGCAGGCGCGGGCGCACGACGGTCATCGTCGCGAGCGCGCCGTGGGCGCTGTGGAAGGCGAGCAGCTCGTCGAGGTCGATGTCCGCGACGCCGTCGGCGTAGGTGGCGCAGAAGGTCTCCTCGCCCGCGAGCAGCGCGCCCAGCAGCTTGATGCGCCCACCGGTGCTCGTGTCCGCGCCCGTGTCGACGCAGTCCACGCTGACTCCCCGCGGCCAGCGCTCGGCGGCGGCGAAGTCGGCGATCAGCTCCCCCCGGTAGCCCGTCGCGAGCAGGAAGCGGCGGAAGCCGTGCGCCGCATACAGCCGGATCACGTGCCAGACGATCGGGCGCCCCCCGATCTCGACCAGCGGCTTGGGCAGCTCCTGGGTGTGCTCGCGCAGGCGCGTCCCGCGCCCGCCGCAGAGGATCGCGACGGGCGGGCGCTCCGGCGCGCTAGCCGGCGACACGTTCGAGGACGTCCGCGGAGATGTCGAAGTTCGCGTGCACCGCGCCGACGTCGTCGTTGTCCTCGAGCAGCTCGATCAGCCTCATCAGCGTGCCGGCCTGGCGCTCCTCGACCGGCACGAGGCTCGACGGGCGGTAGGACATCTCGGCGTTCTGGATCTCCACGCCCTCCTCCTCGAGTGCCGCGCGCACGGCGGCGAAGTCGCTCGGCGTGGTGATCACCTCGAAGACGTCCGCGTCGCTCAGCACGTCCTCCGCGCCGGCCTCGACGGCCGCCATCAGCTCGTCTTCGCTGTAGCGCTCGGCGTCGACGACGAGCGTTCCCTTCTTGTCGAACAGGTAGGCGACGGAGCCCGGCTCGCCGAGACTTCCGCCGTTCTTGGCGAAGATGTGGCGGATCTCCGCACCGGTGCGGTTGCGGTTCTCCGTCAGCGCCTCGACGAGCACCGCGACGCCGCCGGGGCCGTAGCCCTCGTACAAAACCGCCTCGATCGCGTCGGCCTCGCCGCCCGCGCCGGTGCCCTTGGCGATCGCACGCTCGATGTTGTCCTTCGGCATCGACGCTTCGCGGGCCTTGCGGATCGCCAGGTCGAGCGCGGGGTTGCCGACGGGATCGCCGCCTCCATCGCGCGCGGCGACCGTGATCGCGCGGGTCAGCTTGGAGAAATGCGCGCCGCGCCGCGAGTCGACGATCGCCTTCTTGTGCTTGATGCTCGCCCACTTGGAATGCCCCGACATGCCTCGCAGTCTACGAACCCGCCGACCTGCGAGCTGCGCTCGGCGGCGGCGCGCCCGCCGGTGCGAGGGCACATAGGATGGGCGCGGTGCCCGCACAGCTCTCACCCGAGATCTTCAAGGCCTATGACATCCGCGGCCTCTACGGCGAGCAGCTCGACGGCGACATCGCCGAGCTGATCGGCCGCGCCTTCGCTCGCGTGCTCGCGCGCCTGCGCGACAAGCCGCCGTCCGAGCTGCGCGTCGGCGTCGGGCGCGACATGCGCCTGAGCGCCCCCGAGCTCGCCGCGCGCTACCGCCGCGGCCTGCTCGCGGAGGGCGCCCACGTCGTCGATGCGGGGCTCGTCGGCAGCGAGATGCTCTATTTCCTCGTCGGCTCGCGCGAGCTCGACGGCGGTCTGATGTGCACCGCCTCGCACAACCCCAAGGCCTACACGGGCGCGAAGCTCGTGCGCGACGGGGCGATCGCGCTGTCAGGCGACTCCGGCATCCAGGACGTCCGCCGCGAGGTCGAAGCGGAGCTCGCCGCCGCCGTCGAGCGACCGGACGGCGAGGCCGACGGACACGTCGGGGGGACGCTCAGCGAGGTCGACCTGTACGCGGAGTTCCAGGAGGCTGCCCTGCGCTTCATCGACCCGGAGCTCATCCGCAACCGCGACGGAGGCCCGTTGAAGGTCGTGCTCGACGGCGGCAACGGCATGGCCGGGCCGATGGTGGGCCCCCTGCTCGAGCGTCTCGGGCTGGAGCTGACGGAGACCTACTGGACCCCCGACGGAAACTTCCCCGACCACGAGCCCAACCCGCTGCTCGAGGAGAACCGCCGGTTCATCGTCGAGCAGGTCCGCGAGCGCGACGCCGACCTCGGCATCGCCTGGGACGGCGACGCCGACCGCTGCTTCTTCATCGACGACACGGGACGCTTCGTGGACGGGGACTTCCTCACGGCGCTGCTGGCCGAGTCGCTGCTGGGGAAGCGAGCCGATCCCGCGCGTGCTGAGGCGATTCTCTACGACGTGCGCGCCTCGCGCGCGGTGCCCGACACGGTCAGCCGCGCCGGCGGGATCGCATACGTCAACCGCGTCGGCCACGCGTTCTTCAAGACGCGCATGCGCGCGGAGGGCTCGCTGTTCGGCGGCGAGGTCTCCGGGCACTACTACTTCCGCGACTTCTACTGCGCGGACTCCGGCACGATCCCGGCGCTGCTCGTGCTGGAGCTGCTCTCGCGTGGAAAGGCGCGGATGTCGGAGCTGCTGGCTCCCTACCGCGAGCGCTACTTCATCTCCGGCGAGGTCAACTCGGAGGTCGCGGACCCCGACGCGAAGATGGAGGAGATCGCGACGCGCTACGCCGACGCCGAGCAGAAGCGACTCGACGGGATCTCGATCGACTATGAGGACTGGCACTTCAACGTGCGCGCCTCGAACACCGAGCCGCTGCTGCGCCTGTGCCTGGAGTCGCTCGTCTCGCGCGAGGACATGGAGCGTCGCCGCGACGAGGTGCTCGCGCTGATCCGCGCATGAGCGCGCCGGAGCAGCCGGCGCGCGAGAGCGACGAGGAGCGCGAGGCGCTCGCGGTGGCGGCCGCCGCGGGCATCCACCGACTGGCGATCCCGACGCCCTTCATGGTCGGGCGCGTGAACGCCTACCTGATCGAGGACTCGCCGCTGACGTTGGTGGACTCGGGGCCGAACTCCGCCAAGGCGCTCGACGAGCTCGAGCAGGCGCTCGCGGCGCTGGGCCACGCGATCGAGGACATCGAGCTGCTGGTGGTCAGCCACCAGCACATGGACCATTTCGGGCTGGCGTCGATCCTCGCGCGGCGCTCCGGCGCGGAGGTCGCGGCGCTCGACGCGCTGGCGCCGTTCCTTGCCGCCTACGGCCACGAGACGGACCTCGAAGACGGCTTCGCTCAGCGGTTGATGCTGCGCCACGGCATCCCGCCGGAAATCGTCACCGCCCTGCGCGCCGTCTCCTCGGGCTTTCGCGCCTGGGGCTCGGCAGTCGAGGTGACACGGCCGCTCGCCGCGGACTCCGAGCTGAAGCTCGCCGAGCGTACCCTGCGGGTGCTGCACCGCCCCGGGCACAGCCCCTCGGACACCGTCTTCCGGGACGAGTCTCGCGGGATTCTGCTCGCCGCCGACCACCTGCTCGCGCACATCTCCTCCAACCCGCTGCTGGCGCGGCCGCTGGGCGCGGGCGAGGACGACGACGGGCCACGCCCCCAGGCCCTGATCACCTACATGGCCTCACTCGAGCAGACGCGCGCAATGGAGCTCTCGCTCGTGCTCCCCGGCCACGGGCCGCCGATCGCAGACCACGTCTCGCTGATCGACGAGCGCTTCCGCATGCACGGCCGCCGCGCCGAGAAGATCAACGGCCTGATCGCCGAACGGCCGCGCAGCGCCCACGAGATCGCCCAGGCGCTGTGGGGCAACGTCGCTGTCACGCAGGCGTACCTGACGCTCTCGGAGGTGCTCGGCCACGTCGACCTGCTGGTGCGCGACGGCCTCGTGGCCGAACGCGCCGAGGACGGCGTCGTGCGCTTCCACGCCGCCTAGCGGCCCCTCTGTTCACAGGAAGTCCTCGGGAACGTAACCGGCAGGACACACGCCGCGGAGCCGCTCCAGGAACGCTGATTGGACAGTGCCGTGGAGCCTCGAGCGGGCCCGCGGCCGTTCCGCAAGCGACCTCCCGGAGGCTGATGATGCGCAAGCAGGCGCTGCTCTCTTCCCTGTCGATCCTGACGCTCCTCATCCTCGCGCTGTTCGCGACGGGCGCCGCCGGGGCGGGCGGCAGGGGCCGCCCAGGCACCGCGCGCACGGCCGCGGGCGGCGCGCCGCTCGCGGAACCGGCTGCGCCGCGCACGCCGATCCGCCACGTCGTCGTCATCTTCCAGGAGAACGTCTCCTTCGACCACTATTTCGGCACCTACCCGCACGCGGCGAACAGCGATGGCCAGCCCTTCCACGCAGCCAAGGGCACGCCTGCGGTCGACGGCCTGGCGCCGGCGAACGCATCGACGCTCCCGCCGGCCCTGCGCCACAAGTCGAACCTGCTCGCAAGGAACCCCAACTCGAGCCTCCCGGTGCGGCTCGACAGCAGCGCGACGGGCCTCGCGCAAGATGCGGGCGGGCAGCTGACATGTGACCAGGGTCACAACTACAGCGCCGAGCAGCAGGCCTTCGACGGCGGCTCGATGGACCGCTTCGTGCAGAGCGTCGGCAACGGCGGCGGCAGCACGCCGTTTGGAACGCCCTGCCGGCCCGCGACGGTGATGGATTACTACGACGGCAACACCGTGACCGGGCTGTGGAACTACGCGCAGCACTACGCGATCAGCGACTACTCCTTCGGCACCACCTTCGGACCATCGGCCCCCGGGGCGGTCAACCTCGTCGCCGGCGACACCGGGGCGGTCGACACGGCCCACATGGCCAACAGCCCGTCGATCGCGACCGCCACGTCCCCGAACGCCGACCTGACCCCGGACGGCCTCGGCGGCTACTCCCTCACCGGCGACGCGCAGCCTTACTGGGACGACTGCTCAACGCGCGACGCCGTCGCACTGAGCGGAAAGAACGTGGGTGACGAGCTCAACTCCGCCGGATTGTCATGGGGCTGGTTCCAGGGTGGCGAGCGTCCGAGCACGAGCTTCGCCGACGCGCTCGCGGCGACCGGCCACGAAGGCCAGCCCACGAGCACGTTCACCCCCGACGAGTTCAAGAACGCGGGCTTCCAGAACGGAGTGCCGCACTCCTCCAACCAGGGCCTGTGCAACGCCGTGCACCCCGTCGGACCGGCGCTCGGCGGCAGCGGCCAGTACGGCTACAAGGACGACTACATCGCCCACCACGAGCCGTTCGACTACTACGCCTCGACCGCCAACCCGCATCACCTGACGATCCCGACCGACGAACGCGGCCAGGACACGCTCGCCGGCCTGCAGGAGATCGGTCGCGACACACAGACCTACGCCGGAGGCGCGCCGCAGTTCGACACGCCCAACCACAACTACGACACGAGCGACTTCGACCAGCTCCTGGCGGCGATCTCCAACGGCCGGCTACCCGCGTCGGCGCTGCCGGCGGTCAGCTTCCTGAAGGCGGCGGGCTACCAGGACGGGCACGCCGCCTACTCGGATCCGGCCGACGAACAGGCCTTCGTGGCGCGCGAGATCGATGCGCTGATGCGCAGCCCCGCGTGGGGAGAAACGGCCGTCGTGATCGCCTACGACGACTCCGACGGCTGGTATGACCACGCCTACTCCGGTGTGGCCAATCCCTCCCTCTCGCCGGCCGACAACCTGTCGAACACCACGTTCAGCGGAGAAACGTCGGGGCGGTGCGGGCCGAGCCCGCAGTCGACGGCGCCGCTCGCCGGGGAGCAGGGTCGCTGCGGCCTCGGGCCGCGGCTCCCGCTGCTTGTCGTCTCGCCGTTCGCGCGCAGCAACTACGTCGACCACAACGTCTCGAGCCAGTCCTCGATCCTGCAGATGATCGAGTACAACTGGTCGCTGCCCGCGGTCGCCGGCTCGGCCGACCAGCTGCTCGCTGGGGCGGACGCTGCCGAGCAGGTGCCGTTCGACCTCGCCGGGATGTTCGACTTCTCGGGCAAGCGCACTCCGGCGCTGTACCTCGATCCGAGCACGGGGCAGCCAGCGGGGAAGTGACGAGCAACGGGTGCCGGCGCGGGTCCGTCGAGGAGGGGCACGGATCCGCGCCGGCGCGGCAGCTCTAGCGGCCGCGCTCGATCTCGCCGAGGTGGACGACGTTCGCGCGCGAGCGCCTGCGAGCCCCATGCCCGGTCCTCCTCATGCGCGAGCCCCCGAGGCGACGGCGCGGACACGGTCGAGGAAGAGCCTGTGCAGGCGGTCGTCATCGCCCAGCTCCGCGTGGAAGGCGACCGCGAGCAGGTTCTCCTGGCTCGCCGCGACGGCGTGACCGTCGAGCTCTCCGAGGATCTCCACCGCATCGCCGTGCTCGGCGATCCAGGGGGCACGGATGAAGATCGCGCGCAGCGGCCCTCCCGCGAGGCCCTCCAGCTCGACATCGGCCTCGAAGCTGCGGATCTGCCGCCCGAAGGCGTTGCGCTCGGCGCGCATGTCCATCAGCCCGAGGTGCTGAGAGTCGAGCATGATCAGACCGGCGCACGACCCGAGCACGGGGGTGCCCTTGCGCGCGAGCGCCCGCAGCGGCTCGGCGAGCCCCTCGCGCTCGATCCCCAGCGTCATCGTGGTGGACTCTCCCCCAGGCACCACGAGCCCGTCGAGCCCCTCGAGATCCCTCGGCACGCGCACCTGGCGCGTGGGCGCGCCGAGCGTGTGCAGCATGTGCTCGTGCGCCGCGAAGCCCCCCTGCAGGGCGAGCACGCCCACCAACGGCTCGGCCGTCAGTGCCGGCGGCCCGCTGTCACCATCCACGTTGGGCGAGGAGCTGGTCTCCGTGCAGCTTGGCGCTCTCGAGGCTCTCCATCGCAGGACCGAGACCGCGCGAGGCCTCGGCGACACGCTCGGGGTCCTGCCAGTGGGTGGTCGCCGCGACGATCGCGCGCGCCCTGGCGGGCGGGTCGTCGGACTTGAAGATGCCGGAGCCGACGAACACGCCTTCGGCGCCGAGCGCCATCATCAGCGCGGCATCGGCGGGGGTCGCGATGCCGCCTGCGCAGAACAGCACGACCGGCAGGCGGCCCTCGCGCGCGACGTCGCGCACGATCTCCAGCGGCGCGCCGAGCTCCTTGGCGACGGTCGCGAGCTCGTCGATCCCGAGCGTCGTCAGCCGGCGGATTTCGCCCGTGATCTGGCGCATGTGGCGGACCGCCTCGACGATGTCGCCGGTGCCGGCCTCGCCCTTCGAGCGGATCATCGCTGCGCCCTCTCCGATGCGCCTGAGCGCCTCGCCGAGGTTCGTGGCGCCGCACACGAACGGCACCTTGAAGTCCCACTTGTCGATGTGGTTGCGCTCGTCGGCCGGCGTGAGCACCTCGGACTCGTCGACGTAGTCGACCTCGAGGGCCGCCAGCACCCGCGCCTCCATGAAGTGACCGATCCGCGCCTTGGCCATCACCGGGATGCTGACCGCCCGCTGGATGCCGGCGATCATCTCCGGGTCCGACATCCGCGCCACGCCGCCGTCGCGGCGGATGTCGGCGGGCACGCGCTCCAGCGCCATCACCGCCGCGGCGCCCGCGTCCTCGGCGGTCTTCGCCTGCTCAGCAGTGACGACGTCCATGATCACGCCGCCCTTGAGCATCTCCGCCAAGCCCGTCTTGACGCGGAATGTCGCCTCGTCGCGCATGTCCACTAGTTTATCCGCGACCGTCCGGCCTAGCGAAGCCCGAGCACGGCGGCTCGTCCACCGCGAAGCGCCGGACACGGCGATCAGCTGCGCGGCCGAGCGCTACTTCAGCCGGAAGGCCCGGATGCGGTCGTCGTACTGCGCGGTGTCCTGCGCGTAGACGCCGTAGGCGATCGCCTGGATGACGCTCAGCAGCGCCGCGTGCGAGCGCACGTAGGCGGGGCTGTTGGAGGAGTAGTAGAGCTTGATCTGCGCGAGCTTGGCGACCTCCGAGAGGGTCGCGTCGGTGATCGCCGCGGTGTGCGCCTGGCGGTGGCGCGCGAGCTTCATCGCGCGCACGACCAGCGGGTGCGGGCGCCCTGCCGACAGGCCGATGACGAGCGTGCCTGGGTCGATCCGGCCGAGGCGGCTGAGCGCCTCCTGGGAGGGGCTGGCGACGACATCGACGCGCAGGTCGAGCAGCATCAGCAGGTGGCGCAGGTAGCTGGCGAAGAAAGCCATCTGGTCGGTGCCCGCCACGAGCACCTTCTCGGCGCCGACGATCGCCTCGATCAGCGCCTCCACCGATCGTCGTGAGACCTTCCTGGCAGTCTCCTCGACGTTCAAATGATCGGCGGCGAGCGCCGCCTCGAACTCGTTCTGGTCGAGCGAGAACAGTGGCGTCGACGCGGCCGAGGGGGCGTCCTTGGCGGCCTTCGCGTTGAGGCGGCGGTATTCCTCGCGTGCGGCCGCCTGCAGCTCGGGGAAGCCCTCGAAGCCGAGCGCCTGGGAGAAGCGCACGACGGTCGAGCTGGAGGTGTTGGCGCGACGCGCCAGCTCCTCCGCGGTCTGGAAGGCGGCCTCGTCGAGATGGTCGACGATGTACTGGGCGACGTCCTTCTGCGAGCGCGAGCACTCCTCGAAGCGCGCCTGGATGTACTTGGACAGGCTCTGGTGCTCGCCTGCCTGGGTCTGTCCGCCGGGCTGAACCCGCGGGGGCGTGCGCGATCGGGTGCCCGACGGCGTGCTCACGGCTGCGCCCGCGGCGACGCTCGCGCCGGGCCGCGTCCTGCCGCTGGCCCCGGCGGGGGTGCTCGGAGCCTCCGGGATCTTGGTCGCGGCGCGCTTCATCGGCGGTTCTGTTCGACAACGGCGCCTCGCACTCCTCCCCGCCGCCGATGATCCGCTGTCGGCGCTGCTGCGTATGAACCTCCACAGCATGAGCGCACAATCATGAGAATCGCGATCGTCGGGGCCGGGGTCTCCGGGCTGGTGGCGGCCCACCTCCTGCATCGAGAGCACGAGGTCGTCCTCTACGAGGCGGGCTCCTACGCGGGCGGGCACACGAACACGATCCGGGTAGACACAGAGCACGCGACTCACCAGATCGACACCGGCTTCATCGTGATGAACGACCGCAACTACCCGAGCTTCACGCGCCTGCTCGACGCCCTCGGGATCGCCAGGCAGCCGACGCACATGAGCTTCTCGGTCAAGGCCGCGGATCGGGACTTCGAGTACTCCGGCACGCCCCGCGGCCTGTACTGCCAGCCCCGCAACTTGCTCAGCGCGCAGTTCCAGGGCATGGTGCTCGACCTGCTGCGCTTCAACCGCAAGCTCCGCCAGACCCTGCGGGAGCCCCACGCGAGCGGCGAATCGCTCGGCGAGTTCCTCGCGCGCCACCGCTTCTCGCGCATGTTCGTCGAGCGTCTGCTCGTGCCCCAGGTCTCCGCCGTGTGGTCCAGCGACCCGCGCGAGATCGGTGGCTTCCCCGTGCGCTTCCTCGCGGAGTTCTTCGCCAACCACGGCATGCTCGGCTTCCGCGACCGCCCGCGCTGGTCGACGGTCACGGGCGGCTCGGCGCGCTACGTCGATGCCCTGACGGCGCCGTTTCGCGAGCGCATCAGGCTCAACGCCCCCGTGCGGCGCATCTCCCGCGCGAGCGACGGCGTCGCGGTGACCGCGGCGGGCTGCGAGCCCGAGCACTACGAGCAGGTCGTCCTCGCTGTGCACTCCGACCAGGCGCTTGCACTGCTCGCGGACCCCTCGCCCGCGGAGCGCGAGCTGCTCGGCGCGATCCCCTACCAGCACAACGAGGCGGTGCTGCACACCGACAGCCGGCTGCTGCCCCGCCGGCGCGCCGCGCGCGCGGCATGGAACTTCCACCTGCTGGCGGAGCCGAAGCCGCTGAGCACGGTCACCTACTACATGAATCACCTGCAGAGCCTGCGGGCCGACCGCGACTTCTGCGTGACGCTCAACCACACCGAGGCGATCGACCCCGAGAAGATCATCCGCACGATCTCCTACGCCCATCCGGTGTTCACGCGGGCGGGCGTCAGCGCGCAGAGCGCCCACGCCGCGATCAGCGGGTTGCACTCGCGCACGCACTACTGCGGCGCCTACTGGGGCTGGGGTTTTCACGAGGACGGCGTGCGCAGCGCACTGCGCGCGTGCGAGCCATTCGGGGTGACGCTGTGAACAGCTGCCTGTATGAGGGCGCTGTGCGCCACCGCCGCCGCATGGAGGTCGGCGACGACTTCAGCTACCCGCTGTTCATGGCCTACCTCGACCTCGACGAGCTCCCCGAGCTGTTCGACGGACGCTGGCTGTGGTCGGCGCGGCGACCGGCGCTCGCGTGGTTTCGCCGCCGCGACTACCTCGGCGATCCGTCGGTGGCGCTCGCCGACGCAGTCCGTGCGCTCGTGCTCGAGCGCACGGGGCTGCCCGCCGAGGGGCCGATTCGCCTGCTCACGCACCTGCGCTATTTCGGCTACTGCTTCAACCCGGTCAGCTTCTACTACTGCTTCGACCGGGCCGGCGAGCGCGTCCAGGCGGTCGTCGCCGAGGTCACCAACACGCCCTGGGGCGAGCGTCACAGCTACGTGATGGGCGCCGGCGCCACGGCCGACCACGGCAGCACCCGCCTGCTGAGCGCGACCTTCGCCAAGCAGCTGCACGTCTCCCCCCTGATGGGCATGGACCACGTCTACGAGTGGCAGATCAGCGAGCCGGGCGAGCGGCTGGCGGTGCACATCGCCTCGCGCCGCGCCGGTGAGGAGCACAGCCTCGGCGCGAGCGCGTTCGACGCGACGCTCGCGCTCAGCCGTCGCGAGCTGGACGCCCGCGCGCTGCGCCGCGTGCTCGTTCGCTACCCGCTCCTGACGGCGCGCATCGTGGCGCGCATCTACGCCCGCGCGCTGCGCCTGCGGCTGCGCGGCGCGCGCTGGTTCCCCCACCCCCGCGAGCGAGCGCTGTCGGCGTGAGCTCGCAGGAGATGACCGCGGCGGCGCCCGCCACCCTGCAGCTCCCCGCAGCCGGCTGGTTCGGGCGCCGCCGCGACCGTCTCGCCCGTCGCATCGTCCTGCGCATGCTCGCGGGCCTCAGCGGCGGCGTGCTCGAGATCGTCGAGGGCGGCGAGCGCGTCGAGCTCGGCAGCCTCGTGCCCGGGCGCGAGCTGCGCGCCGTCGTGCGTGTCCGCGCGCCGCGCTTCTATCCGATGCTGCTGCGCGGGAGCGTCGGGCTGTGCGAGTCCTACATGCAGGGGCTGTGGGAGTGCGACGAGCTCGTCGCACTGACGCGCATCGCGGCGCTCAACGTCGGCCGCCTGGACGCGCTGCGCCGGCGCCTGGCACCGGTACTGATCCCCGTCCAGCGCTGGCTGCGCTGGCTCGCGCGCAACACGCCGCGGCGCGCGCGCAGGCGGATCGCGGCGCACTACGACCTCGGCAACGAGCTCTTTGCCCTGTTCCTGGACCGCACGATGATGTACTCCTGCGCCGTCTTCGACGCGCCCGATACGAGCTTGGAAGAGGCCTCGATCGCAAAGCTCGAGCGCGTCTGCGCCAAGCTCGCGCTGGGCCCCGAGGATCACGTGCTCGAGATCGGCAGCGGCTGGGGCGGCTTTGCCGTGCACGCCGCCGCCCGCTACGGCTGCCGCGTCACGACCACGACGATCTCCGGCGAGCAGCACGCGTATGCGTGCGCACGCGTGCGTGCGGCCGGCCTCGAGGACCGCGTGACGGTGCTGCTCGAGGACTACCGCGAACTCAGCGGCACCTACGACAAGCTCGTGTCGATCGAGATGATCGAGGCCGTCGGCTGGGAGTACTTCGAGATGTTCTTCAGGCGCTGCTCGCGATTGCTCGCGCCCGACGGCGCGATGCTGCTGCAGGCGATCACGATCGACGACCGCGCCTACGAGGTCGAGAAGGGCGGGCGCAGCTTCATCAACACCTACATCTTTCCGGGCGGATGCCTGCCCTCGATGGAGGTGATCGCGCGCTCGCTCGCGCGCGCCACCGACCTGCGCCAGGTTCATCTGGAGGACATCACCTCGCACTACGCAACCACGCTGGAACGCTGGCGCGAGCGCTTCCTGGCGGCCACCGAGCACCTCACCGAGCTCGGCTACGACGAGCGCTTCCGGCGCCTGTGGGAGCTGTACCTGAGCTACTGCGAGGGCGGCTTTCGCGAGCGGCGCATCCAGAACGTGCAGCTGCTGCTGGCCAAGCCCGCCTACCGCGCCGAGGAGGCCGCGGTAGGCTCGGGCGGATGAGGCGCCGCCTGTACGAGGACGACCACGAAGACTTCCGCGCGAGCTTCCGCACGTTCCTCGAGCGCGAGGTCATCGGCGAGGAAGGCCGCTATGGCGAGTGGGAGCGCGACGGGCTGATCCCGCGCGAGGTCTTCGCGCGGGCGGGCGCGGGCGGCTTCCTCGCGATGGCCGCGGAGGAGCGCTACGGCGGAGTCGGCGCCGAGGACTTCCGCTTCAACCTCGTGATCGGCGAGGAGACCCAGCGAGCGGCCGTCAGCGGCTTCGGGCTCGGGATCACGCTGCAGAACGACATCTGCCTGCCCTACCTGCTCTCCTACTGCAACGAGGAGCAGCGCGAGCGCTGGCTGCCGGGTGTCGCCTCGGGCGAGCTGATCACGGCGCTCGCGATGACCGAGCCGGGCACCGGCTCGGACCTCGCGGCGATCGCCACCACGGCCCGGCGCGAGGGCGAGCGCTACATCGTCAACGGGACCAAGACCTTCATCACCAACGGCATCAACGCCGACCTCCTGATCACGGCGGTCAAGACGGACCCCGGCGAGCGCCACCGCGGCATCAGCCTGTTGATGCTCGAGCGGGGCATGGCGGGCTTCGAGCGGGGGCGCAATCTCGAGAAGATCGGCCAGCACTCCCAGGACACCGCAGAGCTGTCCTTCGTCGACGTCGGCGTGCCCGTCGAGAACCTGCTCGGCGAGGAGGGCCGTGGGTTCGTCTACCTCGTCTCCAACCTGCCGCAGGAGCGCCTCTCGATCGCCGCCTCCGCGGTCGCCGCGGCGGAGGCGGCGCTCGGCTGGACGCTCGCATACGTGCGCGAGCGCAAGGCCTTCGGCCAGACCATCGGCTCGTTCCAGAACAGCCGTTTCACGCTCGCCGAGCTGCGCAGCGAAGTCGACATCGCGCGCGTCTACATCGACCGCTGCACCGAGGCGCTCAACGACGGCGAGCTGACCGCCGAGGATGCGGCGAGCGCGAAGTGGTGGTGCACGGAGCTGCAGGGCCGTGTCGTGGACCGCTGCCTGCAGCTGTTCGGCGGCTACGGGTACATGCTCGAGTACCCGATCGCCCGCGCCTTCGCCGACGCCCGCGTGACCCGCATCTACGGCGGCGCCAACGAGATCATGAAGGAGATCGTTGGGCGCTCGATGGGGCTCTAGGCCTGCAGCTCCTTGGCGAGCTCGACGAAGTAGTCGAGCGAGGCGGGGTTGGCGAGCGAGTCGACGCTCGCGGCCTGCTCGGGCGCAGCGCCCATCAGGATGCGCTTGACGGGCACCTCGAGGACCTTGCCGGAGAGCGTGCGCGGAACCTCGGCGATCTGGCGGACCTCGTTGGGAACGTGCCGCGGCGAGCAGTCCTCGCGGATGCGACGCTTGATCTGGGCGATCAGCTCGTCGTCGAGCTCGACACCCTCGCGCAACGCGACGAACAGGAGCATCGAGAGCTCGCCGCCGGCCTTTGGGACATCGACCACGAGCGCATCGAGGACCCCCTCGACGGCACCGGCCGCGCGGTAGATCTCGCTCGTGCCCATGCGCACGCCCTGGCGGTTGATCGTCGAGTCCGAGCGCCCGTAGATCACGGCGCCGCCGCGCGGGGTGATGCGGATCCAGTCGCCGTGGCGCCAGACGCCGGGGAACATCGCGAAGTAGCTCTCGCGCAGGCGCTCCCCGTCGGCGTCGTTCCAGAAATACAGCGGCATCGAGGGCATCGGCTCGGTGATCACGAGCTCGCCGACCTGATCGACGACGCTGCGGCCCCGCTCGTCCCAGGCCGCGACCGCACAGCCGAGCATCCGCGCCTGCAGCTCGCCTTCGTAGACGGGCAGCAGCGGGCAGCCGCCGACGAAGGCGGTGCAGACATCGGTGCCGCCGCTGGTCGAGAACAGCCAGATGTCCGCGCCGACCTCGCGGTGGACCCAGCGGAAGCTCTCCGGGGCCAGCGGCGAGCCCGTCGAGCCGATCGCACGCAACGCCCCCAGCTCGTGTTCGGCGGCGGGCCGCACGCCGGCCTTCTCCATGCTCGCGAGCAGGCCCGCGCTGACGCCCATGCAGGTGATCCCCGCCCGCTCGGCCAGCGACCACAGCGCGCCGAGGTCGGGATGCGCGGGGCTGCCGTCGTAGAGCACGATCGCCGCATCGCTGTGCAGCGCGCCGACGAGGAAGTTCCACATCATCCAGCCGGTCGTCGTGAACCAGAACATGCGGTCCCCGGCGCGCAGTTCGAGGTGCATGCGCTTCTTCAGCTGCTCGACCAGGATGCCGCCGTGGCTCTGCACGATCGCCTTCGGCAGCCCCGTCGTGCCCGAGGAGTACAGCACCCACAGTGGGTGCGCGAAGGGAACCTGCTCGAAGTCGGGCGCGGCGCCGCGTCCGCGCTCGAGCAGATCCTCCCAGCCGAGCGCTCCGGCGACGCTCGCCTCCGGGTCGGCGCCGGCGTCGAGGTAGGGCAGCACGACGGTGTGCTCGACGGTCGGCAGCTCTGCAACGATCGCGCGCACGTGCTCGCTGCGGTCGAAGTCCTTGCCGCCGTGGCGGTAGCCGTCGACGGCCAGCAGGACCTTCGGCTCGATCTGAGCGAAGCGGTCGATCACGCTGCGCGCGCCGAACTCGGGTGCGGCGCTCGACCAGATCGCACCGATCGAGGCGCTCGCCAGGAACGCGATCAGCGTCTCGGCGATGTTCGGCATGTAGGCGACCACGCGATCGCCGCGCGTCACGCCGAGCGCGCGCAGCCCCCCCGCCGCCTCGGCCACGCAGGCGCCGAGCTCGCCGCGCGTGATCTCGCGCAGCGGCCGCAGCTCGGAGCTGTGCAGCACGGCGATCGCGTCGAGCTCGCGCCCGCCGCGTCCGCTCAACAGGTTCTCCGCGTAGTTGAGCTCAGCTCCCTCGAACCAGCTCGTCCCCGGCATCGCGCGCGAGGAAAGCACGCGTTCGTATGACTTCGACGCCCGCACGCCGCAGAACTCCCACACGTCCGCCCAGAATTGCTCGAGCTCCTCCACCGACCAGCGCCAGAGATCCTCGTAGCCGGCGAAGGCGCGGCCGTGGCGCTCGGCGGCCCAGCTCATGAAGCGGGCGAGCTCGCTGCTCTCGCGCAGCTCGGGCGATGGCGTCCACAGGGGCTGCTCCTGCGCTGCCGTGGACATCGCCGCTGCTCCCTCCCGCTCGTCGTCAACCCTGCGCGCGGCCGTCGCGTGGCCCCCGTGGGGCCCACGCGCGGCACCTCTGTGAGGGTACCCGCACGTCTTATAGCCGTTTTCTCATAGCGCGAGCGGGCCGCGGCGCCCGTCGCGGCGGATATTCTCGGCCGTCGTGGACGCTCCCGAACTTCGCGCCGAGTTCCCCGTCACGACCGGCCTTGCCTACCTCAACGCCGGCACCGACGGGCCGCTTCCGGCCGCCGCGGCGCAGGCGGCGCGCGCCGAGCTCGAGCGCGAGCTGAACGAGGGACGCGCGAAGGCGCACTCCGAACGCCTCGGCGAGCTGATCGGGGCGCTGCGCGAGCAGTACGCGGGGGTGCTCGCCTGTGACGCGCAGGAGGTTGCGCTGACGACATGCACGACCGAGGGCATCGCGCTGACGATCGGCGGCCTCGACCTCGAGCCCGGCAGCGAGATCCTCACGAGCGACGAGGAGCATCCGGGCTTGCTCGGAGCACTGGTCGCGGCGCGCGAGCTGAACGGCGTGGAGATCCGCGAGGCGCCCCTGGCGCAGCTCGCCGAGGCGCTCGGACCGCGCACCGCGCTCGTCGCCTGCTCGCACGTCGGCTGGATGAGCGGCAGCTTCGCCCCCGCCGAGCTCGCCGACGTCGACGTGCCAGTGCTGCTCGACGGCGCGCAGGGCGTGGGCGCCGTCGAGGTTGACGTGCGCGCGCTCGGCTGCGACGCCTACGCGGGCGCCGGGCAGAAGTGGCTGTGCGGTCCCGACGGCACGGGCATGCTGTACCTCGCCCCGGGGCTGCTCGAGCGACTTGCCGTCTCGCGCCGCGGCTACCGCAACCTCGCCGATCCGGGCGCCGGCCTGCAGGCGCGCCTGCACGAGGACGCGCGGCGGGTGGACACGCTCTCCCTCAACGCCGAGACGCTCGCCGCGGCGCTCGCCTCGGTGGCGCTCCTGGGCGACTTTGGCTGGCGGGCGCTGCACGAACGCGCGGTCGCGCTCGCGGCGACGCTCGCGGAGCGGCTCGCCGAGCGCGGACGCGCGGTTGCTCCGCGCGGGCCGAGCACGCTCGTGTCGTTCGCCAGCCCCGATCCCGAAGCCGAGCGCACGCTGCTGGCCGGCACTGGCGTGATCCTGCGCGACATTCCCGGGCGACCCTGGCTGCGGGCGTCGGTCGGCGCCTGGAACGACGAGTCGGACCTCGACCGCCTGCTCACGGCGCTGCCGGCATGAGCGGCTCGCGGCGCCAATGAGCTCGCTGGGGCAGGCCGCCGACGCGCCCAGCGCACCGCCGGCACAGGGCGAGGCCCGCCACCCGCTCGGGGGCCTCGGGGGGCGCGGCACGCGCCTGCTGGCGAGCATTCCGCTGGCGCGCACCGCCGGCTTCGTGGCCGTCGTCGCGCTGTCGGCCGTCCTCAACACCAACCGCCTCGCGCAGAACGGCTACGGGAACGTGTTCTACGCGGCGGGCGTCAGGTCGATGCTGCGGTCGCTGCACAACTTCTTCTTCGTATCGTTCGACCCCGGCGGGCTGATCTCGATCGATAAGCCGCCGCTGGCGCTGTGGCTGCAGGCTGCGAGCGCGAAGCTGTTCGGCTTCACCCCGCTCAGCCTGCTTCTGCCGGAGGCGATCATGGGGATCCTGGCGGTCGCCGCGCTGTATCTGATCCTCGCACGCCGCCTCGGCACGCTGGCGGCGTTCGCGGGCGGGCTCGGCCTCGCGGTGTTCCCCTCGTTCGTCGCCGTCTCGCGCGAGAACGGCGTTGATGCGCTGCTGATCCTGCTGCTCGTGCTCGCCTGCGGAGCCGCGCTGCGCGCGTGCGAAAGCGGCCACTGGCGATCGCTGCTCGCGAGCGCTGCGCTCGTCGGGCTGGCGTTCAACACAAAGACGCTCGCCGCCTACCTCGTCGTGCCCGGGATCGCCGCCGGCTACGCGGTCTGCGCGCCCGGCTCCGTGCGCCGTCGCGCCGTGCAGCTCGCGCTCGCTGGCGTGCTGACGGCCGCCGTCTCGTTTGCCTGGATCGCCGCGGTCGAAGCGACCCCGGCCTCCAAGCGCCCGTACGTCGGCAGCTCGACCAACAACACCGAGATCGGCCTGGCGATCGAATACAACGGCGTCGGGCGCGTCGAAGGGCAATCCGGCGGGCCCCACACGACCGTCGTGAAGCCCGGCGCGCGCGTGCCCCTGAAGCACCACGCGAGCACGCATCGCCCGTCCAGCGCCGGCTCGAAGATCGCGAGCGGCGTGAGCAGCCACGCGAAGGCAGCGAACGGCAGGGACATCAATCCGATCCCCTTCGGCGGTCCGCCGGGTCCGCTGCGCCTGTTCGGCGTCGGCCTCGGCGACCAGGCAGCGTGGCTGCTGCCGTTTGCGCTCTTCGGTCTGCTCGGCGTGGCGCTGCTGGGCCTGCTCGAGCGCCGGCCGGCACGCGACTCCGAGGATGAGCACGCGCCCGCGCGCGCGCCCGGGCGGCGCGACCCGCGCCTGGCGACCGCGCTCGTGCTCGGCGGCTGGTTCCTCGTCGAGGCCGTCGTGCTCAGCGCCTCGAAGGGAATCGTGCACCCCTACTACGTATCCGCGCTCGGCCCCGGCACCGGCGCGATGGCGGGAGCTGGCGCTGTCGCGTTCCTGCGCCTGGCGCGCGGCCCGCACCGTCTGTGGGCGCTCGCGCTCGTCGGCCTGGCCGTCACCGCGACGGTGGCCGCGCAGTCGGTGCTCGCCCACCGCGAGCACTACATGCTGTGGTTCGTCCCCGTCCTCGTGATCGGCGCAGTCGTTCTGCTCGGCGCGCTCGTGGCCCTGCGCGCGCTCGCGCTGCCGGCGATTTCGCTGCTGTTCGTGCTTCTGCTCGTCCTCCCGACCGCCTATTCCGCAACGACCTGGCTGGCGCCCGTCGAGGGGACCTTCCCGGCCGCCGGCCCGACACAGGCCGCGGGCTCAACCAACGGCTACGGCGTCAACGAACGCGACCTCGCGATCGACAAGGCGCTGCTCTCCTACGTCGCCGGCCACCGGCCGGGAACGCGCTGGGAGCTGTTGACGGTCGCCTCCGACACCGCCGCCCCGATGATGCTGATGGGACTGAATGCCGGCGCGCTGGGCGGCTACAGCGGCACCGACCAGGCGGTCACCGGCGAGCAGCTGGGGCGCTACGTGGCACGCGGCGAAGCCCGCTGGGTGCTGCTCGGCGGCGAGTACTCGACCCGCGGCGGCAACCTCGCCACGAAGGCTGTCCTGCGCGCCTGTCGCCAGGTCGCGCCCTCCGTCTGGAAGAGCCCCGTCGGCTACCCCTTCGGCCTGACGTTGTTCGACTGCGCCGGACGCCAGCGCCAGCTCGCCGCCTGAGCTCAGGCGGCGACGGACAGGTCGCGGTGAAAGGCGCGCGCGAACAGGTCGCGCTCGCGGCCTGCCGCCCAGCGCGGCACCGCGGACTCGCCGTCGGCGATCAGGCGCAGCTCGACGGTTCCGTCGTCGAGCGCGAGGCTCGTACGGCGAACGAGCTGGTCACGCGAGCGCTCGAGGTCCTCGGCCAGGCGCAGCAGCACCGCCAGCCGATCGAGTCGCTCTGCGTCGCCCTCGCCGAACAGGGCACCGAGCGGCCCTGACGCGGGCATCCCCTTGCGGTGATAGCGCGCCGCCTGGGCGATGATCGCCGTCTCGACCGGGGAGAAGCCGGGCAGCCCGCCGTTGAGTATCAGGTAGCGCGAGTGCTTGTGATGGTCGTCGTAGTCGATCGACATGCCGATGTCGTGGAGCATGCACGCGGCCCACAGCAGCTCGCGCTCGCGCTCGTCGCCCGCATGCAGGCCGAGTCGCGCGAGATCGTCGAACATGCCGAGGGCGAGCATCGCGACGTGCTCGGTGTGCTCGACGTCGACGCGATACTGCCTGGCCATGTTCAGAACGCTGGTGCGCCGGACGTCCGCAAACAGCGGGCGGTCCCTGTCAGCCAGCAGGCGCTCGAAGAAAACCCCCTCGCGCAGGCCGGCCTCGCTCGTTTCGAGTGCCTCGAAGCCACCGGCGCGCAGCACGCCCTGCACGACGAGCGCCCCCGCGAGGATCAGATCGGCACGCGCGGGCTTGATCCCGGGCACGTTCGCGCGCTCGGACGCCGGCAGCTCCGCGAGGCGCTCGACGAGCTGATCGAGCGGCTCAGCCCCGATCAGCATCCCCTGCACGCCGTTGGAGGGCAGCCCGGCGGCCCGCTGCGCCGCGGCGGCGAGGTTGCGGACGGTGCCGCCGATCCCGACCAGGCGGCCGCCGGCGGCGTCGGTCAGCCACGCTGCCTGCGCGAGCTCGGTGGCCACGTGATCGCGCAGCTCCTCCAGCTGGCGGCGCTTGGCGGGACCGTTCGCCGGCAGGAACCGCTCGCTCATCAGCACCGTGCCCAGGCGCCACGAGCCCAGCTCGCGCGCCAGCCGTCCGGCGACGCGCACGAGCTGCATCGAGCCGCCGCCGAGATCGAGCACGCAGCCGTCGCTGATCGTCGTTGAATTGACCGCCGCGAGATAGCCGTAACGAGCCTCGGACTCGCGGCTGAGAACCCGGATCGGCAGGCCGAAGCGCTCGCGCGCCCGCGCGAGAAAGTCCTCGGCGTTGTCGGCGTCGCGGATCGCGCTGGTGGCGACGGCATCGACCGAGCCCGCGTCGAGGCCGCTCGCACGACAGAAATGGGCGAAGACGTCGAGCGTGGCGATCGCGCGGCGCATCGGCTCCTCCTCCAGGCGCCCGCTGCGCAACATCCCCTCGCCGATGCGCACCGGCTCGTGGATCTCGTCGGTGCGCTTCCACCAGCCGTCCCCGGCCATGAACACGACGAGGCGAAACGAGTTGGATCCGAGGTCGATCACCGCGAGCCGCTCGTTTGGCTGCATTCGTTGAGCGTATTCGCCGGGTCGGAGGGCGCGCGGGGCAGCCGCGCGGCCTAGTCGAAGCGCGGCTTGCTGTGCTTGACGGCGAACATCGCGCGCTCGGCGGCGGCCATCGCCTGGCGGGCGCTGCCGCCGCGCGGTTCGATCAGCGAGAAGCCGATGCTGGCGCTCGGGTGCACCACCGTTCCTCCGGCCTCGATCGTGCAGGCGGGGATCACGCGGGCGAGGCCGTCGGCGACCACGGCCAGGCCGTCGTCGTCGATGTGCGGCAACAGCACCGCGAAGTGGTCGCTTCCAAGTCGCGCCACGAGGTCGGTTTCGCGCAACCGCCGGGTGAGCGCGCGCGCGACCGTCCGCAGCACCTCATCCCCCACATCCGGGCCGTAGCGATCGTTGACCTCGCCGAACGCGTCGAGGTCGAGCAGCATCAGCCCGGCGACCTCGCCGTAGCGGCGGGCGCGGGCGACCTGCAGCTTGAGGTCGTGCTCGAACAAGCGGCGGTTGCGCAGCCCGGTGAGCGCGTCGTGGTCGGCGAGGTTGCGCAGCTGCTCCTCGAGCTCCCTGCGCTCGGAGATGTCCTGCAGCTGGACGACGTAGTGCAGCGGCTCGCCCTCGCTGTCGCGCACGAGCGACACCGAGACGATCGCCGCGACCGTCTCGCCGGCGGCGTCGAAGTAGCGCTTCTCGACCTGGTAGGCGGCGATCGCACCCGCGTCGAGTTCGAGCTGGCGATCGCGGTGGTTGTAGACGTCATCGGGGTGGAGGATGCCGTCGAAGCGCTTGCCGGTCAGCTCGTCGGGGGTGTAGCCGCTGATCTCGCAGAGGGCGCGATTGACGAGCAGCCAGCGCCCGTCGCGGTCGAGCAGGCCGGTACCGACGGGCGCCTGTTCGAAGACCTCCTCAAAGCCGTCGTAGGGCTGGCGAGCCAGCAGGCCGGCCTGCCGGCGGGTGGTGATGTCGAGCAGGATCGCCACGCCGCCGGTGAGAGCGCCGGGAGCGCTCGTGCCCTCGGGGCCGACGTCGTGCAGAGGGCCTGCATCGAGCATCACGCAGTGCTGCTCGCCGGCCGTCCAGATCTCGCGGGAGCGCGTCTCGCCGTTGAGGGCGGAGCGGAACAGGGGCTCGGCCTGCGCCCAGACATCGGCCGGGAAGGCCCCGGCGAGGGGTGCTCCGGCGCGCCAGCTGGCGGGGTCTTCCATCCGCGCGAGCGCCTGGCCGGCCGTGAGCATGAAGCGCAGCTCGCGATCGAACACGCAGACCAGCGCCTCGGGCAGCTCGCGCAGCGCCGCCGGAGCGGGCGGCTCGGCGTACGCGCTGTCCTCCTCGGAGGTGGTGGGCTGCTCTGACTCCACGCCTAATCATCGGCCGATCGCGCCGAGCACTTGACGCCGCGCAGCGCGGCCTGCGCGCAGCCGTCATTCCGCGCGATACGCCTGAGAGCTCGGCGAGCGGCTCCTCGCGCTTGTCTCACGATCGGCGATCGCGGGCCGCAGGCGCCGCGCAGTGGTAGCCTCGGAGAGGACGCCGCACATTGCCTGCCGGCGCCGCGAGGAGGTAGATATGCCCCAAGACGCACGCGACGAGCCGCTGATTGGCGCGGTTTCCGACCTGGACGAGCCCGCCGTCGTGATCAAACCGGTCGCCCGCGGTCGACTCGAGGAGCTGGAGGCTGAAGCGCGCTATCACCGCGAGCGCTACGACCTCTATCGCGCCAAGACCTACGGGCCGCGGCCGACGAGCGACTCACGCCTGCGCGAACTGGAGCGGATGCATCAGGGTGCTGCCAGTCGCCTGCGCCGCGCCCGCGCCGCAAGCTGAGCAGGCGATCGAGATCAAGCAGACGAGTTCGAGGGCTCCTCGTCGCCGGGCCAGCTTCCGGTCAGCTTGGTGAAGGCGCCGCGCGCGGCGTGGTCGAAGACGCCGCGCACGGCGCGAAAGATCGCGCCCTCGAGCAGCAGCGCCGCAATCAGCTTGCCCCACGCGACGTCGCGATGCTTCGGGTCCGGCGCCTCCTGCTCGTCGACGACGTGCCACAGCCCTTCGAAGGTCTTGCGCCCGACGATCCCCGCGAGGATGCCGCCGATGACGCTGATCGGAATGAAGATGACCTTGCTCACGGCTGGCGCGGCTCCTTGCTCAGCTTGCGGGTGTCACGCGGCTGCAGGAACGGCTCTCTGTCGGCGGGCTGTCCCGCCTCGAGCAGCCGCCCGCGCTCGAGCTCGGCGTTGAGCTCGGCGCCGAGCAGCACGGCGATGTTCGAGATCCACAGCCACACCAGGAACGCCACGACCGCCGCGAGCGAGCCATAGGTCTTGTTGTAGGAGGCGAAGTTGGCCACGTACAGCGCAAACGCGCCCGAGGCGATCACCCACACGACGACCGCGACGAGGCCCCCGGGACTGAGCCAGCGCAGGCCGGGGTGCTTGACGTTGGGAGCGGCCCAGTAGAGGAGCGTGAACATCAGGCTCACGACGACGACGAGGACCGGCCACTTGGCGATGTCCCAGACCTGCACCGCGCTCGAGCCGACGCCGACCAGCCCGCCCACCTGCTTGGCGAAACCGCCGGTCAGCACGACGGCGGCAGCGCTCAGCGCGAGCAGCAGCACCATCACGACGGTGATCCCCAGCCGCACCGGCACGGTCTTCCAGATCGGACGTCCCTCTTCGATGTCGTAGATCCGGTTGGATGCGCGCATGAACGCCGCGACGTACCCGGATGCCGACCACAGCGCCACGGCGAGCGACACGACGAAGATGACGCCCGCGGTTCCCTGTCCCTTCTGAATGTTCTGAATGGCGCTCGTGAAGATGCTCCTCGCCGGCCCCGGCGCGACCTTGCCGAGATTTTCGATCAGGGGCTGCGTGGCGGAATGCCCGATGACTCCGAGCATCGACACGAGCGCCGTCAGCGCGGGGAAGACGGCGAGCACGCCGTAGTAGGTCAGCGCGGCGGCCAGATCGGTGAGCTGATCGCGGCGGAACTCCGACACGGTCCGTTTGAGCACACCGCCCCACGAGCCGGCCGCCAGATCGGTCGGCGAGTGAGCCGCGCTGTGTGAGCGGGTGCCGGCCTCCTCGCCCGCGTGGCGGGCGCTCCGCTCGTCGCGTGGGTGGCTGGAGTCCGTCTCGTCGCGGCCCCGGGGAGCCGCGGGGGTCTCGGGCTGGGGATCCTGAGTTGTTTCGCGCATCTCGCAGAGTTGCCCCGAGCGGCGCCGGGTGAAACCCGCGGCGTCGAGAGCCCCGTTGGCGCACGGGGCGTCGAGGGCCCCCGGGCGCGGCGTGCAAGAGGCCCCCTGCGGTCAGTGAGGATGCGCGTGGGGACGAACTCTGCGAGACCGGAGCCTGTTGAGCAGGCGCATGCCCTCGAAGCTGCGTTGCACGGGCCGTTGCGAGGGAGTGAGTGAGAACGCGCAGTTGTTTTCCTCACACAGCGCTCTGGCGCGAAGGATCGCGTTGAAGCCCGCGGAGTCGACGAACTCGACGCCGCCCATGTCGACGACGAGCTCGCTGGGCGGGATCGCGCATATGTCCATCAAGGCGCTTTCGAGCACCGGAGCGGACGCGACATCGAGCTCGCCCTTGAGGACGAGCGTGTGCCTGACGCCGCCCGCGCTGGTTCGGATGTTCAGCCCCATGTTCCCGCCATTGCAAGACGTCCTACCCCACAGGGGCGCCGAGCCAAACGCCTGCCGCGGCGAGCAGTTGCTCGCTCGCACCTCGCGCGGCACCCGCTCGTTTGCCGTTCCACGGGCCGGGTAATTTGGTGAATTACCGGCAGGACGAGTCAACGACGACCAAAGGAGTCACCAGTGGGCGACCGCACGCAGCGCATCGAGGGTAAGGCGAAAGAGATCAAAGGCAGGGTCAAGCGCGAGAGCGGGCGAGCGAGCGGACGCCCCGGCACGGAAGCCCGTGGCGGCGGCGAGGAGCTGGCAGGCAAAGCCAAGAACGCCGTCGGCAAAGCTCGCAGTGCCGTGAAGCGGAACACGCGCTAGGAGCCAATGCCTCACCGCGTGCTTCGCTCCGCTGCCCGCGAGGCCTACGACGTGGCGAGGGCGGCGACCGCCACCCACAGGCGGCTTCGCGACCATCTGGTCGCGATCCTGGTGGCGACGCTCGGCGTCGACATCGTCTGTGCCCTGATCGCGTTCTTTGTCGAGCGCCACTCACAGGAAACCGAAATCAAGACGCTCGGCAGCGCCGTGTTCTGGACGAGCACGCAGCTGATGACCGTCTCCTCGAACCTCAAGAATCCGATCTCGGCGGGCGGTCGCGTCCTGGACATCTTCATGGAGGTGTGGGCGATCACCGTCATCGCCATGCTCGCCGGCGCGTTCGGCAGCTTCCTCCAGAAGCGCGGTCAGGAGATGGACGCCAGGGCGCAGCCGCGTGACGCAACGGCACGCCCGTGACGCGACGGCGTCGCTGAGCGAGCACGCGCAGGAGAGGGGGCTCGCGACGCACCATCGGGGTAGTGGCGCGTCGCGGAGCCGTGTGGCCACAGTGCGTCGCTCACTCAAGGCCGCCCGATGGACCCTCTCCCCCGAGGGCTGTGCGCCTTGGGAGCGCCGCGAGTCCCGGCCATTCCCCAGGGCTTTCTTGCCCTGACCGGAAACCTACCCCTGCGGCGAAAGTCAGAAACCCGAGTGGGGCCGGTGGCCCTTACGCGCAGAGTGGTTTGGCGCATGCGCTCCGTGGGGTAACAGCCCAGCCGGCTGGGCGTCCGGTCCGCCACGCGGCAGAGAGGCCGCGGCAAACCCTTCATCACGGGAGGTTCGATGCGTCGCATCGTGCTCGCAGGGCTCGCAACGGCAGCGGTGTCGCTGCTCACCCCAGGACTCGCGTCGGCGGCGGGCGAATCGGTTGTGGCCACGGGGACAGCCAACACGCCCCAGGGCAAGCTCGCGGTCGCCGTCAACGTGAAGCGCTTTTTCGCGACGGCTTCCGGCACGAAAGCAAACGCCACCGCCACGGCCACGCTGACGCCGCTCGGGCAGACGCCCGCGACCGTCACCAAGAACGTGACGCTGGCGGCCTCTCGGTCGGGCAAGTGCACGATTCTGACGCTCACGCTCGAAACGCTCGAACTGAAGCTGCTCGGCCTCGAAGTGCACCTGGACAAGGTGGTGCTGACCGTCACCGGAGAACGGCACGGAGGGGTGCTCGGGTCGCTGTTCTGCTCGCTTGCCGCCGCCAAGGCGAAAGTCGCGCGCCAGGCCGCGGTGAGTCACCTGAATGCCGCGATTCGGCGCACCGGCGCCGTTCGCCCGATCAGCTTCACCGCCGGACTACGCGCCACCACGAGCGCGGTCGGGCCGACGTGCCCGATCCTGAACCTCGTGCTCGGCCCGCTGCACCTCGACCTGCTGGGCCTCGTGGTCGACCTCAACCAGGTCCACCTGACGGTCAACGCAGAACCGAACGGAGGCGTGCTGGGAAGCCTCTTCTGCGGACTGGCGAACACCAAAATCCCCTGACGAGATCCGTGGACGGTGGTTCGTGCTGCGCGGAGGAGCACGGGCCACCGTCGCCGGGGGGCCGGCCGAGTTGACGGCACCTCAGGCAGCCCTCTCTGAGCGCGCGAAGCCGTCTCACGCGGACACTAGGCTCAAGCCACCCAGCCGAGCGAGCCGATAAGAGAGGCACGATGCGCAAGCACTGGAACGGACTGCTGGAACAACCGATGATCATGCGTCGGGCGCAGGGGTGGCTGACGCTGCTGTGGGTCGCGATGATCCCGCTGTCGCTGCTGACCGGCTGGGTGAAATCGGTGACGTTCGTTTCAGCGCTGTCGCTGTGGGCGCTCGTTGCCTCCCATGGCGCGTGGTGGGCAGCCGCGAGCGTCGAGTGTCGCCAAACCGAAGAAGACCTCGCCGCCGAGGTCGTCGAGAAGATCGTCGAGACGACGGATCTCGAAGACGCCGGGGCAACGCCCTGACGCCGGTCGCCGGGCCGCGGCCCAGCGCTGGACTCGCCGTCGCACTCTGAGCACTTCGCAACGAGCCCAGCGCACCGGATCAGCAACGAACGCCTCTCGTCATGGGCATGACGGGACGTTGCAATAGCGAAACGCAACTGGAAACGGCTATGATCGCGGCTCGGCACGACAACGAGGAGGACGCGACGTGGGCGCAGCGGCGAAGGCACCGACAACACAGGAACGGATCCGCAGCGCCGCGCGGCGAGGTTCGTAGGACGATGAGCGCCAGCGACCCGAAGGTCACCTTCACTCAGGACGGAAGCCTCGGGACCATCACGCTGCGCAATCCGCCGATGAATCAGATCGGCGAAGAGCTGATCGCCGACCTGATCGCTGTGATCGACCGCGTCGAACAGGCGCAGGGCCTGCGGGTACTCGTCGTCAAAGGAGACGGGCAGGTGTTCAGCGCGGGTGCCGAAGTCGACCTGTTCGTCGGCCGCGGCGCCGATGAGATGCGTCCCCTGATCGCATCGTTCTTGGATCTCGGAAGCCGCATTGAGGCGCTCCCCTTCCCGACGCTCGCCGTGGCGCACGGCACCTGCATGGCGGGCGGCTTCGAGCTCGCGCTCTTCTGCGACCTGATCTGGGCCGCCGAGGGAACCGTCGTCGGACTGCCCGAGTCGAGCCTGGGAATCGTGCCCCTCGCCGGCGGCATCGAGCGTGTCGCGGCGCGCGCCGGCCTCGGCAGGGCCCGCTCGATCGTGCTCAGCGGCGGACTCCACACGGCAGAGGAGTTCGCTGCGTGGGGCGTCATCGACCGAGTCCTGCCCGCGGCAGAGCTCGAGCAGAAGGCGGAGCGCTTCGCACAAAAGCTCGCCGCCGGACCGACGCTCGCATATGCGGCGATCAAGGACATCGCCGCCGCCTATGTGCGAGCGGGGATCCCCGGCGCCGACGAGCGCCTGCTGGACGCGGCCGTCGGTCTATTCGACACCGCCGACGCACAGGCGGGCATCAAGTCGTTCCTGGAGTCCGGTCCCGGCCACGCCGTCTACCACGGCGAATGAGCCGCGCCGGTAGCGAAACGCAACCCGCCGGCGCTATCGTGGCGACATGAAGCATGCGCAGCTGCTCGAGGAGAACTGCGCTATAGCCCGCTCGTCGGGGATCGTCGGCGAGCGCTGGGTATGGGTGATCCTTCGCCAGTCATTCAACGGCGCCAGACGCTTCGAGGACTTCCAGCGAGGCATCGGACTTGCACGCAACATCCTCACCGACAAGCTCAACCTGCTCGTCGAACACGGCATCCTCGAGCGCCGCCCATACGCCAGGCAGGCGACACGTGAGCTCAACGAGTACCGCCTGACGGACAAGGGAAGGGCGCTGTTCCCGGTCTACACGGCGCTGATGCAGTGGGGCAACGAATGGACCGGTCTGCCGGCTCCGCCGGTCGAGCTCCTGCACAAGCCGTGCGGACATCGCACCGCGGCGCACGTCGTTTGCGCCGAGTGCGGCGAGCAGCTGGACCTTCCCGACACCGAGCCCGTTGTGGGGGCCGGCCTGATCATGGGCGGCCCGGCCGCGCGCGGTTGACCGCTGGGCTGGGCGTTACTGCGAGCCGAGACGGAGTGACGGCGAGCCGTTCCGATCCGTGACCTGCTGGAACCGACGCGCTCATCCAGCAGGCGCAGCGAGCAACGTAGGCAGAGCGTCCCTCAACGCTTCCAGGTGCGAGGTCCCGTGGGAGGTTCGATCGAGCAGCAGCGCGCCCTCGATCGCGCTGAGCAGGACGCGTGCCTGGGCGGCGGCGGTGTCTGCATCACGGCTGCGCTGCAGCGCGTGCTCGAACACGGCCGCCCAGCGGGCGAACGCGCCGGCTGCAGCCAGTCGCAGCTCCTCACTGAGGCCCGCCGCGTCGATCGCTGTGGGCGCGACCGGACATCCGTCGCGCGGGTCGGCCTGCAACGCGGCGATCATGCCGTCGATCGATCGCTGCGCCGCGATCACTGGGTCGCCGCTCGCGTCGAGCGCGCCGAGCAAGGCAGCCTCGACCTGATCGGCCGCCGCGTCGATCGCAGCATGCGCCAGCTCCTCCTTGCCGCGAGGGAAGTGGTGGTAGAGCGAGCCGTTCGCCGCGCCTGCGGCCTCGAGGAACTCGCTCACGCTCGTGCCCGAATACCCCTGGCGGCGGAGCAGTCGCCCGGTCGCGGCGATCAGATCGGTGCGGTGGCGGTCGCGACGAGGCACACGACGATGATAGTGGAGTGTCTGCTCTGATACGCTCTGGAGCGATTGCTCCACAACTACAGATTGGAGAACCGTCATGCCGATGATCGACGTTTACTCGACCTCCGGGACGTTCAGCGACAAGCATTCGCTGGCGCAGGATCTCGCCAACGCCGTGATGCGCTGGGAGCAGGTCCCCTCGATCGCGTTGTTCTCGAAGAACACCGCCGCGTTCATCCACGAGCTGCCTGCCGACTCGCTGTCCAACGCCGCCGGCGACAGCAGCTACGTGCGGGTGCAGGTACTCACGCCGGAGGGTGTGCTTGATCGTGATAAGCAGCTCGGCGTCGTCAGGGAGCTGACCGACATCGTGGCGGCGGCGGCCGGCGACCCGACACTCACCGAGCGCACCTGGGTGCTGATCACCGAGTCGCCCGAAGGCGGATGGGGCATCAACGGGCACGCCAACACAGGCGCCGACATCGCCACCCTCGCCCGCAGCGAACTCGCCAACGGGTAACACGCGCCCGAGCTGCGTGCGTCTGCTTTCCGCGGCGCGTCGGCGACGATCGCGCTATGCACCCGGGTAGGTTCCCGTCCATGCTCCTACTGATCTTGGCTGGGCTCCTGCGAGAACACGGCCACAAAACCACGCTCAACTGGATCATCACCGGTGTGGTGGTCCTCCTCGGTATCGGCTACCGCCTGTACCGACGGCGCTCCCGGCGGTAGCCGTCGTGTCCTCTCCCGATGATGGCGCACCGCCGGCACGCCCGAGGTGGTCCTGTCAGTCCTAGGAAGTCCCGACCCCTTGTCATCCCGCGGACCGACGGGCAGGATGGCGCACATGACGACGACACTGATCACCGGAGCAAACAAGGGCCTCGGCTATGAGGCTGCCCGCAGGCTGCTGGCCGAGGGCCACGACGTCTGGATCGGCGCCCGCGACGCGGAGCGCGGCCAGAACGCGGCCGAGGAGCTCGGCGCGCGGTTCGTGCCGATCGACGTAACCAGCGACGAGAGCGTTGCGGCCGCGGCCGCGACCGTCGCATCCGAAACCGGCCTCGACGTGCTGGTCAACAACGCCGGCATCGCAGTGCGCACGCCAGTTCCGGAGGTCACCGCAGCCGACATGCAGCAGACCTACGACACCAACGTCTTCGGGCCCGTGCGGGTGACCCAGGCCTTCATCCCGATGCTGCTGCGCTCGGCCGCTCCGGTCATCGTCAACGTCTCCAGCGGCCTGGGCTCGGAGACAGTCGTCAGGAACCCCCGCCGAACGGAGTTCAACGTCAACGCCCTGGCCTATTGCTCGTCCAAGTCGGCGCTGATCATGATCACGACCCAGTACGCCAAGGCATATCCGGAGATCAGGATCAACGTCGTCGATCCGGGTCACACCGCGACCGATCTGAACAGCAACAGCGGCCCGCAGACGGTGAGCGAAGGAACTGACGCGATTGTCGCAATGGCGTGCATCGGCGCCGACGGTCCGACCGGGACCTTCACCGACCGGCACGGCGAGGTGCCCTGGTGAGCAGGAACAGCGGCATGCCCGCTCGCAGTCACACATGGGCCCGAATGGCTACAAAGCCCCGGACTATCGGCCTGCGGGACCCCCGTGCTGACGAGATGCTGACGCCGGATCAAAATTACCGCCGCCTCTTGCTAACGAGATCTTCGAAGGTCGCGTCCTCGGCCCGGAAGTCCAGCCACTTCTTGAGCTCCGCCGTCAGTTGCTCTGGAAGCTCAGCGGCAGCATCGGCCCAAGCGCGCTCGTAGCCGTCTTTGAAGCCTCGGGCATATTCGTTGCGGAGGATGGCGCTGCGCTCCTCGGGTGACTCCGGCACCGCCCCAATCGGTAGGGCGAGGTCTGGGTGCGGCCTGAACCACTCCCCACTGAGCCTGAGGTCGGCGAAGACTCGGTGCAGCGTGGGCTCCCAGTCGCCATAGGCGATGAACCGGGTCTGTAGGCGCTCAGCGTTCCCGACCTGCAGCTCGATAATCCGCTTCTGGAGCGCACCCCTGACGCTTCGCCCGATCTTGATGGGTCCACCTCCATCCGCTTGGACGAAGTATGTGACTCGCTGCGAAAGAAACGCCCGTCGCTCAGCGGGTGTTTCACGGAGGCGTTGCTGCTCCATGTCACGCTCGACTTGATGTCCTCGAAGGGAAACCGTCTCGGGGGCGAGCTGCGGAATACTCATCCGGTGGCCTCTTTGCTAACGACCGTCAACGCCGGGCGTCCAGTGAACGCCTGCTTGATCCGCTCGCGTGATTCCCGCTCGGTGATGTGGATGTAGCGTTCGAGGGCGAGCTTGCCGCCGTCGACGTGGCCCATCGCCCGGGCGATCTCCGGGGCGTTGACGCCCATCCTGGCGAGCATCGAGCCGAAGTAGTGCCTGAGCGCATAGAAGTCGAGCTCGGGGTCGCCGTAGGCGTTGCGGACCGGGTTCCAGTAGTAGTGGCTCACGCGGCCGGAGAAGTGCTTGCCGTTCTTCGTCGTGAAGACCTCCCGCAGGGTCGTCTTTGGGATGCGCCGGAACGCCTCGGCGGCGAGCGGCGTGAGATAGACCTCGCGGCTCATGCCGTTCTTCGGGGTCGTGAAGGTGTTGGCCTTCGGGCTGAACTGGCGCTCCACGCGCACGGTCTCTCGCGCCAGATCCACGTCGCCCCAACGGAGGCCGTGAAGCTCGCCGGGCCGCAGCCCGGTGTAGGCGGCGAACTGCACCATCGGGCCGTAGACGAGCTCGCCGTAGCGGCCGTGCGTCTTCTCGGCAGCGGCGATGAGCGCGAACACCTGCTGTTCAGTCAGGGCGAGCAGGTCGCGTCTCCCCCGCGCGCTCGGGAGCCTCATCCCCGCGAGCGGGTTCGATGCAATGAGCCCGTCGCGGTACGCGTCCCCGAGCATCGCCCGAGCCACCGCGACGCCGCCCGGGCTGTTGACGGCCCACTTGCGCATCTCCGAGCGCGTCAGGTCCCGCAGCCGCGACGCCCCATACCGCTCCACGAACGCTTTGATCGCCTGGGCGTAGTGGACTTCGGTGCTGCGCTTCGGCCTCGGGTGCCGCTCGAGCCACGTCGCCTCAAACCCCGCAACGGTCACGCTGCCGTCGGGCTGCCTATCAACCACGGCTTGAGCCTCGGCGTCGACGGCCTCGCGGTGCGAGCCGAACGTGCCGACCCACCGCCGGCGTCCGTGCTCGTACACGACGACGCCGTACCGCCTGCCTCGCTTGACGATCGCCACTAGGCCGCCCTCCTCGAAAGCCATGCCTCTACCCTGTCGAGGCGGTAGCGCAGGAGCCTACGGCCCCACCGCTCGCACGGCATCCCCGCCTGCCCCCAGCGGGCGATCGTCTTCTCGCTCACGCAGAGATGGCGCGCGAGCTCGGCGCGCGTCAGGTAGCCGTCGCGGACGATGACGGTCGCGTTCACGATGGAGGCTCGTAGATGTTGAGGTTCCGGACGTACCGGAGCAGGTCGTCGGTGCAGGCGAACCACTCGCCGCGAATCCGCAGGTGCTGGAACTCGGCGTGCATTTCGCGCTCCTGGCTCGCGTTGCCGCGCCAGGCGCTGACGAGCTCGAGCTCCCGCGGGTTTCCAGTCTGCAGGTCGCGCGGCCTTCCGCGCAGGTCGGTCGTCCGGCCGATCTTGACGGCGTTACTCTCCCCGTCGAGCAGGACGTAGATCCAGACGGCGTCCTCCCCGTGGGCCTCGCAGATCGCCTTCCACCACGGCCGGATTTCCGCGATCGTCATCTCTCCCAGCTTGCCGAGGAGGCTCCCGTCGAGCGCAAACGGCAGCGAGTCCGGACAAGCACTCATCGCGCCCTCGCTAGCCCGCCGACAGGCCCCCGGCGCCGCGTGAGCTTCTGCCTGAGCTTCCGGGCAACCGTGTCCCCCGACAGCTCCTGGCCCCACCAAACCCCAGCCACCACACCGATCGCCTCATGCGACAAGCCAGCGTCGCGTAGCTGGCGCATCCGGGCGAGCCGCCACTCCCCCGTCGTCCGCTGGATCGGGGCGAGCGGATGCGTCTCCCGCCACCTGCGGCGGCTACGCGCACGGTTCGCAGCCCGGTGGCGCTTCGCGTACTTCTCGTCAGTCCACAGCCGGACGGTCGTTGCGTGCGGCCGTGACCCGAACTCGCTCTCCAGCAGGTCGATCGTGCGGGCCACCGTCCAGCCAGCCGCAACATGCTCGCTGGCCCGGGCGATGATCTTCGACGTGTAGCGGGTCACAACAGGCCGTCCATCACGTAGGCGACGCAGTAGCAAAAGAGCAGGGCCGCATGGATCACGGCCATGACGGCTAGACCTCTCGTCCCGGTAGAGATCACGGCAAGCGTCCAGACCGCGACCCAGATGCACGCGGCGACGACAGCGGCAAGCACGACCTTCGGCTTCCCTTTCAGCTTGCTCACGAACCCCCCTCAAACAGAAACGGATACTGCGACCGCACCCTCGCCTCAACCTGCACCCTCGTAGGCGCCGGACCACCCAGCGCAGCCATCGTCAGATACGCCATGGCGGCGAACTGGGATTGAGCGTCGGTGAACCCGGCAGCCTTCATCTTCTCCACAGCCGTATAGAAACGCTTGCGTCGAGCCACGGCTTCCGCCGCCGCCTGGTCACGGTGAAGCCTGCGCTCAGCATCCCGAGAGAGGGCTGTCTGGCCATTTGCGGTCATGCCACACGCTCCGGCATCTCGGCGGTTCCGAGGGACTGGTCGCCCCAGTAGTCCCAGCCGAACCTCGCTCGGCGGGCGAACAGCTCCAGATAGGGGCCGGGGCTGACCTGCTCAACGAAGTCGAGAAAGGCGTGTGGCTTCGCCGAGTGGTCGCGGCCGCCGCTGCGTCCCGACCTCATGTACGGACGTTTCGCTTCAAAGGCGGTCGGGATCGAGACATCGCCAAATGGAAGACTCCCGCGGCGGCAAAGCAAGACAATCTCGTGCCCCGGACGCCAGCCATGGCCCAGCCCGATCCCTCGCTTCACCCAGACCAGGGTTCGTCGCGCCGTGAAGCCCCAGGCCTCCGCGACGCGAACCGCATCCCCGTTGAGGAGTCGGTCATCTGTTGTCCAGAGATAAAGATGCGCTGCCGGAGCAGCCAACTCGCTGACACGCAGGGCGGCAAGTGCCTCGATCGACATCGTCTGATAGGGCAGTGGCGCCTTGAACTTGTGGTTCGTGTGTCGCTCGCCACGCCCATTCGTGCGCGTCGCAGCTCCACCCGTCCACCGAAAGTCCCACGGCGGATCAGCAACGATGGTGCGATAGCGCTTTTCGCTCATCGCACGCTCGCTGTTTTAGGATTAACGGCTCCACACATCTCCCAGAGGAGCCCCCGGGCTCCGTCCCCCTGCTTTAGCCACAAGCGTTTGCTTTTTCCTTTTGTCCCCTGTCCCCTGTCTACTGTGGGGGGTGTGACTGTCCCGCACCCGTCACGGTCAATGTCACGGCGCGTCACGTGACATCCCCGTCCCGTTCGCGTTCCCGCTGCTGGGCCTTGCGAGCGGCGCCGGTCGGGTCCTTCTTCTGCCAGCGCGACCATCTCGGGAACCTCGCGGTGAACTCCTTGGCGCTGTGCTTGACGAGCTCGATGATTGCCTCCTCGCCGTCGGCAGCTTGGGCGATGATCGCCTTCGCCTTCGCCGGCGACACGAACGCGCGACGCGCGAGCGTCGCGTAGCTCGCCGTGAGCGATCCCCCGTTGTTGCGGAGCTTCGCGAGCGCAAGCATCTCCTCGACCACAAGAGGGCCACCGGGACCGTGCTCGTCGCCGAGCATCTGTATCCGCGGGTCCGCCGTGAACCCCGTGTCTCTCGCGAACCAAATGCGCTGGCTCATACACGGGTGTCCATCTACGCCGCCCGTGACGTGTAGTGGGGCTGGGAAGGCAGCTGGAAAAGACGCCCACCATCAAGCAAGGGAGCAACCTCATCAACGGAAACCGGCTGCTCAAGTTGAGGCTCCGCGTGCCCTAGCTGGACCCGTCCCGTGGCAGTCTCCCCGAGCTGGTAGCCCTCGGCGTGAAGGCGGGCGAAGAACCCCTTCAGGTGCCGGCGGCCTGTTGCTTGGGCGAGCTCGGCGAGGGACAAGCCTGGCCCGGCGGTGTCGCGGTCGTGGCGTAGCGCGTCGAGCCCGAGCTGGTCGGCGAGGGTGAGGCCCTCGATGAGCGTCCCGGTCATATCCCTAGCCCGTCGTTGATCTCGATTGGTGAGTCGCGCGGTTCGGGGTCGGGTTTGGTCGCGTAGTAGGCGCGCGCTGCGAGCCAGCACGAAACGAACAGCGCGTGCGGCGTACCAACAGCGAGTTCGAGGATGGGGCGCTGAGCCTCCCACGCTGCATAGATCGCCTGACACTCGCCGGTCGGCATCTCGTCGAGAAGGGCGAGCACTTCGTCCTTCGTCTTGACCGGACTACGCGTTGGTGCGTTGGTCGTCGGCTCAGCCATCCGCCTTCTCCTCTCCCTCGCCAGCCCGCAGAAAATCGATGCACGAACACTCAGCGCAGGGCGTGTGCGCGCCATCGAAGACGTGCCGTCCGTCCTCGGCGACATTGCCGTGCAAGTCGGCGCTGTGGCCGCAGTCGCAGATTGCACTCTCGGCCCCTCCCTCGCCAGCCCGCACGACGGCAGCGTCAACGCAGGCGCAAAGCTCGCCATCTGGGGGCGACTCGCCGTTCTCGCAATGGGGGCAGTCGGGGTCGGCCAGTGCCGCAGCCAATCGTCCGACGATTTTCTCCAGTTCGCGTTCCCTCGGATTGGTCGAATCGAACAGGTCCGGCTCTCCCACGCCAGCTAGAGCAGCCCCGAGGTTGAGAAACGCGGCGAGAGCAGCAACGGCGTCCTTTGCGTGTGAGGGCCACGAGTAGTAGACGGTGTTCTCGTCTGCGGTTTCGAGCACGTCGGCGATGGCTTCGATTAGCTCGCCGGGCGGGTTCCGCAGCGCCTCCTCTAGCTCACGGACGCGGGCCTCGGCAGCGCCCAAGCCCAGCGCGGCGAGCAAGCGTTTAGCTCCCTCCAGCTTGCCGTCCGGGATGTGGTCGAGAGCTACCCCGGCGACCTGGCGCGCGTCCGGCAGTGTCTCCACGAAGCTCGGCGGCGTGTTCGGATCACGAATTGCCTCCAGCGCCTCTCGCCAGCGGCGAAGCAGGCCCGAGCAGGCGTCCCAGTTCTCCACTTCTCGATGCCGATGCGCAACCGCCTCGTCTCGTTCCTGCCGGGCCTCGTGTAGCTCGCGCTCGGCCGCCTCCAATTTGGCAAGCGCGCAGCGAGCGGCCTTCTCTAGGCGGCCCACATCACCGCCCTGAACATCGACACCCCACGACCAGCACCCATCGAACGGGTAGAGAGCGGTTCGCAGCGCCGTCACCGCCTCCCGCTCCTGCTCGTCTGTTGGCTCTCGATCGACGACGGCCTCACGTGCGTTGTGATCCTCGACCGCCCGGCTCGCCAGCTCGGGCGTATCGAGCACACCGATGAGCGGGTCATCGTCGGCCGGGCGTTCCCCTCGCTGCGCGTAGATTGTGCGGCCCACCTTCCGCCCAACGCGCCAGCGCCGACCCTCGTCTGTTGGCTCCAGGGTAGCGGCAAGGACAGGCCGGGCGGTGAAGCAGACACGTTCGTCGTCGAGGACTAGCCCGTGCTCGTCGTCGGGATCGATGCGCCCGACGCGAGCCGTGAACCTCAGGAACCACTCCAGCGCCGCTCGTTGATCCTCTGCCTCGGTCAACTCGACACGTTCGCCATCGGGCAGCGCGACGATCTCGAACTGCGGCTCCGTCTCGGCAGCGGCGTACTCACGGGCCGCACGCCAGCCAGCCTCGAAGGTCTGCTCCCATGCCGCCTCTAGGGCTTCTCGCTCACGCTCAGGAAGATCAGGCATCGGGAAACGCCTTGTCGAGCGCATCGTTGAAGTCCGCGAGCGCGATCACCTGCACGCCCTGCGTCATCCGTCGTTCAGCGAGATCGGCGTCGGCGATCGCGCCGTTCAGATCACCGAACAGGTCGCCTGCGATCCCCGTCTGCGTCACGACGGCCTGGCGCACGCCCTCCAGCGCGTCGAGGAGCTTGGCGCGCGCCTCGGGAAACGTCAGCCGCGCGTCGCGTTCGAGTTCGACCCTGATGATGCGCTGTTCGAGGTTGCCGCGCATCTGCCCGCCAAGCTCGGCTGTCCCCATCACACACCCCCAACAGGCGCGTCGTGTCGCACGGGCACGGCCCCCGGCCAGTAGAGCTGCGTGTCGAGCAGCCCTGCGTATTCGGGGAAGTATCGGTCCGTCTCATGCCGTGGTTCGACCTCGCCGGGGGAGGACACGAGCATGTCGCGTGGCTCGTCCTCGGTGAACGGCCAGGTGCCGTCTTCCTGCATCTCAACGCGCAGAAGCAGGTACTCGCCCCACGCGATGTAGTCGAGCACGTCTCGCGCGCGTCCCGTTTGCTGTTCCGTCTCGCTCACTGCTCACCCCCATCAGCCACAAGGGCTCCGATCAGGCCGAACACCCACAGGAGCGCGGGGAACACAATCGCGGCCACCCAGCCGTGGCCATGCCCGGCGGCTGTTTCCACGACGCCCATCACGAACAGCCCGGTGAGCGTGGAAGCCGTAAGCCAGAGCGCCGTCATTTCTGCGCCGCTCACTGTTCTCCCTCCCCAGAAGACACGGGCCGCACGTCCAAGAAGAACTCGAACTCCTCCACGGGCTTCGCGGCGAACGGGACCGCGAAAAAGCGATAGCCCGGATCAGCTTCAAGTTCCCACTCCGAGACCGCCTTGCGGACCGCCTCGATCCCCGAAGCCGCCTCGACCATCATCCCCTCGGCGTCGCCGTCCGCCGAGCTAAGTACCGCCCAGCGTTCGCTCATTGGTGTTCCTCCGTACTCGTAGACGCCGGCGGCTCCTCAAAGAGGTCGACCTCAATGCCCCAGAGCCCGTCGGGGTGCTCCCGCGTCGAGATCGTCACCACCGTCCCGTCGCCCCACACACGAACCAGCACCGTGCGCTCCGAGTTGAGATACAGCCGCGGGTTCGGCTTGCCGGCCTTCAACGCAGCGGCCCTCGGGTCCTGAGACGTCACGCTGCCGCCTTCACGATCAGGCGAGCCCGCTGGCGGCGCTTCCGCCCGCACTCAGCGTGCACCGACTCCCGGAGCTTCGCTCGCTGTGCGTCCGTGAGCACCGCGACCATCCGCCGGAGCGTGTCCCGGCCCTCCACGATCCGCGCCGGGTCGATCGCGGTGACGGCGTGGTGCGGCTCCAGGACAGCCCCCGCCCTGTAGTGCGCGTCACCTGACCGTCCCCCCTGCGCCGCAGCAGATCGGTGAGCCGCGCGTCGTAGCGCTGCTCGAGCGCGTGCCTGGCGTGCAGCTCGCTGGCGAACTCGCGGCGGTGCAGCTCGAGCAGCGCCTGGCCGAGCGCATCCTCGCGGTCAGCGAACCGCACGCCCGACCAGCGCGGCGCGTTCAAGATCGCGGCCCCTCTGGCTCGCCATGCTGCGACCAGGTAGCTCTCGGCGTCGCTTTCACCAGAGAGCGTCATCGGCCCTGCACCGCCATCGCTTCGTGGAAGCGGTCCCGATCCGTCCGCTGCTTCTCGTCGGGGAACATCCACTCCACGGTCTTGCCGTGCGCCATCGCGTACTCGATCTCGCGGTTGGTGCTCGATCCCACATAACCGCCGACGTTGACGACGTAGATGCCGTCGCTCAGGTCGATCTTGCGGAAGTGGAGCTGGTCGAGGCCCTGCTTCTCGGGCGTCGACTCGTCGCCGTCGCTGGTCAGGAACCGGGCACCACGCGGCTCGTCCGCATGGCCGAGCATCCCGAGCCCGATCACGATGCGGCCTTCGAGCGAGAGGTGCATGTTCGCCAGCGCGAAGGCGTCCGGGAACCGCGTCGATCCGCAGAGCGTCGTCACGATCGGACGGGCGACGCTTTGACCCGGTTGCGCCATCATGCAGCCCCCTTTCGTGGCCCGAACACCCGGTCAAGGACCCACACAAGCCCAAACTCGCAGGCGAACTCCTCAACCCCCACAGGCAGGTCGCCACGGGCGAGCCGGATCTTCCGCGCCATATCCAGCTGGCCATGGTGAAACACACACCCAGGCACCCACACGCGGGGATCCCAAAGGATCTCCCGGAAGTCCCTCTCGTCGCCCTCGGGGAGCTGGACCTCGCGTTTGATGGTTTGCCGGGCGATCAGGTGGCATCGCTCGAGCCGGCCGGAGCAGGGCGTGTCCGTGAACCTCGCCAGAAAGCAGGTGGCGGGCTCCCCGTGGTCGAAGCCGAACGTGTACGTGGCTTCCTCCCGGCGGCGGGCACGCGGCGGGGTGGGGCGCATCGGCTTACGCTGAAGCGGGGACTGCCTCATGCCGCCCGCCCGATGCGGTCGAATTGCCCATCGGGTGCGACCCTCTCGCTCCACGCAATGAGACGCTGGAGGTCCTTTCGGTCCGCCGCATGACGCCACCCCGCCTGCGACAGCGCCTCGGCGACACCATCGGCGACATCCCGCTCGTAGCGGAGCGCCGCGACCCCCTGGTCGCCCCTTGCGATGTCCGAGCACACACTCCACGCGATGCCTTCCTCGTGCGCCTTGAGGATGCGCTTCGCGAGCGCCACCCGGTATGCCTGCTCTGCGGCGGCACGCTTGCGCGCCTGGTCGAGCATCGCGTTCTCCGTCGCAGCCTGAGACTCCGATGCCTTCCGGGCCGCAGCCTTCGCTTCGGTGAAGTCGAACGGGTTGGCGTTGCCGCTCATGCCGCTGCCTCCACTGCCTGCTTCTCGACTGCCCGTGCGGCATTGAGTGCGTTACGCACACGGGCCACGGCACGGTTGCAGGCGAGGACCGCGAGAAAGTCCTTGGCGTCCGCCCGGCAGTCATGCGCAGCGAACGTCCCGTCGGCGCCGACGAGCAGGATCAGCCCCTTGTCCGCGTAGACCTCGGAGTCCTCGCCTCCGTGGCACTCGACGAGCGCGTGCATGTAGGCGGCGATCTGCAGGTGCTGCTCCACGTAGGTACGGGCAGCCGTCTTCAGATCCACAAGGACTTTCTGCCCGTCGATGTCAGCCAGCAAGTCGAACCGGCCCGCATAGCCGTGTGTCATCGACCCGACCACCTGCTCGACCAGGATCGGCTCCGGCCGGCTCGCCAACAGCCAGCGGCACAAGCCCTGGACGTAGCCCCGGACCTCCGGGTCGAAGTCGCCGAGCTTCGGCACGTCCCCCAGCTCGTTGTACAGCCTCAGCGCCTCGTGGATTGCGTTCCCGCGCTCGCCACCCGCGTCCCTCCGGGCGTCCGCCCCCTGGCCGGTCTGGCGGACCATGCTGATCGCATCCTCAACCGCGACCCGGCCGCCGTCCGGGTAGATGAGTGAGCCAGCGCGCTCCAGGCGAAGCGCGCCTTCCACGCCGCACCGCTCCGCCCAGCCAAGCAAAGCGGGCTTGTCGATCACCTTCAGCGCCGACGTGACGCTGATCGCAGGGATCCGCTCCTGCCCCCGGATGAGTGCGTAGCGGTGCGAGTTGGGCATGTACTCCACGGTGAAGGCGGGGTACTCGGTGAACTCCCGCTCGACGGTCTTGGCGCTCATGGCTTCGCCTCGTCGAGCCGGGCGCGGATCTCGAACGCGTGCGACGTGCTCAGCTCGGCAGCCGTCTCGATCCCCAGCGCGGCGAGCAGAAGGTCGAGCCTCTGCCCGGAGCCCTCGACCGCCTTCAGCACCTTGTCGCGCTCGTCGTCGGTCAGGAGCCGGTCGGCGCTCGGCCGGGCCGCCTCGGCGGGCTCAACCTCGGCCTCATAATCGCCCTGGGCGCCCTCCACGTCACCGTGATCCAACGGCTCCCCGAACGCCTGGCTGCCGTGGTCGGTGAGCCACGTCTCGTAGATCGCGCGGACGGTCCGTTCGCCGTCCGAGGTCATCGCGAGGGACTTCTTGCCGTTCGCGACCGTGCCCTTCACGTCGCTGCCCTTCAAGATCATCTTCGGGACCGCGTACAGCGACACGCCGATACCGAACTTCACCGCCGCGCGCTTCAACGCATCCGAGTACAGGGCCTTCCCGGTGCCTTCGCCGATGTCGCGTCGGGTCACGCCATCGACCGTCAGCCTGCACAGCAGGTTCTGGCCAGCGGGCTCGTACTCGTCGAACCACAAGTGCGGGACCACAAGATTGAGGCGATCCACGACGAGCCGGGCATCCATGTAGCTGACAACCAGCGCGTTCTTCGGATCGTCCTTCGGCCAAGTCGCCTGCACCTTGAACTTGATCGCCGCAGGGGCGAACGGGCGGCGAAGGTAGCGCGCCGCCTCGCGGTAGCTGTCGAGCGGGAACACAGCCTGCTCGGTGCCGTTGTCGGTAACGGTGGCGCTCATTACCTGCGCCCCTGTCCGGTGCCAGCATCGAGCCGGTCGAAGGCGTCGCCTTCCTCAGCGTCTTTCGCGTGACCCATGCGACGCTCGAACATGCTGTCTGTCTCCCGCACGAACTCGGCAAGCGCAGCATCCCGGGCAGCTTCAAGCGCAGACTCCGCCATGGCCCTGAAATAGCCGTCGGCCTTCATGCCGTGGCCCTCCGCGATCACCGCCTCCGCAGCATCCACTTCCCTCGGTGACGGTGCGCTAGATTGGATGGTTCCCATCGGGGGTTCACTCTCCTCGGGACACGCGCCGGGCGGCCGTAATCCGCGCCGGCGCTTTTATGTGCGCGGCAGAAACCTGTCCTGTGTGCGGCCGAAGCTGGTCGCGAACACGCCGCTCGTCGATCCCCAGCCGGGGACGGACGGGCTCCCCGGTGTCGAACTTGGGCTGTTCGGCGTACCGTCGCCGCAAGAGGTTGGAGACGCGCTCGATCATGCGGCCCTCCGAAGGTCACGGACGGTGAGCCCGCGGGTCTTGAGACGCACGTAGACGTTCGCGGTGCTCCACCCGAAGTGCTCTGCGATCTCGCGGACAGAGAGCCCGTCGCGGAGCATCTGTTCCATCTCGGTCTGCGTCTCGGGGCGCCGATCCATCCGTAGCTCAAAGCCGGCTTTCAGCAGCGCCTCGTTCCAGCCCAAGCGCTTCACCACAGTGTCGGTCGAGGGGTAACCGTCCGGTGCGATGCGCCAGTCCGTACAGGTCGGCGGCATCCCATCGTGGTTGGCAGCCCAACCCCCGATTGCGGCAATGATCGCCTCATCCGGCCATTCCCGGCAGGCCTGACAGGTCTTCGATGCGAGGCGGCTGTTGCTGGCACTGGTCGGGCCGTGGCAGCGATCGCACACACCCGCGTAGCGCGCAAGCCGGGCACGGTGCTTCCGTTCGTCCGGGTCAAGGCACCAGCCCGAAGCCGTTCCACGCGGCACACCGAGCTGCTCGGCAATCTCCCTGTACTTCAACCCCTCGGCGCGCAGCTCGCGTGCCCGCACCCGCAGAGCGGGGTCGTGTGGGGAGCCCTTAGGCATGGGTCGCCAGCCACCTTTCGGCCTCCGCAGCGAGCTGCTCCGCACGCAACGCATCCATGTCCCGGGCGCGCGCAACATCAGCCTCCCGCCACGCCCTACACGCCTCACAGGCCAACACCACGACGAACAGGACGCCGCACGCCAAGCCAACCCAGCCTTCGATAGGGAGACCAGCCATCACGCGCGGGCCTCCTGCAAGCGGGCGGCACGCGACCAAGCCGTGAGGCATCGCCGTAGGGCGTCCCTGTCGCCCGCCGCTGCTTCGCACACGTCGCACTCGCAATGCTCGTCGTGGCTCAGGGCCGTCGAGGTCAGCGCCTCCAAGAACAGCGCATAGGTCACGGCTGCCTCCGTATGCGCTTATAGAGAGCGAAGTGGTGGTCCGTCTCCCGCTGAGCCGCCTCGGCAGCCTGCAGCTTGTCCCCACGCTCAGCGTCGATCGCGTTGTCGGCGGTCTTCGCGAGCTCTATCCCGAAGTGCCGTAGCCGCTCCCAGTAGGCCACGTCGTAGCCGATGCGGTCGAACGCTTCGTCGATGACAGCGGGCGCGCAGCAGTCGCACGAAGCGCGCTCCCAGTGGTCGAGCGCTGCCGCGAGCGTCAGGCGGACCGTCTCTGCGTTGACGTACGCAGCGTCGTGGGCCGTGGGCAGTTTGGTGTTCACCCTCGCACCCCAAGAACCCCGAGCCCATCTACCACCATGAGCGCGCAGTTCCCGCAGTCGGCGGCGAACTCAAGCACCGCGCTAGCGTCGCCGTCCCCCTGCAGGAACTGGCGTTGCGCGTACGTCAGCTTTGCGACGTGGTAGAGCAGCTCCGCGATCCGCTGATCCGGTGTCATCCCCAGCCATCCGTAGGGACCGCCGCGACCGCCCTTCTCGACATTGGCACGCAGCTCGCTCGCCATCGATTCGCGAAAGCGGTCGAGCGCGTCTAGGCAGCGGCAGGTTCTGTCGACGTCATAGGGACCGCCGCAGGCGTGACACCGACCGATAGGCCCCGCAGGAAGATCGGGCATCAGCGGACGGGCCTATCAAGAAGGGTTTGGTAGGCCGCCTCGTGTAGATCGTCTGCCAGCTTCTCGGCCAGCGACTCGTACTCGTCGTGGCTAAGGCCGTGGCCGAACAGATTTTCGTCAGCCCACATCGCAATCTGCTCGATGAAGCCCGTGAGGAACATGTCGGGGGACTGGTGCATCACGCGCCTTCCCCATCGCCCACGAGGGCCGCGACCAGGCCGACCGTCCACAGGAGCGCGGGGAAGATAATCGCGGCCACCCAGCCGTGGCCATGTTCGGCCACGGTTTCCACGATCCCCATCACGAACAGCCCGGTGAGCGCGGAAGCCCCAAGCCAAACCGCTGTCGTTTCTGCAGCGCTCATGCGGCCGCCCTCTCGTCGGGCCACAGCTCATCTACGGAGCGGCCGAGCGCCTCGGCGATCATCTTCTGCGTCTCGGGCTCGGGTGTGTGGACACCGGAGCGCCACCGCGACACCTGCGTCTCATGCACCTTCAGCTCGCGTGCGAGCGATCTGCTGGTCCGGTGAGCCTCGAACAGCGCCACGTCCAGCGGGGTCCTTGTTGACATGCCTACTACAATACGCCTACTTGAGTAGGTTGTCAAGGGTATGGCGCAAAAGATTTACTTCCACGGATGGAAGGACGTTTTGGCCATGAGCTGCGAGAAGCGCGGACTGCCGCGAAGCTCAGCCGTAGCACGCTGGCCCGGCTCACCGTCCGCACCGGCGACGTGGGGATCTCGCCCGAAGCGATCGAGGCGCTCGAGATGAAAGACGGCCGCAGACCCGACGACCGCACGATCTTGCTGCTCGGTGCCGCGCTGACGACAGCGGGGCAGGTGTTCGTGCCCTACGCCCTCGCGAAGGCCCGCCAGGCGTTCGACGAGTGGCAGGTGGGAAGGGAGGCGGCGCTCGCGAACCTCGCCCGCGCCGCCCCGGTCCTCGCTACATCGCCCTCAGACGCCGGCGCCCCAGGCGACCTAGACCAAGCTGGCCAGTCGTTTGAAGAGCTTGCGATGAGCGCCCTAGCCGCAGAGCAAGCACGGAACCCGGCGGCGGCGCGTGCTGTGAAAGATAGGCGCCGATGAGGACCCCGACGTCATGCGCGGCGTGAGCCTCCCAGCGCTCGACCGCCTCGGAGTCGCCCCCCTCGTGTAGCTGCACGATCGGCCGCTGATCCATCCGGTCCTCCAGTCCATCGACCGCTTCAATCCCTCCAGCGAGAGCCCCGCCCCGGCGGTCCTCGCCAGCGGGACTACGAACACTAGTTCGCGTCCGGACGGAACCGTTCCGCGCATCAGCCTCCATGCTGCACCCCTCTCCCCGCATTGGCTGGTCCCGTAGGGGTCGCCGCCACACGTCCCTTGAAAGCGATTCCTATCGTGAGATCGTTCGCATGTCAATCACTTCGGGCACCGAGGCCTTGACGCACAGAAGCCCCGCCGACCACAAGGGCTGACGGGGCTTCTGGGGGACGATAGGCGACCGGCTGCTAGCCGACGTGATACCAGATCGATCCGACGCCGCGCGAGAGGAATCCAATCCGCCGGGCGGTTGCTTCAGTGAGATCAAACGAGCGCCCTTCGACATACGGCCCACGGTCGATCACGCGCACGTCCACACACGGTCCAGAGCGGTTGAGACAAACCCGGACCCGGGCGCCACACGGGAGCGTCTTGCTTGCTACGCCGAGCGTCGAGCTCGTGAGACTGCCGCCGCCACACGCGAGTGGGCCGCCGCTATCCGCCGGGCCGTACCAGCTAGCAACGGCTTCGCTGAGATGAGGACGCGAAGGATGGTGTTTCGTCCACAGCCGATCGCAGCGCAGAGTGCGGCAGACGCGGTGGGGTGCCTGTCTATGAATCGCCGGCGCATGAAACGCGGCGAGAGCGGTGACGAGAGCGAACAGTCGGATGCATCGAACCTCCCTACTGGTTGTGCGCAGGTCGCACGGACCGACGCCGAGCACGCCGCACTGGCGTCTTCCGTCCGAAGACGGGCGAGCTTCTCGAGCTAGCGGGGCGTGATCCCGAGATACCGCCGGACCGGGCCCCGCAGCCACCGCCGGTACACGGCATCAGCGAGGACCAGTGCGACCGCCGCGCCACACGTCACCCGGGCCATTGGCTACTTGGCGGGCGGCCAGCCGTAGCCGTGGAGAAGGCACGAGACGCGCACCCAGGCGAGTGGTGCCCAGTACCAGGTCTTCGTGACGGTCTGGCCGTGGGACAGCGTCCAGACCTTCCCGGTCTTCCAGACGCCGTCCCATTCGACGTGGGCGAGCGTGTAGGCGCTCATCAGAATGGCCCGTTGAGCGTGAACTTGTCGGCACCGGGCGTGACGGTGCCGTCCTTGGCGACTTGCACGTACTCGCCCTGGATGACGTTGTCGACGCCGTCCTGGGACTCGACGGTGAGCCGCAGGAAGCCCCAGCTCGAGGCGTCGCCGTACTCGTAGACGACGTCCTTCGTGACTTCCTCGCCGGGCGTCGCGCCGGGGGCGAGCTCGTGCAGGTTGTGGTAGCCGCCGTTGCCGACGACGAGGTACGTGATCTCGCGTTCCCAGAACTTGCGGGTGAAGCGCTGGTAGTCGTGGACATGCCCTGAGAGCACGATGTTCGGGCAGCGGCCGGCCGCCTCGAACGCCTTGTCGAGCAGTTCGCCCATCCGCTGGCTGCCGCCGTGGTGAGCGTCGATCGAGTACGGCGGGTGATGCAGCGACACGATCAGCGGCTTCCCGGCCGGGGCGGCCTTCAGCTCGCCCGCGAGCCATTCCGCCTGGTCGGCCTGGATCTCGCCGCCCGACGGTACGTTGCTGTAGAGGCCGATGATCGTCACGGCCGGGTCGAGCAGCGTCCAGTAGCAGTAGGGCTGGGTGATCGTGTCGCGGTTGTACTCGGCGAACTGCGGCAGCAGCTGGGGCGTGCTGGCGCACAGGTTCGTCATGAACGCGGCGAGCTGGTCGCCGCCCTCCCCGTCGTGGTTGCCGGGGATCCCGAGGATGTGCCGGTTGTAGCCGGCGTACGCCTCGTAGAACTGCGGCCCGTATTCGGGGGGTTCGCCGGTGAAGTAGTCGATGTCGCCGACGTGCCATGCGAACGCGACGTCGGGGCGCGCGCTCAGATCGGCGGCCATCGCCTTCGAGACCGCGAGCTGCGGGGCGGGTTCCTTCACGCCGCCGGTGTCGGCGAGCACGTGAAAGGTGCGGCCCATGCGTTCGCTGGCCGGGATCTCGAGTTCGGCGCTCGTCCGCCGGAGCGCCCCGGCCGGGCGCGGCGGGAGGGCCTGGAAGCCTTCGCCGCCGCTCTGTAGGTGCTGCGCCTGCTCCCGTGCGGAAGCAGGCGCGATCCCGAGCCGTCTCATGACGTGCCCCCGTACTTGGTCTGGACTTCGTGCAGGACGTCGAGCGCGCAGACCGTGTCGAACAGCCCTTCGCCTTGCTCGAGCGTGATCGGCGTGCCGCCGGCGACCGTCGTTTTGAGCGCCTCGACGTCCGCGGCGGCCAGCTCGGTGACCTGCTCGATGAGTTCCGCTGTCGTCATGCCTGGAACCCGTCGACGAGCGCGGCGAGCTTCGAGAAGTCGACGATCCCGAGCTGCAGGATCTGCTCCGGGAGCTTGCTTTCCCAGTCCTTCGGGACGAACACCATGTATTCGTCGAAGTACTCCTTGTCGAACTCCTCGGTCGCCGGGATCGCGGTGCCCCACGTGATGTGGAGAGCGCCCTTGCGGAGCGTCGCCTTCGGCCGGATGACGCAGTGGCCGCCGTCGATCGGCGAGCCCTTCACGACGGACCACGGCTTGCCTTCCTGCGCCTGCTGCAGCGCCGATTCGGGGCATTCCATCCCCTCGTACAGGCAGCCGAACAGCTCGAGCGCGACCTGCTCGGCGTCCTCGTCGTCGACGGACACCTCGGCCTCCGCCTCGATGTCGGGTTTGCCCTGCAGGCCCACCGTCCGCAGGTAGTCGGCTGCGGCGGCGAGCGTCCAGCCCTGGTCGGTTTCGGGCTTGCCGGGCACGTACCCGGACTGCTCGTACATCCGCTCGACGTCGCTGTCGGCGACGGTGAACTGCTCGCCGGCCATCGCGTGGAACAGCTGGACGGCGTGCGCGGCGCCCGCGCACGTGCAGTCGCCGAGCTGGTCGTTGAGGAACATCGGCCAGCTCGAGACGAGCGTGGAGTAGTCGACAGAGGCCTCCTCGGCGACCGGCCAGGAGCTCTTGGCCTTCTCGATGTCGATGAAGTCGCGGACGTTGATCTTCGGCTTGGGGGAGCGCTCGGAGCGGCCGAGCTTCATGCCGTGGGCACGCAGAGGATGGGCAGGCATAGGGGTTCTCCTTCGGGTCGGGTTGAGCAGGCGGGAAGCGCCCGGGGCCCACGCGGGGCCCCGGGCGTGGTCAGCGGTTGGTCAGGCGGTCTGGCGGCTGACCAGGGCGTGCGCGATGACTGCGGCAGCGCCGACGACAGCGGTGACGATCGAGATGATCGTCCCGGCTTCCTGGTTGTCGATCAGCGCGAACGACACGACCAGCGAGACGACCTGGCCGGCGACGACGATGATGGACGTGACGATCGCCGACGGTTCGATCTTGCCGCTGTGGATCGCGTTCGCGATCAGGCCAGCGGCGGCGATCCCGCCGGTGGTTGCGGCGACGATCAGCCCCTGCTGGGCGGAGTCGATGACGCCGAGGCCGGCGACCATGCCCGCGAGGGCGGTCACGATCGCAAGGATGGTTGCGTTGAGAGATGACGCCTGAAGCTTCAGGCGGAGAGAGGCTGACATGGGTTCCTTTCGTTAGGGGCTCTACTTGGGGGGCTGCTCTACGCGGTCGGAGCGGCACTCACGGCGTCGCACAGACCGGGCCGGCCTTGGCGCTCGCGCCCTTCGAGTTGACGGCGCGGAGCCAGAAGCAGTACGGGCGCCCCGGCGTGACTTCGGCTTTGTTTACCGCCGAGGTTGCTGTGACGGTCGTCCAGGGCTGACCGACAGGCACCCATGACGGCCACGGCCCCGTGCGGTAGAGCTGGTAGCTCGACGCGCCCGCATCGGCGTTCCAGCTCACCGTGACGGCGCCCGTGCCCGGCGTCGCCTTCAGGCCGCTGGGCGTCGCCGGCGTTTCTACCGGCGGCGGCGGAGGTGGCGGCGGCGTCGTTTCGGTCGTGACCGGCGGAGGAGGCGGGGGCGGCGGTGTCGTTTCGGTCGTCACCGGTGGCGGTGGGGGCGGTGTGCCGCCGACCGTCGTGCCCGGCGCGAGCCCGCCACCTTCGATGTTCTGCCCAGCGTGCGCCGAGTCCTCGTAGACGGCGATGCGCTTGATCGAGAAGCTGTTGGTACCCGCGAGCGAGCTCGACTGGCGCAGCGCGTGCGTGAGGATCAGCGACATCATCGGCTTGTTGACACCGCACGGTGCTGGCAGCGTCCAGCGCTTCACGCCGTCGATGTACTCCGCCTCGGTGTTGTCGGAGTTGAAGACCGTCGTGTAGGTGTGAAAGCCCGTTTCGGGGTTCGGGATTTCCGACGCCAGTTTGTACGCTTCGTGGCTGACGCCGCAGCCGCCGATCTGTGCTTTCCAGACGGGCAGCCCCGCGTAGTATTCGGTGTGGTTCCACTCCCAGCCCTCGAAGAAGTCCGCCTCGTCGGTCCAGCCGGCGTCGGTTGACCACCATCCGGGGTCCTCGCCTTCATCGCGCGGCGGGAACTGCGCCACGACCTCGAAGGCGAAGCTCTGGCCGCCGCCCGGGCGCCACTTGAACGAGGAGGTCGAGACGCCGCCGCACGTGTAGGGCTTGCCGCTCACGACTGATTCCTTCGTGCAGAGAAGCTTGAGCAGGCCGTTTTCCTCGACGACCTTTGACGGGCGCTCCGCCATGATTTCGTTCGAGTTCGAGCAGCAGCCGTTGTCGTGGGAGTGCGCCGCGAGCGTGCCGTCCAGGCCCGGGCCGCTACCGAGCGGGGCACCGAACGCGTCGGCGTACGCGACGCTCCACGAGCCGCCGGGGCCGTCAGGCGCGGCGGGGACCGCTATCGCCGCGGTCGCACGGACGCCTTGGTGTGCGGCCGCGAACGGCACGAGCTTGAAGACGGGCTTGTGGCCTTCTGTGGGCGCGCGAAAGCCCGCAGGCCGCGGCGCCTGACGGGTCGTGTGAGCTGCGCCGCCGCAGCCCACGATGAGTAGGACGGCGAGAAGCGCTACGGCGAGCCCGAGCTTCTTGATCATGGTCGTCTCCTTGGCTTGAATCCGGCAGCGATCAGGTACTCGCGGCCACTGGGCAGATCGAAGAACCCGACCGTCGTCCCTTTCGTCCGGGCGGCCCAGAACTGCTGGCCCTTACCCGGCATGGTCGCCTCGAGAAGACTGTGTTCCAAGAGCGCCGTGTTCGCCACCCAAAGCGTCAAGTGGAGCCCGACTCCGTCGGCGAGCTCGGGGGTGCGTTCCAGTTCATGGGTGCCCATCAGGGCGGTCAGGATCCCGCCCGCTTTCAGCACCCACGAGTCCGCTTTCGAGCAGTCCAGGCCCTTCAACGTGGCGCCGCCGTACACGTAGGGGATCTTCAGCGCGTCGAGCCGGACCATCTCGTCGTAGCACTCCTGGATCTGTGGCCAGACGCTCACCGGATTCCCTCTCGATGCAGGCGTGCGATGTCGCGGTTGATCCGCGCGTGCGCGTTGCGCCACTTCGTGCAGGCGTGCTTCACATGCCTGGGTTTGTGGTCGTAGCCGCGCAGGCACTTGTAGCCCGCGAGCGCGTGGTTCAGCGAGCTGCGGCGGCGGTAGTCGCGGTGCAGGCGAGCCACCCTTTCGCCGTGGATGCGTCTGGCGCGCTGCGCTGGCGTTTCCGGCCGGACGATGGGCTTCTCGATTTCGCGGCACTCGTTGCCGCGGCGCCGCGCGAGATCACTCAGGTACTGGCCGCCCGCGATGTCGTAGCCCCGCATGATCGAGCAGGCCGAGAAGAACGCGCCGCGGTGGACGTCGTCGAAGAGCGCCCGGTTATTGCGGAACACGTAGGCGCCGACGTTGTACGCCAGGTCGTCGAGGGCGTTGTATTGGTGCTGGCCGCAGGCGTTGCCGCAGGCCTCGCGCACGGCCCACTCGTAGCTGTCGCGCACGCTCGTCGACAGGTTGTTGAGCGCGGCCTGGTAGCTGGCGAAGCAGAAGCCGGCGTATACGGGTCGTCCGTTGGGGAGCCGGGTCTGGCCGAAGCCCACCGTGTAGACCCCGCCGAAGGGATCGAAATAGGCGCAGCGCTCATATCCCTCTTCCCGTCCGATGACCTGCAGCCCTTCCTCGTCGATCGTGATGCGGGACGACCCGAGTTGCACCCCGACGGGCATTGGCCCTTCCTGCTTGCGTTCGGTCGGGGTCGGCACCCGCGATGACTGCGGCGGCACGATGATGCTCGCCGCCGGGATCAGCGGCGAGGTGACTTCCCGGCCATCCGGGGCGATCACCTTGGCTGTCGTGGCCAGCTGGGCCGGCCGGCGAGGAGATACCGGTGCGGAACCGCAGCCAGCCACGATCAGAGCAGCGAGGAGCACCGCAAAAAGCAGGGACTTGCGCATGTGACCTCCGGGAGCTAGAGGAGATTGGGGCTAGCGAGCAGGTGGAATGGAGCGCGCGAGCTTGCTCAGGGCAGCCGGCGGCGGTTCACGCCTGGCGAACGGCACCGCCTTGGGGAAGTGATAGGTCCGCGGGTGGTCCACCGCGTATTCGCAGTTGGGCGTCAGCGGGTGCCATGCCTTGTGTTCGGCGAAGACTTCGAGGTTGTGGACGTAGCCCTTTGTGAGCGCGAGGCCTTCGCGTTCCTGCTGCACGCTCTCCTGTGGGTTGGGAGCATGCGGGATCGTCAGTGCGAGCTTCACGAGATGGGCAGTCGTCGTGTCGAAGCGGTAGTCGTCCAGTCGCGCACCGTTTTCCGCCTGCGTGCGTTCGTTGCCGCGATAGCAGGAAGCGATCTGATAGGCGCGCAGAGCCTTGGTTGCCCGCTCGGCTTTGGTGGCCGCATGGGTTGCCGCGTTCGTGTCGTGGATGGCGATCGCGATCACCGCACCACCGATGACTAGGACACCGACGATCGCGACAACGACCGCGATGATGCCAGCGTGGTCCCGCTTCATGGGTGGATCACCCCCGTCGCCAGCAGCCAGATCGCCGCGCTTCCCGTGACGAGCAGCCCGACGAGATCCCTGTCGCGCGGGAGCTTCACTCCCGACCGTTCCTGTAGGTGACGGCCAACAGAACGCCGCTGACCGTGCTCATCTGCCCGCCAACGGCGGCGAGGACCGCTCCGAGCGGACCCCCCAGATATGCCCCAACGGTAATCAGCGGAAGCGCCAGCCCCAATGCGCCGATAAACCACGGCGGCAGGCGCAAACGTCCCCTCTTGCGCCCAGTCGTAGATGGCTGGCTGCGCGACCCGTTCTCGCGCTGCGGACGATCGGCGCCCATTCATCGAGCCAATCCGAACGCGTTGGGTGCGCGAAGTCCTGCTCTGCGGGGGATCGCGGACAAGTTCGGCTCCTCGGGTTTCGTGATACGGTCACGGGATGGTGAGGCGATGGATCGCCCCGGGGATCGCGGCGCTGGCGCTGGCGGGCTGCGGCTCCTCGAGCTCGCCTTCGGAAGCCAGCTACAAGGTGTGGCAGAACGGCTGCAAGACGCTCACCACGTTCACGCGCGCCGAAGTGATCCAGACCTGGGGGTCGGGGGCGATCGTCAACGGGGAACTCCGGGGTGGCCCGGCGGCGATCAACAAGGAATGCGGCGGCGCTTGACTTCCGGCCCGGTTGGGAGGACAATGCTTGGAAAGTTGCCCCCCGCACCGCGCTAACGGCCGGGGGGCTGGCCATCACGAAAGGACCGTGACGACAATGCGCAGACTAGCTTTCCTTCTCGTCGTATTCGCCTCGCTCGTTTTCGCATCGGGCGCAGGCGCCAGCCCGGTCAAGGTGTATGTCCTGCATCGGCCGAGGCACGAGAAGTGCCGGGTCCACTATGTCCGCGAGGTCCGCCACGTCCGCCGGCACCACCACAGGATCCGCGAGGTGGTGTGTGTCTACGTTGCGCCGAAGCCGGCCACGATAGCCCCAGCCCCCAAGGCCACGCCCGTCGCGACCGCCGTGCCGGCGACGATCCGCCTGCACACGCACCTGGACCCGGGCTTCGTCCAAGACCCCGGGAACCCGCTGCGGGTCACCTACAGCTTCTCCGCCAGCGCAAGCCAGACGATGCTCGCTACCCCGCGGGTCGCCGAAGCCGCTCCCCTTCCCGAAGGGATCCTCGATCTCTACTCGGATGGCGTGCTCGCCTGCTCGATCAACGTCGGGCCAAGCGCGTCAGAAGGCGAGTGTCCCGTGACCTACTCCAGCTATGGCACGCACACGACGGTCGTTGAGTATCTCTCGGGCTCCAACTCGGCCACAACGGGCAACGAACCCGAGCTGATCGAGCCGTTCCCAGCAGTCATCCAGCGCGCTTGGGGGAGCGGGGAAACGTTCCCTTCCGCCACCGTTCGCGTGGGCACCACGGGCGAAGTCGAAGTTACGGATGCGAGCTTCGAGGGCGCTGGCTCCATCGGGGTGGAAGATTCCTTCGGCGATAGCTGCGAAGCACCGGTGACTTCGACCCGCGCCGTATGCACGATGCCGGTCTCGGGGCCGCCGAACCATCTGACGATCAGATACCCCGGCGGCACTACCGTCGCCGCGACTCGCTCATGCGGGCCGGAATGCACGCAGCAAGTGACCGAAGAATGGCCCCCCGCTGTCGTCCATCTCGAAGCGCAGGTCATCATCGTCGGCTAGGCCGACGGGGCTAGGCCAGCAGGTAGCTGGACTGGATCAGTTCGGTCGTGCCGGAGATCGGTTTCACCTGCCAGCGGGACCGTGCCGGGAGGGGGAAGGTGACGACCGTGGTGGCGGTCCCGGTGCTGGGCGCGCCCGCTTCGGGGGACGCGATCGTAACGAACGCCGAGCCTGTCACGGCGATCACCTGCACCTGCACCGCCCAGGCCAGTTTGGACTTGATGTTCAGGAGGACCGTTGCTGGCCGGGTCAGGCTCGCTTCATACGCGGTTTCTACTCCGCGTGTCGTGAGCGCACCGTATTCGTTTGCTGGGGGCGGCAGGTTGCCTGCCGCTGCGGGCTGGACGTTTTCGATGTCCGCCGCCACGATCGATGTTGCTTTCGCCGGGACGAGCACATAGGCCAGCAGGAGGGAGCTGACGGGCGTCGCGCCAGCGCCTTTGTGGTTCGCCAGCGTGGCACCGGATTCGGCCGTCCCTTTGACGACTTCGAGGACGGCTTCATTGCCGGTTCCAGCGTAGGCTTCATCCTTGATCCGCAGCACAACCTTGTCGATGCGCGGGTTCGTTTCGTTCGACGCGGTGATCGCAAGGTTGACGGTCGCCGCGTTGCGAATGTAGTAGAGGCCCTGTGAGGTCGTTGAGGTCCCGGGCACCCACGCCTGCCCTACCCCCACGTTGACCGACATGTTCGCGGCAACGTGTTCGGAAACCGAGTAGTCGCTTGTCGTCACGGTGCCGCCCGTCGAGCCGATCAGCGTCGAGATCGCGTCCCGGAACAGTTCGGCGCCGTGCGAGCCGCTCTGTATGACGAATGGCGGGTTGACCAAAGCCATTTGGGCCTCCTATGCGATGCGGACCCAGGAGCCCGTGTGGAAGGACGCGAGGCCGAACCCAGGGAGCCCGGTGATCGGTTTCAGGTTCCCGATGACGATGACGGCGTGCCCGTTGGCGGGGTCGCCTTCGGTCCGGGTCGGGTCGGTGATGACGAAGTTCTGCTGGCGTGCCAGCGCTTCGACTTTCTGCTGAAGTTCGTTGAGGAGCGTGAGCAGCCCGAGCCGGCCGGGCGGGTTGATGCCGGTCACATCAACGGCGGGGCCGGGGCGAGCACGTTCGCCGAGGACACGGGCGGGAGCCCAAGATCCAACAGGAGTGTCGACACGCCGCTCTCCTTTACCGTTGCTGTCCAACCGGTGATCCGCCACTCGAAGCTCATGCCGTTCGGCCACCGCGGGTCGCTGTTCGTCCCTTCGCCCGCCACCGGGTCGACCTGCCAGATCAGGTCGTCTCCGAGGCCGAACTGCCCGAACGTGATGAGCGACGGGTCGAGAGTGCCGCTTTCGTTCGGCTGAGGGATCGGGAGCGTCAGCGACGGGGTTGTGACGGGCCACGACAGCAGGGTGAGATCACCGAGGGCGATGTCGCCGAGGACACCCTCGTCGTTGACCTGGACGTGGGAGATCGCGGCTTCCAGACGCGGGTAGCCTGCGGCAATCACGTTCTCCGCTTCGGCCTCGAGCGGCTGGATGCCGCCGGACCCCGAGCCGGTCTCCGAGATCACGTTCGCCTGCTTCGAGGAGTCGAGGTCGTAGGTGTAGTCCCACACGTTGCGGCCGAGGATCACGATCCCCGACTGGTCGGCTGTCCTGCCTTGCCGGGGGTAGTAGAGGTTGAGCGTGACCGCCGGGATGCCGTTGACGTATTCCCAGGTGAAGCCGTAATCGAAGCCGAGCTCGAAACCCATCTGCGACAGGGTTTGCAGCACCGAGTCGATTGTCTGGAGCTGGTTGCCGGGGTAGGAGACCGCGACTTTCTGGCCGGAGCCGCTGGCGGGTGAGAGCGCGATTTTCAGGCCGCCGAGGATCTGGCCTTTCGCGAGGGCTTCTTCGACGACCTGCTGGGCGATCGCCATCGGGTCTTCGCCGGCTTCCCATGTCGTCGAGTAGTCCGCGGCTTGGAGCCGTGACTGGAGGTAGGAGCCGAACTCCTGCGCGCCGACGGTGAGGATCTTGGTGGTCTGCTGGTAGCGCTGCGTCCAGATGATGCCGCCCCACACGATCTCGCCGAGATAGTCGACGAACAGGGCGGTCCGGCCGGGGCTGGTCGCCTTCAGGTATTCGATCGACTGGACCCGCTGGTCGGCGATATCGATCTGCCCCGTCCAGGATCCCGGCGAGTTGACCTTCTGCCCGAACGTGACGTTCGTGTAGGGCAGCAGGTCGAGTGGCGCCATCGTCACGAGGTCGTAGGCGAGGTAGGTGAAGGGGTTGGGCATCTAGCCGAAGGTGCGCGTGACTCGGACAACCACATCGTCTGTGGCGGCTACGGGGGCGCCGCCGCTGGTTGAACCGACGCCGCGGAACCGCCACGGGCCGACTGCGCTGTCGCTCGCGGGGGTCGCGACGATGGCGTGGTATGCGCCTGGGCCGTCGCGGATGATCGCTTCGAGCGTTTTGACGGCTTCGCCGTTTGGCTCGTATTCGACCTTCACGACAGCCGGGTCGATCCCGGTGCCGGAGGGGAGTCCGAGCCCGGCTTCGAGGGTTTCGCGCTCGGCATCGGTAAGTTCGCGCGAGGGGAACCCGAAGCGATAGATGATCTGGCTCCCAGCGGGGCAGCGCTTGATGCTCACAGCTCGACACCTCCAACGGCCGGGATCAGGACGCTCGCGCCACCCGCGGCGGGAACCAGGACGGCGGCGGAGCCAATGGCGGGGCTGACGAGCTGCGCCCCGCCGTAGGCGTAGGCGAAGACGAGCGCGGCTTCCTGGAGCGTGACGACTCCGATCGCGCCAGTGCGGGTACTGATCGTGGCCGTCGCGGTGAACTGGGCGTGCAGGCTGCTACGTGTGCCCGTTCGGCTGACGGTCATTCCTGTTGCCACAAGGCGGCCAGCGAGGATCGCCTGAGCCCCGGTGCGCGTGGTCACGCTCGCCTGAACGACGCGTTGCGCTGTGAGCGTCGCTTGGGTTCCCGTCCTCGACGTGATCGCTGCGGAGACGAGCTTTCCAGCGGTCGTGTTGGCGATGGCGCCGGCTCGTCCGATGATTGATGCGCTGGCTACCAGCTTGGCCGTGAGGTTGGGGCGTGTGCCGGTGCGCGTCTGGATCGCGCCACTGGCGACAAGAAGGCCTGTCGTGACGCCCTGCGTGCCTGTGCTTCCGATGATCGCCGCTTCGTAGGTTTTTTTGCCGGTCTGCGATTCGAAATGGATGTTGGCGCTGTTGCCGCCTTCGTCTTTGCCGTTCGGGAGGTACAGCGTCGTGCCTTCCGCCAGCGTCACGTCTTTCAAGGCGATGTAGAGCGGGAGTTCTTTCGTGCCCGCAGGGAGACTGAGGGTCCACGGTTCCCCGGCTTTCGAGGATTCGAGGCGGCCTAGCGCTTCGGCCGTGCCGTTGCATGTGAGGGTCGTGACCGTCTGGGTGGTGCCCGCTTCCACCGCGAGGCCGAATGGCGCGCCTGCGCCTTTGTTGTTCACCGCAAGAGTCCCGAACGTATTGGACTGCTGGATCCCTTGGTGGTGTTCGCCTAGGGAGGCCGGGGCAAAGCGGACGGTGCCATACGTCAAGCCGCCGCCCTGAAATTCCGCGCTGAAGAACGTCAGTTCAATCGTCGAACCGGCCGCTTCCTGCAGCGTCAAGCTCGTTGATTTTTCGGCGGCCCACGCGTTCCCGCCGTTCGTCAGCACGATCGTCGCGCCGCCCATCTTCAACGACCGTTCGGTGCTCCCCGACATTTTCACGGTCGGCACCGTCACCGTCTGGCCGTTCAAGTCGAGCGTGCCCTGTTCCAGCGTGATACCAAGCGATTCCGTCGAGCACGTCAACGCATCCAGCAGCTTGTACGATCCGCCGCCCGCGAATTCCAGGGTGCACATCGACTTGCCGGCCGTCGTGACCGTTTCCACGGTCCCCGACGACCCGACGAACCGGATGACCATGCTGCCCGCCACCGCGAAGTTCATGCCCGACACGAGTTTCAACGCCACACCCGTGCTCGACGTGGTGCCCAACGTCAGCATCGCGGTCGACGTGCTTGTCCATTTGCCGGTGTAGCCCGTCGCTACGACGAGCTGCTTGGCTTTGCTGGTTCGCGAGTTCCATTCGCAGTCGTTGTTGTCTTCCCCAACGAATTCGGCTTCGCTCGACGCCCCGGGGAGCGCGGCGCCTTCCCAGTTCGCAGCCGTCCCCGCTTTCCCGACTTCGCCGACTTTGCCGAGCCATTTCTTGACGGTCAGCAGCAGGTAGCCGAAGACGAAGAGGAGAGTGAGCTGCGCGCGTAGGAACTGGCGGAACACCGTCTGCTCAGACCACGTAGGCGTTCTGAAACAGCTGGCTCTTGGTGACCCTGTAGATGTCACCTTCGGCCAGTGTCTTTGCTTCCGGTGCCTTGTCTACTTTCGTGCAGGTGCCCGCCGTTTCCGCCGAGAAGTACAGGACGAACGTCACCACGACGGCACCGGAAGCTTCGACTTCCCGCCCGGTGGCGTCTTCGTTGAGCAAGTTCGCCGCCGAGCCGAACGCCGTTTTGATCCGTTTCGTTTTCGCCCCCGTGTGCTCGGTGAGCTTCATGATCTTGCTCGTCGCTTTGACCGTGACCGTGAATTCGATGTGTTCACCCACGGTCGCCGATTCCGCCTGCGCCTTGGTGTAGGCGATTTCGAATTCCGACGTGCTCACTTTGCGCACGTAGTACGGCACCCCAACCACGATGCCGCCCGCTTCTTCCCCGAGCGTCGTTTTGCCGTTGAGTTCGGTGAAGACGATGATGTCGCCAGTGTTCAGTCCGTGGCCGACCTTTTTGATGACCCGCGACGGCGCCGTGGATTCTTCCGGCACAACTTCGGTCTGGGAGGCGACCGTGACCCATTCCGGGGAGATCGTTGGCGCTTCCTTGCGAGTGGTCGCGTTGCCCTGGGCGTTCAGCATCTCTCCGGTTAGCGGCATCGTTGCTCCTTTTCGTGGGGCTCAGAGCCCGATATGCGCGGCTTAAAGGGCGATATACGCGTCGGCGGATTCGACGGTCAGCGTCCCCGTCACCTGTGTGGTGTCGGCCGACGTGAACTCGAGCGCGTTCATTCCGGGCGGCAAGTTGAACCAAGTGCTCCCAAAGACCAGGGTGCCCCTGCGTGACGCCCCGCCAGAGGTCCCGACGGGCGTGTAGACGACGGTCTGGAAGTCGGTGTCGATCGCCAGCGTGTCCCCCGACGCAAGTGAGATGTTGAAGCTCAACGACGGGGCACCCGGGATTGACAGGTTCGTGATCGTCGGGGTCGTGCAGGGGCCGGTCACGATCAGCCTGGGGCGCATCTCGAAGTTCCCGTTGTTTTCGACGGTGACGAGGGCGCCAAAGCTCCCACCGCCGAAGCTCACGTTGAATGTCAGCGGGAAGGTCACTCCGCCGGGAGGGGCCGGGAGGGCGACGGTCGCGGTCTTTGTCGGCATCGCATACCACCGCGGGTCGGTGGCGTGAAATAGCGTGTTCGCTTCGTTGGCCTTCGCGAACGCCGTCAGCAGTTCTGCGGGCGCCTTGTGTTTGCGCGGCTTCGCCATACAGGCGAACGTGCCCGAGGCGAGGCAGAGGTAGAGCGGCTGCGCTGCGGTCGCCGGCCCGAGGGCGGACCCGAGTGTCTGCCGGGCGTGGTCGAGCGCTTCGTCGCTCGCGGCCTGGATGACCTGCTTGATCGTGACGTTCCGGCCCGGCGAGAGGTCGACCCCTTCAAACTCGCCCTGGTCGAGCGCCCGCTGCGCGTCCCCGCTGATGTAGTCGGGCGTGTCGAGCCCTTCGGGGAAGCCCTGGAGCTGGTAGGTGGCGCCCTGGACGATCCCACCGAACGCGACGCCCCGGTAGCTCATCTGCCACTTCGAGAGCGTGGGCGGGGTGAGTGACGCGAGTGGGAAGGGCATCAGGCTGCGATCTTGTGGGCGGTGGCGACCGGCAGGGTGCCCGTATTAATCGCCCACGACACCTCAGTCATCAGGTCGCCGGCGGAGAGGTTGGTTCCGTTGATCTCGAGGTGGACCGGCGGCGGGGCAGCGGTCGCCTTGGACGCTTCGGCCGCTTTGGTCGCTTCTTCCGTGGCCTTCGTCTGGGCTTCGGTGGCTTCGGTCTGTTCCTGTGTCGCTTTCGTCTGCGCCGCGTTCGCTTCGGTCGCAGCGTTGTTGGCCACGTCGAGCGCCGACTGCGCTTCGGCTTCGTGGACTTTCGCGGCGTTTTCCGCCCTAGCGAGCGCCTGCTTCGCGTTCGCTTCCGCCACTTCACCATGGCCCGCAGCGTTATCGACGCCCTGCTTGGCGCTCCCGACAGCGAAGTCGCCACCCGTCTTGATTTCGTCGAAATGAGTCAGCGCCTGGGCGGCGATCAGGTCCGCGCCGGTCTTGCCGGCTTCCGCCGCGTGGTCGAGCGTCACCTTCGTCTGGTTCGCGATCCGCGTCGCCGTCTGGTCGGCCTGGTCGGTGTTCAGCGTGTCTTCGCGACCCTCACGTTCGACGGTCGCCTTTTCAGCCGCCTTGACGAGGGCGACCTTGATTGCCTCGAGCGCACCCTTGTGCGCGGCGACGAGCTTGGAGACCAGTCCCGTCAGCGCCGAGGCGTGCTCCTTCTCCACGGTGCCAGCCATCCCCGACAGGGCGGTCCTGTGGTCTTTGTCCAGCAGGACCTCCATCCCGTGCAGCCACTTGTCGTGGATGCCGCCGACGACGCCCTGCAGCTGCTTCAGGTTGCCCGAGTGGATCGCGGCCACCATCTTCGTCAGGGCCGCGTTGGCCTGTTTCGTGTCGTGGCCGATCGAGGTGGCAACGATTTTCTGGCTAGCAGCTGCCTGCTTGGCGGCTTCTTCATAGCCCTTGCTGGCGCGCTTGAGTTCTTCGCCGCCCGCTTCGATCTTGTGGTACGCCGGGCGGGCAAAGTCCCCTTCGCCGATCCTGCGAGTCACCCGCTGGACGCCCTTCCCCCCGGACGTGTTGCCCTCAATGTCGGTGTAGGTGCCCGCCTGCTTGTTGACGCTCTGCACGAACCCGACGTGTTCGTTGCCGAACATGGCGAGCTCGCCCGACGCCGGCGTGTGAGTGACGCCCTTCTTGTAGCCGTGAGAGCCCTGTTCGGCCCACTGGCGGATCGTCGCGACGCTCGCCGTACGCACCGCCTTGTTAGCGCCGCCCATCATCGCGGCGGTCGTCGCGAACTCCGCGCACCATGCTGCGGCGCGGGTGCCGAATTCCTTCTGCAGCCTGTCGAGTTCGGGGCCGGTGTTGCTCCCGGTTGACTCGGGGAACTTGCCGACGTGCGCTTCGGCCCATTTCGTGATCGACGCGACCGACGGTTCCGTTTTCGCTTTCGCTTTCGCTTTGCTTGCCGCTTTGCGTTCGGCTTCGGTCCTCAGAGTGTGGGTGCCGACCGCGTTGACGTCCTTTTCCAGCGCGGCGGTGTCGAGTTCCGTTGCCTTGGTGTGCGCCCCGTGGAGCGCCTTCGCCGCCGCTTCTTCACGCTGCCGGAGATGCGCCCCGCCCTGTTCGGCGGTGCCATAGCCGGGTTCCCCCGGCTTTGACCCGGCGGGCTGCTCAAAGTACTTCTCGATAAGCCCCGCTGCCGCCCGCGGATCCGCGATGTGCTTCAGCTTGCTGATGAGCGAGGGCGGGAGCCGCCGCAGGACTTCTTCGGACTGGCCCGTGATGCCTTGCGCCGCCACGCCTTCGGGGTTCGCCGCGCCGCTCTGCTGGTAGAGGCCGCCGCCCTTCTCGTGGACGTTCAGCGAGGACTCGAGCGCCGCGTTCCCAACGAATCCTGCCGCTGCCGCAGCAGAGAAGCCCTTGCTCTTCCAGAACGCCATGATCTGCTGTTCGACGCCCAGCCCCTTGCCTCTTTCGCCTTCACCCGCGCCTTCGGAGAGGTTTTCGGCTTCTTCGCGCCTACCACCGGGAGCTTTTCCTTCGCCGCCGTGTTCTGCTTCGATCTTCCCGAGGGAGACAAGTCCGAGCGTCAGCGTTTCGATCGCTTCGCTCAGCCCGTTGATGATGCCGACCACGACCGCCCCAACCGATTCGGTGATCGACTGGATCGCTTCCATCGCCGCTTCCCAGTGCGTCGCGAGAGCGACGGCTGCAAGGCCAAGGCCGACGACGATGAGACCGACGCCGGTCGAGCCGAGGGCCGTATCGACTCCCACGGCCGTCGTGTCCGCCGAGGCGACGACCGCAGCGTTCGACGTCTCGATCTCGCCTGCGGTAGTGGCGGCGGCGGTGCTCTCCGTGGTGAAGTAGCCGACGATCTTGGTCACGGCCGACTTGATGCCTTCGGCGAGTTTCCCGACGTCGCCGAGCATCGTGCCGATCGATTTGGAGAACGCGACAGCCTTCTGCTCCACGAACACCGAGACAGCGACCCCGAGGACGGTCGCAATCACGATGGCGAGGGCTTTGGCGGCTTCCTTGTGTTTCTCGAGCCAGCCGATTCCTTCGGCGAGCACCTTCTCCAGCGCGACCAGCTTGGGGATCAGGATGTTGCCGAACTTGGTTGCGAGGTCGATCGCGGTGGCCTTCAACAGGTCGATCTGATGGCTGAAGGTCTGTGCCTGCTTCTCGGCGGCTTCGTGGGCTGCGCCGGAGCGCTGGACAGACGCCGTGTTCGCGGCAAAGGCGGCGGGGCCTTGCTGGATCACGCTGAGCATCTGGCGGTTCGCCGAGGCACCGAACAGGGCCTTGGTCGCCTGCAGCTGTGACTGTTCCGTGAGGCCGGCGAGCTTCGGGTGGAGCTGTTCGATGATCGACTTCAGCCCGACGAACTTCCCGGAGGAGTTGAAGATCTGGACGCCGAGTTCTTTCGCCATTTCGGTCGCGGGTTTCCCGCCGCCGACGAGCGTGTTGAACGACCCGCTCAGCGAGGAGATCGCTGTGCGCCCCGTGACCCCGTTTTTCGCGAGCGAGTCCAGCAGCCCCGCCGATTCGGCAAGGGACGGGGCGAGGTCGCCGAGTTTGCTCTTCGTCCGCGTGAGTCCCTGGGTGAGCGCTTCGACGCTGACCCCCGTCTGGCGGGATGCACTGAAGAGGATGTCTGATGCTTTGGAGGATTCGCCGACCCCGAGGTGGTAGGCCTGCATTACCTTCGCGAGGCTGTTCGTCGCGGCTTCGAGGCTGATCCCCGCGCCCTCCGCGAGGTTCATTGCCGACGCCATCACCTTCTGCGCCTGCGCCGCGTCGAGCGCTTTGCCGTTCAGCGACCCGAGGACACCGGCTACCCCGCCGTAGGCCTTGGCGATTTCCTGCGCCGAGTAGATCGTGTGGCCAGCGGTGTTCAGGAACGCGTCGCTGATCCGCTTGGCGGCCGCGACGCTGATCCCGGCCTGGGAGGCGATTGTGGTCGTCGCCGACTGGTAGTTGACGGCCGCTTTGATCCCGGCCACCCCGAACCCGACGATGCCCGCGGTGGCGAGCGCGAGCGTCCCACCGCCGAGATGGGAGAGGGTGCCGGTGAGACCCTTGCTTTTCGAGTCGACCTCGCCGATCCCCGAGGCCGTTTTCGTCAGATGGCCACCGAGCCCGCCGAGCGGGAGCCCGAGGTTCTCGATCGTCTTCGCGAGCCCCGACGAGCCCTTCTTGAACCCCGAGTCGAGCTTGCTGCCCGCCTCTGACCCGGCCTTCTCGGCATCCTTCCCGACCCCGGAGAACGCGCCGGCGGTCTGGGCTTTTACCTCCGACTCGAACCCGGTGCTTACCGGGCGGACAAGTATCTCGGCTGACCCGACTACCGTCATGGGACACCTCCGTCATGCGTCTCGCCGTCCCATGCCGATTCCTGCCGCTCGGCTTCCGCCGGTGCCTCGGGTGGCGGCTCTAGTTCGCGCGGGCCGTCCTGTGGTGCTTCGTGAGGGAGAGGCTTCGCGAACTCTTCCTCGAGCTTCTGCCGGTACTCGTGGCGGGATTCCAGCGGCACCTCGTCGAGCATCAGCGTGTAGATCACGTCAAGCGCGACCCACGTCGGCTTGCGGCGAAGGTCGCCTAGCCCCTCCCGTTGGCAGCGGCCATTGACCTCTGCCCAGCGCGCGATCGCCCACCACGTTTGGCGGTAGGCGGCTTGGTAGGGCGGTCAGAGTACGTCTCCGCCAGCCAGTCGGAGATCTGCGAGAGCACCTCGCCTTTCACGAACACGTCGGGCTGGGAGAGCAGGTCGCGGAAGCGTGCTCGTTCGTCGTCGTTCAGCAGCGACTGCTCGACGAAGCTAATGACACGATCGGAGGACAGCAGGCCGTTCCCGGACGCTGCGGCTTTCACGATGTCGAGCTGCACGTAGAACGGCCGGATCCCCGAGGCGGTGAACTCGTAGGTGACCTCGTGCTGGGTGCCGTCGTCGTCCTGCTTGTAGGCGGCGACCGAGAACTTGAACGGTTCGAGGTTGAGCTGCTCGTCCTTATCGAGCCGTCCAAAGACGGGTGGTGCTGGCATGGTTTCTCCCTTGTGTTGCTGGGCCGCGCTAGGCGGCGAAAAGGCGCAGGTTGTCTGAGAGGAACCTGTTGGCGCGGGTGCCGGGGTGCTGGACGCGCTTGAAGTAGTACATCCCGGGGCCGTCGGGGCCGTTCTCCCAGTAGAAGCCCAGCGAGCCGGACTTCGCTTCGATCACATGCGGGTGGGTGCCCTCGTGAACGTAGTAGCTGTACGAGGTCCGCGAGGGGCTGCAGGGCGTGGTGTCGGAGACGATGCGGATCGCGAAGCCACTGATCGCGTCCTCCTCCACCCTTTTCACGATCGTGTCCTGCAGGCAGCCTGTCTTGCGTGGCGCCTGGGCCTTCGCGGCGGCCTGCACGATCGTGGAGCGGGCGATCAGATGGCGGCCTACCACTCCGGTCGGTGAGCGGAGCAGCTCGGCCATCCTGGCGCCGTCGGTGACGAGTTTGACGTCCATCAGGAGAGCGAGATCGTGAACAGCAGACGGTTCGCGAACAGGCCGCCCTCGGGGCCGAGCGGCGAGCACCCCTCGATCGCGAACCCCTGCCCCGGACCCGTGAGGGTGTGAGCGGCGTGGATCGCGACAGCAGCAAGAACGAGCTGGGCGGCGTCGGTCATCGCTTCGACCCCTGCCTCTTCGCTGTCTTCCGCCGACGGCAGACCGTCCAGCGGTTCGCTTTGGATCACCGGGGCCGGCCGGCAGATCGACACCGCCCACTGAGCAGACAGCACCGTCGCCGCCGCCGGCTGCGGGGTGCCCGCGTAGGGAGCCCCCGGCTGGCCCTGCACGATCTGCTGGAGGTTCACGACGAGCTGCTCGCCGTCCCACGGCACGAGCGATCCCGGGGCGACATACCGTCGTTCGGGGAGCGTGACGCCCTGCACCTCTAGCTGGTTGACGAACGCGGCGAGGATGCTCTGCGCTGTTTCGCCGAGCTGTGTAACGCTGGCCATCTATTCGGTGACCGGTTCGGGCGGCGGTTCTTCGCTGGCAGCTTCGCCCTTGGACGGTTCGGCGGCTGGCTCGGAGCCGGGGTTGAAGTGCCCCGCCGCACGCTGGCGTTCCAGCCATTCGCGGATGTCGCTGTCGGCGCGCTGCTCGAAGAACAGGATGAGCTCGTGCTGCTCCTGCTCGGAGGCCGCGTCGTACTCGGCCCGGAGTTGCCCGAGCTCGGCTTCGCTGGCGCCAGCCGCCTTGAGCCTCGCGTCGGGCAGCACGCGCTTACTTCTTGGCGCGGGTTGCCGGCTTGTCGCCGTCGTGGGTCTCCTCGGCCTTCTGCTCCTCGGTGACGGCCGTGCCTTCCTCCGCCTTCTCGGGCAGCTCGACCGGCTCGGGCGCCTTGAAGTAGCCGCTGTGGCGGATTCCTTTCAGCCATTCCCGGATGTCCTCGAGGGCTTTGCTCGCGAAGAACGTCTCGCGGTTTGCCTGTTCGTCGGGGGTGAGCCGGTCGTGGTCGGCTTCGAGGTGGGCGATCTCGGTCTCGTGTGCGCCGGCGTCGCGCAGGCGGGTGATCGGCAGGCTCATTTGGACTTGCTCCTTTTCGCGGGCTTGGCTTTCGACGCGGCTTTGCCGGTCGCGGTCTTCGTCTCGCTGCTGTCGATCTTGGCCGCGGCGAGCTTCTCCCGCTGGTCCGGGGTCAGGTCGAGCGCCTCGCCTGTCTTGGCGTCGGCGGGCCAGCCGGGCGTCTCGCCCGGGGTGACACCCTCAGGCACCTTGACGCGCTTCTTCTCGCCGTCCTCGGGTGCCCAGGGGTCGTGTGAGCGGGTGACGTCCATCGTGGCCTCCTTTAGGCAGCGGTTCGACGGGCTCTACCAAGGTCCGGCGACCAGACGGCCGCCTGCCGGGCATTCTTGTTTGGGTTCACCGAGCGGATGAACAGGTCGACCTCGTAAATGCCGGTCGCGCCCTTGTTCAGTACGTCGATCACGTCGACGACCATCGCCGACACTCCCTGGCGCTGCATGCTCGTGACACGCTGCGGATAGCCCTTGTTGTCTCCGAGCTGGGGGCGGGCGATGTATTCGGCGAGCTTGCGGGCCGCGATCACCCCGAGCGCAGGGGGCGCCTGGCCGTAGGTGTAGGTGACGCTGAACGTGCCAGCCTCGGTGTCAGGGAGGTCGGCGACCTGGGCGGTTGGCCAGCCCCACCGGTCCGTCGGTGTGGCGCTCGCGCTGGTCCGCAGCCGGATCAGGCGCTTGTGGGAGCGCAGTTCGTACTCGGTCGACGGGATGACAACACCGTCGATCTTGACCTGTGTGACCGCGATGACCGGGTAGACGCCGAGGTCGATTTCCGGCGGGGTCGAGGAGCCATAGTGCGGCAGCACACCGGTGGTTAGCGCGATGCCCCACGTCCCGAGCTCTCCGCTGAGGCCAAGCCCAGACAGCCATGCCCCCCACGAGCGGGTATCCATGTCCGTCGGGCGGCTGACGGGACGGACCGTGACCGGCCCGCACGCCCCGGTGTAGACCTGCCCCGATAGCTCGTACAGGGCCCCCGAGGCAGCACTCGCGGCTTCCGCACAGATTTCCTGGAGTTGCCCGGAGTCCAGGCCGCCCTTCGCCGTAAGCGCCTGTGCGGCGCTCTGCACGGCTGGCATCGCTTCGACTTCCGGTCCCTGCACCCAAGGGCTACAGGGACCGGAGCGCAGCGGCGCCACCCTAGACGGCGGGGACGTTCGTCAGGCTGGCTTTCGGCACGACCGAAGCGCCGCAGCGCGTACGCTGGCGCCACTTCGTCGAGTCGTACGGCCACGTTTCCTGCGGGCCGGTGCCCCAGTTCGGGTTCTGGAACGCCTGGCCCTCCATGACCGTCGCCATGTTCGCGTTCGTCGCTTCTTTCGGCATCGCGTGCATCCCCGTGACCTTCGGTAGCACGATCCACCAATAGGGGTTCGAGCTCGCCCGGGTGCCTCCGACGATCGCTTCGGTGAAGATCTCGATCGACACGCCGTTGGAGTTCGCGACCGTCCCCAGCGCCGGGTCCTGGTAGCCCGAGGTGCCCGGGCCAGCCGTTGTGTCCGCCGAGGGAATGTTGCCCGACGGCGTGGTCGCCCCGGTGTCTACGAACACGGGAACGATTTCGCCTTCGGAGATAAGCGTGACCTGTTCCACCGGGGATTCGACCTGGATTTCGGTTGCGCCTTCCGCGCCGAACCCGGTGGTCTTGAACGTGATCTTCGGCGAGTTCGTGTCCCCCGCGATCTGGAACGTGGTGCCGGTCGGAATCGACTTCGTGAGGGCGACCACTTTGATGAGCGTCGGCGTGTTCGCTTTGACAGCTTTCGCCGCGAGTTCTTTCGCTTTCTGTTTGCCGACGTTCGGGATGAAGCCGAGAAGCTGCTCGAGCCCGAGCGCCCGGCCGTAGACGCGCACGCCGTAGGCGCCGGTGGCGGGAACGGCGGTGGCGACGACCATGCCGGCGGAGCCGGAGGCGACGGAGCCCGTCGTCTCGTTGGTCGCTTTGGACTCGCCGAACGCGTTGACGTTCGTGAAGCGGTAGCCGTACGTCGCTGCGGCGAGCGTGCCCTGCGTGATCTGGCCGACGACCGTGGGGGACGTCGGTTCGCCGAGGGCGGAGGCCGAGGAGGACAGCAGCACGCCACCGGTGCAGAGCTGCTCGATCGCGGGCTCGGGGATACCCATGTCGAGCGAGACGGTGCCGTACTTCACGATGTCGGGGTGCTTTGCGTACACGGCGAGGTTGCCGGCGGCGTTCTTGATGGCGATGTCATCGCCGGTCTCCATCACCGGTGTCATCGTGACTTTCATCGCCTGTTCGGTGGTGTAGGACGCCGCGCCGGGGTCCACGAAACCGTTTGAGTCAAGCGCCGTGATCCTAGTGGCCACGGCCCATACTGAGGCTGCTCCGTCGGGGAGGGGCATCGACTACTCCTTGTGGGTCGTGGGGGTCATTCGGCCGTTTTCACTTCACAGACGAACTTGCAAACCATGTCGGCGTAGGCTGCTACGAACTTCTCCGCGCGAAAACGAATCGTGTTCGGCGATCCGGCCTGTCCCCAGTCAAAGGACTCGGCGAACGTGTCAGCGATGATCGTGGGCTCTGACTCCTCGCGGACCATCACGAGGTCGGTGGCGTACATGAACGCCTTGCCGGAGCTCGGGGTTGAGCCGCCGGGGCCGGTGCCCGGGTAGCCCACCCCGGGGACAACGATGTTGTCGAACATGTCGAGCATGAGGTTCCCGACACGCCGGACGTTCAGCAGGTTCGGGACCGCCTGGGTCTGCGTGTGGATCATGCCCTGTCCGCCGAAGCCACAAGAGGCGAGCGCCTCCTGCAGGATCTCGAAGCCGCGGGCGATCGACGGGACCGTTCCCGGGGTGAGGTTGGTGAGGTTCGCTTCTCGGGTGAGATAGTCGTTTGGGTAGCCCTTGGCCTGTGCGAGCGCGCCGCCCCAGAACTCCTTCTCGATGGCGGCGTGCTTGGCGTTTTCGATCAGCCTGGTCGCGCGGCCCTTGAAGTCGCGCTCCTCGAAACCGAAGCTCGAGCAGGAGTCCTCGGCAACGAGCAGGTAGGGCACCACGGCGACGATTGGCGGGTTGCCATAGGGCCCGGGGCCGCCCGTGGTGTTCGCCACCGGCGGGGAGGCCGATTTGGGGGCTTTGGATCCGTCGTCGACGAACGCGGCTTCCTGGTTGTCGTCAAACGGGCCGACCGTCGTGATGAGTTTCAGCACGCCCGCCGCCCGGCCGTAGATGTTGTACTGGGCGGTCTCTGAGACCTTCGACCAAGTGAGCTTCACGGTGCCTTCGGCGCCGGGCGTGACTTTCACAGCCGTAAGGGCCGTGGTCTCGCCGTTGGCGTTCTTGGCCGTCACCTGGTATTCGAGCGCTTCGGCTTTGACCGTTCCGCCGCCGGCGCTCGCGACCGCTGCGAGGTTCAGCGGGGCCGGGAGAGCCGGGAGGTCGATGGCGGTTCCGTCGCAGGGGTCGTGGACCGCGATCGCTTCATGGCTCTCGGGTGCGTAGGTGAAGCCGCGCGTCCATGCGTCGCCCTGTCGCGCCTCGAGCTCGTCGCGAAGCTCCTGCGGGAGGTTCGACCGGTCCTCGCTGTTCAGCCCGTCCGCGTCGATCGTGTCGGGCGGTTTGACCGCCGAGTTGAGCAGCGAGAGCTGCGGCGGCTGGGGAGGGATCGCGGGTGCAACACCGCCTTGGGCTGGCATCGTCCGCTCTCCCTCCCCGTCCGCTCAGTGACCTACGCGCACTTGTTGGCCGTGGAGACCGTTCCCGCGCTCGCGCCGTTGGCGCACAGCGAGGAGACGAGCTGCAGGGCACCGTTGGCGTAGCCCCGGTAGGCGAGACCCTCGAAAGGCTCGATGAAGGTCTCGTAGTCGTTCGTGGCGTCCAGCGTGGCGTCGCGGACGACTCCGAGGTCGAGCCGGCCGGCGTCGAGGAACTGCATCGTTCCCTCCGGGAAGGCGTACCAGACGAGCTTCGTCGGGAAAGCCTTGATCGTGCCTTTCGCCGGTTCGGCGAAGACCTGCGACACGCCGCCTTCCACCGAGCCGGGCTGGCCGTCGAGGTGGAACACCGCGTTGATGCCGTGTGCCCGGAGGAGTTCCTCCACCTGGGCGTCGGTGATCCGCAGCACGTTCCAGTCGCCGCTGTTGTCGTGGCCGACCTCGCGAAGCAGGTCGATGCGGATCAGATCCTTCACCCAGCGCGGGAAGATCGCCGTGATGACCTGGCTGTCAGGCAGGCGGTGCAGCTGGAGCTGCTGTGCGCGTACCTGGTCGACCATCGTCAGCAGGTCCCGGGTCGCACCGAGTACGAGTTCGGCGTTCGCGACGCCTTTGACACACTTGGCGGCGATTTTTTCCAGCAGGTTGTTCTCGGCGATCCTTGCCGCCGCTGCCATCGCGAGGTCCGTGTTGGCTGCGACCTGCTCGGGGGCGAACCGGCCCTGCATGTTGCCGAACTGCAGCCGGGTCGGGATCGCTTCGACGAGCACTTCTTCTGTCGAGCCGCACGCGACCGTCAGGACGGGCTTGGTGGCGGCTCCGGGCGAGGCGTCGGTCGCAGCGGTCCAGATGCCCGTCGCGCCGGCGAGGCCGGTGATGTCGGGCGGCTGGACGAAGCGGATGCCGCCTCGTGTCGCCTGGAAGGACGGCAGGCCGTCCCGCAGGGGGCGGTCGGCGGTCGCCCACGTCGGGACCGAGAAGTCGATGTTCACCGGGGCGCAGATACCACCGGATGCCGTCAGGGCGGACATGCCCGTGACGGCCTCCATGCGCTCCGTGTTGACCTCTGCGTCTCCGCCGAGCTGGCGCTCCTCCGGGTAGTCCCAGCGGGCGGAGGCGATCAGGACATCGCCCCTGGGTGAGCCGTGGCGGGGAAGGCGCTGGAGCGTCTCGGCGAGTGCCGTGGCGAACTCTTTGCGGTCCTCGATCGGGCTGGACGGGTCACGCAGGCCACGAAGGGCACCGGTGGCCGTCAGCGACACGCGGCGAGCTTTGGGGGCGTCCGCCTCGGGGCTCGGGGCGGGCTTGCCGGCGGCAGCCGCCATCCGGGCGACAGAGCCTGAGGCCGCGACGGGCTCGGGCTCCTCGACGGGAACCTCGGCCTCCGGGGTCTCCTCCGGCTCGGCCTCGGGCTCGCCCTCGGCGGGAGTCTCTTTCTCCTCCTCGGTCTCCTCGGGGGCCTCGCCCTTCAGCGCGGCGATGCGGGACTTGGCAGCTTCCTTGTCGGACTCGGCCTGGGCCTGTTTCGCCTCGCGGTCGGTCGACTCTGCGATCACCTGGTCGCCGGCGTCAGCCAGCTCGTTCAGGATCGCGACGTTCTCGGGGGTTGTCGGCTCGCCGTCGATACGGTCGAACTCGGCGACGACGGCCGCGCGAAGCTCCGTGAGCTCCTCGGCAGTCAGTTGGTTGAGCCGGCCAAGCAGCTCGCGGATGGTCTCCATGGGTCCGGCTCCTTCACTCGCGGTTTCGTTATGGCGAGCGCGGCGGACCTATGGCCTTCGCGTTCAGACCGGGCGACCTATGGCGACCGGGTATGACTCCTTATACGGGCTGGATGGTGAGATTCATTCACCGCAGCGCGGCGACACGCCCTTTGGCGCGATCCTTCGCGTCGTTCAGCAGCGGGGCGAGCGCCGCGCGGAGCGTCACGTCGCCCTCGGGCGGAGCTGGCTCCTCGTGCTGCTGGAGCTGATGCATCACGGTCTGCCCGGCGGCAACCAGCGTCTCGATCTGGCCGCCCGCGACCACGGCGAGCGGGAAGCCTGGCTGGTTCACCGCGAGCGCAGCGACAAGCTCGAGCTGGCCTCCTGCGGCACGCCAGTCGCCGGAGATGCTGGACGCGCGGAGCTTGCGGATCTGCTCCTCGCTGGCATCGGAGCGGATCGCGCCGGCGATCCAGATGCCGTAGTCGTCCTCGCCGATATTCACGTCCGCGACCGCGAGAGCCGTGTTGTCGTAGTGGGCCATCGCTTCGCCCATCGAGAAGCCCGGCCGAGTCGAAGCATGCCCGGCGTCACAGGTCAGCACGCCGACCCTTACCTTCTCGCCCTCTGCTGTGACGACGTGCTGGCCGCGCTTGAAGTGGGCGTAGTCCACCGAGGAGTGCGGGGCGAGGATGCACTTGCCGGTGTGGGCGGTGTGGCACACGTTCCACGGGGCGATGTGCCCAAAGACCCGGCCGTCGTCGGTGACGGTGATCGGGCACGCGAACTTGCCTTCACGCCGGCCGTCCTTCGTCAGGATCTCCTCGAGCCGCCCGTCGCCCTCCGCGAACCCGGGGTCTGAGAACCACGCCATCGGGGGACGTGACGGGCCAGCCCCGGCCGCCGTGATGACCTCGAGCCCCTGGTCGCACGGCTCGCACTCCTGGTAGGTCATCCAGTGGATGAGCTGTCCGCCGGCGGTGACTGCCTCGGGCTGTTCGACGGCCTGCGGGATCGCCTGGGCCGCGGGCTTCTCAGAGCCGTCGCCGAGCACGATGTAGGCACCCTCGAACGCCGGGAACGGGCAGACGGTGACGCCCATGATCGTGCCCTCGGTGAGGATCTCCGCCATGTCGGTCGGGAAGCCCATGTCGTCGATCGCCTCGATCGTGACCTCCGAGGCCTGCACCGCCACGTCGGCGGAGACGCCGAGCCGGCCCATTGCCTCGTTGAGCTCGGCGAACTCCATGCCGTCGTCGTTGGGGAGGTAGAACCCGTGGGCGGAGATGACCTGTGTGGACCCCTCGCCGTCGGCGCGGGAGAACCCGTCGATGCGCCCGCAGAGGACCGCCGGGTCGTTCATGTCGAAGCCCTCGGGGTCGTGCGTTTCGGTCTTCAGCCCCATCAGCGGCACCGGCGGGGTGCGCCAAGTGAGGGCGCCCTGGGAGATCTGGCGGCCGTCACCGGTGGGCTGCCCCTCGATGATCGCGACCGGGATTGTGAACGCCGGGCCCATCGACTCGCCACCTTCAACCTCAGGCGGAGCGTTCAAGTCAGACGTCTCGGTGGCTGTCGGTATCGGAGCATCGACAACCGCAGGGGCCAGCGCCGCATGAGCGCCCTTGTCCTCGGCGGGCGGGGCTTCGGTCTGCCCTTCGCCCTTGTCGCCCTTGTCGGTGTTCGGTTCCGGTTCGACCTGCATCGCCAAGCAGGCGCAGTCCGCCATCTGGCAGGCACCCGTGTTCTTGCCCGCGTCTTCGTTGAGGTGCGATGAGGCGAGGTGCCCGCAGTCGGCGTTCGCGCACTTCGCCTGCGAGTCCACGTTGCCCTTGTCGTCGACGGGGTTGGCGGGCGGCTGGACGGGGGTGGCTGCTGCCTTTGCGTCTGGCTTCGGCTCGCTCGCGGCGTCGGCTTCCTGTGCGGCCCTCGCGTCCTTCAACGCCTTCAGGACCGCTTCGTCGTTCCCGTCCGGGTCGGGGTCCTTTTCCTGCAGCGCGATCGCGTTGTCGATCGCCTTGGCGACCTCAGTGTCGATGTCCTCCGGGGCCTTCGGTTGGGGCTCCTTCGCGGGTTCCTTCGGCGCTTCCACGGGCGGCGACGCCGCGCTGAGCGCCTGAAAGTCGCTGATGATGTCGGCGCGGGACCGGCCGTCGGACAGCTTGCGTTTCATCGGTGATCCTCCAGCCTTGTCGTTGTCATGCCGCTGCCGCCAGCTTCCGCCGGATTCGTTGGAACGCGTTGTCCGCCGTCTTCGCCGGGTCCTTGCCCCTGCCCAGCCCGTCGCCGGCCTCGAGCGGTGTCAGCCCGTTCAGGCGCCGGCGGACAACGGTCCGCTCGGTCGTGGTGCAGCCCACGATCACCTCGACCGCACGCTGTAGCTCCTCCCGGGCGATGACGCGAGCGCACGGCTCGGCGTTCGCCGGAGCCGCAACACCATCGCCTACCGCGCCGCCGTCCTCTGTCCTGCGCTCGAAGCGGTCGGCGTCGCTGAGGACGTTGTGCTTCTCGCGGCTCGCTGTCACCAAGAACGTGTCGAGCTCGGACTGCACGCAGATGCGCGCCCAGGCCGGGAATGGGCAGCCATGCACGGGCGCGAATGTGCGGGCGGCCTTGAACAGCCCGACGAGGGCGGCCTGGCGGAAGTCGTCGGCCTCCTCGCTGGCGTGGTAGCGCAGCGCGCACCGGTGGTCGATGATGTCGGCGTGCCTCGCGGCGAGTTCCTCGAATGCCCAGTCCTCGCCACGCTTCACACGGGCGGCTAGCTGCTGGTCTGTGAACACCTAGCCCCCTTCTGGCGCTTCCGGCGACACCCAGAGCGCGAGGAAGTCGCATGAGCATCCCGTGTGGTCGCCCGGCATGAAGTACGCGTTGTCTGGCCAGCCGGTCGTGTTGGCGAGCGCTTCATCGTCGAAGCCTTGGAACTCCACGCCGTCGAGCAGCTCGTGCGGCTCGAACGCCTTGAGTGCCGGCCCGTGGACCCATTGGAAGCCGGTGGTTGTCGCCCCGGCTTCCGTCAGCAGCGTTTCGATCGTCGCACCGGTCCCGATCTGGCCGATCGGTTCACCAAGCGCAACGGTCGCCTTCCCGGCGGGGTCGAGTCCGAGGTCGCCGCCGCCGGCGATGCCGAGCGCCGCCCGAATCGTCCCGGTGGGAACGAGCGTGTCGGGGTTCAGGTCGCCCCAGTCGCCGGGCCCGACGTTCGGGTCGGGGTTGTACAGCAGGTCCCGGCCGATGTTCGTCAAGGCGTTCGATAGCACACCCCACGCCGTATCCCTACCGGCGGCCATGGAGGACTCGGCGGCGAGCACCGCGTCGTCTTCACTGGCGAGCCCGCCGAGGCGGATCGCGGTTGCGACAGCGGCCTTCTGGGCGGCCTCGGTCCACTCGTAGAACTGGGAGCGCAGGTCCGACCATTCGTTGCCGGTCAGGTCTTCCGTGCTGACTCCGGTTGCGGCGGTGAGGGCCTCGACTGCCTCGCGGCCCAACACGGCTGAGACGCGCTCGTTGCGGCGGTGAGCGATCTTCTGCTTGCCGGTCTCGTCGCGGGAGTTGTTGACTTTCGTGCGGAGCTTCGCGCCGACCCGCTCGAGATGCCGCAGCATCGCGGCGTTCGCCGCCGTCTGCAGCCGCGTGCGGAGGTCCCGGTCGATCGACGCGAGCTTCTGCGACAGCCGGTGAGACTCCCGTGAGCCCGACGCGGTGATCGGCACCGGCGGCGGACCTTGCTCGGGCTGCTCCGCCGCTGGTTTCGCCGGCGCTGGCTCGGCTGGCTGGCTGGGGAGCGCCGGACGGCCCGGGGGCGCGATCTGGTTCGGCGGCGGCGTCCCCACGTCCACACCCGTCGGCTTGATCCCCGGAATCGTCCCGGCGGTCTCGATGGGTGGGGCGATGAGCGTCGGGTCCCACTGATGCAGGAACGCCATGACGAGGTTCGGCGGCCACTGGCGCATCTTCTCGAGCAGGCGGACCTGGATCTCGGACTTCGCCGGGCGGTCCTGCTCGTCGAAGCCCGCGATCTTCAACAGCGCCTCATCGGAGATGACGAGCCGGTCGTGGAGGTCGAGTGCGTCTTTCGTCTGGTCGGGGTGGGTGACGAGCTCCGTCGGGTCGTACCAGAAGAGCACACGACTCGCGACCTGGGGGCTGACGCCCCGGCTTTCGAGGTAGGGACGGAGGTAGGCGCCGGTGAGGGACTCGCAGATGCCGATGACGTGCGGCTCGACGTGGTGGCGGAACGTGTTGTCGTCCACCTGCCATGCCGACCAGTGGTTCATGTCGGCGATGCCCTGGACGATCTCCTTCGGCAGGTCGAACGAGGTGGCGATGATGCCGATCAGCTCGTCGCGGACCTTGGCTTCCTCGGCGCTGAACGTGGACGCGAGGCTCAAGTGGTCGAGCTGGGCGAGCTTGTCGCCGGGGCCACGGACAACGATCGGGACGACTGCCCCGGCTGCGCCCTCTTCGCTGATCGGCTCCATCATTGCCTCTGTCAGCGCGGCCATGAACGGGTCAGCCTCGGGGTCAGCGTCGTCGTCGACCGGGACCTTGATCGAGATCTCGTCGGGCACCCTGAGGATGCCGGCGTTCAGCCTGGAGCGGCCGGTTGCCCGGATCATGCGCCGCAGGATCATCAGGCTTTCGCAGTCGTCGAGCATCGCCCGTAGCGGCGAGTCAGCCAGCATCCGGAACCGCGGGTGTGGCGTCCAGATCCTCGAGATGACCGTGAGTTCCGGGTCGAGCTCGATCAGCGGGAACGTGCCCTGCGAGTCCGATGGCACCTCGCGAAGTTGGTAGCGGTCGTCGGAGATCACGATCTCGTCGACGGACCGGATCGTCCAGACGTCCTCGCCGGTCTTTTCGTCGGTGCGCCCGAGCAGCCATGCCTCGCCGGCGGTGGACGTGTTGGTTGAGAGGCTGTGGAGAAGGTTGGAGATCGCGAGGCGGCCGTGGCCGAGATCCTCGATCGCTTCCGTCGCGAGCCGCTGCACGTTCGTGGGAATGTCCGCCACGTCGCTCAACGGCACGGGGTTGTCGGCCTCGCCGGTGGTTGCGTAGGCGGCGGGGTAGAGCTTCATTCGCCGGGTGCAGTTCGCGAGGAACTCGATCGCATAGCGCAGCTCGCCGATGGAGTCGCGGAAGTCCCAGGCCTGCGACTGCCAGCCTTGGCGGAGTTTCCGCAGCCGCTTCGCCTCGGTGCGGTCGTCCAGGTTGACCCTTGTTGCTGCGGCGGTGAGGACCCGGAGTGGCCGCTCGTCTGGCCCGTGGCGGCGGAAGCGCCCGCGCGTCGCGGTGGCCATCAGTGGTTAGTCCGCTCGCCAAGCCAGCCAGCGACAGCCGAGAGCGCGAGCAGCATCGCCGGGTACTGCCAGCCCTCGGGCCAGAAGCGTGTGAGGATCACGGCGAGGGCGGCGAACCAGATCGACACGCACCACGGGCACTCGACCAGCTCGAACAGCCAGCGAGAACTCGCCGCGATGATGCCCGGTCGGTGGACGACGGTCGTTCGTTCCCCGCCGAGCGCCGCCACCGAAACGGTCTGGTAGCCGCGTTCGCGAAGCCCGGTGCGTAGCCAGTCGGTGATCTTGTCCTGGCTGAAAAGGACCGCGAGCCTATAGACCGCGAGCGCGTCGACGGCGAGGAACCAAAACGAGTGTGTCAAGGCTCCCCCTAGCGTCGGATTCTGCGTGGTCGGTGCAGCCGTTCGATCTCCTGCATGCCGAGGCACATGCGGGTGTACAGCGGCGACTTCGGGGCGGGCTTCGGGATGGGACGCGGGTCAGCGGGGCGCGGCTTCGGTTGCCCGCTTAGATCCCGCATGAGAGTCCGCACCGGTGGCCGAGGATCCGGGCGACAGCATCAAGGCCACGGCCGTTGATGAGCTCGGTCGCGATGACGGTCCCGCCTACGTCGCGGACCCGTAGTCGCTCAAAGCTGCGGAACTCCTGTCCGGACGATCCCTCGCGGACCTTGGACACGGACAGCTCGACGCGGTGGCCGCGCACGCCGCATTCGTCGACCAGGCGGTTGAAGACTGGCCGCTCATCGGTCATCGCTTGGCCGGGCGTGGCTTGGGCAGGCGGAACTTGGGCGGGTCGATCCAGTCGGCCAGCTTGTCGAGCAGGCGAGCGATCCGCTTACGCATCAGCCCCCCCGAATGCTCTGAATGGCGAGATGTATCCTCGCGACGGCCTCGGCGACGACGTGATGTTCGCAGGCATCCCACGTCCAGTGAATCTCGTATTCGCGCTTACCGCAAAGTAGGCAGACTCGTCGGTCGCCGGCTGAGAGCGCGATCATCAGTCCTCCCACTGAGAGAGCATGGCTGCTACGGCCGATATCGCGCCGCAGCCGTAAAAGACGATCTCCGCGACATTGGGGATCCACAAAAACAGCGGCATGCTTGCGAACATGGCACCCATCGCCACGAGCCCTACGGTAAGGCAACGCATCGCTCCTCCTCTCAGCCCGTCCACCCGACCGGCGGAGCCAAAGCCTTCAATGGCGACCCGCAGCCGCAGCCCGTGCCACGGTTCACCCACGCATGGCCACCCTCGATCTGCATCTCCAGCCGCTCGCTCGACGACAGCGTGTCATGGCAGGCCGGGACACACCCCGGGTTCGCCAGCGGCTCGTCAACCACCCGCTCGATCTCAGGGCCAGCCCGGAAACCGATCAGGCGGTGGGAGGTGACGAACACCCTCAGCCCGGTCAGCATTGAGCCATCGGGCATGAGGATGTCCGCAGGATGCACGTCGCGGCAGAGAACCTCGCCGTCCATGACTAGATGCCGTCGCCCGGCGTTTTCAGCGTCCAGCTGGCTTCGCGGACGAAGCGGGCGACGTCTTCCGCGCCCAGTCCGCCCAGCTGCATTGAGACCAAGCGGCCCGCCGGCGCATCGACGGTCTGCACCGCAGCCCGCTGCCGACGCCGCCACCACCATGAGCGAAGCCAGCGCATTAGCGCAGGATCACGATCGGGGCGACCGCCTTCGACGTCGGCGAAGTGATTTCCGCCTGCGCCGTCCCCGCCAAAGCCGAGCCAGCCGTGGCGCTCAGGAACAGCGGAGCATTCGGGCCATAGCCACCCGAAGGCTGAAGCGCTTTCGGGGTCGCCACGGCTGCGGCCGTCGGGATGGTGGCAGCGGTGATCGCCACCTCGACGTAGATGAACCCGTTCGGTGCCGTCGTCGCCGTCAGTTCGATCGGAGATTCGAGCGTCCACTCCGCCAGTTTTTCCGCCGCGATCGCAGCCGACGTCGTGTCTTTGCTCTGCCCCAGCAGGGCCGGTTTCGCCCCGGTCCCGGCATACAGGGCGGCGAACTGGTTGGTCATCGTTGCGCCGGCGGTCGCACCGACGAGGATGCCGACACGGCTGATCGTGTCCCCCGGCTGCACCGGGATCGCGACCACGCAACCAACGCCGGTGGCGGCGAGAGCGCCGTCGGTCCATGTGGACAGGCCGAACGCGTGGGCGTTTGACCGGGCGGGCTTGTTGGCTTCCACGAGGTTCTGGAAGCCGAGGAGCGAGTTGATCTGGTTGGTCCGGAGACCTTTGAGCAGCAGCGATGCGTTGTCTGAGTTAGCCATCGGGTGACCTCCTGGGTCAGGTGCGTGTTAGGGACGCGCCGACCTAAGGCCGACGGATACTGCGGGTAAGAGCTAGCGGTGGAAGCGCCGCAGATGCGGCGGGACCTGCGCCTTGCGCGACCGGCCTTTCGGCGACTGCCTTGGCAGTTCACCGGTGGGCCTCTGGATCGACACCGGGCCGTTATCCAGCATCAAGTTCGTCAACGCCCAAACCAAGGCGTCCAGGCGGTCCGGGGAGTCGCCTTCGCCGGGAACCCACGAGCAGAGCTGATCCTCGAGCTCGGGGAACCCACCAACGTGATGCACCTTGCCCTGTTCGTAGAGGGCGGCTACCGGCTCGGCGCGGGTGCGCTTGCCGCGCGATGCGTGGATCGGCGTGAACGACAGGTGCTCGTCGGTCGTTTTCAGGACGGTGCCGACAAGCTCGCCGCCATTGTTGACCTCGGCCACCACGCGGTCTGCGGAGTAGTCGCGGTAGGCCTGGACAGCCCGTCGGGCCCACTGGTCCGGTGGGAGGCGGCAGCTCTCGTCGGCCAGCACGTAGCCCTCGCCGTCTTCGCCAAGCCCGGCGACGACCATGCCCGTTTCATCTGAGCCTTCGCCGGCGGTAACGGCAGGGTCGATCGCGACCACCACCCGCACAAGATCCGGGGCCGCCATGGCCCGGTAGGCGTCGATCATGTCGCGCTGCCACAGCGCGCCCTCAACGTCCTCGATCAGCTCGCCCATCAACTCCTGGCGGCCGATCCTTGTGCCCTCATAGCGACGCTTCAGTTCGGCGAGAGCCTCGGGCGACAGGTTCGCCTCGTTGTCGAACGTCGAGCCACGGGTGATGATGACCGAGCCGTCATCGCGGGTGAACAGGTCCCGGATCAGCGACGTCCTGCGCGGGGTTGTCGTGACGAGCACCTGTGGCCGGCCGATCCGGAGCGCGGGCATCAGCCCTTCGGTCCACATCTGCGGGTAGCGCCAAGTCGCAAGCTCATCGCACCAAGCGCCAGACAGGTTCGAGCCACGGACGCTCTCGGGCTTCTCCGCTGAGTAGGCGTGGATGACCGCGCCGTTATCCAGCCGGATCTGGCCGGTCGTGCGGTTGTAGCCCGGCGAGTCCAGCCTCAGGTCAAGAGCTTTCAGGAGCCCGGAGATGCCCTCAAGGCACGTCTCGCGGCACTCCTGGGTCGTCCTGCCTACAACCGCATACTCCGAGCCCGGGTGGGTGCGGGCCTCGTTCGCGAGCCACTCCGCGCCGGTCCGGGTCTTACCCCAGCCACGGCCCGCCATGATAAGCCACACGAACCAGCCGCCGTCAGGCGGAAGCTGCTGCGGGCGGGCTTCGGCCGGCCAGCGCCACGCCTTGCCCTCAAGACGCTGCCGGTCACGAAGCTGCAGGAGCGCCCGGAAGCGCTCGATCTCCTCCGGTGCCGCCTCGATCTCCACCGTCTTCATTGCCGCGCACCTCCGCTTCAAGCTGCTCCATCATCTGCGCGAAGGCATCCTTCGTGACGACGGTCACCTCGTTGCGCTGGCGCGCCTTGCCATACACGCGGTCCCACAGCTTCTCGGCAGCGGCGATCATCGCGCCCAGATCCTCATGCGAGGAGACACGGATCTCGCCGTCCTTCGACTCGCCGAACAGCTTCGCTCCGCCATCGGCCCGCTCGACCAGCTCCGGTCCGTCCTCGCCGATCCGCACGTCGTAGCCGAGCGCCAGCCAGTACGGGCGTTGCAGCGCTAGCTCGTACTTCTCGACGAGGTTGCGGGCGATCTCGGTCGGGGTTGGCTTCGGCTTGCGGCCTGCTCCCGGTGTGGCCCCGCCGATTCTGGCCGAGTCAGGCAGATCCAGGTCGTGCTGTCGGCACCATTGGCCTGAAACCGTCACGCCCTCGATGACCGTGCCCGGTTTCAACGGGTTGGCTCCGCAGGGCTTGTGGGCGCGGGTTGTGCCCTTGCAGGCGCGCTTGGTCACGGTTGGGCACCCCAGATCTCCGGGAATGGCGTGAACTGCACCGCCAGTCCGATCTTCTCCTCGCCCTCGCGGAGCGTTCGCGTCTCCAGCGTCCCGTGACGGAGCCGCGCTTGCCGACGGAGAATGCCCTCCATGGATCGCGTGCCGCAACGGAAGTCCTCACCGTGAAGTAGGACCCACGGCCGGCCGTCAAGCCATTCGTCGTACGGGTACTTCGAGGGGCGACCGCCGCGGGCGCGTTCTCGTGGTGGCAGCTTGTCGATGACCTGTGCCATCACGCTGCCTCCGGGGTCGCCGAGTCGCCAGCAATCTGAGGTCGGGCCGCTTCACCTGGCGTCCCCAGCTCGGGCGCTGCCACCGCGCACGATACAGCATCCTCGGACAGAAGCCGGGCAGCGGCCGTCAAGTTCCTCTGCGCGCGACGGATCAGGCTTTCGGCCTTCGCGTTCTCGACCTTCATGCGTTTCATCGCGCGGGCCAGTTCGCCGGCGCCTCGCTCCATCTTGCGTACGTTGTCGACCTGGGGGTGGATGCGGCGTTCCGCTGTCTCACGGCGGGCCTTCTCAATGTCGGCAGCGAGAGGCAGGCACACGTCCGGGTCACCCGGCACCGCCTGCCTCCAACTGTCGAACGTGTAGTCGCCGACCTTCGACAGGTAGAGCGGCCGGTCCTGGACCCCTCGATGGTCGCCCTTGGTGAACCTCACGATCCAACGGTCGCCCACCATCACCGGGGTCTCTGAAATGGTGATCGAGAGCTGCATCTTGGACTCGAGGCAGCGCTCGATGAGGTGTAGGACAGCTCGGGCTCGCGTTGGCTCTCGCTGTGCTTGGTTGCGGTAGGCCTCGTAGGGTGTCTTGGTGGTGAGCCGGTATACGCCGCCGAGTTTTACGGGGCAGCGCTTTCGCTCCCCGAACCGCCCGTAGGTGACGGGTCGCTCGAGGGTTCGCCGGCGGTGCTTCGCGGAAAGGATCTCCCGTAGCTCTACGTCGCTTACGATCATGTGCGCTCCGTCCGGGTCATGGGGGATGGTTTGGGGCGCACGCCTTGAGGAGGGCGTTTGATTCGAGAGCCCCGCAATGCTGGGGCTCTCGGTCTATCTAGGGGGACTCGGCACTGCCGTCGTACGTTCGAGGTGTTCGCGGAGAACGACAGAGCCAAGGTGGTCGCGGACGACCCTCTCGCTGTTCCCGATCTCAACGAGGGCTCTGTGAAGCGGGCCGATCGCGCCTCCCAGTGGGTTCAGAGCTTGCTTCGCTTTCAGGATCAGATCCTTGGCTTCGGCCAGTCGCTCGCCTTGAGCCAGCAGTTCGTTCTTTCTCATCGCTCCTCCCGGTTCGTGTCTGGGTTGAAGACAGCGGCGAGGGCCGGTGCGTCATCGCTCGGCTCCCTCATCGGCCTGCTCCCCGCCTGGTGAGAATCTGCATCCAGGGCGTGAAGGTCGCGAGGTTGCCGACACAGAACGCCCTCCAGAGCCAGCCGGGCACCCAGTCGCGCTTGATACGGACCAGTTCATAGTCGCTCATTGGCCCCGCTCCCCATTTCGTCCGGTTTTCGCCCAGCGCGGATGAGCTTTGCTCGTCACATGCCAGCCGCCACAAGCCCGGCACTCATAAACCCGGAGCTGAACAGCCGCATGGGCGTGGGCAAGTCCCTCCAGCGCATCGCCCTCGCTCAGATAGCGAACCTTTCCGCAGAACACCGTGGCGTTCGCCTCGCGGCGTGCGTGCTTGCGTTCCCTGGCCTCCTGCTTACGGGCCTCTTTACGTTCCCTTGCCTGGATGCGTTCGGTGAACAGCTGCTCGCGGGCCGTCGCTAGACGTGGCGCGAAGTCGCCGAGGGTGCGGCAGGCGAGTAGCTCGTCGAAGGTCACCGCAGCACCCGCTCCACATCGCCCCAAGAACTCGGCCGCCAGCAGTACACCTCGACACCCGCGTTCTCCCCCAGGGCCTCCATCCACTCCCGCTGCTCGGGTTTCACCCGGCCCTTCTCCGACTTCAACTCCACAAACAAAACCCGGCCAGCCCTAGCCAAAACAAGGTCAGGAAATCCTCTCGCGGCCCTATCGCCAACCACCCGCGAGCTCCCATCACGACGACGCACCTCACGGCGAGAATCGTGGAAATGCCCAACGCGCCAAGAAAGTCGTGTCGCCAGCTCCATAACAGCACGTTGAAACTCGCGCTCGGAGACCTTGAGGGCGGTCATGCCGCTTTCCGTACGCGTTGGCATGCGCGACAGTAAGCGAGTGTTTTAGTTCGATCCTTGCGGTAGTAACCGTGCTCGCTGAGATCGTGCCCTCGATGACAATGCGTCGCTCGGTGCTCGCGACCATGAGCAGATCGCGTCACGGCCATCAAGTGCTCGGGGTTGACGCAGGCGGGCGTCCTGCAGCGATGGTGAACTTCGAGTCCGTCGTCGATCGGTCCGTAGGCGAGCTCGAGCGCGAAGCGATGGGCCGGTATCCATCCGCGCCCGTGGCCGTGATTGAACGTGCCATAGCCGCCGGCTTTGTGTCGAGCGGCCCCGGTCCAAAGCCAGCAGCCATTCGGTGCCGTCTTGTCGACCTTCCGCCAGAAGCGTTGCGCGGGCGTCGGGGCGGTGCTGCCGAGCGGGTCGCCGGTCCGTTTCCAGCGAAGGTAGTGCTTGTTGCACCAGCGCTCGCGCCACACGAAGTCTCCGCAGCCATCTACGGCGCACACGGGACCGGCGGTTGGCGGCCACATCCAGGGCATCAGGCTGATCTCCGCCACGAGAGACGTGCTGCCAGATCCATGACGGCACGCTGAAACTCACGCTCGGACTGGGCGAGGACCGTGGTCATGCCGCAACCTCGGAGCGCCGGCGGACCTCGGCCCGCAGAAAGCCGCCGATGAACTCCGTCATCGCTGGCGGGATCGCCTGTGCGATCTCCGCCTTTGTCGCCCAATCGATACCCATCGCTTCGCGATACTCGGCTGCCGTCCCCTTATAGCCGCGCGTCATATCGCCGCCCCCGCCGTGCCCATATACGCCGACGGGCTGGCCACGGTGCTGACAAGGGGGGCGCATCGTCGGGAACGAGCACTCGAAGAGTCTGTGCCGCCGCAACTGCCGGCCGTTCGCGCGCAGGCCGAACATCGACCCGCACAACATCACCGGTTCGCTGAGCGCCGCGCCGACGACGTTCTCGATGACGTAGGGCAAGCCCGTCGCCTCTAGTAGCTCGCGGGTCGCTGGGATCAGTTCCGGGTGCTCCCGGTCGGGCCAGAGAGACTTGAGGGCCGAACTCGCCTGGCACGGCGGCGAAGCGTGGATCGCGTCGAAGCGCCCCAAATCAAGCTCCTGCCACTCCGCTGCCCACGCGGCGTACACATCGGGGTCCACTAGCGCGCCACCCGACGGCCAGTCATGATCGCCGGCGAGCACGCGCAGAGCATCTTGGCGGTGGAACTCAAACGGGAAGTTCGGCTGACTCCTGATGTCCACGCCCACGACCTCGAAGCCAGCGCGGTGATACCCCGCGCCCGCACCGCCGGCGCCGCAGAAGAGATCGAGCAGACGCGGCATCACACCGCGCTCCGAGTCGTTGCTGCTGACGAGTCACCGACGGACCTGCTGACGAGCTGCTGTCGAGATGCCCGGCACACACCGCCGGCGATGGCCGTGCCAGTCCGCCTGCTCATACCGAAACTGACCGGTTTGCAGGCTGTTCTCGGGATGGTGTCCCGAACTGGCCGGGACGGTCCTACTGGGACATGAAGTGGGCCCGCCTGGACTCGAACCAGGGACCTACCGATTATGAGTCGGCAGCTCTAACCAACTGAGCTACGGGCCCGCCACGCGCTTCGGCCTGCCGGCCGCTCACGTCTCGGGGACGCTACCAGCGAGATGTGGAATGCTCCCGCGCGTCGCCTGTAGCCGCGGCGAGACGAGCACTCCATTGATCGAGGGAGGGGACCGTATGTCAGCAGCGAAGGCAGCAATCGTCACGGGAGCATCCAGCGGCATCGGGCTGGCGATCGCCAAGATGCTCGGCGAGGAGGGCTATGCGATCACGGTCGCGGCGCGGCGAGCCGAGAAGCTCGAGGCCGCCGCCCAGGGCCTGCTCGCCGACGGCTTCGACGTGCAGGCGGTCGCCGCCAACGTCGCCGACGAGGCGGACATCAAGCGCGTGGTCGAGGCACACCGCGAGCGCTACGGACGCCTCGACGTGCTCGTCAACAACGCCGGTGTCGGCGCCGGCGCTGCGGTGGCCGACATCGAGACCAAGCGCTTGGACATGCAGCTCGACATCAACCTCCGCTCGATCGTGATCTTCTACCGCGAGTGCATGTCGCTCCTGCGCGAGTCGGCCGGCGAGCACAAGAACGCGCTGGTCGTGAACACCGCCTCGATCTCCGGCAAGCGCGGCGAGGCGTGGCTGTCCGTGTACTCCGCCACCAAGCACGGCGTGGTCGGCTGGACGGAAGCGATGAACAAGGAGCTGAGCACGGAGGGCATCAAGTCCACCGCCCTGTGCCCGGCGTTCGTGGACACGCCGATGACCGACTTCGTCAAGGAGCACGTCGCCGCCGACGAGATGATCCGCGCAGAGGACATCGCCGAGTCCGTGCGTTTCCTGCTGCGGGTCTCGCCCGCCTGCGTCGTGCCGGAGATCATGTTCGTGAGGCCCGGCGAGGGGCTCTGAGCACGGCGATGTGACCGGCTACAGCGCGCCCGCGCCCGCAACCGGGCGTCGCGCGAGCTTGTCGCCGATAACGCGGCCAACCCTCGTTGCGCCCAGGCGCCGCGCGATGATCTCCCCCCGCGGGTCCGCCTGGTCACGAAGGCGGCGGCGCTCGCCGCGGCTGCGGCCGACCAGCTCGCGGTGCTCGCAGATCGCCGCGTCCAGATCGGAGCCTGTTTCCTGCAGCAGGCTGTCCTCCAGTTGCCTCAGCAGGATGCGAACCTCGCGTGTACTCGCCGCCCGAGGGCTGCCCTTCGCGCGGGTGAAACGGTCCCAGGACTTCGCGAATGACAGGAAGTCCGTGCGTCCGCCGCAGCGGTGAGCCGCCAGCATCGGGCAGACGCCGCCCAGCTCGTCCACGTAGGCGCCCACGATGATCCGCTCACTCGCCCGCACGCCGTCCAGCATCGCCTCGCGGGTGCGCAGCGGAAGGCAGTCGATTGCCAGCCGCAGGCGGTCGATCGGGCTGTTGCTGTGGCGCGCGCGATTTCGCATAGGCTGTGCCCGCCGCGCTGAGGGACCGGTGGCCCGCGGCGGATCGCGGCCAAGCGTAGGTCACGCCCACCCCATCGGCAACGCATTCCCTCCCGCTGAAAGGAAACTTGCACATGAAGCTCGGCGTGCACATCGGCTACTGGGGCATGGGCCTCACCTCCGAGGACCAGCTCACGATCGTGCAGGAGGCAGAGCGGCTGGGCTACGACTCCGTATGGGCGGCAGAGGCCTACGGCTCCGACACCGCCACGGTGCTCGGCTGGCTCGCCGGACAGACCTCGAAGATCCGTCTCGGCTCCGGCATCTTCCAGATGCCCGCACGCTCGCCCGCGATGACCGCGATGACCGCCGCCACGATCGACCAGCTGTCCGGGGGGCGGATGATCTGCGGCATCGGCTCCTCCGGCCCACAGGTCGCCGAGGGCTGGCACGGGCAGCGCTTCGCCAAGCAGCTGCAGCGCACGCGCGAGTATGTCGCGGTGATGCGCATGGCGCTCGCCCGCGAACGCGTCGAGTTTCACGGCGAGACCCTCGAGCTGCCGCTCCCAGACGGCCCCGGCAAGGCGCTGAAGCTGACGATCGCCCCGGTGCAGGAGCGAATTCCCATCTACCTGGCCGCGATCGGCCCGAAGAACACCGCGCTCGCCGGCGAGATCGCCGACGGCTGGATCCCGACGCTGTTCTCCCCCGAGCACGTCTCCGAGCTGCGCCCCCTGCTCGAGGAAGGCGCAGCCCGCTCGGGCAAATCGCTCGGGAACTTCGACATCGCTCCCACGGTCAGCCTCTGCATCTCAGACGATCTCGAGGCGGCCCGCAACACGATGCGCGCGTTCATCGCGCTGTATGTCGGCGGCATGGGCTCGCGCAAGCAGAACTTCTACAACCAACTGGTCAGCCGCTACGGCTACGAGGCCGAGGCCAAGACGATCCAGGATCTCTACCTCGAAGGCAAGCGCGAGGAGGCGATGGCCGCGATCCCCGACGCACTGATCGACACCGTCTCGCTGTGCGGGCCCAAGGACCTCGTGCGCGAGCGCCTGGCCGTCTACCGCGAGGCCGGCGTCGGCACCCTCGGCGTCACGCCCACCGCGTTCACAGCCGACGAGCGGCTCGAGCAGCTGCGCATGCTCGCCGAGCTCGCCGCCTGAGCGAGCCGTCCGTGACCGACGCCGTCGGCGCCCCGCGACGGGTGCTGCTGGGCGCCTTCGGCGACCCCGGCCACGCCTTTCCGATGATCGCGCTGGGTCGCGCGCTGGTGGGCCGCGGCCACGACGTCACGCTGCAGACCTGGACCCGCTGGCGCGAGCACGTCGAGGCCGAGGGCATCCGCTTCGCGCCGGCCCCCGAGTACGAGATGTTCCCCTCCGGGCCCGAGCCGCTCGACTTCTACGAGTCCGTCGTCCAGGCGACGCGCGACACGCTGCCGCTGATCGAGCGCGTCAGCCCCGACGCCGTCGTCGCCGACATCCTCACGCTCGCCCCCGCGCTCGCCGCCGAGCTCGCAGAAGTGCCCTGCGCGACGCTGATTCCGCATGTCTACCCGCAGGGAGAGCGCGACTTCCCGATCTACTCGCTCGGCGCCCGCCTACCCCGCACCGGCGCCGGCCGGAGGATCTGGCGCCGCGCCCACCCGCTCGTCGACCGCGGGCTCGAGCGCGGGCGCCGCGAGCTCAACGCCACGCGACAGCGGCTCGGGCTGCCCGCGCTCGCGCACGTCCACGGCGGCCTCAGCCGCGAGCTGTGTCTGGTCGCGACGTTCCCGCAGCTCGAGTATCCCCGCGCCTGGCCCGCGCACGTGCACGTGGTCGGACCGCTGATGTGGGAGCCGCCGGCTGCCGAGGTCGAGCCACCTCCCGGGAGCCGGCCGCTCGTCCTGATCGCACCCTCCACCGCCCAGGACCCAGAGCACCGCATGCTCCACTCCGCCCTGCGCGGGCTCGCCGACGCCGACGTGCGCGTGCTCGCCACGTGGAACAGGCGGCTGCCCCCCCGCCCCCTCCCCGTCCCCGCGAACGCCCGTCTCGTCGACTGGGTGTCCTACTCGCGCACGATGGCGCTCTGCGACGTCGTCGTCTGCCACGCCGGCCACGGCACGCTCGCGCGCGCGCTCTCCTGCGGCTGCGCTGTCGTCGCCTGCCCCGCTGTCGGCGACATGAACGAGAACGCCGCCCGTCTCGACTGGGCCGGAGCCGGCGTGCGGCTACCGCGCCGCTTCGTCTCGCCACGGCCACTGCGCCTCGCCGTCGAGCGCGCGCTGTGCGAGCCTTCGATTCGGGCGCGGGCGCGGGCGCTCGGTCAGTGGTCGGGCTCGCACGATGCCGGGGGCACGGCGGCCGCGCTGGTCGAGCGCCTCGCCGCCGCCAACGCTGCGGCATAATCGAGCTCGTGGACGACGCTGTCGCGAGCTACTGCGCCGCATCCCAGGCGAACGACATGGACGCGCTCGCCGCCACGTTCGCGGCCGACGTCGAGTTGCCCTCGCCCCTCTCGGGGCACCTCGTCTTTCGCGGTCGCGACGACGTCAGCTTCCTGCTCGCCCAGGTCTACTCCACGCTCGGCGACGTGCGCTGGCAGCAGCCGATCGGGACGGGATCGACGCGCCTCGCCGTCGCCGAATCGCGCGTCGCAGGGCTGCGACTCGACGACGCCATGCACTTCGAGCTCGACGACAGCGGGCTGATCAGGCGGATCAGGCCCCACCTGCGGCCATGGCTCGCCACGACCGTTTTCGCGCTGCTCGTCGGTCCCAAGGTCGCACGGCGACCGGGCGTCCTGCTGCGAGCACTACGCAGCGCCTAGCCTGCGCGCGCCCCGGCGACGCTCACACGGTCCGCAACGCCTCGGTCGGCGACAGCCGGGCGGCGCGCAGCGCGGGGACGAGGCCTGCGACCGCGCCGATCAACAGGGCCGCCCCGAAGCCGCCGGCCCAGGCAACCGTGGGCACGACGATTGCCCAGCCCTTGGTCTGGGCGTATATCGCCGTCGCCAGCGCGCCGGCGCCGACACCGACGGCGCCGCCACCGAGCGCGAGCAGGATCGCCTCGGAGAGGAACTGCGTGCGGATCTGTCCGCGGGTCGCGCCGAGCGCGCGGCGCAGCCCGATCTCCGAGCGGCGTTCGAGCACGGAGATGACCATGATGTTCGCCACGCCGACCGCGCCGACGAGGAGGGCGACGGCGCCGAGGCCGAGGAACAGGCCATTGAACGCTCCCTGGGCGTCGGCCCGCGCCTGCAGCGTGGCGGAGGGCTGGCTGACGTTGACTTCGTTTGGTGCCTGGGGGTTGGCTGTCGCGGCCAGCACCGACTGCACCGCCGCTACCTGGCTGTTCTGGGCACGCAGATAGACGGTGTTGGGATGCCCGTTGAACTGCAGGTAGCGTTCCGCCGCCCCGAAGCCGACGAGCACCGAGCTTTCGATTTCGGGTGTGAGCACCGACGGGCCGAGGATCCCGACGAGGTAGAACCACTGGTCGGCCACCCAGATTCGCTCACCGGGATAGATGTGATCCACTCCCAGTCGTTGCGCTGCCGCGGAGCCGAGCACCGCGACCGGCTGTGCGGCGGTGGCGGCGTTGAGATACCGGCCCTGCACGACGGGGACGTTGAGCGTGTGCAGCAGGCCGGGGCTCGCCGACATCACGCTGATGGCGTTGGTGTCGACGGTCGGGATCAGCGGCGTGCGGTAGACGCTGCCTTTGACCTTTCCGGTCTCGGCTACGTTTTCGACGGGCCCGATGCGGGCGATCATCGCCGGGGCGACGAGCGGCAGCTCGGCGGTTTTGCCGGTGAAGCCCTGGCCGTTGGTGACGCTCAGCAGGTTCGTCCCGAGCTTTTCGATCTCGGAGAGCAGACCTGCCTGACTGGAGGAGGACAGGCCCAGCACGGCGACGATCGCAGCGACGCCGATCGCGATCCCCAGCGCGGAGAGCCCGGCGCGCATGCGCCTGGTGCGCAACCCGACGCTCGCGACGCGTGCGAGATCGGCGGCCCGCAGCTTCTGGAAGGTGATGTTGGCAGGCTCGGAGGCGAGCCCGCCGGCCGCGCTCACGAGGACTGTCCGCGCGCTTCATTTACGAGCGCGAACGCCGCCGCCCTCGCGTGCCTGGCCGACGCCTTGACGATGTAGCCACCCTGCTGCTGGTCGGCGGTGAAGACGGGCGCGATCGCGATCCCGCACGCGTTCGTCGCGATCCGCACCGTAGGGGTGTGAACGATGCGCCCACGATGGCGTTGGGAGCCGCGCGAACGAGTGCGGTGAGAGCCGCGAGCGCGGACCGTGAAGCGTCCACTGGCACCGTCGGCGGGTGCTGAGAAGGTGATCTGTGCGCCCGGGACCGGGTTTTTCTCGGCGTCGGTGACGGTCACCGCGAGCCGGATCGGGAAGCTCGCTCCCGCGGTGGTGGACTGGGTCGAGCCGACGCCTGCGGTTAGCTTCGTGGGTCTGCCGGCGAGGTTTCTCAGCGAGAAGGCCAGCGCCGTCGCCGCGCCGTTCGCCGCCGCGCCTTCTTTGCCCGACGCTCCGGTGGGTTCGGCGCTCGAGACGGCGGCCGTCGCGGTGAACGAGCCGGTGGCGCTGTTCGCGGCGAGTAGCGGCGAGCTCGCCACACCGTTCGCGCCGGTCCTCGCCGTCGCCTGGGTTCCCCCGCCGATGAACGTTGCACTGGCGTTCGAGGCTGTCGTCGCACCGCACGCGCCGGAGCCGGCGGAGCCGAGCGTGAACGTGACCGTCGCTCCCGCCACCGCGGTGCCATCGGCGTCCAGCGCCCTGACCTGCAGCGGCTGGCGGTAGCGGCTGGTGACACGCGCCGACTGACTCCTCGCCGACACCGCAGTGACCCTGACCGCTACGCCGGCGGCGGTGTTCGTCAGCGAGAACGAGACGGAGCCGTACTGCGAGCTGGCGGTGACCGTGTAGCTGCCCTGGGTGTCGTTTGCGGTGAACGCCGGCGCGGCGACCGCTCCCGAGGCGTCGCTGCCGACGGTGGCGGCGTTCGACCCACTGGTCGAGAACACGCCGCTGGCGCCGGCGGACGGCGCGGTGAACGTCACGGGGACACCAGCGGCGCCGGCCACGGGGCAGCCGTCGCTGTTCGTGAGCGCCACCTGCAAGCCGGTCGCAAAGGCGCTCTGCACGATCGCCGTCTGGGGTGTGCCGGCGAGGAGCGTCATCTGGTTCGGCGGACTGGACGACGGACAGTTCGACGCCCCGGCGCCGCTGGGTGAGGTTCCGGAGGGCGAGCCGGTGGTTTCCCCCGCGGCAAACGCGGCCCCACCGGCGAGCATGCCCGCGACGGCGCCCAGGCCGGCTGTGAGGAGGACGAATCGACCTGCAGCCCGGCGCCGGCGCCACCATGCGGTCCCCGTCATCGCCACTCAGCTCCTGTTTCGGTGGTGTCGGCCACGATCTGGCCGTCGAGCACCTGCACCTGCCTGGGTAGGCGCGCGGCGAGGTCGTGGTCGTGGGTGATCACGAGGATCGTCGCGCCATCGGCGTTGAGCTCTTCCAGCAACACGAGGATCGCTTCACCGGAGGCGCTGTCGAGGTTCCCGGTGGGCTCGTCGGCGAGCACGATCGCGGGCCGGCCGACCAGGGCACGAGCGATCGCGACGCGCTGGCGCTCGCCACCGGAGAGCTTGCTCGGATGAAACTCGGCACGACTGGCGAGTCCCACCCGCGCGAGCGTCTCCGCCGCTCGCGCGCGGCGCTCGGCGACGGCGACGCCGGCGTAGAGGAGCCCTTCGGCGACGTTCTCCAAGGCCGTGGAGTGCTCTGCCAGGAAGAACTGCTGGAAGACGAACCCGATCCGCGTGGCGCGCAGCGTGGCGAGCTCGCGGTCGGACAGCGCTGCCGCGTCGAGCCCCGTGATCGAGACCACCCCCGAGCTCGGGCGCTCCAACGTGCCCATCACGTGCAGCAGCGTCGTCTTGCCCGAGCCCGAGGGGCCCACGATCGCCACGAGCTCGCCCTCCTGCACCGCGAAGCTCACTTCCCGCAGCGCATACACGGGCGGCTCGGCGCCGTAGACCTTGCTGACCGCGCTCAGCTCGAGCACCGCCGCCGCCTCGCCGCCGGCGTACGCGACGTTCGTCGGCTGCTCGCTCATGTCGCCGGCACCACCACGTGCTGGCCGGCGGACAGGCCCTGACCGCTGACCTGCACGACGCCTTCGGCGTCGTCGAACAAGCCCACGGTGACGGCCACCAGATGCTGCACGCGGCCTTCGGCGATCTGCACCGCGTAGCCGCCGCCAGCGAGCGCGAGCAGCGCGTCAACCGGCACCGCGAGCACGTTTTCCGCGCGTTCGGTGGTGATCTCGACGTTCACCGGCGCCTGGTCGAGATGGCCGGTCGCCGTTGGGTCGGTGGGGGTCGCGTCGACTTCGACGGTGGGGGCGCTTTCTTCTTCGCCCGGTTTGCCGGAGCTCGATGGCGAGGTGGCGACGCTCGAGACGTATGTGATCTTTCCGGGCGTCGACTGGTTGTCCGGCAGCGTGATCGTGACCGCGTCGCCGACCTTGACGCTGGCCTGCTGGGCCGCGTCGAGCGCGACCTTGACCTGGCGGGCGGTCGAGGTGATGGCGAGCACCGGCCCGGGCATGACGTTCGCGCCAACGGCGGGGGTGACGCTCGTGACGCGCACCGGCCCGCGCTCGAACACGACCGACCCCAGCAGCAGCTCACCGGTCGCGGAGGCGCCGTGCGCGGATTGAAGCGCGCGGATGGCCGCTTCGGTGGCAGCGGTGAACTGATCGCCCGCGAGCCCCCGCGCGTAACCGAGCGCCTGCAGATTCGCGTTCAGCTCGGCCACGTCGCCCCCCGTGGACATGCCCGCGACGAACGCGCGCGTCGGCTGCACCGAGCCATACATCAGCAGCACCGGCTGGCCGCTGATCCGGTAGAGGCTGCCTCCGCGGTCGATCACCTCGCCGACGGAGGGCAGCGCCGTGAAGGTCGAGCCCTGACCGTAGAGCGCGGCCGAGGAGCGCGCCGTGGACAGGCTCGACTCGGCACTCGCGAGCTGTTTTTCGGCAGAGGAGGCCTGTGAGCGGTCGCCGGTGGCCTTGGTGGCGGCGCCGCTGGCGTTCTGCTGGGCCGAGGACACCGCCTGCACGTCGCCCGAGCACGAGCTCCCGCCACCCGATTCGCCTCCGGGCGAGGAGCCGGAGGAGGCGGCTTCAGCGGCGCCCTGACCGGCGCAGTCGATCTGCTCCTTGGCCCGCGCCGCAGCGAGCGTCGCCCGGTGGCCCGCAAGCGTCTGCGCATCCGAGGCCAGCGTCGCCCTCGCGGCGGCGAGCATCGTTTCGGCGCTCGTGATCTGCTGACCGGCCTGCTGGACCGCGGAGGGGGCGGTCCCGGACGGCACGCGAATGCTCGAGGAGCCCGCGTATCCGAGCGTGCCGCTGACCTGCGTCTGCTGGGACAGCGACTGCCGTTTGACCGTCGCCAGCGAGGTGGCGATCGCGTTTGCGCCGATGCCGCCGCTGGATCTGCCGGGGCCGCCAAACGGGTCCGCGGCGATCAACACGACGACGGCCGCGACCAGCGTCAGGGCCGATGCCGCAAGCAGCCTGCGACGAGCCCGACCGGTCGGCACGCCGAGCACCGAGCGCCCGCCGGACGAGCCGGCGGCCGGCGGGACGGACGTCTCACCAGACACCGGCTCGCTCATCCGTCGGCGCCGGCCAGGTGGTCGATATTTCTCCCGTCAGCTTGCATGTCGCCTCGCTCGCCGTGCGCGAGATCCCGCGCGCGACCGCTTGTACGACACCGACGGTTTCGGGAAGGTATCGCCGAGCAGGACGATCGACCCGGGCTCAAGGCACCGCCACCGCGTTGCCGCTGCCGGAGTTCTGCCCGGATGCGCCCGGTCCCCCGCTGGAGCTGACTTCGCCGCCCCCCGGGCCGCCCTTGACGTCGGGCAGCCTGGGCAGGTCGGACTGGCACGCTGTCTGCGCGGCCTTGAACTGCGGCGAGCTGGGATCGATCTTGCCCGCGCCGCTGCTTTTGATGCGCAGCTCGACACCCCCGGTCGAGGTTGACGGGTCGGGGAAGCCCGGGACCCCGTGGGTCCGCATGCAGCGCGAGAACTTCAGCGCGCCTTCCTGCAGCTTGGCCTGCACTGCCGGGCTCGGGGCGCCGCCGTTCGGCAAGAGCTTTTCGCACGTTTTCTGCGCCGCCTGGAACTGCGCGGACTTCGGGTTGGCTGCGCCGGGGCCCCCGACGCGGATCAGAGGGCGCCCTTCGGTCGGTTCGGGGAAGCCGGGCACCCCGTGCGAGCGCATGCACTTCGAGTAGGCGACCAGTTTCTGCTGGGTGCTCCCGCGGCTTTCCGACGTGGACGACGTGGCGGCGCCGCTCGCGGGCGACCCGCCGGCCGAGCTGGAGAGATGCGCGACGCCCGCGCTGGTGGCGCCGCCGCCGCAGCCGGCGAGGAGCAGACCGGCGCTTGCAAGCACGACCACGCCGAGAGTCACTCTGGTCATGTCCTGGTCTCCTTCGCCGTCAGCGGGTCGGTGTCCGCCCGTCCGCGGCGGCCGCAACCCGCCACCACCGCGCTCACGGGCCCTTCGCGGCGCCGCCGGCGCCGCCTCCCGCCAGGCCGGCCTTGGCGCCCCTGGGCACGATCGACTGGCACGCTTTCTGCGCGGCCTTGAACTGGGGAGAGTTGAGATCCGCCCCGCCCGGGCCGCCGACGCCCTTGAGCTGCACGGTGTTGGCGGAGAACGTCGGGTCGGGGAAGTTGGGGACCCCATGGGTGCGAATGCAGCGGGAGAACTTCAGCGCGGCTTCCTGCGCCTCGGCCTGCTGTGCCGGGCTGGGGACCCCTCCGTTGGGCAGGAGCTTTCCGCAGAGGTTCCGCGCCGCCTGGAACTGCGCCGAGCGCGGATCGACTCCGCTCCGCCGGACGTTTGCGCCGCCTTTGCGGATGAGCAGCCGCCCTTCGCTCGGTTCGGGAAATTCAGGCACGCCGTGGGAGCGCATGCATCGCGAGAACGCCACCATCTGCTGCTGGGTGGGTCCGCCGCCTTCCGCGGATGAGGAGGCGCCGGCACCGCTCTCACCCGCGCTGCTCGATGTGTGGGAGGAGAGGTGGGCGACGCCGGGGCTCGGCGAGGAGCCGCCGCAGCCCGCGAGGAGCAACGCGACGCCGGCGAGCACAACCACGGCGCCCGCAAGCACGATGGAATGTGTGGCGACTCGGGCGCGCGTCGGCGACATGCGGACATCATGCGCGACCAGAGCTGAGAATCGGCTGAGAGGAGGAGAGGAGGTTCCTAAGCGACGCCGGAGGGCGTCGGGGCATCCCGCGCGGATGCCGCGAGCTCGGCGTCGGTCATCTGAAGCGCTGGAAGCTCGAGCGTCAGTCGGGCGCCGCCGCCCGGATCGTTGGCGGCATGCACCGCGCCGCCGTGAGCCTCCGCCATCTGCCTGACGATCGCAAGCCCGAGCCCCGACCCGGGCCGCTTGCGCGCGCCGGGCGCGCGGTAGAAGCGGTCGAACACGCGGGGCAGATCCTCCCCGGCGATTCCCGGACCGTGGTCGCGCACCTCGAGGACGCCGGCGCGCACGCGCACTTCGACAGGCCCGCCAGCCGGCGCGGACTGGTTCCATTTGCACGCGTTGTCGAGCAGGTTCGCGATTGCTCGCTCGAGTCGCGCGGGCGCAGCGCGCACCAAGCAGGGCTCGGCGTCGAGCACGAACCGGCAGTGCGGAGAATGCAGCTGAGCGCGCTGCAGGGCGCCGGCTGCCGCCAGGTCCAGGCGCACGTCCTCGACCTCGACGTCCTCGAGCTCCGTCTTGGACAGATCGACGAGATCGCCGACCAGCACGCCCAGCTCGCGCAACTGCGCCTGCGCGGCGGCGAGGACCCGCGCGCGCTCGCGCTGCGGCAGCTTCTCGCCCATCGCGAGCGCGTCGAGGTTCGCCTGCACGCTCGTCAATGGCGTGCGCAGCTCGTGCGAGGCGTCGGAGACGAGCTGGCGCTGCGCGAGGCGCGAGCGCTCGAGCGCAGCCAGCATCGTGTTGAAGCTCCCGGCCAGCCGCCCGAGCTCGTCCTCCTCGCCGGCCTGGATGCGGTGGCCGAGATCCTGCGTGCGCGCGACGCGCTCCGCGGCGCCCGTCAGTCGGCGCACGGGAACGAGCGCCGCGCGTGAGACGAGCAGCCCGAGCGCGGCAGCGAGCGCGATCCCGCCGAGACACACGAGCGCGAGCACCAGCTTCAGGTGTCCCAGCGTGCTGTCCACATCGGTCAGCGGCAGGGCCACCTGCCACACCGCTTCTTCGGGCGCGCGCTCGGTCAGGATCCGCACGGGGGTGCCCGCGACGATTGCGTCGCTGAAGAACGCTCCGCGCCGGCCCGCCGCCACGGCACGGGTGGCGGCGGTGACCGGGAGCAGGGATCCCTTCGTTTGCGAGCGCAGCACGTGCCCGTTGGACGGAACGAGCTGGGCGTACCCGGTCGGGCCGCCCAGCGTCCGATCCGGGAGCACGAGCTTGACGAGCTTGTTGAAGGAGCCCTTGACGTGAACGGCTGTCGATGGCGCCTTCACGACGGAGCCGCTCGGCGCGAACGCGGCGTTGCCTTCGATCGAGATCGCTTCCCCACGGAGAGCTTCCCCGCCGCGTACCGATGCCGGGCCGCCCGAGCGCACCTTCGCCACCCCTGCCCCCGGGGCGGCGACCAGCGGGAACCCGCGGGACGGGAGCCGGCCTTCGCGGCGCAGCTTCGCGACGGCCCCGGCGGAGAGAGCGATCGACTGAACCTGAACGGCCTGCGGGCCGGGCGTCAACCTCTGGCGCAGGCTCGTATCGATCTGCCCGCGCAACTCGTTGCCGGTCACGACGTACACGACGACCGAGGCGATCACGATCGCCGCCGCCACCGCCCCGGCCGCGAGCAGCACCATGCGCCGGCGAAAGCTCATCTCACGATGCCCTCAGCACGTAGCCGACTCCACGGACGGTGTGCACCAGGCGGGGCTCGCCGGCGGCCTCGGTCTTGCGCCGCAGATAGCCGACATACACCTCCAGCGAGTTGGATGCCGGCCCGAAGTCATAGCCCCACACGCACTCGAAGATCTTCGCGCGAGAGAGAACCTGGCGAGGGTGGCGCAGCAGCAGCTCCAGCAGCAGGAACTCGGTGCGCGTCAGCTCGAGCGCACGCCCGTCGCGGCGCGCCTCGTGAGCGACGGGGTCGAGCTCCACGTCCTCGAAGCGCATGATCTCCTCGTGACCCTCCCAACCCGTGCGGCGCAGCAGCGCACGCAGGCGGGCAACCAGCTCCTCGCTGGCGAAGGGCTTGGCCAGATAGTCGTCGGCACCGGCCTCCAGACCCGCCACCCGCTCTGCAACCTCGGCGCGCGCGGTCAGCATCAGCACCGGTGTGCGATCGCCGATCGCGCGCATCCGCCGACAAACCTCCAGGCCATCCAGCCCGGGCATCAACACGTCGAGGATCACCGCGTCGGGCCGGTCCAGCGCGAGCAGGCGGATCGCCTCGCCGCCGTCGGCGGCGCTCGAGACCCCGAATCCGTTGAGGTCGAGCACGCGCCCGAGCGCTTCACGGACCGAGGGGTCGTCGTCGACCACCAACAGGCGCATCGGGCGATGCTGACAGGCCAACCTGAAAGGAAGCTGAGGAGCGCTAGGTCATGGGGCTGGTCGTGGCGCCGCTTCCTGGGCGTGGCCGGCGCCACCGTGCACGCCGCCCGGGATCAGCGATTCACAGGCCTGCACCGCCGCCTTGAACGCCGGAGAGCTCTCGTTCAGCCCCTGGTGTGCAAGGTGCACGCCGCCGCCGGAGAACGTCGGATCGGGGAAGTTCGGCACGCCGTGCGAGCGGATGCAGGCGGCCGCCTTGAGGTACTGTGCCTGCTGCGCCGGGGTCAGGGTGGGCGGGTTTACTTGGTTGCCAGCGTTGGGCAGCAGCTTGCGGCAGGCTTGATCTGCGGATCTGAGCTTGGGGTTCCCCTTGAAGTTGGAGCCCGCAGGGATGGCGATCTTCACGCTGGTCGAGTTGCCGTTGTGGGAGATCTGCGGGTCCGGGAAGTTGGCCACCCCATGCGAGCGCATGCACGCCGAGTACGCAACGGCCTGGCTGCCAGGCGAGGATTCGCCGCCTTCGTTCGGGCCGGCTGCGGTCGAGCTCGTCGTCGACGTCGTGGACGCGCGCGACCCGAGGCTCGCCACGCTCCCGGTCGGAGCGTTGCCCCCACAGCCGGTGAGGAGCACGGCGAGGGCGATCAGCGCCGTGCTCAAAAGCGCGACTCCCCTAAGCAGGGCAGTCGTGTTGCCGCCCTGCTCGATCTGTGCTGCGTCGCCTCTCATGTCGTCTCCCTCACGGCTCGCTTGGGTGATCCTGTGAGGTGCTTGTACGACGTCGACGGTTTCGGGAAGGTATCGCCGCGCACGCGGCGCAGGTCGGCGAGCCGCGGAGCCGCCTGCGCTGGAGGAAACCTTGCTGAAACCACACGCGAGTACCGTGAGGATCGTGCGGGTGCTCGTGATCGAGGACGACGAGGAGATGGCCGCGGCGATCGCGTTCGGCCTGCGTCAGACGGGCATCGCCGTCGATGTCGCGCTCGACGGTTCGGCCGGGTTCGCGAGCGCGCTCGTCAACGACTATGAGGTGATCGTGCTCGACCGCGACCTGCCGGGGGTGCACGGCGATGAGATCTGCGCCAGGCTCGTCGACAGCGAGTGCCGCAGCCGCGTGCTGATGCTCACCGCTGCGGCGCTGGTCGAGGACCTCGTCGACGGACTCGGTCTCGGTGCCGACGACTACCTGCCCAAGCCATTTGACTTTCCGGTGCTTGTCGCGAGGATCGGCGCGTTGACGCGTCGTGCTCAGCCCGCGATACCGCCGCTGCTCCGGCGCGCAGACCTCGTGCTCGACTCCGCGCAGCACCGTGCCTTTCGAGCAGGCAGGCCGCTGGAGCTCGCACCGAAGGAGTTCGGCGTGCTGGAACTGCTGCTGGCGTCGGAGGGTCGCAGCGTCTCCGCCGAGGAGCTGCTGGCGCGCGTGTGGGACGAGGCCGCGGACCCCTTCACGAACGCGGTCAAGATCACCGTCAGCCGGCTGCGCGCAAAGCTCGGCGATCCCCCGCTCATCGAGACGGTCGCCAAGTCCGGCTACCGGATCTGACGGCGACTGTGCGCTTCGGCGGCCGTCGGGGGATGCTGGTGGCGAGGTGGCTGCACCTGCCGCGGCGCACGATCCGCCTGCGTCTCGCATTGCTGTACGGCGGCCTGTTCTTCATCTCCGGCGCTGCGCTGCTCGCGCTCACCTACGCCGCCGCCTCGCGCACTCATGGCTCCTACTCACAGGCCGTCCCTGTGCCCTTCGGCGGCCAAAGCTCGGCCGGCGGCCCTGCCCAGGTTCCCGCCGCGCCCCCGGGCAGCCAGGTCGGTCCCGTGCAGGGCGGCGCACCGACACCGGGGGTCAAGGTGTCGGTCGTGGACCCCAATCAGCGCAGCGCGGATCTGCGCGTGCTCGCGGTCGTGTCGGTGGTCGCGCTCGCCGTCATGGCGGCCATCTCGATGGCGCTCGGATGGCTGATCGCCGGGCGAGTGCTGCGCCCGCTGCGCACGATCACGACCGCTGCGCGCGAGATATCGGCCACGAACCTCCATCACCGCCTCGCGCTCGACGGCCCCGACGACGAGTTCAAGGAGCTCGGAGACACGTTCGACGGCCTGCTCGCGAGGCTCGACGCGTCCTTCCGATCCCAGCGCCAGTTCGTCGCCAACGCCTCGCACGAGCTCCGCACCCCGCTCGCGCGCCTCAAGACGCTCGCCCAGGTCGCGCTGGCGGACCCGCACGCCAGCGCCGACTCTCTGCGTGCCGCCCACGAACGCGTGCTCGCCTCTGAGCAGCAACTGGAGGAGCTGATCGAGGCGCTCCTGACCCTGGCCGACGGCGAGCGGAGCCTTGACCGCAGCCAGCCCGTTGACCTCGCGACGGTGACCGGCGACGCGCTCGCCGCTCGTCACCAGGAGATCGAGCGCCGCGGCCTGCAGCTGAACACCAGCCTCGAACCCGCGCGCACCGAGGGCAATCCACGCCTCGTGGAACGCCTCGCCGCGAACCTGATCGACAACGCGATCGCCCACAACCTCGCCGGCGGTCGCATCGACGTCACGACCGCGACCGAGGCGGGAACGGCCCTGCTGTCGGTGGCCAACGACGGCCCCCCGATCGCTCCCGAGGAGCTGGACCGCTTCCGGGCACCCTTTCAACGACTCGGCGCCGCCCGCACCGCCGCCGGCGACGGGCACGGCCTCGGGCTATCGATCGTCCACGCCATCGCCGGCACACACGGAGCGAGCATCAGCACACGCGCCCGGACACAGGGGGGCCTCGATGTCCAGGTGCGCTTCGCGCTCTCAGGCCAGCCTGGGATCAGACCGCGGTCAAGCCCTCGAGACTGAGTGTTGCGAGGGCACACCGCTGCGTGGCGCTCGCGCGCGGCGAGCAAGCCCTCACCTCCATGCTGCACGTCAGAACGCCGTTACGGTAACGGGCACTTCGGGGCAACAGGCACTCCGGGGGTGGGACTCGAACCCACAACCTCTCGATTAACAGTCGAGCGCATCTGCCAAATTGAGCTACCCCGGATCGAGCTACCCCGGAGGGCGCCACTACCACGGTGGATTGTATGCAAGGCGCACCGGCTAGGCCAAGTCGACCAAGCCGGCCTCCACCTCGGCGTGGCAGTTCGCGCACAGCAGCACGCACTTGCGCGCCTCGGCTCGCGCCCGCTCGAGCGATCGCGTCACGCCGCGATGGCTCAGGGAAAAGCGCTTCTCCGACGGGACGAGATGATGGAACTCGAGGGCTCCCACACAGCGGTCGTAGCCGCACAGCTTGCAACGTCCTCCGGCCTCCGATACGAGCAGGCGCTTGACCTTGCGCCGCCGGCGAGCGACCGCCTCCGCCCGGCAGCGGGCACACCTGTAGCCACCGGTACTGCGGCGCTTGAAGGTCGTGACGCCGTGCCGCGGACAGCGAAGCTGCAACTCGACCTCGTGAGCGTGGGCGACTCGCCGCATCGCCCACTGCGTAGTGAGACCGTACTCGCGCAACCAGTGCCGAACGGTCGTCTTGCTGCGCCCGACAGCCTCGGCGATCTGGGCGGCTGACATCCCGGCGGCGACGAGCGGCGCTAGCTCATCCTCGGCGAGGCCGCCCTTCGCGGCGTACTTCGCACGATTCGCCGCCTCGAGCCCATGCTTCTTGACCCAGTAGCTGACCGTCGCTTCGTGCAGGCCCACGCGACGGCCGATCTCCGCGAGCGAGACCCCGCGGGCAAGATCCGCCTCGAGGGCCCACCTGTCCATGGACCAGATCCTCCTCGTCGCCTGGGACGAAACGCTCGCTCAGCCCGACCGGTCCCCGGTCTCCTCCAGCACCCTCTCGTTGGCGCGGTCGAACGCACGCTTGACCTCTTCGCGGCGATGGGCGAGGTCGCTGATGTCACCACTCTCCCTCCCCCGCGCGCGCTGGATCTGACGGTCGACGCGGGCGAGCTCGAGCTGCAGGCGCTGTACCTCGAGCATCGCCGTGTCGGAGTGCTCGCGCCCGGATTCGACGATCAGCTCGGCGAGCAGGGCCTTCAGCTGCGGATCCTCCTCGAGCGCGTCGGCGGACCCCGGCGGGTCGGCCATCGGCTCGCGCAGGTCGCCTTCGCGCAGGCGACTCGCCGCCCGGCGCAGCAGGCCACTCGAGAAATGTTCGTCGACGTCAAGCCCGGCCAGCGCCTGCGCACCCTCGTCCGGGGAGGCGATGCAGAGCGCCAAAAACGCCCTCTCGGTGTCATCGCGGCGCGACGGGTTGACCGCGTTCGCGGGGCGCCCGGCGGGGGAGCCGCCGTTGGCCACGCGGGCGACGTCCTCACGAGCGCGGGCCGGCGCTCGAGGCGGCGGGGAGGCTTCGGCCCTGCTCGCCAGGAGCTTCTCGGCCGCGTTCTCGCCGCGAAGCGCGAAGCGACTCGCGACGATCTGTGTCAGCTCCATGCGGACCGCGCTCGGCGGCAGCTCCGCGAAGATCGGCCGCAGCTCCGCCAGCATCCTGTCCTGTTCCTCGCTGTCCGACGGGTCGCCGCTGCCGAGCACGTGCTCGGCGCGAAACCGCACGAACGGGATCGCGTCACTGACCGCCGCCTGCATTGCCTGCGGGCCGCCCGTCTGAATCAGATCCGCGGGGTCGCTCCCGGACGGGAGCACAGCCACGCGAAGCTCGAGCTTGCGCTTGCTCGTCAGACGAAACGCCTTCAGCATCGCCTCCTGGCCGGCGCTGTCGGCGTCGAGCGCGAGCAGCACCGTCTGCGCCATGCGCGCGAGCTCGCCGACCTGGTCGGCCGTCAGCGCGGTGCCCATCAGGCCGACCGCGTTGCGCATCCCCGCCTGGTGCAGCGCGATCACGTCCGTGTAGCCCTCGCAGAGGATGACCTTGCCCGCCCGCGTCGCGTGCTGGCGCGCCAGATCCGCCCCGTAGAGGTGCATGCCCTTGTGGTAGACGTCGTTGTCGGAGGTGTTCAGGTACTTCGGCCGCTGGTCCTCGCGCATCGCGCGCGCCCCGAACCCGAGCACGCGCCCGCGGATCTCGGCGAGGGGAAACATGATCCGCGAGCGGAAGCGATCGTAGAGGCGGCCGTTCTCGCTGGAGCGCTGCGCGAGACCCGTCGCGTACAGCTCCTCCTCGGAGAAGCCGCCCCGGCGCGAGGCGAGCAGCACCCGATCCCAGGCGCTCGGGGCGAAGCCGACACGGAACTCCTTGAGCATCTCCTCGCCGAGCCCGCGCCCGCTCAGATACTCGCGCGCTCCCTTCGCCTCGGTCGAGTCCCACAGATAGCGCTCGTAATAGGCCGTCGTGCGGCCGAGCAGCTCGAGCAACCGCTCGCGGCGCCTGCGCCGCTCGGCCTCGCGCGGGTCCTCCGCCTCGCGCTGCAGCTCCACCCCGTAGCGTTCGCCGAGCAGCTCGAGCGCGCCCTTGAAGTCGACGCCCTCCGTCTCCTGGACGAACGTGAAGACGTCGCCCGAGGCCTGGCAGCCGAAGCAGTAGTAGACCTTCTGCGCCGGGTCGATGCCGAAGGACGGAGTGCGCTCGTCGTGGAACGGGCACAGACCCTCGTAGCGCGCGGGACCCGCGCGGCGCAGCTCGGTGCGCGCCGAGACGAGCTCGATGAAATCGACCGCCTCACGCACTCGGTCCTTGGAGTCGCTGGTGTAGAGGGCCACGGCGGCAACGCTAGCGGGCGAAGGCCTGCGGCACCTGCAGCTCGGTGTAGGCCCTGATGCAGTACCTGTCGGTCATCCCCGCCAGGTAGTCGGTGACCCGCTCGGCGAGCTGCGCATCGCCGCCGGGGCGCGTCTCGCCGGAGCTCGCGAGCAGGAGCTGCGGATGCTCGATGTAGTGCTCGAACAGCCGCCTGATCACCGCGGCGATCTTGGCGTGCTCGGCGCGCACCGCCGGGCCCAGGTAGACGCGCTCGAACATGAAGTCGCGCAGTGCGCTCATCGCGCGCCCGGCGTGCGGGCCCTGCACGATCTCCCCGGCCGCCTCGGAGTGCTCGACCATGTCGTGCACGAGCGCGTCGATCCGCGCCGAGCCGCTCTCGCCGAGCACGGCGATCGGCTCGCGCGGCAGCTCGCGCTCGTCGAGCAGCCCGGCGCGCACCGCGTCGTCGATGTCGTGGTTGATGTAGGCGACACGGTCGATCACGCGCACGATTCGGCCCTCGAGCGTCGCGGGAAGCGGCGCTCGCGAGGAGTGCCGCGCGATTCCGTCGCGCACCTGCTCGGTGAGGTTGAGCCCGGTGCCGTCGCGCTCGAGGCACTCGACGATCCGCAGCGAGTGCTCGTAGTGGCGAAAGTCCGTGCCGAAGCGCTCTTTCAGACAGCGGTCGAGCACCTCCTCGCCGATGTGGCCGAAGGGCGGGTGGCCGAGGTCGTGGCCGAGGCCGACGGCCTCCACGAGATCCTCGTTCAGGCGCAGCGCGCGCGCGACCGTGCGCGAGATCGTCGTGACCTCCAGCGTGTGAGTCAGCCGGGTGCGGTAGTGATCGCCGCGCGGCGCAACGAACACCTGTGTCTTGTGGGTCAGCCGGCGAAAGGCCTTGCTGTGGACGATCCGGTCGCGGTCGCGCTGAAACGGCGTTCGCAGCGCGCAGTCCTCCTCCGCGTGCGCCCGCAGCGCTGGATAGGAGCGTGCGGCGCTGGGCGAGAGCAGCCGCTCCTCCTGCTCGCGCCCGCGCTCGGCGAAGCCGGCGGCGACGACGTCTTGCGCTCGGGCGCTGCTCACAGAGCGATCGCCCCGCAGCGCGGCCAGGGGTTCAGCGCTCGCGTTTCCAATCGCCCCGCAGCCCGGCCACGTGCACCCAGTGATGCCAGCCCTTCATCTCGCCGGGGTCCTCGTCGTACACCGGCGCCGCGCCGCCCGGCTCGGGCAGGCCGCGCGCGGCCTGCGAGTCGATCCGCAGGTCCACCCCGTGTTCATGCAGCGATGCCACGTCGGCGGCCTCGACGAAGCGCCGACCGTCCCCCGGCACGGTTATGACGAGGCCGTGGAAGATGTCCTGCTGGGGGGCTGCGACGACGTGGTGCACGGTGCCGACCTGCTCGCCGTCGCAGGCGAGCACGGCGACGCCCTTGTCGAGCACCTCATAGGCGATCGGGTTGCCCTCGTCCATGTGATCCACGATACCCCCTCCCCGCCGACGTCACGCCGCGAGGCCGCTCGCCGGCATCAGGCGCAGGTGGGCGTGGTGCTCGAGCGTGACGGCGACCGCCCGCTCGACCTGAGCCAACGCGGCCTCATCGGCCCGGGGGCTCTCGTTGAGGGGCCGGGCCAGCGCCTCGGTCATGAACGTGTAGGCCTCCCCTCCGAGCGCAAACGAGCCGGCCTCGCAGGCCGCACAGACGACGCCCCCGGCGGCGCCGGAGAAGCCGACGAGGTGCTCGCGCTCGCCGCAGCTCGCGCACGCTCCCAGCTGCGGCGCGAGCCCGGCCGCCAGCAGGAGCTTGAGGCGAAAGGCCAGCGCTGCCGACCAGCGAGCCGACCTCTCCCCCTTCGCCCCCGCGCGCTCGTCGAGCAGCGTGAGCTGGCGGCAGAGCAGGTTGAAGACGCCCGGGTGCGGCTCGGAGGTCTCGAACAGGCGCCCGACCGCGTCACACGCGCGGGCCGCCGCATCGAGCGCGCGGGCGTCGCCGCGCAGGCGCGCGTAGCCGTCGATCGTCTGCGCGCCGGTCACCGTCAGCAGCTCGCTGCGTCCCTCGTGCAGCTCGATGCGCAGACGGTAGAACGGCTCGAGGCGTCCACCGAAGCGGCTGCGCGCGCGGCGCACGCCCTTCGCGATCGCGCTCACGCGCCCGCGCCCGGGCGTGTAGAGGTGCAGGATGCGGTCGGCCTCGCCGTAGCGCATCGAGCGCAGCACCACCGCCTCGCTCTTGACCGGTCCCGCCATCCAGCCGAGTCTAGGGCTCGCAGCGGAGCCCCTCGCGGCGTCGCACCGCCGGCAGCCGCTTGCGGCTCGCTATATATGAAGCATGAGCGACGTCACGATCTACACCACCGAGCCGTGCTCGTTCTGCGCGCGCGTGAAGGGCATTCTCGGCTCGCGCGGCGTGCCGTTCGCCGAGGTCAACCTCTCGAAGGACCCCGCCGGGCGCGTCGCGCTGGCGAGCCGCACCGGCATGATGACCTTCCCCCAGGTCGTCGTCGACGGAGAGCTGCTCGGTGGCTTCAGCGAGGTGCAGGCCGCCGCGGAGAGCGGCCGCCTGGACGCGCTGCTGGGCGCTCCGGGGACTCGCGCTGAGGACGCACCTCCCGGCTCGGCCGCCTGACCCGCGGCCGCGGCTGGCAGCCCTCGCAGACGTAGGTGCCGCGCCCGGCGACGACCATCTTCACGATCCTCGCGCCGCACCGACCGCACACGGCGCCCTCGCGCAGGTGGACGCGGAACTGGTCCTGGAAGGAGCCGCGCACCCCGTCGACGTGGCGGAAGTCATCTATCGTCGCGCCGCGCGCGTCGATCCCGGCGGCGAGCGCCTCGATGACGGTCTCGCGCAGGCGTGCGTACTGGGTTGCGGTGAGGCGCCCGGCGGGACGCAGGGGGTGGATCTCCGCACGGTGGAGAGCCTCGTCTGCGTAGATGTTGCCGACGCCCGCGAGCTTGCGCTGGTCGAGCAGCAGCGCCTTGATCGGCGCGCGGCTGCCACGCGCGAGCGCGCGTAGGTGCGCGCCCGTGAACCGCTCGTCGAACGGCTCGAGGCCCAGGCGCGCCGCGAAGAACTCCTCCATCGCGCCGCCACCGAGCAGCAGCTCGCCGGTGCCGAAGCGCCGCGGATCGACGATCGCCAGACGCCTGGGCGCCCGAGCGGGGCCGAGCTCGAGGCGCACGCGGGTGTGCGGCGGCTCGGGGTCGGCGTCGGCGAGGACCGCGCCCGTCATGCGCAGGTGCTGGGCGAGGTGCACGTCGCCGCTGAAGCTCCACAGGAGGTACTTGCCGCGCCTGCCGAGGCGCCGCACGCGACGGCCCTCGAGTGCGTCGGCGAGCTCGGCCGGGTGCAGCGGGCGCGGCCAGCGGGGATCGAGGATCTCCAGCCGCCTGAGAATGCGGCCCTCCACGAGCGGCGCGAGCTGGCGCCTGATCGTCTCGACCTCGGGAAGCTCGGGCATTCGTTCAGCTTATGAACGCGCGACCGGGAAGCGCCGGGGCGTCGCCGCCGGCGAGCCAGCGCAGCACGCTCGCGCCCACGTCCGCGAGCTCGCCGTCGTGGCGGACGCCCGCTCCCAGTCCGCTGCCACCGCGTTTTGCGCGTGCCCCGGTGAGCGCGAGCAGCGGCGCGTACTCGCGCGTGTGGTCGGTGCCCGCGTGCGTCGGATCGACGCCGTGGTCGGCGGTGACGATCAGCAGGTCCGCCTCGCCGAGTCGCGCGAGCAGCCCCGCGAGCGCGGCGTCGAAGGCGCGCAGCGCAGCTGCGAACCCCTCGAGGTCCTTGCGGTGACCGTAGAGCTGGTCGGTCTCGATCAGGTTGACGAACACGAGCCCCCCGGCGAGCCGCTCGAGCAGCTCGCCGGCGCTCGCCAGCGCCTGCGCGTTGGTCGCGCCGGGGTACGATCGCGTGATCCCGACGCCGGCGAACAGGTCGCTGATCTTGCCGACGCCGTGGACCTCGACGCCGGCCGCCTGGAGCTCCTGCAGATAGCTGCGGGCGGGCGGCACGAGGGCGAAGTCCCGTCGCCCGGCGGTGCGCGCGAAGGCGCCCTCGGAACCGGCGAACGGGCGTGCGATCACACGCCCGACGGCGTGGCGCCCGGTCATCCTCGCGCGCGCCGCGACGCACGCACGGTAGAGCTCGCTCGCCGTCAGGCGCTCGGCGTGCGCGGCGAGCTGCAGCACGGAGTCCTGTGAGGTGTAGAGGATCAGCGCACCGCTGCGCAGGTGCTCGCCACCGAACTCGGCGATCGCCGTGAGGCCGTCGTCGGCCCGGTTGCAGATCACGCGGTGTCCCATTGCCTGCTCGAGCGCGCTCACGAGCGCGGGCGGGAAGCCGCCCGGGTAGGTGGGCAGCGGGCGCTCGAGGACGACGCCCATCAGCTCCCAGTGGCCGCTGATCGAGTCCTTGCCGGGACCGAGCGGGCGCAGGCGGCCGTGGATCGCGGGGTCCTGCGCGGGCGCAACGCCGCGCAGCGGCAGGATCGAGCCGAGGCCGAGCGCCTGCATGGTCGGTAGGCGCAGGCCACCCAGCGCCTCGGCGAGGTGCGCGAGCGTGTTCGTGCCCGCGTCGCCGTATGCCGCTGCATCGGGGAGCTCGCCCACGCCGCAGGCGTCGAGCACGAGCACGATCGCGCGGCGAGAGCCGATCACGTCCATCGCGAGGACCGCGTCAGCGTGACGCCCGCGGGTGCGCGTTGAAGTAGGCGTCCTTGAGACGATCGGCGGAAAGGTGCGTGTAGACCTGGGTCGTCGCCAGGTCGGCGTGTCCGAGCATCTCCTGCAGCGAGCGCAGGTCGCAGCCCCCGGCGAGCAGGTGCGTGGCGAAGGAGTGGCGCAACGTGTGCGGGCTCATCCGCTGCTCGAGTCCCGCGCTGCGAGCATGGCCGGCGACGATCGTGTAGAGGCCCTGCCGGGTGAGGGCGCCTCCGCGGTGGTTGAGGAACACGCGTCGCTGGACTGTGGTCCCGAGCAGCTCGGGGCGAGCGCCGCGGAAGTAGGCGCCCAACGCCGCGAGCGCCTGGCGCCCGATCGGGACGATCCGCTCCTTCGAGCCCTTGCCACGCGCCCGCAGCAGACCCTCCTCGAGATCGAGGTCTGAGAGCTCGAGGCCAACCGCCTCCGAGGCGCGCAGCCCGCACGCGTACATCAGCTCGAGCAGCGCCCGGTCGCGCAGCGCCAGAGCGTCTGCGTCGCGCGGCTGCTCGAGGAGCTTTGCGACCTCCGCGCGCGAGAGCACGCGCGGAAGCCGCTGCGGCTTGCGCGGGCCGCGCAGCTCGGCCGTCGGGTCGTGTTCGATCAGGCCCTCGCGGCGCAGATGGCGGTAGAAGGAGCGCAGACAGGCGACCTTGCGGGCGAGCGTGCTCGCCGCGACGGGCGCGCGCTCGTGATCGCCGCGCGCGAGCTCCGTCAGGAAGTCCGCGAGATCGGCGTGGGTCGTCTCGACGGGCGCGAGCCGGCGCCGGCGCAGGAACTCGCCGAACTGCTGCAAATCGCAGCGGTAGGCCGCGAGCGTGTTGCGCGACAGACCGCGCTCGAGCTCGAGGTAGGCGAGGAAGTCGAGCGTCAGCCGCTCGATCGCCCCCCCGGCCGGCGACAGGGCGGCGCTCGCAGCGGGGCTCATTCCGCTGCCTTCGTCTCCGGCCTCTGCCCTCCTTGCGGGTGCAACGCGGCGTTCAGGCGCCGCGCCAGCCACATCAGGGCGATCAGCGTCTTCGCGTCGGCGCACTGGGCGATCGCGAGCTCGAGCTCGGCGAGCGGCCAGCGGACGATCTCGATGCGCTCGTTCTCCTCGCTCTGCGCGCTCGCCTCGTGGAGCTCGGTGGCGGCGAACAGGTGCACGCGCTCATCTGTGAAGCCGGCACTCGAGTAGTAGCTGAGGATCGGCTCCCAGCTGCGCGCGCCGCAGCCGATCTCCTCGGCGAGCTCGCGCTGGGCCGCCGCGAGAGGCTCCTCGCCGTCGACGTCGAGGCGCCCCGCGGGAATCTCCAGGAGGTCGGGCTCGCCGACCGCCTCGCGCGGCTGGCGCACGAGCCAGACGTGCTCGCCGTCGTGGGCGAGCACCCCGACGGCGCCCATGTGGCGAACGACCTCACGCGACACCTCGGCTCCATCGGCGTGGCGATAGCGCTCGATGCGCACCTCGACGAGGCGGCCCGAATAGACCGTCTCCCCGCCGAGCGCCTCGAACGAGCGCGGCGAGCCCGCGTCGCTCATCCGGGCTCCCCCGCCCCGTCCTCGGGCTCGGCCTCCAGCGACAGCTCGGCGAGCGCCGTCCCGCCGGCGAGCGCGGCGCCGAAGAACAGCGGATCGTCGGCGACGCCGCGGCCCATCGTCTGCGAGGAGAGGCCGCTGGCCGCGTAGGCGGGCAGCTCGACGGCTGCGCGGCGCCAGTCGTGGCGGGTGATGCGCACGGGACGCTCGACGTCGAGTGCGAGCGCCGGGCGGCCGCGGATCGCCCCGGCGAAGACGGCGCCGAGCCCCGCACGCAGGTCCGCGCCGACGGGCGAGCGCATCCCCGCGGGGAGCGCGACGGTGACGGGCTCGAGCAGGAGGTCAAGGACGGTGAGCGTGTGGTGGGAGATCCCACGGTGGCGCTCGCGGTCATCGCTCGTGGACATGCGCGCGACGAGCAGCGTGCGGCAGCCGAGCGCGAGCGAGACGTGCGCGGAGTCGAGCGCCTCCATACCGCCGTGGCCGAGCGCCGAGCTCGACCCGACGATCCCGGGCCCCGGGCCGCAGACGGCGGCGTCCCAGCCGAGCGTGCGCAGCGCGTAATGCAGCGCGCCCGCTGTCGTGATCGCCTCAGCCTCGCCCCCGAACGCCGCGCCCGCCGTCAGATGCCCGGCGAGCAGGCCGCGCTCGCGCAGCGCGCGCACCGTCCGGGAGTGCCCGCCCGGCAGGGCCCCGCCGCAGCTCTGCACGTATCCGAGGCGCTTGCCCGGCGCGCCACGCGAGAACGCCCAGGCGACTGCCGCGAGCTGACCGTGGAGCGCCAGCACCGCGACGGGACGCCCGAGCGGAAGCTCGAGCCGCGCGTCCTCGACCGGCGCGACGGCGTGCTGCAGGCTCGTGTAGTTGAGCTTCATCACACCCGCGCCCGGCTCGCCGGCGCCTTCGAGGCCGCGCGTGAGGTTGACGTGGACGATGTCGAAGCCGCCCGATCCGAGCCCGAGATCGAGCGCCTCGACGTTGACGATCACCTCGTCGCCGACCTCCGCGCGGCCCACGAGCGTGACGTCGGCGATCGCCTCGCGCCTGTCGCGGCTGCCGCCGGGCCCAGTCAATTCGACGACGAGCCGCTGCTCACGGATGCTCGCCGGCCCGCTTGGCGCCTCCCCGTCGGCTGCGCGCGGGAGATCCTCGCCGGGCGGCTCGGTGTCGACCACGGTTGCGGGACGGAGCTTCAGCATCGGCGGCGCAGGCTAGCGGGCCGCATCCGCGCTCGGCGCCGCTGCGTGGTCGAGCAGCGCGAGCGACACGTCGAGCATCTGCTCCAGCGCGGCCACGCTGACGCGCTCGCCGGGCTCGTGGTTGCGCTCGGTGCCGTTGGCGAGGTTGACGGTCTGAAATCCCTCGGCGATCAGGGCGTTGGCGTCCGAGCCCCCGCCGCTGGATATCGCGTGGGGCTCGTGTCCGCACGCTCGCAGCGCCGCCTCGGCAACCTGGACGGCCGTGCTGCGGCGCGAGAGGTGATAGCCGGCAAAGCTTCTCTGCACGCTGACATCGACGTCGCAGTCGCAGTCGGGCATGTTGGCGGCCTCGTGCACTCGGTCGATGATCTCCGCCACGAGGCTCTCGGCGCGGTCGTCCTCCAGCGCGCGCACCTCGCCGACGAGCGTGCACTGTTCCGCCACGACGTTCATCGCCGTCCCGCCTGCGATCGTGCCGACGTTGACGGTCGCGGCCTCGTCCAGGCGCCCGAGCGGCAGCGCGCAGACGGCGCGCGCAGCGGCGAGGATCGCGCTGCGGCCCAGCTCGGGACGGATCCCCGCGTGGGCGGCGACGCCGCGGAAGCTCGCCTGGATACGGAAGTGCGACGGCGAGTCGACGATCACCTCGCCGATCGGCGATGCGTTGTCGAAGACATAGCCGAAGTCGCTGCGCAGGCTCGCGACCTCGAACGCGCGCGCACCGGCCAGCGCGGTCTCCTCGCCCACGGTGAAGAGCAGCTCGATGTCGACCGGCGCGCTCTCGCGTGCGACATGCCGGGCGAGCGCAAGCATCACCGCAATCGCGGCCTTGTTGTCGGCGCCGAGGATGCCCTCGTTGGCGTTTTCCCACACGCCGTCGCGAAGGACCGGCTCGACGGCGGCCTGCAACGGGACCGTGTCGAGGTGCGCACACAGGAGCACCGAGCGCGCCTGCTCGCCGCCGGCTCCCGCGCGACCGGGTATCCGCGCGAGCAGGTTGCCGCAGTCCGAGCCCGTGAGCTCGCCGGCGCGATCCTCCTCGACGGAGACCCCGAGCGCTCGCAGCTCGGCGATCACCCGCTCCGCGCATGCGCGCTCGGACCCCGAAGGGCTCTCGATGCGGCAGAGATCGGCGAAGGTGGCGCTCAGGTAGCGCTGCTCGAGCTGGCCGACCCGTGACGCGGTCGCGCCGGCGCTCACGGCCGGCTGGTGCTCTGGTCCGGCGCGCGGCCGGCAGCGCTGCGAGCGTCCTGCACGCGAACGCCTTCGCCGTCCTCCGTCGGACCGGCCTGCGTCAGACGCGTCCGTGCCGGGGCCGGCGCTTCTCCGGGGAGCGCCTCGCGTGCGTGTGCTCGCGCGAGCGCAGCGGCGATGAAGTCGCGGAACAGCGGCGCTGGGCGCTCGGGGCGCGACTTGAACTCGGGATGGAACTGCGAGGCGACGAAGAAGGGGTGCTCGGAGAGCTCGATCACCTCCACCAGGCGGTCGTCCGGCGAGGTGCCCGAGACGCGCAGCTCGCCGCCGACCCCAGCCGCGTTCGTGAGCCGCTTGCGCAGCAGGTTGTTGACCTCGTAGCGGTGGCGGTGACGCTCGTAGATGACGGCCTCGCCGTACATCTCGCGCACGCGGGTGTCGGCGTGCAGCTTGATCGGGTCGGCGCCGACGCGCATCGTGCCGCCGAGGTCGGAGACCTCCTTCTGCTCGGGCAGCAGGTCGATCACGGGGTAGGGCGTCTCGATGTCGAACTCGGTCGAGTTCGCGCCGGCCATCTCGGCGACGTTGCGTGCGAACTCGGCCACCGCGACCTGCATCCCCAGGCAGATGCCCAGGTAGGGGATCAGGCGCTCGCGTGCGATGCCGGCGGCCGCGATCTTGCCCTCGATGCCGCGCCCGCCGAAGCCGCCGGGGATGAGGATGCCGTCGGCCTGCTCGAGGATCTCCTCGGGGTCAGCCCCCGCCGCCGGCTGATCGGCGCCGGGCTCCTCGCGCTCTTCGCCCGGCTCCAGCCCCCCGGTCGCGCGGCGCTCGAGGCGCTCGGAATCGATCCAGTCGATCTGCACGCGGCTGTCCTGGAGCGAGGCGGCGTGGCGCAGAGCTTCCGAGACGGACAGGTAGGCGTCCTCGAGCTGCACGTACTTGCCGACGATGGCGATCCGAACCGTGCGCGATGCTCGGGCGGAGCGTTCGATCGGCTCCTTCCAGCGGGTCAGCTCGGGTGCCGAGGCCTGCTGAACGAGCTCCGTTCCGCCGAAGTGCTCGAGGATGAACTGATCGACGCCCTGCTCGTGGAAGGTGAGCGGGACCTTGTAGATGTTGTCCACGTCACACGCCGAGACGATCGCCTCCGTTGGCAGGCTCGCGAACAGCGCGATCTTCTTGCGGATCTCCTCCGACAGCGAGCTCTCGGAGCGGCACATGAGCATGTCTGGCGCGATGCCGATGCGCCGCAGCTCGTTGACGGAGTGCTGAGTGGGCTTCGTCTTCAACTCGCCGGCGTGGCCGATGTAGGGGACGAGCGTGAGGTGGATGAACATGCAGCGCCGCCGTCCCACGTCCACGGGGAACTGGCGGATCGCCTCGAGGAAGGGCAGCGACTCGATGTCTCCGACGGTGCCACCGATCTCGGTGATGACGAAGTCGACGTCGCTGGACTCCGCGATCAGGGCGATCCGCTGCTTGATCTCGTCGGTGATGTGAGGGACGACCTGCACGGTGCCGCCGAGGTAGTCGCCGCGGCGCTCACGGCGGATGACCGTGTCGTAGATGCCGCCCGCGGTCACGTTCGAGGCACGCGAGGTGTTGGCGTCGGTGAAGCGCTCGTAGTGGCCGAGGTCCAGATCGGTCTCGGCGCCGTCCTCGGTGACGAACACCTCGCCGTGCTGGTAGGGCGACATCGTGCCCGGGTCTACATTGATGTAGGGGTCGAACTTCTGCAGCCCGACGGTCAGCCCGCGCGTCACGAGCAGGCGTCCGATCGACGCCGCGGCGATGCCCTTGCCGAGCGAGGACACGACGCCACCGGTCACGAAGACGAACCGGGTCTTGCTCGGGGCTTGTGCGTGGCGGTCGGAGTGATGCAAGGTCATGAGGGCCTGCCCCAGGAGTCTAGTTCGCGCAGGCCCGGAGTCCGTTCCACGAGCGCGGAGATCGAGCGCAGCTCGCCGTAGACGGTGATCGCGGCGAGCAGTGCGAGCGCGACGAGCTGCCCGAGCCCCGACAGGCTCAGCACGATCCACAACCCGGCGAGCGCCCCCAGCAGGTTCGCCCCGGTGTCGCCCAGCATGGCGCGCTCGCGCAGGTCGTAGGCGCCGGCGACGAGCGCGGGCGCGAGGAACAGGCCGAGTGTCCACAGCGGCCTTGTTTCGCTCGCTCCGATCGTCAGCCCGGCGCCGAGCAGGACGAGCGCCTTGAGCGAGCGACCGGGGCGCAGGTCGAGCAGGTTGAAGAGGTTCGTGGCGAGCACGAGCACGCCGGCGGCGAGCAGCCAGCGGGCCTCTGACAGGTCCAGGTAGCTCATCGCCAGGAGCGCCAGTCCGAGCGAGCCGGCAGCCTTCAGCACGCCCGTCGAGATCTCCCCGCGCAGCAGCGCCGCGCCGTGGCCGCGCCATCCGCGCACGGGCCGTGCGCCGCTCGGCGCGCCCGTCCGCGAGGGTCCGCTCGGTGCGAGCGTGTCGTCGATCAGCCCGAGCGCAAGGACGCCGGGGGCGTACAGCACGACGGGAACGATCTCCGGGTGGAAGAGATCGCTCGAGGCAAGCCGCGCGAGCAGCATCAGCGGGATCAGCGCGAACAGCGCGGCGGCGAGCACGAGCACGCCGAACGGGAACGCGAGCTCGCGCTCACGGAAGTTCGGGCGCGTTTGACCCGCCTGCTCGAGGGTGCGCAGGAGCGCGGGCGCCAGCAGCGCGGCGAGCGCGAGCGCGATCAGGAAGGGCACGGCGTGCATGCCTGGAAGCTAGCGCCGGGAGCGGACAGGGCTCAGGGCTGCCCTGCGGCCGTGCTGACGGTCGGAAGCAGGCTGTCGGCCGTCGCCGTCGTGCCGAACGTGCCGTGGTCGCCGGCCAGCGCGTACACGAGCGCGGCCTGCCCCGCCGGCGCGTCGAGATCGTCGACGCTCGACAGAGCCTTTTCCTTGAACCACGGCACCTGCGAGGGCTCGGCTTTGCTCAGCTGGACACCGACGACGGGGACGCCGACGGCGGCCACGCCGGCGAGCAGGCCGGACTCGAAGCTGGCGGCGGATCCGTCCGCTTCGGTGCTCAGGCCGGGCGCGTGCGCGCGGACGACGACGAGCCCTTCCAGGCGTGTGAGCTGACCGTCGAAGGCGCTGAAGAGGCTCGCGCGCACACGGCTGAGCAGCTCGCGCGCGACGAGCTGACCTCCGCTGACGAGCTGGCGCCCGGCGAGCCGGCCGAAGCGTTCGAGCAGCGAGGCGGATTCGCCGAGCGCCGCGTAGTGGGTGCCTGCTGCCGCGTGCGCGAGGGCGGCCAGGTCGAGCGGCTCGCGTACGGCGACGACGGTCGTCAGGTTGGCACCCGCCTCGGTCACGGCGGCGCGCACGAGCGTGTTGATCTCATCGGAGGAGCCGCCGAGAAAGACCAGCCCGATGCTGCGGCCGCCGAGCAGTTCGTGCACGGCGAGCGGATACAGGCCGTTGGCGAACGCCTGCTCGCCGGCGAGGCGTTCCTGCAGGTGGGCCGCCTTCGCGCGTTCGTCGCTGATTTCCGCGTTGAGGGCGTGGACGACGCCGCTCTTCGCGGAGGACACGAGGTTGGAGTCGCCGATCGCGACGCCGATCAGCACGCCGAGCGCGAGCGCGAACAGGACCGCGGCGAGGGACAGCGCGTGATAGCGATAGTCGAACATCGGGCGCGACGCCGGCGGCTCAGCCGCCCGCGCCGACGAGCGTCTGCAGCTTCAGCCAGAGCAGTTCCACGACGTCGCGCAGCGCTGGGGTGAGCCCGACGACGGCGATCATCGCGAGCAGTCCGGCGGCGATCACGACGAGCAGGGGCGTGAGGCCGGGTCGCGGGTGGTAGAGGCGGCTGACGCCCCTCGCGTCGACCAGGATCTCGCCGATGCGCAGGCGCGTGAGGAAGGTGGAGGACATGCCTTTGCGGTTGCGGTCGAGGAACTCGACGAGGTTGAACTGAGAGCCGACTGACACGATCAGCCGGGCACCCTTCTCGGCGGCGATCAGCATGGCGATGTCCTCGCTCGTGCCGGGGGCCGGCACGAGCTTGAACGCCAGCCCGAGCTGCTCCAGGCGGTGCCGCCCCGGTGCGCGCCCGTCGGGGTAGGAGTGGACGACCAGCTCCGCGCCGCTGCGCAGCGCGCGCTCGCTGGCGGAGTCCATGTCGCCGACGATCATGCCCGGCTTGAGCCCCTCCTCGAGCAGGGCATCGGCGCCACCGTCGACGGCGACGATCACCGGGCGCAGGTCGCGGATGAACGGCCGCAGCGCGCGCAGGTCGCGCTGGTGCCCGACACCGCGCACGACGACCAGCGTGGAGCGGTCGCGGAAGTCGGTGGCGAAGCGCGGCAGCTGGATTCTGCCGGCGAGCAGCTCGCGCTCCTCGCGCATGTGCTCGATCGTGTTGTGGGCGAAGCGCTCGAGCGCCTCGCCGATCTCCCTGCGACGGGCTTCGGTCTCGGCGGACACGCGGTCGATGTCGAGCAGTTCCCCGCGTGCGAGCACGACGCCCCTGCGCAGCACCTCCGCGCCCGGCGCGGCGCCGTCGAGCGAGTGCGCGCGCACGGTCAGCGGGTCGCCGTCGGAGACGGTGTCGAACAGCGCGTCGTCGGGGAGGTCGATCAGGGGGATGCCCGCTTCGACGAGCAGCTGCGGGCCGAGGTTCGGGTAGGAGCCACCCGAGGATGGCCTGCAGTTGAGCACCGCGGCGGCTTCGGCGGCGATCAGCTCCTCGGCGGAGACGCGGTCGATGTCGAGGTGGTCGACCAGCGCGATGTCGCCCGCCACGAGGTGCTTGACGAGCAGCTTCGTGCGCCGTCCCGGCCGGACGGGCCCGGTGACGGCGAGCCCGGGGTGTGGACGCGGCATCTGCTGCCGTCCGGGGGGGCTCGATCGGGTTGCGGCCACGCCTGCGAGAGTAACGCGCGCACGCGCCGGGCGCTCCCGTGTGAGGCGTCAGGCGGCGCGGCGCAGCTCGCGCGCATGGCGGCGCGCGCCGGTGTCGTCCTCGTCGGCTCCGAGCATCCGCACGAGCTCGCCGATCACCTCGCCCTCGGCGAGCTGCACGACGGTTGTGAGCGTCGGCTCGGCGTCGGTGTCCTTGGCGATCGAGAAGTGGCGGTCGGCGAGCGAGGCGATCTGCGGCAGGTGGGTGATGCAGAGCACCTGGCGGCGCTCGGCGAGCTCGCGCAGGCGAGCCCCGACGGCGCGGGCGGTGTGGCCTCCGACGCCCGCGTCGACCTCGTCGAACACGAGCGTGGCGTCGGTCGCGGACGCGTCGGCGACGGTCATGATCGCGAGCATCACCCGCGAGAGCTCGCCACCGGATGCGATCTCGCGTAGAGGCCCGCGCGGCACACCGGGGTTGGGCGCGATCAGGAACTCCACCGCATCGGCCCCGCCGGGACCGGCCTCGCGCTCGCTCAGCACGACCTCGAAGCTCGCCTCGCCCATCGCGAGCGCGGCGAGCTGCTCGCGGACGGCCGGCGCGAAGCGCTCTGCCGCGCGCCGGCGTGCGCTGCGCACGACGCGCGTGTGCTTGGCGAGCTCACCGGCGGCGCCTGCGAGCTGCTGCTCGGCCTCGGCGATCGCATCCTCCGCGCCGGCGAGCTCGGCACGGCGCGCGCGAGCGCCCTCGGCGAAGGACAGCACGGCGGCGACGCTGCCACCGTGCTTGCGCGTCAGACGCTCGAGTGCCGCCAGGCGCTCTTCGAGCAGGTCGAGCGATGGCTCGGTGCGCTCGCCGCCGTCGAGTGCGCCGCCGGCGCGTTCGGCGTAGGCGCGCAGCTCGCCGGCCAGCTCCTGGGACTCGATGATCAGCGCACGCGCGCGCTCGGCGAGCGCATCGAGCGCCGGATCGACACCGTCGAGCGCGTCGAGTCCGGCAACGGCCCCGGCGAGTGGCGGCGCGCCCGCGACGGCTTCGGCCTCCGGTGCGAGCGCCTCGGCGGCGCTGCCGGCGGCGGCTTGCAGGGCGTCGCTGCGGCGAAGCCGCTCACGCGTGGCGAGCAGTTGCTCGTGCTCGTCGACGTCGAGCTCGAGCGAGTCGATCTCACCGAGCTCGAAGTCGAGCAGGTCGAGCTCGCGGTCGCGCTGGGCGGCGAGCTCGCGCAGTCCGGCGAGCGTCTGATCGAGCTCGCGGCCGCGCGCGAACGCCCGCGCGCAGGCGTCCAGGCTCGCGGCATGATCCTCGCCGCAGAGCCCATCGAGAATCTCGAGCTGGGCAGCGGCGAAGGTCAGCTTGCGGTGCTCGTGCTGGCCGTAGAAGGCGAGCAGGCCGGCGGCGACGTCGCGTAGGTCGGCGACGGTCGCCGAGCGTCCGTTGAGGTAGGCGCGCGTGCGTCCGTCGACTCCGACGCGGCGCGCGAGGACGAGCTCCTCGGCGTCTGCGCTGACTCGCTCGGCGAGCTCCTCGCGCAGCGAGGGCGGAAGGTCGAAGGCGCCCTCCACGTAGGCCTCCTGTGCTCCGGGCCGCACGATACCGGCACGCGCGCGTCCTCCGAGCAGCAGATCGAGCGCGTGTGCGAGCACCGTCTTGCCGGCTCCGGTCTCCCCTGTGAGGACGTTCAGGCCGGGCGCCAGGCGCAGGTGCGCGCGCTCGATCAGCAGCAGGTTCTCGACTCGCAGCTCTTGCAGCACGCGAGCAGGTGTACCAGCGCCCGGGGACGGATCGCGGGGAGCCCGCCGCCCGCGCGGGCAGCCTCGATCGTGGTGTTCGGCGCCCACGCTTGCGGACGGCAGCGCCGAGACGTCATAATCGTCGCCGAGGTCAAGGAGACGACCACTATCCGCCCCCTACACTCGGGGCTGAACGGGCATGGCTGCCATGGACGACAACCCGCGCACGACGCCGCCGGCCCCCGACGGGGAGCCGTGGCTCGGCGTCGCTGCGCTCGACGAGCGGCTCGACGAGGAGATCAAGCGAGCCGAACGCTACGGCATCCCCTTGAGCTGTCTGCTCGTCGTCGTCGAGAACCTCGACGAGCTGGCGGGCGAGCACGGCGAGGAGCTGCGCGAGCAGACGCTCGAGTATGTCGCCAAGGCGCTGGGCGGCGAGCTTCGCCGCTTCGACCGGATCGGACGCCCGAGTGACCAGGAGCTGCTGGTCGTGCTGCCCGGCGCCGACGGACCGCGCGGGGAGATCGTCGCCAGGCGCGTGCTCGACCGGCTGCGTGCGATCAAGGTGGAAGCGCACGGAGCCCGGCGAGCGCTGCGCGTATCGGTCGGGCTGTCCGCGTGGCAGGACGGCGGAGCTGCGGATCAGCTGCTGCTGCGCGCCCGCGCCGCCTCGCGCGTGCCGAACGGCGAGGAGCTGGCCGGCGCGGACGGCAAGCCCCAGCCCCCGCCCGTCCGCCAGGCCCTCGCTCCGCCCGCGGCACGCACCTTCGAGCGCCGCTAGCCACACACCTCGCAGGCGTGGGAGCGGAGCGGTCGGGGTAGTCTCTCTCGGTGCTTTCCGGGTCCGAGCTGTGGCTGCTGCGTCTGATGGCCGACCGCGGGCTGGCGCTGCTCGATGCCAGCTCGCTGATCGTCGTGATCGAGGAGAAGGGCGAGCTGCGGGTGGCGGCGGCGAGCGGCACGGCAACGCCGCGCGTGCGCATCGTGCCCGTGCAGGGAACCGCCCTCGGCGACATATTCCTGGCCGGGACGCCGCTCGCCCTCGAGCGTCCCAGGGGCAGTGAGGCCGCGTGGCTGCACGAACTCGGGCTCGAGGCACGGGCGGCGCTCGTCGAGCCCTTGAGCATGGAGAGCCAGGGCGGGGGCCTGATCGTCGCGCTGCGCACCGAGGGAGGATTTCGCGGCCCCGATCGCGAGGCGCTCGCGGCATTCGCCTCGAGCGTCGCACAGCGCCTCGTGGCCGAGCGCTCGGTCGAGATCGAGCGCTTGCGCTACGGGATGGAAGCGCGTGAGCGCGAGCGCACGCGCTGGGCGCGGGAGATCCACGACGAAAGCATTCAGGGCATCGGCGCGCTGCGCCTGCAGCTCGCGAACGCCCGCGACCTCGAGGACAAGGAGGCACTCGCACGAGCCGTCGACGTCGCGCTCGACGGCCTCGGCAACGAGATCGACGGGCTGCGCCACCTCATAACCGAGCTGCGCCCAGCGGCGCTCGACGACCTCGGCCTGGCCGCTGCGCTGGAGGCGCTCGCGCGGCGAGCACAGGCAATCGACGGGCTGGACGTCAGCACCGAAATCGAGATCGGCGCCGAGGGAGCCGCGGGCAACGGCGATCACGAGCCCCGCCGACGTCTCGATCCCGAGCTCGAGAGCACCGTCTACCGCATCGTCCAGGAGGCGCTCACGAACGTCAGCCGTCACGCCAATGCCACCAGCGCCGTGATCCGCGTGGAGGAGCGCGCGGGGGCCCTGCGGGCGTCTGTGACCGACGACGGCCAGGGGCTGCCGAACGCCGACCGCCTCGGTCCGCGCGGCGATGGTCTCGAGGGCGGCTTTGGGATGGGCGGCATGCGCGAGCGCGCGGAGCTGATCGGGGGCGAGCTCGAGTTCGGTCCCGCGCCCGGCCGCGGCACGGTCGTCCGCCTGACGGTTCCGCTCGCAGGGCGCCCGCGCGTGCCGAGCGAGCACTGACGGCGAGCGTCAGTCGCCGTCCTCCCCGCCGGGGCGCGCAGCGGCGTCGCGCTCCTCGCCGCTGCCGCGCAGCCACGACGCGAGCTGTTGGCCGACGGAGTTGACCGACTCGCCGGCGTCGCGGAAGGCTCCGCGGATGCGTTCGGCGTAGAAGGACACCGCCTCGCCGCCGTCCCCGCGCGCGTCCACGGGGTCGTCGCGGCGGGCGTACTCGCCGTTGCCGACGATCCGGTCGAACTCCCCTGAGCGCACCCACGCCATCAGCTCGTGCGTGCGCTTGACGGGCATCGGATGGGTAACCCCGAGATCGAGCAGCAGGCGCGTGAGGCGCTCCAGGCCACCGCCCTGCTCGCTGTAGTCGAGCCCCTGGCGCATGAAGGCGTCGAGGTCGAGCTGATCGACCATCGCTCCGGCCGTGAGGGACATCAGCGTGCGGCACACGACGAGCGGATCGCGCGTGACGATCGCGGCGGCACGATCGGCGCTCAGCTCGGTCGCGCGTCCCCACTCCATCAGCGCCGTGCGAACAGGCGCCAGCGGGAGCGGCAGGCGGGCGCTGCGCGTCAACATCACGAGGATCGCGAGCGCCGTGCGATAGAGCTGGTGGTCCGCGAGGATGTGGGCGGCCTCGTGGGCGAACACCGCACGGCGCTGGGGAGCGTCGAGCAGGCGCATGAGCTCGGACTGAACGACGACGATCGGGTGCTGGGCGCCGATCGCGAGCGCGTTGGGCGCCGGAAACTGCGTCAGGTACAGATCCGGCACCTCGGCCATGTCGAGCGTCGTGTAGGCGATCGCGTGCTCGCGCCAGACATCGCCGAGCTGGCTCTCGGACAGGCGTACGGAGGAGCCGAGGTAGCTCTGCCTGAGCGCTCGCTCATAGCCCAGCTCGACGAGCTTGCGGGCGACGGTGTCGAGATAGGGGATCGACCCGAGCGCGGCGCTGGCCGCGCGGTCCGCGGGATGCTGGAAGGCACGCGCAGAGATCTGCGTCAGGCGGTGGCCTTCGGCAGGGACCCGCGCTGCGGAGGCGTCCATGTCTTCCGGCGGGCCTCAGTCGCTGAGGCCGATGCGCCTGACGTAGGCGGTGATCTCGGCCCGCGATGAGAACCCGAGCTTCTCGATCGCGCGGGCACGATAGGTCTTGACGGTCCGCTCGGCGACGTTCAGCTGCTCGGCGATCTCCGGATTGGTGTAGCCGTTGGCGATCAGCCGCACGACCTCGCGCTCGCGCTCGCTGAGCGCGACACCGTCACTCGCGCCGTCCTCGCCGGTGGCCATCAGCGCGCCGAGCCGCGGATGCAGGTAGTTGCCGCCGGCGACCGCCAGGCGAAACGCCTGCAACAGCTCGGCCGGCTCGGCCTCCTTGAGGACATAGCTGCGGGCGCCCGCGCGCAGCGCCTGGCGCGCGTACTCGGGGTCCTCGCGCATCGTCAGGATCGCGACAGCGAGCGGCGGGTGCGCCATGAAGCAGGCCGGGAGCGCCCCCAGGCTCGAGCCACCGGGCATCGTCAGATCGAGCGTGAGCAGGTCCGGCTTGTGGCGGCCGACCTCGCGGACCAGCGACGGGATGTCTGCGGCTTCGGCGACGACCTCGAACTCGCCCGCCTCGCGGGCGAGTACCGCGCGGATGCCGTCGCGGACGATCGTGTGGTCATCGGCGATGATCACCCTGACCGGGCGGGTGACTCCTGGCGCTCCGTCTTCCATGGGAATGACACCGTAGCGGCTGGGCTGGATGTGCGATCGTCGAGGCGACGGCGCGCCGTTGCCGACCAAGCCGGCGCACGCCCGCCGGACACCACCGCCGCGAGCTTGCCGGAGCCGACGGCCGTACGCGGCATACGACGGAGGCCGCCGCAACGGTGCGGAACTCGTGCCCTGTTCGTACGACACGATCGGCACCGTCGTGCTCACGGACCGGCGGGCGCTGGGCGCCGATGTACCCGTATGTGCATCGGTATGGGAGCGACAGGCGGCAGGCGGACGCGAGCGGACGCCGCGGGCGGGCGGCGCGCCGATCCCGTCGCGCGCAAGGGTTAGCGTGCGGGCCTTGCGATCGGCGCTCCAATCTCCCCGTCTGCGGCGCATCCTCGCCGCCTACACGATCAATCGCCTCGGCACGTGGTTCGGGTATGTCGCGCTGTCGGTCGCCGTGTTCGCTCATACGCACAGCGCGCTCGGGGTGGCCGCGCTGCTCGTCACCGGCCAGGCGCTGCCCGCGATCCTCGTGCCCGCACTGGTGGCGCGGGTTGAGGCGTCCTCGCGGCGCTCACGGCTCAGCGCTCTGTACGCGTTCGAGACCATCGCGACGCTGGCGCTCGCCGGCCTGCTGTGGCATTTCTCGCTGCCCGCCATCCTCGTGCTCGTCGCGCTCGACGGGACCGCGGCGCTGGCCGCGAGCGCCCTGCTGCGCGCCGAGGCGGCCCGCGTGGCCGGGAGCGAGGCGAGTTCTGGGGAGGACGACGACACCCCGACGGCGGAGAACCGCAGCGACGCTGCGAAGGATGCCGAGCGAGCGGCCAATGCGGCCCTCAACATCGCCTTCTCGAGCACGTTCGTGCTCGGACCGGCGCTCGCCGGGTTGATCGTTGCCGGTGCCGGCGGACCTGCCGCCCTGCTGATCGACGCGGCGTCTTTTCTGATCTGCGCGGTGATGCTGCGCGGAATGAACCCGCACGTCGAGGAGGGCGAAGCGAGCGGGGTGCGCGCGAGGCTGAACGTCGCCTGGAGCCATATCCGCGCCGCGCCGGCGCTGCGAGGCCTGCTGGTCGCCGAGAGCGTGGCGCTCGTGTTCTTCGCCGCCGATGCCTCGATCGAGGTGCCATACGCGAAGGCGACGCTGCACGCGGGCGACAGCGGCTACGGGCTACTGCTGACCGTCTGGGGCGTGGGCGCGGCGATCGGGAGCCTCGCGTTCGCGCGTGCGGCGCGCCGGCCGATTGGCGTGATGCTGAGCATGGGGACCGTCGCCGTGGGTCTCGCGTACGTCGGCTTCGCGCTCGCTCCCTCCCTCGGGATCGCCTGCATCGCCGGCGTGCTCGGAGGCGCGGGCAACGGCGTCCAGTGGGCCTCGCTGATCAGCGCCGTGCAGCAGCTCACGCCGCCCAACCTCCACACGCGGATGATGGGTGCGGTCGAATCGATCAACGCCCTCTTCCCCGCGCTCGGGCTGATCCTGGGCGGCGCGCTGACGGCCGCCAGTTCGACGCGGACGGCGTTCCTCGTCGTGGGCGTCGGTGCGGTCGCGATGACGGTCGCCTTCGTGCGGCTGACGGCCGGCTCGACCCTCGGTCAGGCGCGGAATCCATCCGCTCTGGACACGGGCGGAACGCCCGGGCAGGCCCGCGGGAGTGGCCTCGCGGAGGCGGTCGGCGTGGACAGAACTGACCGCTAGCTCGCCGACTCGCCGCAGTCATCGGCTTGGCACCTTAAGTGCGACGCGGATTTGGCCGTTAAGCACGACAGGGACCCCGTATGCACCTGCCAACCGCCCGACGACTGTTTTGGACCGCTGAGGCGCTCACGCTGCTCGGCGTGAGCGCCGCCACGGTGCTGCTGTCGCGCCCGGGGGAATGGCATCCCGCGACCCTCGTGGTGATGCTGCTCGCGATCGCGCTGGTGTCCGAGCGTCTCGAGTTCGAAATCCGCAGCCAGCACCTGTCGGCCTCGCTCGTGGTGCTCGTGCTGGCGATGTGCCTCCTCGGGCCGGCGCCGGCGGTCGTGTTCGGCCTCGCCGTGACGGTCCCGAACTCGTTCGTGCGGCGGCTCTCGCCGACGCTTTGGCTGAACAACCTGACGGCCTTTGCGGCCTTTCCGCTCGCCGGCAGCCTGCTCGTGCGAACGCTCGTTGGCGACGTGCACGCCGCGCACACGCAGCATGCGATGCGAAGCGTCGAATTCGGACTGATCGTGTTCGGCGTCTTCATGCTGACCAACGCGCTGAACTTCGCGGTGATCGCAGCGGAGTGGCAGATCAGCAAGGGCCTGAACTTCATCCGCCAGACGCGCGAGCTGTTCCTGCCGATGCAGCCGGGCCAGCTCGCGCTCGGCGCGCTCACGGCGATCCTGGCGATCGCGTACACCAACCTCGGTCTGCCGGCCCTGTTCGGCCTGATCATCGTTCTCGGGCTTTTCCAATACCTGATCGCGGCCCTGCTGCGATCCGAGGATCGCGCCGAGCAGCTCGACGCTCGCTCGCGCCAGCTCGCGACGCTCCAGCTGGGCGTGCTGAGCACCCTGATCGAGACGCTCGCGCTCCGCGATCGCACGACCGCACGGCACGCCGCCGCGGTCGCGCGTTACGCCCGCGCGCTGGCCCTGGAGGTCGGCGCGAGCGAGGAGGAACAGGAGCTCACCCACACCGCCGGCCTACTGCACGACATCGGCAAGTTCGTCCTCCCCGACAGGATCCTGCACGCCGAGATCCTCTCCGACGACGATTGGTCGGTCATCCGCCGTCACCCCCAGGACGGCGCCACGCTCGTCGGTCGACTCGACGGCTACGGTCCCGTCGCGGATGTGATCCTCTACCACCACGAGCGCGTGGACGGTGCCGGGTACCCTGCGGGGCTGATCGGCAACGAGATCCCGCTGGCATCGCGGATCATTGCGATCTGCTCGACCTTCGACACGCTCACAGCGCGCGACAGCTACCGGTCGCCGATGACACCCCAGGACGCGATCGCCGAGCTTCGCAGGGTGGCTGGACGCCAGCTGGATTCGGAGCTGGTGGAGAAGTTCGCAGAGATGCTCAGGCGCGAGGGCCCAGAGGCCTTCACGGACGGCGACAGCGCAAACTTCGCCGCCGAGTTGGCGTTCGAGAAGCGCGTGCGTCAGATGGCCCAGCCGAAGCAAAGCGCGTAGCCGACCGAGCGCGCCCGGTGGCGCGGTCCTCCTGCCAGCCGCGCTCGTACGCGAGTCATGGACCTCCGCCCGATCGACCGCTGCCCAGCACGGTCGCGAACCGTGTGGGCTCGTCGAGCAGCCTTAACTGCAGAAGGCGCCGCAGCGCCGGGACATTCCCCTCGCTACGACGCCCTCACGCTTGGGCCTGATGGCCCGTGAAGCGGTACTTAGTTTTTCCAAACCATTTGGTCTCCTTCGCCTCGCCCAACTTTGGGTGTTCGCGAAGCGGCATTCCCCGTCTGTCTCCATCCACAGGCCAGCCGCCGTTTGAATAGGTTCACGCAGAATAGTACCCAGATCAGGCGGAATGTCCATAGATGCGTAGGTTTGTGCACGGCTGCTTGCAACAGAAACGCGGTCGGGATCCTGATGTCAGGCGCCGTTCCCGCATTCCTGAGCCATTTTCGGCGCTATTCTCAGCAATGCCTGGTTGTGTTTCGGAGCGCTCGGGAGGAGTTCGCCGCCAGCCCCCGACGAGCGCCGGGACGGCGTTTTTCGCATCAAACGTCCACAAAGCTGGACGAGGCTCAAGGTTTGCGCCACCTTGGACGAAGCTGAAGCATGTCCACCTCCCTGTCCCCTGTTCCCTCCGGCAACGAGCGGCGCCTCGTGTTCACGAGCTCCGAGGCCGCCCGCTACCTCGGCGTCTCGCTCGCCACGATCCGTCGCTGGACGGATGCGGGCCACATCGGCTGCTACCGCACCCCGGGCGGCCAGCGCCGCTTCTCGCGCGCTCAGCTGGATGACTTCGTCGCCTCGATGCAGGACGACGGCCACGCGCGGCGCTCGGATGCGGTCGCGAGCACCGGTGGCGCGAACGTCGCCTGAGCGCGGCGCCGGCTACTAGGCCGATCCGACGCGCTCAGCTCGCCAGGCGGCCGAACTTCTCGCGCAGCCGGCGATAGAACGAGGAGCCCGGGAGCTGGGCGAGCGTTCCGCGCTCGCTGTGGAAGGCAGCCTCGATCGTCCCGCCGGCTTCGATCTCGCCGACCGGTCGACCGTCGACGGCGACGTCGAGCGGCTCGCGTGAGCGGTTGTGGACGGTCAGGCGGTCTTCCGGCGCGACCACCAGCGCTCGCGCGCTCATCGAGTGCGGCGCGATGAACGAAACCAGGAAGCCCTCCACCCCCCACGCCATCACGGGGCCGCCGTTGGCGAGGTTGTAGCCGGTCGACCCCGCCGGCGTGGCGACTACGAGACCGTCACAGCGGACGTTGCCGGCCTCCTCCCCGTCGAGCGCATATGAGAGCTCGGCGACCCGCTCGCCGACCTTGCGGTGGATGGCGACGTCGTTGATCGCCGTGTAGCGCCTGCCGTCCAGCTCGAGGACGATTCCGGGTAGCCGCAGCAGCTCGAACTGCCCACTGAACGCCCGCTCGATCCCTTCCTCGATGTCCTCCCGATCGACCGTGGCGAGGAAGCCGATCTCGCCGAAGTTGACTGCGAACACCGGCACCCTGGTGCCGGCGTAGCGCTGCAGGGCGCGCAGGATCGTGCCGTCGCCGCCGAGCACGAGGCACAGCTCGACGTCGTCCTTTGGCTCGGCGTCGAGCAGCACCCCTGGTTTTGGGGCAAGCCGATGCCTCGCTGTCTCCTCGGAGTCCAGCCGCAGTAGGACCTGCGAGCTGGCCGCCCGCGCGGCGAGAAGCTCGAGGGCCGAGGCCGTCTCGTCGGGGCTCCGGTGCGTGAAGACGGTCATCTCCCTCATGGCTCGACCTCGCGCGCAAGCGCCTCGAGCTCGCCGGTGTCGCGCACCCCGTGTGCCGTCACCGGGTCGGCGAGCCACATGAAGCTCTCGCGGTTGCCCTTCGGCCCCGGCAGCCCCGAGGAGGTGAAGCCACGCACTGCAGCTCCCCGCTCGAGGGCCGCCCGCCCGGCTCCGATCAGAGCCTCGCGGCGCTCTGCGGCCTCTCGCACCACGCCGCCCTTGCCGACCCGACCGCGACCGAGCTCGAACTGCGGCTTGACGAGGGCGAGCACCTCATAGCCGTCGGCGAGGCAGGCGAGCACCGCGCCGAGCACCTTTCCGAGCGAGATGAAGGACACGTCGATCGTCGCCAGGTCCGGCAGCTCCAGCGCGCCGCCGGCGCCGCCGGAGCCACCGCAGAGCATCGCCGGGGTCAGCGTGCGTGCGTTGGTGCGCTCGAGCACCCGCACCCGCGGGTCGCTGCGCAGGCGGTAGTCGAGCGTGCCGTAACCGACGTCGACGGCAATGACATCGCGCGCGCCCGCCTGCAGCAGGCAGTCGGTGAACCCGCCCGTCGATGCGCCGACGTCGATCGCACGCCGGTCGCTGACGTCGACACCCGTCGCCGCGAGCGCATTCGCGAGCTTGATGCCGCCGCGTGAGACGAATGCGGCGCGCGCCTCGACGCTCACCAGCTCTTTCTCGTCGACCATTTCTCCGGGCTTCGCCGCGCGCCGCCTGCCGGCGCCGAGGTGCACCTCGCCGGCCATCACCGACGCCGCCGCCCGCGTTCTCGAGGCGAACAGCCCGCGCTCCGCCAGCAGGGTGTCTAGACGGCGCTTGGGCATGGGCGGCAAACCCTTGCACACAACCGCCTTCGGCCGCCGTCGTGGTCCTAAGTGATTCATCCCACGTATGGAAAGTCTCTGCAGAAGTGCAGGAACGCGCAAGCTCTCGGCGTCGGCTTAGGATGCTCGCCATGAGCGCAACCGGGACATTCGTCCGCGAGGACACGGCTTTCGACTCGCATGGCGCTCGGTGCGTCGCGTGGCTCTACCGTCCCGGAGGGGACCACGATCCTCCGATCGTCGTGATGGGCCACGGTTTCGCGGCGACCCGTGAGATGGGCCTCGCCGCGTATGCGGAGCGCTTCGCGCACGCCGGTTTCGCCGTTCTAGTGTTCGACTACCGCAGTTTCGGGGACAGCGCCGGGGAGCCTCGCCGGGTTCTCGACATCCGCATGCAGCACCAGGACTGGCGCGCCGCCATCGCACACGCCCGCACGCTTAGCGGCATCGACGCCAACCGCGTCGTTGCGTGGGGCTCATCGTTCGGGGGCGGCCACGTCCTCCACCTCGCCGCTGAAGATCGCGACTTTGCTGCTGTGATCGCGCAAGTACCCCATGTAAGCGGCCCCGCGTCAGCATTCTCCGCGTCGCCGCACCAGACGCTGCGCCTCGCCGTCGCCGGCGTGCGTGATCAGATCGGGGCGATTCTCGGCAGACAGCCCTACCGCGTCGCCGCCGTCGGGAAGCCGGGGACGCTCGCGATGATGACCTCCCCGGATGCGTACCCGCTCGCCGAGCGCTTGGCCGGAGAGAACATCGAGAAGTTCCAGCGAGAGAACGACGTCGCAGCGCGTATCGCGATGCGCCTGCCGCTCTACTCCCCGGGACGTCGCGCCACCCGGATTACCGCTCCGACGCTGGTGCAGGTCGCAACGCGTGACGTTGTCACACCTGTCCGCGTGGCGCTGAAAGCCGCCGAGCGCATCCCGAACGCGGAGATCCGCACCTACGACTGCAGCCACTTCGAGCCTTACCTGGAACCGCACTTCGACGGCGTCGTCAGCGACCAGCTCGCCTTCCTCACGCGCGTTGCCCCCGCGCGCCATACGTCCGACGAGTAAACGCTGGGCAGGCTCGACGCCCGAGGGTGACCTGCGCCTACGTGAGCCGACGCCGCCGGGGAAGCACGAGGCTGATGAGCAGCACCAGCGGGCCGACGATCAGGCCCGCGATCACGTAGACGGCGAACTCCCGCCCCTTCCGCTCAGCGATGCGGCCAGCCAGGATCGCGGGTCCGATCCAGATCACGACGAGCACCAACAGCAGCATCACGACGTGGATCGGGTTGCTCACGCTCGTGTATTGCCCGAGGTCGGCAGGGCGCAAGCTTATGCAGTCGCTGCCCAACTGTGATCGATATCACACAGACCGCCCCGCAGCGCGGGCAAGATTATCTCGATCGAGAGTGACTACAACTCATCTCTCCTGAATCCCTCCTCCCGAAGCGGCCCGCTCTCCCCGGCGGGTCGCTTCATTTAAGGCCTGCGACGGCGCCGTGAAGGCGGGACGCGACGCGCAGGCGCTGCGAGGGGCGCGTCGGATCGGGCAGCTGCGAGGGGCGGGCGCTGCTAGGCGCCGATGATCGCGGACCCCTGCCCCGGCGTGGGCAGGCGGCGCACGGAGATCGCGGCGAGCACGCGCTCGGCGATCCGGTCGGCTGTGAAGCCGGTCTCCTCGTGCAGTAGCTGCGGCTTGCCGTGCGTGACGTAGCGGTCCGGCAGGCCGACCCTGAGGATGCGCGGGGTGGCGCCGGCGTCGTTCAGGGTCTCCCAGACGGCCGAGCCGAAGCCGCCCGCGAGCACGCCCTCCTCGACGGTCACGAGCAGATCGTGCTCGGCTGCGAGCTGGGCCATCAGACCCGCGTCGATCGGCTTGGCGAAGCGCGCGTCGGCGACGGTGACCGCGATGTCGTGGCGTTCGAGCTCCTCGGCTGCCTCAAGCGCCCTGGCGACGCCCGTGCCGTAGCCGATCAGCGCGACGCGGCGCCCGGCGCGCTCCGGGGAGTCGCCGTCCTGGGCCTCGCGCAGGATCTCACCGGTGCCGATCGTGATCGGCACTGCAAGTGCCGGGATCGCCGCCCCCGTGCCCTCGCCGCGCGGGTAGCGCAGCGCGATCGGGCCCGCATCGTGGGCGAGCGCCGTGCGCAGCATGTGCACGAGCATCGCCTCATCGCGGGGGGCCATCAGCACGATGTTCGGCAGGCAGCGCAGGTAGGCGATGTCGAAGACTCCGTGGTGGGTGGGCCCGTCGTCGCCGACGAGACCGGCGCGGTCGAGCGCGAAGACCACGTTGAGGCTCTGCAGGCAGACGTCGTGGACGATCTGGTCGTAGGCGCGCTGCAGGAACGTCGAGTAGATCGCGGCGACCGGCTTGATGCCCTCGAGCGCGAGCCCGGCGGCGAACAGGACCGCCTGCTGCTCGGCGATGCCGACATCGAAGTAGCGCTCGGGGAGCGCCTTCTGGAGGATGTTCAGGCCGGTCCCGGAGTTCATCGCGGCGGTGATCCCGACGACGCGCTAGTCGCGTTCGCATTCGCGTACGAGCGCTTCGCCGAAGACCTGGGTGTACTGGGGCGGCGCCGGCTTGGCAAGCTCCTCCCCGGGGCGCCGTGTGGGCGGCACGGACAGCGTTGGCGAGCCGTTCAGGATCGACTTCGGCTTGGCCGCGTGCCACTTCTCCATCCCCTCCAGCCCGCCGTCCTCGGCGGGCGCGAAGCCCTTGCCCTTGACCGTCGCGATGTGCACGACGACCGGCCGTTCCGCCGCCAGCGCCTCCCCCAGCGCCTCGCGCAGCGCACGCACGTCGTGGCCGTCGACGACGCCCATGTAGGCCCAGTCGAGCTCCTCCCACCACAGGCCCGGGGCCCAGAAGGCCTTGATCGACTCCTTCAGGTGCGGGCCGAGCCGCTCGAAGGCCGCGCCGATGCCGCCCGGGAGCCGCGTCAGGCCGCCCTCGACACCGGCGCGCGCATGCCACAGCTTCGGGTTCAGGCGCACCCGGTTGAAGTAGCGCGACAGCGCGCCGACGTTCGGGGCGATCGACATGCCGTTGTCGTTGAGGATCACGACCATCGGGGTCCCCAGGCCGCCCGCCTGGCCGATCGCCTCGAAGGCCACGCCACCCGTCATCGCGCCGTCGCCGATCACCGCCACGACCTTGCCGTCCGCCTCCGGGCCGAGCCGGCGCATCCCCTCCTTGATTCCGACCGCGTAGCCGATCGAGGTCGAGGCGTGCCCCGCGCCCATGATGTCGTGCGGGGACTCGGCGATCGAGCAGAACGGCGCCAGACCGCCGTACTGGCGGATCGTGGTGAGCTCGTCCCGGCGACCGGTGAGGATCTTGTGCGGATAGGCCTGGTGCCCGACGTCCCACAGGATCTTGTCGCGCGGTGACTCGAGCACCGAGTGCAGCGCCACGGCCAGCTCGCAGGTGCCGAGGTTGGCCCCGAAGTGCCCGCCGATCTCCCCGACGGTGTCGATGATGTGCTCGCGCACCTCCTGTGCCAGCTGGGCGAGATCCTGCTCGGAGAGCCCTTTGAGGTCCTCGGGACCGCTGATCCGATCGAGCAGGCTCATGAGGTTCGCGTGTAGACGAAGTCCGCGATCGCCGCGAGCTCGCCGGTCGCATCCGCGCCGCCGCCCGCAGCGAGCGTCAGGGCCGCCGCCTCGGCGAGCGCTCCCTGGGCCGTGGCGTGGGACTCGCCCGCGAGCTGACGCGCGCGATCGATACCGAATTCGCTCACGTAAGTGCGCTTTCCATGACGCTCGTCGCTACCTCTTGGCTTTCCCAGTGCATCGTCGGTGCCGGTCACATCGAGTATGTCGTCGACGATCTGGAACAGCACGCCGAGCTCGGCGGCGAAGCGTCGGAGGGCGGCTGTCTGCGATGCGTCTTCGATCCCAGACAACAGTAGTACGCACAGCACCGACGCCGCGATCAGACGGCCCGTCTTGAGCTCGTGCAGCCGCCGCAGCGCGGCACCACCCGAGCCCGTCGGCGGGCTGATGTCGGCGTACTGGCCCCCGACCATTCCGTTGACGCCGGTCGCCGCCGCGAGCTCCGCCGCCGCCGCGAGCACGCGCTCGGGAGCCGAGCGCTGATGGGTGAGCAGGTGCCGGAACGCCTCCGCGTAGAGGCCGTCGCCGGCAAGGATCGCAACGCCTTCGCCAAAGCGAACGTGGCAGGTCGGGCGGCCGCGGCGAAGATCGTCGTCGTCCATCGCCGGCAGATCGTCGTGGATCAACGAGTACGTGTGGATCAGCTCGATCGCGCCGGCCAGCGGTAGCACCTCACGCTGCTCGAGGCCGACAGCGTGCGCCGTCGCGAGCGCGAGCACCGGACGGATGCGCTTGCCGCCCGCCAGCAGCGAATAGCGCATCGCCTCCTCGAGTCCGGCCGTGATGCTCTCCTCGGAGAAGCGCAGCCCCTCCAGATATCTCTCCACCACCCCGCGCAGATGCTCCGGATAGGTGGCGTTCGCGGCGGCGGCCGACACCTACAGCAGGCTGTCCTGGCCGGGCGCCGGCGCCGAGACCTCCGCGCGCGTGAGCTGCTCGAGCTCGGCGGCCGCCTGGGTGGCGAGCGCGGCGCAGTCCTCGACCATCGTCGCGGCGGCGTCGGGTGAGAGCTCACCCGAGCGCAGCTGCTCCGCCGCGCGCTCGAGGCGGGTGATCAGATCATCGAGGCGCTCAACGCTGCTCATCGGATACGCGCATTCTCGCGCACCTCGCGCAGGACCGCCCCCAGGACACCGTTGACAAAGCCGGGAGCGTCCGAGCCGCAGAAGGTCTTGGCGCTCTCGACCGCCTCCTCGATCGCTCCCTCGGCGGGGATCGGCTCCTCCGCGGGGGCGGCGTCGGGGTGGAGCATCTCGATCAGCGCGACCCGCATGATGCTGCGCTCGAGCGGCTGGATGCGCTCCACGGCCCAGCCGTGGGCGTGGCGGTCGATGATCGCGTCGAGCTCCTCCGCGCGGTCCTCGGCCGCGTGGGCGAGCGCGCGCGCGAACAGCGAGGCGTTTGGTTCCAGCGTCTCCGCCAGGCTGCGCCCCGTGAGGTCGTGCTGGTAGAGCGCGACGACGGCCGCCCTGCGCTGCTCCGAGCGACGCATTTCAGGCCCGTGCCATGTAGTCGCCCGAGCGCGTGTCCACGCGGATGCGCTGGCCCGACTCCACGAACAGCGGCACCTGGATGACGGCGCCGGTCTCGAGCGTCGCCGGCTTGGTCCCGCCCCCGGAGACCGAGTCGCCGCGCAGGCCGGGGTCCGTCGCCGAGACCTGCAGGTCGACTGCGCTCGGCACCTGCACGTCGGAGGGCTGCCCGTCGATGAACAGCACGTCCACCTCGCTGCTGGGGGTGATCCAGCGCAGCGGCTCGGCGACAGCCGCCAGCGGCACGGCGATCTGCTCGAAGGACTCGCTGTCCATGAAGTGCGCGTCGCTCTCGTCGAGGTAGAGGAACTGCATCTTCCGCGACTCCGTGTGCACGGAGCGGAACTTCTCACCCGCGCGGAACGTTCTGTCGATGACGTTGCCGTCGGAGGTCCGACGCAGCTTCGTGCGCACGAACGCCGCACCCTTGCCGGGCTTGACGTGCTGGAAGTCGACGATCTTGAAGACGGTGCCGTCGACCTCGATGTGGTTGCCGTTCTTGAATTGATTGGTGCTGATGGCCAAGGGGAGTGCGCTCCGTCTGTCGGTTGCGCCGCGGCTTTTGGGGCGCTGGAATCAGCACAGAGCGTAGCGGTCGACCTCGCAGGCGCGGGCAGACGCGCGGCGCGCCGCCCGCTCCGATCCCGACCGATTTGAGCGCCTCGGCGACGCGCAGGAGCGGGCCTAGGCGCCGACCTCCAGGTAGGAGGTCGCGCGCGCTGCGTCGCGGTCGCTCTCCTCCGAGCCCGTCTCCGCGCGCACGGCATCGTCGATACCCCAGGCGAGCCGCTCCACCAGCTGCCCGCGCCCGTGGGCGCTGTGCAGGTGCTGGGGTACGACGTGCTCGCTCATGATGACCTCGCGATCGGGGCCGTCGGTCACTACCTGTACTCGTGGCATCTCATCGTCCTCTCGTCGCTCCTGAAGTCCCCCGGGCTCCACACGCCCGCGTTTGCAATCCCGAGCCTGCGTCGGTCCGGCGCGTCCGGCCGGGCCTATCGCGAGGTCGCTGTGCTCTCCTCCTTGCCTCCCCTACCCCATCGGCGGGGACTCAAGCAGGCAACTCCACACAAAGGCTGCGCAAGCCTGCCGGCGTGCGGGCGAGCTCGTCAGGCGATGACCGTGAGCTGCTTGCCCAGCCCCGTGAGGAGCTGGGGACCGTCTGAGCGCACGACGAGGAGATCCTCGATCCGCACGCCCAGCTCTCCCGGCAGATAGACGCCTGGCTCGACCGTCACGACGTTGCCCTCCTGCAGCGGATCCTCGGGGGCCGTCCGTGACAGCCGCGGGCGCTCGTGGATCTCCATTCCGACGCCGTGGCCGAGGCCGTGCCCGAAGTGCTCACCCTGACCCGCGTCCTCGATCAGCGAGCGCGCGACGCTGTCGACCTCGCGCCCGCTGCGTCCGACCGCGACGGCGGCGAGCGAACGTTCCTGGGCGTCGAGCACGAGCGCGTAGGTGTCGCGCGCGCGCTGGGAGATCCCCTCTCCGGTCGCATAGGTGCGGGTGCAATCCGAGCAGTAGCCCTCGTGCAGCGCGCCCCAGTCGATCGTGACGAGCACGTCCCGCTCGATCTCCTGCTCGCGCGGCGCGGCGTGCGGGAGCGCGCCGTGCGCTCCGGCGGCGACGATCGAGGGGAAGCTCGGCGCCTCCGCGCCCAGCCTGCGCATGCGCAGCTCGAGCTCGAGCGCCACCTCACGCTCGGTGTGCCCGGCCAGTCCTCCTTCGAGCACGTTGCGCAGCGCCTCGTCAGCGAGCGCTGCGGCAGCGGCGATGCGGGCGATCTCGCGCTCGTCCTTGACCGCCCGCAGCCGCTCGACCGCGCCGTTGCACGCCACCAGTGTCCAGCCCTCGGGCAGCGTCTGGGAGAGCTGGCGGTGGGCCTTGACCGACAGCTTCGCCTCGTCGAAGCCGAGCCTGCCGGTGGGCGCGCCGGCGAGCAGGCCGCCGACGGCCTCGAGCAGCTCGCCGGCGACGATCTCGCGCTCGAAGCTGTCGGGCACCTCCGCGGCCGACTGCGTGCGGTAGCGGAAGTCCGTCAGGAAGCGGTGGCGGCCGAGAGCGCGCGCTGCCGCCTCGCCGACGACGAGCACGAGCGCATGGCTGCCGCTGAAGCCGCTCACGTAGCGCACGTCGACGAGCGAGTCCACCAGCAGCGCCTGCACGCCGAGAACGTCGAGCTCCGCCGCCAGGCGCTCGACCCGTCCCGAGCTCGTGGCCCCCGTCTGCGGCGCGCTCACGCCACCTGTCCCTGCTCGAGCTGCTCGCGCAGCGCACTCAGCGCGTCGCGGTAGCCCTCCGGGCCGCGGCCGGAGATCGTCGCGAAGCAGAGGTCCCTGATCACCGACAGGCGCCGCCACGGCTCGCGGCTGTCGATGTCCGAGAGGTGGATCTCGAGCGCCGGGAGCCCGGCGATCTCGAGCGCATCGCGAATCGCCCAGGCGTAGTGCGTCCAGGCGCCCGGGTTGATCAGGATGCCGTCAGCCTCGCCCGCCAGCGAGTGCAGGTGCTCGACGAAGGCACCCTCGTAGTTGCTCTGGAAGAAGCGCGTGCGCAGATCGAGTGCGCGGGCCTGCTCCTCGATCTGACCCTCGAGCTCGGCGAGCGTGATCTGGCCGTAGACGAGTGGGTCGCGCCGGCCCAGCTGGTCGACGTTGACGCCGTGCATCACCTCGATCGTGTAGGTGGCGCGGGTCACGCGGCCAGCTCCTCGACCGCCGCGCGCAGGTCCGCCGGGCCCACCTCACAGCCGTGGCGCACCTCGCCCGGCGCATCGACGAGGACGAACGGAACGCCCCCGGCCAAGCGCTTCTTGTCGCGCGAGATCGCCTTCAGCACCGCCTCCACCTCGAGGCTCGGCGCCGTCACCGGCAGGTCGTGCTCGGTCAGCAGCTCGCGCACGCGCCCGCGCAGCTCATCACGCCCGGACAGCCTCAGCGCGGCGAGCAGGCCGAGCCCGACGGCTTCGCCGTGGCGGTAGCGCGAATAGCCGGTGACCGTCTCGATCGCGTGGCCGACGGTGTGACCGAGGTTGAGCACCTGGCGGCGCCCGTCGTCGCGCTCGTCGGCGGCGACGATCGCGAGCTTGGTCCGCGCGCACGCGAGGATCGTGTCCTCGTCGATCTCACCGCCCGCCTCGATGTGACGCCACAGCGCGCCGCCGGCGATCAGCGCGGTCTTGAGCACCTCGACCCAGCCGGCGGCGAGCTCCGCCGCGGGCAACGAGGCGAGCAGCTCGGGATCGACGATCACGGCGGCCGGCTGGTGGTAGGCGCCGACGTAGTTCTTCGCCGCCGGCAGGTCCACCCCGGTCTTTCCGCCGTAGGCCGAGTCGACCTGGGCGACGAGCGTCGTCGGGACGTGGAGGACGGGGACGCCGCGCTGGTAGGTCGCCGCACAGAAGCCGGCGAGGTCGCCTACCACACCGCCGCCGAGCGCGACCACGTGATCGGCGCGCGTCATGCCCGCCTCGAGCAGGGCCCGCCAGACGCGTTCGGCGCTCGCCAGCGTCTTGTGCTGCTCGCCGGGCTCGATCGCGATCGACGCGGCGAGCTCGCCTAGGCGATCGCCGTACAGCGACAGCGCCGTCTGATCGCTCACGCAGAAGGGGCGCGAGCGTGAGCGATCGAGCGGCCACCACGGCTCGGATCCACGCTGCGCCTCGCGGCCGAGCAGGCCGGCGCCGATCAGCACCGGATAGGCCCCCGAGGAGGCGCTCGCCCACAACAGCCTCGTCCCCCGCGGCGCGCGGACGAGCGAGCGCAGGGAGGCGAGTGCGGCGCCCGCGCCGCCGGGCGGGAGGTCGGCGAGCACCGCGTCGGCGAGGTCCGCGTAGAGCTCGCGGCGCTGCCCGTGCAGGGCGAGGAAGGACGCCTGATCGCCGGCCAGGGGACGCCCCCCGCTCCCGTCCGCGACGCGCTCCCAGGCCGTCGCGGCGTCGACGTCGAGGAGGATCGTGACGTGATCGCGCAGCGCCGCGCGGGCGCGCTCGGACAGGACGCTGCCGCCGCCGAGGGCGATCACATCGCTCTCGCCCGCGTCGCGCAGCAGGCGGCAGACGAGCTCCTCCTCGGCCGCGCGGAAGGACTCCTCCCCGCCGAGCTCGAACTCGCGCGCGATGGGATGACCGAGCTCGCGCTCGAGCAAAGCGTCGCTGTCGAGTGCCGAGGCGCCGAGCGCCGCGGCGAGCTCGGCCGCAACGGTCGACTTGCCGGCCCCCATGAAGCCGATCAGGACGAAAGCCATCCGATCCGCTGTTCGTATGCGCGCGTCGCCGCGATCACGTCGTCGACGTGGTCGCCGCCGAACTTGCGCCTGTACGCGTCGGCGAGCACCAGCGCAACCATCGCCTCCCCCACCACGCCGGCCGCCGGCACGGTGCACGAGTCGGTGCGCTCGCGCAACGCCTGGGCGGGCTCGTGGGTCTCGGTGTCGACGGACTGCAGCGGCTTCGTCAGCGTCGGCAGCGGCTTCATTGCTCCGCGCACGATCACGGGCGCTCCGTTCGTCATCCCGCCCTCGAGGCCACCGGCGTGGTTGCTCTTGCGGTAGTAGCCACGCTCGCTCGAGTAGAAGATCTCGTCGTGGGCCTGCGAGCCAGGGAGCCCGGCGATCGTGAAGGCGTCACCGATCGAGGCGCCCTTGAGCGCCTGGATCGAGCAGATCGCCATCGCCAGTCGGCCGTCGAGGCGCTCCTCCCAGGAGACGTGCGAGCCCAGGCCCGGCAGCAAACCGAAGGCCTGCACCTCGAATACGCCGCCGAGCGACTCGTTGGCCTTGCGCAGGCGGTCGATCTCGCGCACCATCGCCTTCGAGGCCTCGCGGTCCAGGCAGCGCACGGGTGAGTCGTCGACATCGGCGAAGTCCGCGGCCGTCAAGTCGCGCTCCTGCGCCGGCGCGTGGACGGAGGCGATCTGGATGACATGCGAGTGGACGCTCACGCCGAGGGCCCGCAGGAACACCTTGCAGAGCGCGCCGCCGGCGACACGCGCGGCGGTCTCGCGCGCGGAGGCACGCTCGAGGATGTTGCGCACATCGCTCTGCTTGTACTTCTGGACGCCCACCAGGTCGGCGTGCCCGGGGCGCGGGAGATGCACCTCGGCGAGCTCCTCGGCGACTGGCCAGGGGCTCATCCGCTCCTCCCAGTTGGCGTAGTCGCGGTTCGCGACCTGCAGGGCGACGGGGCCGCCGAGGGTGCGCCCGTGGCGCACCCCGCCTGTCACCTCGGCGCTGTCGCGCTCGATCTTCATGCGCCCGCCGCGCCCGTGGCCGAGCTGACGGCGCGCCATGTCGCCGTTGATGTCCTGCGGCGACAGCGACAGGCCCGCGGGCAGGCCCTCGACGATGCACGTCAGGCCGGGGCCATGCGACTCGCCGGCGGTTATGAGACGGAGGCCCACGGCCCCTAGCTTATTGCCGGCGACTCAGGCTCAACGGCCGCGGCCGGCGGCGGTGTGCGCACGAGCCGCGTGGGCGGCCCGCGCCGCGAACACGAAGACGCCGGGCTGGCTCGAGCTGCGCAGCAGCGGGATGTCCAGCAGGTGGGCGTTGCGCAGCAGGTCGCGCCCCGCCTTGGACTGGCTGCGCAGGAAGCTGTGGAGCGAGGCCGTCGACGCTTTCGTCGAGCTGATGCTGACGACCCGCAGTTCGTAGGTGAGAACTTCGCCGGTCGCCGTGAGGTATTCGAGCTGCTCGTAGCGTTCCTTCTGCAGATCGATCGCCTGGCACTGGGTCGCGTTCGGCAGGCAGGCCGCCTGGCCGTGCAGGATCGCTTCGCCGACGAGCGTGAAGGTCGCGGCCTTGCCGCCGGCGGTCACGCCCCGGAAGACCAGGAGCGGCTGCTTGGCGGACGGCAGCGGCGTGAACAGCTTGAGGCTCTGGAACGGCGTCAGCGTGGTGGTGATGAGCGGGGCAGCTCCGGACGGGACGAGGCCGAACAGCACCGCCACGTGGTAGACGGTTTTCGGCTTCGACGGCGTCGCCGGTTTCGTCGGCTTGCTTTCCGCTTCGCCCGAGCCCGAGCCTTTGCCCGCCCCGGATTCCGTTTTCGGCGCGCTGGCGCCCGTGGACCCCGTGCTCGTGCCCGTCGAGGTACCCGAGCTCGTGCTCGTCGTCGTGCTCGTGGAGGTGGACGTCGAGCTGCTGGTGGCTTTTTCTGCGCCCGGCAGCAACTTGAAGGGGTCGTGGACCTTGCCCTTGCGCTGTTCGGCGGTCCCGTTGGTCGTCTCCGCGAGCGCCGTTTCGGGCTTCGCCTGGGTCGCCGCGATGCCGGGGGTGACGCCGCCGGCGACAGGCCCCGGCGCCGTGGGCGCGGTGGACGCGCCGCCGGCGAGCGCCGCGTAGGCGACGCCGGCGACCAGCGCGACACTGACCAGAGCGACGAAGGGAAGCAAGCGACGATCGCGTAGATCGGCTCCGAGTGCCTTGAGGAAGTCGTTCATGGCGTGACCCTCGCGATCGCCGGCGCGGTGGTCGAGCTCGCGCCGGTGCTGGAGGCTGCCGGGGTGCTCGTCCCGGCCGGAGAGGTTGCGGTCGCGCCGCCCGTGAGCCCCTGGCCGGCCGGCAGCCGATAGGCGGTTGCGGTGATCGTCCCCGACAGCTGGGACTTGGCCGATTTGGTGCCCTGCGTCGTGACCGGCGCGAGCTTGACACTCTGGACGGTCAACAGGCGGCCTCTGACCTGCAGCGAGCCGCTGGCGCTGCGTTCGGTGAACTGCGTGAGCTTGTTGAACAGGCGTTCGAGTGCGAAGAAGCTGCCGTTGAAGATGAACGTGAACGGCATCTCGCTGAACGCGGCGCCAGCGGCAGCGGCGGCGGCCGGGCTCGCCGCGCCGACTGGAGTGGTCGGAGCCGCGATCGACGCGAATTCGACGTTCTGCCGGTGTGTCGCCTGCGAGAGCTGGTAGATCAGCGACGGGACTTCTTCTTCGGCCGGGACGGCTTTACCGAGGCTCACGACCTCGCTGTAGGCCGCGGCGTACTGCGCCTGCGCTGCACGGGCGTTCGAGAGTTCGCCTTCCGCCGTCGACAGCTGCGTCTTGGCGGCGACGACTTCGGCGCTGATCTTGCCGGCCTTCTGGCGCTCCGGCGAGACCGCCAGCACCCAGCCCGCGCCGAGAACTGCGATCACAGCGACGACCATCAGGACGATCCGATCACGGCGCGTCATTTCGCGCTCACTCCGGCGGTCGATGTTGGCGACGCGGTGTTCGCGACGCTCGCCGTCGAGCTGGTCTTGGCCGGGGCGACGGGCAGGGGGTCAAATTGGATGTGCACGGTGAAGGCCGGTGCGCTCGGCGGGCACGTGGCTCCGGAGCCCGCTCCGGAGCCGGCGCTTTTGGTCGAGCTCTGCAGCGTGACCGCTGCGACGCCGTCGATCAGGCGTAGGCGCTCGAGCATGACCGCCACTTCGCGCTGAGTCGTCGCACAGCCGCTGAGAGTGAACGTCGGAACGCTGCCCGGCGGGGTTGCCGAGCTGACAGCAGCGGCGGCCGGGGCACTCGCGCCCGACGTGGTCGCGGAACCGGCGCTCGAGGATGCAGGAGTGGGGGCCGGAGCGACGGTGGGTGCACCGCCGGGGGTGATCGCGCCGACGGCGCCTTCGAGCGACCCGACGGAGACGCCGAGCGGGAGCACTCGACCAAACTCGTGAAATACGTGGGACCAGTCGAAGCGCGAGTCCACGAGGGTCGAGACGGCCGCGGTGCGCTGTGTGCGCAGCGCGACGAAGCTCGTGTACGGCGCAAGCCCGGAGGCCGCGGCCTGCGCCTGCTGGGCCTGGGCGTTGAGGCGTGCAGCTTCGCCCTGGCGGCTCGAGATCTGACGGTGCGCGGAGCCGTAGAGCACGGCCAGAAGGGCCACGCCCGCAAGCAAGCCGAGAACGGCGTAGGCCGCGCCCTGGGACTGCCCGGCGCCGACCGAGGTGCCGCCGCGATGCTCCGCCGGGATCAGGTTGACGGCTCTCATTGCGGGACTTCCATCGCCGCCAGGCCGGCGGCGACCGCCAGACGGTGGGGAGAGACGGTATCGGCGAGCCGCTCATCGACCATGCCGACCTCGGAGCCTCTTACCTCGACGCCGAGCGAGGCCTGCAGGGCCTCGGCGAAGCCCGGCACGTCCTGTGCTCCACCGCTCAGCACGATGTGGGAGACCTCGCCGCCGCCGTACTGGGAGCGGTGGAAGTCGAGCGAGTTGCGGACCTCGCCGGAGATCTCGCGGACGCCGTTTTCAAGGATCGTCACGAGCTCGGCGTCCGGTCCGTCGTCGGAGGGGCTCCCCACGCCGAGCATCTGCTCGTAGCTGAGGCCGTCTTCGCCGTCGGGTGCACCGGAGTCCTCGCCGGTCGCACGCACCGAGGCGTCGACCGCGTCGGCGGGGATGCCTTCAGGTGGGGGGTCGGCGGCGGCTGCGGGCGCGGCTGGCTCGACGGCAGCTGTGTGCTCGGCCGCGGCGACCGGCGGGCCGGCCGTCAGGTCGACGCCGGCGATCAGCGCACGCGCATCGCTCAGCGCGATGCCGCGGCGCTCGGCGAGTTCGGAGGCGATGCCCTCGAGACCGCTGCCGACGACGCGTGTGAAACGACACACGGTTCCCTCGGCGATCGCCAGATTGGTCAGACCGTCGACGTTCAGGTACAGCACGCGGCCGGTCAGCTCCGGTTCGGGGCGGTACAGAGAGCGGATCAGCGCGAATGCGGACAGGTCCACGCCGCCGGCGGTGAGACCGGCGCGACGCACCGCACCGAGAAGCTTTTCCACCATGTCGCGCTGGGCAGCAACGAGGACGACACGCTGGCGCGGTCCCGCGGGAGTGTCGACGATGCCGAGGGGATGAAAGTCGAGGACGGCGTTGCTCAGCGGCATCGGCACCTGCTCCTGTGCCTGGAAGCCGACCGCAGCGGCGAGCTCCTTGCGGTCGGTGATCGGCGGAAGCTCGAGCGTGCGAAGCACGGTGCGCTGATTGGCCACACCGACGCGCACCCGCTTGCCCATCCCGCTCGCGCCGAACAGCTCGCGCAGCGCCTCGGCCAGAGAGTCCTGATCCATCACTTCGCCGTCGCGCACGACATCTGCCGGGAGCGGCAGGACCGCCGCGCGCTCTGCCAGGATCGAACCGTTGACCCGCGCCTTGACGGCTGCGACGAACCCGGGCTGGACATCGAGGCCGACCACGTCCGGTCCGCCACGGCGCCCGAGGTTAAGGTTCATTTTGAGATTGGGAGTCGAAGGAAGTCGCATCACGAGATGGGTTATCGCCTTGACGAAAGCGATGGCTCGCAGGGGGTATCGGCGCGCGCGCAGCTGGCCTTTAGTGCAGGAAGTGATTGACGTAGATATCGACGAGCTGGTGTCCGAGGAACACCGCGACCAGCGCCCCGAGGGCGAGGAACGGGCCGAAGGGAACCGCCGTCTTGCGACCGTCGCTGACTCCCTTTCGCGCGATCACGACCGCACCCGCGAACACGCCGCTCAGCAGCGCGACGAGCAGCGCCGGCGCGACCGCGGCGCCAAGGAACAGCCCCATCATCGCTGCGAGCTTGACGTCGCCCATGCCCATCCCCGCGGGGTAGGCGAGCACCGCCACGAGCAGAAAGCCGCCGGCCGAGGCGCCCGCGATCAGGCGTCCTGCCTCGCCGCCGGGATCGAGCGCGAGACCCAGCGCGATCGCCACGACCGCACCCGGCGCGGTGATTCGGTTGGGAATGATGCGGTGCTCGACGTCGATCAGCGCGGCCGGGACGACGAGCAGGATCAGTGCCACACTGAGCGCGACCGACGCGGCGGAGTGGTGCACGAGGACCGCGCCCGCGCAGAGCGCCGCGGTGAGCGTCTCCACGAGTGGATATCGGGGCGAGATCGGAGCGGAGCAGCTGCGGCAGTGTCCGCGAAGCAGCAGGTAGGAGAGGATCGGGATGTTGTCGTAGGGACGCACGTGCTCGCCGCACTTGGGGCAGTGCGAACCGGGCGCGACGAGCGACTCGTGGCGCGGCAGCCGATAGGCCACGACATTCAGGAACGAGCCGATGATTGCGCCGAAGACGCCGGCGAGGGTGACGGTCTCCATGGGCCCGTCATCGGCGCCGAGCACGCGGAGCTTGAGCCTCAGACGTGAGGAAGGCGGCCATCGCCGCCTTCCTCGAGACACGTCTCCGATCCGGGCGAGCCCGAGTCGGTCTGCTACCAGCTGCCGCCCGGGACGGGGCAGCCGCCGGCCGCTTTTTTGGTCGGGGTTTCGCACACGTGCGTCACCGCGCCTTCGGCGTTTGTGATCGTGAACGTGTCACCGCTCGGCTCAGCCGTCGCCGTGACCGTGTAGCCAGTGGCTTCGCCTTTGGCCGCACTCAGGTATGCCGACGTCGTGCTCGCCGTCGTCGGAATCGTCTTCTCGATTTCCGCCAGCTTTTCCGGCGAGGTCATGAGAGCGTAGCTCCCGTTGTTGTCGGTAGCAGCCGTCTCCATCGTCGTCTGAGCCGTACGAACGAGCTCCTTCGCCGACGCGTCGGACGCCTT
>DASYFR010000038.1:0-109918 GCA_036498325.1 Solirubrobacteraceae bacterium
AGCTTCGCCAGCCGCTCCTGGAGCTTCTCGCGGTCGAAGTCGGAATCGGTGTTCTCGATCTCGGACTTGATCTGGTTGATCCGGCCCTTGATCGCATCGCTCTCACCAGCGCCGTCCACGATCGTGGTCGTGTCCTTGGTGACCACTACACGACGGGCGCGACCGAGCTGCGAGAGCTGCGTGTTCTCGAGCTTCAGGCCCATCTCCTCGGTGATGACCTCACCGCCGGTGAGGACCGCGATGTCCTCGAGCATCCGCTTGCGGCGGTCACCAAAGCCCGGAGCCTTGACGGCCACGCCGGTGAACGTCCCGCGGAGCTTGTTAACCACTAGGGTCGCGAGCGACTCGCCCTCGACATCCTCGGCGATGATCAGTAGCGGCTTGCCGGACTGGATCACCTGCTCGAGCACCGGCAGCACGTCACGGACCGAGCCGATCTTCTGGTTCGCGATCAGGATGTACGGGTCCTCGAGCACCGCCTCCATGCGGTCCTGGTCGGTGACCATGTAAGGCGAGATGTAGCCCTTGTCGAACTGCATGCCCTCGGTGAACTCGAGGTCCATGCCGAACGTCTGACCCTCCTCGACGTTGACGACGCCGTCCTTGCCGACCTTCTCGATCGCGTCGGCGATGACGTCGCCGATCTCCTCGTCGCCGGCCGAGATCGTCGCCACGCGGGCGATCTGGTCCTTGCCGGAGACCTCCTTGGACTGCGTCGCGATGTTCTTCACGACCTCGTCCACGGCGCGCTCGATGCCGCGCTTGAGCGCCAACGGGTTTGCGCCGGCGGCGACGTTCTTCAATCCCTGCTTGACGATCGCCTGGGCGAGCACCGTGGCGGTGGTGGTTCCGTCGCCGGCGACGTCGTTGGTGGCGGTCGCAACCTCGCGCACCAGCTGAGCGCCCTGGTTCTCGAACACGTCCTCGACCTCGATCTCCCGCGCGATCGTCACACCGTCGTTGGTGATCGTGGGGGCGCCGAACTTCTTGTCGAGCACGACGTAGCGGCCCTTCGGGCCGAGCGTGACCTTGACCGCGTTGGCGACCGCGTCGACGCCGGCCTCGAGCGCCTTGCGCGCCTCAGAGCTGTACTTCAGTTCCTTGTGAGCCATGTTTCCTCAGATCTCCTTAAGACTCGATGCGGGCGAGGACATCGGACTCGCGCAGCACGAGCAGATCCTCCCCGTCGACCTTGATCTCGGTCCCGCCGTACTTGCTGTAGAGAACCTCGTCGTTCTTGCTGACGTCCAGCGGGATGCGCTTGCCGTCCTCGTCGAGCTTGCCGTCGCCGACTGCGAGGACCTTGCCCTTCTGCGGCTTCTCCTTGGCGGTGTCGGGGAGGACGATGCCACTGGCAGTGGTCTCCTCCTCCTCGATCGCCCGCACGATCAGCCGATCGCCCAGGGGCTTGAGCTTCATGTTGAAAAACCTCCGTCTGGTGAGAATGCGACCGGCGGCCTGTTGCCCTCTATCGACTCGTGGCCGCCTCTTTTGGCACTCTCGGGGGGAGAGTGCCAACTACACCTGCAATATATAGAAGATCCGGCCGCTTTCAAGCCAAATCGGCACTCTCTCATGTGACTGCCGGCGGCCGCGGGCCCGTCCGGGCGCTAGTTCTGCGCGCCGCCGAAGCCCTTCATGGCCTCGGTCATGCCGCTCGGCGTCTCGAGGATCTGGGAGAAGCGCACGACCGTCACGACGTCGCCGGTGGAGACGGCGCGACCGTAGATCTGTTCGAGGAACTTGATCAGCTCCTCCTGGCGGCGAAACTCGGGGTTGTCGTGCTTGATGTCCCGCGGCGAGAGCTCGCCGAGGCGCATCACCTCGACGTTGTCGATCACCGCTTCGAAGATCCGTTCGCGCGGCGAGTACTGGTAGCCGATCGTGACGAGCACAGCCTGGTTCTTGCGGTACTTGCCCGACTTGTCGCCGAGTCTGATCGTCGCCGTCTTGCGTCCACGCTTGAGCTCGTCGGCGAAGATCGTGGAGTAGAAGTTGAGGACCTGCATCGAGCGGGCAGGCTATCGGTCTTTGTCGAGGTAGGCCAGCGCGAGCGTGACCATCTCGCGCTCGGCCGTGTGGCTGAGCGCCGTCTCTGCGGCGCTCAGATCGATCCAGCGGACCTCCTCGACCTCGTCGTCGTGATCGGCGATGTCGCCGCCGAGGAACTCGAACAGGAAGAACGACACGCGCTTGCCGATCGTGCGCCCGTCGCGGCGATACCAGTAGCGCGACTCGCCCAGCTCGATCACCGGCCTGGCCACGATCCCGGTCTCCTCGCGCACCTCGCGCTCGGCGGCCTCGACCGGCGTCTCGCCGGGATCGACGTGACCCTTGGGCAGCGCGAGGACGCGCGATCCGTCGGCCGCGCGGCGCGTCGGCACGATCACGACCACCTGTCGCTCGCGCACGACGACTCCACCGGCGGAGAACTCGCGCGTCGGGGACTGGCGCGATCCGCCGCCGCTCCCCCCTCCGCGCCGGCGTCTGGATCGGGACGGCTCAGAAGACATACTGCTTGAGCGCATCCGCGTCATGCACGACCAGACGGCCGCGGCCCTGTGAGATCACGCCGGCGCGCTCGAGCACCGCCAGGAAGCGGCTGGCCGACTCGCGCGAGGACCCCGCCAGCTGCGCGAGATCCGCCTGCGTCGCCTTCACGAGCACGTCTCCCTGCTCCCTGCCCGCGGCGAGCTCCTGCTCGACGAGCTGGCTGAGCACGAGCGCGACCCGACTCTGGACGGTCTGGAAGGACTGGCGCGAGAGACGCTCGTTGGTGTCGCGCAGGCGGCGCCCGAGCGCGATCACGAGTCGCGTGGCGATCGAGGGGTGCTCGCCCATCAGCCGCCGCATGTCCGGCCCCAGCACGCCCACGACGCTCGTGCGCTCGATCGCCTCGACCGTCGCCGAGCGGCGCTCGTCCTCGAACATCGCCAGCTCACCGAAGATGTCCCCGGGCCCGAACGTCGCCAGCGTGATGGTGCGCCCGTCGGGATGGGTGCGAATCGCGCGGGCCTGTCCCTCGCGCACCACGTAACAGGTGTCGCTCGCGTCGCCCTCGCGAAACACTGCTTGTCCGGGCTCGAACGCACGGGGCACCGCGACCTCGGCGATCCGTTCGAGATCGGCCCGCTCGAGCGTCGCGAAGGCCGGGACCCTCCCGAGCAGATCCACGACCTCGGCTGCGCGCGTCACCCCCATGCGCAACGGAATACCACAACGCGCGTGCGTCCCACGGCCGATCCGACGCTCGTCGCGGCGCGCGCAAGCGGCCCCGGCCGGCGGTGCCCGGCGCTATCGTCAGCGCATGCGCACACCCACGTTTGCCCAGGCGTCGGCGCTGGTCGCCGCGCTCGCCGTGAGTGCCGGCGCACCCGCCGTCGCGAGCTCGGCGCCGGCGAGCACGGGGGCCACGCGGATCGGCGCGCATGCGCTGTTGAAGTCGCGCGAATTGTGGGCGACGGTCGACGTCTGCAGCCCCAAGGACCAGCCCAACACCGTCGGCGTGCGCGGCTCGATGCCCGGCGACGGGATGTCCTCGGACAGGATGTACATGAGCTTCCGCCTGCAGTACATGGGGCCCGCCGGGAACTGGGTCGACCTCGCCAGCGGTGCGACCCCCGGCTACGTCAGCGTCGGTGCCGCCGGCGCAGCGCGCGAGGGCGGTCGCAGCTTCCAGCTCGCACCCGTGCCCGGCAAGCCGGCGAGCGAGCTGCGCGGCGTCGTCGACTTCCAGTGGCGCCACGGCACGACGGTGCTCGCGCGCGGCTCGCGCCCCACCGGCGCGGGGCACCGCAGCGTCGCCGGCTCAGACCCGACCGGCTTCAGCGCCGCTACCTGCCTGATCGGCTGAACAGCCGCGGATCGTTCGTGATGATGCCGTCGACGCCCATCGCGCTGAGCCGGGCGATCATGCGCGCGTCGTCCACCGTCCACACGTACAGCTCGCCGCCGGCGGCGGCGACGGCGCGCACGAGCGCGGGCGTGACGACGCGCCAGTGCGCCATGATCGCGTCGACGCGACCCGCCTCGAGCGCCGCGCGCGCGCGCCGCGGGAGCAGCACGCGGTAGCCCGTGAGGATCGCCAGCGCCGGGATCGCCGTGAGCATGTCCGTGGTGTAGTCGCGACGCACGCGCGGCACCGACCAGCCGAGGCGCAGCTTCGGCTCCGCCGCGCGGATCCGCGCGAGGCTGTCGGTGAACATGCCACTGACCAGCGTGCGGGGCACGAGCTCGCGCTCGCGCAGCGCCTGCAGCACGCGCAGCTCGTAGCCGGGGATCTTCACGTCGACGTCGAAGTTCAACCCGGCAAAGGCCCGACCGGCGAGATGGTCGAGGGCCTGCTCGAAGCTCAGCGGTGCGCGCGAGCGCATGTCCTCGTAGTCGTGGGCGACGAGCAGACGACCGCCGCCGCCGGCACGCTCGGACAGGACGTCGAGCTCGATCATGTCGACGTCGTGCGCGAGCGCTGCATCGAAGGACGCGAGCGTGTTGCCCGGCTCGATGTGGTGGGCACCCTTGTGGCCCACGCGACGCGGGCGCCTGAGCGTCGGATCGTTCATCAGCGCCGAGCATCGCAGAGTCCCGCTGGCCGCGCCCCTGGTGCCTCAGGGCGCGCCCAGCGGCTCGCGGGCGCCGACGACGGCCTCGATCGCGGCCTTCGCGCCGATATACGGCGCGAGCACCACGAACGTCATCTGGTCCACGAGCGCCGGTAGGCGCGCGAGCCGGTTGCCCGCGACGAACGTGCAGATGATCCCCCACAGCGCGCCCGTGACCGCTTCCGGCGCGATCGCCGGAGCGCGCTGGGGCACCGGACCGGGCTCGGTCAACAGCCTCGTCACGGCCTCAACCGAGCGCGTCATTCGGCCGACCATCCCGGGACCGACTTCGAACAGCTCGATGAAGGCGATCCGCAGCAGCGCCTGGTGCGCGACGAGGAACTCGACGAACGCAGTCACGGTCCGGTGGACAGCGTGCGCCCACGAGGAGGCGGCCTGCATCTGCGGTCGCACCGTGTCGATAGCTTCCCTGACGAACTCGTCGAGCACCGCCAGGTAACACGCCTCCTTGCCGGCGAACTGCTTGTGAAAGGCCTCCGTCGAGACGCCGGCGAACTGCGCGATCTGCGGGTCGGTCAGCTCGGCGTAGCCGGAGTCGAGCGTGAGATGGACGACCGACCCGAGCAGCCGCGCGCGCCCGCCCTCGCGCGCCAGGAAGGCAGCCGGCGTCGGCGCCACGTGCGGGGGCTCGATCGTGCTCGTCAGATCGAGCCGCGGCGCCGCCGGCGTACGGTAGGCCTCGATCCAGTCGAGCACTTCGTCGGTCAGCGTCAGCAGCTCCTGCTCACGCGCCTCGAGCAGTCGCACGAACAGGAGATGGCGCACGCCGCCGACCGCCGCGCGCGGGATCAGCGCCGGGAAGCCCACGTCGTTGGGCGCCGCCTTGAAGGCGTCGGAGACGAGCCGCTCGAAGGTCAGGCCCGCGAGCTGCAGACGCTCGCGCGCCTGCGCGCCGACGCCGAGCGCGTCGACGAGCACGAGCCGCGGCCCGTTCGGCGAGAGGGCGGCGTCATCGAGCAGCGTCTTGCAGGCCGCGTGCAGGCGGTTCGCCCAGCCGCGCTCGGCTGCCCACGCTTCGAGCATCCGCTTGCGCGCGTCCGCCACGACGATCGCGTAGGTGCACATGAAGCAGTGCTCCTTGTTCTGGAACAGCTCATAGAAGGCTCGCCGCGACACCCCGGCCAGGCCGATCACGTGTGCGACGGTCGTCGCGCGGTAGCCACGCTGAGAGACCGACTCGATCATCGCGCCACAGAGGCGGGAGCGCTGGTTGCGGGCGACCGCCTCGCGGCCCATGCCGTTCGGTCCGTGCGGCAGCCGACGGTACAGCGGTGAGGGCTCCTCGCTAGTTCGCTTCATCCCCACGATCCGGAAAAATCGATTCGTCAAGAGTCGAGCACAGGGCGCTTTAATAACAATCTCTCTCGAACGATTCCAGCAGTGTCTCCATCGCGGCGGGTCGTCCGACAGACAACTGGATTCGAAAGGTCGAAAGTCAGGCCGACAGCGTCAGTCGCCGCGGGCCCGGCTGGAAGCCCAGCTCGACGAGCATCCCGGCGAGCTGCGAGGACGGGGCCGCCTCGCCGTCGATGCGCTCGAGCGAGAGCTTCGGCACCCTCCCCGCGCGAACGGCCTGCGCGAGCGCCTCGAGCGCCTGACGCAGCCGCGCGGGCTCGCCGGCGACCACGTGGCTGCCCGCACGGGAGGGGCCGAGCGTCACGAGACCGCGTCCCCCACGCTCGACGTAGAGCGCCGGCTCGTCCTCGACGAGCACGACGTGAGCGCCCGCCACGCGGGCCGGGCGGCCGGGAAGCCCGTCGCGTCGCGGCCACGGCAGCGCCGCGCCGTAGGGCTGGGCGGGATCGGCGGCGGCGAGCACGAGCGCGGACGGCCGTTGCGCCGAGGAGCGCAGCCGCTCGACCGCGCCTGCGAGCGCGAACTGGGCGCCCCCCATGCCCTCGATGAAGTAGCCGCGCCGGCAGATTCCGAGCGTCTCGAGGTTGGAGAACGTGTCGTACAGCATCGCGAAGCCCCCCTTGACGCCCTCCGCGAGCACCTGCTCGCGAGTGACGATGCCGTAGCGCTCGAGCAGCAGCTCGGCGAGCACGCGGCGGCGATCGGCTGCCCCGCCGGCGTCTCCTCGCCCGGCTCCCCCGAACACGCCCGCCACGAGCGACCAGCGCCCCTGCACCTGCGACTGGGCGCCGGTGCGCCGCCGGGCACTGAAACGCGAGCGTGCGTGGCCGGCGCGGACCTGACCGCCGCGACGCTCCACGAAGGTTCCGCTCCGCTCTGCCCGCGCGAGCGCGAGACGGGGCGCGCGCAGCGGTGCCCAGGCGTCGTTGGTGACCTCGCCCGCCCAGACGAGGTCCCACAGCGCCTCGCGCAGGGCCTCGGCGGGGGCGTCGAGCTCGGCGAGCAGGTCGGTGAAGAAGCGCGGACCGCTCGCGAGGCTCGCGCGCAGCAGCTCGTGCTCGGCGGCGCTCGGCGCCTGATAGCCCGCGCGAGCCGAAGGGCTCGCGGGCGGCGGCCCGATCGCGGCGGCGTCCTCGCGGAAGTACAGCGCGACGCGGCCCGAGCGCCCCAGGGGCCCGGCGCCGACCCAGACGAGCTCGCCGCTCGCGCACAGGCTGTCCATCCAGGACTGCGAGTACGCGCCGGTACGCCTCGGCAGCACCTCGCGCTCCCAGATCTCAACGGGCAGCGCGAGCCCCTGGAGGGGGACGAGCACCTCACGCAGGCGATCGACGCCGGCACCGGCGCCGGTGTGGCGGTCGACCCCCTGCCACGAGGGCAGGAAGGCCGCCAGCCTGCGCTGGTCGGCGGGCTCGATCTCCTTGCGCAGCGCGGCCAGCGACGCGCGCCGCAGGCGCCGCAGAACCTCCACGTCACACCACTCCCGCTCGCTGCCGCCGGGACGCAGCTCGCCGCGCACGATCTCCCCGGCGCGCTCGAGCTCGCGCAGGACAGCACCGGCATCGACCCCGTAGCGCGCGCGCAGCTCGGCTGTCGTGAAGGGACCGTGCGTGCGCGCGTAGCGGGCGACGAGCTGCGCGAGAGCGTCGGGGACGTCGGCGAGGAACGCCTCCGGCAGGCCGCCCGGCGGGAGCGCCCCGAGCGCGTCGCGGTACAGCGCGGCCTCGTCGGCGGCGACGTAGCGCTCCTCCCCGCCAATGCGGAGCGCGATCGCGCGCCGTTCGCGGCGCAGCTCGACGAGCAGCCCCTCGGGGTCGATGCCGGCGAGCACGCGCGCGCGGACCTCGGCCGGATTGAGGTCACCGACGTCGCGCAGGACATCGTGCAGGCCATCGCGCCCGGTCGCCTGCGTCATCTGCGAGCGATGCTGAAGGTCGTGCTCGAGGCGATCGAGCGCGGCCGGGTCGATCAGCTCGCGCAGCTCCTCCTGGCCGAGCAGCTCCCTGAGCAGATCGCGGTCGAGCGACAGCGCCGCCGCGCGACGCTCGGCATTCGGCGTGTCGCCCTCGTACATGTAGGTGGCCACGTAGTCGAACAGCAGCGACGCGGCGAACGGGGATGCGGTAGCGGTCTCGACCTCGACGAGCGAGATCTGCCGGCTGTGCAGGGCGCCCAGCAGAGCCTGCAGGCCGGGCACGTCGAGGACGTCGCGCAGGCACTCGCGGTAGGTCTCCAGCACGATCGGGAAGTCGTCGTAGCGGCGCGCGACCTCGAGCAGGTTCTGCGCCTTCAGTCGCTGCTGCCACAGGGGGGTGCGTTTGCCCGGATAGGCGCGCGGGATCAGCAGCGCGCGCGAGGCGTTCTCGCGAAAGCGCGCCCCGAACAGCGCCGAGCCGCCGAGCTCGGCGCTCAGCGCCTGCTCGACCTCGTCGGGCTCGAGCAGGATCAGCTCGGCTGCCGAGGGCAATGACTCCGCGTCGTCGGCGTCGAGCTCGGGGAGGTGCAGGACGATGCCGTCGTCCGACCACAGCGCGTCGGCCTCGAGACCGAAGCGCTCGCGGATGCGGGCCGACAGGGCCAGGCCCCAGGCGGCGTGGACGCGCCCGCCGTAGGGCGAGAGCACGCAGATCCGCCAGTCGCCGATCTCGTCGCGGAAGCGCTCGACGACGATCGTGCGCTCGCTCGGCAGCACGCGCGTGGCCGCCTGCTGCTCGCGCAGGTAGGCAAGCAGGTTCGCGGCGGCGCGCGCATCGAGGTCGTACTCGCGCTCCAGCGTCGCCGCGTCCTGCTCCACCGCCCAGCGCGAGAATGCGCCGATCGCCTCGCCGAGCTCCTTTGGACGCCCGATCGTGTCGCCCTTCCAGAACGGCACCGCTCCGGGCGCGCCCGGGGCGGGCGTGACGATCACGCGGTCGCGCGTGATTTCCTCGATCCGCCAGCTCGAGGCACCGAGCAGAAACGCCTGGCCGGGGCGCGCCTCATACACCATCTCCTCGTCCAGCTCCCCCACCCGACGGCCGTCGGGCAGCGTCACCGCATACAGGCCGCGGTCGGGGATCGTGCCGGCGTTGGCGATCGCGAGCTGGCGCGAGCCCCGGCGCGCGCGGATCGTGCCGCCGACGCGGTCCCAGACGATGCGCGCGCGCAGCTCGCCGAACTCCTTCGAGGGGTACCGGCCGTCGAGCATGTCGAGGACGTTCTCGAGCAGCTCGCGCGAGAGCTCGGCGTAGGAGTGGGTGCGCCTGACGAGAGCGTGCAGCTCCGCGACCGAGACGCCGCCCTGCGCGTCCGTCTCATCCTCCTCGGCCCCGCCCGCCCCCGTCGAGCTGCCGGCGCGAGCCGGCTCGGCTGCGACGGCGATCGCGACGATCTGCTGGGCGAGCACGTCGAGCGCGTTGCGCGGCACGACCGTGGACTCGATCAGGCCTTCGTGCATGCGTCGCGCGACGACCGCACACTCGAGCAGGTCGCCGCGGAACTTCGGGAAGATGCGCCCCCGACTGACCTGGTCGACCCCGTGGCCCGCTCGCCCGATGCGCTGCAGGCCGCGCGCGACCGACTTCGGGGACTCGATCTGCAGGACGAGGTCGACGGCGCCCATGTCGATGCCGAGCTCGAGCGAGCTGGTCGCCACCAGGCAGGGGAGCTCACCCGCCTTCAGCAGCTCCTCGACCTTCGTGCGCTCCTCGCGCGCGAGCGAGCCGTGGTGGGCGCGCGCGACGTCGGGCGGGGCGGGCGGGTGCGTTCCGTCCGCGGCGCCGGCGCCTTCCGCCTGCGCCGCGGCGAGCTCGTTCAGGCGCAGCGCGACACGCTCGGCGGCGCGACGGTTGTTGACGAACACGATCGTCGAGTTGTGCTCGCGCACGAGCTTCAGCAGCTCCGGGTAGATCGCAGGCCAGATCGAGTTCCGCGTCGACTCTCCGCCCGCGAGCGCATCGAGCGGCGCCGGCGGCTCGGCGCCGGGCACCGGCACCGGCGCCGGTTCGGCCATCGACTCGACCGGCACCTCGATCCGCAGATCGAGCCGCTTGCGCACACCGGCGTCGACGATCCGCACGCGCCGGCTCGGCCCGACGAGGAAGCGACCGATCTCATCGAGCGGGCTCTGCGTCGCGCTCAGGCCGATGCGCTGGATCCGCGAGTGCTCGGCGCCGCCCTCCGCCGCGGCCTCGAGGCGCTCGAGCGTGAGCGCGAGGTGGGCGCCGCGCTTGGTCCCGGCGACGGCGTGGATCTCATCGACGATCACCGTGTCCACCCCGGTCAGCGTCTCTCGCGCGCGCGAGGTGAGGAGCAGGTAGAGCGACTCCGGTGTCGTGACGAGGATGTCGGGGGGATGGCGGGCCATCGCGGCGCGCTCGCGCTGGGGCGTGTCGCCGGTGCGGATCCCCACGCGCACGTCCTCCGCGCCGATGCCTCGCAGCGGTGCGCGGAGGTTGCGCTCGATGTCATACGCGAGCGCCTTCAGCGGGCTGATATAGACGACGCGCGTGCCACCGCGGGCCGCGTCGCGGGTGCCCCCGCGGGCCGCCTCGCCGCCGCCGGGGCCCGCTTCGCGTGTCAGGCGGTCGAGCGCCCACAGGAACGCTGCGAGTGTCTTGCCGGAGCCCGTGGGAGCGGAGACGAGCACGTGCTCGCCCGTCGCGATTGCGGGCCACGCGCCGGCTTGGGCAGCGGTCGGTGCCGCGAAGGAGCGCTCGAACCACGCGCGCGTCTGCGGTGTGAAGCTCGACAGGGGCACACAGGCAGGCTAGCGCCGCGAAACGGCCGCTCGGGCGGTCCTGCTCAGGGCGCCAGCGCGCGCCCGTACTGGCGCTCGTAGTAGGCGCGATAGTCGCCCGAGCGGATCGGCTCCCACCACCACCGGTTCTCGCGGTACCACGCCACCGTCGCGCGCAGCCCGTCCTCGAAGCGCACGCCGGGAGACCAGCCGAGCGCGCGCACCTTCGCCGATGAGAGCGAGTAGCGCACGTCGTGCCCGGGACGGTCGGCGACGCGCACGATCTGGGACTCCTGCGCCCCGGTCAGCTCGACGATGCGGCGGACGACGGCGATGTTCGGCTCCTCGTCGGGGCCGCCGGCGTTGTAGACCTCACCCGGCCGGCCATGCTCGAGCACGTCGCCGATCGCCGCAGCGAAATCCGTCGCGTGGATCCAGTTGCGCACCTGCATCCCGTCCCCGTAGAGCGGCAGCACGTCGCCGTGCAGCGCGTTGAGGATCATCAGCGGGATGAGCTTCTCGGGATACTGATAGGGCCCGTAGTTGTTCGAGCCGCGGCAGATCAGCGCGGGCAGTCCATAGGTGTGGACGTAGCTCTGCACGAGCAGATCTGCGCCGGCCTTCGTGGCCGAGTACGGCGATGACGGCGCCAGCGGGCTCTCCTCGGTGAACGTGCCCGCCGCGATCGACCCGTAGACCTCGTCGGTGGAGACCTGCACGTAGCGCAGCGCGCGCTCGCGCGCCGCCTCGAGCAGCACGTAGGTGCCGATCGCGTGGGTGTTGACGAAGGCGTCGGGGTCCGCGATCGAGCGGTCGACATGGGTCTCGGCCGCGAAGTTGACGATCGCCTCGGGCGCGCAGACCTCGATCGCGCCGGCGACGGCGGCCGCGTCCTCGATCGCGCCGCGGATGAAGCGGAACCCGGGCTCGCCGCGGATGTCGTGGAGGTTCTCCTCGCGCCCGGCGTAGGTGAGCTTGTCGAGCACCGTGACATCGTCGCCGTGCTCGCGCACCCGCTGGCGCACGAACGTCGAGCCGATGAACCCGGCGCCGCCGCAGACCAACAGCTTCATGGGCGCATCATCCCAGCCCTCGCCGCGAGATAGCCGGCGAGCCCGTCCTGCCATGGCGGCAGCGGCAGGACGTCGCCGCGTTCGGACTCGAGCGCCGACCACGCGGGGCGCGGCGCGGGGCGCTCGAGCGCGGCGCTGGTGGACGCCTGCACGCGGCAGTCACACTCGGCCTGTCGGAAGATCTCGCGGGCGAAGCCGTTCCACGACACGCGCCCACCGCCGGCGAGGTGCACGAGCCCAGCGACGTCCCGCTCGAGCAGTCCGAGCAGCGCGGGCGCGAGGTGGCCCGTCCAGGTCGGACAACCGACCTGGTCTGTGACCACGTCGATGCTCGTGCGCTCCCCGGCGAGGCGCAGCATCGTCTCCGCGAAGTTGCGCCCGCCGGTGCCGAACAGCCAGGAGCTGCGAGCGACGGTGTGGCGGGCAGAGGCGGCGAGCACGCTGCGCTCGCCCGCGAGCTTGCTCTGCCCGTAGACCGACAGCGGCCCCGTCGCGTCCGCCTCCAGATACGCGCGCGGCGCCCCCGCGCGGTCACGCGGTGCCTCGCCGTCGAAGACGTAGTCGCTGGAGACGTGGACCAGCGCGACGCCCGCGGCGGCGGCCGCCGCCGCCAGGTTCCCTGCGCCCGTCGCGTTGACGGCGTGCGCCGCCTCGGACTGGGCCTCGGCGCCGTCGACGTCGGTCCAGGCGGCGCAGTTGAGCACCCCCTCGGGCAGCCAGCGCGCGAAGGCGGCGGCGACGGCGCGCGCATCGGTGACGTCGAGCTCGGCGCGGGTCATTCCGATCAGCTCGTGCCCGGCGCGCGCGCCGGCGGCGAGCACGTCGAGGCCGAGCATCCCGCCGGCGCCTGCGACGAGCAGCCTCAAAGAATCGAGATGTCGGAGTTGTCCCCGACCATGAAGCGGTAGGCGCGGGGCTGACGCTCGCCGCGGCGGACGGTCACGTTGCGACCGAGCAGCGAGGACTCCATTCTGCCTTCGAGGTCGCAGACCCTGCAGTCGGCCAGCAGGATCGAGTGCTCGACCTCGGCCCCGGAGATCACGCAGCGATCGCCGATCGCCGTGTAGGGCCCGATGTAGCAATCGCTCAGCCGTGCATCGGCCCCGATGATCGCCGGGCCGCGCACGATCGTCCGCTGCAACCGGGCGCCGCGCTCGATCACGACGCGCCCGTCGACCTGCGAGTCGATCAGCTCGCCCTCGATGCGCTCGATCAGGTTGTCGAGGATCAGGCGGTTGGCCTCGAGCATGTCCTCGAGGCGGCCGGTGTCCTTCCACCAGCCCCGCACCACGTGCGGCTCCACGCGCATGCCGCGATCGACGAGGTGTTGGATGGCGTCTGTGATCTCGAGCTCCCCGCGGGGCGAGGGGGCGATTGCGCGGGCGGCGTCGTGGACGGCGGCCGTGAACATGTAGACACCCACGAGCGCGAGGTCCGTCGCGGGCTCGCTCGGCTTCTCCACCAGGCGCACGACGCGTCCGATCTGCCCCGCCGGCGCCTCGGCCAGCTCCGCGACGCCGTAGTTCTCGGGATCGGGGACGGGCGTCAGCAGGATCAGCGCGTCGGGCTCGTGCTCGAGGAAGGCCGCCAGCAGGTCGGAGATGCCGCCCTGCAGGAGGTTGTCGCCGAGGTACATCACGAACGGGCTGGCACCGAGAAACGGCTCGGCGGTGAGGACGGCGTGCGCGAGCCCGGCCGGCTCGTCCTGCACGATGTAGGTGATGCGCACGCCGAAGCGAGAGCCGTCCCCGGCGGCGGCCTCGATCTCGGCGCCGGTCTCCGGCGCGATGATGATGCCGACCTCCTCGATGCCTGCTTCGGCCATCGCCTCGATCCCATAGAAGAGGACCGGCTTGTTCGCCACGGGCACGAGCTGCTTGGCGCTCGTGTGCGTGATCGGGCGCAGGCGCGTGCCCTTGCCCCCGGACAGGATCAGTCCCTTGAGCGGCTGCATCGAGGCGTCACCCTAGCGAGGAATCAGTACACGCCACCGAGCTTGCGGTGATCCCAGCTGGCGCGGCGCAGCTCGACGAACTCGAGCGCGACGCGCTTGGCTGCCTGGCGAGCGACCATCTCCGCGACCTGCGGCGCGAGCTCGGCGGCGGGCGGCGCTCCGCGCGGTGACGCGTAGCGGGCGAGGATCTCCCCGCCGAGCGCGCCGACGAGCTCGAGATCGCGGTGCACGTGGACTTCGCATTCGAGCATCACGCCGCGCAGCTGCTCGTAGGACTCGCCGGCCTCCACCTGCACGCTCGCGCGCGCGTCGCGCTCGAGGTTGCGCACCTTCTGGGAGACCGCGTATGTCCACGCCCACACGCGCGGCCCCGGCTCATCCGCGGGCGCGTCGCGCAGGACGTACCACAGCGGCATCAGGCGCGGCCAGCCGCGCGGGCCGATCGTGGCGCAGGTCAGCGTCCGCTCGCCGGCCAGGAACGAGGCGACCTCGGCTTCGCTCATCCTGATCTGCTCCCGACGGCTCATCTGCGCGGCGAGGGCCGGAGCGCCTAAACGCCCGCGGGCGCTGCGGCGCTCTCGCGCAGGCGCAGAACCGCGGCACGGACGGCCTCGCGGGCGTCCTGCGGCTCGAGCACGGCGGCGTCGCCTGCTTCCCTGAGGATCTCGCGCACGAGCCAGTCGACGCCGGCAAAGCTCAGCTCGACGATCACCGAGCCGTCGCTCCACTCCTCCACGACGCGGCGCGCCTCGCGCGCCCAGCGCGCGCGCTCGGGTGAGACCCATACCCGCGCGCTCGCCGATGCCGGCACCTCCCCGGTCCGCAGCCAGCCGTCGACCTCGGCCGCCGGGTCGACCTCTGGGCGCGGAGCGAACCGCTCGTCGGTGACGGTGACGTGCTTGATCCGGTCGAGGCGGAAGTGCCGCACGCCGTCGCGCTCGGGGTCGAACGAGGCGACATACCAGCCCTCGCGCCCGTTCGTGAGCGCGTACGGCTCGACGCGGCGCGGGATCAGCTGATCCTCGTTCTCCTTGTAGTACTCGAGCTCGATCATGCGATGGGCGACGATCGCCTTGGAGACCTTGCGCGCGACGTCGGAGTCATCGCCGGTGCTCGGCGAAACCTGCAGTCCCTGCTCCATCGGGTCCTCGCCGAGCGCGGCGACGATCTTTGTGCGCGCGGAGGTGAGCGAGCCCTCGGGGATGTGCTCGCCGATCAGATCGATCGCCGCAACGAGCGCCTTGGCCTCGACCGGCAGCAGCCGCGCGGGACGATCGAAGTTGTCGCTGTAGGGCTCCGGGTCGACCTCGATCTCGGCGGTGTCCTCGTTGATCTCCGCGTACAGCACGTAGGAGCCGCCGCCGAAGTTGACGACGTTGAGCACGTTGACGTCCTCGCGCAGCTCCTCCTCGCTCAGCTGCAGGCGTTCGCAGACCTCGGCGATCGCAACGCGCTCGCCGGCGCGGCCGGCGGCGATCAGGATGCTCGCGAGTGTGACCAGGCGGGCGAAGCGCTCGGGCCGGATCGCGGTGTCGGAGCGACCGGCGCCGTTCTCGCCCTCGGAGCCCTCCCCGCGGCGCCCGGCCCGCTCGCGCGAACCGGCGGGACGCGCGGCGGCCCCGCTCGCGCCGGCAGCCGAGCCGCGGCGCCTGGGCGGCAGCGGGGGTGCGTCGGCGTGGCGCTCGCTGAGCAGCTCGAGACGACGCTCGAGCTCGCTCGTGAGCTCCTGCGGCCCGATCAGCCGAGCGTTCGCCCCCAACCCCATCACCCATGAGATCAGGCTGCGGGGGTTGGAGTAGCCGGTCAGGAACGTCGTCTCGCCGCCCTCGTCGCGGATCTCCCCGTAGCGGCCGAAATGCCGTTCGACCTGCCAGGCGATGCGCTCGCAGATGTGCACCGCGGCGATGCCGCGCTCCTCGCCGAGCTGCCAGTCGGCACGGTTGGCGTATGCACGCGGGTCGAAGTCGGCGGGGCGACGGAAGTCGTGCTCGGCCTTGGTCGCATAGGAGACCTTTCCGCGGATCCGCGAAAGGCGGAACACGCGGATGTCCTTGCGCTCGTGCGAGTAGCCGAGGAGGTAGAACTGACCGCCCTGGAAGAGCAGGTGGTAGGGATCGACGCGACGGGCGCCGACCTCGTCGCGCTCCATCGTGTAGTACTCGAACAGGATCGTCTTGTTGCGAAAGATCGCCGTCTCGACCTTCGCCAGGCGCGCCGACAGCTCATGGCCTCCGGCGGAGGCGGTGATGCCGAGCGCGACCGAGCGCTGCTCGGGGGCGCGCAGCGGGCTCGGTCGGCCCCAGGTGATCTGCTGCAGCGCCAGGCGCAGCGGCTCGGCATAGGCGAATTCGCCGTCGAGCAGGCTCAGCGCCGTCTGCAGGGCGGCGAGCTCCTTGTCGGTGAAGGCGATCGCGGGGAGATGGAAGTTCTCGGGGCGCAGCGAGTAGTTCTCCTGCTCGGCCGCGCCGTCGGCCGGGCGCTCGACCGTGAGCTGGATGCGCAGCGATTCGAGCTCGGAGCGGTCCGCGTAGAAGCGACGCGCGAACGCGTCCTCGTTCATGCCGCTGTAGCCCTCCACGTCGCGCCGGATCTCCAGGGCCGTGACCGGCCGCCGCTCGGCCATCAGGTAGGAGATCAGCGAGAGCTGGCGGATCAGCTTCTCGGTGTCCTTTGCCATCTCGCGGTCAACGATAGAAGCCAGCGGCGATGCGGATGCCGCCCGGGCAGGCGCCCGCCCCGCTATTTGCGGAAGTTCAGGCGGCTTCGCGGTCGGTGCCGGCCGGCTCGGCGATCTGTGCCTGCTCGCCCTCGCGCGAGGCGAAGAACGCGCCGCCACCGATGGCGCGGTCGAATCCCGACCAGCGTCTTCCCGGGGCGAGTTCCTTCTCGAGGCGGTCGAAGCTTCCCAGCCTGCCGCCGAGGTTGTCGATCATGTGCACGAGCGTCGCCTCGCGCGTGCACGGAACGACGGGGCTGCCGTGCTCGAGCGTGCCGTGATGGGAGAGGATGATGTGCGCAACCGCCTGGGCCAGCTCCGGCGGGAAGTCCCCGATCTCCTCGATCGCGCGGCGGATGCGGTAGTAGCCGAGCGCGATCTCGCCCTGCAGGCGCCCGGCGTCCGTCAGGTCGATCACCTGATCGCCCCCGCCGCCGTCGTTGTAGGCCTCGAGCTTGCCGATGTCGTGCAGGAGCGCCCCGGTGACCGCGACGTCGCGGTCGATGCCGGGGAAGGTCGCGCTGATCGCGCTGACCGCCTGGGCGACTCCGAGGCAGTGCTCGAGCAGCCCATGGCGGTAGGCCTGGTGGTAGTACTTGGCCGCAGGCGCCACGCGGTAGCCCGCCCACGTCTGCGAGCTCTCGCCGAAGACGCGCTCGAGCAGCTTGCGCAGGTGCGGCTGCTGGATCGTCGCGAGCAGCTCGCGCACTTCTGCTTCCATCTGCTCGATCGCGCGGACGGGACCGTCGCGCAGGTCGCTGTCCTCGAACGAGCCGGGCGCGGCCGCGTCCAGGGCGCGGAGGTTGATCTGCGGGCCAAAGCGGGGATGCACCGTGTAGCGGCCGCAGACCCGCACGGGCGTTCCGGGGCGCGCTAGCTGCTCGACCTCGGCGAGCTCCTCCCAGACCATGCAGACGAGCCCGCCGGTGCGGTCGCCGAGCTGCAGGCGCAGGTAGTCGCCGCCGTCGCGACGCTGGCGGCGCTCGGCCGCCCGGACCATCAGTACCTGGTCGATCTCGATGCCATCGGTGAGCTCGTTCAGGAGCATGTCGGTGACGGTAGAGAAGGTCGCGGACAGGATCCTGCGGCCTTCACGGGCGCCGCATGCGCAACCGCGGCGCCCGCGGAGACCGGGCATCGGGAGAACGCCTCGGCCTCGTCTCGAGGGCCGCCGGAGAGGGGAAGGGCGACGCTCAAGCCCCCGCCGTCGTGACCCGCCGGGCCCGGGGCGGTGGAGGTGAGCTCGCGAGGCGATCCGAGGGTAGTTGCGCCGCCACGTTCGCGCGAGCCGTGTCTCCCACTTCGTCGGCGCGGACGCGCAGGAGCGCCGGCTGCGCGCCATACACTTGCGCGGATGAGCAAGCGAGCGTTGAGGTGACGAGCGCGCCGGTCGCGGGCGCGGCGCCCGCGGGCCGCGGCGTGGGCGGTGCGCCGACGCCCGGCGTACTCCCGTCCCAGCGCTTGCGCGAGGCGATCGCCGAGCAGTGGCTCGTCGCCGGTCCGTGGCGGATTCCCGAGGAGTCGGTTCAGCCGGCGAGCGTGGATCTGCGCCTCGGCGAGCACGCGTGGGCGCTGCGCTGCAGCTTCCTGCCGGACAGCGACTCGACCGTCGAGCAGAAGATCGAGGGGATCGCCTTCGAACGGATCGACCTGCGCGACGGGGCGACGCTCGAGCGCGACAGGCCGTATCTGGTACCGCTGATCGAGGAGCTGCGCCTCCCGGACGCGGTCAGCGCGAAGGCCAACCCGAAGAGTTCGACGGGCCGTCTCGACGTGTTCACCCGCGTGCTCACCGATCGCAACCACCGCTTCGACGAGATCGCAGGCGGCTACCGCGGCAAGCTGTACCTGGAGGTCGTGCCACGGACGTTCGCGATCCGGGTGAAGACCGGGCTCGCGCTCAACCAGGTCCGCCTGATGTCCGGCGAGGCGCGCCTCGACGACGAGGCGCTGCTGGAGCTGCACGCGAGCTCGCCGCTGCTCTACCGCGACTCCCGGCCGCTGGCGGCCTCGGAGCTCTCGCTGGCCGACGGGCTGTTCCTCAGTCTCGACGTGTCGGGCGCGGCCGAGAGCATCGTCGGATACCGGGCGAAGAAGAACAGCCTGCCGATCGACCTGACGCAGGTCGGGGCGCTGCGCTGGCGTGACTACTGGGAGCCCGTGCATCCCGAGCGGGGGGGCCGGATCGTGCTCGAGCCGGAGGTCTTCTACCTGCTGCTCTCGGCCGAGGGCGTCAGCATCCCACCCTCCCATGCGGCCGAGATGCTCGCCTATGACCCGACTGCCGGGGAGCTGCGCACCCACTATGCCGGCTTCTTCGATCCCGGCTTCGGCTTCCACCGCGATGACACGGCCCCGGGCAGCCGTGCGGCGCTGGAGGTGCGCGCGCGCGACGTGTCGTTCATGGTCGAGCACCGACAGCCCGTCTGCAAGCTGGCCTTCGAGCGCATGTGCGAGCCGCCGGACGTCCTCTACGGCAAGGACATCGGCTCCAACTACCAGGGTCAGCTGACGATGCTCAGCAAGCACTTCGCCGAGCAGCGCAGCGACGAGTCCGCATCCGTCTGAGCGCTCGGCGCAGGCCCGCTCGCGCCGACGCCCGACGTTGCCGCCTGCTTCTCGGGCCGGGCGTCCCGCGAGCCATCGGGGGTCCGCGCGCCGCGCCGAGGGTGCGTCTCTAGAAACTCCAGTGTTTATAATCCGATCAGTCGATATATCGACCTATGATCGATGTATCGACCAACAGAACTTCCCGCCCCGGGGAAGTCCGCACAGCGCGAGGACAAGGTACCAATGCCCAGAACGAGTTCAGCAGCCGCGAAAGCCAAGGACCGGCAAGAGCCCGCCTGGTCGATCCCCAGCCTACGCGAACCGCGCTACTCGCAGTCGCTCGAGCGAGGCCTCGCGATCCTCGGCTGCTTCACTCCCAAGCGCCCCGTCCTCGGGATCGCCGACATCGCCGACGAGCTCGGCATGAGCCGCTCAACGACGCACCGCTACGTGATCACGCTCGTCGCCCTCGGCTACCTCGAGCAGGGAGCGTCGCGCAAGTATCGCCTCGGGCTGCGCGTCACCGACCTGGGCATGTCGGCGCTCAACTCGACCGGTCTGCGCGAGCACGCCCACGCCTACCTCGAGGAACTGCGCCAGCGCACCTCCTACACCACCAGCCTGGCCGTGCTCGACGGCGCCGACATCCTGTACATCGATCGCGTGCGCAGCTTCCGCCGCAACCAGGGTGGCGACGACCTCAACCTGCATGCCGGCTCGCGCCTGCCGGCGTACGCCACCGCGATGGGCAAGCTGCTGCTCGCGAACCTCCCGGACGGTGAGCAGAAGGAGCTGATCGCGTCGATCAAGCTGACGAAGCGCGGACCGAACACGATCACGAGCAAGAAAGCGCTGCGCGAGGAGCTCGTCGAGATCGAGGCGGCCGGCTTCGCGGTCAACGACCAGGAGCTCGCGTCCGGCCTGTACACGATCGCCGCACCGGTACGCGACGAGGCGCACGACGTGGTCGCCGCCGTGAGCCTTGCGGCGCACAGCTCGGTGATCTCGCTCGAGGAGCTCGTCGACGCGCTCGGCCCGCACCTGGTCTCGACCGCAGACCGCATCTCCGCACGGCTGGGCTTCCGGCGCGCCGACGAGCAGCACTAGCGCCGGCCGCACAAAAGGGGGCCGTCGCATAACCTCTGGCGCCGGTATGCCCGTGCCCGTCGCCAAGCGCAGCCTCGCGCTGCTCTGCGCTCTCGCGCTCGCCCTCGGGCTCGCGGCATGCGGGAGCACCGTCTCCACCGCCAGCTTCAAGGGCGAATCCCGTGAAGTCGCGCAGGCGATCGCCAACCTGCAGACCGACGCCACCGCGGGCGACCAGAAGAAGGTCTGCGCCAACGACCTCGCCGCGAGCGTCCTCACGAGACTCGGCGGGCAGGCCGGCTGCGAAAAGGCGCTCAAAGCTCAGCTCGCCGAGATCGACAACCTCGAAGCGAGCGTGAAGTCGATCCAGATCGCGAGCGGAGCAACCACGGCGACGGCGTCGGTGAAGAGCACCTACGCGGGCAAAAGCAGAACCACCGCCGTCGCCCTCGTCAAGCAGGGCAAGGCGTGGAAGGTCTCGGCCGTGCGCTAGCCGCGGGCCACGCTAGGGCTCGAGCCGGTGTGGGCCGCGGTAGAGGAACGTGACCTCGCGGACGTTCTCCTGGCCGAGCATCTGCATCAGCAGGCGGCTGAGCCCGAAGCCGAAGCCGCCGTGCGGAGGGGCGCCGTGGCGGAAGAAGTCGAGGTAGTACTGGATCGGCTCGACGTCCACGCCCTTGTCCTCGGCCTGGGCCAGCAGCCGCTCGTAGCGGTGCTCGCGCTGGGCGCCCGTCGTGAGCTCGACACCCCGCCACAGCAGATCGAAGCTCCGCGTCAGCGTCTGATCGTCGGGGTGGCGCATGTGGTAGAAGGGCCGCACGCTCGTGGGATAATCGGTCACGAAGGTGAACTCGTGGCCGTCGCGCTGGGCGATCAGCGCCGAGAGCGCCCGCTCGCTCGGCGGGTCGAGATCGTGTCCGGCGCCGGGGGCCTCGTGGCCGCTCTCGCGCAGCAGCTGCTTGGCATCCTCTAGCGCGATCCGCGGAAACGGCAGCGCCGGGACGATGAGCTCGATACCGAACGTCTCGGCGATCGCCTCGCCGTGCTCGGCCTTGACGGCCGACAGCACGTGCGCCAGCCAGCGCTCCTCGAAGGCCATCACGTCCTCGTGTGAGTCGATCCAGGAGATCTCCACGTCGACGCTCGTGAACTCCGTGTCGTGGCGCGATGTGAAGGACGGGTTGGCGCGGAACACGGGGCCGACCTCGAAGATCTTGCCGAAGCCGGCGGCCATCGCCATCTGCTTGTAGAACTGCGGCGACTGCGCCAGGAAGGCCTCGCGCTCGAAGTACTCGACCCTGAAGAGCTCGGCGCCGGACTCGCTGGCCGAGCGCATGAACTTGGGCGTGTGCAACTCGATGAAGCGCTCCTCGCGCCAGTACTCGCGCATCGCATGCTCGGCGGTCGTCTGGACCTCGAAGATCAGCCGCCTGTCGGGCCGGCGCAGGTCCAGATAGCGCCAGTCCATCCGCTTCTCGAGCGCGGAGTCGGGGGCGATCGGCATCTCCGGCTCCGCCAGCGACTCGACCTCCAGGCTCTCCAGCTTGATCTCCAGTCCGCCCAGCTTCACGCGCTCGTCCGCGACGACGGTGCCCGTCAGCGACACCGTCGACTCGGCCGTCAGCGCGGTGAGCGTCTCGTTGAGCTCGCTCGCGCGCTCGGGCTTGGCGAGCACGACCTGGACGAGTCCCGTTTCGTCGCGCACGATCAAGAACTGCATGCGCTTCTGGTCGCGCACGGCGTGCACCCAGCCGCGCACGTTCACCCGCTCGCCGACCTTCGCGGGCAGTTGCTCGATCAGGGTTCGGCTCACGCCCGTGACCCTATCCGAGCGGCTCTCTCGAGCCGTTCGGCGCGAGCTCCACCTCGACCGCGAACTCCTCCTCGGCGGCCGTCTCGAGCTGCTCGATCGAGCCCGCCAGGAGCAGGTCGCCGGTGCCGAGCTCGAGCGCGTGCAGGCGCTCGGCGGTGTCGCGCACCAGCACTCGCCGCACCGGGGCGCGCATCGGTGCGCGCGCCTGCGACTTGGCCTTGCGGATCTCGCTGAGAACCTCCGCCGTCACCTCGAGCGCGACCCTCTCGCGCGCGCCCTCGCCGCGCGCGCCCTCGCCGCTGGCGAGCGCGGAGAGCTCCTGGAAGTCGGGCCACGGCGCACGGTGGACCGAGCCCTCCCGCCACCACGACCAGACCTCCTCGCAGACGAACGGCAGAAACGGCGCGAGCAGGCGCTGGAAGACCGACAGCGAGATGCCGAGCGCGAGGCTGACCGAGGCGCTCGCGCTCGGGTCGGGGTCGTAGCGGCGGCCCTTGACGAGCTCGAGGTAGAAGTCGCAGTACCACCAGAAGAAGCTCTCCGCGCGCTCGAGCGCGCGCGCGTAGTCGTAGTCCTCGAAGCTGCGCGTGGCGTCCTCGACGACGCCGGCGAGGCGCGCGACGAGCGCGCGATCGAGCGGGTGGGTGAGCGCCTCAGCGGCCGCGGGCAGGTCGGCGAGCGCGAACTTGGAGGCGTTCAGCAGCTTCACAGCCACGCGCCGCCCGACCTTCATCTGCTGCTCGTCGAAGGCGGTGTCGGTGCCGGGACGCCCGTTGGCCGCCCAGTAGCGCACCGCGTCTGCGCCGTAGCGCTCGAGCAGGTGCATCGGCGTCACGACGTTGCCCTTCGACTTGGACATCTTCTTGCGGTCCGGGTCGAGCACCCAGCCGGAGATCGCCGCGTCGCGCCACGGCAGCTCGTCGTAGTCGAGCTGCGAGCGCAGGACCGTGGAGAACAGCCAGGTCCGGATGATGTCGTGCGCCTGCGGGCGCAGGTCCATCGGAAAGACCTTCTCGAACAGCTTGCGATCCTCGTCGCAGCCCGCCGTCTCGGCCGGCTGGCCGGCGGCGATCTGCGGCGTCAGGGAGGACGTGGCCCACGTGTCCATCACGTCTGGGTCCCCGACGAAGCCCCCGGGCTGCCCGCGCTGGGCGGCCGTGTAGCCGTCGGGCACGTCTGTCGAGGGGTCGACCGGCAGCTGCTCCGTCGACGCGGCGATCGGCTGGTCATGGAGCACGGCGCCGCCGTCGTCGAGCGGATACCACAACGGGAAGGGCACGCCGAAGAAGCGCTGGCGGCTGACGCACCAGTCGCCCGTGAGCCCATTGATCCAGTCCTCGTAGCGCGCGCGCATGTGAGACGGGTGCCAGCGCAGCTCGCGTCCGCGCGCGAGCAGCTCCTCGCGGTGCTCGAGCGTGCGGATGAACCACTGCCGGCTCGTCACGATCTCGACGGGACGCTCGCCCTTCTCGAAGAACTTGACCGCGCGGCTGACGGGCTCCGGCTCGCCGACCAGATCGCCGGACTGCTCGAGCAGCTCGACGATGCGCCGCCGCGCCTGGTTGATCGTCCGCCCGCTCAGCTCGCCGTAGGCCGCGCTCGCCTGCTGCACGTCGGCGCTCTCCCAGCCGGGCTCGCCCCAGGCGACCTCAAGCAGGCGTCCGTCGGGGCCGAGCACCGAACGCACCGGCAGCCCGAGCTCGCGCCACCACATCACGTCGGTGAGGTCGCCGAACGTGCAGACCATCACCAGGCCGGTGCCCTTCTCGCGCTCGACGAGCCGGTGGGTCATGACGGGCACGCGCGTGGCGAACAGCGGCGTCAGCACGTCGCGGCCCACGAGCGCGGTGTGACGCTCGTCGTCGGGGTGGGCGAGCAGCGCGACGCAGGCCGGAATCAGCTCCGGGCGCGTCGTCTCGATCAGCGCCTCCCCGGCGCCATCGGCTGGGGCGAAGCGCACCCGGTGCATCGCCCCGGGACGCTCGCGGTCCTCGAGCTCGGCCTGGGCCACGGCCGTCTGGAAGTCCACGTCCCACAGCGTCGGCGCCTCGAGCTGGTAGGCGCCGCCGCGCGCGAGCAGGCCGAGGAACGAGCGCTGGGAGATCCGCTGCGCCAGGCGGCCGATCGTCGTGTAGGTCATCGACCAGTCGACCGACAGCCCGAGCGTCCGCCAGAGCGTCTCGAAGACCTGCTCGTCGCGCTCGGTCAGCCGCAGGCACAGCTCGACGAAGTTCGGGCGCGAGATCGCGACCGGGTCCTTCTCGGAGGGCTCATCAGGCGGGCTGAAGTCGGGGTCGTACGGGACCGCGGGGTCGCAGCGCACGCCAAAGTGGTTCTGCACGCGGCGCTCGGTCGGCAGGCCGTTGTCGTCCCAGCCCATCGGGTAGAAGACCTCCAGGCCGCGCATGCGCCGGTAGCGGGCGACCGCGTCGGTGTGTGTGTAGGAGAAGACGTGTCCGACGTGCAACGACCCCGACACGGTCGGCGGAGGCGTGTCGATCGAGAAAATGCGCTCGCGCGGCGCGGAGCGATCGAAGCGGTAGACGCCCTCGCGCTCCCAGCGCGAGCTCCACTTCTCCTCCAAGCCATCCAGCGTCGGACGCTCGGGCACATTGCTCGCCATGGGGCGCCAAGATAGTCGTTTGCGGCGGGCGGCCCCGGCGGCTGCCCAGAGCGCGCCCCGGCGCCTGCGCGGTGCGCGGCTCGGCGCCCTGCTCAGAGCACTCCCCGCGTCTGCGCGGTGCTGGCTTGGCCCGCTGCTCAGGCGCTCGGGTGCGGTGCATGCGCGCTCGTGCGCGCGGCGTCCAGCCGGCGGTCACGCTCGGCGCTGTGCGCCGGGCAGTAGACACCCTTGACGTTGCCGCCCGCGAGACCGTAGCCAAGCCACACCTGCTCCTGCCAGGCGAAGCGGAAGAACCCCTCGCCGCAGCCGCCCTCGAGCTGGCGCTCCCAGGCAGCGCTGACGACGCCCTGCGGGACGCTGGCGCTGCACGAGCAGGCGTTCGTCAGATATCCGCCCGAGACGCACCGCAGCGGCGTCGCCGCATTCTTCGTGCCCGCGCTGTGACGGCGCCGGCGATCGACCAGGACCTCGGCGAAGGCGTGATCCCAGTCGGGGACGACCCGCTGGTCGTGCTCCGCTGTCAATGTTGTTCCCGCCTCGACTGCCTGCATCACTGCCTCCGCTCTTTCACGGCGGACCCGGATGGCCCACTCGTCGGCTCGCTTGCCGTCTCTGCCCGATTCGGGCAACTCATGTCGTCCTTTTCGTGCAGGAGAGGCGATCGGTGTCCGAATTGCGCGAATTCCGGACACTTGTATGAGTTTGAGAGCCCGGTCTCCTGCCGAGCGCGGCGAGCGCACGCCCTCACGTCCTCCCAGGCAATTCTAAGAATATTCTCATCTTGATCGGGATGCACGCGATCCGCCCGCGTGCATAGACTGCGACACGTCAGGGGGAGCAAGGCAAGGTTCCGACAGTGGGAGCGGTGTGAGCCAGTCTGGGATGAAGGTCTTGGGAGTGGGGACGGCAGTCGCGATTCTCGGTGTGCTGATCGGCCTGTACGTCTCCAGCTGGGCGACGAACCTGCCGCCCCAGGTCTCCGGGTCGGCCGCGCCGGCCTCCTCCGGCGGGACACAGCTGACGCTCGAGACGGTCGCCGCGGTCGGCCCCAAGTACAGCCCCTCGCACCCCGATTGGGTCTCCTACCTGGTCCGCACGCACGGCAAGTGGGTGCACAGCACGAACTTCACGGTCCCGGCCAACTCCGTCATCCATGTGACGCTGTACCAGTACGACGGCGACAGCGGGCTGCGCAACCCGTTCCTGGCGCAGGTCCAGGGTACGGTCGGCGGCACCGAGACCGTCGACGGCAAGACGATCAACGCGATCAAGCCCGAAGAAGCGTCGCACACGTTCGTGGTCCCGCAGCTCGGCGTCTTCGTGCCGCTGCCGGGCGTCGAAGAAGAAGCCAAGAACCAGTGTGAATTCGCGCCCTGCGAAGGCACTGCGCACCACACGATCACCTTCAGCTTCCGCACCGGCAAGAAGGGGCACTACCGCTGGCAGTGCTTCGTGCCATGCGCTGCCGGCTTCATCGACGGCTTCGGCGGCCCGATGCAGACCTTCAACTACATGGATGGGTTCATCAATGTGGTCTAGCGATGTCCGCTGAGGCGCACCCGGGCACGCCGGAACCCAACCACGCACGGCGGTTCACGGCGATCTGGCTGGGCGCATCGGTGATCGCGACGCCGCTGGTGGTGCTGCTGCTCGGGCCCGAACTGCCTCCGGGCAAGGGCAGCGAACAGGCAGCCGGACAGGTCACCGACAACACGGTTTTGCTGGGGATGGCGACGCCCGTGCTGCTGCTCGTCGTGATCTACCTCCTCTACGCGATCATCGTCTTTCGCCAGCCCAGGGGCGGCGTGCTCGAAGGGCCGGCCGTGCGCGGCCACGCCCGCATCCAGACGGCCTGGATCGTGATCACATCGGCGCTCGTCATCTCGCTCGCCGGCTACGGGACGGTGCGGCTGCTGGCCGACAACGGCGCCGGCTCGGGCTCGGGCCCGAAGCCGCTGACGGTGCCCAAGGGGCACAGGCTGCAGGTCCAGGTGATCGCTCAGCAGTGGGCCTTCACGTACCGCTTCCCGGAATACGGCGGCGTCGAGACGACCCACCTCGAGCTGCCCGTGAACCAGATGGTCGAACTCCACGTCACCTCGATCGACGTGATCCACTCCTTCTGGGCCTACCAGCTCGGCGTCAAGGCCGACGCGAACCCGGGCGTCGACAACATCGCCTTCGTCAAGCCGACCAAGGAACAGATCTTCGAAGTCCACTGCGCCGAGCTCTGCGGCATCTGGCACGGCGGCATGTTCGACCACGGCCGCGTCGTCTCGCCGGCCGCCTTCCAGACGTGGATCGCCCAGCAGCAGAGGTACTTCGCCCCGGCGACGAAGGTCCTCGAACCGTACGCCAAGACCTACTCACCCGAACCAACGAGGCGCGCAGAATGAGCACTACAGCCGCGGCTGCTTCCACCCCCCAGCCCCTCGGTCGCCCGCTGTGGCGCCGCCTGTTGGGGTTCAACCTGCTGACCGCCGTGCTCCTCGGCGTCGGCGGCTACTACCTCGGCTGGTTCATCGGCCATCAGATCGACGGCAAAAGCTTCGAATTCCGGGAAAAAATCGATGAGAACGACGTCGCGCTCCTGCTCGCCTACTTCTTCGGCGTCGTCGGCTTCCTGATCGGCCTGGGCTTCGCCAACTACCCGATCTCACGGCTGCTCGGCCGGCCGGCCTCGCTGCGCGAGAAAGAGGAGCACGGGATCGGACGCTACTTCGGCCTGTGCACCGACCACAAGGTCGTCGGGCTCCAGTACCTGGTCGGAATCGGCGTGTTCTTCTTCGTCGGCGGGCTCAACGCGATGCTGATCCGCGCCGAGCTGCTGCACGCGAGCCCGACCTTCGTGGGGCCCAACCAGTACATCTCGCTCGTCGGCATGCACGGCACGATGATGATGGGGATGATGACCTCCGGCATCCTCGGCCCGTTCGCCAACTACTTCGTGCCGATCATGATCGGGGCCCGCAGGATGGCCTTTCCGCGGATCGAGGCGCTGACCTTCTGGCTGCTGATGGCCGCCGGCTTCATCCTCGTCTCGACGATCTTCTTCGGCGGCTTCCCGACCGGCTGGACGGGCTACCAGCCGCTCAACGACCAAGCCGTGATGGGGATGGACTCCTACATCTGCTTCTTCGCGCTCGTCGGCATTTCGATGTGTCTGCTCGGGCTCAACATGATGGCCACGATCATCACGATGCGCGCTCCCGGCCTGACGTGGTCGCGGCTGCCGATCTTCGTGTGGTCGGTGTTCGCGACGTCCGTGCTGATGGTGCTCGCGGCGCCGATGCTGATCGCGACGCTGTTGATGGCGGCGCTCGACCGCTCGATCAACACCTCGTTCTTCGTCTCGGGCGGCGGCGGCAGCTCCTACCTGTTCGAGAACCTGTTCTGGTTCTTCGGGCACCCCGAGGTCTACATCCTCGCGCTGCCCGGCTTCGGCATCGTGCTCGAGCTGCTGCCCGTCTTCACGCGCAAGCCGCTGTGGGGCTACCGGCTGGCGGTCTCGGGGATGCTCGGCGTGAGCCTGCTGAGCTTCTTCGTCTGGCAGCACCACCTGTTCGTCAGCGGCATCAACGCCGACCTGCGGCCGTTCTACATGCTCTCGACGGAGATCATCTCGATCCCCACGGGCTTCATCTTCCTGTGCGTGATGGGCACGCTGTGGAAGGCGCGAACATCGTTCTCCGTGCCGATGCTGTTCTGCCTGGCGTGGGCCTTCAACTTCCTGATCGGTGGTCTCTCCGGCGTGTTCCTGTCGGACACACCCAGCGACACGACCACGCACGGCAGCTTCTTCGTGATGGCGCACTTCCACTACACGATCATGGGCGGGCTGATCTTCACGTTCTTCGCCGCGATCTACTACTGGGTCCCCAAGATGACCGGCCTGCGCTTCAACGAGCGCCTCGCGAAGATCCACTTCTGGAGCATGTTCATCGCGTTCAACTCGACCTTCCTGCCGCTGTTCGCGCTGGGCATGGAGGGCATGCCCAGGCGGGTCTCCTTCTATGAACCGAAGCTCCACACGCTCAATGTGTGGGTCTCGATCTCGGCCTTCGTCCTGGGCGTCTCGATGCTCGTGTTCATCGTCAACACCGTCTACTCGCTGATCTTCGTGCGAATCAAAGCCGAGCACAATCCGTGGCGCTCGAAGTCGCTCGAGTGGCAGGTGCCGACGCCCGTGCCCGTCAACAACTTCGAACAGATCCCGGTGTTCGACTCCGACCCCTACGACTACGGCACCCCGCTGCCGGTGGGCCCGGGCCGGCCGGCGACGGCCGGGACCTGAGCAATGTCCGCGTACGAGCCGAGCGCCGGCGAACAGCAGCCACTTGGGCGGATGATCCCGCCGGTCCCCCACGGAGTCGAGATCCCGCCCGAGCCGGCCGACGTCGGCGCCCGCGCGCTGTCGGTCGCCGCCCGCCTGCTGTGCGGCGCGAGCACGTTCTTCTTCCTCGCGTTCGTGTTCGCCTACTTCTATTTGCGCTCGCTCAACCAGGATCACATGTGGCGACCGGCGCACGTGAAACCCGATCAGGGTCTGGGCGCCGCGTTCGTCGCCTGCGTCGTGCTCAGCGTGCTCGCCACGTTCATCGCCGGCCGCCAGATGAAGGCCGGCTCGCGCAGCTGGACCGGTGCGGCGTTCGCGGGCGTCGTGCTCGGGCTGCTCGCGATCGTCTTCCAGTGCATCGCGTACACCCAGCAGCACTTCGGCCCCACCGACGGCGCCTTCGCGAGCGTCTTCTGCGCCTGGAGCGGCCTCTACCTGATCGCGGTGCTCGGCACGATGTACTGGCTCGAGACGCAGGTCGCCACCGAGTTTCGCGCACGCCGGCTGCCGGCGCACCGGACAACCGAGCAAAAGGACGGCGCCGACATCGCCGACCCCGACCTGCTGATCGCCCCCGGCCTCGACGCCGCCGTCTTCTATTGGGGCTTTCTGGGCGGCATCGGTGTCCTGACGTACATCGTCCTCTACCTCGTGTAGTGCCCGTCACGGCTGCAGCCCGGGTCGGCCTCGCCGACTGGTCGCTGAACCCGCCGCTCGTCCTCTGTGCGCTGCTCGCGCTGCTCTACTGGCTGGGGTCGCGGCGCACGGTCACACCCGCGCTCAAGCGCACGGCCCAGCACTGGCGCAGCGCCGCTTTCTACGGCGCGCTGGCGGTGCTCCTGCTCGCGCTCTGCTCACCGCTGGACACGCTCAGCGACAAGCTGTTCTGGGCGCACATGGTCCAGCACGTGCTGCTGATGCTCGTCGCGGCGCCGCTGATCGTGCTCTCACAGCCGTGGATCCGGCTGTGGCGCTGCCTGCCCCTCGAGAGCCGGCGCTGGCTCGCACGCGGTCTCAGCCACGGGCGCCGGACCGCGCCGCTGCGCGCGATCAGCGCCTTCGTCGGGCGACCCGCGCCGAGCTTCATCGCGTTCTCCGTCGTGCTGCTCGGCTGGCACATCCCGTCCCTGTTCGACGCGACGCTGCGCTCGGAAGCCGTGCACGCCCTCGAGCACAGCCTCTTCTTCCTGACGGCCGTGCTGTTCTTCAAGCAGGTCATTCCCTCGCCCCCGCTGCGCATCAGACTGACGCCACAGCTGCGCGTCGGCTACGCGATCGGCGCGATGATCGTCGGCTGGCTGCTAGCCGTCGTGCTCGCGCTCGCGCCGAACCCCCTGTATGCGCACTACGCCCACGAGCTCTCGCGCCCGGGCGGCATCTCGGCACTCGCCGACCAGCAGCTCGCAGCAGGAATAATGTGGGTGCCGGGATCGGTCACCTTCTTGATCATCGTCTTCGTCTATGTCCACCGCTGGCTGATGCCTGGCGAGCCCGGTAGCACTCCGGCCCGCAGGCTGGCGAGCGAGCACTAGGAGGGCTCATGCCAGACGCCGTTCCGATCGCAGCAAGCTTCCTCACCGGCTCGATCCTCTCGCTCGTGCTACCGCTGGGCGTGCTGATCCTCATCGCCATCTGGTACGTCGTGCTGTGGCGGCGCGGCTCGGGCGAACGCTAGCGCCGTCGAGCTCGGCCGCAGCTACGGCAGCAGGCTGCCGTCGGTCTCGGGTGCGCGACGCCTACGCCGGCGACGACGCCGGCTTGGTCGATGCGGCTCCAGCTTCGTGGGCCGCGTCATCAGAAACGCGAGACCGCCAAGCAGAGCGACCGCCAGGACGACGAGGAGAATGATCGCAACGGTTAGGGACATACCCTCTTGATTCCCCGCCGGCCGGACGCGCAAACGGGGATGGCTCGCGACTGACAGCCGGCCACGGGAAGGGTTCGTCCGGCGCCCCTAAAGCTCGACGAGCGCGCGGAAGCGCTCGCCGCGATCCTCGAAGTCGCGGTAGTGGTCATAGCTCGGTGCGCCCGGCGAGAGCAGGATGACGGCACCGGGCTGGGACAGCTCGCGTGCGGTCGCGACCGCGCTCTGCATCCCGCTCGTCTCGATCGCACGCCCCGCAGCGACACCGGCGCCGCGCGCCGCGGCGACGAGGCGCGCACCGGTCGAGGGCAGTCCGACGAGCGCCGCTCCGCGGCCGGCGAGCTCGCTCGCCAGCTGCGAGTAGTCCTGACCCCGGTCCTGGCCGCCGCCGATCAGCACGATCTCGCGCTCGGGGTAGCTCGCGAGCGCGGCGAGCGTGGACTCCGGCGTCGTCGAGATACTGTCGTCGACCCACAGGACACCTTCGCGCTCGGCCACGGTCTCCAGTCGGTGTGGCAGCGCCTGGAATCCGCTCAGCGCCTGCGCCAGCGGCGGCGCCGGGACGCCCGCGGCTGCCAGCGCGGTCAAGGCGCCGCAGAGGTTGAGCGCGTTGTGCTCCCCCGGCAGCGGCAGATCGGCCCGCCCGAGGGCCAGCTCGCCGCGCAGCTCGATCCCGCCGGCCGTCACGTCCCACCCGTCGGGGGCTCCGTAGGGCACGAGCGTGACGTCCGCGCCGAGCGCGGCTTCCATCAGCGGCTCGCTGCGCGAGTTCAGGACCGCAACCTTGACTCCCGGGAGCGTGAGCAGCCGCAGCTTGTCGGCGCGGTAGGCCTGCTCGGAACCGTGCCAGTCGGTGTGCTCGCGGAACAGGTTGGTCACGAGCGCGACCTCGGGCCCGCACTCCAGGTCGGCGATCTGGTAGCTGGAGAGCTCCAGCACGACGACATCCGCGGCCTCTCCGTCGAGCAGCTCGATCGCCGGCGCTCCGATGTTCCCGGCCAGGCGCGCGCGACGACCGGCCGCGCGCGCGAGCTCGAAGGCGAGCGCCGCCGTCGTGCTCTTTCCCTTGGTGCCCGTCACCCCGATCACCCCGCCACCGCCGTGCTCGGCGAGCCACAGCGAAGTGGCCGTCGTGACCGGCACGCCGGCCGCGCGCAGGGCCACGAGCTCAGCACGGTGCGCGGAGACCCCCGGCGAGCGCACCACGAGCTCGCAGTCCGCGAGCGCGGCCAGCGCGTCGGCGGCATTGGCGATGCGCGCCTGCGGCGCGCCGAGGGCGCTGCGCACATCAGCCTCGGGAATGACGTCGAAGACCGCCGCCCGGATGCTCGCGCCGGGCAGGCGGCGGGCGAGCTGAGCGGCGAAGGAACGCACCTCGCGCCCGGCGCCCCATACGCCGATGCGGGCGCCGTCAAGCTCCGAGAAGCGCACGGACGTCCGGGAGCAGCGCGTCGGGCACGTCATGATCGTCGCTCAGCGCGAGCACAGCATCCGGGTCGCCGGCGCTTGCGGGATGCCGCGGCAGCACCTCGGCCACGAGGCGTCGCACCACGCTGTGATCGCGCCAGCGCGGATCGCGCGCGAGCAGGCGGATCGCGGCGAGGCTCTCCTGCTCCTCGCCGACGCACTCGAACGGCTTGTGGCCGCCCGTCGCGGTCAGCAGCGCAAATCCGTCGAACTGGAGCTCGTCGGCGAGCAGGTCGGCGCCGAACACCGCGCGCAGATGCTCGGGCGAGCTGAACGGTGCGAGCACGAGGTACACGAAGCGGCACTTCGGACAGTCACAGCACCAGGCGGCGGCGCGCAGGGCGGGGTCCAGTCGGAAGATCTTGTTGCAGCTCGTGAAGGCCCCGTGGTAGGGCTCGAGGCGAGCGAAGGCGCGGGCGATCGCGAGCTCGGAGGCGGGGCGCAGGATCGAGAAGCACCCGACGCCCGCGTCGAGCTCGGCGAGCGCGGCCGTCAGCAGTCGCTCCGCGCGCAGGCCCTTGCTGAACTGGTGGTTGACGTCGATGCCCTGCCACGACAGGTTGCCGGCCGAGGCGGAGCGCTCGTTGGCCATCGCGACCGACTCGAAGCCGTTGAGCGCGGCCGTGAGCGCCGCCACACAGGAGACGATCGCTGTGATCGGCACGTGTCCGTTGAGAGCTCCAGACTCGTTCAAGGCGGCGATGCACGGGTCGAGGCGCCTCCGCACGAGCAGGTGGGGAAGCCCGGCGACCGCGACCGTGCGCGCGATCGGCCGGGCGTCGCCGATCGAGAACAGCGCCGTCTGCGCCCCCGAGCGGCGCACGATCTCGAGCGCCACCGCGGAGTCCTTGCCGCCGCCGACGGGCACGAGGATCCGCCGCGGTGAGCCGGCGGCGAGCGCAGCTGAGTCCGCGTGCTCTGCCGGCGACTCGTCCGCGTCCCGGCCCGACCCAGCCCCCCGTGCCCTCACGGCTGTCCGTGGAAAGCGAGGGCGCGGCAGCTCGGCGAGCGCGTTGGTGTAGGCGAACTCGCCGAGGCCCTCTGAGTAGAGGGCCTCGAGCAGCGCGGCCACGGCCGGCGACGGAGCGCCGCCCTCGCACAGCACCTGCGCCGGCGCGGCGGTCTTGTAGTAGCTGACGCCCGCGACCCAGTGCAGCAGCGAGAGCAACCCGTCAGCCCGCTCCAGCTCGCGGTCGGCCAGCTCGCCGGTGACCGGCAGGTCGAGCTCCTCGACGAACACGACCTCGTCGTCGAGCGCGTAACGGAGGGTCACGTGCCCGTGCGCATCCAGCTCCCTGGAGGTGAAGCGAAAGCTCTGAAACGCGGCTGGATCGAACCTCTGGCGCAGCTTGGCATCGGCGGCCATGACCTCAGCCTAGATGCACCGGCGGCTCAAGCGCCGGTCGCAGCTGCCGGGCGAGCGCCGCGCCGGCGGGAGGCGACGACGCGTGCGCCTGCGTCGGGCGCGAATGACACCGAGCTCCGCCTCGCGCCCTCCGAGCGCGTACCGGCAGCGCGCAGGTCGACCTCGCGCAGAACCGTCCTGATCACCTGCTTCATCTCGAGCTGGGCGAAGACGACCGCCACGCAGCGACGCACCCCGCCGCCGAAGGGAATCCACGTATACGTCGTGGCGGGCGTCGCCAGGAAGCGCTCCGGCTCGAAGCTCAGCGGCCGCGGGTAGATGTCGGGATCGCGGTGCATCAGGAACACGCACGGTGCGACGATCGTGCCCGGCGCAATCGCAAAGCCGCCGAGCTCCATCGGCTCGAGCAGCCGCCGCATCACCACGGGCACGGCGGGGCACAGCCGCAGCGTCTCCTTGACGACCGCGTCGAGATACTCCTCGCCGTCACCCGCGAGCACCTCCTCGCGCAGACGCGCAAGCTTGTCGGGGTGGCGCAGCAGCCGCTCGAACGCCCACGCCAGCGAGGTCGCGGTCGGTCCGTCGGAGAGCAGCGTGAGGAGTTCGTCGCGCACCTTCTGCTCGCTCATCTGCTCGCCGTCCTCGTCGTGGGCTCGCTCGAGCAGCGCAAACAGGTCCTCGCGTCCGCGCGCGTCCGGCGCGGCGCGACGCTCGCGGACCTCAGCCATCGCGACCTCCTCGACCGCTCGCATTGCCGCACGAAACCGGGGCGCGGAGGTGATCGAGCGCGAGCCGACGGCTGCGAGCAGCGCGAGGCGATGCCGGTCATTGGTCCGCTCGGTCAGCGTGAGGAGCCGTGTACGCAGGCGATCGCGGCGCTCACCGGCCATCTCGTCGAACACCGCGCGCATCACGACCTCCAGGCTGATCGCCTGCATGCGGGGCCACAGTTCGAACGGCTCGCCGATCGGCCAGCGCTCGATCTCCCGGGCAGCGACGTCGACGATCATCTCGCCGTATGCCCGCATGCGCTCGCCGTGGAAGGCGGGCAGCATCCGCCGGCGATCGCTCAGATGCCGAGGCTCGTCCTCGAGCATCAGCGAACGGGGACCGAGCAGCGGCGCCAACAGGGGGTTGGCGTCCCCGGCTGCGGCGCCCATCAGCGCGGCATCGGCCGTGAACACCTGCTTGACGTGCTCCGGACGGGTCACGAACACCCACGGCCGCGCGCGACGCACGCGCAGGGTGAAGATGTCGCCGTAGCGACGGCGGCAGCGCTCCATCACCGGGAGTGGCCGGAGCGCCCACGCGAGCGCCTGCAGCTCGCTCGGCGTGCGCGGACCGGGCGGCAGCGGCGAGTCCAGACGGGCGCGCCTTTCACCGTCATTCGCCCGCCTTTCACCGTCACTCCAGCCCGTCATGTCTCCGACTCTGCCGATGTGGCGCATGTTTCTCTCTTTTGCATGTTCGCTCGGATTGTCTCTCTCGTAAGCGATCCGCCGTTGTACGCGGATTTCAGGGCTTTTGCGCGCGCCAAATCAGCTCCCGGGGCGCGATTCACCTTGACTGGGTGAGTCCGTGCGAATTAGCATAATCGAGACGTTGGTGATTGTCACTCACCAATACGGGCCCGCGGGTAACACGCCGGCGGACAAGCCAGCTCGATGCGCACCAGTACCTTAATCGGTGAAAGGGCCGGTCTTAAACACCGGCGATCCGGGTTCGAGCCCCGGCTGGTGCATGGTGTTTCACAACATCATCGCCGCGACATGACCGCGAACCTGTTCGACTATTTCGAGGAACTCGCCATCGAGAGCGGCACGCCGGCTCGATGGGCCGCGCGGGCGCCGCGCCGCCCCCAGCGCGACTACGACATCAAGCTCATCCCGCGCGCCGCCGACTGGCGCGGTGACGCCGATTCTGTGGCGGCCCTGCAGCGGATCGAGCGCGAGCCATGGGCCGCGAGCGTAATCCGCGACGGCGACGCCGTCAGGCTGCGGCTCGCCGACGAGTGGGTCGAGCTCGCCGGCGCGGCGCTGGAGGCCGGGGGCAGCTGCGAGGCGGAGCTCTCCGACCTCGCGCAGGGACAGCGGCTCTCCGTGCAGTTCTGGGACGCCAACGCGACGAAGGCGCTGCACGTCGGGCATCTACGCAACCTCGCGATCGGCAACGCGCTCGCCTCGGCGCTCGCGCAGGCGGGCGCTCAGGTCGAGCGGCGCAGCCGCATCTCCGACATGGGCCGGGCGATGGGCGAGGCGATCGCCGGGGTTGTGCAGAGCGGCCGCGCCGCTCAGGGGTGGTCGCATGGCGAGGAGAAGAGCGACCACTTCGTGGGCATGTGCTACGCCGAGTACGTCGCCGCGACCGGCTCGCTCGCCGCGGGCCAGGCCGAGCAGGCCGAGGACTCGCTCTCGCGCGAGACGCTGGTGCACGGCGACGCGGCCGACGAGGTGATCAAGCGGGTGCTGCGGGGCGAGCGCGAGGCGGTCGAGCTCTGGTACAAGACACGCGCCTGGGTGATCGCCGGGCAGCGCAAGACGCTCGCGTGGCTGGGGATCGCGTTCGACCGCGTGCTGTTCGAGTCCGACTACCTCGCCGAGACGGCCGAGTTGACCGAGTTGGGCGTGCGCAGCGGGGTCCTGCGCCGCCGCGAGGACGGCGTGATCGTGTACGAGACCGGCCTGCAGGAGCTCGCGGAGCTGGCGCTGGTGCGTGCCGACGGGCTCTCTACGCAGCACATGCGCTCGCTCACCTACGCGCTGACGGGGCCCGAGCTCGACGGCATGAGCTCGCTGCAGGTGACCGGCTCGGAGTGGGTATCGCACGTGACGAGCATCCGCAAGCTCGCAGCCGAGCTGAGGCCGGAGCTCAACGGCGGCTTTCACCCCGGCCGCAGCATCTTCCACGGGATGGTCTCCAGCCGCGAGCGTGCGGTGAGCTCCAGCGCGGGCGCGCTCCTGATCGACGAGCTCCTCGAATGGCTCGACGCGCAGATCGACGCCGATCCACAGCGACGGGAGGCGCGCCGCGGGCATCCCCGCCCCGAACGCATCGCCGCGCAGATCGTGCTCGGCTACTTCCTGCCCCATGCGCCCGCGCCGGACATGGACTTCGACCCGGACAGGCTGCTGTGCGAGCGGGAGAGCCTGGGATGGGACCTCGTCCGCGCGCGTGCGCGCCACAGCCGCGGAACTGCCCGCGAGCAGCGGCCGGCGGAGGACCGCGACTATCGCTTCGCGGTCCTCCAGTCGGAGCTGTACAGGCGCTATCTGCGCCTGGCGGCGCAACGTCTCGACGTCAGGCCGCTCGCGCACTACCTCAAGCACCTCTCGCAGTGGTACGTCGAGCGCGAGCGCAGCGAAGCCGTCGAACGCGTCGTGCACACCCTGCTCGACCGCAGCGCCCGCGGACTCGGTCTCGAGGCCGGCTCGTGAGCACGCTGCTGATCGACAACTACGACTCCTACACCTACAACGTCCTGCACCTGCTCGCGGCGGTCTCCGGCGAGGAGCCGATCGTCGTGCGCAACGACGTCGTCTCGTGGGCAGCGCTGTCGCGTTGGGACTTCGACGCGATCGTGCTCTCGCCCGGGCCCGGACGCCCGGAGCGCTGGCACGACTTCGGCGTGTGCGCGGACATCCTGCGGCTCAGCGAGATACCCGTTCTCGGGGTCTGCCTCGGCCATCAGGGCCTGGGGCACCTGCTCGACGGGACGGTGGCGAGCGCGCCGGTGATCATGCACGGTCGCCTGAGCAGCGTCCGCCACGACGGCGCGGGTCTGTTCGCCGGCATCCCGCAGGGCTTCTCGGTCGTTCGCTACCACTCGCTGGCGGTCGCCGGCGATCTCGGCCCCGACGGCCGCGTCACGGCGTGGACCGACGAGGGCGTGGTGATGGGGCTGGAGCACACGCGCCGCCCGATCTGGGGCGTGCAGTTCCACCCCGAGTCGATCGCGACCGACCACGGGCGCCGGCTGGTCGAGAACTTCTACGCGCTCGCCCAAACGCACAACTCAGGGCGTCGGGGCCGCAGCGAGCGACGGCGGCTGCCACCAACGAGGCCGCGGGCAGCCGCGCGCCGCCGGGGTGGCGCCCGGCTGCGCCTACGCACGCGCTCGGTGCCGGGCGAGCCCCCGGCGGAGACGCTGTTCGAGCGGCTGTTCGGGACGCGCGAGCACGCCTTCTGGCTCGACAGCGCGGACGCGCCGACGGCGCTCTCGCAACGCTCGTTCATGGGGACGACGATGGGACCGCGCAGCTGCGTGATCGAGTACGACGTCGAGCGCCGGCGCGTCACCCTCCGCCGCGACGGGGACAGAACGGTTGAGACCGGCTCGATCTTCGAGGTGCTCCAGCGCGAGCTCGACAGGCACACCGTGGAGGCGCCGCCGGCGTTCCCCCCGGGGCTCGTGGGCGGCTACGTCGGCTATCTCGGCTACGAGTGCAAGGCCGACTGCGGCTCGCCCAACGCACACCGCTCCGCCGTGCCCGACGCGGTGCTGATGCTCGCCAACCGCGTCGTCGCGATCGACCATCTGAGGCGCCGCACCCACCTGGTGGCGCTGTGCGACGCGGCCGACGACGCCGAAGCCGAGCGCTGGCTCGAGCAGGCCGAGCGGGTGCTGCGCGAGACGCTCGCGGGACAGCCCGGCGCACCGGCGCCGGGCGAGCGCGCGCCCGAGCGCGCGCGGCCGCCGGTCCGCTTTCGCAGCGGGCGAGGGCGCGAGCAGTACCTCGCCGACATCACCCGCTGCCACGCGGCGCTGAGCGCGGGGGAGTCCTACGAGATCTGCCTGACCGACCAGATCCACTGCGACGCGCACCCCGCTCCGTTCGCTCTCTATCGCGAGCTGCGGCGCAGCAACCCCGCTCCGTTCGCGGCCTACCTGAGACTCGGAGATCTCGCCGTGCTGAGCTCCTCGCCGGAGCGCTTCCTGGCGGTGGACCGCGAGCGCCGGGTGCAGGCGCGCCCGATCAAGGGAACCGCGGCGCGGTCATCAGATGCGGTCCTCGACGAGGCTCGCCGCGCCGAGCTACTCGGCGATGAGAAGACCTTCGCCGAGCACCTGATGATCGTCGACCTGCTGCGCAACGACCTCGGCCGCGTCTGTGCGCTCGACACGGTGCGCGTCCCTCGGTTCATGGTCGTCGAGGCCTACACGACGGTGCATCAGCTGGTCTCGACCGTCACCGGGACACTCGAGCCCGAGCGGTCGCCGGTGGAGTGCGTGCGGGCGTGCTTCCCCGGCGGCTCGATGACGGGTGCGCCGAAGCTGCGCACGATGGGCATCATCGACGACATCGAGCGTGAGGCTCGCGGGATCTATTCCGGCGCGCTCGGCTACTTCGGCTTCGACGGCAGCGTCGATCTCAGCATTGTGATCCGCACGATTGTGATGCGCCCGGGCGCGACGACGATCGGCGCGGGCGGGGCGATCGTGATGCAGTCCGACGCCGAGCAGGAGTTCGACGAGGTGCTGCTGAAGGCGCGCGCGCCGATGCGCGCGATTGCGAGAACCGTGACAGGGAGCGACGCCCCCGAGGCGTGGACGATCGAGCTCGAGCCCGCGCGCGCGGCGGCGGCCGCGTGAGCGAACCTGCGCAGCAACGCGAGCCCGCGGCGCAGGCGCGCGGAGCGCGCGACTGGCTCGTGCGCCCGGCCGAGCACGGCGACACCGCAGCCGTCGCCGTCGCCGTGCGCGAGCTCGTCGTCGAGCTCGGCGGGACACCGGCGCCGGTGGCAGCGATGCTGGCGGCCGTGCGCGAGCTGCTGGACAGCCCGCGCGACGGCATCGTGCTCGTGGCGGACTCCGCCGAGGTCGTCGTTGGGGTTCTGGCTGCCAGCTGGCAGCTGGCGATCCACGTCCCCGGCCGCTACGCCCTGATTCAGGACCTGTGGGTGGAGCGGTCCTGGCGCGGCCACGCGATCGGCGCCGGACTGCTCGCCGCGCTGGTCGCGCTCGCGCGCCGGCAGGGATGCGAGCGCGTCGAGGTGGGGCTGCCGCGCCCCAGTTTCTCCGGCATCGCGGCGACCGAGGCCTTCTATCGCGCCAGCGGCTTCGTCGCGCTCGGTCCGCGCATGCGCGTTGTTCTCTCGTGAGCGCGCTCGACCCGTTCCGTCGGCGGCTGGACGAGCTCGACGACGAGATCACGCGGCTGCTGGGCGAGCGCTTTGCGACCTGCCGGGAGATCGCGACCCTCAAGCGGACGAGCGGGATCCCGATGCTGCAGCCCGAGCGGGTGACCGAGGTGCGCGAGCGCTACGTCACACGCGGCGCGGAGCTGGCGTTGCCACCCGACTTCACGGCGGCGCTGTTCGAGCTGCTGATTGCCGCGACGTGCAGGATGGAGGACGCGCTGATCGGCGCACCAACCGGCGCGGTTGACGGGCCGCACGCGGGCAACGCGCCCGGAGCCCAAGGCCGCCAATGAGCGCTCGAGGCTCGCCCAGCGCTCCGGCGGCGAGGGCCGCCCCGACGTTCGTCACGCTGGGGCCGTCGGGGACCTGCCACGAGAACGCCGTGCTCCACTATCTCGAGTACCAGGGCATCAGCTCGTTCGAGATCGAGCTGGTGAGCGACCTGCTCGACGCAATCGGGCGGGTGCGCGAGCGTGCGAACACGTTCCTCGTGCAGTGCAGCGCCCACGTCCAGGTGCACCTCGTGACGGAGCGCTTCCACACGGAGGTGTTCGTCGTGGACACGTTCATCTACCCGACCAAGGAGCTGGGCCTGCTCGCGCGCACCGACGTCGCGGCGCCACGGAGCCTCGGCATCGTCTCCGCCACGCGCGGCTATCTCGACCTGAGCGGCTGGGAGACGATCATCGACGAGCCGTCCAAGCCGGTCGTGGCCCGCAACCTGCTTGCGGGGGCCTACGACGCCGGGCTGACGCACGTGCATCACGCCTGCGAACACCCCGACGAGCTGCGCCTGGTCGAGTACTTCGGCGCGGTCGACACGACATGGGTCGTCTACGGCCCGCGAAAGCGCTTCGCCGGCGAGCTGATCGGCCGGCGCGCACCGTGGCTGTTCAGCGGCGTCAGTCGTTCGCGGTGACGGCGTCCAGCAGGTGGGCGAAGCGCTCGCGCGCCTGCGCACGGCGGGTTGGCAGGTGTTCGCTCGGGACGCCGTCGGCGGGCGGCTCGTAGCCGGCCAGCAGATGGCGGGCTACCGACTGGCGGTGGACCTCGTCGGGGCCATCGTAGATGCGCGCGGCACGCGCGAAGCGGTACATCTGCTCGAGCGGCAGGTCGGTCGAGTAGCCGAGCGACCCGTGCACCTGCAGGGCGCGATCGACGACGTCGTGGAGGACCCGCGCGCCGTAGAACTTGATCAGCGCCACGTCCGTGCGCGCGGCGCCGTGTCCCTGCGTGTCCATCACCCAGGCGGCGTGCAGAGTCATCAGACGCGCCGCCTGCATCTCGGCGGCGCTGTCGGCGATCCAGTTCTGGACGGTCTGCTTTTGCGCGAGCAGCGAGCCGTGTGCGTGACGGTAGGTGGCGCGCTCGCACATCATGTCGAAGGCGCGACGCGCGACTCCCAGCCAGCGCATGCAGTGGTGGATGCGACCAGGCCCCAGCCGCTGCTGGGCCAGCACGAAGCCCTCCCCCTCGCTGCCGAGCAGAGCCTGCGCCGGGACGCGCACCTCGTTGTAGAGGATCTCCGAATGCCCCCCGTACCCGCCGAACTGCTCCCACGGATGCTCCATCGTTGGAACGTCACGGAGGATCTCGACGCCGGGCGTGTCGACCGGGACGATGAACATCGAGGCCCGCTGGGATGGCCGCGCGTCCGGCGAGGTGACCGCCATCACGATCAGGAAGTCGGCGATCGACCCGTTCGAGGAGAACCACTTGTGCCCGTCGATCACCCAGTGCTCGCCGTCGCGCACCGCGCGCGTCTGCAGCTGGGTCGGGTCCGAGCCCGCCGTGTGGGGCTCGGTCATGCTGAACGCGCTGCGCAAATCGCCCGCGAGCAGCGGATGCAGCCAGCGATCCTTCTGCTCCGGCGTGCCGGCCATCGCGAGGATCTCGGAGTTGCCGGAGTCCGGTGCCGCGTTGCCGAAGGCGAGTGGGGCGATCGGGGAGGTGCCGAGGACCTCGTGCATGAGACCGAGGCGAACCTGGCCCATGCCCTGGCCGCCGAGCTCGGGCGGGAGGTGCGTCGCCCACAGGCCACGCTCCTTGACCTCGGCCTGCAGCGGAGCGAGCGCGGCCGTCAGCCCGTCGATGCCGAGCTCGTGCCAGATCGCCTCCAGCGGCCAGATCTCGCGACGCACGAACTCGCGCATCCACTCGAGCTGCGCCTCGTAGTCGGCGTCGGTCGAGAAGTCCCAGCTCATCGCAGCGCGTCCTTTCGGTCGGGAACACGGATCGGCGTCCTCGCCAAGCGTACGCGCCCGCCGTGCACTGTGCGCGGCCGTATATTGAGCCGATGGCCGGGCACGCCGCGATCGAGCTGACGCTGCTGCCGGGAGCGCGGCGCCTGCTGGCGCTGCATGCCCACGAGCTGCCCCAGCGCGATGATTTGTGCGGCGCCTTCTGCGGCGCGCTGGCGCTCGGCGCGGCCGGTATCACCGCCGACGGCGAGGGTGCCGGCCCGCTCGACCAGGATGCCGTCGCGCTCGCCGCCGGCAGCGTGATCTCCCCGGTCCGCGATCCGGGCACGCTGCCACTCGGCGAGGCCGGCCGGCGCGACTATCGCCTCGCGATTCCCGAAATCGAGGAGTCGGATCTCTCGGGCACGACGGCCGGCGGCGTGCGCGAGGCGATCGAAGCGCTCTCGGCGGGAGCGCTCGCGGCGATCCCCCTGGCGGGACCGTGGAACGACGCGACGCTCGCAGGCCTGTTCGAGCTTGCCGCCGAGCTTCGCTCCGCGACGCTGATCGCGAACTTCGCCACCCACCACCTGTGGGGCTCGCACGCGAGCGTCGGACAGCTGCTCGGGTACCTGCTCGACGGTGAGGGGAAGGGGCCGGCTCCAGATTGGCGGGTCGGTCATTTCGCCTGCGTGTTCGGGCGCGTCCAGGGACCGGGCGGAGTGCTCTACGCGATTGCCGACACCTACCCCTCGCTCGGCGATCGGGGGGTCCACGTGCAACCACAGGAGCGCCTCGCCGCAGCGCTCGAGCGTGCCGACATGCCCGCCGGCGGGATGCTCGCGGTGGTCTGCACCGGCGACGCCGCCGCCGTGCGCGTGGGCGCGCACGAGCTGGGCCTGCGCGCGGAGATCTGGGACAACGGAACGATCGTGCAGGAGCGCCCGGCGTGAGCGCCGACGAGCTGGTCGCGCTGGTCTGCTGCGACCTCGGCGCGATCGTGCGCGGCCGCGCGCTGCTCTCCTCGGCGCTCGATGACGGGCTGGCCGAGGGCGTCAGCTGGGTACCCGCCAACCACGCGCTCACGCCCTTTGGGCCGATCGCCGAGCCGAACCCGTTCGGCTCGACCGGCGATCTTCGGCTGCTGCCCGACGTGGCCACCCGTGTGCGAGTCGAGGACGACGGCGCGAGCGCGCTCGATTTCATCCTCTGCGACATCGTCGAGACCGACGGACGCCCATGGGCAGCCTGCCCGCGCAGCTTCCTGCGCGACACGCTCGCGCTGCTGGAGAGCGAACTCGGAGCGCGCGTGCTGGCGAGCTTCGAGCACGAGTTCCAGCTGCTTCTCGACGCGCCCCCGGCGCTTGCGTTCTCGCTCGAGGCGCAGCGCCGCGCCGCGCCGTTTGCGACCCGCGTGATGAGCTCGCTGCTCGCCGCCGGCGTCGAGCCCGAGCGCTTCCTGGCGGAGTACGCGCCCCATCAGTTCGAGATCCCGCTCGCCGCCGCCGAGGGCCTCGCGAGCGCGGACCGCAGCGTCGTCTTCAGGGAGGTCGTGCGCGACGTCGCCCGCCGCCTCGATACGCGCGCGACGTTCGTGCCCCTGCTCGACCCGTCGCAGGCAGGCAACGGGGTCCACCTGCACATCAGCCTGCTCGACGCCGGCGGGCGCTCGCTGCTCTACGACGCCTCGCGCGCGTGCTGCCTGAGCCGGCTCGGCGAGCAGTTCGCCGCCGGCGTGCTGCGCCACGCTCGCGCGCTGAGCGCACTCACGGCCGCGAGCCCGATCTCGGCGGCGCGCCTGACGCCACACCGCTGGAGCGCGGGCGCCGTGTGCCTCGCCGAGCGAAACCGCGAAGCGCTCCTGCGCATCCCCCCTCTCGTCACTCTCGGCGGCGGGGATGCTGAACGGCAGCTGCGCCTGGAGTACCGCGGCGCCGACGCGACGGCCAACCCCCACCTCGCGCTCGCGACGATCCTGCTGGCGGGCCTCGAGGGCATCCGTGAGCGCCTGCCGGCGCCGCCGATCCTCGACCGCGACCCGGCCGAGCTGGACGCGGCCGATGCCGAGCGCTACGGCGTCGGCGCGCTGCCGTCCTCACTCGAGCAGTCGCTCGAGGCACTCGCCGCGGACGACACCGCGCGCGCGTGGCTCGGACCGCTGCTCTACGAGGCCTACATCAGCGTGAAGCGAGCCGAGATCGACGCGGCGAGCGGCCGCGAGCTCGAGGAGAACTGCCGGCGATATGCCGCCATCTACTGAGCTGCTCGCGCGGCTGCTGACGGCGCTCGAGCCCGAGCTGGCGCGCGCGGTCGAGCTGCGTCACCGTTTGCACGGCGCACCGGAGCTCGCCCACGCCGAGCAGCAGACCGCGGCGAGCGTCGCCGGCGAGCTTCCGCTCGCCCCTGTGACGGTCGCCGCGACGGGGCTCGCCGCGCTCGTCGGCGCAGGCTCCCAAGCGCCGGTTGCGGTGCGCGCGGAGCTCGACGGGCTCCCGCTGCAGGAGCGCACGGGGGCGAGCTTCAGCGCGCGCGGCACGGTCATGCACGCGTGCGGCCACGACGTGCACATGGCGGCGCTCGTAGCGCTCACCCGCGCGGCGGCCACGCTTGCGGAGGAGCTGCCCGCCCCGCTGCTCGCCGTCTTTCAGCCCAGCGAGGAGGCCTATCCGTCGGGCGCCGAGCAGCTCGCTCGCGGCGAGCTCGCGCGCTTCGGCGTCGGCGCGATTGTCGCGGCGCACGTGCATCCGGAGTTGCCCTGGGGCAGCGTCGCCCTCGACCCCGGCGTCGTCAACGCGTCCTGCGACGCGATCGAGATAGTGATCGAGGGTGAGCCCTCGCACGGCGCCTATCCCCATCGCGGGCGCGATCCGATCCTCGCTCTCGCCGGGGTGATCGTGGCGCTCCACGCGCAGCTCGCCAGGCGGATCGACCCGTTGCATCCTGCCGTGCTCACGATCGGCCTGCTCGAGGGCGGGACCGCGGAGAACGTGATTCCGGCGAGCGCCCGGGCCCGCGGGGCACTCCGCGCGCATCTCCCCGAGGACCGGGCCGCGCTGCGCCGGCTCGTCGAGGAGGTGGTCGTCGGGACCGCTGCGGCGAGCGGCTGTCGCGGTCGCGTCACCCTGACCAGCGGCGAGCCGGCGCTCGAGAACGACGCCGGAGTCGTCGCCCGCGCACGCTCGATGCTCCTCGACGCCGGGCTGAGGACGGCGCCCGAGTGGCGCTCGTGCGGATCGGACGACTTCGCCTTCCTCGGCGGCCTCGCGCCATTGGCGATGGCCTTCGTCGGCCTCGACGGCGCACCCGGCTTCGTGCGCCGCCCGTTGCACCACCCCGAGCTGTTGCCGCCCGATGAGGCCGTTGGCGCGGTGGCGCGGACGCTTGCCGTGCTCTATCTGGCGGCTGCGCAGCCGCCGGCGACGCCGGGCTGACCGCGCGCAGGACGCGAGATGCCAAGCCTCACGCACGCCGCTGCGACTTGATCAGGCGACCGGCGGCGCAATCCTCGATCAGGGTCTGCAGGCGTCGCTCGCGTGTCTCTGCGCGCTTCGCCGAGATCACCCACCATGCCGCCACGCGCCTGTAGCCGGCGGGCCGCGAAGCCCAGAAGCTCCACGCGTCGGCATTCGCGCGCAGCCGTCGCAGCGCATCCGGCGGCAGCTCGACCGCGTCCTGCTCGAACGCGTAGATGCGCGATCGCGCCTCGCTGCGTGCGCGAAACGCGCGCAGCCCCGCGGGGCGCATGCGCCCCGCGGCTATGAGCCGCTCGGCCTTGTCGATGTTGACCGCGCTCCACGTGCTGGGGGTCCGGCGCGGCGTGAAGCGGATCGAGTGGCGGCGCTCGTCGATCCGGCGCCGAACACCATCGATCCAGCCGAAGCAGAGCGCCTCCTCGACGGCCTGCGACCACGACATCGCGGCAGGGTCGGCGACCTTCTTGTGGAGGCCGACGAGCACCTCGGACTCGCGCTCGTGATGCGCTTCGAGCCACGCCCGCCACGCACCAGGAGAGGAGAAGAAGATCGGATCGTCCACGAGGTCTGCTCACGGCCGCATCGCAGGAGCCGACCGCGATTATTGCGTCGCCGCGCTCGCGGCGGAGTGCGGCGCGCGCGCCGGCAGCCCCTCCGGCGCCCCCGCGATCAGCGTGCGAGCTACCGTGCCGGTTTCCACGACAGCAACGGAGGTCGCGATGGCACATTTGGGCGGAACTGCGAGCAGCGAGATGGAGGCGTCCCGCGAGGAGGTGTGGGCGGTCGTCGAGGACGTGCTGAGCGCGCCCGAGTGGCAGGGCGGGCTCGACGCGATGAGCGCTCTCGAGCGCGACGATCAGGGTCGCGCGACGCTCGTGGAAACGGAGAACGACATCAAGCTGAGGCGCATCAAGGCGCGCGTGCGCTTCACGTACGCCGCCCCCGAGCGTCTCAGCTGGACACAGGTGCAGGGCGACATGAAGTCCGTCGACGGCGCCTGGCTGCTCGAGGACCTCGGCGGCGGACGCACGCGCGCGACCTTCGAGCTGGACGCCGATCCCGGGCGCCTGCTGGGGATGGTGATCCGGGGACCGGTCGAGGCGGCGACGCGCGCCATCTTCGTCAACGGGCGCCCCGGCGAGCTCAAGCGTCGCGTCGCGGAAGCGGGGGCCTCCTGAGAAAGCGCCCGCGCGGGCATCGGCAGCTCCTCGGCACCGGCACCGACCTCGATCGTGATGCTCGCTCCTCGGCACCGACCTCGATCGTGATGCTCGGGCGCCAGGTCACGCGATTGTCACGTGCCGAAATCGTGCCCGGTCCGGTATTGCGGATACGGTGGGCCGATCGCCGATCGCCATGACATCGACTTCACGTATTCGCTCACGGATCGTGTCTTCCGCCTCAGTCTCGGGGAGCTCGCGGACTTCAGCGGAGCCAAGTACGACGGCGACTTCTCGCTGAGCCTCGAGGAGGCGCAGCGGCGCAAGCACGAGTACGTGGCGGAGCAGATCGGGATCTCCCCCGGGCGGCGCGTCCTCGATCTCGGCTGCGGCTGGGGTCCGTTGCTGGACTTCATCCGCCGCCGCGGCGCGAGCGGCGTCGGCGTCACCCTCTCGCGCGCGCAGCTTGCCGCCTGCCGGCGGCACGGCCTCGATGTGCACCTGTTCGACGCCCGCCGGCTGGAGCGCGCCAGCTTCGGCGCCTTTGACGCCGTTGCGAGCCTCGGCGCGTTCGAGCACTTCTGCTCGGTCGAGGAGTACCGCGCCGGCCTTCAGGAGGAGATCTACAGATCGCTGTTCGAACGCGTCGCCGCGGTGCTGGCGCCAGGCGGACGCTTCTACCTGCAGACGATGATCTTCGGGCCCAACATGATCCCCGTCGACGAGGTCGACATCCACGCGCCGCGGGACTCAGATGCGTGGTATCTGGCGCTGCTGCAACGTCAGTTTCCCGGCTCGTGGTTGCCGCTCGACGAGGCCCAGGTCGTGCGTTCGGCCGAGCCGAGCTTCTCCCTCGTGTCGAGCTCCGACGGCCGTCTCGACTACATCCAGACGATCAGCGAGTGGAGCAAGCGCACGGGGGCCCGCAGCCTGCGCAAGACCCTGCTCAAGCTCCAGCTCGTACCGCGCTGGCTGCGGAGCGCGGACTTCCGCCTCGCGTTCACCTCGGGAGTCGGGGCCAACAAGGTCTGCTTCGAACGCGAGCTGCTCAGCCACCGCCGGCTCGTGTTCGAGCGTACTCCGACGGCGAGCGCGAGCCGCACCTGACGGTGAGCTCGCCGTCGCTCTCGGTCGGCTCGGTCGAGCTCGAGCACGGACCGCGAGTGTGGCTGGTCGCGCTCGATCGCATGCCGGTCAGCACCGCCCTGCTCGACGCCCCCGAGCGCGCATGGCTCGCCCGGCTGCGCTCACCACAGCTTGCTCGCCGCTACGCCGCGCGCCGCAGCGCGCTTCGGCTCGTGCTCGGCGCGGCGCTCGGCCTCCGGCCCGAGGCCGTCCCGCTGGAGCTGGGCGCACACGGCAAGCCGCGCTTGACGGCCGCAACCGAGCTCTCGTTCAACGTCTCCCACCGCGGCGCGACCGCCGTGATCGCCCTCGCCCGCGCCCGCACGGTCGGTGTCGATGTCGAGTCCGCGCGAACGCGCACATCGCCGCTGCGTCTGGCCGCCCGTCACTTTCATCCCGACGAGGCGGCAGCGATCGCCGCGCTGCCCGCCGAGCTCGCGACCGACGCCTTCCTGCGTTGCTGGACCGCGAAGGAGGCGGTCCTCAAGGCGCTCGGCAGCGGCCTCAGCGAGCCGATGCACGGAGTCGTGGTCGACCCCGACCCGAGCGGCCCCCTGCGGCTGCGCGAGATGCCCGGCGCGCAGGAGCCGACTGATTGGACGCTGCACGCACTGTGCCTGCCGCGCGGGCAGCTCACCGTGGCGCTCGCGCTGCCCGTGCCGGAGGCGTGCATCGCCGGCGTCCACGGCCTGCCCGTCGAGGAGCGATGAGCGCCCGCCGGGCAGGACTACAGCAGCTCGGTGAGGCCGACGACGACCGCGACGGGCATCTCGGCTGGCGTCTCGCCGGCCTCGACGACCGCGCGAACCTGGCCCAGCAGCTCGGTCCGCTCTCCCTCGGCCAGCGCCGCGATCCAACTCATCGACGCCACGTAGTCCACGATCTGCGACGGACTGGCGGGTTGGCTCACGGTGACGCGCAGCTCGCGAGGAGCGCTCCAGCCACCGGCGGCGACCACAGCCTCGCCCCACGGCGGCCCGTCGAAATGAGGGTGCTGCGGGCGCCGCGCGAACATCAGCGTGCCGAGCTCGTGCGCCCACGAGGCTCCGCGCCAGTTCGGCACGCTTGAAAGCACCGCCAGGCCGCCGCCCGGGATGAGCACGCGACGAATCTCTGCGAGCGCGGCGAGCTGGTCGAACCAATGGAAGGCGTCGGCGATCGTGACGGCCGCGACGGCACCGTCCTCGAGCGGTATCTGCTCGGCGCGGCCGTCGCGCACGCGCTCGGCGCCGATGTGCTCGGCGAGAACCTCGCGCAGAGCCGCGTGCGGCTCGACCGCGACGACGTCGAGCCCTGCGGCTAGCAGCGCGCGGCTGAGCTTGCCCGTCCCGGCCGCCAGATCGAGCACGCGCGCGCCCGGGTCGAGCCGCAGCTCCGCCGCGAGCAGCTCCGTCACCGCCGGCGGATACTCGGGGCGTCCGCGCTCGTATTCGCCGGCGACGGCCGCGAATCGCTCGGCGAGGGGGTGCAGGCTCATACGCACACGCTACGGGCTCGGCGAGCTCGGCGCTCAGTCGCTGCTCGCGGCCACCGGGCGCGTTTGGTGCGCGCGGCGAGCGGGTAGCAACGAAACTCTGGGATGGTGGGGACGGCAGGAAATGGGGACGGCGGGTGCCCGTGATGGGATGGCTGAGCGTCGCACGGCGACTAGGCGCCGGACGGATGGGTGGGCAGGGGCGTCGGCTGATGTCCAAGCCGGGCGCCGCGGTCAGCTCGCTGCTGGTCTGCGCAGTGCTGATCGTGACGGGGTCCTTGACGGCCGGAGCCCTGGCGGCGAGCTGCGGCGGCTTCGAAGATCCCTGCTCGAACGAAACGGCTCAGCAGTTCGGCTACGGCAGCGTGCAACGCGCCGACACACCGAACGACCCCACCTTCGACCAGTCCGAGCCTGACACCGCGCAGCCCCCCGCGAATCGCTCGTCGAACCTGTTCGCGGAGCGCTTCGACCTGTTCGGCTTCCCGTCGCAGCTGACGCCCAACGCCGTCTACGCAGCGGGCCCGCACGCCGGCAAGCCGATGGTCGCCGGCTTCAACGCGACGGGCGCCTGGAAGGCCGAGCGCGGCCGTCCCGACGCGGTCGTCGCGATCCTCGACACCGGCATCGACTGGAGCGTGCGCGGGCTGCGCAACCAGATCCACCTCAACACCGGCGAGCTCCCCTATCCCGAGCACTCCGACGGAACGCCGTGCACGAGCTTCGACTGCAACGGCGACGGCGTCATCAACGTCGAGGACTACGCCGCCGACCCGCGCGTCAGCCTCTCCTACCCCGGCCGCCGCGGACCGGCCGGGCTGATCACCGCACAGGACCTCATCCACGCCTTTGGCGACTGTCAGATCGACGGCAGCACCCACCAGGTGATCCAGTGCGTCAGCGGACAGCACTTCGACAACGACGGCAACGGCTTCGCCAACGACATCGCGGGCTGGAACTTCTTCGACAACAACAACGAACCGGCCGACCTCTCGAGCTACTTCGCCGCACACCACCACGGCACGGGAAGGGCGCTCGACGCGGCCGAGCAGGGCAACGACGGCGAAGGCTCGATCGGCGTGTGCCCCCACTGCCAGATCATGCCGGTCCGCGTCTGGGACACGTTTGTCTCCGACGGCAACACCTTCGCGCTCGGCATCGTCTACGCCACCGACAACGGAGCCAAGGTGATCGAGGGCGCCGACGGCAGCCTGTACCACTCCGCGTTCGCAGAATCGGCCTCCAACTACGCCTACGACCACGGCGTCGTGCAGACGTATTCCGGCGACGATCTGAACACCGCGAATCACAACTACCCGGGCAACTACGGCCACGCGATGCTGATCCAGGGCACTGTCGCCGACAGCGAAGGACTCGGCCAGGAATCGAGCCAGTGGGTCGAAGGCGAGAAGCTCTGCGGCTTCAGCCAGCAGCCCGCCTGCGTCGGCTCCAACGTGCCTGTCAGCACGTTCTTCCGCGGCGCCAACACGACCCAGTACGGCGGCAAGAGCTCGATCTCGATGCAGGGGCCGACCGGCTCGGTGAACACGAGCAAGGCTTCGGGGGCCGCCGCGCTCGTGGTGAGCGCGGGGCTCGACCACGGCATCGCGCTGCATCCCGACGAGACGCGCGAGCTGCTCGAGCAGACGGCGGAGCGCGTGCTGAGCCCCAACACGACAGGGGCCGGCCTGGCCGACCCGGGAGCCGACCCGACGCTGCCGGCAGACGAGCAGTGGACCTCGCACTTCGGCTGGGGACGAGCCGACGTCGGTGCCGCGGTGGGAGCCGTCGTGAGCGGCGACATCCCGCCGGAGGCCGCGATCGACTCGCCCGGCTGGTTCGCTCCCCTGACCGGGTCGAGCGTCGAGGTCACCGGCCTGGCGCGGGCGAGGTTCGCGAGCGGCGGCCAGTTCCACTGGAAGCTGATGTGGGGTCCCGGGCAGGCGCCGTCGTCGTGGACGACGCTGCGCGAAGGCGAGTCGAGCGGCACCGTGACGGACTTCGGCGCGCTCGACCTGGGTGCGATCCGCAGCGCGCTCGCGAGCTATGTGGTTCCGCCGGACCCCGGCGGCCCGACGTTCGCGGCCGGCGAGCCGAACCCGTTCCAGCACGAATTCACCGTCCAGCTCGAGGTCAACGGGCAGGGGATCCCGCTGACGGGCATCGACCGGCGGGTGTTCGACACCTTCACCGACCCATCGCTGGTGGCGGGCACTCCCAAGTTCATCGGCTCGGGCGGCGAATCGCCCACCCGCTACGCCGACCTCAACGGCGACAACGTGCAGGAGCTGATCGTCCCCAGCGAGGACGGTACGGTGCACGCGTACGAGCCCAACGGGAGCGAGCTGCGCGGATGGCCGGTGCAGACCGAAACGCAGTCGGCCGCGCTCGGGCACTCCGGCTCGCCGGGCCTCGCCGCGCTCGGACTGCCGCGCGAGCCACCGCGTGGCCCGTTGATCGCCGACCTGGCGGGCAACGGCTCACAGGACGTGGTCGTCGCCGCGGGCATACACATCTACGCCTGGCACGGCAACGGGAAGCCGGTGGCGGGCTTCCCGGTGTCCTCGAGCTCGGCCCTCTGCGGCCCGGCGCTCGAGGGCGACGCCAGCCACCCCAAGTGTGGCTTTTTGGCGGCGCCCGCGCTTGCGCACCTGGAAGGCCCCACGAAGAAGCCGGACATCGTCGAGCCGAGCCTCGACGGGCACCTCTACGCATGGAAGACCAACGGAACGCCCGTGGCGGGCTACCCGGTCGCGCTGATCGACCCGGCCGAAGTCGCGGCCGGTCACGCGATGGTCGCCGAGTCGATCAACGACCCTGCGATCGGCGACCTCAACGGCGACGGCTACGACGACATCGTGGTCGCCAGCAACGAGGTCTACGGGGCGCCGGAAAACAGCACGGACGTCAGCTTCGCCGGCGTCACCGCGGCGGCGGCCGGGTCGAGTGGACGCCTGTACGCGATCAACGGGCGAACCGGCAAGATCATGCCGGGCTGGCCCGTTGCGATGCCGGGGATCATCCAGAACGTGCTGCCGCTCGTCGGTCCCGGCCAGGACGCGGCGATCGCGAAGATCGGCGGCGAAACCGTGATCGTCGCCTCAGTCACCGGCGGAGCCCTCGAGGAGCTCTCCCCCACCGGCCAGGTGCTGCGCACGATGCAGCAGACCGGCCCCGCGGCATTCGGCGCGGGCTCCGACGCGACCGATCGCACCGGCGCGCTCAACCTGTTCGAGTCCGCCTCGGTCGGAGACCTGTTGGGAACGGGCACGCCGGACGTGGTCAAGTACGAGCTCTCGCTCAGCCAGGCTGCGAACCTGCTGCTGGTCGGCCAGAACTTCCCTTACAACCACCTGATCGGCGCCTTCGACGGCTCGACAGGGACGCCGCTGCCGGCCTTCCCGACGGTCACCGACGACTACCAGTTCCTGTCCTCCAACGACGTCGCCAAGCTCGACCCCTCGCTCCCGAGCAACCAGATCCTCGCCGGCACGGGCCTCGGGCTGCTGCACGCCTACGACGGCGCCAGCGGCCTCGACGTCCCCGGCTTTCCGAAGGTGACGGGTGGCTGGCTGGCGGCCCCCGCCGCGCTGGCTTGGAGCGGGCGCATGGCCGTTATGACGCGAGAGGGCTACCTGTTCCAGTGGCAGACCGAAGCGCCCGCCTGCCAGCCGCAGTGGCCGACGTTCCGCCACGACCAGCAGGACAGCGGAAACTACAACCACGACGGCACCCCGCCCAACGCCGCTTCGAGCGTCACGCTGACGCCGTTGGGCGGCGCGAGCTACCACCTCAGCTTCACCGCCCCGGGCGACGACGGCCCCTGCGGCACGCCCGCCACCTACATCACCCGCGCCAACGGCAAGCTCGTCCAGCTCGGGCTCGTGCCGGTCGCCGGCGGCAGCCCGTTCACGGGCAACGTGACGCTGCCGGCAGGAACGACGCGGCTGACGATCCAGGCGCGCGACGCGGCCGGGAACCTCGGCGCGCCGGTCGGCGTGCGCGTCGGCTGAGCCCGCCGCAGGCGAGCTGCGTGCCGGCTCGCGCGAGCGTTACTGCGTCGCGTACTCGCGCAGCTTGGCGCGCGCGCGCTCGGGAGAGACCTTCACCACGTCCCAGGCGAGGCCTGCCCGCTCGAGCGCGAGGATCAGCCAGCCGGAGGGGTCGAGCTCGAACCAGCGGAGCCCGTGGAAGGCCGACTGCGGGAACGCGTGATGGTTGTGGTGCCAGGCCTCGCCGAGCGAGGGCAGCGCAAGCCAGAAGACGTTGGTGGAGTGATCGTCGGTGTCGAAGCGCCGGCGGCCGAAGAAGTGACAGATCGAGTTGATGCTCCAGGTGACGTGGTGCAGCAGGAAGATCCGCACGAGCCCCGCCCAGACGAGCGCACCGAGTCCGCCGGCGACGAGCGAGCCGCCACTGAGGATCAGTCCCGCGAGAAACGGCAGCGCGAGCGTCGCGAGGACGATCAGCGGGAAGCAGCGGTTGATCCGTCGCATCACGGGGTCCTCGAGGAGGTCACGGGCGAAGCGCTTGGAGGAAGCCTGCCCGTGGGTCGCGAACAGCCAGCCGACGTGGGCGTGCCAGAGCCCCGCGAGCATGCCGCCGAGGCCGGCGCCGCGTCCCGCATGGGGGCTGTGCGGATCGCCGTCTTCGTCGGTGAATGTGTGGTGCTTGCGATGATCGGCGACCCAGTCGATCACGGGCCCCTGCACCGACATCGAGCCGAGCACCGCCAGCGTATAGCGCAGCCACGGCCGTGTCTGGAAGGCACGGTGGGTCAGCAGCCGATGGAAGCCGATCGTGACGCCGAGGGCCGTGCCGACGTACATCACCGCAAAGATCGCCAGATCGCGTAAGCCGAAGAAGCTTTCCCACAGCAGGACGGCCGCGGCGATCACCCCGAGAAAGGGGACGACGACTGCCGCGATGTTGACGTTGCGCTCCAGGCGGGTCACTCAAACACGACTACCTCGCGCCGGCCACGAGGTTACGTTCGACGCCCAAACGCATAACCGAAACGACTCGTCTCGTTTCTGTTATGCTGTACGGCAATGGTCACGAACAGGACAAGCGGGAACGACGGGCGCCGCGGGCGGCCGCGAAGCGAGCGCTCACGCCAGGCGATCCTGCAGGCTACGAGCTCGCTGCTGCTCGAGGAGGGCCTGAGCTCGATCAGCCTCGACGCCGTTGCCCAGCGCGCCGGCACCAGCAAGGCGACGATCTACCGCTGGTGGCCATCCAAGGAGACCCTCGCGATGGAGCTGGTCTTGGACGAGTGGGAGCCCGAGGGCGGCGAGAGCCACGACAGTGGCTCGCTGACCGACGATCTGCTGGATCTGACCCTCCGGTGGACTCGCCAGCTCGGGCGCAGGCCCTACGGACGCGTGATTGCCGCGCTCATCGCCAGGGCGCAGAGCGATCCCGCGTTCGCCGGGGAATACCGCGCCAAGTTCGTCCAGCCCCGCCGCGAGCTGGGGCGCAGCATCCTCGCGCGCGCTGTCGCGCGCGGCGAGATCTCCCCCGACACCGACGAGGAGGTCGTGCTCGATCTCCTCTTCGCGCCCTTCTACCACCGCATGCTGCACAGCCACGCGCCGCTCACCGAAGGCTTTGCGCGAACCGTTGTCAACCACGTCGTGGCCGCGCTGTCACGGCCGATCGCGTGAGCGCGATGAGCCCTCCGCGCCCACATCTGGCGGCGGTCGTCGCGGCCACGCTGCGCGCGCTCGAGTCCGGCGAGCCCGTCAACGCGCGAGCCTCGATTCGCTCCGATGGAGCGGACGCGCACGTCGACCTCGCGGCGCGGCTGAAGTTCCTCGACGACCGCAACCTCGCGATCGACGTGCGGCTGGCCGAGCGCGACGCTGCCGCCTCGGCGCTCACCTCGCCGGCGCCCCCGCCTGCACTCACCGGCCGCGAGCGCATGGTGGTTTCACTGATTGCGGAGGGCAAGGAGACCCGCGAGATCGCCAGCTCCCTGCACATCTCTCCCGAGACGGTGCGTACGCACGTGCGCAACTCGATGTCCAAGGCCGGCGCCCACACCCGCGCCCAGCTTGTGGCAATAGTGTTGGAGTCCACGGACTCGAACAAATCGTTCCACTAGGCGCTGGGCGGGGGATTGACAAATCACCCCTCTGGGGTATCGCCCAGAACGCCCCGCGAGCCGAAGCTTAAGTATGGCTCTCGCCCTCCCCGGTGGTCGTCTGCGCCGAACTCGGCAACTGCTCCGCCGCGAGCACAACCTGCTCGAGGTCCTGCTCGACAGCGTCGATGTGGCGATCGTCGCGTGCGGTGCCGATGGCGAGCTGACGCATCTCAATCGCGGCGCGATCGAGTTGATGGGAATGAACGGTTCCAGCGCAGATCCGAACACGTGGATCGAGCAGGTCCGCCCGCGCACTCCACAGGGTCTGCCGCTGACGCTCGCGGATCTGCCGATCGTGCGCGCGCTGCGGGGCGAGGTGGTGCGCAACGTCGATCTGCGTGTCAAGACGGCCGGTGGCGATCGGCTGATGAGCACCAGCGCAAACCCCGTCCTCGACGATCGCGGCGACGGCCTGGGTGCTGTGGCTGTGTTCGCGGATGTCACCGACCAGCGGGCCAGGGAAGCCGAGGTACGAGACGAGCTGCGGGACGTGGGACTGGTCGTGGAGGTGCAGGACGCGATTGCCGCGGGGCGCCTGCTCTTGTACGCGCAGCCGATCGTCGACCTCGCCAGCGGGGCGACCGTGCTCGAGGAGCTGCTCCTGCGGATGCGCTCGCTCGACGGCGCGATCATCGGCCCGAGCGCCTTCCTCGCGGCAGCGGAGCGGCGGGGCAACATCACGATTCTCGACGAGTGGGTCTTCGAGCAGGCTGCACGGATTGCTGCGGACGGGCGCGCGGTGACCGTCAACGTCTCGGCGCACACCGTCGGACGATCGTCGTTCCTGCAGACGGTCGAAGGCACGCTGCGCCACCATCGCCTCGAGCCGCGGCAGATCACCTTCGAGATCACCGAGACGGCCGTCGTCGCGGACATCATCGGCGCGACGCGGTTCGCCGAGCGCCTGGATGCGATCGGGTGTCAGTTCGCGCTCGATGACTTCGGCACCGGCTACGCGGCCTTGACCTACCTGAAGCACCTCCCGATCCAATATCTGAAGATCGACGTGGACTTCGTCCGCGACGTCGCCGTGAACGAGCGATCGCGTGCCGTCATCTCCGGGATCGTGGCGCTGGCCGCGGGCTTTGGTCAGCGCACGATCGCCGAGGGCGTGGAGGACGAGCAGACGCTGGAGCTGGTTCGCGAGCTCGGCGTCGACTTCGCCCAGGGGTTCCACATCGGGCGCCCCGCACCGAGCGAGGCGCTCCCCGCCGCGACGGCCAGCGGTCGCGGTCGGCGATCGCAGGGCGGCCGGCCGCGGCCGGCCGCGAGCGCTATCCGTGGCGCATGAGCCGGCCGATCGCGGCCATCATCTCGGCCGTGCGTTCGTCGCGCTGATCGGGCTCGGCACCGGTCACGCAGGTGTGGGCGTGGCCGTCCAGCAGCCCCAACGCCACCTTGTCGAGCGCGGCCTGGACCGCCGCGATCTGCGTTAGGACGTCGATGCAGTAGCGGTCCTCCTCGACCATCCGCTCGACGCCGCGCACCTGGCCCTCGACGCGCCGCAGCCGTCTCTGCAGTTGATCCTTGCTCGCCGTGTAGCCGCGTACGGGCGTCTTCGCCTCGCTGGTGTCCACGCGTGCGATCCTAGCAGAACACCCCGGGGGGGTATGGTAGCGTTGAGCTGTGACCCGGACGCGAGCACGGTGATGGACGTGATCGAAGTCATCTGGCACGGAATCAGAGATTCGTTCCTGATGGCGTGGGAGGTGTGGTGGGCGCTCGTGTTCGGCTTCGCCATCTCGGGCATCGTGCAGGCGTGGGTCCCGCGAGAGCGGATCGAGAGGTCGCTGTCGGGGTCTGGGCCGAAGCCCGTCGCGCTCGCCACGGGGCTGGGTGCAGCGTCGAGCTCGTGCTCCTACGCGGCGATCGCGATCGCCAAGAGCCTGTTTGGGAAGGGTGCCTCGGCAAGCACGGCGCTCGCCTTCCAGTTCGCTTCGACGAACCTCGTGTGGGAGCTCGGACTGGTGCTGTGGGTGCTGATCGGCTGGCAGTTCACGCTCGCCGAGTACGTCGGCGGACTCGTGATGATCGTGCTGATGGGCCTGCTGCTGCGCGCGTTCGTCTCGCCACGGCTCGAGATGCAGGCCCGCGAGCACGCACAGCAGACCGACACCGCCCATCAGCACCACATGGCAAGCGGGGCGCTGGGGTGGCGGGCACGGCTCACCTCGGCGTCGGGGTGGTCGGATGTCGCGCACAACTTCCGCGCGGACTGGCAGATGGTGTGGAAGGAGATCACGATCGGGTTCTTCCTCGCCGGCTTCATCGCACAGCTCGGCAACGGGTTCTTCAGCGGGCTGTTCCTCGAGCACACGGGGGGCGTTCTCGGCTCGCTGGAGAACGTGCTCGTCGGCCCGGGCATCGCAGTGCTCAGCTTCGTGTGCTCCGTCGGAAACGTTCCCCTCGCGGCCGTCCTGTGGTCGGGCGGGATCAGCTTCGCGGGCGTGCTCGCGTTCCTGTTCGCCGATTTGATCGTGCTTCCGATCATCGCGATCTACCGCAAGTACTACGGCACCCGCTATGCGCTGCGGATCGTCGCTCTGATGTTCGTGACGATCGTCGTGGCGGCACTGATCGTCGACGGCCTGTTCAAGCTCGCCGGGCTGGTCCCCACCGGGCCGCGGCCCTCGCGCAGCGACGTGTTCGCGACGGTTACGGTCAACTACAAGCTCGTCCTCAACGTGCTCGGGCTCGCGGTCTTCTGCGCGCTCCTGTGGCTGACTGCGCGGCGCGGCGCGACCGACCCCATCTGCGGAATGAAGGTCGACCGGGCCAAGGCGATCCGCATCGACCTAGGCGAGCAGACCGTCTACTTCTGCTCACAGCACTGCCTCCACGCCTACGAGGTCGATGCCGGCACGAACCGCGCTCGAGCGAGCACACCGTGAGCGCCCGACCTGCTCACGCTCCTCGTCGGCGGGCGTGGGTCGACGAGCTCCTCAGACACCGTGCAAGGTCTTGATCACCCGCCCACGCGGCCCCCGCCACACCATCGTCGCGCGGCCCAGCGGGTCGCTGCGTGGCACGCGCACGACGAGCAGGTTTTCGACCGGCTTTGCGGTGAGCGTCACGGCCGGTGAGATCTTCGGGCTGTAGCCGCTGGCGCGGCCCGCGGGGTAGCGAAGCGTGACCGTGGCAACGCCGTCCGGCACGACCATCGTGACCGTCGCGCTCGTACCGGAGCCGGGCGGGCCACTGCCCGCGTCGCGGCCCTGCTCGATCGCCCCCGCGCTCTCGCCGCCGCCGCCGCTGCCTCCGATCAGGCCATGACCGAGATCGACGTTCTGCGCCAGCTCCATGATGCCCTGATGCGGCTTCTCCCTGGTGCCGCACTCGCCCACGATGACCGGGTACAGGTAGTAACGCGCGCCGTCGGCGACACGAGCGCGGCGGATGTAGCGGACGAACACCCCCCTGGTGAAGCCTCCCTGAAAGATGTGAATCGCGTCAGCCGCCACGGCCGGGCGGCGCAGCACACCGAGGATCGCGAGCAGCGACCTGCTCGGGCGGCCTTGCAACGACTGCGCCGGCGGGCACGACGCAGTGCTGTGCCTAGGCGACCGGCCGGCGGAGACGCCCGCGCTCGCCGCCACGCCCCGCGCGTGTGACCCGCCTCCGGCTCCGCCGGCGCCAAGGACGATCCCGCCGATCGCAATGGTGCTCAGCAGCGTCGCGGCGACGGCTCGGCGCCGCCGGCGCCCGTGCGCGCGCGCCTCCTCGATCACACCGGCATCGGGCGTCGGATTCGCGGCGCTGCTCGCCGCGGGCGTCTCGCGTCTGTCCACCGTCGCGCTCATTGCGTGCTGAGCGCGCGAATCATCTGGATCAGCTCATCGGGTTTGTAGCCGTTGCGCTGGGCGAGGCCGACCAGCTCACGGGCGTGTGACAGCACGAGACCCCGCTCGGGCGTCCCCGCGACACGGATCCCGAGCCCGCGGCGGAATTCGAGCAGGCCTTCATCGCGCAGCTCGCGCAGGGCACGCAGCACCGTGTTGGTGTTCACGTCCATCACCGCCGCCAGGTGCTTGGCCGGGGGCAAGCGGTCGCCGGGCCTCGCGTCGCCTTCAGCGATCGAGCGGCGGATCTGCGCCGCCACCTGCTCGTGCAGCGCCGTCGGATCGGAGCGGTCGAGCCGGGCTCCCAACATAGTGCTAGTAATACTAGCTCCTATATCGCAGAGCCGAGCGTCGGGGGTTCCCAACGTCGACGCGCGCGGGACTCCGTCGCGCGGTCACGAGCGCGGCGAGGATGCTCGCGCGGATCGCTCGCCCCAGACGCTCCTGGAGAGCGCGGGTCTCGTTCACGAGGGCGTCGCGCTGGCCACTCGAGATGCGCGCCCAGAACGACATCGTGCCGAGCAGCGCGTTGAGCTCCGCAGCGGTGTGCTCGACCATGGTGGGCACGGTTGCGAGCTGTAGATCCTCGAACAGATCGGCTGCGTAGTCACGGCCCACGTCGTGGCTCCCCAGCCAGCCCCAGGCATCTGCGACGTTCCCACGGCGCTCGTGGACGCCCGCAATCGTGTAATCGAGATCGCGGTAGGTGGGCCACGTCGCGGCGATCTCCGGCGCGTGCGCGCGCAGGGCCGAGAGGAGCGCCTCCTGGTCATCGACGCTGCGCGGCGCCTGAAGGCCGAAGTACTGGATCAGGGCGAGCGTCCCGCGGGGAGCAAGCAGCTCGGCGATCCTCGCCCACCCCAGGTCAGGCTCAACCCAGTGGATCGCCGACGCCGAGAAGACCGCCTCGTAGCTCTCGCGCGGCAGCTGCACGTCCTCGAGACGCGCCTGCACAAACTCCACGTCGCCCACATCTCTCACGTTCTCCTCGGCGACGCGGATCAGTTGATCTCCCGGCTCGAGTGCGGTCACACGCAGCCCGCGGGCGAGCAGGCTGCGCGTCAGCTGACCAGTCCCGCACCCGATCTCGAGCACGCGGTCCCCCGCGCGGATGCCCGCCACCGTGCACGCCCGGTCGACGAGTGCATCGGGATAGCTCGGGCGATTGCGGTCGTACTCGACCGCAATCGCGTTGAAGGACTTGCCGTGGCTACGTGCGAGCGTTCTGTCGCTGATGCCCGAAACGTACACGCGGCCCGCCACGGACCGATGAGCGCCCGGCGATTCGCCGTAACCGAGTCGTCGTCGCGCACGCGGGCGGCCGAGCAGTCGGCCATCGACACGTCGTGGACCCTCCCGCTTGCATCCCCAATTTTACAGGGCGCCGGGGACTTGAATCAAGCCCCCGGTCCTGCCGCATAATGACCGGCCGATGCGATCGCCAGCCGACCAAACCGGAGTGATCGGATGAGCAGCTACGTGCTGGGCCTCGAGCAGATCGACCGGACGCAGCTTGCGCTCGCCGGCGGCAAGGGGGCGCACCTGGGGGAGCTTTCGAGGATCGAAGGCATCCACGTACCGGCCGGCTTTTGTGTGACGACGGAGGCCTTCCGGCGGATCCTGGCGCAGGCGCCGGCGATCGACGATCGGCTCGATCGGCTGTCTCGCTCGAGCCCCGAGGACCGGGAGACGATCCGCGCACTCAGCGCGCAGATCCGCGAGAGCCTTGAAGAGATCGCGATCCCTGATGATGTCGCGGCGTCGATCAACCGCTCGCTCGCCCGGCTCGGTGCGCACGCCGCCTACGCCGTCCGATCGAGCGCGACGGCGGAGGACTTGCCGACCGCGTCCTCGGCGGGCCAGCAGGACTCCTACCTGAACGTCGTGGGGCCGGCGGCAATCCTCCGGCACCTCAGCCGCTGCTGGGCCTCGCTCTTCACCGAGCGGGCCGTGATCTATCGCCTGCGAAACGGCGTCGACCAGCGGAACGTCGCGATGGCCGTCGTCGTGCAGCGGATGGTCTTCGCGCAGGCGGCCGGTGTCCTCTTCACGGCCGACCCGGTGAGCTCAGACCGCAAGCTCGCATCCGTGGAGGCGACCTTCGGCCTGGGCGAGACCTTGGTGGCGGGACTGGTGAATGCGGACAGCTACAAGGTGCGCGACGGCGAGGTGATCGCCGTGACGGTTGCCACCAAGCATCTTGCCGTCCACGCCTCGCCGGCAGGCGGGACTCAGCAAGAGGTGATCGCGCCGGAGCGCCGGGATCAGCCGGCGCTGACCGATGCGCAGGTCGTCACACTCGTGCAGCTGGGCCGACGGATCGAGGCGCACTTCGGCTGTCCGCAGGACGTCGAGTGGTGCCTGCTCGACAACGACTTCCCGATCGTCCAGAGCCGGCCGATCACCAGGCTGTTCCCGATCCCCGACGTCGGCGACGGGGACAACCACGTCTACCTGTCGGTCGGTCACCAGCAGATGATGACGGACGCGATGAAGCCCCTCGGGCTGTCGGTCTGGAAGCTGACCTCACCAGCGCCGATGTACGAGGCCGGCGGGAGGCTGTTCGTCGACGCAACCCCGCGCCTGCGCTCTCCGCGCGGGCGTGCCGCCCTGCTGGAGATCGCGGGGAGATCCGACCCGCTGACCGGGGACGCACTGGAGACCGTCCTCGAACGCGGCGACTTCATCCCGTTGCTTGCCGACGAGGACGCGGACGAGCCGGCCGCTGGGGGCGCTGCGGCCGAGATCGAGACCGATCCGGCGATCGTCACCGAGCTGATCGCCCGCAGCCAGGAGTCGATCGCCGCCCTGAAGCGCGCCATCGGAGCGAAGTCCGGTGCGGAGCTGTTCGACTTCATCCTGGCTGACATCCAGGAGCTGAGGCGCGTCCTGTTCGATCCGCGCAGCCATCAGGTGTTCATGTCGGCGATGGAAGCAACGTGGTGGCTGAATGAGCACCTGCAGGCGTGGCTGGGCGAGAAGAACGCCGCCGACGAGCTCACCCGGTCCGTCCCCCACAACGTCACGTCGGAGATGGGGCTGGCGCTGCTGGACGTCGCGGACGTGATCCGCCCGCATCCGGAGGTGGTGGGTTTCCTGCAGCAGGTCGACGACGAGAGCTTCCTCGACCAGCTGGTCGAGCTCGCGGGCGGCCGGGAAGCCCGCGATGCGATCCGCGCCTTCCTCGATCAGTACGGCATGCGCTGCGCCGGTGAGATCGACATCACGAGGCCGCGGTGGAGCGAGCGCCCCACCACGATCGTGCCGATCATCCTCGGCAACATCGAGAGCTTCGAGGCGGGCGCCGGTGAGCGGCGCTTCGCGCAGGGGCAGTTGGAGGCGCAGGCCAAGGAGCACGATGTGTTGGAGCGCCTGCGGGCCCTGCCGGGTGGGGAGCGGAAAGCGGAGCAGGCCAAGCGGAAGATCGACCGCGTGCGGACCTTCATCGGGTATCGGGAGTATCCGAAGTACGCAATGGTCAGCCGTTACTTCGTCTACAAGCAGGCCCTGCTGGAAGAGGGCGGGCGCCTGGTGCAGACCAACGTGCTTCAGGAGCAGGAAGACATCTTCTACCTCACCTTCCAGGAGCTTCACGACCTCACACGTACGCACGATGTCGATGACGAGCTCATCAGCCGGCGCAAGGATTCCTTCCGCTCCTACCAGGCGCTGACGCCGCCCCGGGTGCTCACCTCGGATGGCGAGGTCATCGCCGGGTCCTACCGACGAGAGGGTCTGCCGGCCGGCGCGCTGGTCGGGCTACCGGTCTCTGCCGGGACCATCGAGGGGCGAGCCCGCGTCATCGCGAGCATCGAGGACGCCGAGCTCGCAGCGGGCGAGATCCTCGTCACCGCCTACACCGATCCCAGCTGGACACCCCTGTTCGTGGCGATCAGCGGCCTCGTGACGGAGGTCGGGGGCCTGATGACCCACGGTGCGGTGATCGCTCGGGAGTATGGCCTGCCGGCCGTCGTGGGCGTCGTGAATGCCACCAGGCTGATCGCAGACGGGCAGCGGATCCGCGTGCATGGAACAGACGGGTACGTCGAGATCCTGCCGTAGCCGAGCCAGCGCCGAGGAAGCGGCCCATCATCCCGCCTTCGGCCTAGCTCACGAGCCGCGCTCCTTCAGGTAGCTCTCGGGGTCGAAGGCGACACGGATGCCGGTGGAGGCGAACTTGCCGACCACCTCCCCATCCGCCAGCACCTCGGCCTCAGCCCACACGAGCCGGCTGCCCGAGCGCACGACCTTCGCGTCCGCACGAAGCTTCGAGACCTTGCCGGCGTTGACCGGTCGAATGAAGCGGGCGAAGATGTCAATCGTCGTGATCGCGCTCTTCATGATCTCCTCGTCGTCGAGGATGCTCGTCGTCGCAGCCGCCATCGCGGCGTCCGCCAGCACGGTGGCGATGCCGCCCTGGATGACTCCGAGCGGATTGCCGAGCTCTGCGCGCGCCGCCATCTCATAGCTCGCCTCGCCGCGCGCGAACTCAACGAGGTGCATGTCGAGCGTCTCCGAGACGGGCGAACGCAGCTCACCGGCTCGCGTCTTCTCCATCATCTGATCGACGAACGTGTGACTCATCTCTCTCCGTTCGGTGGGCTTGGCTCGCCACCCGGCCTGATCGAGCTTCGATAGACTTACTGGCGAGTAAGATTACTGGCTGGTATGCCCGCTGACCACCGAACTAAACGCTCCCGCCCCGCGCGGCGCCAACATCGACGGATGCCGCGGCCCGAGCGTGAGGCCGTCATGCTCGAAGCGGCGGGAGAGGTGTTCGCCGCACAGGGGTTTCACGAGGCGTCGATGGACGCGATCGCGTCGCGCGCAGGGATCTCAAAGCCGATGCTGTACAACTACTTCGGCTCCAAGGATGGCCTTTACGCGGCTTACATCGCCCGCTCCGGCGCCGCATTGCTGTCGGTTCTTCGCGAGGCGAGCTCGCCCGGGGCGACCGCGCAGGAGCGCATGTACGACGGCCTCGTCGCGTTCCTGACCTACGTCGAGGGCCACCGTGCGGGCTGGTCTGTCCTCTACAGCGAGGCCGTCGGACGAGCCGGACCGGCTGTCGGCAGCGTCGTCGAGATTCGATCGCGCCTGGCGGCGATCGTGAGCCGCGTCCTCGCACTGGAGCTCGAGGACCCCGTCGCGCGCGATGCGCTTGCCCATGCCTTCGTCGGCGCCGGCGAGTCGCTGGCGAACTGGTGGCTCGACCATCCGGCCCAGAGCAAGCAGGAGACCGCGGCGCTCCTGACGCGCCTGATCCCTCGCTGACCGGTGCGCAGGCCAATTGCGCTTCGACCTCGATTTTCGGGGACGCCAACGGCAGTAGGGTCCGGTTCAAACGACCTCTCTGTGGCGCACCGCGCGGTGGGGCAGCTGAGCTGCCGGTACGGGACGTGCCAGCAGAAAACCCTGAGCGGTGTCGCATCCGAGCAGGCTCAGGAGCTCGAGCTGCTCGCGGCGCTCGACACCCTCGGCGACGATGCTGAGGCCAAGAGCGTGACCCATGGTGATGATCGCTCCGATGATCGCGGGCGCCGTCCCGACCTCATCGAGGTCGCGTACGAACGATCGGTCGATCTTGAGCGTCGTCGCGGGCACGGCGCGCAGGTACGAAAGCGACGAGTAGCCGGTGCCGAAGTCATCGATTGCGATGCTTACGCCGAGGCCGCGGAGACGCGCCAGGTTGGACGCGACGTGTTCCTTGCTCGAGAGCATGGTGGACTCAGTCAGCTCGATCGTCAGCCGCCTGGCCTCCAATCCGCTGCGCTCGATCGCCTCGGATACAAATCCGACCACGTCCTCGTGGGCCAGCTCCTGGGCGCCGAGGTTGACCGACACCTGCCACGGCTCGGGCCACCCGGCGGCCTCGCTGCACGCCTCGGCTATCACCCACCGGCCGATTGCCGAGATCAGCGCGCTGCGCTCGGCCACCGGAATGAACTGATCGGGCCCGACCAGCCCATGACCGGGGCGGTTCCAGCGGACGAGCGCCTCGTAGCCCTGCACGGCGCCGTCGCCGATCCGGAGAAGCGCCTGGTAGTGGAGTACGAGCTCGCCGCGCTCCACGGCCTGACGCACCGCACTCTCGAGTTCGGCGTGCTCCTGTGCCAGCTTCTGCATGGCCGGATCGAACAGCACGGTGCGCGCTCCGCCGTGGTCCCTGGCCCGATGCATGGCCAGCTCGGCCTGTCGCAGGAGGCTCTCGGCTGTGTCGCCCGCGCCGGTCATCAGCGATACGCCGACGCTGGCGGACACCAGGCTGTCGCGGCGGCCGGTGCGAAACGGCTCCTCGAGCGCCGCCACGATGCGCTCGCCCATGCGGCTCGCGTCGAGGGGATCGGGCGTCGAGCGCGAGACGACGGCGAACTCGTCTCCGCCCACCCGCGCGACGATGTCCTCGCCGCGCACGAACGTCGAGATCCGTTCGCCGGCGCCGACCAGCAGCGCGTCGCCGGCGGCGTGGCCGACGCTGTCGTTGATCCGCTCGAAGCCGTCGACGTCAACCAGAAGCACGCTCACGCTGCCGCCGTGTCTGCGCGCCGACGCCAGCGCAATGCCCAGTTGCTCGAGTGCCCCCATCCGGTTCGGCAGACCGGTCAGTGCGTCGCGGTGCGCCTGGGTTCTCAGCCGCTCGTCGTGCAGGGCGCGCATCTCGGCTGAGGAGATCTCGATCGACCGCTCCACCGTGTAGCGGTCGTCGTCGGCCCCTTGGTAGGTGGCCGAGACCGTCTCCAGCATTCGTTCCCAGCCACAGGCGTCGGGTGCGTGGTCGCGCTCGAGCTCAAGGCGGCGCAGCTGCCGTTGCAGCGTCCGGTGCAGTTCGCCGCCGGTGATCGGTCAGCCCTCGCCCGCCGGGCGCTCGCGAAATGTGGTCAGCGTCATCGTCTGGTTGTGAAGCGCGCATGCCCCACTGCCCGGTGAGATCTCTCCGTAGGAGTAGAACCCGGTCAGGCGAGCGCCGGGGCCCAATGCGCTCAGCACGACCTCGAGCTCCTCCTCGGTGCGAGCTCCGAGCACGAGGCGCCGGCCCACGCAGCTCACCGCGATCGCCAGCGTGGGCGTCGTGGTCCCTGAGCGCCCCGCAGTCGCCAAAGCGGCCTCGTGGGCGCCGTCGATCAGCCGGTCGAGGTTGGCCCGCATCAGCTGCGCGAGCGAGCCCTCCGGGACGTCGCCGGCGAACGTCATCGTCTGGGCCTCCTCGTCGATCGCCAAGATCGTGCGCACCACGCCGTCTCGGTCGTCGGCGCCTGGTGCCCGGACCGCCAGCGGGAACAGCAGGGCGGTGGCGGGAAGTCCTTCGGCACGCTCGCCCAGATAGGTCTTGTACAACGTGAGGGCAGGCGCGCCGTCGAGCTCGAACAGCACGTTTCCCTGCGCGCGTGTGACGCGGCGCTCGGGCCCGAAGATGTCCCAACCGCCGCGCGAGCCGTGTCCCACCTCCAGGTGCGGCCCCGACAGCCCAACGGCCGTGACCCAGCCTTCGCGCAGCTCGCCGTCGACGAGCACCCAGGTTGACCCGAAGCGATCACCGTCGCCTGCGAGGCCGCCGGTGATCGCTACGCCCGGGCCCACCTCAGCCGCGAGTCCTTCGGTCATCTCCGAGCCGTTGACCTGCAACCCGTCGGAGAGCACGAATGCGGCGCGCAGCTCTCCGTCGAGCTCACGCAACCTACGGCCCACCTCCTCGCCGCAGGCGCGGGAAGCGTCGGCGGCGCCGACCGCCGCGGCCGCTGAGGTCAGCGTCGTGTCCCTGAACCGAGCGATGGAGACCGTCACGGTGTCGTCGTGAACCTGTTCGCCCTGGATCTCGCCGGCCGTCGAGCAGCCGGCGAGGACCGACGTCGGATAGGCAGCAACCACGTCTGCGACTCCCGGTGCCGCGAGGGCCGCGGAGCCCCCAAAGACGAGAACGAGCGTCCGGGGACCATCGACGTCCGGCAGCGGCTCGGACCAGCCCGATCCAGCCGACCATTGAGCCGCGAACAGCTCCATGCCAACGTTATCGTCAGTGCGTCCGATGGTCATTAGCAGTGCACGATCAGCCGAGCGCCGGCTGCGTGGCGAGGGCTCGAGCTCCACGGAGCGCCTTCGCATCGTAGAGGCGGCCGTCGGCCTCGGCGACAAGTGCGTCTGCCTCCAGGACCCCATCCCATTCGGCGATCCCGACCGAAAAGCCTCGATCCGACGGAGTGGCATCGACGAGCCGGTCGACAAGCCGTTGCGCGTCCTCCGCACGACACCCTGTGAGCGCGAGCGCAAACTCGTCCCCTCCGTAGCGAGCGAGCAGATCGACGGGCCGCAGGGCTGAGCTCCACGCCGCGGCGTTCTGCTTGAGCAGCTGATCGCCCGCGTGGTGTCCGTAGGTGTCGTTGATCCGCTTCAGACCATCGACGTCCAACATCGCGACGCAAAGCGGCCACCCCTCTCGCCTGGCGCGCGTCATCTCGCACGCGAGACGCTCTTGCCATGCGCGACGATTCGGCAGGCCGGTCAGCTCGTCCGTGCGAGCGATCTGTTCGAGGCGCGCGAGCAGCTCAGCGCGTTCGATCGCGACCGCCGCCTGGCTTGAGAGCAGCACGATCGTCGATCGCACGTTCTGCTCGGGCGCCCTCACGGATGAGCGCCAATAGAGCGCCAGAACCGCAACAGGCTCACTGTCTCGCACGACGGGCTGCCAAAAGGCCGAGCAGATCCCCTCGGCGCCGTCGAGGTCACGCGTCGGGTCGCTCCGTGCGGTGCGCCCGGCGAAGTGGGATTGCTTGGTGATGAACGCGTGCACCGCTCCAGCGGGCGCCCGTGGCAGGTCACCGAGCGCAGGCTCCGGCGCGCCGGGCGGCTTGCCTGCGCTCGCCGTCTGGACCAGGACCAAGCCATCACCACGCTGCTCGTAGAGCACCGCGCTATCGGCGCGAGCGACCCGGAGCGCGGTCTCACACAGGTCCACGCGCGTTGTCTGAGCCGAGCGCTGCTGGTAGATGCGCTCTGTTGCGCTCACGACGGCGGCCAGATGCTCGGCGCTCTCGGCAGCCTGCTCGCGTTGGCGGCGGACCCGCCGCACGAGCGCGTCAAGGAACACCCCCGCGATCAGCAGCGATGCGATCGTCGTCACCCACCGACCCGCGGCGAGCGGGTCGCCCCTGGCATGCAGGACGAGCGCGTAAGCGACGCCCACGACGGCCACGTGAACGGTGGCCAGCCTGTGCCCGAAGAACGAGAAGCCAAAAAGTGCCGCCCACAGGTACCAGATCCCGTAGTAGCTGACCCCGTGCCCGCTGTAGTACACGGCGCGCGTGACCAACAGCGTGCCGGCCAGCAGCGGGATGTGAAACGCCCACGGCGGCATCCTGCGAAAGCCGAGCAGCACGGTCACGCCGCCGAGATAGGCCAGCGCGATGTTGCTCGCCAGCGCCTCCACGTTGGTGCCCGGCGCTCTGGGCAGAACAAGCGAGACCGTTCCGATCGTCGCCCCGGCGATGTACAGCCACCCGAGACTGCGCGCCATGACCGCCGACTCGGAGACCGGACCAGAGGGAGCATCGCTCGCGCGGGTGGCCGCAGCCATCGACATCCCATCTGATCGGCGCCGCCGCCCTGTTTCGTGAGTAAACGCGCGGCAACCTCAGCCAATCTCGACAGAGCGACGCCGAGGCCCTGGCTGACAGGGTCTAGTCGGACCTCTGCAGGCGCGCGAGCGCCGACTCCGGTGAGCCGTGTACCTCGACGCACACGATGCGCCCGTCGCGGACGTCGTTCACGACCCCGTAGCGCCACTCGACCGGCGGCCCGGTCGGGGTCAGGCCGCGTTGTGTGAGCACCGTTGCGGCGCGGCGGCCGGCAACCTCGATGCGTTGGATCTCGAAGGCGACCTCGGCAAACGTGCCAAACCAGTCGGCGAACAGGTCGTGCATCCCGGCGTGCCCACGGTAGGTGTCGCTTCCCAGCCAGCCGGCGACGCGCATGCTCCACTCGACGTCCGGCGCGTAGAACTCTGCGAAGACCGGCTCGAAGCGGCCCGCGTCCAGGTCGCTTGACTCGACGGGTCGTTCAGTGAAACGCGACCACGCCCCTTCCACCACGGCGCGAGTGTCCGACTCAGCTGCGTCGGCGTCCGGAGCAGCGCCGCCGTCGAGGCGCGCATGCGCTCGGTCGTTGTAGAGAACGAGCCCTTCCCCTGGGCCAAGCGAGCAGAAGTACGTGACCCTGCCATCTCGAAAGATCCAGCGGTAGACCAGGGGTTCGTCGATCTCGATGCCGGTGTGTTGTGCCTTCGCTCGCCATCGATGGAAGGAGAGGAGGTGATCGCCCGCGTCGACGATCTCCTCCAACTCGACCGACATCCACTCGAACGACTCGGTCCAGCGCTCCGCGGCTCGGACCACGCCCTCGTGACCGTGATAGGTCTCGCCAAGGTGGTCGGGCAGGTTCATGTCCTCGTAGGCGACGTCGGAATCAAAAAGAGACAGATCCATCTCCCCCCGTTGCCACGCCCCCGGCCCCCATCCCCGCGTCCAGGACTCCAGGTGCGCCAGAAGCTTCTCGACGTTCTCCCGCGACATCCTCCGTGCAGTATCGCCTGAGCGGTCTGGGACGCGCAGGATTTCGCGCGACTGTACTCACGCCGACCCCCACGCCGCCGTTGATCTGGACCGTGAAGAGAGATGAAGCGGCCGAGGAGGTTGGGCGACGGCTACGGGGCCGACGGCGAGCTGACGCGGCTCTTGCCGTGGGCCGCCTGCTCGATCGCAGCAAGCTCTCGACGGACGATGTCGAGGTCGACGAGGATCCGATCCTCGACAATCTTTCCCCAGCGCAAGCGGAGGAACTGGAAGCCGTAGTTCTCGAATTCGTGACCGCTGATCAAATGGGCGCGGTCGCTGATCCGAACGATTACGCGTATGTTCCAAGGTGGCCCGCTGACGACGACGTCCTGGGCGGTGAGCTCGAGCCGGCCGAGCTCCTCGGCGACCTGTCTGAACCACTCGCGTACCCCGTCGCGTCCCCGGCGCTCACCACCGAGGCGGGTGTCCCCATGGAATTCGAACACGACATCGCGAGCAAACGCCTTCGTCAGCGCATCGATATCCCCCGCGTTGGCCTGCTGGTAGGCGCGCCTCACGATGCGCCCGACGAGCCAAGAAAGCATCAGTCCACGCTCCGATCTCCGATCTGATCCGGATGTGTTGCCATGATAGGTCAGGATGACTGGTTCTGCAACAGGTCGTGCGACGCCGCTGTCGTCGTCGGCACATGTAGCGCTCGGCATGATCCGGCTCGGCCGCCGTTCGGGCTACGAGATCAAGCAGACCGTCGAGCTTTCGATCCGCTTCTTCTGGACGGTCTCCCAGGCGCAGATCTATCCCGCGCTCGAGCAGCTCGAGCGCCGCCGGCTGATCGATGGCCGCGACGATCCGCAGGGCCGCCGGCCCAGGCGGATCTACGGGCTCAAGCCCTCGGGCGAGGCCGCGCTCGCCGCGTGGCTCGTCAACGACGATCCGCTGGGCTTCGAGCTGCGCGACGTCGGCTTGCTCAAGCTGTTCTTCGCCGACCTCCTCGAGCGGAGCGCCGCGCTTGATCTCCTCGCCAGGATCGAGCGGCGTAGCCTCGATCGCCTCGCCCAGCTCGACGCAATCGCACCTTCCGCGGCATCGATGCGCGACGACGAGGGCCATCGTTTTCCGCTGATCACCCTCCGGCTTGGGGTCGCCTTCCACCGCGCGCTGGCTGATGAATGCGCAGTGATCCGGCGCGAGCTCAGCGACTGAGACACCCAGCTCGCCGGTACGCCACGCTCGGACAAGCCGAGGCGCCCATCGTTCGCACGACCAAGCGAGCGTGCTGCTCAGCGCGTACCGGTCGCGTAGCCGAGCAGAGACGTGTCGACCAGCCATTCGACGGGTGCGCGATCGTCCGTGTAGACGGGACCGCCGCGCATGGCGGACGCAAGACGCGCAGCGGAGGCTTCGGCGAGTCCGCGCAGGTCAGGCGGCAGCGACGCCGCCGAGCTTCGCAGAGCCTGCGAGGAGATCACCGCGCCGCTCGCGATCACCAGCGTGTTGGTTCGCTGGGAGGGGTCGCGTAGGACGTGCGGGAAGGCGGTGGCGAGCGTTGCGCTGAGCGCTCGCTCGAGCGAGTCTGAGCCTTCCGGATGTCCGACGTTGATGACCAACACCCCTCGCGCGGTGAGGTGGGCGCGAACGAGCGCGAAGAACTCGCGCGTGGTGAGGTAGAAGGGAATATACGGTTGCCGGTAGGCGTCGAGGAAGATCGCGTCGTAGCGTCGCGAGGTGGCTGCGAGCCACGGTCGCGCGTCGGCGGTGATGAAGTGCAACGTCGGCAGCGATGGCAGGCCGAAGAAGCGGTGTCCGATCGCGGTCAGTTGCCCATCCAGCTCCACAGCGTCGATCGTGGTGCGGGGGAAGTAGTGACTGTAGGCGCGCGCCGTGGTGCCGGCCGCGTCACCGAGGATCGCGACGCGTGAGGGCGGAGAGGAGAGCCCCGCGAACGGAAGTACGAGGAACTGATCCCAGTAGTTGTTCGTGAGATAGCTATACGGCACATACAGTGAGTGCACTGCGACGCCTTCGTTCAGCTGCAGCAAGCGTTCACCGTCGCGCCGTTCCACGACGCGCGCGTACTGGTATTGCGTTTCTGTTTCGTAGATCACCTTCCCTTCACCGGTGACGTCGGCGTTGACGGCCCCCGGCGGAAGTACGAGCAAGACGAGCAGGGCGAGCGGCGCCAACGTCCAGCGCCGGGGCAGCCCCGGCGCGGCGACGATCGCCAGTGCCAGGGCAAAGGCCAGGAACGTCCTGTGTGTGCCGGCGAATGGGATCAGCACGAGCGCGGCCAGAAATGTGCCTGCCAGCGAGCCGCATGTCGAGATGGCGTACAGGTGGCCAGACACCTTCCCGGAGTCGTCGGGGCGTCCAATCGACAGGCGGATTGCGAACGGCGCGACCATCCCGAGGAGGACGATCGGTACCGCCACGAGCGCAAGGACTGCGACGAGCGAGCCGAAGAAGCCGCCGACCGACAGCGAACCGAGCGCCCCGGCGGCGAGCCGCAACAGGGGGGCACTCACGAACGGAATGGCCGCGAGCATGAGCGCTGCCGCAAGCACCAGCTGACACAGCCGTGACATCCGTGGCGAGCGATCGGCGATGCGCCCGCCAAGGGCGTATCCCGCCGAGAGCGCGACGAGGACGATCGCGATCGTGTTCGCCCAGATGATCGTCGAGGCGCCGAAGTAGGGCGCCAGCAAGCGTGCCGCGGCGATCTCAGTGCCCAAGCTCGCGGCCCCCACGACGAACACCAGCGCCTTCAGGGCGCGGCTCGACACGAGGTCGTCCGGCGCAGCGATCGTGTCGAGCATCGGCTGGATGAGGCGGCGCTCCGATCTGGGCGCGAGGGCGTGATCCTCCCGGACCGGGCTCGCCATGGTCGGCTTCGCTTGCCTACGATCGGCCATATAGCTCGAGCCTCACGCTCAGGAGGGCTCGACGCTCGTCGGCAGCGTGATCGTCATGGTCGCACCCTCCCCGCGGACAGTACCCCGATGAGCGCCCAGAAGCAGAAGCTCGGCCACCTCAATCAGCGGTGCGAGGTGTGATCAGCCCTGTCTCGTAGGCAAAGACGACGATCTGCACGCGGTCGCGCAGCTCGAGCTTTGCGAGGATCCGGCCGACGTGGGACTTGACGGTGGCCTCGGAGAGCACGAGACGCTCGGCGATCTCGGCGTTCGAGAGGCTGCGCGCGACCTGCATCATCACCTCGTGCTCACGGGCGGTCAGCAGCGCCAGGCGCTCGCGCTGGCTTTGGTCGGGGCTCTCGGGGGCGGGGAGGCGGTGGGCGTAGGTGGACAGCAGCCTGCGGGTGACACTCGGTGCGACCACGGCGTCGCCGCTGGCGACCGCGCGGATGCCTGACAGCAGGTCGGAGGGCTGGGTGTCCTTCAGCAGGAAGCCACTCGCGCCGGCCCTGAGCGCCGCGTAGACGTATTCGTCGATGTCGAACGTCGTGAGAATGATGATCCGCGCATGGCTGTTTGACTCGACGATCAGCTTTGTCGCCTGCACGCCGTCCATCTCCGGCATGCGCACGTCCATCAGCACGACGTCGGGGCTGAGCTTGCGGGCCGCGTCGACGGCCTCGCGGCCGTTCGCCGCCTCGCCGACGATCGAGACGTCGGGCTGGGTGTCGATCACCATCCGAAACGCCATGCGCATCAGCTCCTGGTCGTCGGCCAGGAGCACGGAGGTCGTCATCGCGCGGCGGTCTCGGCTTCGGGCGCGAGGCGCAGGTGCACGCGCCAACCTCCCTCGGGGCTGGGGCCGGCGTCGATGACGCCTCCGTAAGCGGCGGCGCGCTCGCGCATTCCCCGCAGTCCGCGTCCGCCGGATGGTGGCGTGGATCGCGCGTTGGCGACGTCGGTGACGGTGCTGCCGGTGTCGGTGACCTCCAGATCGAGCTCGCCGGGACGGCAGCGCAGCGCCAGGTGCGCGCGGGTGGGACGCACGGCGTGCTTGAGCGTGTTCGTCAGAGCCTCTTGGGCTACACGGAAGACGGTCAGCTGGACGCCGTCGGGTAGTCCGTGCGGGTCGCCGTCGAGCTCGATCGTCACCGGGATACCCGCGGCGTGGACCTGGGCGACGAGCTCGTCGAGTCGATCGAGGCTCGGCTGGGGCTCGAACGGGTGTGTTGAGGTGTCCTCGTGCAGAACGCCGAGCAGCCGGCGCATCTCTTCGAGCGCGTGACGGCCTGTCGCGGACACGCGCCGGGTCGCTTGGATCGCGCGCTCGGGCGAGGAGTCCATCGCGTACGTGGCGCCGTCGGCGAGGGCGATGATCACGCTCAGGTTGTGGGCCACGATGTCGTGCATCTCCCGCGCGATCCGTGCACGCTCGGCGGCGGCGCCGAGGCGACCCTCCTGATCGCGCTCGAATTCAAGTCGCGCGGCCCTCTCGTGCAGCGAGTGCAGCAGCGCTCGTCGCTGACGGACGGTGACGCCGAGCACGCCGGCGGCGACCGTCAGTCCCGACAGACCGACCCAAACCTTCAGCGAATCGGCGCTGGACCAGCGCACCGCGGCCATCACCGCTCCCGCCTGCACCGTGGCGCCCGCGAGCACGGCCGCGGTCGCATCGCACTCCAGCGCAACCCAGTACAGGGCGATCAGGACGGCGGCGTCGGCCAGCAGCGGTCCGGCGAGCAGCCATTGCAGCAGGGCGACGAACGCGATCACCCCAAAGCACAGATACGCGCTGCGCCAGCGCAGCAGCAGCGGGACGTACAGTGCGACGCTGAAGATGACGGCATGCGGGGGGAGGTGGTGGCGGGCGAACAGGCTCGTGATGCTCAAGGCCGCCGCGACGAGGCAGATCGCGAGATCGATCGCAAGCGGATGAGCGGCACGCAGCCGGGTCAAGCGCCGGGCGCGCGTGGTCGGCGACGTCGAGGCGCGCGCTGGCACTGGATCAGTCATACGCCCATGTTGGCGGAAGGTTGGTCATTTCCCGCCGCGTCGTGCATTGCTTGGGACCGCCGTCAGGCGTCGCGGCGCACGAGCAGATAGGCGGCGACCGCCAACAGCACGATCGTGTAGCCGCAGTACAACGCGAACCCGCCCCACGGCGACAGCGTGTGTGCGTCCGGGACGGCGGCAGCGATCGCCCCGCCCGCGCTGGAGGGCAGGTAGGGACTGATCGAGTCGCCGAGTTCGCTCGGCAAGATGGCGACGATCCCGGGCAGCACGAACAGCAGCCCGGCGAACGTGGCGATGCCGCCGGCCGTGCTGCGAACGATCGTGCCCAGCGCGACACAGAGGATTCCGGTCACGGTCATGAACAGGACCGTCCCGATGAGCGCGCGCAGCGCGTGGGGGTCGCCGAGGCTGACGTTGACGTGGTGCTCGGTGAGGATCGCCTGCGCGCCGAAGAACGCGATGAACGCGCTCACGAGCATCAGCACGAACGTCACCGACGCGAACACGCCGATCTTGGCCCACAGCACGGGCAGCCGCCTTGGCACCGCCATCAGGCTCGAGCGGATCATCCCGGTCGAGTACTCCCCGCTGATCACGAGCACCCCGAGCACGCCGATCGCGAGCTGAGCGAGGTGATAGCCGCCGAGGCTGCGGCCGATCGAGTCAAACGTAGCCCGGTCGTGTGGGCTGAGGTGAGACCAGCGACTCATCGAGACGGCCGCGATCAGCACGCCGAGCCCCGCCATCGAGATCACGGCGAACAGCAGCGACCAGCGCGTCGAGCGCAGCGACCAAAGCTTCGTCCACTCCGAGCGCAGGACTCGAGCCTGGTTCACGTCCCCGCCCACGGCGGGCCGGGCGCCAAGCGCAGCGGTGGCGGTGGTGGCGGCCGCGTTCATGCCGCGACCTCCGCGGTCGTGTCGGTCTGCTCGGCGGAGGAGACGGCGTGGTACTCGACCGCGTCCTGGGTGGTGTGCATGAACGCCTCCTCCAATGAAACCTGCAGCGGGGTCAGCTCGTGGAGCACGAGCCCGGCCGCAGCGGCGATCTCACCGATCCGCTCGCTGGAGAGGCCGCGCACCTCGAGCAGCCCGTGCTCGGGGCTCACGAGATTCGCGTGCTCGAGGACCAGCGCGTCGGTGAGCTCGGTGATCTGTGGGCTGCGTACCCGCACCGGGGCGTCAACCGACGCATGAGCTACGAAGTCCTCGACGGTGGTGTCCGCGATCAGGCGCCCGCGGCCGATCACGATCAGGTGCTCCGCTGTCTGTGACATCTCGCTCATCAGGTGCGATGAGAGGAACACGGTGCGGCCTTCCGAGGCCAGGCGCTTGAGCAGGTTGCGGATCCAGCGGATGCCCTCCGGGTCGAGACCGTTGGCGGGCTCGTCGAGGATCACCGTCGCCGGGTCGCCCAGCAGCGCGGCCGCCACCCCCAGGCGTTGACCCATCCCCAGCGAGAAGCCACCGACGCGTTTGCGGGCGACCTCGCCGAGGCCGACTATGTCGATCACCTCATCGACACGGGAGCGTGGGATGCCGTGCGTCTGGGCGAGCGCGAGCAGGTGGTTGTAGCCCGAGCGGCCGGTGTGGATCGCGCGCGCCTCGAGCATCGCGCCGACCTCGCGCAGCGGTGCTCGCAACTGCGCGTATGGCTTGCCGTTGACCGTCGCCGAGCCCTCGGTGGGGGTGTCCAGGCCGAGGATCAGGCGCATCGTGGTCGACTTGCCGGCCCCGTTGGGACCGAGGAAGCCCGTCACGACCCCGGGCTCCACCGAGAACGTGAGGTTGTCCACTGCCACCTTCTCGCCGTAGCGCTTGCTCACATCGCGAACATCGATCACGCCCAGCACAGTACGGGGCTCAGCGCGCCCCCACAACGCCCGCATGGACGATCTTCAGCGGCCCAGTGCTCCGACCGTAGTCGCATCGGACTCATCCTCGAGATTGATACCGCGCGTACAGGCCCCGGGGAGCGATCGGCTACGTGGCGACGCGGACGCGGAGGCAGCAGCCGAAGAAAGCCCCTCGCTTTGCGGGCATGTCGATGATGGCGAGACCCGGACTCGAACCGGGGACACCACGATTTTCAGTCGTGTGCTCTACCAACTGAGCTATCTCGCCGCTGGCCGTGTCGGCGGGCCCGATGCTACCGGCTCTCCACCTGTGCCGATCGACTCCGACTCAGGCGCTCGGGCCGGTGCGGTCCCACGCTTCGAGGTAGGGCAGCGGGTCGATCGGGTGGCCGCCCGGCGCCCACCAGCCTCCGACCCACATCTCGAAGTGCAGGTGCGGCGTGGTGGCATCGCCGGTCTGTCCGGCGCGGCACAGCTGCTGGCCGGCGGATACGCCCTGACGTGCGCTGACGGAGAAGCTGGCCGCCTCGCAGTGTGCGAAGAAGAAGTCGAAGCCGACGCTCGTGTGCTCGACCACGTAGTAGCCCGCTGCGCCGGCCTGGTAGTTGGTCGATTCGATCACTCCTGCGAGCGGCGCGAGCACGGGCGTGCCTTCGCTCGTCAGCACGTCCTGGCCCTGGTGGGTGTGCGTGCCGCGAGGAGCCCCAAAGCGGTTTTCCGGGCCGCCGAAGTTGTGCGCGCCGCCGACCGGGAAGACCGCGCCCGCCGCCGCGGACTGGGCGGGGCTGGGAACGCCGGGTTCAACCGCGGGGGACGCCGGGGCGGATGGCGCGGGCGTGGCTGCCGGAGCGCTGCTGACGGCGAGCGTTGCCTCGCCCGAGCTGTGGGCGCGGCGCAGCAGGTTGGCGCCGCGATGATCGTGGGCGCTCACGCGCACCTGGTAGCTGCCAGCGCTCAGCGTCGCCGACGGCGGCCAGGCGACGCTCAGCGTGCGCGCAGTGTGCGACCAGCCCATGTCAGCGACGACTGCCGAGTGCTGGGTGGCGAGATTGACGATCCGCACCTGCACGTAGAGGGTGCCCACGCCGTGCTCGTCCAAGCGCAGCGTCACCTTCGGGGGACGGCCCGCCACGGCGCTGCTCGGGACATGCAGGAAGCTGACGACGGGCTGCGCCTGTGGCGCGATGGCGAGGCCGTACTGCTGTCCACCGGCGGCCGGAGCGCCCGGCGCCTGCGCGCCCCCCGAGTTGCCCGGAAGGGCGTGCGCGGGCGCGCTCGCGATGCCGATCGCGCACGCGGCGATGAGTGCAGCGAGGATCCGTGGGGCAAGCCTCATCTGCCCGTTCTCGGCCGCCCGGCTGCCCCGCAGGAGGCTCCCGCCGCGAACTACACGTTTGTCGGAGGAAAAAGCCCCCCGACGTCGACGGCTAGGCCCCCGCGGCCTCGAATTCGGCCACGAGCGCGCGGTAGGTGAGCGCGAGACCGTCGCCGATCTCCACCTCGGGTTGCCAGCCGAGCTCGCGCCGTGCGAGCGAGATGTCGATGCAGCTGTGCTCGAGCTCGCCCGGACGCAGGTCGGCGAGCCGCGGCGCGATCTGCTTGCCGGCCGCTTCGCAGAGCCCGTTCCAGACGCCGGTGACGTCGGTTTCTACCTGCGTGGCGATGTTGTAGGTGCCCGATCTGCCCGACGCCGCCAGCAGGGCGCCGACGACGTCCGCGACATAGACGTAGTCGCGCGTCGGCGAGCCGTGCCCGTAGAGCGTTGGAGCCTGGTCGGTGTACAGGTGGTGGCTGAAGATGGCGACGACGCCGGCCTCCCCGTGCGGGCTCTGGCGCGGCCCGTACACGTTGCCGAGGCGACATACGGCGTGCGGGATTCCTGACGACAGCGACCACGTCTTCACGAATGCCTCGGCCGCCCACTTCGAGGCCCCGTACGGCGACAGCGGGGCCGGAATCTGCTGCTCGCTGGTGGGCCGCGGGGCAGCGTCTCCGTAGAGGGCGCCTCCGGTGGAGGTGAACACGACCGACGCGCCGCAGCCGCCGGCGGCCTCGAGCACGTTGAGCGTGCCCCTGACGTTGACGTCGCAGTCACGCCCGGGGTCCTCGACCGACGCGACGACGCTGGCCTGGGCCGCGAGGTGAAAGATCGTGCGCGGCTTGACCTCGCTGACGACGGCGGCCAGGGCCGGCGCATCGACGATGTCGAGCCGGCGCAGCTCCGCCGCGTCCGCCACTCGCGCCGCGTCGCCCGAGGAGAGGTCGTCGATCACGGTCACCGCATAGCCGTCCGCGAGTAGCGCATCGACGACGTGCGAACCGATGAAGCCGGCGCCGCCGGTGACGATTGCGCTGGGGCTCATGCCGGGGAAATCTATACGGACGCGGGCGAGGCAGCCGGCGCGAGCAGGTCTTCGACGGCCTCGACCGACTCGTCGATCCGCTCGAGGACTCGCATCCCGTCGCGCTCACCGGGCAGCGTCCCGCCCACGGCGGGACCGCTCAGGACGATCGGGACGCCGGGGTGGCTGGTGCGCAGCTCGCGCAGAGCCCGCTCGACCGACTCGACCGACTCGGGCACTGTCGCGCCGACGACGATCAGCTGCGGTGAGCTGCTGGCCACGAGCGCCTGCAGCCGCGCGGCCGACAGGTCGGTGTCGAAGATCGTCCGGAAGCCCGCGGCTGCGAGCTGGTCGTGCACCATCTGCAGCCCGAGTGTGTGCTCGTCGCCCTCGAGCCCCGCGATCAGCACACGCTGGCGGGTCGCCTCGGTGCCGCTGGTCATGTAGCGGTGCAGCGTTGCGAGCACGCGGCGGGTGATCGTGTTGGCCCGGTGCTCGTGTTCGGCGTCGAGTGCTCCGGCCTGGGAGACGACGTCGAGGCGGCGCAGCGTCGGCCCGATCACCTCGGCGTGCAGCGTCGTCGGCGAGATCCCGTCCTCGATCGCGGTTGCGATCGCGCCCTCGGCGGTCTCGGCGTCGCCGCGTTCGAGCGCGTTGGCGAACGTCTCGAGCGTGCTCTCCACGAGCGCGGCCGGATCCGAGCGCAGCTGGGCGCGCGCGTCGGGGCCGGAGCGACCGAGGACTTCCATGAACGCGTCGAGCAGCACCGGATCGAAGTGGCGTCCGCGCTGTTCGCGCATCATCTGGACGGCCTCGTCAACCGAGAAGGCCTTGCGGTAGACGCGGTCGCTGGTCAGCGCGTCGAACACGTCGGCGACAGCCACGATCCTGCCCTCGATCGGGATCGCCTCGCCCTTCAGCCCGCGCGGATAGCCGGTGCCGTCCCACTTCTCCTGGTGGCTGAGCGCGATCGTCGCCGCCATGTCGAGAATCGACGACGACGAGCCGCGCACGAGTCGGTGTCCCTCCTCGGCGTGCGTCTCGACGATTGCCCGCTCCTGCGGCGTCAGCGGCCCCGGCTTGAGCAGGATCGCGTCGGGAATCGCGACCTTGCCGACGTCGTGGAGCGGCGCCGCGTGCTGGAGGCGCTCGCAGAACTCGGGCTCCATGCCGATGTGCTCGGCGAGCAGCACCGAGAAGCGCCCGATCCGCTCGATGTGTGCGCCGGTGTCCTCGTCCCTGAACTCGACGGCCATCGACAGCCGCTGAACGGTCTCTGCCTGGGCGATCTCGAGCTCCGAAAGGGCCCGTTTGAGGTCCGACGTGCGATGGTCGATCTCGCTCTCGAGGGCCACGCGTCCGTTCTCGCCGATGCGCCATCCGAGTGCCGCGGCCGCCGCCGCCAGCACGACCAGGCAGCCCCCGGCGATCGCCGACAGCCCGGCGATGATCGCCCCGGCGATGGCAAGCGCGCAGAGCACCGCCCAGCCCAGAAGCCCAAGCCCTGGGTGTCGCGGCTCGACCGGCCCCTGCGGGGGCTCGCCGCCGGCGGGGTCCCGCCTGCCGTACCCGTTGCCCACGCGATCTAGTCTACGCACGAACCCCCCGATTCCGTGGAGGCCATGGAGGCCGCCGCGCTCGTCGCGCGGCGCGTCCCCGCGCTCGGGAGGACCCTGCAGGAGGCTTGCCTGGATTGCACCGTTCACTGAGAGCTCTCGCGTCCTTGTCGGGTCCCACGTTCGCGTCATTTGTCAGGCTCGCCTTCGTCGCCCGGCAGCGCTCTCTTGACCTGATTTCAGCGCTCCTAGACATATTTCGTAGGCGTCGCCTAGCTGCCGCGCTGCAGCTGGTTGATGTTGACGGCGCCCGCCGGCGCCGTCAGGGCGACCGCCTGGTTCCAGCGATCGAACGTGATCCTGCCGCCGCTCGCGCCGGATTTCACGACCTCCAGCGGGTAGGGAGCGCCTGTCGTGGCGACGTACAGGGTTCCCCCTCTGCTCGTGTCGGTCACGCCGATCGCCTGCTGGCCGTTGACGGTCTTCCTACCCGCGCGCGCGAGCGTGCCGTGCGAGGCGAGCGCCGTGTCGATCAGCTTGCCGAGGTTGGTGAGCGACGCGAGTGAGGCGAAGTTGCTCGCGGTGGCCGACGCCTTCAGCCATTTTCCCTGCAGCAGCTGCGCGGCGGCCGCGCCGGCGACGTGCCTGTAGAAGGCCCTGCTGCCGTTGATGTACACCGAGCGTCCCACCTGAATCAGCTGGATGCTGCGCCCTTCGAGCGTGATGCGACCCTTGCCGCCCTTCCCGGAGACGAGCTGCATGTCGAGCGCGAGCGGCTTTCCCTGATCGACGATCGCCCCGACGACATGGGCGCTGGCGGCGCCCGCCGCCGCAGCTTTGGCCTGCGCGAGGATCGCCGCCGCGCTCTTCGACGCTGTCCCGTTGCCGGTGGAGGAGGACGAACCGCAGCCTCCGAGCAGTGCGAGCAGAAGCGGGAGGACGAGCGCGGGTGCAAGCGCGCGGGCGAAGCGGCCAGAGCGAGACACGCGGGCAACTCTAGCCCCCGATCCAGTCGTCGCTGCGAGCCTGCGGCCTCGCTCCAGCCGACTACGACGCGCACCAGGCGCCTTCGCTGATCCCCGTCGGGTGGCCGCGTCCCGAGCCGCCTCTCACCCGTCGTGGGCCGCGTCCGCGCCGCCGCCCCCCTCGCCGTCGGGTGGGCGCGTCCGACGCCCCTACCCCTCAGATCCCGAGCGCGACGTACTTCGTCTCGAGATACTCGCCGATTCCCTCGAAGCCGCCCTCGCGGCCGAAGCCGGACTGCTTGACGCCGCCGAAGGGGGCGGCGGGGTTGGAGACGACTCCCTGGTTGAGGCCGACCATGCCGGTCTCGATGCCCTCGCAGACGCGGAAGGCGCGCTCGAGGTCACGCGTGTAGACGTAGGCGACGAGACCGAACTCGGTGCGGTTGGCCGCCTCGAGCGCCTGCTCGTCGCTGGCGAATGTGGCGACGGGGGCGACCGGACCGAAGATCTCCTCGTCGAGCATGCGTGCGTCGTCGGGCACGCCGGCGAGGACGGTCGGCTCGTAGAAGTAACCGGCGCCGTCGACGCGCGAACCACCGATCAGCACCTCGGCGCCGCGGCCGACCGCGTCCTGCACGAGCTCTGCGACCTTGCCGAGCTGGTTGGCGTCGATCAGCGGGCCGACCTCGACGTCGGGCTCCGTGCCGCGACCGACCCTCATTGCGCCCATCCGCTCTGCGAGGCGACGCGCGAACTCGTCGGCGACGGACTCGTGCACGTGGAAGCGGTTGGCGGCCGTGCAGGCCTCGCCGACGTTGCGCATCTTCGCCAGCAGCGCGCCCTCGACGGCGGCGTCGAGGTCGGCGTCGGCGAACACCAGGAAGGGGGCGTTTCCGCCCAGCTCCATCGACACGCGCAGGATCTGCTGGGCGGACTGCTCGATCAGCTTGCGCCCGACCTCCGTCGAGCCCGTGAACGAGAGCTTGCGCGTGCGCGAGTCGGACAGGAGCGGCTCGATCACCGCGCCGGAGCGCTTCGCGGTGATCACGTTCAGCACGCCCCCGGGCAGCCCCGCCTGCTCGAGGATCTGCGCGAGCGCGAGCATCGACAGCGGGGTCTGCTGGGCGGGCTTGACGACCATCGTGCAACCCGCCGCGATCGCGGGGGCGATCTTGCGCGTGCCCATCGCGGTGGGGAAGTTCCAGGGCGTCACGAACACGCACGGCCCGACCGGCTGGCGCATCGTCAGGATGCGCCCCTTGCCGGTCGTGTTGACCATATAGCGCCCGTGGATGCGCACGGCCTCCTCGGCGAACCAGCGGAAGAACTCGGCCGCGTAGGCGATCTCCGCGCGCGACTCCGCCAGCGCCTTGCCCATCTCCAGCGTCATCAGCAGCGCCAGCTCGTCGGTCTGCGCGACGATCGCCTCGTAGGCCCGACGGAGGATCTCTCCGCGCTCGCGCGGCGCGGTCGCGGCCCACTCGGCCTGCTTCTCGGCGGCCGCCGCGAGCGCCGCGAGCGCGTCCTGAGGCTCCGCGTCGGCGACGTCCACGAGCGGCTGCTCCGTCGCCGGATCCTCGACCGTGAGGGTGGCCCCGCCCGCTGCGCCGCGCCACTCGCCGGCGATGTACAGCTGCCGGGGAACGCCGTCGAGAACGGCCTGCTCGCGCTCGGCGACAGTCATCGTGCAACCCTCATGACGACCCGGCGCGGCCGCCGATGTTCCCGAGAAGGAGAATCGGACCGCAGCGCGACGGACGCGCGAGCGGCGTGTTCCAGCTTGCACGGATGCAGCCCACGACCCAAACCTACCACCGCCTCGGCATGCTGCCGCGGAGCTCGCGGCGCATCGGTGGAGCGCTCTTCGCGGCGCTCGCCGTGCTCGCGTCGGCGGGCGCGACCGCGCGCGCCTCGACGCTGATCGTCGAAGGCGCCGGCAACGGACACGGCGTCGGCATGAGCCAGGATGGCGCCCTCGGCTATGCGCGCCACGGCGCCAGCGACACGGCGATTCTCGCCCACTACTACACCGGCACGACGATCGGACAGGCGCCCGCCGAGAAGATCGTGCGCGTGCTCGTCGGCTCGCACGTCGTCAAGGTCCCGCTCGAGCGCTACGTGCGCGGCGTGGTATCCGCCGAGATGCCCGCGAGCTGGCCGCTCGCCGCGCTCGAGGCGCAGGCGATCGCGAGCCGCACCTATGCGCTGACGGCCGACGCAGGCGGGTCACGCTTCGACGTCTACTCCGACACGCGCTCGCAGGTCTACCGCGGCGTCGCCGCCGAGACCGCCGCCACGAACGCTGCCGTCCAGGCCACCGCGGGTCAGATAGTGCTGTACGCGGGCAGGCCCGCGACGACCTACTTCTTCGCCAGCTCCGGCGGCATGACCGAGAACATCGAGAACTCCTTCCTCGGCTCCCAGCCCCAACCCTGGCTGCGCGCCGTCGCCGATCCATACGAAGACCGCACGGCCTCCAGCTGGACTGCCAGCTTCAGCTTCCACGCGGCCGCCGCGCGCCTGCGCGGCCTCGTGCGCGGCTCCTTCCGCGGCATCGAGGTGCTCACGCGCGGAGCCTCGCCCCGCATCGTCTCCGCCGAGGTGCTCGGCTCGGCTGGGGTCACGCCGATCAGCGGGCCGCAGCTTGCGGGCGCCTTCGGGCTCGCCAGCACGTGGGCCTACTTCAGCGTCAAGAGCGGCGCCGGCATCCGCCGCGAGCCCGACCGCAGCGGACGCGCCCCTGCGGCCGGCACCCCGACCGCGGGCGCCCCCGCCCCCGGCACCCCGGTTCCAGGCGCCCCGGCCCCCGGCACCCCGGCGGTCGCGGCCGTCTCGAGCACCCCGCAGGGGGGCGCCGAGGCGCCGGGCCAAGCGCCCTCCACGAGCTCGAGCACCGGCGGCGCCGCCGCCGGGTGAGCGCGGCGCATACGCTGCACACGTGCCCGCGCCGCTGCTCGTCGCCGACGTTCCCTGGCTGCTCTACCGCTCCTACTTCGCGCTGCCGAAATCGATCACCGACGAACGTGGCGAGCCGGTCAACGCCCTGCTGGGCACCGTCAACGTGATCCTCGCGCTGCTCGAGACACCGCCGCCGTCGGGGCGTCCTCGCGCGATCATCGCCTGCACCGGCGCCGAGCAGGCCAGCTACCGCGTCGAGCTCTACCCGCCCTACCACGCCCACCGCGAGCCGATGCCGGCGGAGCTCGCCGCGCAGTGGCACAAGGCGCCGAGGCTGCTCGAGGCCTTCGGCTGGAGCGTCCCGGGCAGCGCCGACCTGGAGGCCGACGACGTGATGTTCTCGGTCGCGCGCGCGGAGCAGGAGCGTGGCGGGCGAGCGCTGCTCGTGACGGGCGACCGCGATCTCTACGCCGCCGCCAGCGCCGAGGTCGCCGTGCTCGAGCTCGGCAAGGGCGGCGCGCCGCCCCTCGAGCTCGGGCCCGAGCAGGTGCGCGAGCGCTACGGCGTCGAGCCGCAGCAGGTCCCCGACTTCATCGCGCTGCGCGGCGATCCCTCCGACGGCTTGCCCGGTGCGCCCGGAATCGGAGCCAAGACGGCCGCCGAACTGCTGCGCGAGCACGGGTCGCTCGAGCGGCTGCTCGCCGCCGCCCACGCCCCCCTGCCGCCGCTGCGACCGCGCGTCGTCGGCACCCTGCTCGACAACGAGGAGCTGCTGCTGCGCTTCAAGCGCGTCGCGACGCTGCAGCGGATCGATCTCGCTCCCCTCGCCGAGCGCGAGACGGACTTCGCCGCCGGCGCGGAGCATGTGCGCGAGCTCGGCATGCGCCGACTCGCCGAGCGCCTGGAGAAGCTCGCTACGGCGTGAACTTGACGGTGATCACGTCGCCGTCGGCCATCACGTAGTCGCGGCCCTCCACGCGCAGGGTGCCACGATCGCGTGCTCCGCCATAGCCGCCCGCGTCGAGCAGCTCGCGCCAGCCGATCACCTCGGCGCGCACGAAGCCTTTCTGGATGTCCGTGTGGATCTGCCCGGCCGCGTGCCAGGCGGTGAGGCCGCGGCGCAGGTGCCAGGACTGCGCGATCGTCCCCTCGCCAGCCGTGAAGAAGGCGTTCAGCTGGAGCAGCTCGAACGCCTCGCGCACCACCCGCGCGACCGGTGGGAGGGGACCCGATCCCCTGACGTCGAGCTCGGCGCGCATCTCCGCGGCTTCCTCGTCGCCGAGCTCTGCGAGCTCCGCCTCGATCCGCGAGCTGACCGCGACGGCGCGAGCGCCGTGGGATGCGGCGTGCGCGGCGACGGCCGCGGGCACCTCCTCGGATCCCTCGTCGACGTTGGCCACGAACAGGACCGGCTTGCTCGTCAGCGACCCGAGCTCGCGGGCCGCGCCCGGTGCCTCGGCGGGCAGCGGCACGCCGCGGGCCGGGCGCCCGGCCTGCAGCTCGGAGATCACCTTGCTCAGCCAGGCCTCTTCGGCCACAGCCACGCGGTCTCCGCCGCGGGCCTGTTTGCCCACCCGCTCGACGCGTCGTTCGGCCTGCTCGAGGTCGGCGAGCACCAGCTCGGTCTCGATCGTCTCGATGTCCGCGAGCGGATCGACGCGGCCCTCGGGATGGATCACGTTCTCGTCGGAGTGCGCGCGCACGACGTGCACGATCGCGTCCGTCTCGCGGATGTTGCCGAGGAACTTGTTGCCCAGCCCCTCGCCGTCGTGCGCGCCGGCGACGAGGCCGGCGATGTCGTGGAAGTCGATCGTGTCCCACACGATCGAGGACGCCCCCAGCGTCCGCGCCACCTGCTCGAGGCGCTCGTCGCGCACGGGCACAACCGCGACGTTGGGCGTGATCGTCGTGAACGGGTAGTTGGCCGCCTCCGCGCCCGCTTTCGTGAGGGCGTTGAAGAGCGAGGACTTGCCCGCGTTGGGCATCCCGACAATGCCGATCCTCGTGCTCACGCCACCCCGTCCCTCGCCCCGTCCCCGCTCGGCTCGGCGTGCGTCAGCGCGGCGGCCAGCGCGGTGCCGCCGAGCGCCCCCGCGAGCACGTCGGAGGGGTGGTGCACGCCGAGGTACAGGCGCGAAAGCGCCAGGCTCGCGGCGAGCGCGTACAGCGGCGCCGCCGGCAGCCCCAGGCGCGTGAACGCGAGCGCGCCCGCGAACGAGGTCGAGGCGTGCGCGCTCGGGAAGCTGAGGCCCGTCGGCGTCCCCGTCAGCGGCGGCAGGTCCGGCAGGCTCGGGCGCCGGCGCCCGACGGCGACCTTGATCGCGAAGTTCGCCACATACGTACCGGCGATCGCCCCCGTCGCGCGCCGCCAGGCGGGCCGGCGCCCGCGATCGAGAGCCTGTCCGGCGACGCCGATCGCCAGCCACACCGCGCCGTGCTCGCCCAGCCGCGAGAACCGCGCCACCGCACGCTCGGCCACGACGCCGTGACAACGCGTGCGCGCGATCCGCAGTATGCGCTCGTCGAGGTTCATCTCGGGCGGACGGGGACGCGGTCGCTGAGCGGGCGACGCGGGGACGCAACGAGCCTGGCGCGCCTTCCCGCGAGCGAGCGCCGACTCAGCAGCGCACCGCCCAGCGACGGCCTAACCGAAGCCGACGCGGAGCTCATCGCTCTCCGCGCTCACATACACGACCTGCGCGAGATCGATGCGCACGGGGCCGTCCTCGCTGTCTATTTCGTGCCACCCGCTCGCCCCGAGGGCGCTGCTGAGCGCTTTCAGCTGCTCGTCGGTGAGGCGCACGGCGAGCACCTGCCCGCCCTGGAAGCCGACGGTCACACGCCGCGTCGCGGCCATCAGTGCGCCACTCCGGCTGCGGGCTCGACGATCTCGGTGAGCACGCCCGCGCTCGCGCGGGGGTGCATGAAGGCGACCCGCGAGCCGCGGATGCCGACGCGCGGGCGCTCGTCGATCAGCGCGAGGCCGGCCCGCTTGAGTGCGGCGAGGGTGGCCTCGATGTCGCTCACCTGGTAGGCCACGTGGTGCAGGCCGGGACCCTGCCGGGCGAGGAACTTGCCGACCGGCGTGTCGGCTCCCAGCGGCGCGAGCAGCTCGACGTGGTTCTCGCCGAGATCCAGCAGCACAGCCTCGACGCCCTGCTCCTCGACGATCTCGCGGTGGGAGAGCTCGAGCTGGAAGCTGTCGCGGTAGAGCTCGAGCGCCGGCTCGATCTGCTCGACGGCGACTCCGATGTGGTCGATCCGGCTGAACACCCGCCGCAGTCTATAGCCGGCCTACCGCTGGCCGGGTCCGCCCTCGGGCGCGGGGTCGGGCAGGCCGATCGGCGCGGGCCCGACGGGGGGCTCGTGCGGGGCGGCCGCGGCGACCACGCGCAGGCCGACGCCGGGGGCACGCTCCATGCGCGGCACGCCCGCCATGATCCGGTCGATCGCGTCGCGGTCGAGCACCTCGTTCTCGAGCAGCTCGGCGGCGAGCGCCTCGAGCTGGGGGCGGTGGGCGACGATCAGCTTCTGCGCCGCCCGGCGGGCCTCGTCGATCAGGTCCTGGCGCTCCTCGTCGCGGATGCGCAGGGTCGTCTCCGACAGGCGCACGTCGCCGTCGGGCGAGCGCCCCACCCCGGAGGTGACCATCGCGAAGTCATGGACCATCGAGTGCGAGATGTCGGCCACGCGCTTGAGGTCGTCGGAGGCGCCGGTGGTGATCGCACCGAAGACGATCTGCTCGGAGACCCTGCCGCCGAGCAGCACGGTCATGTAGTCGAGCAGCTCCTCGCGCGTCTTCAGGTAGCGATCCTCCGCGGGCAGGTTGAGGGTGTAGCCGAGCGCGCGTCCGCGTGGCACGATCGAGATGCGGTGGACGCGGTCGACCGACGGCAGCAGCTCGCCGCAGAGGGCATGCCCGGCCTCGTGGTAGGCGACGACACGACGCTCGTGCTGGTTGAGCACGCGCTTGGACTGCACGCCCGCGATCACCCGCTCGATCGCCGCGTCGAAGTCGCCCGCCGCGATCGCCTTCGCTCCCCGGCGGGTCGCGAAGATCGCGGCCTCGTTGCAGATGTTCGCGAGGTCCGCGCCGGTCAGGCCGCTCGTCTGCTGGGCGACGAGACCGAGGTCGACGTCGTCGAGCGGCTTCTCGCGCGTGTGCACCTGCAGCACGCCGAGGCGGCCCCTGACGTCGGGTGGCACGACGAAGACCTGCCGGTCGAAGCGCCCCGGGCGCAGCAGCGCCGGGTCGAGCTTCTCGAGCAGGTTCGAGGCCGCGATCACGACGACGCGACCGCTGGAGGAGAAGCCGTCCATCTCGACGAGCAGCTGGTTGAGCGTCTGATCCTTCTCGCCGGAGATGTCCATTCCGCGCCGGCCGCCGACCGCGTCGAGCTCGTCGATGAAGATGATCGCCGGTTCGTGCTTGCGCGCGATCGCGAACAGGCGGCGGATGCGCGCCGCGCCGAGGCCGGCGAACATCTCCACGAAGGAGGCCGCCGACTGCGCGAAGAACTGCGCGCCGGACTCGCTGGCGACGGCCTTCGCGAGCAGCGTCTTGCCGGTACCCGGTGGTCCGTGCAGGAGGATGCCCTTCGGCACCTTCGCGCCGAGGGCCTGGAATGACCTCGGGTCGCGCAGGAACTCGACGATCTCCGCCAGCTCGGCCTTGGCCTCGTCGACGCCCGCGATGTCCGCGAAGGTGACCGACTGGTCGGAGCTCGGCTTGATCTGCTGCGGCTTGGTGCGCGGCATCACCTTCAGCGTGCGCCACAGCACGAACAGGATCGCCGCGAAGAACACGATCATCAGGACGGGCTGCCAGTTGAGCGCCCAGTTCTGCACTTCCTGCGCGAAAGAGGGACCGGCGGCGAGCGGCGGGCTAGTGTGCACGGCCACCTGCTGGGCCGCGGCGTGCCCCGCGAGAGCATGTGCGGGCGCGCTCAACCGACATCCTTCCGCAAGTGCACCATCCCTGGCATCACAGTCGATTATGGGGGATCGCGCGGTGGAAGTCGAGCGCCGGCCGTCAGCCCAGCACGCGGACGGCCAGATCCCGGTACAGCTCGGTCGCGAAGGCGAGGTCGCGTACGTCGATGCGCTCGTCGGCACCGTGCACGAGCGGCGCGCTCTCGAGCAGGGACTGGTGGCGGTGGGGGAAGAACCCGTAGGCGACGCAGTCCGGGAAGGCGAGGCGGAAGTGGCGCGAGTCGGTGAAGCCGGGCAGGATCACGGGCACGACCTGCGCGCCCGGATCGTGCTCGCCGATCCACTCGGCGATCCTCTCCATCAGCTGTGAGTCGAGCGGCGAGCGGTTGCCCATCACCCGCTCTGAGAAATCGACGCGCCAGCCGCCCCCGTCGTCCTCGCCGAGCACCTCGGCGATCCCCTCGCGCACCTCCTGCTCACCGAGCCCGGGCGGGACGCGGCAGTCGACCTTCAGCTCGGCCCGGCTGGGAATCACGTTGATCTTCTCCGAGGCCCTGATCCGCGTGGGCGTGAAGGTGACTCCGAACATCGGCTCGAACATCGTCGCGAGGCGGGGATCGGCCGCGCGCAGGCGCGCGATCGAGGCCGCCGGGTCGGCGGCGTCCTCGCCGATTCCGCGCAGGAAGGCGAGCGGCTCCTCGGTCGGGCGGTAGGAGGGCTGGCGCGCTGCCAGTCGCTCCAGCAGCGGGCCCATCTTCAGCAGCGCGTTGTCGCCCATGCCCGGCATCGACGCGTGGCCGGCCACGCCGTCGGTGGTGATCGTGAAGCGAAACACGCCCTTCTCGGCGCAGCAGACGCCGTAGCAGCGCCGCCCCGCGTATTCGAAGACGGCGCCGCCGCCCTCGTTCAGGAGCAGGTCGCAGCGCACCTTCTCGGGATGGTGCTCGGTGATCCACTGCGCGCCCAGGGCTCCGCCGGTCTCCTCGTCGACGACCGCCACGATCAGCAGCTCACCGCGCGCGGGGCGCCAGCCCTCGCGGGCCAGAGAGGCCGCCGCCGCGATCTCGGCGGCGACCTGCGACTTCATGTCGAGCGCTCCGCGGCCCCACAAGAAGCCGTTCGCGAGATCCCCCGACCAGGGATCGTGCGTCCACTCCCCGGCGTCCGCCAGCACCGTGTCGACGTGCCCGAGGTAGCACAGCGTCGGGCCGTCGGAGGCGCCCTCCCCATGCGAGCGCAGTCGCGCCACGAGGTTCGGGCGGCCCGGCTCGGCGCCCAGCAGCTCGCACTCGAAACCGGCCGCGGCGAGGTGTGCGGCGAGGTGCTCCTGCGCCGCGCGCTCGTCGCCGGGCGGGTTGACGGTGTTGAAGCGGATCAGGTCCCGGAGCAGCCCCTCGGCCTCGGCGGCAGGGGCTGCGCCGGCGGCTGCGGCTGCGCCGGCGGCTGCGGGAGGGTCGGGGCTCATGCGTCCGATCGTACGCCGATCGCCGGGGTTTCCTCTCGGGTCAGGGGGTAGTGGCAGGCGGTGCGCGTGCCCGAGCCCTTGTCCTCGAGCAGCGGCTCCTCGGTCGAGCAGCGCTCCTGCGCCTTCGGGCAGCGGGTGTGGAAGCGACACGCGCTCGGCGGGTTGGCGGGGCTTGGCACGTCGCCGCTGAGCAGGTGCCGCTCCTCGCCGTGGCGCGCCGGGTCGGCGACCGGGACCGCCGACAGCAAAGCGCCGGTGTAGGGGTGGCGGGGAAAGCCGTACAGCGCATCGCCCGAGCCGATCTCCACGATCTTGCCGAGGTACATGACGGCAACGCGGTCGCACATGTGGCGCACCACCGAGAGGTCGTGGGCGATGAAGACGACGGTCAGGCCGAACTGGCGCTGGAGGTCGCGCAGCAGGTTCAGGACCTGGGCCTGGATCGAGACGTCCAGCGCCGAGACGGGCTCGTCGGCGATCAGCAGCTTGGGCTTCAGCGCGAGCGCGCGGGCGACGCCGATCCGCTGGCGCTGGCCGCCGGAGAACTCGTGCGGGTAGCGGTTGTAGTGCTCTGGGTTCAGCCCGACCGTCTCCATCAGCTGCTGCACCGCGCTGCGACGCTCGCCCTTGCCGTCGTGCAGCTTGTGGATGACGAACGGCTCGGCGATGATCGAGCCAATCGTCTTGCGCGGGTTCAGCGAGGAGTAGGGGTCCTGGAAGATCATCTGCATCTCGCGCCTGACCGCCTTCAGGTGAGCCCCCTTCAGGCGCGTGATGTCCTGCCCGTCGAAGTTCACCTGGCCGCTCGTCGGCTCGAGCAGGCGCATGATCAGGCGCGCCGTCGTGCTCTTGCCGCAGCCGGTCTCCCCGACGATGCCGAGCGTCTCACCGCGCTCGATGTCGAAGCTGACCCCGTCGACCGCCTGCACGGCGCCGACGCGCCGCTGAATCACGATCCCGCGCGTGATCGGGAAGTGCTTGACGAGGTCGCGGACCTCGACGAGCGCGCTCACCTGCCCTCCTCCCGCGAGCCGGCTGCGGGCGGCGGCGGGGCCGAGGGCGGCCCGGCAGGCGGCGCCGCGATGCCCTCGAGCGCCGCGGGCGCCCGCGAGACGCTCGGAAGCCCGACCGCGGCGATCGCCTGATCGGGGCTGCGCCCGCTGCCGAGCTCTGCCCACAGGCGCCTGCGCGCGTCGGGCTCGAGCAGGCACGCGACGTGGTGGCTGGGCTCGTCGGGGACGGGCTCGAGCGCCGGGTCGATGCGCGCGTGATCGGGCTGGGCGTAGGGACAGCGCGGGTGGAAGTGGCAGCCCGACGGCGGGTTGATCAGGCTCGGCGGCAGCCCCGCAATCGGGACGAGCGCCTCCTCGCGCGAGCCATCGAGGCGGGGAATCGACTTCAACAGCCCCCACGTGTAGGGATGCTGGGGCTGGGAGAACAGCACCCGGGCCGAGGTCGTCTCGACAATCCTGCCGGCGTACATCACCGCGATGTCGTCCGCGAGCCCGGCGACGACGCCGAGGTCGTGGGTGATGATCACGATCGCCATCCCGAGTTCGCGCTGGAGGCGTTCCATCAGCGCGAGGATCTGCGCCTGGACGGTCACGTCGAGCGCCGTCGTCGGCTCGTCGGCGATCAGCAGCTTCGGCTCGTTGGCGAGCGCCATCGCGATCATCGCCCGCTGGCGCATCCCACCGGAGAAGGCGTGCGGGAACTCGTCCACGCGCCGTGCCGGGTCGGGGATGCCGACGAGGCCGAGCAGCTCCACGGCGCGTGTGCGCGCCGCCGCCTTGGAGACGTCCTGATGGGCACGCACCGCCTCGACCAGCTGGAAGCCGACCTTGAAGAACGGGTGCAGCGAGGACAGCGGGTCCTGGAAGATCATCGCGATGTCGTTGCCCCTGACGGCGCGCAGCTGTTCGTCTGAGAGCGCGACGAGGTCGCGCCCCTCGAACAGGATTCGCCCGGACACGCGTGCGCCCTGATTGCGCGTCAGGCCGAGCGTCGTCAGCGAGGAGACGGTCTTGCCCGAGCCGGACTCGCCGACGATCCCGAGCGTCTTGCCGCGGTGGACCTCGTAGGTGATGCCGTCGACGGCGTGCACCACCCCGTCGTCGGTCGGAAACTCGACCCGCAGGTCCTCGACGCGCAGCAGCGGCTCGGCGGCGCTCATCGGTGGCTCCGGTCGCGTGCGCGGGTCATGCGTAGCGGACCCGCGGGTCGAGGAACGCGTAGGCGATGTCCACGAGGATGTTGGCGAGGATGATGAAGAGGGCGGCGACGAGCACGGTGCCCTGCACGATCGGGAAGTCGGCGTGGGTGATGGCGACGTAGTTGAGCCGGCCGATGCCGGGGATGTTGAAGACGGTTTCGACGAGCACCGAGCTGCCGAGCAGGATGCCGATGTCGAGGCCGAGGACGGTGACGATCGGGTTGATCGCCGAGCGCAGGCCGTGGCGCAGCACGACGCGACGCTCGGACAGACCCTTCGCGCGCGCCGTGCGTATGTAGTCCTCGCCCATCGTCTCGATCAGGCTGCCGCGGATCAGCCGGGCGTAGATCGCGGCGGTGCCGGCCGCGACGACGAGCCAGGGCAGGATCAGCGACTCGAACCATTTGGTTGTGTTGGCCGTCAGCCCGACGTAGCTGCCGGCCCCGGGGAAGATGCGCACCTGCCCGATGTCCGCCGCGAACACGTACAGCAGGATCAGGCCGAGCCAGTATTCCGGCGCGGAGACGAGCACGAGCGCCGTGCCCATGCTCGCGCGGTCCAGGCGCGAGCCGGCGCGCCGGGCGGAGACGATCCCCACACCCACGCCCGTGACGACCCACACGATCGCGCCGCCGAGGACGAGCGAGATCGTCGCCGGCAGGCGGTTGAAGATCAGTTCCTTGACGGGAGCGTTGCTGTAGTAGCTGTAGCCGAGATCGAAGTGCAGAAACAGGTTCTTGAGGTACAGCCAGAACTGCACGAGCAGCGGTTTGTCGAGGCCGAGGTTGTGGCGAATCTCGGCGATGATCTTCGGGCTCTGCTGGCGTCCCGCTCGGAGCTTCGCGGGGTCGGCTGTGGGCAGCACCCGAAACATCACGAACAGCACTGCCAGGACGATGATCAGCAGCACCACGCCCCACAGCAGCCTGCGGATGATGTAACGGGTCATTGGCTTTCGATCGGCATCGCCTGGGCTGGGAGAGGGTGCTGCTTCGCGACGGTCGCGCCGGCGGCTGGGGAGGCGGCGAAACCCGGGGGGCGGGCGTGACGCCCGCCCCCCGGCAGCTTCCCTGTCACTGCTACTTCAGGGACGTGAACGCGTAGGACCAGTCCCCGATGTTCCAGAGCTTGCCGACGCCGGCCACGTCTTTCGACTCGATCTCCGGCTCCTTGCTCCATTCGTAGGGGACCGCGACGGCTTCTTCGACGAGTTCCCTGTCGATCTTGGCCCACGCTTCGCCGCGTGCCTTCAGGCCGACGACCTTCGACGCCGCTTCCATCGCTGCGTTTATTTTCGGGTGGTTGACGAGGCCCCAGTTGGAGTTCGTTCCGTTCTGGACGATCAGGTTGCCGTTGAACGGCACGTCGAGCACCGCCTGCGGATCGCCGAAGTCGGCGATCCAGCCGACGTTCGGGCAGACGTCGATCTTTTCCGTCACCACGCCGCAGTACTTCGAGTACATGACGGTGTGCTCGACGAGGTTCAGCTTCGTTTTGAAGCCGAGGTTCTTGAGCGTCTGGTTGGTCGCTTCCGCGACGTTGTTGGCCGGGGGCGAGGAGTCGCCGACGACCTGGAGCGTTTCATTGCCGGTGTACTTCCCGCTCGGGTAGCCGGCGAGCTTCATGTACTTTTCCGCGACCTGCATGTCGCCCTGCGGGTGTTCGTTGTAGTCGACCTTCGGACCCGCCGCGCCGCCGGCTTCTTCGAACCCGGGCACGCCCGTCCACAGGAAGTGTGTCTGGATGTCCGTCACGAGCTTGCCGCCGCGCAGCTTGTCGAGAGCTTCGCGGTCCGTCGCCGCCCAGAACGCCTTGCGCAGGTTGACGTTCTTGAACGGCCCGTTGCTGTTGTTGATCGCGATGTACCGGTCACCGGAGCCGGGCGTGATCTGCAGCTGGCTGCGGTGCTGTTCGTAGGCCAGCTTCAGGATCGGCGCTGCCGGTGTGTCGCTCTGGACCATGTGACTGCCTTCCAGAACCTGCCGTCCGATCACGTTCGTGTCGCCGCCGATCGAGATGTTGATCTGGTTGAGATACGCCGGGCGAAAGTCGAGGCTCCTGTTCCAGTTGGGGTTGCGCACGAGCGTCGCCGACTTGCCGGGCTGATATCCGATGCCGAGGATCTTGCCCGCGGAGTTGGCCTTCAGCATGTACGGGCCCGTCGAGACCTGGTTGTTGCCGTATTCGCTCGGTTTCTTTTCGTCGAATTTTTTGGCGTATTCCTCGGGCACCGGCACGGTGTAGGGAAGCACCATCGAGGCCACCACGATCGGTGCCTGCGGTTCGGTCAATTTCAGCTGCAGCGTGTACTTGCCGGTCGCTTTGACGCCCGCGACGGGGCCGCCCTTGGCGCTCTTCATCCCTTCGACGGAGCTGAGGTAGCCGAGGTAGTAGGGGTTGGCGACGTTCGGGTTGGCGACGCGATCGATCGCGTAGACCTCGTCGGCGGCCGTCACTTCGCGGTTCACAGGCGGGCTGAAGTGCACGCCTTTGCGGATTTGGATCGTGATCAGCTTGTTGGCGTCGGAGAGCTGCGGCTGACCTTCGGCCATGTCCGGCGTCGCTTCGGAGAAGGTGTTCGGCTTGTAGCTGTAGAGGTAGCGCTGGGTGGCCTCCATGATGTCGTAGTCCAGCGCGAAGTAGGCCTGGCCCGGGTCGAGGTGTTCGAAGTCCTCGGTCTGCAGCGCGGTGAGCGTCCCGCCCATTTTGCCGCCGGTGAGCGACTCTGTCGCGGGCGTGAGCACCCCGGCCGGTATCGAGCCGCCCGCGCTCGCACTCGTGCTGGCGCTGCCTTTGCTCGAGCCGCACGCGGCCAGTGCGAGCACCAACGCGCCCGCGATCCCAACCGCCGTCATCGTTCTAAGCGACCGCATACGGGCGCCTCCTTTTCTTGTTCACTGGCGGCACCGGCTGATCACCGGACCGTTCGCGGGTTGAGGGCGTCGCGCAAGCCGTCGCCCAGCAGGTTGAAGGCCAGCACCGTGAGGAGCAGCGCCAGCCCGGGAAAGGTCATGTACCACCACGCCGTGTTGAAGATCGGGGTGGCGGCGGCGATCATCTGTCCCCAGCTGGCCGTCGGCGGGCGCACGCCGACGCCGAGGAAGGAGAGGGATGCCTCGAGCAGGATGTTCAGCGGTATCAGCAGGGTCGCGTAGACGATCACCGGCGCCACCAGGTTGGGGAGTATCTCGCGAAACATGATGCGCGCGTTCGACGCCCCCAGCGCACGCGAAGCATCGACGAACTCGCGCTCGCGCAGCGACAGCACGAGCCCGCGGACGATCCGGAAGATGTAGGTCCAGTTGACGAGCGCGATCAGGAAGATGATCACGCTCGTGCCCGGCGAGATCGCGCCCCCGACGCATCCGCGCACGGCGCAGGCGGCTCCGATCCCCAGGCCGAGCAGCAGCACCGGGATCGACAGCACCACGTCGACGGCGCGCGAGAGCAGCGTGTCGACCCAGCCGCGGTAGAAGCCCGCGACGATGCCGAAGGACACGCCGATGACCGTCGCGATCGCCGTGCCGAGGATGCCCACCTCCAGTGACACGCGCGTCCCGTAGATCACGCGAGACATCACGTCCTGGCCGAGCTGATCGACGCCGAACGGGTGGGCGCCGCTCGGGCCGAGCGGGCTGCCGAATTCGTCGGTCAGGTTGAGGTTCTGGACGTACGGTCCGGGAAGCCCCAGGATTTTCACGATCAGCGGCGCAGCGAGCGCGACGAGGACGAGGAAAACGATGAACCCGAGCGAGACCATCGCGACGCGGTCCCGGCGCAGGCGCCGCCAGAAGAGCTGCAGCGGCGAGCGCGCCGCGATCTCGCCAGGCGCGTCGAGGAACGTCAGGCCCGTGCCGGTGCCCTGCAGCGTCTCCGCGCCACCCGCGCTCATCTCGCAGCCTCTCGGCGGGAGGGTTGGGGCTTGTCAGTTGTGGGCACAGGTTCCTAGTGTTCGACAACCCTGGAGTGCGTCCTGCCACCGGCAGGACGGGGTGGGCGCCTCCCACGGACGCGATACTCACCCTATGAATACCCTGTTTGACGCGAATTCAGGCAGCGGCACGGACGATCGGGCGGGTGAGCCGGACGCCGCGACGCGGCCGCTCGCGGTGCGCGTGCGGCCCAGCAGCATCGGGGAGTTCGTCGGCCAGGAGCATCTGCTCGGCCCCGGCTCGGCGCTGCGCACGGCGATCGAGCAGGGCCGCCCGCACTCGATGGTCCTGTACGGCCCCCCGGGCTCGGGCAAGACGACGCTCGCGCGTCTCGTGGCAGCGCGCTCGAGCGCAGCGTTCGAGGAGCTCAGCGCCGTGCAGGCGGGGCGCGCGGAGGTGCGCGCGGTGATCGAGCGCGCGGAGCACCGGCGCGCCACCGGCACGGGGCGGACGGTGCTGTTCCTCGACGAGATCCACCGCTTCAACAAGGCCCAGCAGGATGCCCTGCTGCCGGCCGTCGAGGAGGGCCTGTTGACGTTGATCGGCGCGACCACCGAGAACCCCGCCTTCGAGGTCAACGGCGCGCTGCTCTCGCGCCTGCGCGTGTACGCGCTGACGGCGCTCAGCGCCGAGCAGGTCGCGCGCGTGCTGCGCAGGGCCTCCGAGCAGACGATCGCGCTCGAGGAGGGGGCGCTCGAGTTCCTCGCCGCGCGCAGCGAGGGCGACGCGCGCACGGCCCTGAATGCGCTCGAGCTCGCCGCGGCGACGGCCGCGGAGCTCGGCGAGGAGCGCGTCGGCATCGCCCGCGTCGAAGACGCCCTGCAGCGGCGGGCCGTGCTCTACGACAAGGGAGGCGACCGCCACTACGACTACATCTCGGCCTGGATCAAGGCGACGCGCGGATCGGATCCGGACGCCTCGCTGTACTACCTCGCGGTCATGCTCGAGGGCGGCGAGGATCCGCGCTTCATCGCCCGGCGGATGGTCATCCTCGCCTCGGAGGACATCGGCAATGCGGACCCCGCCGCGCTGTCGCTGGCGAGCGCCGCCGCCCACGCGGTCGAGCTGATCGGCCTGCCCGAGGCTCGCTACGCGCTCGCCCAGGCCGCCATCTACCTCGCGCTCGCGCCCAAGTCCAATGCCGCCGGAGCCGCGCTCGCGGCGGCATCGGAGCACGTGCGCGCGCATGGCGCCGCCCCCGTGCCGGGACAGCTTCGCTCCGGTCCCCGTCCGGGCCAGGAGCGCGGCGGCTATGACAACCCGCACCGGCACCCCGGACATCTCTCCCCGCAGGAGCTCGCTCCCGAGGGGGTGACGGGGGTGCGCTTCTACGAACCCGACGAGTCCGAGGCGCAGCTTGCCGAGCGCCTGGCGCGAATCCGTCGGGATCGGGGCCGCGAGCAGCGATAATCGCTCTCCGATGAGCGCTTCCACGAGCGAGTCGACGGCGCCGGCGCGGCTGATCGCCCGCAGCCCGGTCGACGGAAACGCGCTCGGCAGTGTCGAGCTGACGCCGGCGGAGCGGCTGGACGGGGTCGTCGAGGAGGTCGCGAAGGTGCAGCCGCTGTGGGCGCTGCTGCGCCTGCAGGACCGCGCCCGCTACATGCGCCGGATGGCCCAGTCGGTGATCGACGACTTCGACGAGCTGCAGGAGCTGCTCGCCCGCGAGCAGGGCCGCCCGGCCGCCGAGGTCGCGGCGCTCGAGCTGCTCGCCGCGATCGACGCGCTGATCTGGATCGCCGAGGACGGCGCCGAGGTGCTCGGCGGCCGGCGCGTGGGAATCCATCGTTCGATGTCGCTGCTCAAGCGCGGGCGGATCGCATATGAGCCCTACGGCGTCGTCGCCGTGATCGGCGCCGGCAGCGCCCCCTTCGCGCAGCCGCTCGGGCAGATCGCCGGGGCGCTACTGGCCGGGAACGGCGTTGTCTTCAAGGCGGCGCTGAGAGCGTGCCTGGCGGGCGAGTGGATCGCGAAGCTGCTCGCCCGCGCGGATCTCCCCGAGGGACTCGTGCGGATCGTCCACGGCGACGCCGATGTCGGCGTCGCGCTGGCGCGAGCGCCGGTCGACAAGGTGCTGTTCACCGGCTCGCCCGCGGTCGGGCGGACGGTCGCACGCGAGTGCGTCTCCAGTGAGAAGGAGGTCACGGTCGAGCTGGGGGGCAAGGACGCGATGCTCGTGCTCGCCGACGCGCGCCTGCCGCGCGCGATCGCCGCCGCGCTGTGGGCGGGCTGCGCCGGCGCCGGCCAGGCGCGCGGGTCGATCGAGCGCGTGTACGTCGCACGCGAGATCTACGAGCGCTTCCTCGCCGGGCTGCTCAGCGGTGCTCGCGCACTGCGGGTGGGCGACCCTGCGGACCCGCGCGTGCAGGTCGGCCCGCTCGCCTCCACGCGCCGCGCCGAGCACGTGCAGGAGCTCGTCGCGGAGGCTCTCGCGGCGGGGGCGCAGCTGCGCTGCGGTGGTCCGCTCGACTCGCCTGCAGGCTGCGAGCCGGGGCGCTTTTATGCGCCGAGCGTGATCACCGACGCCACGCGCGAGATGCGCATCTCGCGCGAGCCGATCGACGGTCCGGTCCTCGTGGTCGCGCCCTTCGACGGCGTCGATGAGGCGATCGCACTGGCCAACGACAGCGACTACGGCCTCGGCGCCTCCGTCTGGACGGCCGACCGCTACCAGGGCATTCGCGTCGCGCGCGAGCTGCAGGCGGGGATGGTGTGGCTGAACGATCACCTCCCCGGACCAACCGTCTCGCGCGGACCCTGGGGCGCGGCCGCGCGCGGCGGCATCGGCCGTACGCTCGGGCAGGCCGGGCTGCGAGCGTGCGCGCAGGAGAAGCTGATCACCTGGGATCCCCCCGCCCTGCGCGGGCAGTGGTGGGGACCGTATGACAGCAGCAGCCTACGCGCTGCGCGCGCTGTCGCCAAGCTGCGCTCCGGGCGCGAGTCCGACCACGATCGCGCCTGGCGCGAGGGCGCGCTGGCGCTCGTACGGATGGGCGCGCGGGCCTGTGGGCGCGGTCTGCCACACGAGTAAGACGGCTACCCTGTGAAGATGCCCGCCCAGGCCTATGCAGGTAAGGAGTGCGTCTGCCAGCTGCGCAGGGGAATCTGCGACCAGAGCTGCGTGCAGGGGATGCTCGACACCCCCTTCTACATCGCCTGCCTGAAGCTGACGAACAGGCGCTGCGTGGTCGTCGGCGGCGGCGAGATCGGCCTCGAGAAGGTCGACGGGCTGCTCGCCTGCGACGGGCAGGTGACGCTGATCGCGCCCGTCGCCGAGCCGGCGCTCGCGGAGTACGCGCGCGAGGGCTCGATCGCGTGGGAGCGGCGCGCGTATGCCGGCGCGACCGACCTCGAGGGCGCGTTCATGGCGATCGCCGCGACGAGCGACACGGACGTCAACATCGCCGTCTTCGAGGACGCCGAGCGGCGCGCGATGCTCGTCAACGTCGTCGACGTTCCGCCGCTGTGCAACTTCATCCTTCCGGCGATCGTGCGCATGAGCCCGCTGGCGATCGCGATCTCCACCGCCGGCGCCTCGCCGGCGTTGGCCAAGCGCATGAAGCGCGAGATCGAAGCGCAGTTCGGCGAGCCCTACGCGCGCTTGGCGGTGCTGCTCAACGAGGTGCGCGGGTGGGCCAAGGCGACGCTCCCCACCTATCAGGACCGCAAGGAGTTCTTCGAGGGGATCGTCGGCGGCGAGCCCGACCCGATCGCGCTGCTGCGCGGCGACGGCGACGGCCATGGCCCCGTCGCTGGCGCGGCCGATCGCGATGGCGCCGCCGATGCCGGCGCGGCGGGAGAGCGGGCGGTCCGCGAGCTGATCGCGCGGGCGCAGGACGCGCACGCGGTGCACGTGTAGAAAGCCCCCGGCGGTGGACGCACTGGAGGTCGCGGGGCTGACCCGGCGCTTCGGCGAGCGCGACGCGCTGAGCGACGTCTCGCTGACGCTCGCCGAGGGCCGTACGCTGGTCGTATTCGGTCCCAACGGCGCCGGCAAGACGACGCTTCTGCGCGTGCTCGCCACGCTCCTGCGCCCACACGCGGGGGGCGTGCGGGTGCTCGGGCACGAGCTCCCCGGCGAGGCCTGGGCGCTGCGCGGACACGTCGGCCTGCTGGGGCACGAGCCGCTGCTCTATCGCGAGCTGAGCGCGCGCGAGAATCTGCGCTTTCACGCGCGCCTGCACGGTGTCTCACGGGAGCGGGTCGATCAGGTGCTCGACACGGTGGCGATGTCCAAGCGCGCCCACGAGCCGCTGCGGACGCTCTCACGCGGCATGGTGCAGCGCGTCGCCGTCGCGCGCGCGGTGCTGCACGAACCCGAGCTGCTGCTGCTCGACGAGCCCTACTCCAACCTCGATCCGGCGGCCGTCGAGCTGGTGGCACCCCTGATCGGCGCGGGCACCGACCCCGCCCGCCCGCGCACGCGGGTGATCTGCAGTCACGATCCCCACGGCGGTCTTGCGGAGGCGGATGTGGTGCTCGGGCTGCGCGCTGGGCGCCCCGAGCTCGTGCGGGCCGCCGGCGCCGTCGACGCCGAGGAGATCGCGGGGCTCTACCGATGAACGGGACGGTCACGACCAGGAGCACCGTCCGGGCGCTCCTGCGCAAGGAGCTGCTCGTCGAGCTGCGCACGCTGGAGTCGGTCCCGGGCATGTCGCTGTTCGCCGTCACGACGTTCGTCGTGTTCCACTTCGCGCTCAACCGCAGCAGTGTCGAAGGGGACCTCGCCGCGGGCATTCTCTGGGTGACCCTGCTGTTCGCGGCGATCCTCGGCATCAACCGGCTGTTCGTGGCCGATGCCGACCAGGGCGGCTTCGACGGCTTTTTGCTCGCGCCGGTCGAGCGCAGCGCAATGCTGATCGCCAAGGCACTCACGCTGCTCGCCTACCTCGCCGCGCTCGAGCTGGTCGCGGTGCCGGCCTTCGCCCTGCTGCTGCTCGGGCCCTCGCTCGGCGGCGTGCTGGGAGAACTCGTGCTGATCCTCCTGCTCGCAGATCTCGGCGTGGCGGTCATCGGCACGCTCGTGGCGGCGCTCGCCGTGCAGACCCGTGCGCGCGACCTGCTCGGGCCGCTGCTGGCGCTGCCGCTGCTCGTCCCGATCGTGATCGGTGCCGCCCGCGCGACCTCGCCGCTGCTCGCCTTCAGCCATCCCGGAGGCGCCCCGGGCCGCTGGCTGGCCACGCTCGGGCTCTATGATCTGTTGTTCGGGCTGATCGCCTACGCCCTGTTCGACTTCCTCCTGGAGGACTAGATGCAATCCCCAGGCCGGCCCGCCGGCTCCCCGCAGAACGAGCGCCTCAGCACCGGCCGGCCGCAGCGTTACGGCGGTGGCCTGCGCGCGCTCAGCATCGCGACCGTGCTGGCGATCGCGCTCGCGCTCGCGCTCGTGTTCTTCTACGCGCCGCTCGAAGCGGAACAGGGCTTTTTGCAGAAGATCTTCTACCTGCACGTGCCGATGGCGATCGTCGCGCTGTGCGGCTTCGTGATCGGCGGCCTGCTCGCGATCCAGCACCTGCGCACGCGCGACGCGCGCTGGGACATGCGCTCCTACGTCGCTATCCACATGAGCCTGATCTTCGCCGTCGGCACCCTGGTCACCGGCTCGATCTGGGCGAAGGGCTCATGGGGGCACTGGTGGGTTTGGAACGAGCCCACGCTCGTCTCCTTCCTGATCGTCTTCCTGCTGTACGCCACCTACCAGCCACTGCGCTTTGCAATCGAGGACCCCGAACGCCAGTCGCGCTACGCCTCCGTGTTCGCCGTCACGGCCGGGGCCTTCGTGCCGATGAACTTCATCGCCGTTCGCCTGTCGACCGCCTATCTGCACCCGCGTGTGCTCGGTGGGACGGCCAACCTTCCGGGTGAAATGGCGCTCACGTTCCTCGTCTCCCTGTTCGCGATGGCGCTGCTCTACGCGACCCTCTGCAAGTACGAGCTGACCGCCAAGCACACGCGCGCCCAGGTGCGCGCGCTGCGCCGGCGCCTGAGCGGCGAGAGCGACGCTGCCGGGCGCGCGCGCAGCGCCGCGCCGACGCTCGCACCCACCACCGTCCCGGCGCGCACCGCCGCCGGCTCGGGGGCATGACGGCCGTGCTCGCCGAGCTGCCCGCGCTGCCGCTGCACGAGGCCGGCAAGTACGTCGCCGCCGCGTATGTCGTGCTGTTCGCGATCGTGCTGATCTACGTCGCGATCATGGCGGTCCGCCTGAGTCGCATCGAGCGCGAGCTGGGCGAGCTGCTGGAGCTCTCGGAAGCCTCAGTCGAGGCGCCTGCCGCGCCTGAGCGCGACCTCGAGCGGGAGTCGGCGAGCGCGTGAGCGAGCTGCTGGCACTGGGCATCTCGCACAAGACCGCGCCCGTCGCGCTGCGCGAGCGGCTGGCCTTCACCGAGAACGAGGCCGTCGCCTTCGCGCGCGAGGCCACCGCCACCAGCGAGGTGCGCGAGGCCGTGATCATCTCGACGTGCAACCGCACCGAGCTCTACCTCGTCGTCGGCGACCCCGTGCGCGCCGAGTCCGACGTGCTCGGGCTGCTCGCGCGGCGCGCCGGGATCCGCCCGACTGAGCTCGCCGAGGCGATCTACTCGCCCCGCAACTGCGACACCGCGCGTCACCTCTACCGCGTCACCGCGGGCCTGGACTCGATGATCGTCGGCGAGGCCGAGATCCAGGGCCAGGTGCGCCGCGCGCACGCGGCCGCGATGGCCGCCGGCTGCACCGGCCCGCTCTCCAACCGCCTGTTCGCGGCGGCCCTGACGACGGGCAAGCGGGTGCGCTCGGAGACGGGCATCGGCTCGAGCCGCGTGAGCGTGCCGTCGGTCGCCGTCGACCTCGCGCTGAGCGTGCTGGGAGGCCTCGAGCAGCGTCACGTGGTGATCCTCGGCGCCGGCGAGACGAGCGAGCTGACCGCGCGCGCGCTGGCCGAGCAGGGCGCCGGCACGATCTTCGTCGCCAACCGCCACGCCGACCGTGCGCTCAGCCTCGCCCAGCGCTTCGGCGGTTCGGTCGTGGGCCTGGACAAACTTCCCGATCAGCTGCTGCGCGCGGACATCGTGCTGTGCTCGACCTCCTCGCCCCACCCGATCGTCGGACGCGAGGAGCTCGAGCTCGTGATGGCCGAGCGCCGCGGGCGCCCGCTGCTGCTGATCGACATCGCCGTGCCGCGCGACGTCGAGTCGGCCTGTGCGGAACTCGAGGACGTCACGCTCTACGACATCGACGACCTCCAGGCTGTCGTCGCGCGCAACCTGTCATCGCGCGAGGATCAGGCGCCACGGGCGATGGAGATCGTCGAGCAGGAGATCCACCGCTTCGCCCGCTGGCTCGGGCAGCTCGACGTGCTGCCGACTGTCAGCGCGCTGCGCGAGCACGGCAATGCGATCGTCGAGCAGGTCCTGGCGGAGAACTCCGGCCGCTGGGAGTCCGCCTCACCGCGCGACGTCGCACGGGTGGAGGCGATCGCGCGCGCGATCATGAGCCGCCTGCTGCACGAGCCCACGATCCGCCTGCGCAGTCTCGGATCGGACCGCGGCCACGCGAGCCTGGAGATCGTGCGCGAGCTGTTCGGCCTGCAGGAGGACGCCGCCGCGCACGAGGCGCCGGCGACGGAGCTCGCGGAGGTCCACGACCTGCGCCGCCATCGCGACGCCCCTTCCGCTCGCGCCCCGCGCTGATGCGTCTCGGCAGCCGGCGCAGCGCCCTGGCGCTCGCCCAGGCCGAGCTCGTCGCCGAGATGCTCGGCGACTGCGAGATCGTCCCGATCACCACGCGCGGCGACCGCGGCGCGCCGGCCGCCGACAAGTCGCGCTGGGTGGGCGAGCTCGAGCAGGCGCTCAGCGACGGGGAGATCGACCTCGCCGTGCACTCGGCCAAGGATCTGCCGGGCGATCTCAGCGACGGGCTTGCGCTGCTGGGCGTGCCCCCGCGCGCCCCGAGCGAAGATGTGCTGTGCGGCGCCGGCGCGCTCGCCGAGCTCGAGCCGGGGGCACGCGTCGGCACGAGCAGCATCCGCCGCATGGCCCAGCTGCGTGCCGCGCGCGAGGATCTGGACGTCGTGGCGCTGCGGGGAAACGTCGATACCCGCCTCACCCGCCTGGCCGAGCCGGAGCGCGAGCTGAGGGCGATCGTGCTGGCGCGCGCGGGGCTCGCGCGCCTCGGACGCGAGCGCGAGCTCGGCGGGGTGCTCGACCCGGCGCAGTTCGTGCCCGCACCGGGACAGGGCGCGATCGCGCTGGAGGGGCGCGCGCAGGACCCTGGCGCGCGGGCGGCAGCCGAGTCGATCACTGATGCGGTGAGCTTTGCCTGCCTGCGGGCCGAGCGGACGCTCGCGCAGGCGCTCGGGGCGAGCTGCCACACGCCGATGGGCGCCCTTGCCGAGGTGCTCGGCGATGGCTCGATGCGCCTGCGCGGGTGGGTCGGCCTGCCCGACGGCTCGGCCTGGGTCGGCGACGAGCGCGACGGCGAGCTCGTGGCTCCCGAGGAGCTCGCACGCGCGGTGGCCGCGCGCATGGGCGCGGCGGGTGCGCGCGAGCTGCTGGGCCGTGCCGAGGAGATGGCGGGCGTTGGCGGCGAGTGAGCTTCCCGGCGGCCGCGTCTACCTCGTCGGCGCCGGACCCGGCGACCCCGGGCTGCTGACCGCGCGCGCGCTCGAGCTGATCGCGGCGGCCGACGTGATCCTCCACGATCGCCTGATCCCCGACTCGGCGCTCGACGGCGCGCGCGCCGACGCCGAGCTGCTGTACGTCGGCAAGGAGGGAGGGGGGCCGTCGGTGGCGCAGGAGCAGACGGAGGAGCTGATGCTTGCGCGCGCGCGCGCGGGCGCGAGCGTGGTGCGACTGAAGGGGGGCGATCCGTTCGTGTTCGGACGCGGTGGCGAGGAGGCGCTACGGCTGCGAGAGGCGGGCATTCCCTTCGAGGTCGTTCCCGGCGTCAGCGCGGGCGTGGCGGCGAGCGCATATGCCGGGATCCCCGTCACGCACCGCGGCCTCGCGGGCGCCGTGGCGTTCGTCACCGGCCACCCCCGCGAGGACGCCGGCGAGGATCACGGCGGTGTCGACTGGGACGCGCTCGCGGCCTTTCCCGGCACGCTCGTCCTCTACATGGGCGTTGGCCGGCTTGCGCAGATCGCGGCGGCGCTGATCGCCGCGGGGCGCCCCGGCGAGGAGCCCGCCGCGGTCATCCAGGAGGGCACGCTGCCCTCGCAGCGCAGCGTGCAGGGAACGCTCGCGTCGATCGCAGAGACCGCCGCCCGCGAGGGGATCCGCGCGCCGGCGATCACGGTCATCGGCGCTGTCGCGGCGCTGGGCGGCGAGCTCGCGTGGCTCGCGCCGCGGCCGCTCGCCGGTCGCAGCGTCGCGGTCACGCGCGCCCGCGCGCAGGCGAGCGGGCTGGCCCGGCGCCTGCAGCAACTCGGTGCGCGCGTCCTGCAGGCGCCCGTGATCGATGTCAGAGCGCTGCCGGGAGCACCGCTCGACCCGGCGCCCTATGACCTCGTGTGCCTCAGCTCCCCCAACGCGGTGTCGGCGCTGTTCGAACGCCTAGCCGTCGGCGGGCGCGATGCCCGCTCGCTCGCGGGAGCGCGGATCGCGGCGATCGGCCCGGGCACCGCGCGCGCGCTCGCCGAGCACGGGATCGCGGCCGATGTCGTGCCTGAGCGGTTCGTCGCGGAGTCGCTCGTGCAGGCGCTCGCCGAGCTGCCCGTCGAGCACGCGCTCGTGGCGCGCGCGCGCGACGCGCGCGACGTGCTCCCCGACGCGCTGCGCGCGCGCGGCGCGGCGGTCGAGGTGCTGGAGCTGTATGAGACGCTTGCCGCGCCGCTCGGCGAGGCGGAGCTGGCGGCTGCGCGGCAGGCCGACTACGTCACCTTCACCTCCTCCTCGACCGTGCGCTTCTTCCTGGGGGCGGTCGGGGGCGAGGCGGCCCTATCCCCGCGCACGCGAATCGTCTCGATCGGACCGGTCACGAGCGAGACGCTGCGCGAGCACGGTCTCGAGCCGCACGTCGAGGCAGAGCAGCACGACATCGACGGTATGATCGCGGCGCTCCTCGCCGACGCCGCACCCTGAGCCTGCGATGGCAAGCGACAGCGCCCCGCCCGTAATCACGTTCCTCTCCGACTACGGCCACCACGACGAGTTCGTCGGTGTCTGCCACGGGGTGATCGTCCGTCGCTGCCCGAAGGCGCGCGTGATCGACCTCACCCACGCGGTCCCCGCTCACGACGTGCGCGCGGGAGCGATCCTGCTGCGCTCCGCGGTCCCCTATCTGCCGGCCGGAGTCCATCTCGCCGTCGTCGACCCGGGGGTCGGTGCCGCCGGGGCGATCTCCAGGCGCGCGGTCGCAATGCGCGTGGCCGAGCAGGACCGCCTCCTCGTCGGCCCCGACAACGGCCTGCTGCTGCCCGCCGCCGAGCGACTCGGTGGCGTGCTGGAGGCGGTCGACATCGGCGAGTCGCGCGAGCGCCTGCAGCCCGTCTCGCGCACCTTCCACGGCCGCGACATCTTCGCCCCCGTCGCCGCCGCGCTCGCAGCCGGCGAGCCGCTGGAGAGCGTCGGCGAGCCGCTCGCGCTCGAGCAGCTGCGACGCATGGGCATCCCCTCTGCGCAGCTCGAGGGGGGCGTGCTCACCGCCCATGTCCTACGCCGCGACACGTTCGGCAACCTGATCCTCGACGCCGCCCACGAGCAGCTCGTGGAGCTCGGCGCGCGGCTCGGGGACGTGCTCGCGATCGACCACGAAGGGGTGCGCCACACGGCGGTCTACGCGGAGACGTTCGCAGAGGTGACCCCGCGCGAGCTGTTGATCTACGAGGACGCCCAGCAGATGGTCTCGCTCGCGGTCAACCGCGGCTCGGCCGCGCAGCTGCTCGCGGCCGAGCAGGACGACGAGCTGCTGATCCGGGCGACGTGAGCACGAGCGCTGGCGTTCCGCCGGCTGCGGGCGCGCAGCTCGGGCGCCCGCGCCTGCACCTGCGCCTGACCGGCTCGACGAACGAACGCGCGCGCGAGCTCGCGATCGCCGGCGCCCCGCACGGCACGCTCGTGACGGCCTCCGCGCAGAGCGCCGGGCGCGGGCGCCAGGGTCGGCGCTGGTCGGCCCCGCCGGGCAGCTCGATCCTGATGTCGCTGGTCCTGCGCCCGGCGCCGCGGCTGGCGCCGCTGATGGCCGCCGTGGCGGTCTGCGATGTGGCCGGCCCGGGCGCTGCGATCAAGTGGCCCAACGACGTCGTCGTGCAGAGCGGCGCAGGAGCGCCGCTGGCAAAGCTCGCCGGCATCCTCGTCGAGGCGCGTCCGCAGGAGGGCTGGGCCGTGCTCGGGATCGGTCTGAACGTGGCGGTGCGACTCGATGAGCTCCCCGCGGATCTGCAGTCGACGGCGGCCACGTTGGGGCTTTCGCGCGGGCAGGTCGAGGGCACGCTCGCACGGTTGCTCGCTGCGCTCACGCGACGGCTCGGCGAGGATGGCACGACGGCGCTCGCGGCCTGGCGCGAGCGCGACGCGCTGAGCGGGCGCGAGGTCGCGTGGAGCGCCGGGCGCGGGCGCGCGGCGGGGATCGACGGCGACGGGCGACTGATCGTCGCGCTGGAGGGCGGCGGGCACACGACGATCGCGGCCGGCGAGGTCCACCTCGAGCGCGTCGGCTGAGCCGGCGGGGTGGCTCAGGCCTGCTCGCCGGCGTGGTCGAGCGTGCCGTCGCGCGCGAGGCTCTCGCGCACGTCCTGGCGCAGCTCGTCCTCGGTGTGGGCGAGGCGCTGCTCGACGAGCTCCGTGCGCGCGGCGGTCCTCGGCGCGGCGCCGTTGGCCGGGACCTTCGCGCCCTTGCGCCGGCGGCGGGCGCTGCGGGCGCGGCGTTTGGGGAAGTTGCGCAGCAGCTCGCGCGCGAGCGCAGGCGGCTTGCGCGCCATCCGCGTGCGCGCCCCGCGCAGGGCCTCCTCGGCCTCGGGAGTGTGCGCCAGCGCGGCCGCGAGCAGGGCGGCGGCGAGGCGGCGGTCCTGCTTGCGCGCGGCGTGGATCAGGCGGCGGGCGTTGCGGGCGTGCGCGCCGCCGGCGGAGTTGACGAGCAGCCCGAGCAGGCGCTTGGTCTCCGGCCAGCGCTGCACGGCGTACTCCTCGTGCACGTCGCGCGTGTACTCCGCCAGGCGCCAGATCCAGGCGTTGGCCTGGTCGCGGCGGCCGATGCGGCGCTCGACGAGCGCGCGCAGCATGATCTTCGTCGCCTCCTTGCGCTCCTCGCGCGGCCAGCCGCCGATGATGTCGATCGCCTCGTCGAAGGAGTCGGGGTCGCGCAGCGCAGCGATGTCGGCGAGCGCGCGCAGCCGCAGCTGGGCGTTCTTGTTGCGCTTGACCGCCGTGATCAGGAAGCGGCTCTTGAGCTCGCCGGTGCGGTCGAAGTGCAGCATCGCGCGCGCCCGGCGCCAGCCGTTGGGGGCCACACGCGCGCCGGCCAGCGCCGCCCACAGGTGCTGCTCGCCGTAGTCGAGGTGCTCGACGGCGATCCGCCACAGCTCGCGCTCGAAGACGGCGAAACGCCGCTCCTCCTCCGCGCACACGGGCAGCACGCGGCGCTCCACCCGCATCCGCCGGCCGCGCCCGCGGCGAACCGGGCCGACGACGATCGCACCGCCGCGGTAGACGTCGCGGTCGAGCAGCGAGTGCAGCGTCACGACCGGATCGTCGTGCTTGGTTGCGGGGTGCACGAAGTCGACGACGAGCCCGGCCTCCTTGCCGGGGTGGCGGCGGGTGACACGCCCGACGCGCTGCTGGTAGATCCGCTTGGAGGCCGTCGGCGCGAGGTGCACGCAGACGGTCGCGCGCGGGCTGTTCCAGCCCTCGGCGAGCAGTTGCGCGTTGATCAGCACGTCGATGTCGCCGCGCTCATAGCGCGCGAGGATCTCCGCGAGCTCCCGCTTGGGGGTCTCTCCGGAGACCGCCTGGGCCTTTATCCCCTCGGCGCGAAACGCCTGCGCGAGGTTGTATGCGTGGCGCACCCCCGCCGCGTAAACGACGCCGGGTACGCCGTTGAAGCGCGTTTTGTACAGGTTTGCGACGGCCACGTTGAACGGCTGCTGGTCGAGCAGTTTGGCGAGCTCGTCCTGATCGAACTCGGTGTCGATCTCGCCGCGGCGCAGCGGCACGTTGGCGATCGTGCGAACGCCGACGCCGGGTGAGATGCGCACGCAGCGCAGCGGCGCGATGACGC
>DASYFR010000039.1:0-83785 GCA_036498325.1 Solirubrobacteraceae bacterium
GCTTGAGGTCGCGGGTTCGAGACCCGTTCGCCGCTTGTCACGATCCGCGCTGAGTGCTGCGCGTCGCTAGGACAGCTCGCCCGCGGGGTCGGGCCACACGTCGATCTCCCGCCGGAAGCGCTCGGTGCGCCGGGCACGGAAGGGCAGGTGGTCCAGCAGCCGGGTCAGCTCGAAGATCCTCGCGGCGCCGTCGGTGGCGTGGGTCATCGAGAACTCGCAGTCGTGACGCTCACACGCAGCTTTGATCGAGAGGATCGACCGCACACCGGTGGAGTCGATGAACTCGACGTCGGAGATGTCGACCAGCAGTTCGCCTCGGCCGAGCTGCGACAGCCGGGTCGCAGCCGCTTCGAATGCGGGCGCACCGGCAATGTCCAGCTCGCCGTCGAGAGTCAGGACGTACCGTCCCGGCTCTTCATACGCCCGTATCGTCAGCGACCGCTGATTCATTGCTCCCCTCGCGGTGTACCCCGGCGGCGTCCCCCCAGGGCCGGCCGCCTCCGACTGGTCATCGCTACCCCGTCGGCTCGCCGCTCAACCCTGTCCGGCACGAGCTCGGCTCAGCCGCCCGTGTAGGACGCGGGCGCGGGCGGGTCTTCCCGGATCGCGGCGATATTCGAGAGCAGCTGTTGCGGGGAGGTGCCGCCGAGCACGCGCAGACGGGGCAGCCTGTACGGATCGTCTTCGCGGTTCGCCCAGCCGGGTATGACCGTGGTCGAGCCCGCATAGCCGGCCGCCTTCACGGCGGCGATCACGGTGGCGTCGTAGTGCCCGGACGGGTAGCAGAACCAGTCGACCGGGACGTGAAAGCGGCGCTGGAGGGTCTGGCGCGAGACGGCCACCTGGTAATGAAGCTCTTCTGGGTCCAGCGTGACCAGGTCGGCGTGGCTGAAGCCCTGTGTGTCCAGCTCCCAGCCGGCTGCCACGAGGCCACGGATCTGGCGCTGGAGCAGGCCTCCCTGGGACGGCGGCAGGCCGCTCAGCTGGATGTTCTCCTCGCCCACCCAGCCGAGCCGTTGCAGCACCGGCAGTGCCTGCGTGTACTGCGACTGGTAACCGTTGTCGAAGCTCAGCACGATCGGTTTGCCCGCGCCGAGCGAGACTCCACGCTTCCAGTTCGCCTCGACCTGATCCAGGGTCACGGCGTGCCAGCCGGCCTCCTTGAGCGCGTGCATCTCTTCGCTGAACTCCGCCGGCGGCACGTACAGCCCCGGAAATGGCGCGCCCGCGGGGGGTGCGGCGATCACGTGATACATGAGGATCGGGACCGGCTCGCTGCCGGGCGGGCCGCTCGAGGAGCCTGTGGCCGTGCCGGCGCTGCTCGCCGGCGTACGAGTGCCGCCGGCCTTGCGCGCGGCGTGCGACGCGACTGCCTGTGGGCGCCCGCGGGGGGATGAGCCGCCGGCGCTGAGCGCCACGGCGACGGCCGCCACCAGCGCGGCCGTGAGCGCGCCGAGCGCCGCTGTGCGCCGTCTGCGGCGCAGCGCCGTCGTCTGCGCCTCGCGCCTGGCTCGCCTGTCCTGTGCGTCCATCGCGCCGACCGTCGGTCAGTCGCCGCTGAGGTTGGGGGGCAGCGGCTGGCCCGCCGGGGGCGGGTCGTCGAGCATCAGCTGCGGCACGGTAACGAGTCGAAAGCCGCGCGCGCGCAGACCGCGGATGACGAGCGGGAGCGCGGCGATCGTCTGTTCGCGCGCGCCGCCCGCGTCGTGCATCAGGAGGATCGCGCCGGGCTGCGCTCCGGCGAGCGCCCGTTCGACGATCACCGAGACTCCCGGCTGGCGATAGTCCTCGGTGTCAACCGACCACAGCACCATCAGCAGGTGCAGCCTGCTCAGCTCGCGCATCGTGTTCGCGTTGAACGAGCCGTAGGGCGGTCGGAACAGGGTTGGGCGGCGCCCGCCGAGCAGTTCGACGCGGGCGATCTGTTCGAAGAGCTCTTCGTACTGGTCGTGCGCGGACAGCGTCGCGAGCATCGGATGGCTCTCGGTGTGGTCGCCGATCACGTCGCCATCCTGGATCTCGCGTACGGCGGCGGCGCTGAAGTAGCGCAGCATCTTGCCGATCACGAAGAAGGTCGCGGGTACGTGCATCCGCTCGAGCACGCTCAGCACCGCCGGGGTGTAGGGCCCGGGCCCGTCGTCGAACGTCAGCGCGATCTCGCGCGCGCGCGTGCCCGCCGTTTTCACGAACGGCGTGTACGCGAGCACCGAGGCGACGGCCGCGCGCTGGTCGTTTTCGGTGTCGCTCGGGGGGCGTTTCACTGCCACCTGCGCCCTCGCGCCCGTCGCGGGTCCGGCGCGGCCGCGATCGGAGCTCGAGGCGAGCACCACGACGAGCACCACCAGCGCGATCAGCACGACCGCAGCGGCGCCGCGGCGTCTGCGGATCTGCGTTCTGCGCGCGTCCGGCGGCGAGGCCGCCAGGGAGGGCGCGAGGGCGGGCTCGGGCGCGGGGGCCGGCAGGCGGCGCGCCTTGCGCTCGTCCTCGAAGTCCCAGTTCCAGCGCGGGCTCATGGGCAGATGCTAAACGTCACCCTGGCGGCCCGGGCGGGGCGCGCGAGGCAGCGCTCAGCCGCCGCCGTAGGCGACCACGAGGTCCGTCGCCACGCCCACCAGGAAGCCGGCCGCCAGCAGATACAGCCCGAGGGTGTGGTGCCCGTAGCGGCGCATTCCGGTCCAGATCTCACCGATCACGTAGAGGACGGCGCCGCCGGCGAGCGCGTAGAACAGCAGCTCGAGCGGTTCCGAGCTGACCTGATAGCCGACGAGTGTCCCGAGGAACGTGGGGCCGCCGCCGATCAGTCCGGCCAGCCCCAGCCAGCGCCACGACGGGCGCGCTCCGCCGAGCGGGCCGACGATCCCGAAGCCCTCGGTCGCGTTGTGCAGCCCGAAGCCGATGATCAGCACGGTTGCCAGCCCGACGGCGCCGGCTTTCGCCGACACCCCGATCGCGAGGCCCTCGGCGAAGTTGTGCAGGCCGATCGCCGTCGCGATCACCATCCCGGTCTGCAGCGCGCGGCGCCGGCTGTCCTCGGCACCGCCCTGCGCCTGCGCGAGCTGCTCGGCGCCGAGGGTCGCGCTGACGTCGCCGCCGGCGACCGGGGCAGGGGCCGGGCGGCGCGGGCGCAGCCGGCGCTCGGCCGCGGAGATGCCCGCGGTCCCCGTCGCGAAGCCGAGCGTCAGGAGCGCGAACAGACCGAGCACGTGCGCGAAGCTGCCGTGGTGGGCTTTGAAGTGGGCGAGCCCGGTTTCGAGGATCTGCTCGCCGTGCTTGGTCACGTCCATGAAGATGAACGCGAGGATTCCGACCGAGAACATCGCCAGGCCGACGCGCACGCGATCGTCGACGCGCCGGACGCGCCCCAGCGGCAGGCCGATGTAGATCGTCAGGCCGGCGATCGCGCCCAGCACGACTGTTTCTGAGAAGCCCATCTGTGACTCTTGCTCGGTGTCCTGTCCAGCTCGGTAGGGAAACGCCAGTTAGGGCTCCCTAACTTCTACCACACAGGTCGGGATTGCGGGGGCGAATGGCCGTCGCGGCGACCGTTCGCCGCGAAATACGTGACAATCAAGCCGATGCACGTCACCGCCAAGGCCGACTACGCGGTGCGCGCCGTCATCGAGCTCGCCGGCAGCGCCCAGGGAGCGCCGCGCAAGGTCGACGAGATCGCCCAGGCCCAGCAGATCCCGGTGTCCTTCCTCGAGAACATCCTCACCCAGCTGCGCTCTACCGGGATCGTGCGTAGCCAGCGCGGCCCCGAGGGTGGCTACTGGCTCGCGCAGCCCGCCGAGGCGGTCAGCCTCGCGGACATCATCCGAGCCGTCGAGGGGCCGCTCGTGGGCGTCCGCGGTCAACGCCCCGAGGAGATCGAATACGTCGGCTCCGCCGCGGATCTTCAGAACGTTTGGATTGCCCTGCGTGCCAACCTGCGCAAGGTCCTCGAGACCGTCAGCGTGGCCGATGTCGCCTCCGGCAAGCTGCCCAAGGAGATCGTCGCGCTGACGCGCGCAGAGGAGGCCTGGCGCTAGGTCGCGAAGACGCGTGGTGCGGGGAGGCGGACGGAGAGGATCTGGCCTTCACGGAGCTCGAGCTCAGCGGCCGCCTCGCGCGTGACCTGGGCCCACAGCTCGCGACCGTCGTGGAGCTTCAGCTCGACGCGGACCTCGAAGCCGAGGTGCACGACGCGCTCGACCAGCGCCTCGGTGCCGGTACCGTCGGACTCCGACAGGATCTGGATGTCGTGCGGACGCACGAAGGCGTCGCCGAGCCGGTTCACGGGCCCGATGAAGGACATCACGAACTCGTTGCCGGGACGCTCGTACAGGTCGCGGGGCGTGCCCGCCTGCTCGATCCGTCCGTGGTTCATCACGACGATCTGCTCGGCGACTTCCATCGCCTCCTCCTGGTCGTGGGTGACGAAGATGGTCGTCACGTGGATCTCTTCGTGCAGCCGGCGCAGCCATTCGCGCAGCTCCGCGCGCACCTGCGCGTCGAGCGCGCCGAACGGCTCGTCGAGGAGCAGGACCTGCGGCTGTACCGCGAGGGCGCGTGCGAGTGCCATCCGCTGCAGTTGGCCGCCCGACAGCTGCGAGGGGTAGCGGGCGGCGAGCCCGTCGAGGCGCACGAGGGCGAGCAGCTCGTGTACGCGGGCGCGGATCTCGTCCTTCGGGCGCTTGCGTACGCTCAGGCCGAAGGCGACGTTGTCCTGCACCGTCATGTGCTTGAAGGGCGCGTAGTGCTGGAACACGAAGCCGACCCCGCGCGTGCGCGCCGGGGCGTGCGTGACAGCGTGACCGTCGATCACGACGTCGCCGGAGTCCGGCGTCTCGAGGCCGGCGATGATCCGCAGCAGTGTCGACTTTCCACTGCCGCTGGGGCCGAGCAGCGCCGTCAGGGCGCCGTCGCCGACGGTGATGCTGACGTCCTCCAGTGCGACGAAGTCGCCGAAGCGCTTGTTGACCTCCTGCACCTCGATGGCCATCAGACTTGCGTCCTGCGTCGTGTTCTTCGCGCGAGCAGGTTCATCGCGAGCAGCGTGGCAAGCGCGAGCAGCGCGAGCACGACGGCGGCGGTGTAGGCCCCCGTCGCGTCGAAGTTCTCGAAGCGGTCCTGCACGTACAGCGGCAGGGTCTGCGTCTGTTCCTCGATCCGGCCCGAGACGATGCTGACGGCGCCGAACTCTCCCAGCGCGCGCGCCGTGGTCAGCACGACGCCGTAGACGACGCCCCAGCGGATGCCGGGGAGAGTGATGCGCCAGAAGGTCTGCCAGGCGCTTGCGCCGAGGGTCTCGGCAGCCTGCTCGCCATCCACGCCGAGCTCGCGCAGGACGGGCATCGTCTCGCGCACGACGAACGGCAACGAGACGACGGCCGTGGCGATCACCATGCCCGGCACAGAGAAGATCACCTGGATGCCGTGTTCGGCGAGCCAGTCCCCGAGCCAGCCCGTTTTTCCGTACACGAGCACCAGCGAGAGCCCCACGACGACGGGAGAGATCGCGAACGGCAGGTCGATCAGCAGCCCCAGCACGGTCTTGCCCCGGAAGCGCCCCCGCTCGAGCAGGAGTGCCATGCCGATGCCAAAGACCGTGTTGAGCGGAACGGCGATCGCGACGATCTCGAGCGACAGCCAGAACGCGTGCGCGGCGCTCGGCGTCGTCGCGGCGTTCAGCACCGGCGTGATGCCGTGTTCGAAGGTCCGGTAGAAGATCATCGCGACGGGACCGAGCAGCAGCAGCGCGACATAGGCGAGGGCAATCGCGCGTACCGTCCAGCGGCGACGGCGCGAGGCGCGGGCGCCCTGCACGGCGGGGCGGGGGGCGGGTCGCTGGCTCCCGGCGGCCCGCGCGCCGGTGGCGCCCGCGACGGCGAGGCTGCCCGGCGCGCTAGAGGACATGACGCGACCTGCGCCGCAGCAGGAACGTCAGCAGCGCGAGCACCACCAGGGCGGCGAGCAGCAGGACGACCGAGACGGCTGCGGCCGCGGCGAGATTTTCGTTCTGGATCTGCCCGAAGATGTACACGGAGCCGGCCTCCGTCTTGAACGGCAGGTTGCCGGTGATCAGGACGAGCGAGCCGAACTCGCCGACGGCCCGCGCGAAGCTGAGCGCGACCCCCGAGATGATCGCCGGCGCGAGCGTCGGCAGCACGATCCGCCGCAGCACCGTCAGCTGGCTCGCGCCGAGAGAGGCGGCGGCTTCCTCCATCGCGAGATCGAGCTCGAGCAGAACCGGCTGCACCGAGCGCACCACGAATGGCAGCGTCACGAACAGCAGCGCGAGACCCACCGAGGCCCGCGTGAAGGCGACGTCGATGCCGAGCGGGCTGCCGTGTCCGTAGAGCGCGAGCAGCACGACGCCGGCGACGATCGTCGGCAGCGCGAAGGGCAGGTCGATCAGAGCGTTGACGATCCCCTTGCCGGGAAACTGGTCGCGCACGAGCACCCACGCGATGATCGTGCCGAACACGGCATTGATCGCAACGACGATCACGGAGGCGATCAGCGTCAGCTTGATCGCGGCGACGGCCTCCGGGTTCGAGACCTCGCGCCAGAACGCGCTCAGCCCGCCGCTGCCGGACTTCGCCAGCAGCGCTGCGATCGGCAGCAGCACGAGCACCGTCAGGTAGATGCCGAGCAGGCCCTTGCCGAGCAGCCCGCCTGTGCGCGCGGTGAGCCGCGGCGCTCGCGCGCCCCCGCGGCGCCCGAGCGCCACCGATGCGGGGCTATTTGGCAGTGGATACTCCCAGCGACTGCTCGATTTTCGTGACGATCCCCGTTTCCGGTTCGAAGAACTGCTTGCTGACGGCCTTCCAGCCACCGAGCGAGTCGATCGTGAACAGGCCCGCCGGGGTGGGGAACTTCGACGCTCCCGCAACCCCCGGGATCACTGGCCGGTAGCCCTCGGCCGTCCAGATCGCCTGGCCGGCGGGGGAGAGGAGGTATTCGACGAACTGCGTCGCCGCGCCGGCGCCCGAGCCCTTGCCGACGACGGCCACGGGGTTCTGGATCAGGATCGTGTCCTTGGGGATCACGTATTCGATCGCCGCGCCCTTCTTCTGGTCGCTGATCGCCTCGTTCTCGTAGTCGATCAGGGCGTCGCCACGACCGGCGAGGAAAGTCTGCAGGGCATTGCGCGCGGAGCTGTCCTGGCTGACGACGTTGTGGAAGAGCGAGCTGAGATAGGCCTGGGCCTGGGCGGGCGTCTTGCCTTCCTTGAGCTGCGCGCCGTACGCCGCCATCACGTTCCAGCGGGCGCTGCCGGATGTGAACGGGTTCGGGGTGAGGACCTGCACGCCAGGCTTGACGAGGTCCGACCAGCCCGTGATGTGCTTGGGATTGCCCTTGCGCACGATGATCACCGCGACCGAGTCGCTGACGAACCCGTGGGTGGCATTCTGGTTCCAACTGGAGGAGACGAGACCGGCCTTGACGAGCCGTTCGACGTCAGGTTCGAGCGAGAAGTTCACGACGTCTGCGTGCAGGCCGTTGACGACCGCGCGGCTCTGTTCCCCGGACGGGCCGAAGGACTGGCTGAACGACGCGCCCTTGCCTGCGGTAGTTGCCTGGAAGGCCGGGATCAGCTTCGCGAACGCGCCCTGCGGGGTGGAGTAGGCGACGAGCGCGATGTGCTTGGCGCTGCTGCCACCGCTCGAGGAGCCGCATGCGGCGAGGCCGAGCGTGGCGGCTAGAAGGGTCAGAACGGTCGCGGCGGTGCGTTTTGACATTGTCACTTTCTATGTCGGGAACATCGCTAAAGGAGAGATAGTCGGGAACGACTGTACACAATCCCGATCCGAACTACCAGGTTTCCCCGTGGCCGACGGGCACACGCCGCGCGACCGCGGCGTGGGTCGGCGGCCCCGACAGCGCCCCGGTTACGAGCAGCGCCCCGTCGGGTACCCTGTCGATGGTCGCCGCGGGCGCTGCCAACACTCGCGGCCCGGCTCCGATCCGCCCACGCCAGGCGCCCCAAACCCCGAAAAGGAGACCCCGCCCCGATGTCAGCCGCCCCGTCCTCAGCCGTCTCGTCTGCCACTGCCTCGACGACGACCACCACCGACGCCGCCGAGGCGGCCGTCGATGCGATCACCGGGGCCGTCGACCAGCCGCTCAGTTTCTCGCTGGCGCTGACGCAGGACCAGAAGGACATCCGCGACTGGGTCCATGGCTTCGCCGCCGACGTCGTGCGGCCGGCCGCCCACGAATGGGACGAGAAGGAGCAGACGCCGTGGCCGATCATCCAGGAGGCCGCGAAGATCGGCCTGTACGGCTTCGAAGGCATGGCGCAGTTCTTCGGCGATCCCAGCGGGCTCGGCCTGCCGATCGTCAACGAGGAGCTGTTCTGGGGCGACGCCGGCATCGGCATGTCGATCATGGGGACCGCGCTCGCCGTCGCCGCGATCTTCGGCCAGGGCTCGCCCGAGCAGATCGGTGAATGGATCCCGCGCTGCTTCGGCACCGTCGATGAGGTAAAGGTGGCGGCGTTCTGTGCCTCCGAGCCCAACGCCGGCTCGGACGTCTCGGGCGTGCGCACGAGCGCGAAGTTCGACGAGGCGGCGGGTGAGTGGGTGCTCAATGGCCAGAAGGCGTGGGCCACGAACGGCGGCATCTCCGACGTGCACGTCGTGATCGCCTCGGTCGACCGCGAGCTCGGCTCCAAAGGCCACGCGGCGTTCGTCGTGCCGATGAGCGAGGCCAAGGGCATCTCCCAGGGCTCGAAGGTGTCAAAGCACGGTCTCCGTGCGTCGCACACGGCCGACGTGTTCCTCGACGACTGCCGGATCCCGGCCGGCTACGTGCTCGGCGGCAAGGAGAAGCTCGACGAGCGCCTCGCACGCGTGCGCGAGGGCAAGAAGTCGAACTCCCAGGCGGCGATGCAGACGTTCGAGTCCTCGCGTCCGACCGTCGGCGCTCAGGCGCTCGGAATCGCCCGTGCCGCCTACGAGTACGCACTCGACTACGCCAAGGAGCGCGAGCAGTTCGGCCGCAAGATCATCGAGAACCAGGCGATCGCCTTTACGCTCGCGCGCATGAAGCTGGAGATCGACGCTGCGCGCCTGCTCGTGTGGCGCGCGTCGTGGATGGGCCGCAGCGGCCACACCTTCGAGAACGCCGAGGGCTCGATGTCAAAGCTCAAGGCGGGCGAGGTCGCCGTGTGGGTCACCGAGCGGGCGATTCAGATCCTCGGCGGAAACGGCTACACCCGCGAGTTCCCGGTCGAGCGCTGGCACCGCGACGCGAAGATCTACGACATCTTCGAGGGCACCGCCGAGATCCAGCAGCTCGTGATCGCGCGCGCGATCTCCGGGATGCACATCAAGTAGGGCGGAGCACCTCTGCACAGGGCGCGCCGGTTGACATCGGCAGCGCCGGGCAGTTAAGGTTCGCTGCGGACGGATGCCGGACTGCGGGGGAACGCGACGGGGATGCACCGGCGACGAGACTCATCGGATCCATGGCCTCTGCTCTGACAACCCCTGGAGGGGTTGAGCATGCCCGGGGCCGGATGGCCTGCGGGTTGGGACAACGAATGGAGACGACATGAGTGGAAGGATTCCCACGAGGGGCGCGTTTCTGGCGATCCTCGTCTTGGCAGCGCTGCTGCCGGCGACTGCGTTCGCCGCTGCCCCGACAGAAGTGATCTACAACAGCATCCCGACGCCGCTGCCGGGCAATGTGCCTTCGTTGGGGTTCGCGGCGACCTCGACATCTGAATTCGGCGGTGCTGTGCAGCTCGCTGCGCCGAGCCAGACGACGACCAAGGTCAGCATCACGATGAGCAGCTGGGCGTGCCAGAGCGGTGGCGCGGAAGACGGCTCGTGTGTCTCGGAAATGGGCTCTAAATTCGAATGGCCCCTGAGCCTGCACATCTACGCCCTCGGCGTCGGTGGCACCATCGGCACGCAGGTCGCCAGCCTGACGAAAACGTTCAAGCTGCCCTACCGGCCCTCTGCGAGCTCGAAATGCAGCAACGGCGGCTGGTACCGCATGGGCAGCTGCTTCCACGGCAAGCTGTTCAAGGTCAGCTTCGCCCTGAAGGGCGTGACGATCCCCACGCAGTCGATCGTGGCGCTCGCATACAACACGAGCAATTACGGCGCGCACCCGGCGGCCCCGCAGCCGTGCAACACGAGCAACAACTGCCCGTATGACTCGCTCAACGTGGGTCTCACGGGCAGCCCGACAGTGGGCACGGCTCCGCTGCCTGAAGATGCGTTCCTCAGCTCGACGTGGGGCGGCGCGTACTGCGACAACGGCGTCACTGGCACCGGCAGCTTCCGGCTGGACGCCGGCTGTTGGGGTGGCTACCAGCCGCAGATCGAGATCGTGACTGGCTGATCGCGAGGAAGTGAGTAGCACCTGGATCTGGCGAGGGCCCCGCTCCGGCGGGGCCCTCGTCGTTCACCAGGGTTGCGCGCAGCCGCAGTGCGGGCAGCTCACCGAAGTCGAGACCGACGCGCGAAACAGATAGCCGCACTGGCAGGTGTAGGAGGCCTGATCGACCGGGCCGCCGGCCTCGCGGGCGCGCTCCACCGCTGGGTCGCGGGCGCGGGCCGGCGCCGCCACGCGGGGCGCTGCGGGTGCTGCTGCGACGCGGGTACGCGCTCGCCGCGGGTGGCGGCGCTCTGCGAGTGGATGACGGAGTCTCGCTCTCATGGTCTTCTTGATAAGAACGTCATCCACGCCTGAAGGTTTCGCGCTGCAACGCTGATTTCCTCGTCACCGGGACGCTCGCGCACGCGTTGTGGCGGCTCCCGGGCGCTCCCCGGGCGGCCCCCGGGAAGCGGCGGTTTGAGATACTGGACGCGTGAACCCAGCGCGTAAGCGAACGGTGCGCCTGATCGCGGCGCTGAGCGCGGCGGTCGTGCTCGCAAGCGCTCTCATCTACACGAGCTTCAGCGCCGCGAGCCCGGCCCTGACGCCGACGCAACTCACGCACCAGGCACAGCCCGGGCGCAGCTACGAGGTCACCGGCACGGTTGCGCAGGGATCGGTGCGCCGGACCGGCGCCGTCCTGCACTTCAGCGTCGAGGACCGCGCCGGCGGGACGACGATCCCGCTCGCCTACACGGGCACCGTGCCCGACCCCTTCCGCGAAGGGCGCGAGGTGATCGTCACGGTGCAGAAGCAGGGCGGCAGCTACGTCGGCGAACGCAACTCGCTGATCACGAAGTGCCCCTCCAAGTACAAGACCGCTCCAGCGGGCGAGAACCAGAACAGCTGAGTGCGCGCTCCGGCGGCAGCGAGCAGCGGCCTGAGGCCTAGGGTCTGATGGCGGGCCTCGGCTTCGCGTGCCTGCTGCTGGCGCTCGCGGTCTGCGTCTACGGCATCGCCGCGTCGCTGTACGGCGTGCGCAGCGGGCGCAGCGAGTTCTCCGAGTCGGGTCGCCGCGCCGTGTACGCGCTCGCCGGGATCCTCACGATCGCCTTCGCCGTGCTCGAGATCGCCTTCCTGCGCAACGACTTCGCCTTCAACACCGTCGCCGACACCTCCAGCCGCACGACCCCCGCCTTCTACCGTGCCGCCGCGGTGTGGTCCTCGCAGGAAGGCTCGCTGCTGCTGTGGGCCTGGTTGCTGTCGCTGTGGTCGAGCCTCGCGCTGTTCCTCACGCGCAGGCGCATGCGGGACATCGCCGCCTATGCCACCGCGATCCTGCTCGGCTTCGGCGGCTTCTTCATCTCGCTGATGATCTTCTACGCCAACCCGTTCGCGACCACGCGGCCCGCCCCGGTCGAAGGGGTCGGGCTGGACCCGCTGCTGCGCTTCCCGACGATGATGATCCACCCCCCGATGCTGTACTCGGGCTACACCCTCTGCACGATCCCGTTTGCGTTCGGCATGGGCGCGCTGCTGGCACGGCGCGTCGACGCCGACTGGATCAAAGCGATTCGGCGCTTCGCCTTCGCGGCCTGGCTGTTCCTCGGCATCGGCATCCTGCTCGGCGCGCGCTGGTCCTACTCCGAGCTCGGCTGGGGCGGGTACTGGGGCTGGGACGCCGTCGAGAACGCCTCGCTGATGCCGTGGCTCACCGGCACCGCCTTCCTGCACTCGCTGATGATCCAGGAGAAGCGCGGGATGCTGAAGGTGTGGAACATCTCGCTCGTGCTCGCCACGGGCACGCTTGCGATCATGGGCACGTTCCTCGTGCGCAGCGGCGTGCTCAACTCGATCCACGCGTTCGGCGGGGCGACCCTCGGCGTGCCGTTCGTGACGCTGATCGCCGTGCTGATCGCCGGCTCGATCTACGTGGTCGTCTCCCGCCGCGACATGCTGCGCTCCGCCCACCGCCTCGACTCGCTGCTCTCGCGCGAGGCGATCTTCCTCGCCAACAACGTGGTGCTCGTCGGGCTCTGCTTCGTGATCTTCTGGGGTACGTACTTCCCGCTCATCTCCGAGGCCGTGACGGGCCAGGAAGCGTCGGTCGGGCCGCCGTGGTTCGACCGCTACACGGTCCCGCTGGCGCTGCTGCTGGTCCTGCTCAGCGGCATCGGACCCGTGATCGCGTGGCGTCGCGCGACGCTCGCGAACGCGCGCCGGAACTTCCTCGTCCCGATCGCCGGCGCGCTGCTGACGTTGGTCGCGCTTCTGAGCCTCGGGCCGGGGGCGCACAAGCCGTTTGCAATCGCCATGTTCTGCTGCGCGGGCTTCGTCTTCGCGAGCGTCGGGCAGGAGTTCTTTCGCGGCGCCCGCGCGCGCCGCGCGATGGCCGGAGAGACGCCGGGGCGGGCGCTGCTCGCGCTCGTCCGTCGTAACCGTCGGCGCTATGGCGGCTACATCGTGCACCTCGGAATTGCCGTGCTGTTCATCGGCGTCGCCGCGTCCTCGTCCTTCCAGCACGCCTCGGAGCTCGGCCTCTCGCCGGGTCAGTCCACGCGGGTGGGCGCCTACACGGTCCGCTATACGCGCCCGACGGCGACGATCACGCCGCGCTACGACGCCGCCCACACCGGCTCGACGCTGGCCCTCGGTGCCGTGCTCGACGTCAGCAAGAACGGACGTCACGTCACGACGCTGAATCCCAGTGAGGGCTTCTACGCCTCCCAGGAACCCAGCCAGGGAACCGTCGGCAGCCTGATCGGCGGGCAGCCGGTCAGCCACGTCAGCATCGACGCGGGCGTGACGCGCGACGTGTGGAGCGCGATCCAGCCCGACCTCGAAGCTCCCTCGCTGCGTCGGATCGTCAGCGTCGGCAACAGGACGCTGTCCCCCGAAGAGGCGCTCGTCGCGATCGGCTACCTCGCTCGCGCCTACCTCAAGAACCCGCCGCAGGCGCAGTTCCACTTCATCGTCTCGCCGCTCGTCATGTGGATCTGGATCGGCGGCCTGATCGTGTTCGGCGGCGCCCTGATCGCGATTTGGCCGGCGCCCAGCAGCGTGCGCCGGCGTGTGCGGGCGCGCGCGCGTGCCCGCGCCGTGCGCGGCCTGGCGCGCGCCTGAGCCCCGCCGCGGAGAGCCCGTCAGCGTGAGCGCACTCGTCGCGATCCTGATCCTGTTGCTGCTCGCGGGCGTGATCCTGATCGTCGCCGCGCCGCTGCGGGGGGGCGGCGGCCCCGCGGCCGGGTCCCCAGCCGATGCGTCGGCGGACAGCGCCGCTGCTGCCGAGCGCCACCGGCGCGAGGTCGCGCGTGGCGCCGGCCGCGAGCAGCTCGAGGCGGCGCGCGAGGCGAAGTACCGCGAGATCCGCGACAGCGAGCTCGACTACCGCACCGGCAAGCTCTCACAAGAGGACTACGCGGCGATCGACGCCCAGCTTCGCGGCGAGGCGATCGAGATCCTCAACCAGCTCCAGCGCCTCGAAGAGACGGGCGAGCGGGAGCTCGCCGAGCCGCCGGCGGACGCGCCGGATGCCTACCTGGACGCGCCGGACGCCTGAGCGATGCGCGACCGCGCGCCTGAGCGCCGGGCCGGCTCAGGCCCAGGGGCGCTTGAGCAGAAGGACGGCGTTGATGAAGAACAGCACCGCGAAGAAGATCGTCCAGCGGTTGAGGTTCCGCTCGACCATCGAGCCGCCGCCGAGCGGACCCGCACCGCTGCCGACGCCGAACGCGCCAGACAGCCCCGCATCCTTGCCCGAGTGCATCAGCACGAGGAAGATGACGATCACGGCGATGGCCACCTGCAGGACCGAGAGGATCGTTTCCACGGCCCAAACCTTAGCGGCTCGCCCCGCTGCGCGGGCACGGCTTCGCCGCCATGGCGGGTGCTACGGGCAGGGCACGGCGGCCGTCGCGGTGGCGCTCGAGTGGTCGGCGAAGCCGATCCCGACGGCGAAGCGGAAGCCACCACGGGGGCAGTGGCGGGGCACCGTCAGGCGCAGGGCCGGACTGTGCGTCGGCGGCGTGCTCGCGAGCGCCCCGAGCGCCAGCGAGAACGAGTCGAAGGAGGCGTTGGGCTCGAACACGAGCGTCGGGATCGGCGGGACTGTGATCGTGAGACTCGATCCGAACGGAGCGCCGTCACCGCGCAGGACGCCGCGGCTGAGGGTTCGCTCCCACAGCGGCGTGCTGCCGACCCCGAGAATCTCGAGCGTCGGCGCGCCGCCGCCGGCGGACGGTCCGCGATATGCCCACAGCCCGGCCTGCTCGGGGATCGTCTGCGAGCCGGCGTGCACCTGCAGGCGCGCGTGTCCGCGGCCGACGAGCGAACTCGGCGCACAGCCCGTGGCGCCGCCGGCGCGCAGGCGCGCGGGAGCGCAGGTGCTCGTACTGCGCAGATCGACCTGCAACCCCGCGGGAAGGCGCAGGGTGATCGTGTGCAGCGGCTCCGGCACCCCTTCGCTGCCCCCCGTGAAGTCCAGCGCCAGCGTCATCACGGTGCTGGCGCCGAGACGATCGGGCGCAAAGGAGGCGCGCAGGGCAGCCCCGGTGGCCGCGCGTGCGGGGGTCGCAGCGAGAGCGCAGACAGCGACGGCCCAGACAGCGAGAGCGCAAACGCCCGTCGCGAGCACCGCCGGCGCCGACGCGAGCACCGCAATGGCGCCGAGCGGGTGCCCGCTCGGCGCCGGGCGCCGCTTCAGTGGCGGGGGCACGGCACGCTGCGCGTCGCGAGAACCGTCGAGCCGTCCTCGAATTTGAACCGAGATGCGACTGGCCAGCCGCCCGCGGGGCAGTGCTTCGGGAGCACGATGCCCTTGACGTGGAAGAGCGTGCGCTTCCCGTTCACCTTGCGGTAATACGCAACGTTGTGGGCGCCCAGCGTGATGAAGGCGCTCGTGGCAGATGCATCGGAGGCGTCGGGAAGCACTTTGATCAGCGGCACATCGAGGCTGAAGCCGAGCCCGTAGGGCTTTGGCCCCGATATCACCTGGCCGGCAAACGCGATTTCGATCGACACCGGGCTGTGTCCCTGCAGGTAGACCAGCAGGGCGATGTGCCCCGGCCGGTTGTCGCTGAGGAAGAAGTCGAGGGTGTACTTCTCTTTGACGAGTTCGCCGCCGAGTTCGTAGATGCCTTCGCCGCCGCCGAAGCCCGCCCGCGAGTTCGCCGGGCACGCCTGCACGCCGATGCGTTCGAGTGCGGCGCGGTCGCACACGCCGGTGCCGCTGAGGTCGAGCGTCACGCCGGCGGGGCCGTAGACTTCGACATGTTCGATCGGCGACGGCACAGGACCGGTGCTCGATCCGATCGTCGCGCTGCCGAAGGCGTTCGTCGGCAGGCCGAGACCGGACGGCGAGAAGCCGGCGCGCGTGATCGTGACGGTCTCGGCGGCGCTCGCAGCGCTCGCCGTCGCCAGTAGCGATGCCGCGCAGAGCATTGCCGCCAGCCACAGTCTCGATCCACCCATCCCGACCTCCCTCGTCCGCCAGTGGGCATAGCTTTGCTTGGATGCCCCAACCCGTCAACCCGCGTTCCTCGGCGTAGGAGCGGTTTTTGCGATGCGCTCGTCACCTGCTTCATGGCCCTTCAGCCGGCTGTGGGAGCAGGAGCGGCGTGGGCGGGCGAGAAGCACGTGTCGTGCCGAGGCTCGCGTCCCGCGCGAGGCTCTGCAAAGCTATTTGCCGTGAGGGCCTGCTGGGAGATTTGTCAGTTCGATTACGAATCCTTTACGGATTCCTAATTCGCTGCCGATATGAATTGCGGTGGGCGCGCCCAGCGACGTGGGTCAGCCTCGCCGATCAACGACGATGGGACGACCCCGAGATGACCCACATCCGCGCACGCCGCCTATGAGCAATGCTCGTCGGCGGGCGCTGCGTGCGGTCCTTTCGGCACTCGCCGGAGGAGGCTTGACGGTCGCAGGCCTCGGCCCGCTCGCCGACTCCGCCTTGGGTACGGGCGAAGTCACGAGCACGACCGAAACGACCACCGCACCGACGACCACCACGACGGAAGCCGAAGCGCCGCCCGCGGAAGGCAACCAGCCGACGACGAGCACCTCAACGCCGTCGGCACCGCCACCGTCACCGTCCTCGTCGTCCTCGTCGCCCCCCACGCCGACGCCGACGTCGCCCGCCCCGAGCACCCCTGCGCCGGAAACGACCACCGCGGTCCCGCTGCCCGCATCGCCGAAGAATCCCGTGGTCGTGCTCCAGCGTCGCCAGAAAACCACGCCCGGTAGCAAGGCCAACCCCGGCCTCACGAGCACGACGCCCGGCTCGGGTGCGACGAAGACGAGCAAAGCGACCGGTCCGAACAACGTCGCGGCCTCGCCACAGGCCGTCGCGCAGGCCGGTGCGCTGGCGGCGATGCTGGCCAGCTCGGGCGCATCGGCGCAGGCGCTCGACTTCTATCGGATCCCGCTGTTCCTGCTCCCGATCTACAAGGCGGCCGCGGTTCAGTACGGCGTACCGTGGCAGATCCTCGCGGCGATCAACGAAATCGAGACGGATTACGGCACCGACCTGTCCGTCTCCAGCGCCGGTGCCGTCGGCTGGATGCAGTTCATGCCGAGCACCTGGCTGCAGTACGGGGTCGACGCTCTCAACGCCGGCTACGCCGACCCCTACAGCCCCGTCGACGCGATCTTCGCCGCGGCGCGCTACCTGCGCGCGGCGGGCGCGGCGACGAACCTCCGCGCTGCGATCCTCGCCTACAACCACTCCGAAGAATACGCCGACTCCGTACTGCTTCGGGCGAAGCTGATCTCCGCATATCCCCAGGATGTGATCGCAACGCTGACCGGTCTCATCGATGGGCGCATGCCCGTCTCGGGCAAGCACGTGGCGTGGCACGCGCTGGCGCCGCTCGCCCTCTCGCCGTCCAGTGCGACGGCGGGCGCCGCCGCCGTCACGCCGCACGCGAGCTCGTCCAAGGCCGCCACAGCGCCCGCACCGGGCGCACCGCTCTCGCCGGCATCGGCCGCGGCGGCGGCGACGGCCAAGGCGGCGGTCGCGGCCGCGCACTCGATGCAGCTCGTGGAACTGACGAGCATCCCGACAGCCTCCGTCGTCGCCGTCGAGGACGGACGCGTCCTGAAGGTCGGGCACTCGCGCGCACTCGGCCGGTACGTGATCCTGCGCGACGTATACGGCGACGTGTTCACCTACGCCGGCCTCGGGAGCGTCGCGAAGACGTATGCACCGGCGAAAGCGCCGCGTACGGCGCTCAAAGCGCCCGGCGTGGAAGCCGCCGGCACGCCCGACCCGGCGCCGGTCCAGCCGGCCAGCGCGGGAAGCCAGCCGCCGCTCACCTTGACGGTCAAGACGCCGACCAAGAGCACGGCCGCAGCAGCGGCGAGCCACGGCCAGGCGACGGTCCCGAACGGGAGCGAAGAAGCGGCGAGCGTGATCGGCAAGGTGCGCCTGTTCGCGCACCCCGGGAATCCCGACGCCGTCGCCTCTGCAGCCGCCGTCAGCAAACGGCGGGCACGCGCGAGCCGCACGCCGTCGCGCCTGCCCCTGCGCGCCGGCGCGGTTGTCTCCAGCGGCACGGTGCTCGGACGCGTGGATCTCCCGAAGGGTGCTCAGGCGGGGCACCTGCGCTTTGCGATCCAGCCCGCCGGTGACCAGAGCACGATCGAACCCGGTCCGATCCTCGACAACTGGGCGCAGCTGCAGACAGCGCTGCACCCGCAGGGGGCGAGGGCGACCAACGCGCTGCTCGGGGCGACCGCGAGCGACGTGCTGCTGCAGTCAAAGACCGAGCTCCAGCGAGCCGTGCTGTCGGACCCGGGCATCTCGCTGCCGGCCTGCGAGCGCAAATACGTCTCCACGGGAGTCCTCGACCGCCGCGTGCTCGCCGTGCTCGCATTCCTCTCGCGCAGCGGCCTGCAGCCGACGGTCGCTGCGGCGCATTGCGCGCACGCGACGCCCGGCACGCACCCCGCGGTTGACACGCTGGAGATATCGGCGATCAACGGCGTCAAGCTCGCCCACCACCAGGGCGCGGGCACGATCACCGATCTCACGATTCGCACGCTGCTCACTCTGCCCGGCGAATTCGTGCCGCAGAAGATCATCAGCCTGATGCGCTACCCGGGCGCCCCGCGCACCGAGGCGGTCGCGACGTCATGGGATCGCATCGAGCTCCAGTACGCGCCGCCCCAGAGCGCCGCCAAGGCGCTGCGTCCGAGCACCGTCGGGGCGGCGAGCTCGGCGAAGTCGGGCCGCGCGGCGCCGGCGCCGCGCGTGAGCACCACGGTGCTCAGCACGACGCAGTGGAACCAGCTCCTCACCCGCGTCGGCGCGCTGCCGACGCCGAAGGTCGCGACAAAGCCCAGCTCCGCCGCGATCCCCGACCCGAGCAAGCCCAAGCGTCCCTAGCGACAGGGCGCAGGCGCCCCCGGGCGCCGGCGGCCCCGCCGTCATGGGTGCCCGCCGCCGGCCGGGTTGACCCGGCCGGCCGCGTTGACGTCAGCCGCGCCGGGTCTCAGCCGGCGGGGTTGGTCGGCAGACTGCCGCGCAGCAGGCTCGCGCATTTGGCCTGCGCCGCCTTGAACTGCGCGCTGCTGGTGTTCAGGCCCGTCGTGTTGAAGACGGGCCCCGTGCCCGACGTGTTCGGTGTCGGCACTTTGACGCCGTTTTCGTGCATGCAGGCGGCGAACTTGGTCACGGCCCGCTTGAACGCGGTCGAGTTGGCACGGCCGCCGCGGCCCGCCGCCGGGGCGCCACACTTCCTCAGCGCGGCTTCGTAGCTGGACTTGCTCACGCCCGCCGGTAGGGCTCGGCCCGCGCCTGCGAACGGTCCACGCCCGCCCCCGCCCTGGCCGGGCGTGGGTTTGGGCAACGTGATGCCATCCTTCTGCAGGCATTCGCGCACCGCTTTGAAGCGACCCGCGAACGCTGCTCGATTGCCGTTCGTCGCACCGGGGTTCGTGCCGGTGGTGCTCGAGGCGGTGGCGCTCGAGGAGGCGGTGCTCGAGCCGGTGCTCGATGAGCTGCCGCAAGCGACGAGCGTGAGACATGCGAGTGCGACGATGACAGCGGCCAGCGCCATTGCCGGCGGTCTGCGTCTCTTGGTGTCGAGTTCTGGCATCTGTTGCTTTGCTTCCTTTCCGGTCTGATGTCGCGTTGGGACGCGCGGCGCTCGGTGCGGCAGCCGCGCTGGGGAAGTCCTTGCCTCTATCCGGGTCCGAACAGCGTGGGGGTGCCTGTGCCTCCGCCTCCGGCGCGCGCGCCGGCGAAGGGCGACGCCGTGCCCGCCGCGCCCACGCGAATCGCTTCGGCCATGATCACCCCGCCGGTGCTGCTCCCGCCCGTTATAACGACGCTTTCGCCGGGATGGATCGCGGCGACGCTCGATTTGACGGTCTTGGACACGGTCGAGGCGGCGGCGGTGCTGACCTTGACGGTGTTCCCTTCGGCGTTCGTCACGTAGAGCGTCGATCCCTGGATGAAGGCGACCGTTCCCACGGTCCCTGCGCCCGTCCCGCCGGGGCCTGCCGCGGCGCCGCTCGTCGCGGCAGCGCCCGCTCCGCTCGCTGGCGCGCCACGCCCGGCGCCTCGCAACCCGGCGAACCGCGCAGCGCCAATCGCACCACCCGCACCGCCGGCGCCCGTGACGCTCGAGGCGCTGTTCTTCTCGACGAGCACGCCGGCGATGAAGCCACAGGCGGTCAACAGCGCGAGCAGCAAGGCCACCGGAAGCGGTGCCAGCAGGCGCCGGCGCGCCCGGCGCGGCAGCTCCTCATCATCATGCGCGTCTGACATCGCGGGCTCCTGTCTCGGGCTGGGGGGCGACTCACTCAAAGCGCAGCGCTTCGATCGGTCGAAGGGTCGCGGCGCGGGCCGCCGGGTAGGTGCCGAAGAACAGGCCCGAGAGGGCGGCCGCGCCGAAGGCGAGGGGGATCGAATATCCGGCGATCTGCGGCTGCACGCCGGCGATCTTGAAGCGGCTGCCGAGGACCCCGACGACCACGCCGGCGAGGCCACCGATCAGCGAGACGAGCAGCGCCTCCGTCAGGAACTGCGTGAGGATGTCGCTGCGCCGCGCGCCGACCGCCTTGCGGATGCCGATCTCGCGCGTTCGCTCGGTGACCGACACGAGCATGATGTTCATCACGCCGATGCCCCCGACGAGCAGCGAGATCGCGGCGACCTCGCCGAGCAGCGTGGTGAAGACGCTGCTGGTCGAGCTGGAGGTTTCCAGCAGCGAGCCCTGGTTGAGGATCGAGAAGCCCGGTTCCGCTGTGTTCTTGACCTTGTGCCGTTCCTCGAGGATCTGTGAGATCTCCGCTTCGGCCGCGTTGAGCGAGGAGGAGGAGGTTCCCTCGACGGTCACCGACGTGATCGGTCCGTAGCCGGTGAGGGAGTCCTGCACCGTGGTTATCGGAGCCACCACGACGTCGTCCTCGTTCTGGGTGCCGTTCGAGCCCTTCGAAGCGAGCAGCCCGACCACCTGGAAGTTGGCGCCGTTGACTTTGATCGTCTGCCCGATCGGGTTCGCTCCGGCGAACAGTTCCTGGTCGACCGTCTGTCCGATCACGACCACGCGCTGATGCGTGCTGACGGCTTCGGCCGAGAAGGCTCTGCCGGCAGCGAGCGTGTAGCTGTGCGCTTGCAGGTAGGACGGGGTGGTGCCGACGAACGACGAGGCTTCGTAGCTCGTACCGCCGTAGACGAGTTTCTCCGCGCTGGCATTGACGACGGGCGAGGCGCTCTTGACGTCGGGCGCGAGGCTTTTGTTCTGGAGCGCTTCGGCGTCGGCACGCGTCAGCGAGATGCTGCTCGCGGTGTTCGCGCGCGCACCCCCGCGAAAGCCGTTCGTGAGCACAACGAGCACGTTCGTGCCCAGGCTGTTGATGCTCGCCTGTACGGCCCTGGAGGATCCGTTGCCGACGGCGATCAGGACGATCACGGACGCGACCCCGATCGTCATGCCGACGATCGTCAGGCCGGATCGCAACTTGTTCGCGGTGATCCCCGCCCACGCGATCTGCAGGGTCTCGCGGCCGATCATCGCCCTGCTCCGAGCGTGTCGGCGGGCGCACCCGGGTACGCCGGCCCGACGCGGCCGGGCGCGCTCGCGCGCGCGCCGAGGGGGCGTGTCCGCTCGTCCTCGACGACTTCACCGTCGCTCAGCCGGATCACGCGATTGGCCGCCGCGGCGACATCGGGCTCGTGCGTGATCAGCACCACCGTGCGCCCCTCCTGGTTGAGCAGCGCGAAGATGTCGAGCACCTCGGCGCCCGAATGTGAGTCGAGGTTCCCGGTCGGCTCATCGGCGAGGATCAGCGAGGGGTTCGTCACGATCGCCCGGGCGACGGCCACGCGCTGCTGCTGACCGCCCGAGAGCTCGGAGGGGTGGTGCTCGAGCCGGTGCGCCATGCCAACGCGGTCGAGCGCACGCGCTGCGCGTGCGCGGCGGCGCTCGCGCGAGACGCCCGCGTAGGCGAGCGGCAGCTCGACGTTGGCGACGGCGCTGGTGCGCGCGACCAGGTTGAAGCTCTGGAACACGAAGCCGATCTTGCGGTTGCGCAGGTCGGAGAGCTCGTCCTCGTCCATCTGCCCGACGTCGGTCCCGTCGATCAGGTACCGACCGCGGGTGGGTATGTCGAGGCAGCCGAGGATGTTCATCAGCGTGCTCTTGCCGCTGCCCGAGCTGCCCATCACCGCCACGAAGTCCCCGTGCTCGATGCGCAGCGTGACCGCTCGCAGCGCCCGCACATTGATCGCGCCGAGCTCGTAGGTCTTCTCGACGCCCTGCACCTCGATCACCGGGGAGCTGCTGCGGCTGCGGCCGGGCGTCCGCGCCGGCGTCGGTGCCTGCAGTGGAGCGCGCGCGACGATCGGCAGCTCGCGCGGCGTGCGGGCGCGGCGCAGGCGCGCGAGCGCCCCTCGTGGAGGTCTCGGCGAGCTCATCATCCCCCGGCCCTGGCCGCGCCGGCGCCGGGGAACCCACCGCCGCCGCCGAGACCTCCGCCGAGCCCTCCGCCGGTGCGTCCGGCGAGCCGGGAGGTCAGGCTCGTCGCGCTGCTCGAGCTGGTCAGCGGCAGCGCAATCTGTTCACCCGCCGTCAGGCCGCTGAGGATTATCGTCGAGTCGTTCCCGGCGAGGCCTGTGACGACGCGCTGGGGCACGCGCGCGCCTTTGCGGAGGACCGTGACGCTCCGGGCGGAGATGGCCGAGGTCGGAACGTTGACGCCTTCGGCCTGCTTGACGACGACTTCGGCGGTGGCGCTCATGCCGGGCCTCAGCTCGGAGCTGAGCTGGTTGAGCTGGAAGGTGACGTCGTAGCTGACCACCCCGCTGTTGCTGGTGGCGAGCTGGGCCACCGTCACGACGCGGGCGGCGAGCTTGAGCCCTTCGAGCGCTTCGACGGTGACGGTCGCAGGTTGCCCGCTGTGGATGTGCACGATTTCGGACTCGCTCAACGGCACGACCAGCTGCATCGAGCTGAGGTCGCTGAGCACGGCGAAGGCGGAGCTGGAGGAGCTCGTGGAGGCGGACGAGCTCGACGAGGTGGATCCGGCGCTCGAGCGGCCGGTCGTGGCGGCGCCGCTGGAGGCGGCGGAGCTGCTCGGGGAGGCTTCCGAGCCGGCTGCCCTCGTCGTCCCGCCGCCTGCGACCGATTCGTCGACTTCGCCGGACAGCGAGACGATCGTGCCGCTCGTGGGCGCGTAGAGCCTGGTCGCGGCGACGGCCTGTTCGTCGCTTTCCACCGCCAGCCTGTCGCTCTTGACCGACGCTCCTGCCGAGGCGAGGTTGGCTTCGCGAGTGGCGGCGCTCTGTTTCGCTTTTTCCGTGGTCGTCGGCGTCGTCGTCGCCGGCGTCGTCGCGGTTGACGTCGTCGGGCTCGCCGTCGTCGGGACCCCCGTCGTCGGGCTCGCGGTGGTTTTCTTCGACGCGGTCGGTGACGAGGACAACGCCGCGGTCTTGGCGCTCGGGGCGCCGGTGCTGCTCGCGCCCGATGCCGATTCGCCTTCGTTTTCTTCGAGCTGCGCGAGTGTTGCCGCGGCCGCCTGGAGCGTTGCCCGGCCCTGCTGCAGCGTCACTTCGGTGCTCTGGGGATCGAGTTCGGCGAGCAGCTGTCCCTGCGTCACGTGCTCGCCGGCGTGCGCGTAGATGTGCTGCACGACGCCCGTCGTCTTGAAGCCGAGGTTCAGCTGCGTGGCCGACTGGATGTTGCCGCTGCCGGAGACCGTCGATTGCACGACGCCACGCTGGACGGTGACGATCCGGCTCGTCGTCGCGGCCGACTGCGAGGGCGGCCCGACGACGAGCGCGCCCGCGGCGATCGCGCCGGCGCACAGCGCACCGAGGAGGTACACGGCCGCGGACGGCCTTGTGCGGTTGCTCATATGCCGGGATGCTGGTGTGCAGCGGTAAGAGCCTGCGAAGAAAGCCTGTAACGAAGCCTAAATTCGCGTCCCGGGCGAAGGGCGTCTGCGATGATCCGCGGGCATGGGAGCGAGCTGCGGCGGGATCGACCTCGGGGGCACGAAGATCCAGGCGGTCATCGTCGCCGACGATCACAGCGTGCTCGGCTCAGCGCGCCGCCCGACGCCGACGTCCGGCGGCCCAGCCGACGTCGCTGTCGAGATGGAGAGCGCGCTGCGCGACGCCGCCAAGGCGGCCGCGGTCGATCCAGCGAAGCTGGGCGGGGTGGGCGTCGGGTCCCCGGGTGTGATCGAGGGTGGCAATGTCACGAGCGCGCGCAACCTCCCCGGCTGGGAAGGAAGCTTCGCGCTCGCCGGGACGCTCGAAGCGGCGCTCGGCTGCAGGGTCGCGCTCGGCAACGACGTGCAGGTCGCCACCGACGCCGAGTTCAGCCTCGGCGCCGGCCGGCCGTACGACTCGCTGCTCGGTGTCTTCTGGGGCACCGGGGTGGGCGGCGGCCTGATCCTCGACGGCCGGCCGTGGACCGGTCGCGGCGGCGCGGGTGAGATCGGCCACGTGGTCGTGGAGATGGATGGCGCGCGCTGCACGTGCGGGCGGCGCGGGTGCATGGAGGCCTACGCGGGGCGCGCCTCGATGGAAGCGTATGCGCGCAGGCTGCACGAGGAGAAGGGCCGCAAGACGGACCTCTTCAAGCTGATGAGAGAGCACGAACGCACGCGCGTGACGAGCGGGATCTGGGCGCGCGCGCTCGAGCACGAGGACAAGCTCGCCACGCACGTGATCGACCGCGCCATAAAGGCGCTCGGCGCCGGCGTCGCGTCGGTCGTCAACGTGCTCGATGTCGAGTGCGTGATCGTCGGCGGCGGGTTGGGCGTGCGCCTCGGCGACCCCTACGTGAAGCGAATCGCCGAGGCGATGCAGCCGCACCTGTTCGCCGACGCGCATCCCCCGCAGGTGCACGTCGCGGCGCTCGGCGATCTCGGCGGCGCCGTCGGCGCGTCGCTGCTGCTCGCCGGCGATCCGGCGGCTCGGGCGTCGAACTAGAGGCCTCGGCTCGCGCTCACAGGCCGAGCACGGTGATCGCCACGAGCGCAAGCGAGAGCGTGGAGGTGACCGCGACGGTGACGGCGGCGGCCCCGTCGAGCAGGCCGCGGCTGCGCCGTTCGCCCATCACGTGCGCCGATCGCGACAGGCGCCAGATGAAGAACAGGTTGATCGGCAGCAGCAGGCCGTTGACGACCTGCACAGCGACCAGCAGGGAGATCACGGGGACCCCTGGGATGATCGCAACGAACGCCCCCAGCATGATCATCGCGGTGATGATGTTCACGAACACGGGTGCCTCCTCGCGCCGGCGCCCGACGCCCTTCTCGTAGCCGAGCGACTCCGACACGACATAGGAGGTCGCGATCGGCAGGATCGCGGCTGCGAGCAGGCTGGCGCCGAGCAGGCCGACCCCGAACAGGACCTCGGCGTAGCGTCCGGCGAACGGGGTCAGGGCGCGCGCGGCGTCGGCTGCCGAGGAGATCTTGTGGATGCCGTGCGTGAACAGCGTCGCGCCGGTCGCGATGATGACGAAGGCGGCGATGATGTTCGCGAACACCGCTCCGGCAACCGCCTCGCGCTCCTCCTTGCGCAGCTCGTCCTCACGCACACCGCGCTCGACTACGGCGGACTGCAGGTAGAGCTGCATGTAGGGGGTGATCGTCGTGCCGGCCGTCGCGATCAGCAGCAGCAGGAAGGCGGAGCTCGTGTGGATGCGGGGGATCACGATCGCCTTGCCGACGGCGCCCCAATGGGGGTGCGCGAGCACCGCCGCGATCGGGTAGGCGAAGAAGGGGATCGTGAACCAGATGAAGATCCGCTCGGCCGAGCGGTAGGAGCCACGCACGATCACCAGCCAGATGCCGAGCGCGGCGATCGGCACGGAGATCTGCACCGGAATGCCCGCCAGCCCCAGCGCGGCGCCGACGCCGACGAAGTCGGAGATGCAGATGCCGAGGTTCGCGATCAGCACGGCGCTGGTCGCCAGCACCGACCAGCGGATCCCGTACTCCTCGCGGACGAGCTCCGCGAGGCCCTTGCCCGTGACGACGCCCATGCGCGCCGCGAGCATCTGCACGATCGCCAGCGAGATCGTGATCAGCAGGATCGTCCACAGCAGGTCGTAGCCGTACTTGGCGCCGACCGAGGAGTAGGTCGCGATGCCGCCCGCGTCATTGCCGGCGTTGGCGGCGATCAGTCCCGGGCCGAGCAGGCCGAGGAAGGCGAACAGGCGGGCGCGCCGGGGGCTAAGCCGGGCAGGCAGGCGCGCTCGGCCACGGGTGGCCGAGCGGATGCGTCGAATGACGGGCGGTACTCGGACCGCCATCTATCTGTCCAGGGGGCGCGCTCACGCGCCCGAGTCTATTCAGTCCTCGCCGAGAAGACCGAAGCGCCGGCGCCAGCCGCGCGGGAGCATCGCCTCGAGCACGTCGTCGACTGTCACCACCCCCATCATCTGCCCATTCTCGTCGGCGACGGGGATCGAGGTGAGGTTGTAGTCGGCCATCAGCCGGGCGACCTCCTCGAATGACGCGTTCGGCCTCAGGCAGGGGGTCTCGTGCTTGAGCATCGTCTCCAGGCGCCGGCCCGGCTCGGCACGCACCAGCGCGGTCACCGCGACGCTGCCGAGCTGTCCGTCGCGGGCGCCGACGAACACGCTCGTCAACAGCTGCGGGTCGACCCTGCTGACGCGCACCGCCTCGAGCGCATCGCCGGCGGAGGTCGCGCCGCGCAGCAGCACGAAGTCCGGGCTCATCAGCCCGCCGGCCTCGGCGGGGTCATAGCCGAGCAGCGCGCGGACCTTCACGCGGTGGCTGACGGGCAGCAGCGCGAGGACGGGCTCGCGGCGTTCCTCGTCGAGCTCGCCCACGATGTCGGCGGCGTCGTCGGGCGCCATGCGCGCGAGGATCTGCGCCACCTGCTCGTCGGGGCGGTCCTCGAGGAACTCGCGCTGGTGCTGGTCGTCGAGCTCCTCGAAGACATCCGCCTCGAGCTCGCGGTCGTCGTGGCCGACGGCCTGGATGATCTCTTCGCCCTCGTGACGCGAGGCGGCCTCGACGAGGTCGGCGATCTGCGCGGGGTGCAGCTTGGCGAGCTTCGGATGCGGCACTCGCAGGCGCACCGTCGGGACGTGTCCGACGAACGGCTCGACGCCGGCCCAGTCGAGGAACTCGCCCGTGGCGATGTGGGAGCCGAGGCTCTTCGGAAGTAGCCGGCGCAGCCCACCGCGCGGACCCGTATCGACGCCCACCACACGCCAGGAGCCGGCCACGAGCGCGAGCTCGATCTCGTTGGCGCGGACCAGGCGCGCGCCCTCGACGTTGATCAGCTGACGGTCGAGCAGGTCGCGCTTGAGCAGCACCTCCTCCGGGCGGCGCTCGAACCGGCGCAGGTCGAGCTGGGCCTTGCGCATCACGACGCCGTCGCTGCCGATCTCCGAGACCCGGTCGACGCCGAGGAACGAGGTGCGCCCGGCGACGTGCACGAGAAATCCGGTGATCGGCGGGTAGCCGGCGCCGCCGAGGCGCACGATCACGTCCTCCGCCCTGCCGAGGCGCTCGCCGTCGGCGTCGCGGAGCGGGCTGCCGACGATCGTCGAGAGGTGGAGGATCGGCGGTGCCTGTGCTGCCGGCGTGCTCACAGCGCCATCGTAGGGCGCGGGCAGGCGGGGAGGGCGGGGGCCACGCGGGAGGGCGGAGGGCGGGAGAATCTATCTTGGTTGGCGATGCTCCCGTTCTCGCTCTCGATCGTCGTGCTGTCACTCGCCCAGGGCGCGCTGGTGGCGCTGCCGCGGACGCTTCCGGGTCCCCGGCTGGGCGGCTTTCGCGGGCGTCGCTGGGCGGCGATCCCGCCGCTGTCGGTGCTCGGCTTCGTGCTGGTCGCGCGGGCCGCCGAACAGGCGAGCGCGCAGGCGCTCACCTACCTCGCGCTCGTCGCCGTGCCGCTGCTGGCCGTGCTCGCGCTCGGGTGGCTGACGGGCGCCGGCGGGCCGCGCCGGGCGCTGGCGGTGGCGCCGCTGTTCGCGCTCGCGTGGCTGGACCGCGGCGGTCTCGCGGGCGAGGGAGCGGCGCTGATCCTGTCCGCGCTCAGCTGCGCGGCGCTCGGGTCGTTGCTCGCGGCCGTGACGCCGCCGCGCTGGCTCGCCGCCGGGATCGTCGCGATGGCCGCCGCCGACACGGCGCTCGTCGTCGCGGACCTTCTGCAACGCCCGAACAACGCGCTCAACGCGGCTCATCCCGTCGCCGGCCTGCCGCGCCTGCAGAGCGCCGTCTTCGGCTCGGCGGTGATGGGCTACGGCGACCTGTTCATCGCCGGCGTGCTCGGCGGCCTGCTCGCTGCGACGCTCGGACTCGACAGCCAGCGGCGCGCGGCGATCTTGACGGCGGCGCTCGCGCTCGTCTTCGACCTCCTGTTCCTGCTCGTAAACGAGCTGCCCGCGACGGTGCCCGTCGCGCTCGCGCTCGTGCTCCTCGCGCTCAGGCGCCGGCGGCGAGCCGCTCGCTCGCGGCAAGCTCACGCGCCGCTTGCAGGCGCGGCGGCGGCGGTTCCTCCTCGGCGGGCGCCGGCCGTGCGGTGATCGCTCGGGCGGTGACCTCGACGCCCTCCGGCGCGCGCACCTCACGCTGGGACGCAGCGCCCGCCTCCTCGATCCGGCGCACCTGCGGCATCACGCGATGGTCGAAGGAGCCGACCGCCTCGTTGTAGGCGGACACGGCCGAGTCGAGCTGGCGCCCGGCCTTGGCGAACGGTTCGACGAAGCGGCCCAGGCGGCTGTGCAGCTCGCGCGCCGACTCGGCGATCTCGCGCGCCGATTCGGCGATCAGCTCCTGGCGCCAGCCGTAGTGGACCGCCCACAGCAGACCGATCAGCGTCGTCGGCGTGGCCATCAGGACCTGCTGCTGCACGCCGTACTCGATCAGCGCCGGGTCCTGCGCGAGCGCCGCCTGGTAGATGCCGTCGGAGGGAACGAACATGACGACGAACTCGGGCGTCGAGTCGAACTGGCGCTGGTAGCCCTTCGATGCGAGCTTGGCGATGTGCTCGCGCGTCTGGTGCGCGTGACGGGCCGTGTGTAGCTCGCGCTGCTCCTCGGCCGAGGCCTCCAGCGAGGAGAGGTAGGCGTCGAGCGGGACCTTCGAGTCGACGACGACGACCTTTTCGCCCGGTAGGCGCACCAGCATGTCCGGGCGCAGGATCCCCTCGCCCGTCTGGATCGTGGGCTGCTCGAGGAAGTCGCAGTGCGAGATCATGCCCGCCATCTCGACGACGTTGCGGAGCTGGATCTCACCCCAGGCACCGCGCGTGCTCGGGCGCTTCAGCGCCGTCACGAGGTTGCCCGCCTCCTGGCGCAGCGTGCCGACGCCCTCGCCGAGCTGGCGCACCATCTGTGCCAGCTCGCCCTGTGCCTCGCGGCGCTCGCGCTCGAGGCGCCCGATCTCGCTCTGCATCAGCCCGAGCTTCTCCTCGACGGGCTTGACGATGCCCTTGATCTCCTCCGTGCGCCGCGCCATCTCGCCGCTCGCGCGCTCCTGCTCGGCGCGGCGGGCCTCGCCGACCCGCTGCGCGAGCGACGCGCCGGTCTCGGCGAGCACATCCACCGAGATCGCCTTGAGCTCGTCGCGCAGGCGCTCGCGGTTGCGCCGCATCAGCGCGCCCGCGCAGGCCGCGCCCAGCAGAATTCCGGCGATCAGCACTACGACGCTCACGACGGGCATTGCTCACGAACCTCCTCGTGTGACAGGGCCCATAAATGTGCCAGTCGCCGCGGACGTCGCCGCGCTCGCGAGCGCGATGAACGGTCGCGCTCGCGTCCGCACGCGTCGACCGCTGCTTGACAGTAGAACGGCGCGGGGGTATCTTTGCGCCAAGCCCCCAAAGGGCTGTTTTGCTTTGGGGGCTATCCGTAGAGGGATATATCCATAGAGGGGGCTGTGCCTACGGGCATGTTCCCGTATGCATAGGAGGATGCGATGTCAGCCACGAATGGCCTGGCAGGTTCGTTCCGCAGTCGCGGCCGGCTCATCGGCTTGTGTCTTGTGGCCCTGTTCGCGCTCTCGGCCGTGTTCAGCTCGGCCGCCGGCGCTACACCGATCAAAGAAAACTACCTGGCGCTGGGAGACTCGATTTCCTACGGCTACAGCGCCGCGCTGTTCAACGCCAACTACCCGACCGAGTCGCCGAGCCAGTTCGAAGCCGGCGTCGTGAACAAGTACTGGAAACGGCACAAACCGTCCGAACACGGGATCGGCCTGATCAACGACTCATGTCCGGGTGAGACGACCAACTCGATGATCGGCAACGGCCCGCTCGGCGCGGCCGTGGACCCCGTCAACGGGACGAGCCCCTGCGCGTACCACGCGGCCGGCTTCCCGCTGCACCACAACTACGGTGCCGGGCAGTCGCAGCTGGAAAATGCGCTGGAAGTGATTGCCACGGACGCGTTCCTCGGCAAGCCGGTCACGAACGTCTCGCTGAACATCGGCGCCAACGACCAGCTTCACACGATCAAAGTGTGTGAAGAAAAAGCGAAAGCCGAAGTCGGGGCTGTCGTGAAAGCGCGGATCGAAAAAGAGATCGGCGAAAAACTGGGCAAAGGCGAAATCACGCCTGAAGAAATCCCGGCCACTGCCGGCAAACTGCAGGCAGAAGAAGAAGTCAACCCGGCCAACAAAGTCGAAGGCGAACACGACGTCGCGCAGTGCATCGCCTCCGAAGCGGGAGCCCTCGGTGCAGCGATCGGCCAGAACATCGGCACGATCATGTATGTGCTGCGTAACGGCGCCACCTTCGGTGGGGTCAACTACACAGGCAAAATCGAGTTCCTGGGCGCGTACGACCCGTACGGCAGCCTGCTCAAGTTCCCGACCATCGCCGAACAGCGACTCGAGGTCAACGACGAACTGCTTCCGGGCTCCAACGGGCTCGTGACGCTGTTCAACGCCGGCTTCAAGGAAGGTGCCGTGCAGCCGTTCGGAGGGTGCTTCGCAGACTCGCACCCGGTGTTCAACCCGCAGAACAAAACAGAACCGCCGAAGCTCCAGAAGTGGACCGAAATGCTGAAAGGTGACATTCACCCGACGCCCGCCGGCTACTCGCAGCTCGCGGCGATCCTGTACAAGGAATGCGCATAGGCAGGGACTCCGCCCTCTGAGTTGAGAGGGAGGGGCACGCTAGGGGGCGTCCGGCCGAATCGGCCGGGCGCCCCTCTGCGTTTCGTAGTCTGCCGCGATTCGTTCGAGCACTGCGAGCATCGCGGGCCCCGCGGGCACGAGGTGAGCGCCCGTCGGTGAGGCGGCGATCACGCTGCGCAGCGGCGGCGTGGGGGACAGGGCACGGATCACGATGTCCTCGCGCACGACCGACAGCGCGAGCTCGGGGATCAGGGCCACGCCGACGCCGGCCGCGACGAGTCCCTGCACCGTCTGGTAGTCGTCGCTCTCGAAGCTGACGTTGGGCTCGAAGCCGGCGAGGTGGCAGCTGCGCACGACCTGGCGCGCGCAGGGGCTCGCGCGCGAGGTCTGGATCCAGGCGGCCTCGGCGAGGTCCGCGAGATGGATCTCCCGCTCGCCCGCGAGCGGGTGCTCGCGCGGCAGCGCCAGGTAGAGCGGATCGGCGAGCAGCTCCACGCGCGTCACGTCGTCGCCGAGCGCATCCTCGCCGGCGAACTCGAACAGCAGCGCGAGGTCGAGCTCGCCCGCGCGCAGCCGCGGAGCGATCTGCTCGGGCTCGCCCTCGGCGAGCGTCAGCTCGACGTCGGGATAGCTCGCTCTGAAGGTGGCGATCGCGAGCGGCATCAGGGTCGCCCCCGCGGTCGGGAACGACGCCATGCGCAGGCGCCCGCCGCGCAGGCCGGCGATCGCCGCCAGCGAGGACTCGGCGGCGTCGAGGCGCGCGAGGATGCCCTCCGCGTGGCCGACCAGCGTCTGGCCCGCCGCCGTCAGCGTTACCCCGCGCGCGTGGCGCTCGAGCAGCTGCATCCCCGTTTCGCTCTCGAGCGCCGCGACCTGCTGGGAGATCGCCGACTGCGTATAGGAGAGCGCCTCGGCTGCTGCGGACAGCGAGCCGCGATAGGCGACCTCCTTGAGCACGCGAAGCCGGGCCACATTAAGCATAAGCAAGCCTAATGCTAGCAATCAAAAGAATCACTGGATCTGATGGCAGGAGCGTGCCACCATCGAGGAGAAAGAAGATCGAAACCCCCGCAAATGAGCGGCTGCCAGACGGGCGGCCGACAGCGAAGGAGAGAGCTTATGTCCGCCAAGATCATCGTTTCCTACGACGGGACCGCCAACGAGGACGACGCGATCGCCCTCGGCCGCCTGTTCGGCCGCGCCGGCGCGGAGGTCGCGCTCGCCTACGTCCGCCACAGCCCTGAGGCCGACAGCGCCCGCGAGGCGCTCGCCCAGGACGAGGCCGAGCGCGTGCTCGACCGCGGCGCCGAGCTGCTCGGCGACCCGCACGCCCCCCGCCACGTCGTCACCGACCGCTCCACCCCCGAGGGCCTCGCGGCACTCGCCGAGGCGCAGGGCGCCGACGTGATCGTGTTCTGCTCGGACTCGCACACCGCCAAAGGGCACGTCGCGGTGGGCAACTCCGCCGAGCGCCTGCTCGAAGGCGGCCGCACCGCCGTCGCGATCGCGCCCGTCGACCTGGCCGAGCGCGCGAACCTGTCGATCTCCAAGATCGTCGCCGTCGGCGACGGCGACGGTGGTGCCCGCGAGTCGGCCCAGGCGCTCGCCGCCGCGTTCGGCGCGACCGTCGAGCCGGTCGTGCGCGAGGACTCCGACCTGCTCGTGATCGACTCACGTGCCACGGTCGAGCCGGGCCGGGTCGGTCTGTCGAGCTCGGCGTCGCACCTGATCGCGCTCGCCACCTCGCCGGTGCTCGTGCTCCCGCGTGGCGCGCGACTCGAGTTCGCTCGTACGCACGCCGCGACAGCGGCCTGACCTCAGCGCACGCAGGCGCGCGCCGGACGTGCATCCTGCACGCCGGCCGCGTCTTGCTCGGCCCGGCCGGAATGCCGGTCAGCGCGCCGGAATGCCGGTCAGCGCGCCAGCCGCCCGTGGGCCCTGGCGCGCGCGTAACAGGCGAGCGCCTGCGCGAAGTCGAGCGCCCCTCCGAGCAGGTGGCCAAGTGGCCCCGTCCACAGCCACGTCTCGGCGCGGCGCGCGGCGGAGGGGCTGGGCGGGACGCTCACGTGGGGAACGGTATCGTGGCAACGTGCCCGCCGCCCTGAAGACCACGGTCACCGAGCTCGGCGACTCGCGAGTGCGGCTGGAGGTCCAGGTCCCGGCCGACGAGCTGGAGGGCCAGCTCGAGCGCAAGGCGCAGCGGCTGGGGCGCGAGCTGAAGCTGCCCGGGTTCCGCCGCGGCAAGGTGCCGGCGCCGCTCGTGATCCAGCGCATCGGTCGCGAGGTGGTGCTCGAGGAAGCCGTCCGCGACACCCTCTCGAGCTGGTACTCCGACGCGATCGCCACGTCCGGCATCGTCCCCGTGGGGGACCCCCAGCTCGACCTCGGCGAGCTCCCCCCGCGCGGCGAGGCGCTCGAGTTCTCGATCGAGATCGGCGTGATGCCGAAGGCGCAGCTGGGCGAGTACCGCGGGCTCGAGGTCGGACGCCGCGAGGCGCAGGTCGAGGAGGCGCTGCTCGAGCAGGAGGTGGCGCAGCTGCGCGAGCGCCTCGCGCGCCTGCAGAGCGCTGAGCGCCCCGCCGCTGCCGGCGACTTCGTGGTCGTCGACTACGTCGGACGGATCGCCGCCGATGCAGGCTCGCGGGAGACGGGCGAGGCCTTCGCCGGCGGCGAGGGACGCGACCAGCTCGTCGAGCTCGGCGCCGGCAACCTGATCCCGGGCTTCGAGGACGGGCTGCTCGGGGCGAGCGCGGGCGACACGCGCACGGTGTCGGTCACGTTCCCCGCCGACTATGGAAACGCCGAGCTCGCCGGACGCGACGCGACGTTCGAGGTGACGGTCAAGGAGGTCAAGTTCAAGGAGCTGCCCGACCTCGACGAGGACTTCGCCGTAGACGCCGGCTTCGACGACATGGCGGAGCTGCGCGAGGACATTCGCGCGCGACTGCTCGAGGCCGACCAGGCCGCGGTCGAGGCGGACTTCCGCCAGGCCGCGCTCGACGCAGCGGTCGCCGACGCCCAGGTCGAGGTCACCCCGGAGCTCGTCAGCGCGCGCGCGCGCGAGATGTGGGAGCGGATGCTGCACTCGCTATCGCACCGCGGCATCTCGCGCGAGGCCTACCTGCAGATCGTCGGGCGCGAGGAGAAGGACATCCTCGAGGAGATGGAGCCGGAAGCGGAGCTGGCGCTGCGCCGCGAGGCCGTGATCACGGCGATCGTCGCGGCCGAGGCGATCGAGCCGTCGGAGTCCGAGCTGCTGGAGGCGCTGCGCCCGACGGCCGAGCGCGAGGGGGTGGAGGTCGACACGCTGCTCGGCGACCTGCGTTCGGCCGGGCGCGTCGAGGAGGTTCGCGAGGACCTGGCTGCGCGCCAGGCGATCGATCTGCTCGCCGCTGCGGCCAAGCCGATTCCGGCCGCCCAGGCGCAGGCGCGCGAGCGGCTGTGGACGCCGGAGAAGTCCGCCCCGGCTCCCGCCGCGGAGGCCGGTGCGGCCGCGCCCGCGAGACTCTGGACCCCGGGCGATCAGGGGTCGGCGAGCTAGCCTTAGAGGAATCCGGCACGCGTTGCGAAACAAAGGCGGACTATGAGCCCACTTGTCCCGATGGTCGTCGAGCAGACATCGCGCGGAGAGCGCGCGTTCGACATCTACAGCCGGCTGCTCAACGAGCGCATCATCTTCCTCGGCACGCCCGTCGACGACCAGATCGCGAACCTGATCGTGGCTCAGCTGCTGCACCTCGAGTCTGAGGATCCCGAGAAGGACGTCTCGCTGTACGTCAACTCGCCGGGCGGATCGGTCTACGCGGGCCTCGCGATCTACGACACCATGCAGTTCATCAAGCCCGACGTGCAGACGATCTGCGTCGGCATCGCGATGTCGATGGGCGCGCTGCTGCTCGCGGGCGGAGCGGAGGGCAAGCGGATGGCGCTGCCGAACGCGAAGATCCTGATCCATCAGGTCTCCTCGAGCTTCCAGGGCCAGGCGACGGACATCGAGATCCACGCCAAAGAGATCATCGACGTGCGCCGCCGCCTCGACGAGATCATCGCCAAGCACACACACAAAGCCCTCGAGGACGTGCGCAAAGACACCGAGCGCGATTACTTCATGAGCTCGGAGGAGGCCCGGGAGTACGGCATCATTGACCGTGTGATCTCCGAGCACTAGGGATATGGCCCGACCGACAGACTCCAACGAGCAGCTCCTCTGCAGCTTCTGCGGCAAGTCGCAGCGGCAGGTCAAGAAGCTGATCGCCGGGCCGGGCGTCTACATCTGCGACGAGTGCATCGATCTCTGCAACGAGATCATCGACGAGGAGCTCTCGGCGCCGCCGGCATTCGACCTCGAGAACCTGCCCAAGCCGCGCGAGATCTACGACGTCCTCGACGAGTACGTCGTCGGCCAGGACCCGTCCAAGCGCACGCTCTCGGTCGCCGTCTACAACCACTACAAGCGCGTGCAGATGATGATGTCCGGCGATTCGGACATCGAGCTGCAGAAGTCCAACATCCTGCTGCTGGGGCCGACCGGCTGCGGCAAGACATTGCTCGCCCAGACGCTCGCGCGCACCCTCAACGTGCCCTTTGCGATCGCCGACGCCACCGCGCTGACGGAGGCCGGCTACGTCGGCGAGGACGTCGAGAACATCCTGCTGAAGCTGATCCAGGCAGCCGACTACGACGTCAAGAAGGCCGAAACGGGGATCATCTACATCGACGAGGTCGACAAGATCGCGCGCAAGGCAGACAACCCGTCGATCACCCGCGACGTGTCCGGCGAGGGCGTTCAGCAGGCCTTGCTGAAGATCCTCGAGGGCACGCAGGCATCGGTCCCGCCACAGGGTGGGCGCAAGCATCCCCACCAGGAGTTCCTCACGATCGACACGACCAACGTGCTGTTCATCTGCGGCGGCGCCTTCGCCAACCTCGACAAGGTGATCGAGCGGCGCATCGGCCACAAAGGGGTCGGCTTTGCCGCGGCGATCGAGGCCAAGGCCGAGCGCGACACCGGCGAAGTCTTCGAGCACTGCCTCCCGGAGGACCTGATCGAGTACGGGCTGATCCCCGAGTTCATCGGGCGCCTCCCGGTGATGTCGGCGGTCCACCAGCTCACGCGCGATGACCTCGTCTCGATCCTCGTCGAGCCCCGCAACGCGCTCGCCAAGCAGTTCCAGCGCTTCTTCGCCTTCGACGGCATCGAGCTGGTCTTCTCCGAGGACGCGCTCGTGGCCGTCGCCGAGAAGGGGCTCGAGCGCGAGACCGGGGCGCGCGGCCTGCGCTCGATCATCGAGGAGATCCTGCTCGAGGTGCAGTTCGAGCTCCCCAGCCGACGTGACGTAAAGAAGTGCGTGGTGACGAAGGAGACGGTCGAGAAGGGGCTCACGCCCACGCTCGTGACCGAAGCTGCGCCGGATGAGGCCGAGGACGCCTCGCTGCGCGAGGAGTCCGCCTGAGCGGCGTCGGGCGCGCTCGCGGACGTTGCCGCGCCGGCCCCGCTACCATCGCGTCTGTGTCACCGTTCAGTTCCTCCCCGAGAGACAGGCGCGGGCGTCTGAAGGCGCTGCCGTGGGCGGCGCTCGCCCAGGCCGGCGTCGCGATCACAAGGCGCTGGCGCTCGCTGTCGAGCAAGGAGCGCGAGCGCCTGGCGCGGCTGCTGCGCGACTCCGGCGGACGCCCGGGCAACCTCAGCGAGAAGGAGCGCAAGGAGCTGCGCAAGCTCGCGGGCAAGCTCGACCTCAGGGGCCTCGGCCGCGAACTCAGCGCGCTGGCCAGGCGGGGGCGGGGACGCGGTCGTCGCTCCGGCCGGTGAGCGCCCGCGCGGACGCTGAGGGCGCGATGGCCGACACGCTCGACGACCTCTCCACGCAGGAGCTCCACGACCGCGCCGTCCGTCGCGCGGAGCGCCATCTGGACGTCGGGTTCTTCTGGTCGCTGTTGAAGCTGATCCCCGCCGCCGAGGCGGCCAGCGGCGAGCAGGGCGAGGCCGACTACGACATCCAATCCTCCAAAGGCCTGATCATCGACGCGTTGCGCTCCGGCGACGGCCAGCTCGGCGAGGCGCTGCGCCCCGTGTTCATCGACTACCTGCGCAAGCACGCCGACGCCTAGCTCCACGCGCGCCCGCCACCGGAACATGGACCGCACTCGAGGCAGCGAACGCGCCATCCGCGGCTGGACCGAGGAGCGGGCAGAGCGCCAGCTGCGCTCGCTCGAGCTGTTCGGCATGCGCTTCGGGCTCGACCGGATGCGCCGCATGATGACCGCGCTGGGCTCGCCCGAGCGGCGCTTCGAGAGCATCCAGGTGCTTGGCACCAACGGCAAGTCATCGACGACGCGGATGCTCGCCGCGATCCTCGCCCGCCACGGCCTGCGCATCGGGGCCTACACCTCACCGCACCTCGTCTCCTATCGCGAGCGCGTGCTGATCGACGGGCACGAGCTCGGCACGGACGCGTTCGCCGAGTCGATCGCGCGCGCGAGCGCGGCCGCCGAGCGCGTCAACCGCACGCTCTCCGAGGACGACCACGTCACCCAGTTCGAACTGCTGACGGCGGCGGCGCTGTGGCAGATGGCCGAGCAGGACGTCGATGTCGCCGTCGTGGAGGCCGGCCTCGGCGGACGCTACGACGCAACCAGCGTGATCGATCCGCGCGTGAGCGTGCTGACGAACGTCGGCTTGGAGCACACCCGCTGGCTGGGTCCGACGATTGCGGACATCGCCGCGGAGAAGCTCGCCGCCGTACCCACGCGCGCCATCCTCGTGCTCGGCGAGCAGCTCGCGAGCGAGGCGGCCGCGGTGGCCGAGCGGGTCGCGACGGCGAAGGATGCGCGCGTCGTGCACCCGCGGGCGCTCGAGCCGGAGATCGAGCCGCTCGCGCAGGGCGCATTCCAGCGCGCGAACTTCGCGCTGGCGCGAGCCGCCGCGGAGGCCTATCTCGAGCAGGCGGGGATCGTGGCGAGCGCGCCCGCGATCGCCGCTGCGGCCCGCACCACGGCCGTCCCGGGACGCCTGCAGCGACTCGCGGGCGAGCCGCCGACGATCCTCGACGGCGCCCACAACCCTCACGCCGTGCGGGCGCTCGTCGCCGCGCTGAGCGAGCTGCACGACGGCGGACCGCTGGCGCTGGTGCTCGGCGTGCTCGACGACAAGGACGCGGCGGAGATGCTCACGGCGCTGCTGCCGATCTGCGCGCACGCCTGGTTCACCGCGCCGCCGAGCGGCCGCGCGCTGTCGCCCGCCGCGCTCGAGTCGCTCGCGCGCCAGCTCGGCTTCACGGCGAGCGATTGCGAGCCGCGTCCCGAGCGCGCGCTGGCGCAGGCGCAGGCCTGGGCGCAGCCCCGCGGCGCCACCGTGCTGGCCACCGGCTCGGTCTACCTCGTCGGCGAGCTGCTCGGCTCGCGCGCCCGCGGCGAGTGCTCGCAGGCGGTCCCTGGACGCTCCGGGGGCGCGGCGAGATGAACGAGGACGGCCCCTCGGTGCTGACGATGATCGGCGCGGTCGCGCTGATCGTGGCGCTCGTGATCCTCGTGTTCTTCGCTGCTGGCTACGGTTTCGGCCGCTTGTTTCTCTAAACTCATCCGGCCGATGCCACCGCTCGCAGATTTCGGAATCGAAAGCAGCGGCCTGAACCTCGCCGTCGATCTGCTGATCCTGTTCGTAGCGGTCTTCTACCTCTCGCTGATCTACTGGACCTACGCCGACGCGCGCCGGCGGATCGTCGATCCGATGCTCGTCATGGTTTCCACGGCAGCGTCGCTGTTCCCGTTCGTCGGCACGATCGTCTACATGATCCTGCGGCCGCCGGAGTATCTCGAGGACGTGCACGAGCGCGAACTGGAGATGCGCGCCGCGGAGGCGCGCCTGCATCAGCTCGACCAGTCGCTGTGCCCGCACTGCGACTACCGCATCGAGCACGATTTCGTGCGCTGTCCGAGCTGCCTGCGCAAGCTCAAGGAGCGCTGCGCGAGCTGCTCGCGGCCGCTCGATCAGGCCTGGACGATCTGCCCGTATTGCGAGGCCGACGTCCCCGCGCTCGCACCGCCCACGCGCCAGCGCCGACGACGCGCCGCGCCCGCGGTCGAGACCGAGCTGAGCGAGCTCGACGTGCCGTTGCGAGACGAGACGGACGAGGCGAGCGAAGCCAGGCCCGTGGCGGCGACCGAGGCCGGCACGCGGCCGCGGCCGAGCGGACGCGCGCGGCGGCCGCGCTCGAGCACCTGAGCGCAGCCCACTCCAACCGAGCAAAGGAATCCATGGACCGAACGCTGATCCTCGTAAAGCCCGACGCCTTCGCGCGCAGCCTGACGGGGGAGATCATCGCCCGCTTCGAGCGCAAGGGCCTCAGGATCGTCGCGCTGCGCCATCTGCTGATGACGCGCGAGTTGGCCGAGCGCCACTATGCCGAGCACTCCGAGCGGCCGTTCTTCGGCGAGCTCGTCGACTTCATCACCTCCGGGCCGCTCGTGGCGATGGTGCTCGAGGGCCCCGACGCCGTGAAGGCGGCCAGGCAGGTGATCGGCGCGACCAACCCGCTGGAGGCGGCGCCCGGCTCGATTCGCGGCGACTTCGCGATCGAGATGGGCACGAACATGGTCCACGGCTCTGACTCGCCCGCGTCGGCGGCGCGCGAGGCCGAGCTCTTCTTCGGGGACCTCTAGGCGCTGCCCGAGCGCCCGCCCCTCGTCCTCGCCTCCGCCTCGCCGCAGCGCCGTGTGCTGCTCGAGCGCCTAGGCGTTCCCTTCACGGTCAGGCCGACCGGCGCGGCGGAGCTCGAGCAGGGCCCCGACCCCGCGCGCGTCGCTGTCGAGAACGCCCTCGGCAAGGCCCGCGCGGCGCTTCGCCCGCCGGCCCGCGAGGCGCTGCTCGGGTGCGACACGATCGTCGTGCTCGACGGCGTGATCTACGGCAAGCCGCCCGACGCCGGCGCGGCGCGGCGCACGCTCAGCGCACTCGCCGGCCGTACGCACGAGGTGATCAGCGGGGTCGCGCTGCTGCTCCCCGCCGCAGGCGAGGCGGGCGCCCCGATCGAGCGCACCGCGATCGCGCGCACGGCCGTGACCTTCCGGGCGCTCGACGAGCAGTCGCTCGACTCGTATGTGGCGACCCAGGAGTGGCGCGGGCGCTCGGGCGGCTATGCGATCCAGGGCGCGGGCGCGCGGCTCGCGCTGTCGATCGACGGCGAGGAGGAGAACGTCGTCGGCCTCCCGCTGCGGGCTCTGCGCGAGCTCTATCCGGAGGTCCTGGGCGAGCGCTGAGCGCGCCGCTGCGCGCGCGCCGGCGCCAGGACGGCGCCTCGCGGTGCCGGTTTCCGCGCCCGCCGCGGGGGCGCCGATTTCCCTGCAAATCCGCTCGCAGGCGACCCTCGCGCAAATGGCCGTTCGCTACACTGCCCGACGGGTACGCCCCCGATGAGCGCCGGCCGCCGAGCGCGCCGCGGAGCAGCGGCGCCAGACCGGATCCGAGCGTGCCCCCTCTCTCTATATGGGCATCTTCAGCTATCTGACGGGGTTCGGCGGTCGCGATATGGCGGTCGACCTCGGCACCGCCAACACGCTCGTCTACGTCCGCGGTCGCGGGATCGTGCTGTCGGAGCCGAGCGTCGTGGCGATCGACTCGCGCACCGGCGAAGTTCACGCCGTCGGGATCGAGGCGAAGCGCATGCTCGGGCGCACGCCCGGCACGATCCAGGCGATCCGCCCGCTCAAGGACGGGGTGATCGCCGACTTCGACGTCACCGAGCAGATGCTTCGCCACTTCATTCAGAAGGTGCACCAGAACCGCTGGGCGCACCCCCGCGTCGTCGTGTGCGTCCCCTCCGGCGTCACCGGCGTGGAGAAGCGCGCCGTCGAGGAGGCCTGCCTGTCGGCGGGAGCCCGCACCGCCTACCTGATCGAGGAGCCGATGGCCGCCGCGATCGGGGCCGGGCTGCCGGTCGGGGAGCCGACCGGCTCGATGGTCGTGGACATCGGCGGCGGCACGTCGGAGGTCGCGGTGATCTCGCTGGGCGGGATCGTCGTCTCACAGTCGATCCGCGTGGGCGGCGATGAGATGGACGAGGCGATCATCAACTACGCCAAGAAAGAGTACAAGCTGCTGATCGGCCAGCAGACGGCGGAGGAGCTGAAGCTGGAGATCGGATCCGCCTGTGCGATGGCCGAGGAGCTGCAGGCCGAGATCCGCGGGCGCGACATGGTCGCCGGTCTGCCCAAGACGGTCGTGCTCACGAGCGAGGAGATCCGTCAGGCGCTGGAGGAACCGCTCAACCAGATCATCGACGCGGTCAAGGAGACGCTCGACCGCACTCCGCCGGAGCTCGCGTCCGACATCATGGATCGCGGGATCATGCTCGCCGGCGGGGGCTCGCTGCTGCAGGGCCTCGACGTGCGCCTGCGCGAGGAGACCCAGATGCCGGCGCACCTGGCGGAGTCTCCGCTAACCTGCGTGGCCGTCGGCTCGGGCCGTTCGCTCGAGGAGTTCGAGGCGATCCACCGCTCCAACCGCACGACGCGCAACCGGCGGCGCCGGTGACGCAGCGGTGAGGATCCGGTGCCTCGCAGCAGTTCCGCCGCCCCGCCCGCCGCGGGGGTAGTCTGTCCCGTGAACGCTTCGGAAGGTACCCATAGGTGTACGACAAGTCTGTTCGGCGCCGGCGAGCGGTCCTCGTGTCGCTCGTCGTGCTCTCCCTGCTGCTCCTGACTGCCTATTTCGGCGAGGCTCCGAGCGGTCGCCTGCACGGCGTGCAGCGAGCCTTCCTGACCGTCGTCTCGCCGATCCAGGACGGCGCGAACAAGGCGCTGAAGCCCGTGCGCGACCTGTTCGGCTGGTTCGGCGACACGCTGCACGCGAAAAGCCAGCGCGACGCGCTGCGCAAGCAGAATGACCAGCTGCGCCGCCAGCTCGTCACCAACCAGGCGGAAAAACGCTCCTACCGCCAGCTCATCGCGCTGTTCCATCTCGACCAGCTCGGCGTCAGCAACTACCGCCCGGTGAGCGCGACCGTTGTCGGGAAAACCCCGAACATCTGGTACTCGACCGTCACGATCGACAAGGGCGAAGCCGCCGGCGTGCGGGTCAACGACCCCGTCATCAACGGCGAAGGGCTGGTCGGCAAGGTCGTGCAGGTCGCCTCCGACGGCGCGCAGGTCGACCTCATCACCGACAGCTCCGTCGGTGTCTCCGCGCGGGTCGGCACGAGCAGCGCGACGGGGATCCTGCAACCGAAGGTGGGTGAACCGAACGACCTGCTGCTGCAGTACCTGCCGGCCAACAGCCAGGTCAACGCCGGGGAATACGTCGTCACCTCCGGCACCGTGGCCCCGGGCGGCGACGACTCGCTGTACCCGCCGGGCCTGCCCGTCGGGCAGGTCACCTCGGTCAACGAAGAAAGCGCCTACAAGTCGGTCAACGTGCACCCGATCGCCAACCTGCACAACCTCGACATCGTCCAGGTGCTGACCTCCGGCGCCGGCACCCGCGCGTCCAACATCGCGAAGCTCGCCGTCACGCTTCCGGCCGGTCAGACGCCCAGCACCTCCGCCACCGGCGAACAGCTCGCCTCCACGGAAGCCGGCGGATGAGCGGAGCCTTCAACCCGGCCCTGCTCGCCCGCGTGGCGGCTCTTTCGATCGTCCTCGTCTTCTTCCAGATCGGGGTCGTCTCCGAGGTCCCGGTTTTCGGCGTCAACGTCGATCTCTCGCCGCTGCTCGTCGCCTTCATCGGCCTGCTGTGCGGCTCGATGCTCGGCGCCGTCGCCGGCTTCGCGATCGGGCTGCTCGTCGACCTGACGCTGTTGCAGACGCTCGGGCTGACCTCGCTCGTGTTCACGCTGATCGGCTTCTGGTGCGGGCGGCTGCGCGAGCTGCGTGACCCGCAGGCGGCGCTGACGCCACTGCTCGTCGGGTGTGCGGCCTCCGCCGTCTCGCTCGTCGGCTACTCGCTGATGGAGTTCATGCTCGGCGTCGATGCGCCCGTGAGCTTCGAGCTGCTGCGCCAGATCGTGCTGGGTATCGTCGTCAACACCGTCGTCGCGCTGCCGATCTGGGCGATCGTGCGGCGGGCGCTCGAGGGCACGCTGCCCGAGGACCCGCGCCGGCGCCGGCGCCGGCGCGCCTACACGACCGGCGGGTTGAGCCCGCTGTCGCGAGCATGACCGGAGCGGCCGCGAGATGAGCGCGCTCGAGCGGGGGTCGGGAGCGGAGCCGCGCATCCCGATCTCGCCCCAGCTGGCCCTGCGCGTGGCGATCATCGGCGGCATCGCGATGGTGATGTTCGGCGTGATCTTCTTCCGCCTCTGGTACCTGCAGGTGCTCTCCGGCGAACAGTACGTCCATCAGGCCGACGTCAACCAGGTGCGCGACCTGCCGATCGCGGCGCCGCGCGGACAGATCCTCGACCGCGAAGGCCAGCCGATCGTGACCAGTCGCACGACCAACGCCGTGCAGATCGTGCCTCGCCTGCTGCCGGCCGCGGTCTCCCAGCAGGTCGCCACCTACGAGGAAAGGCTCGCACCGGCCGAAGCCGCCTACCAGGCGGCGGTCGCGCAGCTGGCGCACCTCGACAGCACGCTGTCGGCGCAGCACGCCGCGCCGACAGCCGCTCAGCGCCGCGAACGCCGCCGGCTGGGCCGGCTCGCGCAGGCGCCCCAGGTCGCGATCCCGGCGCTGCCGCGCTCGGCCGCGCAGACGCGCAGCCTGTTCCGTCGGCTCGGCGGCGTGGTCGGTCTCAGCGCGCGGACGATCGACGAACGCGTCGTCCAGGGCATGACCGCGACGCCATACGCGAACGTGACCGTGAAGACGGACGCCGGCAGCGGACCGCTGACGGTGCTGGCCGAGCGTCAGAACGAATTCCCCGGTGTCGTGCAGCAGCCCGTCTCGATTCGCTCGTACAACTACGGCGAGATGGCCGCGCAGGTGCTCGGCCACGTCGACCAGGTCTCCCCGGAAGAGCTCACGATGCCGGCCTTCCGCGGCGTCAAGCAGGGCACCGTCGTGGGCCAGGAAGGCCTCGAGTTCTACTACGACCGCTACCTGCGGGGGCAGCCGGGGGTCGAGCGTGTGGAGGTCAACGCCTCCGGCGCCCCGGTTCCCGCGGCGATTGCGCCAACTCCGCCCACGGCCGGTCACAGCCTCAAGCTGACACTCGACCTGGGGCTGCAGAAGGAGAGCGAAAAGGCGCTGCTGCAGGGCATCGAAAACGCCCGCGCGGGCGGAAAACCCGCTGTCGCCGGGGCGTTCACGGCGATCGATCCGCGCAACGGCGAAGTGCTCGCGATCGGCTCCTACCCGACGTTCAACCCGAACCGCTTCGCCAAACCGCTCACGCCGAACGAATACAAGGCGCTGATCGGCGGTGGCGCCGCGAGCGGACCGCTCACCGACCGCGCCGTCAACGGCGCATATCCGACCGGCTCGACGTTCAAGCCGATAACCGCGATGGCGACGCTCGAAGCGGGCATCATCTCGCCCTCGGAAGGGCTCGGCGCGGGCCAGTGCATCTCGGTCAACATCGAGCAGTTCTGCAACGCCAATCACGCCGACTTCGGCGCCGTCGGCCTGGTCGAAGCGCTGAAGGTCTCCTCCGACACCTACTTCTTCGAAGCCGGCGAGCGCGCCAACGCGCACGGCGCGGTGATCCAGCGCATGGCTCACGAGCTCGGGCTCGGCCAGGAAACGGGGATCGACCTGCCGACCGAGCTCAAAGGCGTCGTGCCGGACTCGCGCTGGCGCCAGGAAGAGAACGCCGAAGAGCTTCGCTGCCGGCGCAAGCGCCACGTCGCCTCCTGCGGCATCGTCAGCGAAGTGCGCCCCTGGTCGGTCGGCGACAACATGCACCTCGCCGTCGGGCAGGGCGATCTCCTGACCAACCCGCTGCAGATGGCGGTCGCCTACTCGACGCTCGCCAACGGCTTTGAACATGGCGGCGAAGGGACGGTCGTGCGCCCGCACCTCGGTCGCGAGATCGACGAACCCGGCGGCGGCCTGGTGCAGAGCCTGCCGTTCCCGGCGCGCCGGCACGTGCACTTCAACGACGCCGATCTCAATCTCGTGATGGAAGGAATCCACGAGGCCGCGAGCCAGCCCGGCGGCACCTCCGCCGACGTGTGGAGCGGCTGGGACCAGGCCCGGCATCCCGTGTACGGAAAGACCGGCACGGCGGAACGCTACGGCAAGGAAGACCAGTCCTGGTACATGGCCTACATCCCCGACCCGAAGCGGCCGATCGTGATCGCGGTGACCGTCGAGGAGGGTGGCTTCGGCGCCGAAACGGCCGCCCCGATCGCCCGCCTGATGGCCGCGCAGCACTTCGGCCAGCCGGAGAAGTTCGTGGCCGGGAGCTCGAAGACGCTTTGAGCCCGCTGAGCCCGATCACGGCTCCCGACGAGACGCCAGTGGCACCGCGACCGACATTCCGGTTGCCGTTCGACCCGGTGCTGACGGCCGCGGTGATTGGGCTTGGGATCTGCTCTGTCGTGACCCTCCGCGCGGCTACCAAGAACCTGATCGCAGGCGATCCCCACTACTACGTCGATCGTCAGGCGATCTACCTCGGCGTCGGCTTCCTCTTCATGCTCGCGCTCGCGAGGCTCGACTACGCCCGCCTGCGCCAGCTGAGGTACGCGCTCTACGGGGCCCTGCTCGTGAGCATCCTCGCGGTGCTCGGACTCGGGCATGCCGCGCGCGGCTCCACCCGGGCGATCAACTTCCCGCTGTTCTCCTTCCAGGCCTCCGAGCTCGGCAAGGTGCTGCTGATCCTCGCGCTGTCGGGCTTCGCGGTCGATCGCGCGCGGCACCTGCGCGAGCGCGACACGACCGCGCGGGTGATGATCGCCGCGCTCGTCCCGGCGATGCTCGTGATCGCCCAGCCGGATCTCGGCTCGGGGCTCGTCTACATGGTGATCGCCTACATGCTGCTGTTCGTCGCCGGGGCCCCCTGGCGGCACCTCGGCGCGCTCGCAGCGCTCGTCGTGGTCGCCGTCGCCTTCGTGCTCGTGGCCGCGCCCGCTGCCGGGATCAACGTGCTCAAGCCCTACCAGGTGCAGCGTCTGACGGCCTTCCTGCACCCGAGCTCCAATCCCCAGAAGCAGGGCTACCAGCAGCAGGAGTCGAAGATCGCGATCGGCGCCGGTCAGAAGACCGGACGCGGTGCCAAGACCAGCCAGGTGCCCAACGGGTTCGTGCCCGAGAGCCACACCGACTTCATCTTCGCGGCCGTCGGTGAGGAGTACGGCTTCGTCGGCACCGGCCTGCTGCTGCTGCTCTACGCGCTGCTGATCTGGCGCGCGCTGCGCGTGCTCGTGATGGCCAAGGACCTGTTCGGCACGCTGATCGCGGCCGGGGTAGCGGCTATGCTCATGTTCCAGGTTTTCGTCAACGTAGGGATGACAATTGGGATCATGCCCATTACCGGTGTCACGCTTCCGCTCATGAGCTACGGCGGGTCATCGGTGATCACAACCCTGTTGGCTGTCGGCCTGCTGCAATCGATCTACGTGCAAGCGCGCGCCTCAGCATCGCTGAAGGGCCGCGTATTGCGCTTCTAGCCACAAATGTTCGCCGAGCACCCTCACCAGACCATCAGCCCCGCGGGGCGACGCGCCCCGCTGCGGCGCACGATGGTCTCGCGCAGGGCAACCCGCCGGGCACTCGCCCGGCGCCCGCCGACCCGCGCGGATGGCCGCTCGGCCCGTTTCCACACCGAAAGACTGGATCAAATTGAAAAAGCAAGTGCTTGTCAGCGTCGATCGCGCCGAGACGCGCGTGGCGCTTCTGGAGGCGAGCGGAACGCCCGCAGCCTCGCGTCCTTCCTCCAGCCGGGGCCGCAAGCGCGGCAGTGGCTCTCCGGAGGCCGGCTACCGCGTAGCTGAGCTCTACATAGAGCGCCGCGGCGGTCGCTCGATCGTCGGCAACATCTACAAGGGCAAGGTCGACAACGTCCTGCCCGGCCTCGAGGCCGCGTTTGTGGACATCGGCCTGGAGAAGAACGGGTTCCTGCACGTCGACGAGATCGTGCTGCCGGGCGTCGAGACGCCCAAGCGGGGCCGCGGCGGTCAGGGCTCCGGACGCAAGATCTCCGACCTGCTCAGCCCGGGCCAGGAGATCGTCGTGCAGGTCGTCAAGGATCCGCTGAAGACGAAGGGCGCGCGTCTTTCGATGGAGCTCACGATCGCCGGGCGCTACATGGTCTACGCCCCCACCGGGGAGGGGATCGGCGTCTCGCGCCGGCTGGAGGACCGCGAGCGCGAGCGCCTGCGCAGGCAGACCTCCGGGCTCGAGCTCGACGGCGGCGGCGTGATCGTCCGCACCGCCGCCCACGGAGCCAAGCGGGCGGACTTCGAACGCGAGCTCAAGTACCTGCACAAGCTCCACGAGGTGCTCGTCAAGCGCGTCGAGGACACCGTCGCCCCGGACCTCGTCTTCCAGGAGGCCGACCTGTCCGTGCGCGTGGTGCGCGACATCTTCTCGGCGCACTTCGAGCGCGCGATCGTCGATGACGAGCAGCAGTACCACCGCCTCGTCTCGTTCTTCACCCGCACCGCGCCGGAGCTCGTCGAGCGCGTCGAGCTGTGGCGCCAGGAGGAGCCGTTGTTCGAGAACTACGGTGTCGACAAGGCGATCGCCGGCGTGCTCTCGCGGCGCGTCGAGTTGCCCAGCGGCGGCTATCTGATCATCGACTACGCCGAGGCGCTGACGGTCATCGACGTCAACTCCGGCAGCTTCATCGGCCGGGGCAAGGGCGCCGCGCTGGAGGACACGATCACCAAGACCAACCTCGAGGCCGCCGAGGAGGTCGTCAACCAGCTGCGTCTCCGCGACATCGGCGGCATCATCGTGATCGACTTCATCGACATGGCCCGCGCGCGCAACCGCGACGCCGTCATGAAGACGCTGCGCAAGACGCTCGACGAGGACCGCACGAAGACCTTCACGGCCGAGATCTCCAAGCTCGGCCTGGTCGAGATGACGCGGCAGAACGTGACCGAGGGCGTGCGCGAGATCATGAGCCGTCCGTGCCCGACCTGCGAGGGCGAGGGGGTGATCCGCTCGGAGGAGACGATCGCGATCGAGTTCGAGCGCAGGCTCCGCGACATCGCCGTCGAACAGCCGGACGCCGAGGCCTTCCTCGTGCAGATGAACCCGCGCGTGAGCACGCAGTTCACCGGACACGGCTCGCGCGTGCTGCACGCGCTCGAGGCGGACACCGGCAAGTCGTTCTTGTTCGAGGGCTCCGAAGGCCTCGCCCTCGACCACTTCGCGATCACCTTCATCGGCACGCGCGAGGAGGTCGAGGAGCGCGCGCTGCCGTTCCGTCAGGGCGATGAGGTGCTCGTCGAGATCGTCGAGCCGCACATGTACGACGTCGACGACGCGGTCGCGAAAATCGACGGCTACATCATCTCGATCGCCGGCGCTGCCCGCTACGTCGGCGAAAAGCGCATGGTGCGCATCGACCAGGTTGGACGCACGGCCGCGAGCGCGCTGCTGCTCGACGAGTCCGGCGAGGTCGTCAGCGCTGCGGCGCGCCCGCCGAGCGCCAAAGCCGCCGGGCGCAGCAAACGGCGATCGCCGTCCGACGTGCCCACGCCCGCGAACAGCGAGCCGCGCGCGCGGCGCCGGGGCGCGACCGCCGAGAGCGAGGATGCCGAGGCGCGACGCGAAGCCGGTTTGTCAGAGGCGCCGACGGGCATCGACGCCGAGCCCGATGAGGAGCTCGCGACCGGGGCACTGGCCGCCGGCGCCGACGCTGAGGGCGAGGCCCAGGAGGATGGCGTACAATCGAAGCCTCGGCGTCGTGGCCGCAGGGGCGGACGGCGCCGTTCGGCTGCAAAGGCCAAGGCGACGCCCGAGTAGTCCGCGGCGCTTTCCAAGTCACAGAATCGAGACCAGACAGACATGTACGCGATCGTGAAGACCGGCGGCAAGCAGTACCGCGTCGAGCGCGGCCAGCAGCTGCTCGTCGAGCGCCTCGCGGTCGCGGAGGGCGCTGACGTCGCGCTCCAGCCGATCCTCTACCGCTCCGAGGAGGCCGTCTTCGACGCGGCCGGCCTGAAAGACGTGCAGGTCACCGCCAAGGTCCTCGCGCACGTCCGCGGCGAGAAGCTGCGCGTGTTCAAGTTCAAGCCCAAGCGCGGCTACAAACGACGCAACGGCCACCGCCAGGACCTGACGCGGATCGAGGTCACGCAGATCACCAGCGCGCCCGCGAAAGCCGCGAAAGCCAAAGCGAAACCGGCCGCCGCGAAAGCCGCTGCGCCGGCGCACGAGGCGAAGACCAGCAAGGAGAAGTCTGCAGATGGCTCATAAGAAGGGACTCGGCTCCTCGCGCAACGGCCGCGACTCCAACGCCCAGCGGCTCGGCGTCAAGACGTTTGCCGGCGAGGCCGTCACAGGGGGCGAGATCATCGTTCGCCAGCGCGGCACCCGCTTCAAGCCCGGCACGGGCGTGGGCATCGGCAAGGACGACACGCTGTACGCACGCGCTGCGGGCACCGTGCAGTTCGCGAACGGTCGGCGTGGCCGCATCGTCAGCGTGCAGCCCGCCGCCACCGAGAGCTGATCGGCCCCCGCTTGAGCCCGCGGCGCGGCGCCTGGCTGCTCGCAGCGGGACGCGCCGCGCTCGGTGTGGCGGTGCTCGCGGCCCCCGAGCGGGTGACGGCCGGCTGGCTCGGCGAGGAGAACTCGCACAACCCCGTCGTCGGCGACCTCGCGCGCTCGCTCGGCGCGCGCGACCTCGCACTCGGGCTGGCCGCGCTGCAGACTCTCGACGACGAGGTGGCGGGCCCGCGCGTCCAGGCGCTGTGCGCGCTCGTCGACTCCGTCGACGCGCTGGCGACGATCCTCGCGCGCCAGCATCTCCCGCGCAGGGGCGTGATCGGCACCGTTGCGGTCGCCGGCGCCGCGGCGGCTGCGGGCTTCCGCCTCTCCCGCGGGCTCGCACGCAGCTAGTCCTGCGGCGCGATCGGGCGCACGATGACCGCGTGCGCGGCTGAGGCTGTCACGATGCCGGGCATGCTCCACGATCGCGCCAGGATCCACGTGCAGGCCGGCGCCGGTGGCGATGGCTGCGCGAGCTTCCGCCGCGAAGCGCACGTCCCGCGCGGGGGCCCCGATGGCGGCGACGGGGGGCGCGGCGGCGCCGTGCTCGTCGAGTGCGACGACTCGCTACGCGATCTGCAGGCCTTTCGCCGCCGCACCCACCACCGGGCCGGGCGAGGTGGGCACGGCGAGGGCGCACTGCGCCACGGCGCCGACGGCGACACGCTCACGATCCGCGTACCACCCGGCACCGAGATCAGCGCGCCCGAGGGCGAAGGGGGTGAGCTCGCCGGTCGGCGCTGGGAGCTGCTGCTCGCCGGGCAGCGGGCCACGCTCGCACGTGGCGGCAGCGGCGGCAAGGGCAACAAGCACTTTGCCACCCCGACACGCCAGGCGCCGCGCTTCGCCGAGCGAGGCCTGCCCGGAGAGGAGGGCTGGCTCGAGCTGCGCCTGCGGCTGCTGGCCGACGTCGGCCTCGTCGGGCTGCCCAACGCCGGCAAGTCCTCACTGCTGGCGCGGCTGACGCGGGCCGCTCCGAAGGTCGCTGCGTATCCCTTCACCACCCTGTCACCCGTGCTCGGCGTGCTGGAAGGATCCGAGCGTCAGCTGATCGTCGCGGACATCCCCGGTCTGATCGAGGGCGCGAGTGAGGGCGCGGGCCTCGGACACGACTTTCTCGCGCACGTCGAGCGCACCCGCCTGCTCGTGCACGTGCTCGACCTGGCGCCCGAGATCTCCGAGGGCGACGCGGCCGACGCCCTCAGCAACCACGCGACGATCGAGCACGAGCTCGTTGCCCACGACGCGCGCCTCGCGCGACTCCCGCGCGTGCTCGTGCTGTCGAAGTCCGATCTCGTGACCGACGAGCGCGCCGCGCGCGCCGTTGCGCAGTGGCGCGAGCGCCTCGGCGGCGACGTGCCGGTGATCGCGACCTCGAGCGCCACCGGCCGGGGAATCGAGGAGCTCGCCGGCGAGCTGCTGCGCCGTGTCTCCCCGCTGCAGGCGGACGGCGAGGCGAGCTCGGCGGCACGGGCGCTCGCGGCCGGCGCGGAGCCCGAGCTCGCCGAGCACATGGTCTTCCGTCCCACCGCCGGCTCGGGCTTCCGGGTCGAGCGCCTGGGCGAGCGGGCGTTCGCCGTGCGAGGCGCCGGCATCGAGCGGATGCTGCGTCGCTACGACGTCGAGAACGAGGACGCGATGGCCTACCTGGAGGGACGCCTGCGCCGGATCGGAGTGCTGCGTGCGCTCGAGGCAGAGGGCTTCCAGCCGGGCGATGAGATCGAGATCGGCGGCGTCACCTTCGAGCTGGACCCCGCGCAGGGCTAGCGCCCGACGGGCGCCAAATAAGCTGCAGGCATGGCCCGCCTCGTGATCAAGCTCGGTTCGAGCGTCGTCGCCGACAGCGAGGGCACGCTGCGCATGGATGTGCTCGAGGGCGTCTGCGACGTGCTCGCGGAGGCGCACCGGGCGGGCAGCGAGGTGATCGTCGTGACGAGCGGAGCGATCGCCCGCGGGATGCGGGTGATGAACCTGCCCCAACGGCCCACCTCGGTGGGCGCCCTGCAGGCCGCCAGCGCGGTCGGGCAGGGCAAGCTCTACCGCGTCTACGACGAGCTGCTGCGCGAGCGCGAGGTCACCAGCGCGCAGCTGCTGCTGACGTTCTTCGACATGAGCGCGCGCACGCACTACCTCAACGCACGTCAGACGCTCAGCACCCTGCTCGAGTGGCGCGTGCTGCCGGTGATCAACGAGAACGACACGACGGCGACGGATGAGATCTCCTTCGGCGACAACGACTTCCTGGCGGCGCAGGTGGCGGTCCTCGTGGCGGCCGACCAGCTGATCCTGCTGACCGATATCGACGGGCTCTACACAGCCGATCCGCGCGTGCACCCCGACGCGCGGATCGTCAGCGAGGTGAGCGACTTCAGCTCGCTGGAGGATCTCGAGATCGGTCACACGACTTCGCCGCTCGGGTCCGGAGGGATGCGCTCGAAGGTCGTCGCCGCGGAGATGGCGACGGCCGCCGGCATCGCAACGGTGATCTGCAACGGGGGGCGCCCGCAGGCGCTCGCGGCGGTGCTCGCGGGCGAGCGCGAGGGCACGCGCTTCGCGGCGCGCGACGCGCGCTACAGCAGCTTCAAGCTGTGGCTCAAGTACGCCAAGCCCTCGAGGGGCACGCTCGTGATCGACGCGGGCGCCGCGCGCGCTGTGCGCGAGGGCAGCGCCAGCCTGCTCCCGGTCGGGATCGTGGAGGTGATCGGCGCGTTCGACGCCGGCGACGCGGTCGAGATCGCACCCGTCGCCGAGGGCGAGCCGGCGCCGGGGCGGCCGCTCGGAAAGGGCATCTGCAACTACTCCGCAGCCGAGCTGCGGCGCGTGATCGGGCTGAAGTCCGAGGCGGTGCGCGAGGTTCTCCCGCGCGCCACCGATGAGGCCGTCCATCGCGACTACCTCGTCGTGGACTGACGGGCGCCCTTCACTACCCTTAGGGCCATGGCGACCGCCGTCTCGAACCCCGCCGTCCTCGCCCAGGCCGCCAAGCGCGCTGCGCGCGTGCTGGCGCAGGCCGACACGGCGCTGAAGAACGCGGCGCTCGACGCGATCGCGCTCGCGCTGGACGAGCGCGTCGAGGAGATCCTCGAGGCCAACGAGCGCGATATGCAGCTCGCCGGCGAGGCGGAGCTCGGCGCTGCACTGCTCGATCGCCTGTACCTGGACGCCGAGCGAATCTCCCGGATCGCGGCGGCCGTGCGACAGATCGCTGCCCTGCCCGATCCCGTCGGCGAGGTGATCGACGGGCAGCGCCTACCGAACGGCCTCGACGTGCGCAAGGTGCGCGTGCCGCTGGGCGTGATCGCGGTGGTCTACGAGGCGCGCCCCAACGTGACGATCGATGCCGCCGCCCTCTGCCTGAAGTCGGGCAACGCGATCGTGCTGCGCGGCTCCTCCACGGCGATGCACTCGAACGCGGCGCTCGCGCAGATCGCGAGCGAGGCGGCGATCGCGGCGGGCCTGCCCGCCGGCTGCATCGGCCTCGTCGCCGGGGGCGGGCGCGAGGAGCTCAGCGAGCTTGCGAGACAGAACGAAACGATCGACCTGATCATCCCCCGCGGCGGCGACAGCCTCAAGCAGGCGCTGCAGGACGTCGCGACCGTCCCCGTCATCTACGCCGCCTCCGGCAACTGTCACGTGTACGTCGACGCCCTCGCCGATCTGGACCGGGCCGAGGCGATCGTGCTGAACGCGAAGACCCAGCGGCCGGGCGTCTGCAACGCGGTCGAGACGCTGCTCGTACACGAGCGGATCGCCGCCGCGTTCCTTCCGCGCATGCTGCGCTCGCTCGGCGCCGCCGGCGTTCTCGTGCGCGCCGACGAGCGCACGCTGCTGGCGGCGGGCGCGCCGCCCCCGGCCGAAGTCACGCTCGAGCCGGCCACTGAGGAGGACTGGGCGAGCGAGTACCTCGCGCCGGTGATCGCCGTGCGCGTGCTCGACTCGGTCGAGCAGGCGATCGAGCACATCGGCCGTTACGGCAGCGGGCACTCGGAGGCGATCGTCACGCGCGACACGAGCGCCGCGCGCGCGTTCCAGCTCGGCGTCGACGCCGCCTGCGTGTACGTGAACGCCTCCACGCGCTTCACCGACGGCGGTGAGTTCGGCATGGGGGCCGAGATCGGCAACTCGACCCAGAAGCTCCACGTGCGCGGGCCGATCGGGCTGCGCGAGCTGTGCACGTTCAAGTACCTCATCGAGGGCGACGGGCACGTCCGCGCGTGAGCAGCCGCGGGCGTCGGCGGAGCCTGTCTCGCTCGGGATTCTCGGCGGCACGTTCAACCCGCCCCACCGCGGGCACCTCCTCGTCGCCGCCTGTGCGCGCACGCAGCTCGAGCTGGACAGGGTCGTGCTGATGCCGGCGCAGGCCCCGCCGCACAAGCTCGGCGAGGAGGAGCCGGGGGCCGCCCACCGCCTGAGCATGTGCCGCCTGGCGGTGGCGGAGGCGGACGGGGTCGGGGCGTGCGCGCTGGAGCTCGAGCGGGGGGGAACGTCCTATACGGTGGATACCTTGGAGACGATCCATGCCCGGCAACCGCACGCCCACCTGACGTTCATCGTGGGAGCCGACACGGCACGGACGCTCGGATCCTGGCGCGAGCCGCAGCGCGTGCTCGAGCTCGCCGAGTTGGCGGTCGCGACGCGCACGGGATCGGGACGGCGCGAGGTGCTCGATGCGCTCGACGCTGTCACGGCGGCGCGGTCCGGCGGGCGAGCGCGGGTGCGCTTCCTGTCGATGCCCGCGATCGAGGTGTCCTCGTCGGCGGTCCGCGAGCGCGTCGCGCGCGGCGAGCCGATCGACGAGCTCGTCGGCCCGCGCGTCGCCGCCTACATCGCCGAGCATCGCCTCTACGGTGCGCGGGTGGGGGCTGTGCGCTGATGGAGGGCGGCGAGCTGCTCGGCGAGATCGCCCGCTACGCGGCCGACAAGAAGGCGATCGAGGTGGTCGAGCTCGACCTCCGCGGCGTGCTCGGCTACACCGACTACTTCCTCGTCTGCTCTGGCAACACCGGGCGGCAGGCCAAGGCGATCCACGACGGTATCCATGAGGGCCTCAAGCACGAGCACGAGCTGCTGCCGCGCCGCGTCGAGGGTTCCGCGCAGGCCGGCTGGATCCTGATGGACTATCTCGACGTGGTAATCCACATCTTCACCCCGGAGACGCGGGAGTTCTATCGCCTCGAGCAGCTCTGGGGCGAGGTGCCCGCGCGGGCGGCCGGCGGCGGCGTCTGAACAGGCGCCGTGCGCGCTCGGCGCGGCGCCGGCTTGCGAAGATGAGCGCGTGAGCGCGCCGGGGACGAGCCAATCACCACGCCTCGCGGCGGTGCTCCGCGAGGGCGAGCGCGTCACTGCGCTGGAGCTGTTCTTCGACCTCGTGTTCGTGCTCGCACTGACGCAGTGCACGGCCCTGATGGCCGCCACGCTGAGCTGGGAGGGGCTGCTGAAGGCCCTGCTCGTGCTGGGAGTGCTTTGGTGGGCATGGACGGGGTATGCGTGGCTGACGAGCGTCGTCGATCCCGAGGAGGGCGCGGTGCGCATCGTGATGTTCGCGGCGATGGCGGCGCTGCTCGTCGCGGCGCTGTGCGTGCCGGGAGCGTTCGGCGGCGATGCCGTGCTGTTCGTGTGCGCCTACGGGGTCGTGCGCGCAGCCCACATCGGCCTGTTCCTGCTCGCCAGCCGCGAGGACCGCGAACTGCGCAGCTCGGTGCTCGGGCTCGCCGGCGGCACGGCGATCGGACTGGGACTGCTGCTCGGCGCCGCCTTCGCCGCCACGGGCGTCCAGATCGCGCTGTGGGCGCTCGCGCTGCTGCTCGACATGGGCGGTCCCTTCCTGTTCGGCTCGGAGGGCTGGAGGCTCGTGCCGGAGCATTTCGCCGAGCGCCACGGTGCGATCATCATCATCGCCCTCGGCGAGTCGATCGTGGCGATCGGCGCGGGCGCCAGCCGTGGCGTCGGCGCCGGCGTCGTGGCGGCGGCGGTGCTCGGCGTGGTCGTGGCCGCGGCGATGTGGTGGCTCTACTTCGATGTCGTCGCAATCGTCGCGACGCGCCGCCTGGCGCAGGCGAAGGAGGGCCGCGAGCGCAACGAGATCGCGCGTGACTCCTACTCTTATCTGCACCTCCCGATGATCGCCGGGATCGCGCTCGTCGCGCTTGGCCTGAAACGGACGCTCGCCGAGGTCGGAACGCCGCTCGGGCTCGTCGCGGCGACGGCGATGCTCGGGGGCGGCGCCATGTACCTGCTCGCACACATCGCCTTCAGGTGGCGCAACGTGCACAGCTTCAACCCCCACCGCGCGATCTGCGCCGCTGCGTTGGTCGCCCTGCTGGCGCTCGAGGCGGAACTGCGCCTGCCGGCGCTGGCAACGCTCGCGATCTTCGCCGCGGTGCTGAGCACGCTGATCGCCTACGAGGCGATCCGCTTCGCGGGGGCGCGCGATCGCGTCCGTCACGAGCTCGCGCGCGGAGGAGCAGCGAGCTAGACCTCGGCTACGCTCGCCGCCACCGGTTCGCCCGGCGCGAGCATGTAGGCGGCCAGCTGGGTGAGCAGGGCCACGGCGGTCGCGAGCGCAAAAGCAGCCGCGACCCCGAGCCCGCGCAGCGAGATCGCGAGCGTGAAGAAGAACAGCGCAAAGGCGCCAAAGCCGCTCAGCAGGCCGCGCAGCAGGCGCAGCAGCTCGTCGCTGCCTCGCTGGACGTGGGTGAACGTTGCGAGCACCGTGGCGATGATCGGAAAGGGCGCCAGCAGGCCGCTCAGCTGCGGCCCGAGCCACCCGGCGACGGCGGTGAGCGTGAGCACGAGCACGAGCGCGCAGAGGCCGCGCACGGGAAGGTCCCAAGACGGCGGCGCGGCGTGCGTGCGTCGCCCGACGCCCGGGCGCGGAAGCAGCGCCAGCCCGACGAACAGGCCCGCGGCGGCGATCGCGAGCGCCGCCCCGGCGGGAACGGAGAGCGCGCTGAATGCGGCCGTAGCGAGTGCGAAGGCCAGCCAGCCGGCGAGCATGCTCACCGCCCACGAGACGCGCGTCGCGAGTCGCGCGTAGACGACGACGAAGGCGATCAGCGAGACCAGTCCCAGAAGCGTGCCGGCGGCTGCCCCGGCGGCGAAGCCGCGGCCGTGAGCGAGCGCATACACGAGCAGGATCGGGCCCGCCACGACGGGCAGCCCGGCGATCAGGCCGCCGATACGCGCGCCGAGACGGCGCGCGGCGAGCGAGGCCCCGACGACGAAGCTCGGTGCGAGCAGCAGCTTGATGGCGAGCAGTCCCAAGGGGCCAGATGATTGCGCGTCGGGCTCATCGATAATGCGCAGATGGCCTTTCCGCCGCCCGCCCGCCACCTCCTGCGTGCCAGGGACCTCGCCGATGCGAGGTACTTCGAGCCGCTCGGCGTCGAGGACCTGGCGCGCGCGGCGGGCCTCTCGCGCGCGCACTTCAGCCGCGAGTTCCGGCGCAGCTTCGGCGAGTCGCCGCACGCCTACCTGCTCACGCGGCGCCTGGAGCGCGCTGCAACGCTGCTGCGGGGCACGGATCGCTCGGTGATGGAGGTCTGCCTCGCTGTCGGCCTGCAGAGCGTCGGCTCGTTCACGACCAGCTTCACGCGCACGTACGGGATGCCGCCGACCGCCTACCGCGCGAAGTTTCCGCCGGCGAGCCGGCGCGCAATGGTGCCCACGTGCGTCGCGCGCGCCTACGGGCGTCCGCAACGCCGCACGTTTCGAGAAGACAGCGGCACCGGCGCGGGCTAGCGTGCTGAGCGAGCCTGCTGTCAACGATCAGAGGAGAAAACCGTGATGAGAATTGCAAGCGCACACCTGTGGGTGCACGACCAGAACGAGGCACTCACCTTCTACACGCAGAAGCTGGGCATGGAGGTCCGTGTCGACGCGACCCTGCCCGAGATGGGCGACTTTCGCTGGCTGACCGTCGGTCCCGTCGGCCAGCCCGACGTATCGATCGTGCTGATGGCGATTCCCGGCGCGCCGGTCATGGACGCGGAGACCGCCGAGCAGGTGCGGACGCTGATGGCGAAGGGCTACGCGGGGACGGTGTTCCTGACGACGGAGGACTGCCGGGCCTCCTACGAGGAGCTCAAGAAGCGCGGCGTCGAGTTCTCGGAACCGCCCGAGGAGCGCCCGTACGGTGTCGACTCCGGCTTCCGCGACCCCTCCGGCAACAGCATCCGGCTGACGCAGGTCAGGGAGCTGGCTGCCGTCTGAGCGCCGTCACGGCGGCGGGCGAAGGTCGAACCAGCAGGTCGTGGTTCGACCTTCGGCCGGCGATGGAGCTAGAGGGGCTCGAACCCTCGACCTCCGCCATGCCATGGCGGCGCTCTCCCAGCTGAGCTATAGCCCCGGGTACTCTCATCCTACCGGAGGGCCCGTGCGTGCAGGCTCGGGTCGGGCCGACGGCACGGCCCAGTTTCGGCGCAGCGAGGTCGCGAGCTCGTACTCTCGCGCCCAGCGAACCCGGAGCGCCTGGCGGTTCCTCGTAGGTGCTAGACGCAGGCTCAGGGTCGAGCGTCCGTCTGCGTGTGCGATCGGGATCAGATAGCAGGCGCCCGTGTCCGGGTCATATGCGGCGATCGCATCGACCTCACTCGCCGAGTAAGTGCTTCGCCGATAACCCGCCGGCGTGTGCCGACTCGTGATGCAGCGAACACACAGCACGCTTCCGAGCCGCGACGCCCACTTGCATTGCACACGCAGGAGGGCCACGCGTATGTCGATCACGAGGTCGTACCGGCCTCCCTCGCACAGCGGACGCAGGACGACGTGGCCGAGTCGAATCGCTGCGGCTGCGATAGCGGCCTCGGCCACAGCACCCTTGCGCGTGGAGGTAAGACCATCCATCGATCCAAGATAGGCGCATCGGTGTGTCGCGCGACGCAGCTTTGTGACGTGCCGGCGCCCAGTCTGTGTCTCTGCTGTGCCGTAGGCCGGCTGCAAGGCGAGGCGGTACCCGTGGCTCCTACTCCCCCGGCATGAACTCCGGCACGTCGAGCTCGTCGTCGGGGCTCTCGCCGTGCGCGGCGGGGTGTCGCCGCGCGGGGCGCTCGCGCCCGCCCGAGGACGCGTCATGCGCGCCCGGCGCGGTCTGATCGAGTCGTGCGGTCATGCCGCCGTGGGTCAGGCGCACGTCGCGCAGCAGGCGCTCCGCGTTGTTGCGCAGGGAGACTGCCAGCTCGCGCATGTTGCGCGAGACCTCATCGCCCTCCGCGAGCACGTTGTGCGCTACGACGTGCGCCTCGCTCGTGATCTCGCGCGCTTCCGCGAGCGCGCGAGATGTGATCTCGCGCGCCTTCGACTCCGCCTCCCGCTGCAGGCCCGTGAGCTCTTGGCTGCGGGCCTCGAGCAGCCGCTCGCGCTGCTCGCGCGCCTCCGCGACCGTCTGCTCCGCCTCGGCGCGGGCCGAGCGCAGCAGCGCATCGGACTCGTGCTTGGCCTGCGCGAGGGCCTGCTCGGCATGCAGCGCGGCGGCGGCGCGCTCCTGCTCGCTCTCCTGCCTCGCGGCGGCACGCAGCTGCTCGATCTCCTGTGCACCAACTGCTCGCCACTGCGCGGCCTCCTCGCGCGCGCTCGTGAGCAGCGCGTCGCACTCGGCGCGCGTCTCGGCGAGCGACTGCGCGGCCTGCTCGCGCGCTCCATCGGCGTGGGCACGCGTCGATGCGGCCGCGTTGGCCGCATCGTTGCGCACGGCCTGGGCCTCGGCGCGCGCAGCGGCGAGGATCTCCTGGGCCTCCGCCTCGGCAGCCTGCACGCGGATGTCGGCCGCGCGGTCGGCCTCAGCGATCCGCTCGCGGGCGCGCGACTCGGCCCGCTCGCGCAGGTCCACGGCTGCCCGTTCGGCGGCGGCGACGATGCCCGCGACGCGGCCGGGGGCAGCGCTGAGGGCATCGGAGCGGCGATCGCCGGAGGGCTGGCGCGCGGGAGGATCGTGCTCGTCCACGACGCCATCGTAGAGCGCGCGGGGGATGCGCGTGCACCGCCGGTGCGCCGGTCCGCGGGTGACCGAACGGCTGCGGCGGACGCGTGGGCGCTGGCAGGATATGTGGGAAATATGTCCTTGCGGACAAGTCGGGCGAGGAGGATGATCGAGCGATGGCCGGACGCCGACACCCGCGCCAGGTCGTGATCGTCGCCTTTGACGGCGTTCAGAGCCTGGATCTGACGGGCCCACTCGAGGTCTTCACGGGCGCGCGCCAGCTGATCGCGGCACGCGGCCGCGGCGAGCGCTCCTACGAGGTCTCGATCGCCAGCCTCGACGGCCACGCGCTGACGAGCTCGAGCGGGCTGCGGATAACGCCGCACGCAGCTATCGCCGACGTCCCGACGCCGATCGACACGCTGATCGTGGCGGGTGGCGACGGTCACCGCGCGGCCTGCGAGCAGCGCGCGCTGATCGACTGGATCCAGATCAGATCGGGCGGCGCGAGGCGGACCGCGTCGGTCTGCACGGGCGCCTTTCTGCTCGCCCGCGCCGGCCTGCTCGACGGGCGCCGCGCGACCACGCACTGGGCGCGGGCGGCCGAGCTGCAGGCGGAACACCCGGCGGTCGACGTGGACGCCGACCCGATCTTCGTGCGCGACGGCCCGATCTGGACGTCGGCGGGCGTCACCGCCGGCATGGATCTCGCGCTGGCACTCGTGGAGGAGGACCTCGACCGCGACGCCGCGCTGCTGATCGCACGTCACCTCGTGCTGTTCCTGCGCCGCCCCGGCAACCAGTCGCAGTTCAGCGCCACGCTCGGCGGCCAGCAGCCCTCGCGCGAGTCGCTGCGCGAGGTCCAGCTCACCGTGCTCGAGGACGTCGCGGGAGTGCACACCGTCGAGGCGATGGCCGAGCGCGCGCACATGAGCCCACGCCATTTCGCCCGCGCCTTCCGCGCGGAGACGGGCACGACGCCCGCGCGCTACGTCGAGCGCGTCCGCCTGGAGGCGGCCCGGCGCCTGCTCGAGGAAGGCTCCCAGCCGATCTCCGTCGTGGCCGCGACCTGCGGGTTCGCCACCGCCGAGACGATGCGCCGCGCGTTCCTGCGCACGCTCGCCGTCGGCCCGGCCGAGTACCGGCGCCGCTTCCACGGCGCCGCCAACGCAGCATGAGGAAAGGCAGGAGCCCGTGAACATCGCAATCGCCCTGTACGACCGCTTCACCGCGCTCGACGCGATCGGCCCCTACGAGGTGCTCAGCCGCCTGCCCGGCGCCACCGTCACATTTTTGGCGGCCGCGCGCGGGCCGGTGCGCACGGACAACGGCTTCCTCACCGTGATCGCAGAGGCCGCTCTCGACGAGCGGCGCGACCCCGACATCGTGCTCGTGCCCGGCGGCCCCGGCGAGGTCGCCGAACGTGCGGGGGGCCCGCTGCTGGAGTGGCTGGGCGAGGCCCACCGCACAAGCAGATGGACGACATCGGTGTGCACGGGCTCGCTCGTGCTCGGCGCCGCCGGCCTGCTCGAGGGCAGGCGCGCGACGACGCACTGGCTCGCGATGGACGAGCTCGCGCGCCTGGGCGCCGTGCCGGTCGCCGAGCGCGTCGTGATCGACGGCAAGATCGTCACCGGGGCGGGCGTGTCGGCGGGCATCGACATGGCGCTGACGCTGGCCGCGCAGATCGCCGGCGAGGAGGTCGCCCAGGCGATACAGCTGGGCATCGAGTACGACCCGCAGCCGCCGTTCGACGCGGGCGCGCCGGCGAAGGCGCCCGTCGCGGTTCTCGAGCTGGTGCGCGCGAGCTCGCGCTTCGACTGAACGCGCAGCCGTGCGCGGGTTTGCGCGTGGGGTCGCCCGCTAACCTGCGATGCCCGATGGCTGAGCAGCGATATGACCCGAGCGAGATCGAGCCGCGCTGGCAGGCGATCTGGGCGCGCGAGCGCACGTGGGAGGTGGACAACGAGACGCGCACCGGCGCCGGCCGCGGGTCCGCCTCCCAGCAGAGCTCCTATGTGCTGGAGATGCTGCCCTACCCGAGCGGGGAGCCGCACATCGGGCACCTGAAGTGCTACGCGGTGGGCGACGCGATCGCACATTTCCACCGCCGCCTCGGCCGTCGCGTGCTGCACCCGATGGGCTATGACGCCTTCGGGCTGCCGGCAGAGAACCACGCGATCAGGACGGGCGTGCACCCGCGCCTCTCGACGGCCGCCTCGATCGCCTCCTTCCAGAGCCAGTTTCGCTCCTGGGGGATCTCGATCGACTGGTCGCGGGAGCTCGCCACGCACGAACCCTCCTACTACCGCTGGACGCAGTGGATCTTCCTCGAGCTGTTCCGCGCGGGGCTGGCCTATCGCAAGGAGGCGGCCGTCAAGTGGTGTCCGAAAGACCAGACGGTGCTCGCCAACGAGCAGGTCGACGCCGACGGTCGCTGCGAGCGCTGCGGCGCGCTCGTGGAAGTCCGCCAGCTGGAGCAGTGGTTCCTGCGCATCACCGACTACGCCGAGCGGCTGCTCGGCGACCTCGACACGATCGAGTGGCCCGAGCACGTCAAGACGATGCAGCGCAACTGGATCGGGCGCAGCGAGGGCGCGGAGGTGACCTTCCGCTGCGAGCAGCTCGGCGTCGACTACCCCGTCTTCACGACCCGTCCGGACACGCTCTTCGGGGCGACCTTCTTCGTGATGGCGCCGGAGCACCCCGACGTGATGCGCCTCGCCGCCGGCACTGCGCAGGAGGAGCAGGTGCGCGCCTACGTCAATCACGCGCTCAACGAGTCCAACGAGGAGCGCGGTAACGCCGAGAAGCCGAAGACGGGGGTGGCGCTAGGGCGCACGGTCACGAACCCCGTCAACGGCGAGCAGATACCGATGTACGTCGCCGACTACGTGCTGATGGAGTACGGCACCGGCGCGATCATGGCGGTCCCGGCGCACGACGAGCGCGACCACGCCTTCGCGCGCGCCTTCGGCCTGCCGATTCGCCGCGTGATCGCTCCCCGCGACGGCGGGGATGAGGCCGACGCGGAGGATGGGGGCTACGCCGAGGCTGGGGACGAGGCCGGCGCAGATCAGCTGCCGTACACGGGCGATGGCGTGCTCGTGAACTCCAACCAGCAGTTCGACGGCACCGGCAACCGCGAGGCGCTCGGCGCGATCGTCGAATGGCTCGACCACGAGGGCAAGGGGCACGCCTCCGTCAACTACCGCCTGCGCGACTGGCTCGTCTCGCGCCAGCGCTACTGGGGCTGCCCGATCCCGATCCTCTACTGCGAGCGCTGCGGGGTGGTGCCCGTGCCGGAGGACCAGCTGCCGGTCGAGCTCCCCGACATCGAGGACTACACGCCGAAGGGCCGCTCGCCGCTGGCGGCGGCGGAGGCGTGGGTCAACACGAGCTGTCCCTCCTGCGCCGGCCCCGCGCGCCGGGAGACGGACACGATGGACACGTTCGTCGACTCCTCGTGGTATTTCCTGCGTTACTGCGACGCCGGCAACCAGAGCGCCGCGTGGGACCCCGCGGCGCTGCGCGAGTGGATGCCGGTCGATCAGTACATCGGCGGCGTCGAGCACGCGATCCTGCACCTGATGTACGCGCGCTTCTTCACCAAGGCGCTCGCCGATCTCGGCCACCTCGACTTCCAAGAGCCCTTCCGGGCCCTGTTCACGCAGGGGATGGTCACGAAGGACGGCTCGAAGATGAGCAAGTCCCGCGGCAACGTCGTCTCGCCGGCGGCGATCGTCGAACGCGTCGGCGCCGATACCGCGCGCTGCTACATCCTCTTCGTCGGTCCCCCCGACCAGGACGCGGACTTCTCCGACGAGGGGGTCGAGGGCGTGCACCGCTTCCTCTCACGCCTGTGGCGCATGGCCGCCGAGCTCGCCGAGAGGGGGGAGCGGGAGCCGCATGCGCCGCCTGGGACGGAAACCGAGGATGTGGACCTCGCGCTGGCGCGCAAGACGCACTGGGCGATCGACAAGGTCACCGGTGACCTGCGTCGCTTCGCCTTCAACACGGCGATTGCCGCCGTGATGGAGCTGCTGAACGACTGCTCTCGGCTGCGCGCGGCCGTCGCCCCGGACACGCTGCGCTTCGCCCTCGCCACCGCCGCCTCGCTGCTGTTTCCCTTCGCTCCCCACACCTGCGCCGACGTCTACGAGCTGCTGACGGGCGAGCGCGTGTGGGAGCAGCCCTGGCCCGAGGCCGACGAGGCGCTGCTCGAGCGCGACGTCTACGAGCTCGTCTGTCAGGTCAACGGCAAGGTCCGCGACCGCGTCCAGGCGAGCGCCGACGCAAGCCCCGAGGCACTCAAGGAGCTGTGCCGCGCCGCCCCCAACGTGCAGGCGCACGTGGACGGCAGGGAGATCGTCAAGGAAGTCGTCGTGCCGGGCAAGCTGGTCAACGTCGTGGTTCGCTGATGGCAGAGCTGAAGCCCGCCTATCTGATCCACGGCGATGACCACGGAGCCCTCGCCGAGCGTCGCGCGGGGCTGCGCGCCCTCGCCGAGAGCGGTGAGGGCGGGAGCTCGAGCGTCGAGCTGCTCGACGGCGACGGCGCGACCCCGCAGGGGGTTGCAGCGGCGCTGTCGATGATGACGCTCGCGATCGGCCGTCGCGTGATCATCGTCGAAGGCGTCGAGCGCTGGCGCCAGGCCGACGTCGAGAAGCAGCTGGCAGCGGCGATCGCCGAGATGCCGCCCGACACGACGCTCGCGCTGTTCGCGCGCGAGGAAGCGCGTGCGAAGGCGCCGGATGCGCTGCACGAGGCGGTCAGGCGCGCCGGCGGGCAGATCGTCGCGCAGATGACCGTGAAGCCGTGGGAGCTCGCCAGGTGGGCTCGCACACAGGCGGCCCGCATCGGTCTGGAGCTCGACATGGCCGCGGCCAAGGTGCTCGTCGCGCAGGTCGGCGAGCGCCAGCAGCGGCTGCTGCGCGAGCTCGAGAAGCTGGCTCTCGAAGGCGACCCGGGGGACGCCGCGAGCCGCGCCGTGGGCGTCGAGGATGTCGAAGGACGAACCGCCCACTCGGCCGAGTGGCGCGCCTACGGCCTCGCCGACGCGCTCGTCGCGGGCGACCCTCACGAGGCGACGCGTTCCTACCTGCGCCTGCGCGAGCAGGGCGAGCGCCTCTCGGGGCTGCTCTACCTGATGGCCGCCCGCCTGCGCGACGCGCTCGCTGTCGCCGTGCGGCTGCAGGCCGGCGAGTCTGAGGCCGAGGTCAAGCGCTCGCTGCGGATGCCCGCGCGCGCCGCAGAGCGCTTCCTCGCCGACGTCGCTCGCACCGACCCCGAGCGCCTGCGCGCCGCCCTCGCGACGCTCGCCGAGCTCGAGCTCGACTCGCGCGGAGGAGCCCCGCTGGCGGCGAGCCGCACGCTGCTCGCCGGACTCGGCGAGGACACGATCGCGGTCCGCGCGATCGAACGGATCACGAGTCCGGCGCCGGCCTGATTCCGCGCCGGCCTAGGAGCTGGAGGAGCCCGCGAGCGTGCGGGCAGCCCGGGACTTCTTGCGCGCGCCGGTGTTCTTGTGCATCGCGCCGCGCTTGACGGCCTTGTCGATCTTGCTGACGAGCTCGCGGTGCGTGTTCGCCGCGGCGCTCTGCTCGCCGCTCTCCACGAGCGCCTCGAGACGGCGGAAGTGGGTCTTGACCGCGGAGGTGTAGAGGCGGTTCTCCAGGCGCTCGCGCTCGGAGCGGAGGATGCGCTTCTTCTGGGAGTGGATGTTCGCCATGACTGTGCTGCAGGCGCCGCCAGGTGCTGCCCGGGCGCGCTGCCGGCCGATCGGTGATCGGTCGCCGTACTATAGCGGCCTTGTCCGCGACTGCAGACCCCGCCGAGGAGCCGATGGTTCCGGCCCCGCCGGGGGGAGGCGCGGTCGCACGCAACACCGCGATCTTCTCGATCGCGACCGGCGTCTCGCGCGTGGCGGGGCTCGTGCGAGAAATCTCGGTCGCCAGCTTCTTCGGTACGAGCGGGCCCTTCTCCGCCTTCACGATCGCCTTTCAGATCCCCAACCTCGTTAGCAACCTGTTCGCCAACGCCGCCCTGTCGGCGGCCTTCGTGCCGGTCTTCACGGACCTGCTCCAGCAGCGACGGCGCAGGGAGGCCTTCGAGCTGGCCTCGACGCTGTTCTGGATCATGCTGATCGCGCTCGGCGCGATCACCGCCTTCTTCATCCTCGGCGCGGGCGTGCTGATGCCGCTGTTCACCGGCGTCAAGTTCAACCACGCCCTCGACGGGATGACGGCGGGGTTCGCCCAGGTGCTGTTCCCGGTCGTGCTGCTGCTCGGGCTCAACGGGCTGCTCGTGGGGATCCTGCAGTCCTACGACCACTTCTCCATTCCTGCGATCTCGCCGGCCGTCTGGAACGTCGTCATCCTCGTGCTGCTGCTCGTGCTGCGCTCGCACTTCCACGGCGAAGAAGCGCAGCTGTACCTGTATGCGGCGGCGATCCTCGCCGCCACCTTCGTGCAGCTGCTGATGGCCGTCGGCGCGCTCGGGCGGATCGACTTCCGCCTGCGCTTCGCGGTCAACTGGCACGACCCGCGCATCAAGCGCGTCTTCACGCTGATGCTGCCGGTCACGATCGGCCTCGGGATCGTCAACCTCGACCAGCTGATCAACTCGGTCTTCGGCACGCTCGTCTCGAAGGAAGCGCCGCGCGCGATCGACAACGCCTTTCGCGTCTACATGCTCCCGCAGGGGCTCTTCAGCGTGGCCGTCGCCACCGTCCTGTTCCCGACCCTCAGCCGCATGGCCGCCAGCCGCGACGTCGGGGCGATGCGCCGCGCGGTGGGGATCGGCATGCGCCAGATCAACCTGCTGCTGATCCCCGCGGCGGTCTTCATGGTCGTGCTCGCCACGCCGATCGTGCGCCTGCTCTTCCAGCGCGGGCACTTCGGCGTGCACTCCACCCACATCGTCTCCGTGGCACTGTTCTGGTTCGCCTTCAGCCTGCCGTTCGGGGGCTTGAACCTGCTGCTCACGCGGACCTTCTTCGCGGTCCAGCGCCCGTGGATCCCGACGAGTCTGGCGGCGATCAACATCCTCGTCGACATCGTCGTCTCGATCGGGCTGTACAAACCGCTGGGGATCGCCGGGCTGATCATCGGCACGGTCGCTGCCAACGCGGTCATGACCGCGCTGCAATTGCGCCGCCTGCGGATCGGCTTCAACGGTCGCCTGGAGGGCGCTCAGACGACGATGATCACCGCCCGGATCGCCGTCGCGGCCGCGCTCCTGGCGGGCGTCTCGTGGCTCGCGTGGTACCTGCTCGACCGGCTGCTCGGGCGCTCGCTGCCCGCGCAGATCCTCAGCATGGGCGCCGCTGCCGGCGCCGGGCTGTTCGTATACGCGCGCGCCGTGCTCGCGATGCGCGTGCCCGAGGCCCAGCAGGTCAGCCGCATGATCCGCGCGCAGCTGGGGCGGGCGTAGCGACGGCCACGGTCCGGCTGGAGCCACGCGCATCCGACCGGACGAAGATCCCTGAGGATCTCCGACCGGCCGGCGCCCGACAGAGATCGCCGCTTACTACTTACGTCCCAGGACTGTGTGTTTCGCCTGGGCGGCTTAACACTCCCGACACCTGGACAGGCCGCCAAGCTTGCGCCTGGCGCGTTGCCGCGGTCGAGCCTCGAGGGCCCATAGTCGAGTTGGCGATCCGCCGGAGCCATTAACGCTAGCGGGTCGGGCCGGGCGCGCACCTGCCTCTACCCTGTAGCGGCCGATGGACCAGGCCCATATCCGCAACTTCTCGATCATCGCCCACATCGACCACGGCAAGTCGACGCTGGCCGACCGCATCCTCGAGCTGACCCACACGGTCGCCGCGCGCGAGATGCGCGCCCAGCTGCTCGACTCGATGGACCTCGAGCGCGAGCGCGGGATCACGATCAAGGCCCAGGCCGTGCGCGTCTTCTTCACCGCCCGCGACGGGGAGACCTACCAGCTGCATCTGATCGACACGCCCGGGCACGTCGACTTCACCTACGAGGTGTCGCGCTCGCTGGAGGCGTGCGAGGGGGCGCTGCTGGTCGTCGATGCCGCGCAGGGGGTCGAGGCGCAGACGGTCGCCAACACCTACCTCGCGGTGGAGTCCGGTCTCGAGCTGATTCCCTGCCTGAACAAGATCGATCTGTCGGGGGCCGAGCCCGAGCGCGTGGCCGGCGAAGTCTCCGAGCTGATCGGTGAGCCGCCCGAGTCGATTCTGAAGATCAGCGGCAAGACCGGGGAGGGCGTGGCTGACGTGCTGGAGGAGCTCGTCGCGCGCGTCCCCGCGCCGAGCGGCGATCCCGACGGTCCGGCGCGGGCGCTGATCTTCGACTCCGAGTTCGACCAGTACCGCGGCGTGATCGCCTACATCCGCGTCGTCGACGGGGTCTTCCGCAAGGGCCAGCCGATTCGCGCGATGGCGGCGGGGACCGAGGCGGACATCGACGACATCGGCTTCTTCAGCCCGCAGATGATGCCGACCGACCAGCTCGCGGCGGGAGAGGTGGGCTACCTGATCACGGGCCTGAAGGACGTCACGCTGCTGCGCGTGGGGGACACGCTGACGACGCGCGCAGGGTCAGGATCCCGCCTTTCCGGCGCCGGCGCCGCCACCGAGGCCCTGCCGGGCTATCGCGAGGTCAAGCCGATGGTCTTCTGCGGTCTCTTCCCGATCGATTCCGACGACTACCCCGACCTGCGCGACGCGCTCGAAAAGCTCGTGCTCAACGACGCGGCGCTGTCCTGGGAGCCGGAGACCTCCGACGCGCTCGGCTTCGGCTTCCGCTGCGGCTTTCTCGGGCTGCTGCACATGGACATCGTGCGCGAGCGCCTGGAGCGCGAGTACGACCTCGAACTGCTCGCGACGATGCCCTCGGTGGAGTTCGACGTGACGCTGACCAACGGCGCTGAGCTCGAGGTCCACAACCCCTCGGACATGCCCGACCCCGGCACGATCGAGGAAGTCCGCGAGCCGTTCATCAAGGCGTCGGTGATCGCCCCCAAAGAGTTCGTCGGGGCGGTCATGGAGCTGTGCCAGGAACGCCGCGGCGTGCACGCCGGCATGCACTACCTGTCGCCCGAGCGCGTGCAGATGACCTACGACCTGCCGCTCGCGGAAATCGTGCTCGACTTCTTCGACCAGCTCAAGTCGCGAACCCGCGGCTATGCCTCGCTGGACTACGAGCTCGACGGCGTGCGACCCTCGGACATGGTCAAGCTGGACGTGCTGCTCGCGGGGGACACCGTCGATGCGCTGTCGATGATCGTGCACCGCGACAAGGCCTACGAGATGGGGCGCACCCTCACCGAGAAGCTACGCAAGCGCATCCCGCGCCAGCAGTACGACGTGCCGATCCAGGCGGCGATCGGCGCGCACGTGATCGCGCGGGAGACCGTCAAGGCGTTTCGCAAGGACGTCATCTCCGGCTGCTACGGCGGCGACATCACGCGCAAGAAAAAGCTGCTCGCCAAACAGAAGGAGGGCAAGAAGCGGATGAAGCAGGTCGGTCGCGTCGAGGTCCCGCAGGAGGCCTTCCTGGCGGTGCTCGAGCTCGGCGATGAGTGATCCGCCCGCCCGCCCCGTGAGGTTGCTGTTCGTGTGCCTCGGCAACATCTGTCGCTCGCCGACGGCCGAGGGCGTGATGCGCGCGCTGGTGAGCGAGGCGGGGATGCACGACGACGTCCTGCTGGACTCGGCCGGGACGGGCGCCTGGCACGCCGGCAGCCCGCCCGACGAGCGCGCCGGCGCGGCGGCGCGCAGCCGCGGTGTCGTGCTGGAGGGCACCGCGCGCAGGGTTACGCCGGAGGACTTCGAGCGCTTCGACCTGCTGCTGGCGATGGATGGTGAGAACCTGCGCGAGCTCAGACGGGTCGCGGCGAACGAGCGCCAACGGGAGAAGGTGCGCCTGCTGCGCGAGTTCGACCCCGCGGGGGAGGGCCGCGGAGACCTCGACGTGCCCGATCCCTACTACGGCGCCGACGGCGGCTTCGAGGAGGTCTTCGAGCTCGTCCGCGCGGCCTGCGAGGGCCTGCTCGCGGAGATCCGAGCCGGGCGCGCGCCGTGACGCTCCCGCCCGGCGCGAGCGACGTCCGGCGCGTCGGCGGCGGCGACATCAACGAGGCCTTCCGCGTGCGCCTGGCCGATGGGCGCGAGGCGTTCGTAAAGACGCGCGCCGACGCTGCCCGCGGCGAGTTCGCCGCCGAGGCCGCCGGCCTGGGCTGGCTGGCGGAGCCCGGAGCGCTGCGTACCCCGCGCGTGCTCGAGGTGGAGGACGGCTATCTCGCGCTCGAGTGGATCGAGCGGGGGCGGCTGAGCGACGCCGGCGCCGAGGAGCTCGGGCGCGGGCTGGCCGAGACCCATGCCGCGGGCGCGCCGTGCTTCGGCATGCCTCACGACGACGCTGGCGCGGGCTTCGGCTCCCTGCGCCTATCCAACGAGCCGACGGATGACTGGGCGAGTTTCTACGCCGAGCGGCGCATCGCGCCATTGACGCGGCTCGCCGCCGAGCGGGGCCTGATCGCGGCGTCGGCGCAGCGCTCGCTCGAGCGCATCTGCGCCCGCATGCCCGAGCTGACCGGGCCGCCGGAGCCCGCTGCGCGCCTGCACGGCGATCTCTGGTCGGGCAACGTGTTGGCGGACGTGGGCGGGCGTGCGTGGCTGATCGACCCGTCCTGCTACGGCGGCCATCGCGAGGTGGATCTGGCGATGCTGCGGCTGTTCGGTGCGCCCTCGGAGCGCTTGTTCGCGGCCTATCAGGAGAGCAGACCGCTGGCCGACGGCTGGCGGGAGCGCGTCGAGCTCTACCAGCTGCTGGCGCTGCTCGTCCACGCGCTGCTGTTCGGCGGCTCCTACGTCGCCGCGAGCGAGCGCGTCGCCTCGCGCTACGGCTGAGCTCGCCCGCCGCGCCGGCCCGCTCGCCGCCACGGGAGCGCGGAGCAGGCGCGCTGCTGAGCGCTGCTGTCCCGGTGGGTGGCGCGTCGTCGGAGTCGGCCTCGTGCGCCCCGAGACGCTCGCATCCCGTCGCCGGCTGTATCTGCTGGCGCGCATCATCGTCGCGCGCCACTACCGCCGCGAGCTGACGCTCGTGGTGGTGGCCGGCGCCCTCGGCAGCTCGCCGCGCCAGCTCCAGCGTGCCTACGCGCAGTTCGGGGAGGTGAGCTTCAGCGCGGATCTGCGCGACCGGCGCATGGCCGCCGCGGCCGAGCTGCTGCTGGCGCATCGCTCGATCCCCGTCGCCGCCGTGGCCCGCCTCGTCGGCTATCGCCAGGGCACGCACTTCGCGGCGGCCTTTCGCCGTCGCTTCGGCGTCTCACCGGCGCGCTTTCGCGAGCATGCCCCGCGGCGCGTCGCCGGCGGCTACCGCGGATCGGCGGGCGCGGCGCCCGTCGATCCGGCCGCGACGGGCTCGCGCGGGGACGGCTCCTCGCCGCTGCCGGTGGGCTCGGCGAAGGGGAGGCGCAGGCGCATCAGCGCGCCCCCGCCGGGCGCCGCTTCGGCAGCGACGCTGCCGCCCTGGCGAGCGGCGACCTGGCGCACGATCGCGAGCCCCAGTCCTGAGCCCGGCCGCCCGCGCGCCTCGGCGCCGCGGTAGAAGCGGTCGAAAATGTGCGGCAGATCCTCGCCGGAGATACCCGGCCCGTGGTCGCGGACGGTCAGCTCGGTGCCGTGCAGCGCGATCTCCACGGGTTCCCCCGGCGGGCTGTACTTGACGGCGTTGTCGATCAGGTTGCCCACCGCCCGCTCGAGCCTCGCGGGCACGCCGGTGACGAGAGTCGGCTCGAGCTCGACCAGCAGCGGGGTCGCGGGCGCGTGGCGGCGCGTACGCTCGACGACGTCCTCGACGAGCAGATCCAGGCGCAGCTCCTCGCTGTCCTCGCGCTGCTCCTCGCCGCGCGCGAGGTCGATCAGGTCGTTGATCACGAGCGTCAGCTCCTCGATCTGCTCGACGACGTCGGCGAGCAGGCCGCGCTGCTCCTCGGGATCCATGCTCCCGGCCTGCTGCTGCAGGATCTCGACGTTCGTGCGCAGGCTCGTGACGGGGGTGCGCAGCTCGTGGGAGGCGTCGGCGACGAGCTGGCGCTGTGCGTGCACCGAGGCGTCGAGTGCGCTGACGGAGCGCTCGAGCGCGTCGAGCATCGCGTTGAAGCTGCCCGCGAGCCGACCGATCTCGTCCTCGCCGACGCGCTCGATGCGGCGGCTGAGATCGCGCGTGGCGGCGACGTGCTCGGTTGCCGCGGTGAGCCGCTTGAGCGGCTGCACCGCCGCACCGGCGACGAGGCGCCCGAGCAGCGCGGCGAGCGCGACGCCGCCGAGCACGAGCAGCGCGAGGATCAGCCGCAGCCGCGAGAGCAGGCTGTCGACTTCGGTCATCGGCTGGGCGAGCTGCACGACGCGGCCCTTGCCGAAGGACTCCGCGAGGATGCGGACGTGGAGGCCGTTGACGTGGGCGTCGCGCAGGAACGCCGGCCCGCCGTGGCCGGCGAGCGCTAGCGTCGCGGCGTCGACCGGCAGCGTGACGTTGTGGGCGGAGCGCACGACGATGCGACCCGAGGAGTTGACCACCTGCTGGTAGCCGCGCACCTGGCCGGGGCCGGGCGGGAGCCTGCCGAACAGGTTCGCGGCGCCTGCGCCGTAGGAGACTTTAGGTGGGAAGCGGCCGCCCGCGCCGCGGCGGGAGCTCGGGCTGCCCCCGCCGGCGCCTGTCTTGGCTTCGCCGGCGTCTTTGCCGTTGTCGCCGGCGATTCCGTTGAGGTCGAGCGCGAGCCGTTCGGTGGCGCTCAGGCTCGTGGGGGGCGCGATGCCCGGTCGCAGGAAGCGCTCGAGCCGGATCGCCGCGTGGCCGCGGTTGCGCAGCTGGGTGTCCACCTGACGCTGGAGCTGGTCGGAGCTCAGCAGGTAGGTGAGCAGCGAGGCGAGCACGATCGCGACGGCGACGGCGGCGGCCGATGCGATCGTGATGCGGCGGCGGAAGCTCATGGGCGAGTACGCAGAACGTAGCCGACGCCACGCACGGTGTGGAGCAGGCGCAACTCCTCGCCGACCTCCGTCTTGCGTCGCAGATAGCCCATGTAGACACCCAGCGAGTTGGAGCTCGAGCCGAAGTCATAGCCCCACACCTGCTCGAAGATGACCGAGCGCGAGAGCACCTGTCGGGGATGGCGCATGAACATCTCGAGCAGCAGGAACTCGGTGCGGGTGAGCTGGAGCACGCGCTCGCCGCGCCACGCCTCGTGCGCGCGTAGATCCAGGCGCAGGTCCTCGAAGGTGAGCGTCTCGCCCGGGCCGTCCTCCTCCTCGCCGGCCCTGCGCAGCAGCGCGCGCACACGCGCGAGCAGCTCGCGCAGGGCGAACGGCTTGACGAGGTAGTCGTCGGCCCCGGCGTCGAGCCCGGCGACGCGGTCGTCCACCTCGCCGCGGGCAGTCAGCATCAGCACGGGCGTGCTGTCGCCGCCTTCGCGCAGGCGCCGGCAGACTTCCAACCCGTCCATGCGCGGCATCGCGATGTCGAGGATCACCGCCTCGTAGGCCGTCGCGCTGAGGCGCTCGAGCGCCTCGCGCCCGTCGGCCGCCTGGGCGACCTCGTAATGTTCCAGCGACAGCGCCCGCGACAGCGCGCTCTGCACAGCGGGCTCGTCGTCGACGACAAGTATGCGTGCTTGCTCGGCCATGGTTGGCGGCGTCCGGCTCGTGTCCGCGCTCCGCGTTGCGCGCGAGGAGCAGAGCACGTGCCTGTCAGGCTAGCGTGATGGGGACGCCGCACCGTTGGCTAAGGAATCGCGAAGAGCATGCTAAGAATCGCCCGGGAGGGGATCAACGTCGAGCAGGACAGCAAAGCGCCGAGCGGCTCTGGAGTACTGGCGGCGCAGTCGCGCAGGCTGCGCAACAGCATCATCAGCCTGGCGGTGTTCTTCGCGATCGTCATCGCGCTGCTGCTGGGCGTCCCGGGCCTGCAGTCGGCGGGCGACCGGATCTCCGACGCGAACGGCTACTGGATCGCGGCGGCCGTCGCGCTGGAGGTGCTCTCGTGCGTCGCCTATGTCGTGCTCTTCGACCTCGTCTTCGGGCGGCTCGGGCGCAGCCTCAGCTCGCGCCTGTCGCTGTCGGAGCTGGCCGTCAACTCGGTCGTCTCGGTGAGCGGCCTGGCGGGCATCGCACTGGGGGCCTGGGTGCTGCGCAGCAAGGGCTTCTCGGTCGAGCGGATCGCCAAGCGCTCGGTTCTGATCTTTGTCGTGACGAGCGCCGTGAACGTCGGCGCGGTTGCGCTGATCGGGCTGCCGATGTGGCTCGGGCTGGTGCCCGGCTCGCGCGACGCGCTGCTCACGCTGCTGCCTGCGGGGGCGGCGCTCGCGACGATCGCTGCGACGCTCGCGCTGGCGGCCGCCGCGCGGCGGGCCGCCGCGCGGCGGGGGCCGCGGAGCGGGCGCCTGACGATCGCGCTGAGCGCGGTCGGCGGCGGCGTGGAGGACGCGCTGACGCTGATCGGTGAGCACGACTGGCGTCTGCTCGGCGCCGTCGGCTACTGGCTGTTCGACAACCTCGTCCTGTTCGCCTGTCTCGCCGCATTCGCGCACCCGCTTTCGTTCTGGGTCGTGGCGATGGCGTATCTCGTCGGCATGCTCGCCAACTCCGTTCCTGTTCCCGGCGGCTTCCTCGCCGTGGAAGGCGGCCTGGTGGGCATGCTGCTGCTGTTCGGCGCCCGCCCCGGCTCGCTGGTGATCGCCGCCGTGCTCGTGTACCGCGCGATCTCGCTGTGGGTGCCGGCGCTGATCGGCTCGCTGGCCTTCCTCAGCCTGCGGCGGGAGATCGACAAGCCGGTCGCTCCAGCCGGCGCTCAGCCGTAGACCTGGTCCTTGTAGGCGGCTGCCGCTTCGGCGCGTTGGCAGGCGCGAGCGGGCAGGCTCGCCATCACGCGTGAGACTTCGCCTTCGACGACGCCGGACAGCCCGGGGCAGTAGACCGGCGGGGGCAGCGGCGCGAGCGATGTGCCCCGGGCGTTGACCGGCAGCAGCCGCGCGGTGGCGCGCATCGCGTGGGTGGGGGTGTCGGAGAAGACGTCGATCGCGACGCGGCCCGTGTACAGCTCTATCGAGCGCCCTTCGTCGTAGATGGTGGCGGGGACTCCGCGGATGACCGTGTTCTGCTGCGCGCCGAGCGCCGCGTTTGAGTGCAGGCGGTAGATGACGGTGGTCACCTGCAGCGGCAGCTGGCAGCTGCCGCCGCCGAAGATCCCCTTGCTCTGGACGCAGTCGCCGTAGTAGACGCTGTCGCCGATGCGTTCGATGTAGCCGCGCAGACCGTCGGCCGCTGCCAGCGCGTGCCCTTCAAAGCGCGGACCGACCCAGTAGACCTCGAAGAACGGAAAGGTCTGCGCTTCGGCGAGTTCCGCCGCTGCGATCGGACGCGGATGTCCGGTGCTGCAGCCGCCGAGGAGCAGCGCGGCGGCGAGCATGAGGCCCGCGAGCGCGACGCGCGCGGCGGCCGGCGCCCCCGCTGCGAGCCCGCCCTGCATGCTTCGCGGCGCGCGGCGGTGGGCGTCGGCGCCTCGCTCGTGGGGTGTGGGAGACGCCATCGCCGTCATTATCTTGGCGTGGCGCACAGAAGCACAGCTACTTCGGCGCCCGCGAGCTGTTCAAGCGGGTACGGATCCGCCACCGACCTGGCGGAATTGCCGGGGTCCGGTGGGGTAGCACACCGGACCCCGGTCGATCTTCGCACCCGCCGCGCTCGCCTCGCGTCACTCGCCCCGCTCGCGCTCGCGGCCTGCCTGCTCGCGGCCTGGCTGATCGTCGACCCGCGCACACCGGACCTCGCCGCGCAGGTCTACCGGGTCGGCCTGTTTCGCCAGCTCGGCTTCGCGATCTGGGACGAGCACTGGTACGCCGGGCACCACCTGCCGGGCTACAGCCTGCTGTTCGGACCGCTCGGTGCGCTGCTCGGAGTGCGCCTGCTGGCGGCGGTGTCGGTGCTCGCCTCGACGCTGCTGTTCGAGCGGCTCGTGCGCTCGGCGTTCGGCGCGGCGGCGAGCTGGGGGGCCTGCCTGCTCGCGGTGGCGGCCGTCGCCGACGTGTGGGCGGGACGGCTGACGTTCGCGCTCGGCGTGACCATGGCGCTGGCGGCCGCGCTCGCGTTCGCGCGCGAGCACCCGCTCGGGGCCGGCGCGCTGGCGGCTGCGTGTGCGGCGGCGAGCCCGGTCGCCGGCGTGCTGCTCGGGCTGGCCGCGCTCACGCTGTCGCTGTCGCAGCGCTCACCGCGAGCGCTCGTGGTGCTCGCGCTGCCGGGCGCGGTCGTGCTCGGCGCGCTCGCGGCGCTGTTTCCCGAAGGCGGCTTTGAGCCGTACCCGCTCGTGTCGTTCGCCGCGACGGCGCTCGTCGTGCTGGCGTTCCTCGCGGCGCTGCCGCCGGGCGCCGGGCGACTGCGCTGGGGCGGTGCGCTCTACCTGGCGACGTGCGTGCTGTGCCTGCTCGTGCATTCGCCGATCGGCAGCAACATCGAGCGCTACGGCGTCCTGTTGGCGGCGCCGCTGCTGCTCAGCGCGTGGCTCGCCGCGCACTCGGAGGGGCTCGCACGGGTCGGCCCGCGCCAGCTGGCGGTGCTCGTCCCGGCGCTCGCAGCGTCGCTCACCTGGGTCGTGTGGGGCCCGGTGCGCGAGACGCTCGCCGTCTCCGGCAGCCCGGCCACGAGCGCTGCCTACTACGCGCCGGTGGAGCGTTTCCTCACCGGGCGCCGCGCCGCGGGGCCCGTGCGCCTGGAGGTCCCGCTGACGCGCACGCACTGGGAGGCCGCGCTGCTGGCGCCGAAGGTCTCGCTCGCGCGCGGCTGGGAGAAGCAGCTCGACAGCCGCTTCGATCAGGCGCTGCTCAGCCGCTCGCTGGACGCCCGTTCATACGACGCCTGGCTGCACCGCGAGGCGGTCGCCTACGTCGCGCTGCCCGACGTTCCGCTCGACCCCTCGAGCGCACGCGAGGGACGCCTGATCCGCGCGGGCCTACCTTTCCTCACGCCGGTGTTCGCGAGCGCGCACTGGCGCATCTTCAGCGTCGCGAGCGCGACGCCACTGGCGTCGGGGCCGGGGCGCCTGACGCGGCTCGGACACGAATCCTTCACGCTGCTGGCGCGCTCGGCCGGTCGCTTTCTCGTGCGCGTGCACTTCAGCCGTTACCTGACCCTCACGCGCGGGCGCGGCTGCGTCGGCGCGGCGGCGGAAGGCTGGACCGCCGTCACCGTCAAAGAAGCGGGCACGGCGGTGATCAGCGCGCGCTTCTCGCTCGCGCGCGCCCTCTCGAGCGGCGCGGCTTGCTAGCGCGGGGCGAGCCCGTATAGGCCGGTGTAGCCGGTCAGGTAGATGTCGCTGCCGTCGCTGATCACCGGATCGAAGGCGCCGGTGCCCATCGTGAAGAGGACGCGCCCCGTGGAGATGCCGAGGCCATATGTGCGGTGCTGGCCGAGGTCGGCGAAGTAGACGACGCGGCCGATGATCGTGGCCGAGCCGGAGATGCGTCCGTGCGCGTCGTAACGCCAGCTGACGCGGCCCGAGCGCGCGTTGATCGCGTAGAAGCTGCCGTCGTAGGAGCCGACGTAGATCGTCGGGCCGAGGCCGGGGGCGTTGGTGACAGCCGGCGAGGCGTACACGTAAGCGCCCGTCTGCACGGCCCAGTCGAGCCTGCCGCTGGAGGCGTCGTAGGCATACACGCGACCGTCGGTGTTGCCGAGGTAGACGCGCCCGTAGACGACGGCCGCGGTCGAGTAGAAGGTGCCGCTGCCGAGCAGCGCGCCTTCGGAGCCGGCGATCCACAGGCGCCGTCCGCTGGCCTCTGAGACGGCCTGGACGTGCCCCGAGTAGTCGCCGAAGTACAGCACGCCGCCGGACAGGCTCGGGCTCGCCTTGACAGCGCCGTCGGCGTGGTAGGTCCAGATCGGCCTGCCGGTGCTGGCGTCGAGTGCGTAGACGGTGCCGTTCTGCGAGCCGAAGAAGACGCGGCCGCGATCGACCAGCGGCGAGGACTCGCTGGCGCTCGGCAGCGAGCGCGACCAGCGCATCGCGCCGGTCTTGGAGTTGAGCGCGACGATCCGCCCGGGACTCGAGCCGTTGCCGGTGTTGAGGACCGTCGCGTAGACGGTGTTGAGCGTGACGGCCGGCGAGGACGCCGACAGGCGCCCGAGCGGCGTCGACCAGAAGGTGTGTCCGGTGCGCCGGCTCACGGCGGTGAGCACGGCGTCGTCGGCGAGCTGGAAGATGCGTTCGCCGTAGATCACCGGTGGGAACTCGAGCAGGGCGTGGTCGTTGTGCACCCACAGGCGCCTGAACGGGGGACGCACGCGTTCGGGCGCGGGGAAGAAGCGGGTGTGGTTGCTGGTGTAGCCGTAGAACGGCCACGCGAAGCGATCGACGCCGTGCTTCTGCTTGGGCAGCGTGGGCGTCGGCTGGGCGACGAAGGGGGCGTGCGGGTGGTAGATGTTGCCCGTGCGGTTGCGGTCGTAGAGGTAGGCGGCGAGCGCCGCGGCGACGAGCAGCACGCCGACGGCGGCGAGCGCGAGGCGAACCCTGCGGGTGCGTGGCAGCAGACGCCGGCGGTCTCTCATCAGCGAGATATTGCCGCGTCAGGCGGCAAGCTTGCGCGGGGAGGGGGGCAGCTCGCCGTCCGCGGAGGCCGCCTGCTCGGCGGCGATCGGCGCGAGGGCGCCCTCGGCGACTGCGCCAGCCGATTGGTGCACGGTTGAGCTCACGGCAGGCGTGCGGCGCCGCGCGGCGCCGCCGAGCAGGTGCGCGAGGCCGATCGTGAGCAGCCACAGGCAGGCGAGCGCGAGGGGGGGGAGGGTGAGTCCAGCGAGGAGCGCGAGCACGTCGTGATTCCCGTTGAGCGACCAGTTCCACAGCAGATAGTCGCCGAGCGTGAGCGCGAACACGAAGACCAATGGTCTGCGAGACACGCGGCGAACCCTAGAGGCGCCAGGGGACGGACGATGGCGCGGGGGCCGCGGCGAGGCCTATGATCGGCACCCGATGGGCTCCCCGACCGAGCATTCGCAGGTCTTCGCGGCCGGGCTGCTGCGCGGACGGGTGGTGCTCGTGACGGGTGGCGGCACGGGGCTGGGACGCGCCACCGCGCTCGAGCTCGCGCGCTGCGGAGCCAGCGTGGTGATCGCGGGGCGCCGCCAGGACGTGCTCGAGCAGGCTGCAGCGGAGATCGGCGCGACAGCGGCGGGCGAGATCCTCACGGCGCTCGGCGACGTGCGCGAGCGGGCGAGCGCGGAGCAGTTGATCGAGACCGCGCTCGAGCGCTGCGGGCGGCTCGATGTACTCGTGAACAATGCGGGCGGGCAGTTCTTCAGCCCCGCCGAGTTGATCGCGGCGAAGGGCTGGCGCGCGGTCTGGCGACTGAACGTGGAGGGGATGCTCAACATGGCGGAGGCGGCGTTCGCGCTGGCCTACGAGCGGGCGGGTGCGGGGACGATCGTCAACGTCACGCTCTCGCCCCACCACGGCATGCCCGGGATGGCGCACTCGGGCGCGGCCCGTGCGAGCGTGGAGGCGCTGACGCGCGAGCTCGCCGTGCGCTGGTCCCCGGCCGGAGTGAGCGTCGCGGCGGTCGCGGCGGGGATGTTCGACACCGAGGTGATGGTCAAGTACCCCGTGAGCGTGCGGGCGGGCATGTCGCGCTCGGTGCCCCTTCAGCGCCTCGGCACCGTGGCCGAGCACGCCTGGCTCGTCACCCTGCTGGCCTCCCCGCTGGGGCGTGCCTTCAGCGGCTCGACCGTCACGCTGGACGGAGCTCGCGACAACTGGTTCGGGCCGTGGCCGCCGCCGGGCCTGCTCGACGACTCCGGCGAGGTGCCGGTTGAGGCGCGCGGGGAGACCGGTGGCGCGTAGGAATGTCCGCCAAGCGGCGGACGGGAATCGAACCCGCATCATCGCCTTGGAAGGGCGAGGCTCTACCGTTGAGCTACCACCGCGCGGGCGAATCCACTCGGACAGCGTCCGCCGACGCTGACAGTTTGCACGAACGACCTCGCAGACGACGATCTGATCGGACGGAGCCCGCCGAAGCTCGCCCGCGTTGGCGCCGGGCAGGCTCCGCGATGCCCCGGCGCTCGTAGCGGGCGACCTGTCCCTAGAATCGAGCTACCACGGGGAGTGGCGCAGTCTGGTAGCGCACCCGGCTGGGGGCCGGGCGGTCGCAGGTTCAAATCCTGTCTCCCCGATCGAGAAGGGCGGTGTAGAGCATCCGGCTCAGAATGGAACAGGGGCTCGTCGGGGCGTGCGCAGCGCGCGGATGCTTCTTCCGCGTCGGCTGGGCTCAGCTCGTCGGTCACGGCTCGACGAAGCAATCGACTGCCCGGCTGACGGCCGGGCGGGCCGCGGCCGCTGGGCACGGTGCTCACGGCGTCGACACGCGGTCGAGCATGATCTGGCCAAGCGCGGCATCGGCTCGTTGTTGCGGGTCCCCGGCCCGTCGAGCAACCCAGGCGTAGGACTGCGCGTCGACCGACAGCGGCGGCGAAGCGTTCCGTCTGCTCCGCCGCCATGAGCGTGGACCGGCGGATCGGCAGAACGTCAACTCCTACCTGTTGGTAGCCCTATTGGCCGAAGCGGTCAGAGCCGATACACTGTCTAACAAACGTTAGACGCGAGGTTTCGATGCCAATAGCCAATGTGAGGACGCTTCAACACACCGCCAAGGATCTGCTCGACCGCGTGGAGCGCGATCGCGAGCCGTTCGTGATCACGCGCAAAGGTGTGCCGATCGCCGCGCTGGTGCCGATCGATTCCGGGGATGCCGAGCGATATCTGCTCTCGACTGCCCCGGCGCTGCTGGAGATGAGGCGTGAGGTCGAGGCTGGCTCCGGGGAGACGCAGCCTCTGCAAGAGATGGCTGGCGAATTCGGAGTGGAACTCGCCGATGTCGACGCCCAAGAGGCGGCCTCCGAGGCGGGGGAGTTCGAGCTGGTCGAGCAGGTTGCTGAGGTCACCGGGTGGTCGCCCAGCCAGGCCAGGCAGGCGCTGGAGGCTACGATCGAGGTCGTCTCCGGTGAGCTCGCGTCCGGACGCGAGGTCGCGCTGGCCGGCTTCGGCAAGTTCAGCGTGAGCCGCCACGCCGGGCGCCAAGGCCGCAACCCCGCCACCGGTGAGGCCCTTGTCATCCCATCCAAGGCTGCCAAATTCTCGGCAGCCAACGCGCTGAAGAAGCGGCTCAACAGCTGACGAACGCCTTCGGGTGGGCGCACTCGAGCGGACCTAGTCGTCGCGCGGGTCGAGCAGGCGTGCACGGACCTCGATTGCCAATTCGCTCTGAGCGGCGATGCTGTCCCGGCCCATAAGCAGGACCGTCACGAGACCGGCGACTCCGGGGCCGACGCTGAACCCAAACAGCCAACGATATGCTCCCGAGTCAAGGGTGCCGGTCGCGGCGAGCGTCGCGACGATCGTCGCGAGACCTAGATAGAGGAACGTCCACCCACTCAGCCAGCCGCGCGCACGATGCGCAGCGCTGCTTGCCAGCGGGGCCTGGAAAAGGGCTATCGCGACGACCAGCGTGACGCTGACCGTCGCAACGGTTGCGAAGAACGGCGATAGTGAGCTGGCTGGATGACCGGTGTCGACCTTTGGGGCGAAGACGATGCCCAGGACCGTGCACGCAACCGCCACGCAGTCGGGGATGTACGCGCGCGCTGGGCGCCGAGTTGGGGAAAGGTCGGTGAGCGGCACGTTCATTTCGCGGCCCGTTCTCGCTCTTTGAGGATCTCGTCGAACCCGGGTCCGTCCGCGAGGCGGCAGATGGTGAGCGTGCCGCGGCCGATCCCGTCGCGCCAGAGGCCGGGCTGACCCTTGTCCCATTGGCAGAGCAAGAACCACTCGCCCAGCCTGAGGTAGACCCATGCTCCGTGTTCGCCGCGGGGCCACCTCAGCCTTCCCATCGCAAAGAGATCGTTGTTGCTCACCCCCTCCAGCCGTTCGAACACCTCGACCCGCTGGCTTGCGGTCAGTAGCTCGAGGTCTCGACGCGGCCCCTCCGGACCGCGCAGGGGAACGACGTCGAAGCCGCGCATGGAGCAAGCGTCCCATATCCGGCGATCGATCGGATTCCAGAGGTTCGACTTGGTGACGGGAGTGGTGCCTTTTTGGTGCCCTTCGATCGCGGGATCCGGCGCGCGACGATCCAGTGCCCCCGGCGCGTCGTCGTTGCGGGCGCCCGGCGGCCGGGATCTGCCGAGAATGGCTGGAGTGGACTCGAACGTTGGAGCAGAACCGGAGGAGGGGGTCGCGATCGGGATGGAGTGGTTGCTCGTGGACCCTGCGGGCCATACCCGCTCATGTTCTATCCGTGTTCTGTTTTGAGCGAATAGGGTTGAGCGCACATTTGCGGATTCGGCTCTACAGAGCCAAGCCGAACGTAGCCAAACCCGCGTAGTCTGGCTGAAGGCCGGGCGGTCGCAGGTTCGAGTCCTGTCTCCCCGACAGGTTCATTTTCCGGAAAGCCGGGACCTCGCGGGAAGATCCGCGAACACGCTGGGACTCGTGGGACGCTGTTCTACCCTGTTCGCGGCTGTTTCCGGCACTGGTGACCGCAAAGGACCGCAGAAACGCCGCTGCGGTCCCCCTAGCTCCAATCGCCAAGCCCTGTGGGGTTAGGTCGATCGCGGATAGCACTAGGAGTAGAGTCCGCGGCGGTCCGGCGGGGTGGTTCTCAAATAGCGAGCCGTAGCATTGGCTGATGCGGATAGCCCTAACTGGCGCCCACGGGGCTGCAAGAGCACGCTGGCCGACGAGCTCGCCGAGGTTCTCGCTGTTCGTGTCCTGGCCACTCGCGGACGCACGCTCGCCGCCCGCGGACTCCCAGTGAACGAGGGGGCAACGGTGACGAGTCAGACCCTCGCCTGGCTCTTGCAGTTCCTTATCGAGCGCGAGGAGCGCTTCTGGGTCGCGCCCCGACCGCTGCGTTGCACGCGGCAGCTCGCGGCCCTTGACGGTGAGGCGAGCGTTTAGCGTGCAGCTTCATCCGGTGTCCTCCTTGGGACTGGTTGGCTACAAGCCTCCAAGGAGGCCCGGATGAACAACGTCCTCAGGAACTACAGCTAGTCCAAGCCATGACTGTTCGACCAGCTATGTGGATGCAATCATTTGCGCTGGCCGGCTCGATTGATGGCGACGCTGGCTTGACCGGTGTCATGAGTCCGAGCAGCTGGCCGACCTCCCGTGCAGACATGCGCCGCCGCACGCTCCTGCGTGTACTAGTGGACGTGGTCGCGGAGCGAGGCCTTCCGAACACTTCGGTGGGGCTGGTTGTGTCGCGTGCAGGGGTGTCTAGCCGAACGTTCTACGAGCTGTTTGACGGCCTCGAGGGATGCGTGGTAGCCGTCCTCGAAGATGCCCTGAGGGAGGTGAGGACCCTTACGGTCACGGCGCTTGACGGCACGGAAACCTGGCTCGAGGGGTTGGTCGTGGCTCTGGGCGCGGTCCTGTCGTTCTTTGACGCCGAGCCCGGTTTGGCGCGTGTCTGCCTGGTGGAGTCCCTCAGGGGTAGTCCGGCGCTACTCCAGCGGCGCCAGCTGATGATTGCGTCGTTTCGGACATCCGTGACCGAACGGATCGAGGGCGCCGTGTCCCATCCGTCTCCGCTCGCTGCTGAGGGAGCGCTGGCTGCGGTGATGGGCGTCGTCTACGAACGTCTCATCGAGCGCGAGCGGCGCCCGTTGATCGAGCTGTTGGGGCCGGTCGCGGCGACGCTCCTCGCCCCGTTTGCCGACGAGGCGGCGGTCGCACGTGAGATTGCGCGTGCCCGCGAGCTCGCGCTTGCCATTGCGGCTCGGGACTCCGGCCGGCACCCGCGGCGACACGCTTGGTCAACTGCCTCGGCCAGCCCGCCACTTCCCGAGATCCTCGGGAACCCGAGGGCTCGTCGCGCGCGTGAGTGCATGCGCTTCCTTGCCGAGCATCCGGCCTCGAGCAACGGCGAAGTTGCCGCTGGCATCGGCGTCGCCCAGAAGTCGCAGATCTCAATGCTGCTGTCACGTCTGCTCGAGGAGGGCTTGGCGAGCAAGAGCTCCGACGGTGCGGGGAAGCGCAACGCGTGGCGTCTTACGCCGCATGGCGAACGGACGGCACAGGCACTGGCCGGGCAGCACGACTAGCTCCAAGCGTTGAATCTGTTGCATGCGCCGGTCGGAACGAGCGGTCCGGCGGGCGATGCGCAAGACCGTTCACATTTGCCCTTAAGGGGCTTTCCTGGCCGTTAACTCTTGCCCTGGCTTCCGCGGCCGTGTAGAAGTGCTCGCGGCGGGGAGCAAGATCGCCAGTCACCAGATCAGCGGGGGAGGCCTCTTGGTGGGGCTGTGTCCGAGCGCTGGATCGCTACCACTGCGGAGGAAGTCAATGACGACTGGACGGGGACGGCAAG
>DASYFR010000040.1:0-8258 GCA_036498325.1 Solirubrobacteraceae bacterium
CGACGAGTGCATCCAGATCCACGGCGGCGCCGGCTACATGAAGGAGTACAACGTCGAGCGCGTCTGGCGCGACATGCGCCTGAACCGCATCGGCGCGGGCACCGACGAGATCATGCTCGAGGTCATCGGGCGCTCCTACGGTCTGTAGACGTTGCCGCTGCAGCCGCCGTTCGAGGACGAGCACGAGGAGCTGCGACAGTCCGTCCGCGGCTTCATCGAGCGCGAGCTCGCGCCCCATGCGGCGCGGTGGGAGCAGGAGCGCTGGTTCCCCGACGAGGTCTTTCCCAAGCTCGCCGCCCAGGGCCTGCTCGGGCTGAAGTACCCCGAGTCATACGGCGGGCAGGGCGGCGACCACCTGCACGAGGCGGTCCTCTGCGAGGAGCTCGCCCGCGCCGGCTCGGGGGGCACCGCCGCGGGCATCGGCGCGCACGTCAACATCGCCACGCCGCCGATCTGGAAGTTCGGCTCAGAGGAGCAGAAGCAGCGCTATCTCGTGCCCGCCATCCGCGGTGAGCGGATCGGCGCGCTCGCCATCACCGAGCCCGGCGCCGGCTCGGACGTGGCGGCGCTCGCGACGCGCGCCGACCGCGTCGACGGTGGCTTCCTCGTCAACGGCGAGAAGACCTACATCACCAACGGCGTGCGCGCGCACTTCATCGTGACGGCCGTCAAGACGACGCCCGAGGGCGGCCACGGCGGGATCTCCTTCCTGCTCGTCGACCGCGGCGAGGGGGTCGAGTCGGCGAAGCTCGAGAAGCTCGGCTGGCACGCCTCGGACACGGCCACGATCGCCTTCCAGGACGTCTTCGTTCCGGAGGAGAACCTGCTCGGCGAGCTGCACGGCGGCTTCAAGCTGATCATGGCCAACTTCCAGTGGGAGCGCCTGGCGATGGCGCTCGGCGCGGTCGGCGCGATGCAGATCGCGTGGGAGCGGACCGCCGAGTTCGCCCGCGAGCGCAGCGCCTTCGGGCGCCCCCTCTCCGGCCATCAGGCGATCCGCCACAAGCTCGCCGACCTCGCCACCTCTGTGCACACCTGCCGCTGCGTCACCTACGACGCGCTGCGGCGCTTCGTCGCCGGCGAGGAGCCGCTCAAGGAGGTGACGATGGCCAAGCTGCTCACGCAGCGGGCCTCGTTCGAGCTGATGGACGCCTGCCTGCAGATCCACGGCGGCGCCGGCTACATGCGCGAGCACTTCATCGAGCGCGCCGCCCGCGACGCCCGCCTCGGCCCGATCGGCGGGGGCAGCGACGAGATCATGCGCGAGATCCTCGGGCGCATCCTCGCGCTGTAGAGCTGCGGGGGCCTCCGTAGAGCTGCACAGACACGTCCAAAGCTCCCCACGATGCTCAACTCGCGCGCGCACGCGGCCGATGCGAGCGCGTGGATCTCAGACGTCCTGCGTGGCTCATCGCCCTCGTGCTCCTGACCCTCGGGCTGTTCCTCGCGAGCCCGCGCGCACACGCCGCGCGCTCGCCCGCCCGTCGTGCAGCGCACTGCGGCGCCGCCACGCGCGGGCACGGCCACGCTGCAAGCGTGCGCCAGACCCACCGCCCCCGCCGCTGCCGCCACGCCGCGACACGCCACAGGGCGGCGCACCACAGGGCCACGAAGCACCACGGGACGGCGCGGCACAAGGCCTCCAAGCACCGCACCGGGCGCTCCCACCTCGCGGGCCCCGACGGCATCTGTCAGGACGCAGAACTGCGCCCCAGCGAAGAAAACCTCGACCGCATCCGCGCCGCGACGCTGTGTCTGGTCAACCGCGAACGCGCGGCCAACGGTGAGCGCGCCCTGCAGCCCAACGCGGCCCTGCGGCAGTCCGCTCAGGGTCACACCGACAGCATGGTTGGCGCCGACTACTTCGAACACAACGGGCCGGGCGGGCTGACGCTGCTGGCGCGGCTGCGCGACGCCGGCTACATCTACAGCTCCCGGATCGGCTATGCGATCGGCGAGAACATCGGCTGGGGCGGCGCCCAGCTCGGCACGCCGAAGGCGATCGTGGCCGCCTGGATGGCCTCGCCGGGGCACCGCGCCAACATCCTCGACCCGCGCTACCGGGACACTGCGATCGGCGTTTCGGAGCGACTGCCGAGCTCCGTCGCGCACGGCCAGCGCGGCGGCATCTACACGCAGGACTTCGGCGTCATCATCACCGCCTGAGCCACCGCCTCCTCGTCGGCGCTCGGATAACCTCCGCGCACGGCAAACGACAAGGAGAAGCGAAAGCTATGGGAGTACTCGACGGCAAGTCGGCGATCGTCACGGGCTCTGCGCGCGGGATCGGCCGCGCCACCGCGGAGCTGCTCGTCGCGCAGGGCGCTCAGGTTCTGATCAACGACCTCGACGGCGACGTCGCCGAGCAGGCCTCCGGCGAGATCGCCGGCGAGACGGCCGTGTTCGCCGGCGATCTGACCAAGCCCGGCGTCCCCGACCAGCTCGTGCAGAAGGCGATCGACTCGTTCGGCAAGCTCGACATCGTCGTCAACAACGCCGGCTACACGCTCGATGCGCCGATCCACAAGATGTCCGACGAGCACTTCCAGGCGATGCTCGACATCCACACCGTGGTGCCCTTCCGCGTGATCCGCGCAGCCGCGCCGCACCTGCGCGAGCCGGCCAAGAAGGAGAAGGAGGAAGGCAAGGAGGTGTTCCGCAAGATCGTCAACGTGTCCTCGACCTCCGGCACCTTCGGCAACGCCGGCCAGGCCAACTACTCGGCCGGCAAGGCCGCCGTCGTGGGCCTGACGAAAACCGTCGCCAAGGAGTGGGGTCAGTTCAAAGTCAACGTCAACGCCGTCGCCTTCGGCTTCATCGACACGCGCCTGACGCAGGCGAAGGTCGACGAGAACACGATGGAAAAGGACGGCGAGAAGATCCAGCTCGGCATCCCCGAGCAGATGCGCGGGATGGCCTCCATGCTGATCCCGCTCGGGCGCCCCGCGAGCCCCGAGGAGGCCGCCGGCGGCGTCTTCTTCCTGTGCTCCCCCTGGTCCAACTACGTGCACGGCCAGACCCTGCACGTGACCGGCGGCATGTTCGGCGGGATGAGCGGCTGACCCACACCGCCCGCGCGCCGGGGGCCGACGCGTCTCGGGTCGCCCCCGATGCGCCTCGGCGCCCCGGCAGGGATGCGGGCTCGGCGCCGGGCGGACGCCCTCAGCGCCCGCCGGGACCGCGCAGGTCGAGCAGGCAGCCGGAGAAGTAGGCGCCCGCGGGCGAGGCCAGGTAGGCCGTCAGCGCGGCGACCTCGCCGGCGGGCGTGGCCGTCCCCGGAGCGATCGTGACCGGCGTGATGGCGTACCTGGCCCACTCGATCGAGAGCGTGCGCGCGAGGTTCTCGAGCGCCGCACGGGCGGCCTCGGCGTGCGCTCCCGCGCCGGGCGCCGGCGCGATGTAGACGATCCGTCCGCCGCGCTCGCCCGCGCTGCGCGCGAGGAACGCGCTGTTGACGAGGATCCGCGTGATGTTCCAGCTCGCCTGCAGGCAGCCGATCAACGTCGCCCGCTCGCCCGCGTCGGCGGCCGGCTCGGCGGCGATCGCCGCGAACAGCGCGGCGGCGTCGATCACGAGCATGTCGATCTCCCCCAGCTCCCTGCGCGCAGCTTCCAGCGTGCGCTCGAGTGCGGCCTCCTCCTCCTCGCCGCCGCCGGCGGCGTCCGCAGCACAGCTCGCGACGCTCGCGCCGAGCTCGCCGCACAGCTCCTCCACGGCCGCCGCGTGCGCGCCGGCGGGCGCGCTCCCCGGGCCGCAGTGGGCCACGAGCACCGCGACGCCCGCCAGCAGGTCCTCGCGGAGCAGCCGCGATCGGTCCGCGCTGGGCATTTCGCGCCGCAGCCTAGCTAGCCGGCCGCGGCGGGCGTGTCCTCGACGCCCGGCCTCGCCGCCGCCCGCGCGCGCAACTCGAAGTAGAGGACGGCGGCGGCGAGCGCGGCGAAGGGCGCGGTGAGCACGCCGAGGACGACCCTCACGACGAGCCCCACGCCGGTGCCGGCGCTTTCCGCGGCGAGGTCCAGAGCGCCCGCGCCGATGCCGAGGAGCAGGTCGAGCAGGACGATCACCGCGAACACCTGCCAGCCGTGTCCGCGGACGAGCTCCCGGCTACGCCTCAGCGCCCGCAGGCCGGGCGGGCGCTCGAGCACGACGACGGGCGCGGCGACCGACCAGACGCTCAGCAGGATCAGGCCGGGGACGATGAGCAGGACGAATCCGACGAGCTCGCCGAGGGCGGCCGCGAAGGCGACGCCGATCAGCGGCCAGAGCACGGGCGCGACAGCGCGCAGGAGCTGCCCTGGGCTCGCGTCGCGTCGCCCGTCCTGCACGTCGGCGACGAGCTCGACGACCATGCCCGTGAACAGCGTCGTCGCGACGAGGCCGATCAGCAGCGCCAGGAACTGCGTGCCCGAGCCGGCGTTCGTGAGCAGCGTGGCGAGGACCCCGGTGAACACGAACACGACGGCCGCTGCGGGCATCAGCACCGGCGCCTGGTCGACGTAGATGGCGAACACGCGGCCGATCACCTCGCCGACCTCGAGGCGCTGCGTCGATCGCTGCGCGTCCGGCTTCATGCGCGCAACCCTAGGCGCGCGCCCCGACGGTGCTCCACCTCAGGCGACAGCCGCGCCCTCGGGCGCGCGCCGGCCGGCGCGACGCTGCTCGCGCAGACGCCGCAGGATGCCCTTGCGGCCGTGCTCCTCCAGGCCGGCGTAGAGGGCGCGGATCTCCAGCAGCACCTCGTCGGCGACCGCCTGCTGCTGCTCGCGCGTCGGCGCCTCGATCGGATCCCAGCGGATCGCCTCGCCGTAGTGGACGGTCACGCGCGGGAACTGCAGGCGCTTCCAGTTGCGCACGCGCGAGGAGCCGTGAATCGCGATCGGCACGATCGGCGCCCCCGTCTCGAGCGCCAGGCGGCCGATGCCGCGCTTGGCCTGCTCGGAGAGCTTGCCCGTGCGCGAGCGCCCCCCCTCGCAGTACATCGCGATCGCGCCCTCGCGGGCGAGCACCGCGCGCGCGGTCACGAACGTCTCCTCGTCGCGCGCGCCGCGGCGCACCGGGAAGACGCCGCCGTGGGAGTAGACGAACTGCATCGGTCGTTTGAACAGCTGCGACTTCGCCATGAAGCGGACCTTGCGGCGGATGAAGGCGCCGATCAGGAAGTGGTCCATGAACGAGAAGTGATTCGGCGCGAGGATCACGGCGCCGCGGCCGGGAACGTTCTCGACGGCGATCGCCCGCGCGCGCAGGAAGGTGTAGGAGTACAGCGAGGTGATCACACGCACGGCCTCGTACACCCAGTCCGGTTCGCGCGCGCGCGCACGCGCGTGGAAGCGGTCGAAGTACTCCTTCGGCCGCGTGTCGGTGTAGACCTGCTCACGCATCGGCGCCAGCTCGCTCATCTGAGCGATCTTACGTCCACGGGAGCGCAAGGTTACGCGCCGTGCGCCGCCCGGGCGGGGCGCCGGCGACCGTAGACGCGCGCGAAGTCCACCAGCTGGCGGCCGCGGTGCAGGAACCCGGCGAGCGTGCGTCCGCTCGCGCGATGGGACAGGTTCAGCTCGAGCTCGACGACGCGCCGGCCCGCGCGGACGGCGTCGATCGTCATGCCGATCTCCATCCCGTAGCCGGCCGCGAACGGCAGCACGCGCGCGAGCGCCGCGCCGCTGAGGGCGCGCTGCCCGGAGATCGGAGCGCGCGTCTGCAGCCCGCAGCGCGCACGGATCGCCCAGCGGGCGAAGCCGACCGCGAGACCCAGCCCGCCGCCGGCGCGCGTGGCGAAGACCGCGATCGCCAGGTCCGCCTCGCCGCGAACGACCGCGTCGGCGAGTGCGACGAGCTCGCGCGCGGAGTCCGCGAGGTCACCGTCGCAGAGCACGAACACGGCTTCCGCCCCGCCCTCCGCGCCGCCGTGGCCCAGCGCGGCGCGTGCCGCGGCGCTCATCGCGGCCCCCTTGCCGATCACCCGCTCGCTGCGCACCACGTGCGCGCCCGCCGCGCGCGCAACCGTCGCGGTGGCGTCACGCGAGCCGTCGTCGGCGACCCACACGGGCGCCCCGGGGAAGGCGCGCCCGAGCGCGGCGAGCGTCGCGCCGAGGCGATCGTCCTCGTCGCGGGCCGCGACGAGGACGCGCACATGCGGCGATCGGTCGGCGGCGCTATCTATTGTCATGAGCCCAGCGGCTTCGCGACACCGGATGGAGGACGAGATGACTGACGTCGAGGCTCATATCACGGGCACGGTATGGAAAATCGAGTGCGCCGTCGGCGACGCGATCGAGGAGGGCGACACGGTTGCGATCCTGGAGTCGATGAAGATGGAGATGCCGGTCGAGGCCGAAGACGCGGGCAGGGTCGTGGAGATCCGCTGCGAGGAGGGCCAGGCGGTCAACGAGGGCGACACGCTGGTCGTGCTCGACTAGCCTGTCGGGCGGTGTCCGCCCCCGCTCCCCCCCGCGAGCTCGCCGACGGCAAGCTGCTGATCGACGAGCCGGCCGACGGTGTCGTCCGGCTGACGATCTCCAACGCGGTCAAGCGCAACGCGCTCGATCACCCGATCCTCGACGCGATCAGCGACACGCTCGCCGAGCTGTCGGCGCCCGGCTCGCAGGCTCGCTGCGTCCTGATCACGGGGGCACACGGGATGTTCTCGGCCGGCTACGACATCGGTGAGATTCCCGCCGAGGAGTTCGAGGAGCGCGCCGAGCGGCTCGTCGCGCACCCCTTCACGCAGGCGATCGACGCGCTCGAGGCGTTCCCCCACCCGACGCTCGCGATGCTCCCGGGCCACACGATCGGCGGCGGCCTGGAGCTGGCGCTCGCCTGCGACCTGCGCGTCGCCAAGGATGCGATCAAGCTCGGCATGCCGCCCGCCAAGCTCGGCCTCGTGTACTCGCACACGGGCCTGCGCCGCTTCATCGACGCGATCGGCGCCGCGCGCACGCGCGAGCTGTTCCTGCTCGGCTCCTACATCGACGCGGCGACGGCGCTCGGGTGGGGGCTCGTCACGCGCATCGCGCCCGCCGAGCGCCTGGTGGCGCATCCGTTCACCGAAGCGATCGACGCGCTGGAAGCGTTCCCCCGCCCGACGCTGGCGATGTTGCCGGGGCACACGATCGGCGGCGGGCTGGAGCTCGCGCTGTCCTGCGACCTGCGCGTGGCGCGTGCGGAGATCAAGCTCGGCATGCCGCCGGCCAAGCTCGGCCTGGTCTACTCGCACACGGGCCTGCGCCGCTTCATCGACGCGATCGGCGCGCCGCGCACGCGCGAGCTGTTCCTGCTGGGCCGGCACATCGACGCCGCGACAGCTCTGCAATGGGGGCTAGTCACGCGTGTCGCAGCCGAGGACGAGTTGGAGGCGCTGGCGCTCGAGCTCGCCGGCGAGCTGGCCGACAATGCGCCGCTGTCGCAGACGGGCAATAAGCGAGTCATCCAGGCTCTGCTGGCGGCCGAGGGCGTGCTCGACGAGGACGTCGAACAGGAGCTGATCGAGCTGCGCAGGGCATCGTTTGCCTCGCAGGACATGCAGGAGGGCATGCGCGCCTTCGCCGAGCGGCGCGCGCCCCGCTGGACCGGCTCCTAGAGGCACGCCGGCGACTCGGCCGAGCCGTCCGCAACGCTCCATAATCTCCGCGGCATGCCGCCGTTGATCACTCGCGACGAGGCTCTGCGCCTCGGTGAGATCGAGGATCGCCAACAGATCGAGGCGCTGATCGAGCGCGCCTGGCAGGCGCGCGTCGAGCGCTTCTCGGACTCGACGGACATGTGCTCGCTGGTCAACGCCAAGTCTGGCGGCTGCGCGGAGGACTGCGGCTTCTGCGCGCAGTCGCGCTTCGCCGACGCAGAGACGCCGATGCACGCGATGATGGAGCCCGAGCAGGTGCTCGAACACGCCCGCGCCGCCGAGGCCGCCGGCGCGCATCGCTTCTGCATGGTCACGCAGGGCCAAGGCTTGTCCAAGCGCGACTTTCAGAAGTACCTCGAAGGCGTGCGCCTGGTCTCCGAGCACACCAACCTCAAGCGCTGCGCCTCGGTCGGGCACATCTCCGCCGACCGCGCTACACAGCTGCGCGGGGCCGGCATCCAGCGCGTGCACCACAACGTCGAGACGGCGCAGAGCTACTACGACGAAGTCACCAGCACCGTCCGCTACGAGGGTCGCCTGCGCACGATCTCCGCCGTGCGCGAGGCAGGCCTTGAGACCTGCGTCGGGGGCATTCTGAACCTCGGCGAGACGCGTGAGCAGCGCGTCGAGATGGCCT